>NZ_VZZJ01000014.1 GCF_008806345.1 Methylobacterium planeticum | reverse complement strand
CCCGGCTGAGTGTCGAGCCTACCTCGCCTCTGCTGGCTACGACGCAAACTGATCGGATGTCGCTCTAAGGCGCCCTTGGCCCAGCAAGCGCTGATTGTGCGCCGACTACCGGGACCATCTTTCACGGATGCGCCGCCGCTCCTTCTACGACCACCAGGAGCCCACCCGACGCGGCGCACGTGTGTGGAGCCAAATCTCGTGGCCGTTCTATAACCCTTTGAACCAATAGAAAATCAGTAATTAAGGTCGCTTGCTGACCTATCATGCAAATCGTCGCGCCACATTTGCTGGCCGAGTTGGCTCCATCAGGAACGTAACGGGTCGATCGAGAGCGGCTGCGCTTCCTCGGCGGCTTTTGCGACGGCTTCGGCGCGCCAGACCCGGAACGGCGCGTCGCCTCCAGCCGGTCCTATTCACGTCCTCGGCCCTGCCGAGCAGGCTCGACCAGACGACCACAGTGAACTTCTCGTTCACCGAAATCGACAACGGCCAGAAAGCCTTGCTCGAGTCTGGCAAAGCGATCGCGATCGGGACGAATGCGCAGACCGTCGGCGCCGGCGTCGTCGTTGACGGTGTGACGGTCGGCTCGGAGCAGGTGCTGACGGTCGCCGCAGGCGGCAAGTCGACGAAGAGCCTCGTCAATGACGGCGGCAAGGAGGTCGCCACCGCGGGTGGCCTCGCCTCGGGCTCCCAAGTGCGGTCCGCGGGCGTGCAAGAGGTCGCCGGCCGCGCGGAAGGCACCCTCGTGACCGACGGCGGCGCCGAGACCGTTCAATCGGGCGGCCTGGCCACAGGCGCCAAGCTCGGCGGAGGGTTCAGCCTCACCGATTTGGTCCTGACCGCGACCCAATCGGTGTCGATGGGCGGAACCGCGACCGGCACGACCGTGGGCTTTCTCGGCGTTGCCTTGATGGGCGGACTGGTCACCAGTGTCTTCGTCGATGCCGGGAGTGATGAGTCGTAGTGGCTGGAACTGGATCTGACAGTTAATGTCTGGAGATGGTCGGTCTCGACTGCCTGATGGTCGCGCGAGTAGCCCGTCACCTTGCAGGCGCGGCTGACGTTGCCGAGCTGCTTGGCCAGCTTCAGCGGGCCCACCTTGCCGCCGACGACCTTCTGTTCCCTCGTCATGGTCGGTGTCCTCAGAAACGCCGAGGCCGGACGCTCTGCACTCCGACCACTCCGCGCGCGGCCTCGGCTCTCGCCTCAGCTCAACGACACCGTCTGTCAGATCAAGTCCTGACTGCTGCATCTGAATTGACGCTAAAGGCCGTCCGCTGCCAACCCATAGCTGGGTCGGAGCCGGAGGCTCGCCGTCAGGCTGGTCGAGCTCCTCCCTCGGGCAGCAGTTGCACGGAACCTGCACAGAATTCCTGATTCTCTCCTCAGGCGCTCCCAGACCGCTGCATGGTGCGGATGCAGTCTCACCGCATGAACCCGCACAGCCGGGCTCACGGGGCAGCAGGACTGCCGCACCGCCTCGTGAAGGATGGCTGGTGGCTCTGCGATCGGACTATGCCCCGCATACCCGGCGCTCCCTCCTGGCACTGAGATCGCCCGTCGATGATCAGCTCGTTCTCAACCCGATCTCTCACGGCTCCGCTGAGGCGACTGAGGTGGATCTTCGCCGTCGGCTTCGCGGTCCTCGGCGACTGGCTCTTCTACGGCCACTGCTTAGGGATGTCCCTCGCCCTATTCCTGGTCGCCCTCGCGGCCGTGGTACCCGTAACGAACGCGGTGCGGCTCCGGGGCCGAGAGCTCGTCGCCGCCGGCGCTCTGCTCACCGTCGGCATCCTACCCCTCATGGAGAGTTCCGGCCTTCTCTCCGTCGTGTTCGCGGCGGTCGGCCTCGCGCTCTTCGCGGTGGTGCTCACCGGCAGCCTCGCCCAGGGGTGGGCGCAGACTCTGTCGGCAGCGCGCCGGCTGCTCCTCGCGGGGCCGCTCCGACTCGCCTTCGATCTGACCGCGGAGTTCCGGCAGCGGATCGGTGGTCCCGTCGGGATCCCCGTCCAATTCCTCCTCGGCTGGGCCGTGCCGGTGAGCTTGGCCGGTGTCTTCGCCGCCCTCTTCGCGTCGGCGAACCCCCTGATCGACGGCTGGCTCGACGCGATCTCCTGGTCGGCCCTGCTTGCGGAGGTCAGCGTCGGCCGGCTCCTGCTCTGGCTTGCGCTGATGGCGGCCACTTGGCCCTTCCTCGCGATCCGGCTGCCGCGCAACGCCGTGCGCCCCGACCCGCGCCCCGGTGGACCCAATCCGGAGGATTCCGTCCGGCCGGTCGTCGGGCAGGCCTTCGATGCCGCCACGATCCGGCGCTGCCTCGTGATGTTCAACCTGCTCTTTGCCGTCCAGAGCATCCTCGATGCCCTCTATCTCTGGGGTGGGATCGCATTGCCGCGGGGCATGACCTACGCGGCCTATGCCCACCGTGGTGCCTACCCGCTGATCGTCACGGCGCTGCTCGCGGCGGCCTTCGTCCTGATCACGATGGGACCAGGGGGCCCCGGCGAGCGCTCCGCCACGATCCGCGGCCTCGTGTATCTGTGGATCGCCCAGACTGTGCTCCTCGTCGTCTCGGCGATCCTGCGCCTCGATCTCTACGTGGCCACCTACTCGCTCACGCTGGTCCGCACCGCCGCCTTCGTCTGGATGGGCCTGGTGGCCGTGGGCCTGATCCTGATCGTCGCGCGCATTGCGCTGCGGTGCTCCAACGCCTGGCTGATCGGAGCCAACGGGCTCACCCTCGCGACAGTGCTCTACGCCTGCGCCTTCTGCAATTTCGGGGCGTTCATCAGCGTCTACAACCTCGCCCATAGTCGAGAGATCACGGGCACCGGAGGCCCGTTCGACGTCCAGTACGCCATGAGCTTCGGCCCCCAGGCCATCCCGGCCATCGACCGCTACCTCGCCGGCCCAACGGGACCGCTCGACAGGCGGGTTGCGTCCTGGCGCTCGTCCAGCGCGGCCCAGCATGCCGCCGCGATGACCGCCTGGCGCGCCTGGACGTTTCGCGACTGGCGCCTGCAGCGCTACCTCGCGCAGCATCAGGCGACCCCAGTCGACGCGCCTCCCGTGTTCAACGAGCCGGGCATCCGCTAGGCAGCCGAGATGGCAAGCCTGATCCTCGTCGTGGACGACGACCCGCACATTCGTGACGTCCTCTGCTTCGCGCTCGGCAGGGCCGGGTATTCTACGGTGGTGGCACGCAACGGCGTTGAGGCCCTGGCAAGCGTAGAGGCACACGCGCCGCGGCTGATCGTCCTCGACGTGGGCATGCCGGACATGGACGGGCTCGCGGTTTGCCGACAGGTCCGCCGCACCTCCGACGTGCCGATCCTCTTCCTCTCGGCTCGTGACGAGGAGATCGACCGGGTCCTCGGGCTCGAGATCGGCGGCGACGACTACGTGACGAAGCCGTTTAGCCCGCGCGAACTCGTCGCGCGCGTGGGCATCATCCTGCGCCGGACTGCCGCGCAGGCGGCCTCGGGCCCTTCCGGGAAGGTGCTGTCCCACGGTGACCTGACACTTGATCCGGAGCGGCACGACGCGGCGTTCGACGCGCAGCCGCTGGCCCTCACGGCGACCGAGTTCGCGATCCTGCGGACCCTCGTTGCACGGCCGGGCCTGATCTTCAGCCGCGATCAGCTCATGGACGCGGCGTACGATGGGCGGGTCCACGTGTCGGACCGGACCATCGACAGCCATATCCGTAACATGCGCGCGAAATTCGCGGCGGCTGGCTGCGTAGACGCGATCGTCACCGTGCACGGCGTCGGCTTCCGTCTGGGCCGCTGTGGAATCCGGACGTGACACCCGCGGCCACCGACAAGTGGCGTCCGAGCCTCGGCCTCGTCGTTCTCGGCGTCCTCACCACTGTCCTGGCGCTGCCACTCGTCGGGCTGTCCTTCTTTCGGGTCTACGAGAACCAGCTCATCAGGGAGGCTGAGGCCGAGCTCATCGCCCAGGGTGCCGTCCTGACCGCCGTGTTCGCCCGAGAGATCGAGGAGGCGCCGGGCGGGGCGAAGCTTCTGGGTGCCGTCGCGCGGTCACCGGAGGATCGAACTCCGGCAAACCCCTTCACGCCGGTCGAACCCTCCCTCGACCTGACGAGGGACGAGATCCTCGACAGACGCCCCGCCGCGGTCGAACCGGGTACGGCCGCCGCCCCGCTCGCCCTCGCGATCGGGGGGCGCCTGCAGTCGGTCCTGCAACGGGCGCAGGCGGTGACGCTGGCGGGCTTTCGGATCACCGATGCCGCCGGCACTGTGATCGCCGGGCGCAACGAGATCGGCCAGTCGCTGGCGCATCTCCCGGAGGTCGCCGCCGCACTCGAGGGCCGCAACCGCGCGGTGCTGCGCCAGCGCATCTCCGCGCACCCGCCGCCGCCGCTCTACTCGATCAGCCGCGGCACCAGCGTCCGGGTCTTCGTGGCCATGCCGGTCCTCGTCGGAGACCGGGTCGCGGGGGTCGTCTACGCATCCCGGTCGCCAAACAATATCGTGCGGCAGCTCTACGGCGAGTGGAGGAAGGTCGCCCTCACCGCAGCCGCGATCCTCGGGGCCACGCTCGCCATCGCGATCGTGTTCTCCCGCGCCATCACGCGCCCCATTCACGCCCTCGTCGCGCGCAGCGCCGAGATTGCCCGCGGCAATCGCGCGGTGCTGGCCCGGCCCGGTCCGCTCGGGACACGGGAGGTCGCGCTGCTGTCGTGCGGGCTCGATCGGATGGCGAGGCAGCTGCACGAGCGCTCCGACTACGTCGCTACCTTCGCGGCCCACGTCTCGCACGAGCTGAAGACGCCCCTCAGCGCGATCCAGGGGGCGGCGGAACTGATGCGGGATGCACAATCCGATCCGGCCGCAGGCATGAGCGGGCCCGAGCAGATGCGCTTCCTCGACAACATCCTGGCCGACGCGGCGCGCCTGACGGCGCTTCTCGGCCGACTGCGCGAGCAGGCGCGGGCCGACAACCCGGATATCCGCGGCACCACCACCCTGATGCGGGTCGTTGCCGGTTTGGAGCGTGCCTTCCCGGATCTCGCCATCGCGGTGCAGGGTGACCTCGACCGACCATTCGCGATGTCGCCGGAGAATGCCGGCATCGTCTTCTCTCACCTCGCCGACAACGCAGCCCGTCACCGCGCCGCCTCCTTGCAACTGGTCGCGCAAGTCCGCGGCCCGCATCTCGAGGTGATCGTGCGGGACGACGGCGAGGGCATCTCGGAGCAGAACTGGAGCCGGATCTTCGACGCGTTCTTTACCACGCGCCGCGAGGGCGGCGGCACCGGCATGGGGCTTGGGATCGTCCGCGCGATGCTGCAGGCCCATGGCGGCACGATCCGGGCACTACGATCGGAACAGGGCGCGGCGTTCGCGATTGGCATACCCTTGCGGGAGGCTTGATGGCGAACTTGGCGCGGAACCGGCACCGAACATCTGACTCGGATCCCGTGCCCGAATCCGACGCTTGCACCTGTTGCCAGGGATGCCTTCCACCCTGAGTCAGCGGCCTATCGGCCATTGGTGCGTTGGCAAAAGCAGCCCTCGGCCAGCCCTTCGACGGACAGGACGAGCGCAAGCACCCGGCCGGGGATGCTACGGAGCGCTCGGCAAGCTCCGCGCCTCGACGTGTGGATCATCCTGCGCTAGCCGCACCTTCGCGCCGAGCAGGCGGATCAGCGCCGGTGCGAGATCCGGCTGTAGGAACCGGAAGCCCGCAGCACTAGCCGCCTCCGGCAGGACACGCTGGCCTCCGATCAGGAGTTCCCGCGCGTAGTCCCCGCCGATCCGGACGAGCGGCCAGGCTGGCACCGGCACGCGGGCCGGCCGACGCAGTGCCGCGCCCAGCGCGCGGGCGAACTCAGCGTTGCGCACTGGGTTCGGCGCCGTCGCGTTCACCGGCCCCGCGAGGCTGGGCTCGACGATCGCGTGAACAATCAGGCGCACGAGGTCGTCGCGCGTGATCCACGACATCCACTGCCGCCCGTCACCAACTGGGCCGCCCAGCCCGAACTCGAACGGCGTCAGGAACCGGGCGAGCACCCCGCCCTCGACGGCCAGCACGAGACCGAAGCGCAGGATCACGACCCGCGGCCCGAGTGCATCGATCCGGCCAGCCTCGCGCTCCCAGGCCGCGCAGACCCTGTGCGTGAAGCCCCCGCCCGCGGCACTCGCCTCGGTCAGCGCCGCGTCGTCGCGCACGCCGTACCAGCCAACCGCCGAGGCGCTGATCACGACCGCCGGACGATGATCGAGGCGGGCGATCAGGCGACGCAGATCGCCGGTCACACGCAACCGCGAGGCGAGGATCCGGCGGCGGCGCGCTCGCGTCCAGAGGCCATCCGCAACGGGTTCGCCCGCGAGGTTGACGGCCGCGTCGAAGCGGGCGTCGTCCGGGATCTGATCGAGGCTCGTCACCACCGCGTGCGGCGCGGGCAGGGCGGCGGCGCGCGGCGCCTCTCGCGTCAGGACGGTGACCTTGTGGCCCGAGGCGACCAGCGCTGCCACGAGCCGGCGCCCGACGAAGCCGGTGCCCCCGGTAACGAGGATGCGCCGCCCAGGCGACAGGGCGCTCGCGAGTCCGACCGCAGAAGGCTCGGCCAGGCGTTCGGAGCGCGCCGCCGCGAGCCAGTCGCGGGCACCGAAAACGGCGACGCCCAGCGCGGCCGAGACGGCCAGCGCGCTCCACGCCCCATGGGTCGTCAGCGGCAGCGCCGTCGGCTCTCCCGCCCAGATCAGCAGGATCGGCACGATCAGCACCAGGATGCCGCCGTAGTTCAGGGCGAGCAGGGTGTGGTTGATCCGCTCGGATGCCGGCAGGCGCCGGCTCAGGTCTTCTTCGACGAAGTCGGCCAGGGTGATGCCGACCTCCGCCAGGAGAACCGTGAGGGTGAGGGCGGCCAGCCACCCCCTCGGCTCGGCGAAACCCAGGGTCAGGAAGAGCGCGGCGTAGAGCGCGTTGCGCACGGCATGCAGGCGCAGTTCCCCGCGCTGGGAGGGGCGCCACGCCAGTCGCTCCGTCAGCTCGTGGTGATACAGGGTGTCGAAGGCGCCCATCGCGATCTGCACTGCGATGAGCCACCACAGCAGGGTCGAGGTCATGCCATCGTCCTCCGGTCCGTCGTGAGATCCTCGGCGCCGCCGAAGTCGGCCGGCTCGGCGTCCCGGAAGATCGCCTCCTGCCGGATCAGCCGCCCGAGCCACGGGTGGCGGATGTCAAGGGTGAAACGGAACGCTCCCGATGGCTCACCCGTGCCTGCCTCGGCGTGGGTGACGGTGAGCGCGCCGGGTGTAAGCCAGCCCGGCAGGTGCAAACGCCGCCCGAAACGCTCGACGAAGTAGCGCCCGCTGCGGAAGGTCAGTGCCCCGTCTGCCACCGAGACGGTGAGGGTCATGCCGACGCCGGCGCCGACGTGCTCCTCCAGCCCGGTCGGGCCGGCGAAGCGCTTGGCCGAGTGGATCACCTGCGGGAAGCCGGAGGCGCGGGCGTAGAGCCGCGTCCAGATCTGACCGCCACAATCCGGGTCCTCGGTGACGGCGACGATGCTGGCGCGGCCGGGCGCAGTGTCCAGGGGCAGCGGCCCGCCCACCAAGCGCGCCGCCTGCGCCGTGAGCCAACCGAGAGGGCTGAAGCGAACCGCGACGACCCGTCCGACGTAGACCGCGCTCGCGCCCTGCGCGAGGCGCTTGCCGAAGCGGCGCCGCACAGCCGGTGACAGGCATGCCCAATCCTCCTCCGAGATCAGCGCGCGGAAGCGCGCATCGAGGAGATCGCCGCCCACCTCCGGTACGCGCACGAAATGGCGCAGCGGGACGGGACCTGCGGGGGAGGGGATCGTGCGGGCAGGAACGGCGCCGCTCATGGCGGTCTCCCGGTTTCAGGGCTCGGATGTCGGAAGGGCGCGGATCACGGCTCGCTCTTCGCGGGCAGGTACCGCACGATCTGGCCGCCCAGCCGGATCAGCTTGGCGAGCGTTCCGCGGGGCACGCTGAGCATCTGGCCGTACCAGCGCTCCATCGTCTCAGTGAAGTCGAGCATCGCGCGCAGGCGTCGCTGCGCGACCGCGCCGACCCTGGGATCGCCGTCGGCCTCGGCGATGCAGGCGCGCAGGGCGGCGATCGCGGGATCAATCTCGCGCTCCTTGCGGCCGGCGGCGATGCGCGTGACCATTTCCCAGAGGTCGGTCTCGGCGGCGAAGTGGTCGCGGCGCTCGTTCATCACCGGCACTCGGCGGATCAGGTTCCAGCCGAGCAGTTCACGCATGGAGGTCGAGACGTTCGAGCGGGCGATGCCGAGCGTGCCGGCGATCTCATCGGCGGTCAGCGGGCGCTCGGAGAGATAGAGCAGGGCGTGGATCTGCGCGACGGAGCGGTTCACGCCCCACTGGCTGCCAAGGTCGCCCCAGTGCAGCACGAAGCGTTCGACCGCGGCTGGGAGGGTTCTGGCCTGATCTGTATTTTCTGTCATGACAGAAAATACAGATCAAAGCGATCGGCCTGTCAAGGGGGTGGAATCGTGCGCCGTGGGATTGTGATCGGTCCACGGCTCGCCGAGACGGCAGTGGCATTGCACTCGACGTGCTGCGCAGCGCGGACGGGCCTCCCGATATCGGCGCAGCGTCCGCAATTGTGCGACGCACGGAATATCGGCTTCGACCGGCGTTACCCTCGAAAACGGATCGTCTTGAAACCATCCGAACTGAGACTTCCGCTCATCTGTCCATAGCTGGCCGATTGCAGCCCGTCAGCTTCGAGGCTCATGTCGTGGGTAAGCCGACGTTCGGCCCGACCCAGGCGAAGGCCTCGAAGTGATCCCTTCGACACCTTGCACCCCGCGCGAGAGGAATGTCCGCTCACGAGCGCTGTCCGGACATTTGCCTTCCTGACAGGCTCTCCGGACAGGTATCGCTTGCCTCGTGCTCGCCGCCGGCTACCCGATCGACCTGCTAGGTTTCCCATCGTTTCCTCTCCACAAGGTGTGAGTCTGGGCTTCCCCCTAGGATTGATCAGCGCGTCCGAGGTTTGAAGTGCGATCGATAGCGGGCCTGCGAGGTGCACCGATCGAGCGATCACGCGCGTCTGCGCCATCGAAGTGAGCCGGCTCGATCGCGCTGCTTTAGGCAGCGAGATTGCGGAAGAGATCACGGCACGGTGTCCCGCTCGATCAAGCAGCCCATGTGGAGACTGTTAGGCTAGGCTGTCACCATCTACCCGCGGCGAGTGGCGTCCATGGGCGATTCGCGGTCCCAGTCTTTAGCCATCGTGACCGTCTCCTCCCCAAATGCTGCGGGCCAGGCCGGCGGCCAGATGCGGCGGATCGGTCGCTGGATCCTCGAAGAGGGCAAGCGGGTCCTCGGCATCTTCGCCTATCTCTGGGTCGTATTCGGGATCCTCATACTCCACGAGCACATCGTCCTGTCGCGCCATGGCATGAGCCATGGCTTCTACGGCCTGGCCTTTCTCAACGCCTGGATACTGGCGAAAATCATGCTCGTGGCCGAGCGCCTGGATGTCCGCCCGCATTTCCAGGGCAGGCCCCTGATCTATGCAATCCTCGCGCGCTCCTTCGCGTTCGCGGTACTCCTTGTCTGCGCCTATGCCCTTGAGGAGATGGTGCTCGGGTTCTGGAGGGGGAAGACGCTGGCCGACAGCGTGCCATTCGTCGACGCGGGTGGGATCCTCGGTCCGGTGGCGGTCGTCTCGATCATGGCCGTAGCCCTCATCCCCTATTTCACATTCCGGGAACTCGGTCGCGTTCTGGGGCGGCGACGTTTGCGCACGCTCCTGTTCCGGGACGGAACCATTATGAACCAGGATCGACGGAGCGCAAACCCAACGTGATCATCCGAATTATCACCGTATTTTTCAGTACAAATCATGTTTAATCAAATATCATATCATTGCATTATCAATTAACATCGATTAGGTTTAGCGCCGATTCGACACCAGTCGTGAGGATTCCTATGATTTCCTCTGTCGAGTTGCGCACAAAAGTCTCATCGTTTGGCATGGAGTCGGCCAGATATCTTGATGATGCGGGGCAAGCTCTTCCGGCTGGCTTCATCCATGTCAACGTCCTGCAGACAATTTGCACCGTCCTGGTCGAACACGGGACCGATCCTGACGATCTCGTCACCGAAGCAGGCATCGATCCTCGGGTCTTCGGTGGCGGCAAGTTCGTCCCGTTCACCGCTGTCGGGCGTCTCATCGCTCTGGCGGCCGATCGCACGGGCTGCACCCACTTTGGCCTGCTGATTGGGCAGCGCACTACGCTGACCTCGTTGGGGCTGATCGGCCTGCTGATGCGCAACTCCGATACGGTCGGGAACGCCTTGCGGGCGCTCGAAGCCCATCTTTGCGTGCGGAACCGGGGTGCTGCGGTTGGACTCGGCGTCCACGACGACATTGCCGTCCTCACCTATGCGCCTCATGAGCCCGAGGCCAAGGGTGCCGCCCATCATGCGGAGCGAGGGCTCGCCAAGACGACCAATCTCCTGCGGGCGTTGTGCGGGTCGGAGTGGACGCCGCTGGAGGTGCTGCTGCCGCGCTCCATGCCGCACGACATCTCCCCGTATGCCGGCTTCTTCCGGGCACCCATCCGGTTCGATGAACAAACGGCCGCCTTGGTGTTCCCGACCAAACACTTGGCCGAGCGCATCGCGGACGCGGACCCGGCCGTTCGCCAAAGGGTGGAGGATAGCATCCGTCAGCTCGAAGCCGCGGAGCCCTCCTCCCTGACCGATGAGCTCCGCCAGTATCTCCGAACGGAGGTGACCCGGCAGCGCTGCAAGGCGGAGAGGGTGGCTCGCCTGCGGCTGGTGGACAGACGGACCTTGGGCCGGCGCCTGAAGGCCGAGGGCACGACGTTCACGCGGCTCGCCAACGAGGCTCAATACCGTGTCGCGAAGCAATTGCTGGCCGACACCCGCATGGACATGACGCAGATTTCGGTCGCCCTGAACTTCTCCGAGCCCGCTGCCTTCACGCATGCCTTCCGGCGCTGGTCCGGCACGACGCCCAGCGCCTGGAGACAGGTGAATCAGCCGACCGGACGGAGGACGGACGTCGAATCCTCCGGCACGAGGACCCGTCCGGCCGGGGCGGGAGCCGAGCAGGACAAGGCGGAGCCGGCCTGAAGCTTCGGCCGCAGATCTTCCGGCCGAGGACGTCCCGTCCGATCAAGCGGAATGCGCCCGATCTGCGAGAATGGGTCAGCCCTGCCCATGCTCGGCAGCCGCGATCAGGCGAGGGACGACCATGACCCGCATTCCCCCTCCACTGCTCGCCGCGCTGCTTGCGGTCGGGCTCGGCCTGCCGGCCCGCAGCGAACCGGACCCCGCCTCGGCCTTGTCGGTCGGAACGGTGACGGCGCAGCGCAAGGCCATCGACAAGGCTCTCGATTTCGTCGGCCGCATCGAGGCGGTGGGGCGCGTCGACGTGCGCGCCCGCGTCACCGGCTTCCTCGACGGCGTCCTGTTCCGCGAGGGCGAGACGATCGACCAGGGAACGCCGCTCTACCGCATCGAGCCCGACCTGTTCGAGGCGGCGGTCAAGCAGGCCGAGGGCGCGCTCGAGCGCACCAAGGCTGCCTACACGCTCGCGGCCATCCAGTTGCAGCGCGCGCAAGAGTTGCTCGACAAGAATTCCGGCACCGTCGTGGCCCGCGACCAGGCCCGCGCCGCTCTCGATCAGGCGAGGGGCGCCGTCACGGGCGACGAGGCGAGCCTCCAGACGGCGCGGATCAACCTCGGCTACACCCAGATCTTCGCGCCGATTGCCGGCCAGATCGGCCGCACCAGCGTGACGAAGGGCAACGTGGTCGGGCCCGACAGCGGCGTGCTGACCACGATCGTCAGCCAGGATCCGATGTATCTCACCTTTCCGGTGAGCCAACGCGAGTTCCTGCGCTACGGGCAGAGCGGAGCGCGCCCCGACCGCAGCAAGGTCGCGGTCCGGATCCGCTTCTCGGATGGCTCGACCTACGGGGAGGTCGGGCAGATCGACTTCGTCAATGTCAGCGTCGACCGTGCCACCGATACGGTCGTGGTGCGGGCCAGGATGCCGAACCCGGCGGGCGCGCTTCGCGACGGGCAACTCGTGCGTGTCGACCTTCAGGCCGGGCAGCCGGAGCAGAAGGTCGTCGTGCCGCAATCGGCCCTCATCGCCGACCAGGGGGGTGTCTACGTCTTCATCGTCGAGGATGGGCGGGCCGCGATGCGGCGCGTCAAGCCGGGTTCCGGAGGCGCCGGGCCGGATGCCGTCATCGACGAGGGTCTGTCGGGCGGTGAACTCGTCATCGTCGATGGCCTGCAGCGGGTGCGGCCCGGGATCGCCGTTCGGGCGAACCCGGTGGCCCAGTCGGCAAGCAGGATCTGAGGCCATGGTCTCCGCGATCTTCGTCGACCGGCCGCGGCTCGCGGTAGTGATCGCGATCATCACCGCGATCGCGGGCGCGCTGGCGCTGCTCACCATCCCGGTGGCGCAATACCCCGACATCGTGCCGCCGCAGGTCTCGGTGACCACCACCTACCCGGGCGCCGCCGCCGACGTGGTGGAATCGACGGTCGCACAGCCGATCGAGTCCCAGGTCGTGGGCGTCGACAAGATGATCTACATGAAGAGCGTCAGCGGCAACGACGGCAGCTACACGCTCACCGGCTCGTTCGAGCTCGGGACCGATCCCGACATCAATGCGGTCAACGTCAACAACCGCGTTCAGATCGCCCTCGCCAAGCTGCCCGAGGATGTCCGCAGGCAAGGCGTCACCGTCAAGAAAAAGTCCTCCGCGCTGCTCGGCGTGCTGGCGGTCTATTCGCCGAAGGCGACGCAGGACCCGCTCTTCATCTCGAACTACGTCACGATCAACCTGCTCGACCGCATCAAGAGCACGCCCGGGGTCGGCGACGCGACCCTGTGGGGACCGCAGGATTACGCCATGCGGGCCTGGGTGCGGACCGACCAGCTGACTGGCCTCAACCTCACCACGGGGGATGTCATCGGGGCGATCCAGGCCCAGAACGTCCAGGCCCCAGTCGGGCGAATCGGTGCCCGCCCGATCTCGGACGAGCAGCAACTGCAGCTCAGCATCCAGACGCAGGGGCGCCTGACCTCCGCGGATCAGTTCCGGAACGTCATCCTGCGCACCAATCCCGACGGCTCGGTGCTGCGCCTCGGCGACGTGGCCCGGATCGAGCTCGGCGCGGCCAATCTCGACCGGGAGACGCGGCTGAACGGCAGCCCGGCGACCGTGATCGCGATCTACCAGTCGCCTGGCGCGAACGCGCTCTCGACCCTGAAGGAGGTCGAGAGGCGGATTGGAGAGCTGGCGAAGGCCTTTCCCGAGGGCCTCGCCTGGAAGGTGACCTATGACCCCACCGCCTTTATCACCGAGACGGTCCACGAGGTCCAGAAGACCCTGGTCGAGGCCTTCGTGCTCGTCGTCATCGTGGTGTTCCTGTTCCTCGGCAGCCTACGCGCCACGCTGATCCCGACGCTGGCCGTCCCCGTCAGCCTGATCGGCACCTTCATCGTGCTCAAGGCCGTCGGCTACTCGGCGAACTCCGTCTCGCTGCTCGCCCTGGTACTGGCCATCGGCATCGTGGTCGACGACGCCATCGTGGTCGTCGAGAACGTCGAGCGCGTGATGGAGGAACATCCCGAACTCTCACCGCGCGAGGCCACCAAGCGAGCGATGGCCGAGATCACGGCGCCGATCATCGCCATCACGTTGGTCCTGCTCTCGGTCTTCGTGCCGGTCGCCTTCGTGCCCGGCATCTCGGGCGAGCTCTTCCGCCAGTTCGCCGTCGCGGTCGCGGTCTCGATGTTCATCTCGGCGATCAACGCGCTGACCCTGTCGCCGGCGCTCTGCGGCGTGCTGCTGCGGCCCCATCACGGTCCGCGCCGTGGCATCATGGGCTTGGTGATGCGCTCGATCGACCGCGTCCGCGACGGCTACGGCGCCGCCGTGGCCCGGATCGTGCGCCTCTCGATCCTCGGCCTCGTCCTCGCCGGAGCGGCCGCCTACGGCACGCTGCAACTCGCGAAAGCGACGCCGACCGGCTTCCTGCCCGAGGACGACCAGGGGGCATTCTTCGTCGTGGTGCAGCTGCCGGAAGGTGCCTCGGTCGGCCGGACCTCCGAGGTGGTGGCCCGCGCCGAGGAGATCCTGCGGCAAGAGCCTGCGGTCGCCGACACCACGTCGGTGATCGGCCTCAATTTCATCGACAATTACTCTCAGGGCAACGCGGCCTTCCTGGTTGTGACCCTGAAGCCGTTCGAGGAGCGCAAGGGCGCCGCGGATGGGGCGACGGCCCTGATCGCGCGCCTGGGCCAGCGCTTCCGGGAGATCCCCGGCGGCACCGTCGTTCCGCTTGCGCCCCCGCCCATCATCGGCCTCGGCACCGGCGGCGGCTTCGCCTACGTCCTGGAGGATCTGCGCGGCGGCGACCCGAAGGAACTCGCCCAGGTCCTGCGCGGCCTGATCGTGGCGGCCAACGAGGAGCCGAAGCTCAACCGCGTCTTCAGCACCTTCTCGGCCACGAACCCCTCGGTGTTCCTCGATATCGACCGCAACAAGGTTCAGATCCTCGGAGTGCCGCTGAACAACGTCTTCCAGGCGCTCCAGGCGTCGCTCGGCGGATTCTACGTCAACGACATCAACCTGTTCGGCCGCGTTTGGCAGGTGCAGGTGCAGGCCGAGGCCGCCGACCGGGCAAAGATCGACGACATCTACCGCATCAACGTGCGCAACAAGGACGGCGAGATGGTGCCGCTGCGCTCGCTCGCGGAGGTGCGGGTCGTGGTGGGACCGCCCGCGCTGATCCGCTACAACAACTTGCGCGCCGTCACGGTGCAAGGTTCGCCGGCTGCCGGCGTCTCGTCGGGCCAGGCGCTGGCCGCGCTGGAAGGCGTCGCGGCCCGCACGCTGCCGACGGGATTTTCGGGCGAGTGGACCGACACGGCCTTCCAAGAGAAGCGGGCGGAAGGCAAGACCGCGATCATCCTGGGGTTCGCGGTCCTGTTCGCGTTCCTGTTCCTGGTTGGCCTCTACGAGAGCTGGACGATCCCCGTTCCCGTGCTGCTGTCCGTCACCGTGGGCATCCTGGGAGCCTACGCGGCGATGGCGTGGGGCAAGCTCACCCTCGACCTCTACGCCCAGATCGGCATGATCGTGCTCATCGGCCTGGCGGCCAAGAACGGCATCCTGATCGTCGAGTTCGCCAAGGAGCAGCGGGAGAAGGGTGTTCCGCTGCGGCTGGCCGCGACAGAGGGCGCGCGCCTGCGCTTCCGCCCCGTGATGATGACCTCATTCGCCTTCATCCTCGGCCTGCTGCCGCTCGTGATCGCCACCGGCGCCTCGCAACTTGCCCGGCGCAACGTCGGTACCCCGGTCTTCGGCGGGATGATCGCCGCGTCCTTCCTGGGCATCTTCGTAATCCCACCCCTCTACGTGCTGTTCCAGAGCCTGCGCGAGCGTGCCTGGAGCCTCCTGGCGGGCAAGGGCGGGAAGACGGCCGCTCCCGTGGAGGGCGTGGCCGCGCCAGAGCACCTTCCGGCCGAATGACCGAACGGGGGAGCTCCGAGGGCGTCGGGAGGACATGCGATGAGCCAGAGCCGCCTAGCAGGTCAGGGCCGGGCGGTCGCGAACATCTTGGATTGGTCCTCGGGGAAACGTTGTGGGAGTCGGCAATGCCGAGGCATCTTCGCCTCTGGGTCTACGCCACGGCCGCGATGACGCTCGCCGGCTTGGCAGGCTCGGCAGGTTTGGCAAGCGCGCAGGAAGCCCGCTCGCTCCTTCTGAGCCGGGCGGATTCACGCATGCAGAGCGGTGCTGCCTCGCTGGTGCCCACGCTCCGCGGACGGTGGCTCTATGCCGATCACCGGCTCGTCGTGGGCCGTGTCCAGGACGTCCGTGTCTCGCAGGACGGCAACACGCTGATCGCGGTCGTGGCCCGTCGACGCTGGCTCGGAGGTGGAGCGATCGGCATCCCGGTTCCGTCCCTGAGCCAAGTGGACAACGACCTGACCGTCAGCGGCACGAGCCGGACCATTCGGGCGATGCCGGCCCTCTGAGGACCGGAGGCCGGCCCCTGATCCACTCGCCGCGGCGGAACGGGAAATGCGTCAGTATCGCCGGACGCGCACGGCGCGCGCATGGCCGTAAGGCCCGCGCCGGACGCCGACGGCTCCGTGCGGACCCACGCAACCGGCCCGGTACACGCCGCGCGCACAGACGACCGCGTTCGCATCGGTCGGCGCGAACGCGACCAAGCCGGCGAACAGTGCCACGATGACGAGGACGAATCTCATGGCGATGCCTCCCGCCGAAGCTCGGGCCTCCTCGCCGGCGGAGCCGGGATTTGGCCCGGATGCACCGAGAGGCGGTCAGTTGGCACGGCAGACGCCGGAATAGCTGTCGAAATACGCGTACGGCCCGCAACGTCCGTAAGTCGAGCCATAATAGCCGGCGGCCGCGGCAGCGCCGATTCCGGCCGCTGCGAGCCCGTAGCCGCGGTAGCCGTATCCGTAGCGACCGTAGCCGTAACGGCCGCCCCCCGCATAGCCGTAGCGGCCGACTCGTCCGTATCCACCGCGATAGCCGGCCACGCCGCCACGATAGCCACCGCGGAAGGCGCCCACCCGAGCGCCGTGGAAGCCGCCTCCCCGGAAGCCACCACCCCGGACGCCGGCACCATGGAAGCCGCCGCCGCGAAAGCCGCGCGCGTCTGCAGTCACGCTGGTCAAAATCAGGGCGGCAAAGGCTGCCGACGAGATCAGGAGCACCTTCATGAGAGTGTCTCCGTTCCGGATGACGATCTGACGAAGTGAGGCGCAGCGGAAGCCGCCGGCGTGATCGGACCTGCGGTCCGAGCGGCTCCAACGCCTTTCGCCCGGACAGTAGCACCGAGCGGGCAACGTCGCTTGATCCGAGGGGACACCCGGGCAAAGTCTGTTTGAAACCTCGGTCGGATGCCCATGGCAGCCCCGGGAGGCGGGGCGCGTCAACAATTTCGGCACCCCTGAACCTGACCCCGCCTCCGTGTCGGGCAAGCTCGGAAGCAAATCGTACCATGGCGCGCACCCAACGCGCGGTGAGACGGCCATCGGGCCCGGTGGGCCTTGCACGCCGCACCCTATTGGGCAAGCAATCCGTATAAGGTCACCGCGCAATCTGCCGTGATGACTGCGAACACGAAGGTGAAGATCTGCGTCAGCCCTGCCTCGGTCTCCAGATGCGCACGAAGGCTACGAAGATGTGCCATGGTCCGGCTCCGCTTTCGTCGCGCGCCATCAGAGCAGGTTTCGGCTTCGTCGTGAACCGCCAAGCTCCCGGGTTGCTGGCTGCCGACGGATCTGTCCACCATCGCGCGAGCGAAACATTGCCCCTCTCGGCAACCGGCGCAGGTTCGCCAGAGCGTCGCATCGGTGTTCCTTCTTGGATGACGATGCCCGCAACCCTGTGCTGAGCCGGGGCCGGTCGTTGGCTCCCGCGCCGGTGCTCAGGCGTGGGCGGGCAGCGGAGACTAGACATGCTGACTCAATTGATGGTCGGTGCCGGTGCGAGCGTCTGCGGCATCACGATCCATTCCTTCATGATGGCTGCGGTCCTGAGGGTGGCCCGTTCGCATGCCGTAAGGCCCGGGTACAGCAGCATGTCACTGGCGTGGATCATGTCATCCGCCGTGTGCGTCCTGATGGCGGCACACACGCTGGAGGTCACGATCTGGGCGGCCATCTACAAGGCCGTCGGGATCGCCCCGGTGGGCGCCGATCTCTTTTACTTCGCTTTCGTGAACTACACGACTTTGGGCTACGGCGACCTCATCCCGGTCGCACGCTGGCGTCTCCTCGGTCCGGTCGCCGCCATGAACGGCATCCTGCTGTTCGGCTGGTCGACCGCCGTCATCTTCGAGATCCTCCGCCGAACCCTGATGCGCATGGACGAGGTCGTGCGGTAAGGTCACCGCCGACGGCGAGCCGCTCCGCCCGGATCTTTGCACTCCGGTTTACCGGCCCGAGACATCAAGGCCAGCACGAGACCGCAGCCAGTGGTGACATGAGGCGGGCTGGGGCGGCGCGAGATGCAGCGTGTGCGGACGCTGCTTCGGATCGCGGTGCGGGCAGCACAAGCCGGATGCCCCAGCCCATCAAGCTCGGCATTTCGAACTCTGCGAAGGTCGGGATGGAGCGTTCCGTCGCACCGGATCGCGCGCGATCACGATGGGGCCGGCCACGGTCACGCGAGCGTTGCACAGCCGCGCGTCGTCGCCAGTAATCTGAGCCGAATGCCCGACATCGCGTACTCGGCGTTGCAGAGGCTGCGGCAAAGGGAGTGGCGGACCAGCGTGACCGTCTGGCTCGTGATCTGCGACCCGAGCGTGCTCGACATGGTGCGGCGCGCAGCCCTGGATCAGGAACTCGGCCCGGACCGTCTCCCGTTCAACGCGCGAGCCGCCACCGCACGCTACCAGGCGCTTCACGCGCCCTCAGCGCCCAACTCGAGCGCTCTCCGCCGAAGTGCACACCGGTTCGGCGGAAGTCCCGGCGCCAAGATGTGCAAGCCGCGAGCGCCGGTGACGAAGGCAATCGTGCCGGCGCCGGGCTCGCCGTCGAGGCAACGGGGAAGTGGTCGAGAGCACGCGACGGCGTCTTGCACATTGAGAATTTGAACTTGTCGGGTGCATTGGGCTCCGATGTCGAATCGTCGGGCCCGCAAAGATTGTCCGAGTGCATACGGCCACGCTTTCGCCTCAGTGAGGTTGCCGCATGGGACGATCATGACTGCATCGCCTACCTTCGAAATTCGAATCACGACCAGCGAGACCGGCAGCATCCTGCGCGCGCCGACCGAGCGCGAGATCGCCACCAAGGCGGAATTCCTGATCCGTAGGGTTCACGCGCGGGGCGAGTTGGTCGCCTACAGCATCGCGGGGCCGGGCACCGATGCCATCGGCCGGATCAGGGCCTACCTTCAGGACGTTCTGGTCGAGATCGCGCATCTGAGCCTCTGACCGCTTCGAACGCCAGGCGCGCGCCGGCGCCGATGAGGCGTCTCAGTCCGGCGGCCGGAAGCGGGGCGATGCCGGCGCGGCGTAGGGCTTGCCGTCCGGGCCGACGGCGCCCGCGAAGGCGCGCTCCCCCGACGCATCCGCGCAGGCGAGGCCGCCCTCGCCCGTCTCGCCGACGAGGCAGGCGGAGGTTGCGGCGAGCGCGCCCGGCACGAGGGTGAAGTCTCCGCGTGCAGGCGTCCGGAAGCCCGGATCGCCCATGCGCCCGTGACGCTCGAATGTGGCCGGCAACCCGTTCCCCTGGGGAAAGCCGTTGCTACTGACATCATGGTCGAACACGCTGGCGAGCGAGGGCAGGTCCTCGCCGCGCTCGTCCATCGGCAGCCAGCGGAAGCAGTCGAAGAAGGGCACGCTGCCCCGAGTGCCGGCATAGCGGCCAAGATCGTCCGATCTGACGAATTCCCGACCGCAATCGGTCGCGAAGGTCTCGGGCCTGACCTTGCAGAGGCTCGCATCGTAGCCCGGGACGCCCGGCTCGCAGAACAGCACGGCGTTGTTCCAGTGCCGCAGGTTGGCGGCGGCGCCGATGCCCGTCACGGGTGCCCGCAGGAACCAGCTGTTGTTGAAGACGTAGATCGGCGCTCGCGCCGCGTACCGGAACGTGCCCGGGGCCGCTCCCTTCTCCGGCAGGGCGAGCTTGATCACGCGCCCCAGGATGCTCGCCGCGCAGGATTGTTCCGCCGGATCCATCCAGTCGACCCGGCCAGCGGCGTCGATCGCCTCGACGCCGACCGGGAGCCAGCGGACCTTGAGGTAATCGAACCGGCGGTCGAGCGCGGGATCAAACCCTGCGCCGGTCGCGGGCAGCGGCCGGCGCGAGCAGGGCGGGCCGCCCGGCGCCGAGGGCGTCCAGGCGAGCGATGGCATGTCGTCGAACCAGCCTCGATTGCCGTAGACGTAGACAGGACCGCCGCCCATGTCGTCGAACGAGAACCAGGCATGGGCATTGTGAATGCGGTTGTGGAAGATGTGCGCGTTCGTCGCCCAAGTCTCCAGCTCGACCGGATTGTCGCGCACATAGGAAAACAAGTTGTCGAAGATCCAGAGGTTCGCGTTGAAGGGGCAGGAGGTGGGCGAGAGCCCCGATGCCGGAAGGTCCTCGCAACCGCTCGCCTTCAGGCGGATCCCGTTATAGGCAGCCAGCACCCTGTTCCGGCGGAAGATGACCGGCCCCTGGACGTCGCTGCCTCCGAGGAGCGCGCCGTTGAAATGCTCGTAGGTCCCATGGTGGCTCACACCCCAGGGAATGCTCCGCCACATCAGGCCCGGGCAGCCGAGTTCGGTCGTCCGTCCGTCGCGACACCGGAACGGGCCTTCGCGGGTGAGACTCGCCGGGTCAAAGCCGCTTGCATCCTGCACCCAGGTGACGTTCTCGACGGTGAGCGTGTCGGACGGATGGTCCGCCCGTCCCCTGGCGGCGAGACCGTAGCTGCTCCCGATGATCAGCGACCGACGCAGCACGATGCGCCGGCTGCCGATGGCGCGGACCGCTGCCAGCCAGCAATCCTCGAACGTCAGGTCCTCGACGACGAGCCCGTCGACGCGGTCGAGATCGAGACAGGCGGCTTCGGCGAGCCGTCCGATCCTGCCGATGGGGATTGCGAGATGCGCGCCGGCAGTGCGCGCCCCGCCGTCCGCCGGAGGGCTGGCGGATCCCAGCAGGGCCGCGAACAGGTCGGATTTCCGCGGCGCGGCGAGAACGGCGTAGAGATCGCCGCAGGATCGCTCGCCATGGTCGTCCGGCATGGGGCAGTCGCGGACCCGGTCGACGCTCTTTCCGACCATGCGGGTTTTCGCGCCCAGGCCCCTGACGGTGATCGGCAACGCGTCCGGCGCCCCCTTCTGCGAGAGCGCAACGCGCTCCCGGTAGAGCGTCACGGCGTCCGGCTTCGGATCGTCCGCGAGGAGTTGGACGACGTCGCCCGGCAGGGCGGACCGCATGGTCGCCGACGAGTAGGGCTGCGTCAGCTCCGCGGCCATTGTGCCGTCCGCGGCGTAGCCGGGCCCCGAACCCGCCGGCGTCACGAAGATGGTCTTGGCGGCCGCACTCTGTGCCGCGCCCTCGGCGGTCAGGATGGCGAGCGCGAGCATGAGTGCAGGACCGGCCGCGCCGAAGCGCGGGCGGGACGCCCGGGCCGGCCGCGCGGGGCCGCGGGCTGACGGCAGGACCGGTGTGGCCTTCATCGGCATCTCCTGTCCGCGCGACGGCGCCGCGCCCGGCGGCGTCTACTCAGCCGGCACCTCCTCCGCCTCGCGCCTCACCTCCGTCGCGCGCTTGCCGGCCTCGTAGGCATCCCGGTAGCCGCGCGCGACCGCGCGCACGCCGCGGCCGATATCGTCGTAGACATCGTCGGGCAGGTTGGCGAGCGAGACGCGGAGCGACCAGTTCGGCGCCTCGAAGCCGCCGCCGTTGAGCAGCACGATGCCGTGGACCTCGGCGAGGCGGAAGGCGAGATCCAGCGGGTGAACGTTCTCCTTCAGGTATTCGACCGCATCGTCGCCGATGTTCTTGCGCGCCCAGAACTCGAAGTCGATCAGGCCGTAATAGGCGTCGAAGTTCGGGTTCGGCGTGAGCTTGAGGCCGAGTCCATCGATCATCGCCAGGGCACGCCGATGCACGATGTCGATGCAGGCGGCCTGATAGGCCTTCTGCTCGTCCATCAGCTCGGCCAGGGAGAACAGGCTCATCATCACCTGCTGCGGCAGCGAGAGGCCGGCCGTGTGGTTCAGCGCGACGTCGCGGCTGTCGGCCACGATGCGGTCGATGAACTTCAGCTTCCGCGGCTCGAGCGTGAGAGGGCCGTAGCGCCTGTCGAGCGTCGCGGTCTCGGATGGCGGCAGCGCGGCGATCATATCATCGAAGATGTTGTTCTCGTGCAGCGCGATGACACCGAGGCGCCAGCCGGTGCAGCCGAAGTATTTCGAGTAGGAGTAGACGCCGATCGTATTTTGCGGCAGTTTGGCCAAAAGGGATTGGAAGTCTTGAACGAATGTCCCGTAGACGTCGTCGGTGAGGATCATCAGGTCGGGCCGCTTGGACTTGACGAGCTTGGTGATCTTTGCGGCGGTCTCCTTACTCAGAGCCATGCCGGTCGGATTGCCCGGGTTGACGAGGAAGAAGGCTTTGACCTTCGGGTCGAGCAGTTTGTCGAGCTCCTCGTCGGTGAATTGAAACCTGTTCTCCTGCGGCGCCTTGATGTGGACGACGTTCAGGGCGTAATCCTCGAGATGCGTCATCTCCAGGTAAGGCGTGAAGATCGGCGTCCCGAGGGCGATCGTGTCCCCCGGAAGCAGCAATCGATTGGCCTTGAGCGACTTGAAGAGGTAGCACATCGCCGCCGTGCCGCCCTCGACCGCGTAGAGGTCGAACCTGCCGGCCGGTTTCTTTCCGCCGCACATCGCCCACAGCAGGTACTCGTGGACGATCCGCTCGTTGTGGACGAGCATCCGATCCGGAACCGGGTAATTGTCGCCGATGATCGAGTCGACGAGCTCATGCACGAACGCGTCCGGCTCGAAGCCGAATGTTTTCACCGCAAAGGGGATCATTTCGGAAAGGAACGGAGCCCCCGGCATGTCCGGGTGTTGCGCAAGCCACGTGTCCAGGCGGGCGGCGATGCCACCGGCTTGAGGCATGCCTCCGAGCCCGGCGGGGTGGCTCATGGTGCGCTTGCTCTCGCCGATGGCGAACTGCCCCAGCAGGAAGAAGCCTTCGCGCGGCGCCGTGGCGATCCAATTGGGATTGCCGCGCCCCGCATTGAGAAAGGCCGCCTGGGTTCTCCGCGAGCTCGCCTTGGCCAGCTTGATCAACTCGTCCTTGATCTCGAACGGAGACAGGGCTTCGAAATCCTTGAGGTTCAGCGCTCCGGACATGTCGATACTCCCGTGATTGCGGATTCTTGTCATACCGAGAGAAGTACGATGGCCATGCCGAAGATGGTCAGCACCGTATTGCCGACGGCGTAGGGCATCCCGTAGCCGAGCGCCGGGATCTTGCTCTTGGCGGTCTCTTGGATCATCCCGAGCGCCGCAGTCGTCGTCCGGGCGCCCGCACAGGCGCCGAAGAGAATCGCCGGGTGGAAGTGAAAAAGGTATCGGCCGATATAGATCGACAGGATCATCGGCAACGCGGTGGCGACGGCGCCCCACAGGAACAGGCTCAGGCCGACCGCTTTCAGCCCGGCGACGAATCCGGGACCGGCCGTGATGCCGACGACGGCGATGAACACGTTGAGCCCGAGCGTATTCAAGAGCCACAGGGCCGGCCCGGGAATACGGCCGAAGACGGGGCGGATCGTCCGCAGCCAGCCCAGCAGCAGCCCTGCCAGCAGCGCGCCGCCCGTGGTGGACAGGCTGATCGGAATTCCCCCGATCTTGTAGCTCAAGGCTCCGACCAGCCCGCCGAGCACGATGCCGGCTCCCAGGAAGGCCACGTCCGTGGTCTCGACCGGCCGGTCCGGATAGCCGAGATGCTGGATCGCGAGCTCCACATGGCGCCGCCCGCCCACGAGGGTGAGGACGTCACCGCGCAGAATCTGCGTGCCCGGCAGCACCGGGATCTCGATCATGTTGCGGGTGATCTTGCGAAGGTAGACGCCGCGCGTCCATTCGTTTTCGGACAGTTCCCGCAGGGTCTGGCCCCCCACTTTCCGCCTTGTCACGAAGACGTCGACGATTTCGGCGGGCACGTCGAGCAGTTCCCGGTCCTGCACCTCCTCGAGCATCGGGGTGATCGTCTCGACGAGGAGTTCTCGCCGCCCCGAGATCGCCACGACATCGCCGGGTTGCAGCACGGTGCTCGCGTCCGCCTCGATGATCTCCCGCCCACGCCGCACGCGCTCGACGAAGATCCGCAGGCCCGGCCAGATCGCCCCCACGGGCTGCCCGACGATGCTGCGGTCGGCGCCGACCCGATAGGCGCGGAGCTCGATCTGGCGGTAGGCGGAGGTGAGGCCCGGCTCCAGGGTCTCGCCGCCGCCCATCTTCGCCTCGTATTCCTTGCAGGCCTTGGCGAGATCGACGCCGATCAGCTTCGGGCCGAGCTGAGCCAGGATGATCGCCGAGCCGATCGTCCCGAAGATGTAGGTCACGGCGTACCCGATCGGGATCTGGTCATTGTAGGCCTTCACCTGTTCGGGCGTGAGGCCGAGACGCGAGATCTGGTCGGAGGCGACGCCGATCGAGGCCGAGATCGTCTGTGACCCGGCATAGAGCCCGGCCGTGTATCCGAGATCGAGCCCCGCGATGCGCGCGCAGAGCAGAGGGGCGATCAGGCACAGCGCGAGGACGACGATCGAGAACCCGATCTGCCGCGGGCCTTCTCGGGTCAGCCCGCTCATGAATTGCGGTCCGACGCCGTAGCCGATGGCAAAGATGAACAGGATGAAGAAGGCCGCCTTCACATTCGGGGACACGGCGATGCCGAGTTGCCCGATCGCGACGGCGGCCAGCAGGGTCGCGGTGACGTTTCCGAGGCTGAACCCCGCGAGCTTTCGGGGGCCGATTGCGAAACCGATCGCCAGCGACAGGAAGATCGCCAGTTCTGGGTAGTTACGCAGCGTGCCGACAAACCAGTCGATCATGACCGCACTCCCACGCAAGGACACGGGAACGTCACTGACCTGCGCTGTTCCCTCCTCCCGACGAGAGTGGACGGGTCACCGTGGAACGAGAGGCAATCGGAAGCGTTTTCGAGACCATTTCGGCGACGGGGGATCGCGGAGGCAGGCGGATGGGTCCTAGACGGCGCGAGCGGACGCGGAGGCCACTCGGCTTATATTGCTAGCCAGTCGAAGGTATAACCGACACCCTCGATGGCTGCTTGATCAAACGGGACAAACACCAGTACTCAACTGCACTGTCGAAGCCGGGTCAGCCACTTGCCGCCCGCGCCTGTTCTGACCTGCGAGCCAGACGGCAGCACCGGCGTGCCGGAGGCATGGCCAGAGCGATGCTGGCAGGCTTGTGGCGCGACGAGGTCGATGCGCCCGCGAGCGGTCGACGCCGACCTTTCCGGTTCGCCACATACCACCGGGCGAGCAACACCGCTGAACGCCCGCAACTCTTCGGCCAGGGACCGGAGCGGACTATCGCCTCAATCGTGCCTGCGTGCTCCCGACATCTTGCTGAATGCTCGACGTAGAGCTTGGCCATGCCTCGGGCAGACCCGCAGGTGAGGGCCGATCAGAGCCTGGAAAGCGACATTGACCTGATTGTATTCTTCTTTGCAGGTCTTGGCACGCTCGGGCGGCAGGTATCCCTTCTCGACGATGTAGCCGTAGCGGCGCCTATCTGAGCCATAGGCCAAGCAGGCGAGATTGTAGAACCGCTGCCAGGATAGACCATGCGCATCTGCGAAGCTGCCGCGGTCGATCGGCTCGTGCTTGCCGAGCGTTGCGAAAAAGTAGGCACTGCCATTCACGACGGTGCGCGCCTGCGCGGGGGTGAGATGCAGCAGGATGAGCGAGGCCACCTGATCGGCCCCATCCTCCTCACGGCCGAGGACGGGGATCCGCAGCAGGTCGAACAGGGCGTGGCTGCTCTCGTGGAAGAGGATCTGAAGGACAGGGCCCCGAACAGCATCGTCCCGAGTCACGCCGGCCGGAGACGTCGTGGCCGGCGCCAGCCTCAGGATGCTGCCGATGAGTTCGTAGCAGACGGTGACGGCGTGCGTGCGCGGGTCATACCATGCGTTGGGTTCGCCGGAGCATTCCGAGAGGCGGTAGGTCAGGCGCCTGGGCAGGCGGACGAGGTCGAGGATTGCCGCGACCCGCTCCAGGACGTGTCGCTCCCGCATGGTAACGGAGATCTCGCGAAGCGCTTGGTCCTTCGGAGCATCATAATGGACGCTGATGGGCCGCCTGCCAGGATGCGTCGTCCTGCGCGCCGCGACGTCCTCGCAGGTTAGCAGCACGGACAGGGACGCCAGAAGGAGCGTGAGGCCTACGGGGAATCCCTCGGAACTCCGCATCGAACCAGCCTGCTCGAAGTCAACGACTCATCAGACAGCGGACCTGCCTCGTCCGAGTCACGATCTTTGGGGAGCCCTGAAAAGCCGTGTCGGCAGCCGGATGTGCGCGTCGGCGCCTGTCACGATCAGATCGACACCGGCATCACGGCGCTTCAGCCGACCTGACCGGGCAGGTGTACCAAGACTCGGCACCTTGACCATGTGGGCCTTAGCATCGAAGGGAAAGCTCCGCTTGATCCAACGGGACTCTCGGCCGGATCTGCCGTCGGCGCCACGGCGGCCATCTTAGGCCCCGTCGGCTTGGGAACGCTGCGAACTTCCCTGTCGAGATCGCAGTCTTTAGTGAATGGACGCCGCTCGATCCGCGTCCGACGACGGCGTATCGAGGCGGCAGGCCCTAGTTCCCGTCCATCGGGATCGACGACCACGATCTCGCGGAAGCCGCGGCGCTGCAACCCCCATGTCTTTTCCATTGCCTGCTCAACCGTCCTGGAGGCTAAGGTCATCATCACGACGGCGCACGCGGCCATGCTGCACCACGTCAGCCTGGTCGCGGATACCTTCAGCCGCCTGACCGAGGTGGACGCGGCTTGAGCGACTGCGTCCGCGAGGGCAGAAACCTGCGATCGGAAGCGAGGCGTCGATGTCGCGTCCCGCGTGAACGGGCAGGGAATGGCGCGCCGTCAGTCCCGCCGGCATACCGGCCCGGCAGCACGCGTTTTGCATCAGTGCGCTGTCTCCGGTGGGGGCTGCCGATGCTGGAATTGCTGTCTCGCCTTCGCACACACCTGCTGTGTCAGCGCGCCGGTCGCGACGTCGCGGCTGCCGACCTCGCAGCGGCGAACGGAGACCTCGACGAAGCCGCCAAGCTTCTCGAGAGAGCCGACAGGCGCCTCAAGACGATCTACGGCTTGGACGCGTGGCTCACGTCCCATCAGTCAGCAACCCCCACTCACGCCTCCGCCGCACTGTCCTCAGCCCAAAGGGGTGCGGCGGTCCGATCCGGTTTGCCTCTTCGAGCCGATCCAGGAGACCCGCGATCTTGCCGCGAAGGAATTGCCGGCGCATCCGAAAGGCCAGTGGCTTGACAGTTCAAGTGCATGGCGTGTCCTATGTGTGGTCGAGCGCGAGGACCTTCGCCGTGCCGTCGCGTGCGAGGCCGAACCTGCCAGGCCTCAGTAGCCCATTGCCGAGCCGTCCTTGCGCGGGTCGGATCCGGCGACCAGCGTGCCCCGGGCGCGGTCGATCCAGATGATCTGGCCGCCGCCGAGCGGCAGGGGCGCGCACCACGGGGTGCCCGCGCGCGGCGAGCCCGGCCCCGAGGGCGTCGGCGAGGACCGGCTCCAGTTCCAGCGCGCCCCCGTAGGCGAAGCTGCGCGGGGCATCGAGGGCCTCCTGCACGTCGAGCCCCCGGTCGAGCAGGCCGCTGAGCAGCTCGACATGGCCCATCGCCTGGTAATGCCCGCCCATCACCCCGAACGGCGCCACCGCCCGCCCGTCCCGCATCAGCAGGCCCGGGATGATGGTGTGCATCGGGCGCTTGCCCGGCGCGACGCTGTTCGGATGCCCGGGCTCGACCCGGAAGCTGAGGCCGCGATTGTGCAGCAGCACCCCGCTCTCCGGCGCCATGATGCCGGTGCCGAAGCCCTGGAACAGGGAGTTGATCAGCGAGAGCGCGTTGCCCTCGGCATCGACGACGCAGAGATAGACCGTGTCCCGGTGGGCGGCCTCCTGGGCGACCTCCGGGTAGAGCACCGGCTCGCGGGCCCGGGCCATGTCGATGGCGCCGTGCGCGGAGGCGCGCCAGGCATCCGAGAGCAGGTGGTCGACGGGGACGCGCTGCAGGTCCGGGTCGGCGAAGAGCGCGTCGCGGTGGTGGTAGGCCTGCTTGCAGGCCTCGGCGAAGAGATGCACCCGGTCGAGGTCGGACAGGGCGCCGACGGGGTGGGGCTCGAGGAGGTTCAGCATCATCAGGGCGGCGAGGCCCTGGCCGGCGGGCGGGCACTCGTAGACGTCGTAGCCGCGGTAGCGCGTCGCGATCGGGGTCACCCAGGCGGGCGCGGCGGCGGCGAAATCCTCCAGGCTGTGGAGGCCGCCGAGGCTGCGCAGATGCGCCACGATGTCGGCGGCCACCGGCCCCTCGTAGAAGCCGCGTGGGCCCTCCTCGGCGATCCGCCGCAGGCTCGCCCCGAGGCGGGGGTGGCGGAAGACGCTGCCGGCCTCCGGCGCGCGGCCGTCCCTCAGGTAGGTCGCGGCGGCCGGCGCGTCGTGGCCGACGCGCGCGACGTTGCGGGCCCAGTCCCAGGCGACGCGGGACTGCACCGGGAAGCCCTCCTCGGCGTAGTGGATCGCGGGCCGCAGCAGCGCGCCGAGGGGGCGGGTGCCGTGGTCGGCCACGAGCCGGGCCCAGGCCGCGACGGCGCCCGGCACCGTGACGGCGTGGGGCGAGGTCTCGGTGATCGCGGTGCCGGTCTCGGCATACCATTCGGCGCGCGCCGCGGCGGGGCTGCGGCCCGAGCCGTCGAGGGCGACGGGCACGGAGGCGTCCTTCGGGGCGTAGAGGGCGAAGCAATCGCCGCCGATGCCGGTCATCAGCGGATCGACGACGCACTGCACCGCGACCGCCGCGATCCCGGCATCGACGGCGTTGCCGCCGGAGCGCAGCACCTCGATGGCCGTCAGCGTCGCGAGGGGGTGCGAGGTCGCGACCGCGGCGTTGCCGGCATGGACGGGGGAGCGCCCGGGTCTCGAGAAATCCCTCAACGGTCCGTCTCCTCAGGCAAGGGGTCTGCGGCGACCCAATGGCCCGGTCCCACCTCGACGAGGTCGCCGGGCCGGCCGGGGGCCGGGTTCGTCGTCTCCCGTGCGGCGAGGCGGGCGCGCTCGGCCGCCGGGTCGGGGAGCGGAACGGCCGCGAGCAGCCGTCGGGTGTAGGGATGGCGCGGATCCTCGTAGAGGCGGTCGCTCTCGGCGAGTTCGACGATGCGCCCGCGCCAGAGCACCGCGACCCGGTGGCAGAGATAGCGCACCATGCGCAGGTCGTGGGAGATGAACAGGTAGGACAGGCCCAGGTCGTCCTGCAGGTCCTGCAGCAGGTTGACGACCTGGGCCTGGATCGAGACGTCGAGTGCCGCGATCGGCTCGTCGGCAACGATGAAGCTGGGCTTCAGCGCGATGGCGCGGGCGATGCAGATGCGCTGGCGCTGGCCGCCCGAGAACTGGTGGGGATAGCGCCCCAGGAAGTGCGGATCGAGGCCGACACGCGCGAACAGGCTTGCCACCGCCTCGCGCCGCTCGGACCGGGCCATGTCGGGCCGGTGCAGCCGGAACGCCTCGGCCACGTAGGCGCCCGCGCTCATGCGCGGGTTTAGGGCAGCGTAGGGATCCTGGAACACCGTCTGGATGCGGGCGCGGGTGCGGCAGAGCGCCTGGGGCGAGAGCCGCGCGAGGTCGATGCCCTCGAATGCGATGGTGCCGGAAGTCGGCGGGTTCAGCATGGTCACGGCACGGCCGATCGTCGACTTGCCCGAGCCTGATTCGCCGACGAGGCCGAGCGTCTCACCGGGACGGATCTCGAAGCTGACATCCTCCACCGCCCGGAAGACGTCGGCCTTGCCGCCCCACCACGACCGCAGAGGATAGGATTTCGAGAGATTGCGCACCGAGATCACGGGGTAGGCCGGAGCTGCCTTCATGGGGTGTGCCCCTGTTGGGCGGCTTCGCGGGTGAGAAGCGCTGGCAGATCATACCACGCGGCCACGAGATGGCCCGGCGCGGCGCCAGGAGCCTGCGAGAGGGGCGGCATCTCGGCCCGGCAACGGGGTGTCGCGTAGGCGTTCCGGGGTGCGAAGGGATCGCCCGGCGGCGGGGTGCGCATGTCGGGAGGTGCCCCGTCGATCTGCTGCAGGCGCTTCCGCCCCGCACGACCGCGACTGAGATCCGGCAGGGAGCGCAGCAGCCCCAGCGTGTAGGCATTGCGGGGATCGCGAAACAGAGCGTCGACGGGGCCGCGCTCCAGGATACGCCCCGCATACATCACCTGAACGGTGTCGCTGATGCCGGCCACGACGCCGAGATCGTGGGTGATCCAGATGATGGCCATGCCAATCTCGCGCCTCAACTCCTGCACCAGGGCGACGATCTCGGCCTGCACGGTGACGTCGAGGGCCGTGGTGGCCTCGTCGGCGATGAGGAGCTTCGGCCGGCAGGCGAGCCCGATCGCGATCATCACCCGCTGACGCTGGCCGCCTGAGAATTCGTGCGGGTACTGGTCGAGGCGGCCCTTCGTATTCGGGATGCGCACGAGGTCGAGGAGGTCGCGGGCCCGAGCGCGCGCGGCGCGCTGATCGAGACCGAGATGGATGCGCAGGGGCTCGACGATCTGGGCCGCGACGCTCATGCCGGGGTTGAGGGAGCTCATTGGGTCTTGGAACACGAAGCCGATCTCGCCGCCGCGCACCCGGCGCAGGTCGCGCTCGGGGAGTGCGAGGAGATCGCGCCCCCCGAACCAGACCTTCCCACGCGTGACACGCCCGGGCGGGCGCGGGATCAGCCCCAGCATGGCAAGCACATGCACGCTCTTGCCCGAGCCGGATTCTCCGACGATGCCGAGCGTCTCGCCTTCGGCCAGCGTGTAGGAAACGCCGTTAACGGCGTGGACCGCACCGCCCTCGGTGTCGAATGAGACGGCGAGATCGCTCACGTCGAGGAGAGGGGGCCGTGTCGTGGAGCCGGTCATGTCCGCTGCCTCGGATCGAGGGCGTCGCGCAGACCGTCACCGAGCAGGTTGAAGGCCAGCACCGCGACGAAGATCGACAGGCCGGGCCAGATCGCCATCCAGGGTGCCTGATCCATGAAGTTCTTGGCGACGTTGAGCATCGCGCCCCAGGAGGGCTCGGGGGGCTGCTGGCCGAGGCCGAGGAAGGACAGGCTCGCCTCGGCGATGATCGCGGCCGCGATGGTGAGCGTCGCCTGGACCAAGATCGCCGGCACGATGTTGGGCAGGATGTGGACCAAGGCGATCCGCCAAGGCGGATTGCCGACCGAGCGTGCCGCCTCGACGAACTCCTCTGCCGCCACCGCCTGTACCTGGGCCCGGGTCAGCCGCACGAAGGTCGATGTGGCGGAGAGACCGATCGCCAGCATCGCGTTGGTGAGGCTCGGACCGAGGAAGGCCGCGAGGGCGATTGCCAGGATCAGGAAGGGGATGGCCAGGAGCGCGTCGGTGAGGCGCATGATCGCCCCGTCGACGAGACCGCCCGCGTAGCCAGCGACCAGCCCGATCGGGAGCCCGAGGGAGACGGCGAGCAGCACGGAGACGAGGCCGGCCCCGAGGGACGCGCGGGCTCCGTAGACGATGCGTGAGAGGACATCGCGCCCGACCTCGTCACCCCCGAACGGATGGGCGAGGCTCGGGGCGCCGCGGACATTGCCCCAATCCGTGGCGGTCGGATCGTAGGGCGCAACGACGTCCGCCAGCGCCGCCATCAACATCAGAGCTCCCACGACCACGAGCCCGACCACCGCGCTCGGTCGCGCCCTGAGGCGCCCCCAGAAGGCCGCGAGCAGGCCGGGCTCGCGGGTCGAGGCGACCCATGCGGCGGGCGGCGCGGCGACACCCGCATTCCCCTGACCGACGCCGCTCATGGGCACCCCTCCGAGCGCGCTTCCGCGCGGCGCGTCAGCCCCCCCGTTCGCCAGCGGAGCGCCGCACGCTGTGCGGCGCAACCCGGTTCGGACCGTGTCATGCCCGCCTCAGCTTCGGGTTCACCGCGGCCGAGAGCAGGTCGGCCGCGAGGTTGAGGGCAATGTAGGTGGCAGCCGTGCAGATCACGACGCCCTGCACGGTGGCGAAGTCCCGGTTGAACACCGCGTCCACCATCAGCTTGCCGAAGCCCGGCACGGAGAAGATCTGCTCCGTCAGCACGGCGCCCGAGAGGAGTTGCCCGAATTCGAGGGCACCGAGGGTGATGATCGGGATCGCGGCGTTCGGGAGCGCATGGCGTAGGATCAGGCGCAGCGGCGCGACGCCTTTGGCCCGGGCCGTGCGGACGTAGTCGGAGCCCAGCACGCCGAGCATCGCCGCGCGGGTGTGGCGCATCATCACCGCCGCGATGGCGTTGCCGAGAACGAAGGCCGGCATCGCCATGGCCTTGAGGTTGTCGACCAGGCTCTCGCTCGGCGGCACGTAGCCCGAGGCCGGCAGCCAGCCGAGATGCACCGAGAACAGCAGGATCATCAGGATGCCGAGCCAGAAGTTCGGCACCGACAGGCCCCAGAGAGCGATCCCGTTGGCGAGCGTGTCCGCGAAGGTGCCGCGCTTGACCGCCGAGAGGATGCCCATCGGTACCCCGAGGGCGAGGGCCACCAGCATGGCGAGGCAGGCGAGCTCCAGCGTCACCGGCAGCTTCTCGATGACGAGCTCGGAGACCGGCTTCTGCAACCGGATCGACTCGCCGAGGTCGCCCTTCAGCACCCCGCCCGCCCAGTAGGCGTAGCGAACGGGAAGCGGCTGATCGAGGTGGTATTTCTGGCGGATGAACGCGATCACCTCCGGGTCGCGCTCCTCCCCCGAGAGCGCGGTCGCGGTGTCGCCCGGCAGGAGCTGCTGCAGGGCGAAGATGATCATCGAGGCAAGCACCAGAGTCGGCACCGCCAGTGTCAGGCGCTGGGCGAGGAAGCGCAGCATCAGTTGAGCTTCAGGCCGGTGAAGCGCACGAGGCCGTCAGGGTACGGCACGAAGCCCGTGAGCTTCGGGCCGTAGGCCCAGAGCAACTTCCGGTGGAGCAGGTAGATGCCGGGACGGTCCGTCAGGACGCGGTCGGCGAGGCGCTTCCAAGCCGCCTGCCGGGTGCCCGCGTCGACGCTGCCGCGCTCGGCCTGCAGCGCTGCCTCGGCCTCTGTGCTGCAGTAGCGCGCGTAGTTCAGGGGCGCCTTGCACGACAGGAAGCTGAATGTGTTGCCGTCCGGGTCCGGCCGGCCGCTCCAAGAATAGAGGTAGGCCTCGTAATTCCCCTTGTCGGCGGCATCGAGGGCGGTGGTGAAGTCGGTGGCCTGGATCCTCACGTCGAAGCCCGCCTCTTTCGTCATCGCCTGGATCACCTGACCGACCTGGGGCGCCTCGCTGTTGGCGTAGACCGTGAGGGTGATCTGAGGCTTCGGCTGACCGGCCTCGGCGAGCAGCGCCTTCGCTTTGGCGACGTCGCGCTTCGGCAGTGGGTACTCCTTCACGTAGTTCGGGTGCTTGGGGGAAACCCATTGGTTGCCGGGCAGGAACTCGCCGTTGAACACCACTTGGTTCAGGGCATTGCGGTCGATCGCGAGATCGAAGGCCGCGCGTACCCGAGCGTCGGCCACGGGCGAGCCCTCGCGACCCGTGTTGAACAGAATTTCCTGGAAGCCGAGCTCGTAGGTCGTGCCGAGCTTGAGCTTGGCATCGCGCGAGACCTGGGGGACGTCGGTGGGCGCAAGACGCTCGAGGAGGTCGAGCTGGCCGGCCCGCAGGTTGGTGAGTCGCACCGTGGAATCGGGGATCGGCCGGAACTCGATCCTCTGGATCTGGATCTGGTCCTTGTTCCAATAAGCGGGGAAGCGCTCGACCACGATGCGGTCCTGCGGCACCCGCTCGACGAACCTGTAGGGACCGGCGCAGACGGGGGATGTCGAGAACTTGTCGCCGAGCCGCTCGGCGGCCTTCGGCGAGACCATCATGCCGGCCCGGTCGGTGAATTGTGCCAGCAGGGGCGCGAAGGGCTGCTTCAGCTTGATCGTGAAGGTGAGGGGATCGACCACCTCGACGGTGTCGATCGGCGCGATCTCGCCGCGGCGCTGCGAGCCCGGCATCTTCAGGTGTCGCTCGATGCTGTACTTCGCCGCCGCCGCGTCGAGGGGCTCGCCGTCGTGAAACGTGACGCCCGGGCGCAGGTGCATGGTCAGCGCCTTCTCGTCGGACGAGAGCTCCCAATGCGTCGCGAGTTGTGGCACCGGCTTCAGGTCGGGTCCGATATCGACGAGCTTGTCGCAGAGCGCCGCGAAGATCATTCGGCTCGCGAAGGTCCGGGCCAGCGTCGGATCGAGAGCGTCCGAGTCCTCCATCAGGCCGAAGCGCAGGGTCTGGGCGGAGGCAGGCGGCGCGGCGGATGCGAGAGCGAGCCCTGCGGCGAAGCAGGCTGCAGTATGACGCAACATCGAGGGTTCCCGGGTGCAGGGGTGTCGGGCGAACCCCGCCGTGCCGGGGTGTCGCGGCCGAAGCGCGCGGAGGCGCAGGTCCGCCCGAGATCAGGCACCATTCATGCCACGGCGCACGCTGTCACGAGTGGCGGCGTGCCGTCAAATCCGACGTGAGACTACCGCGCCGCGGTGGGCTGACGGCTCGGATCCCAGGGTGCACGAAGGAAACGTCGGCCACGCAGGCATCTGCCACATCTGGCATCAGCCACATCTTGATCGATCGCAGGCGGCGCCTGTTACCGGCGAGGCGCTGCGCGCCCGTTCGGTGCGAGGCTGCCCGGCTTTGGACATGTTGCCGCGCGGGGCCTGACGCAGCTCTTCGTCCAGCGCTACGACGCGCGCTTCGAAGGGTTGGTCCTGTGGGACCTCACGCGAACTGACCGCCCCGCCTCACTGTTGCCGGGTCTCGCCGAAAGCTGGGAGCAGGCGGCCGACGACAAGCGCACGTGGATGCCGTAGTTGCAGGAGCGTCATCCAGAACGCGCATCGCCGGTCATCTCCGCGATCTTCCCGAGCGCGCGACGTGTGAAATCATGATCAATCACCGTGCTGGATGTATTGGGCGGACGCTTCCTCGGCATCCGCCGCATCCCAACCAGGCAGCGCGGCAGAATTTCCCTGAAGAATGACGAACGGGCAGCCGTGAGACTTTGTGTATGCGGCTCGATCCTCTTCGTATCGCCCGATACCGGCCGTTACGCCTGGCGCTCATGAGCGGGCATTCTTCTCGCGCGTGGTCAAGGTTTGGAATGGATCACTCCGAGGCTTTCGTCGAAGCCGGGTGGAACGTTCGCTTACCCGCACCTTGAGCCCCGAAGCACACAGGCCGCTATCGGCCATGATCCGTCTTCTGGACCGATCGAATCCGTCTGCCCGGAAGCGCGGGCTCCGAAGGCCGGCTCCGGATCACTCTCTTCCGTTGGTCACCGGCGCCTTATCGGCCGGCTGTTGATCCGGGCCGCCCATCCGATCGGTCATGCGCGGCGCGGATCCCGTGATGTCGTCCATCACGAGTTGGTTCATGGCGCAGATGAAGGACGAGAGGCGATACCCGTCGTGGCGCGAGAGCGCGTTGTCGAAGGCGCGCATGTTCCAGAAAGGATCGTTGGCAAGCGTGATCGGCGCGATTCCCGTCAGGGTAAGCCCGTGGAGGAAGCGCGCCGCCGGCCTGCCGAGGCTGGAATCGACTGAGTCCGCCGGAGCGAGGTCCTCGCTATCCCAGAACAATCCGGACAGTTCCTTCCTGCGCGTGCGCGCCCGGGTCAGCCAGCGGTCCGAGCGCGGGCAGTCGATCGCGGCGTCCGCGAGCGTCGCGTAGGGATGGTGCCCCTCTGCGCGGGCATCGCGCAGGCCGAGCAGCTCGTGGGTGGTGCCGAACGGCGCGGCCGACGGTTGCGCGTCCGCGAGCACGCCGGCCGCCGGACGAGGCGGATCGAGGTTTCCGATCGTGTGCGACTCCTCCCGCAGGCTGACTTGGAACGGGAAAGTCTCGGCGAGCACCGAGAGGGCGCGCAGCGGCAACGTCAGGAGCGCGTCGAGGGTGCCGGAGGCCTTCGGAGGCACGCAGCTCATCCCGCGGGGCTGGCGGCGTTCGAAGCGGGCGGCAACCCGGTCGAGGTAGCCGGCCGCCGGGCGGAAATCGAGCTTGAAGGTCGGGAACAGGTCGTGCGTCGCCCAATCATAGTCGACGCCGGAGTCGAACATGGCGTCGGTGTTCGCGAGGCGCTGCCGGATCCGCTGCCGCGCAGCCTGGAAGCCATCGTCGATCTCGAGGCCGATCCAGGCGCAATCGCCCGGCCGCAGTCCGCCCGCCGGGAATGCCAGCGCCGCTGTCATGGAGATCAGCACGGGGCGCTGCTCGGGCGGGAAGGTGCCGGCATCCCGGGCAACCTCGGCGGCCGGGGTGTGCTCGTCGGCGTGGAGCGCGATGCGCTCCCAGACCGCGCGCTGGATCGCCGTCCATTTGCTCGCCTCGGACGCTGGATTGATCAGGACGACGAGGTTGCCGAGGACGGGCGGCAGCGTCTCGCCGAAGCGGTGGCGGCGCACGGCCTTGAGCACGTCGTCCTTGAGGCCGGTGGCCAGCATGTTGCCGCCCAGACTGTGCCCGGCCACGATCAGTCGGTTGTCGCCTTCGCGGCCGCCCGGGCGCGGCGCAGCCAAGACCGACTCGATGGAGCGCAGGGCCGAGATCGCAGCGGGCGCGATGGCCTCGCTGACCGGCTTGCGGTCGAACAGGGTGGCGGCCGCCGAGACGTCGCCGAAGAAGCCCCCGACCGCGTCACCGAACAAATCCCGCAGGCCCCGCTCGTCGACGCGCGCGCCGCGCCAGCCGACATAGATGGCGGTGACCTTCATCTCGCACGCCGTCGGATTGGTGGGGCAGCGCTGTTGCAGGAAGCGTGCGGCATGGGCCGCGTAGAGGCGCAGATCGGCGACGTTGCCGTCGCCGATGCGGGCGTCGTGGCGCCAGCCGTGCACGAAAACCAGGACGTAGTTCGCGCCGGTCGAGAGATGCTGCTTGAGCGCGTCGAGCTGGGTGATCACCGGCCTGACCCCGGAGGCCGCCGCGCCGCTCGCGCGCATCTGGCTCTCCATGGCGTGGCGCAGCATCGCGCTCGTGTTGGCCACGTCGCTGCCGCCGCTACGGGATACGAGGGCGTAGGGCTCGCCGTCCTCCTGAAACTCCAGGAAGCCGAGCGTGTAGTCGAGCGGCTTGCCGTCCGGACGTTCGGAGGTGACGACGTGGCGCTGCAGGGCGCAGCGGAAGCGGGTACGCCAGCGCGGATCGCTCGCGATGGCTGCATTCTCGTCGTTGCTCGGATCGACCCAGCCGCCATCATCGGCCGTGCTGGCTCCGGAAAGCCGTCGACGTCCGGTCTCGGCCAGGATGGTCCAGCCCTGGGCGAGACCATCGCGGCATTCGGGGATGGAGGGGTCTAGGTTGCGATAGGCCTGCGCCTTCGGCGTCGACAGAACCCCGTAGTTCACGAACAGGACGCCGAAGACCAGGATGGCTGCGCCGACCACGGCGGCAGTGATCGCGTGCAGGACGCGCACGTAGCCGCGCCAGATCGGCGCGAGCCAGGATCGTCTCGAGCCGGATGCGGTGCGCCGATCGGTCGTCTGTTGCGAGCGCACGGGAACGACGCCTTGCTCAAGGCCTGCGGGAACACCTGCCATTTTGCCTAAGCGTCATGGCCGTGACAATCAAGACTGGTACCCGCTGTTCTCGCAATCAGGCAGAGTTGTCTTAAGGACAAATCTGGGAAAATTCAGCATCGGATTGGATTCATCGACGGAATTCAGCAATATCTCCGTCGAGACGGACGCAAGCTTTGAGGCCAACAAGCTGCTGATCGACAGGTCCATTGCGGACGCTGCCGGACGGCGAGATGCTTGCCTCGGGTTGATCGCCTGTTAGGCGCTCTCAAGGACTCGGACCAAGTCCGCCGAACGATTGACGCCAGTTTCTTGGCTGATGTCGGCCTCAGAAATCGAAGCGTTGATAGATCCCCTGAATTGAGCGACCATGGAATGGAGGCGTCCGGCGGGACTGAACATGGCTTACGGCTTCGCCGAAAACGCCCGGGAGAACTCCAGTTCCCCCGGGCGAGAGGCCTGTCATGCGATGCCTATGCGAACATGTCCGTCTGCGTCGCCGCGATGTGGCTGTAGAGCGTCTGGAAATGTAGCCAACCGATATAGTCGCTGCCCACGTGCTCACGGCTGTAGCGGGCGGTCTTTTCCGACAATACCTGTGGCTTGATCCCCGTCGCCTCCACCAGGAGTTGCTGCTGGCAGGCGCGCTCAAGCGCGATGAACCAGAAGGCCGCATCGTCGATACTGTGCCGGCTCGTGGTCAGGAGGCCGTGGTTCTGGTGCAGCACCCCGCGATTGCGACCGATCTGCTGGGCGACCGATTGGCCGCTCGCCTTTTCCACCGCGACCGCGCCCGCCGAGGCGCCGATGACCGCGTGGCTGTTGTAGAAGGCCGCAGCGTCCTGGCTGATCATGTCGAGCGGCCGGCCGGTGGCGCACCAGGCGGTGCCGTGGACGGTGTGCGCGTGGCACATCGCCATCACGTCCGGATACTCATCATGAACGGCCGCATGAAGGACGAAGCCCGCGCGGTTGACCGCATATCGGCCTTCAACCACGTCGCCGTTGTGGTCGGCAAGGATCAAGTTCGACATCCGCACCTGAGAGAAGTGCACGCACATCGGATTGGTCCAGTAGAGTTCGGGACGTTCGGGGTCGCGGATCGTGAGATGTCCGGCGAAGCCGTAATCGAAGCCGTGCATCGCGAAGGCGCGGCAGGCGGCAACGAGGTGCTGCTTGCGGTAGGTTCGCTCCTCCTCGAAGCTGTTGAAATCCGGGATCTCGGGGAAGATCAGGCCGGCCTGCTCGGGCTGGTAGATCGAGATCCGCTTGCGGCCGGCGCTGTCATCGGCGAGTTGGAGGGCAACGTCGTCGGGGTGGGCGTGATCGTCGTCGAGCATGGTTCGCACTCTCTCAGTTTGCGGGGTAGGACCCTGCGATCCTCATGGCCCAACCGGCTCGATGACCGCAGACGAGACCGGCGGTTGGGGACCGATCGGTCAGAGGGCGGGCGATACTGGAGACCGGCCCGACATCGGCGACGTCGCGTACCCGGTATTGAGAGGATCGAAGGCGACGGCCACGGAGCAGGCCATCGTGAACGGCACCAGCCACCGCGCGGTTGCGCCCGGCGCGCACGGTCGCATCCTGTGCCGTCCTCCCGCGTGTCCGCCGTTGACGGCGTTCTCGACCGTCTCCGCTCAATCGCCTTCGTGGCGTGAGAAGCACTATTGTGCCGGACCAACCCGTTGACAAACGACGTTTTTTCACTCTTTTCATGAATTCTATTCACGGGTTGCTGAATGCGCCGGATCCCGAGCTTTCCTGGGCTGCGCGCCTTCGAGGCCGCCGCGCGTCTCGGCAGTTTCGCGCGGGCGAGTGAGGAGTTGCATCTCACGCCCTCGGCGGTGAGCCACCAGATCCGCGCGTTGGAGCGGACGCTTGAGCGCGCGCTCTTCCGAAGGGCCAATCGGCAAGTGATGCTCACCGTCGATGGCGAACGCCTGCTCGCTGGCGTTTCGGATGCGTTCGACATAATCGAGCGGGCCTGCACCGGGTTGAGCCCGCCGCCGCCCTCAACCCTGTCGGTCCATTGTACGCCGAGCTTCGCGGCCAAGTGGCTGAGCCCACGATTGCCCTCCTTCGTGGAGAGGCATCCCGGCCTCGGCATCCGCCTCTCTACCAACGCCGATCCGATCGACTTGAGCCGGCATGACGAGATCGACGTTCTGATTGCCTACGGTCGCCCTCCACATGGGCCCGGATTGGCGGTCGAGTCACTCGGCCGCGAGGAGATCGCGGCTCTGTGTACTCCGGAGATCGATCGGGGCCTCGGACAGATCGAGCCGTCCACGGTCGGGCGCTTCACGCGGCTCGAATCCTCGTTCAGCCCGGTGCGGTGGCCGGACTGGTTCGCGGTCAATGGTCTCCCGCTTCCGCAAACGCCGGGCGGCGCCGCGTTCGACCGTGGCTCCCTCGTGATTTCGGCCGCGGTTCAGGGGCTTGGGGTCGCACTGGAGAGTCTGCGCTTCGCTCAGGCCGAGATCGACGCCGGGCAACTCGTTCGCCTCGGCAACGGCCGGGTGCGGAGCCTGTACCGGGATCTCCACTTCATCTGTTACCGCGACGGCGACGGCGATTTGGAGAAGATCTGGGCCTTCCGCCGGTGGCTTCTGGAGGCGGAGCGGGAGAGCCGGGCGCAGGCGGGCGCGGATGCCGGCCTGATGGCTACCTCCGACGCGCCTACGGTCGCGCCAGCCAGAAGGCGTCGCCCGCCGCCGCCGCCTGCCGCCTGAGGAATTCCGAGACGAGCTTGACCCTGAGCAGGTCGCGCGTATCCGCGTGGGCGATGAGCCAGTAGGCGCGCGTGATGCGCACATCCTGGGGCAGGATCGCCGTGAGGTCGCCGCAGCCCCGCGCCATGAAATGCGGTAGGATCCCGAGGCCCACCCCACCGCGCACCGCCTCCAACTGGGTGATGACGTTCGAGATCCGTGCGTGCGGGTGGATCGTCGGCGAGATCTGCGGGAGGTAGTTGAGCTCGCTCGTCCAGAGCAGATCCTCGACATACCCGACCCAGCGGTGGTGCGGCAGGTCGTCGACCGAACGGACCGTTCCTGCGTAGCCGCGCGCCGCGTAGATGCCGAGACCGTAATCGACGAGCTTGTGGGCGAAGAGCCGGCCCGTCTCCGGCCGGGCCATGCTGACAGCGAGATCCGCCTCGCGCTTCGACAGGCTGAAGCTGCGCGGGTTGGCCACCAACTCAATCTCGAGGGCCGGCTGTGCCGCGAAAAGCTCGGCGAGCCGCGGTGCCAGGAAATATGTTCCGAACGCCTCCGGCGTGCCGAGCCGCACTGTGCCGCTCACCTGATGCGAGGCTTCGTCCAGGCGCGACCGCATGGTGATCGCCACGCTCTCCATCCTCTCGGCATCCGCGAGAAGCTGCTCGCCATCGCTCGTGAGGGAGAAGCCCGAGGGGCGCCGGTCGAAGAGCCGCGTGCCGAGTGCAGCCTCGAGCGCGGTCAGTCGCCGGCTCAGGGTCGAGTGGTCGATGCCCATGCGCTGCGCAGCGATCGTCAGCCGCCCCACCCGCGCGATGGCGAGAAAGGCACGCAGGTCGTTCCAATCGAAATCGGCCATCGGGTGTCGCCGCTGGATGTTGGGATTTCCGCACGGCGCCTTTGCGATCCTCCACATGGGCGTGCGCGGATTCGAATGATAGTTCCAGTCTCGCGAAAAAGTGCAAGCGCGACGCCGAGTTTCGGGTTCGCCGAACGCGCGCCGCTTTAGGGAGATTGCGACATGTCCTTGTTTTCCAAGCTGGAGCGATGCGCAAGTGAGGGGCGCCCGGTCCGCGTGGGCCTGATCGGCGCCGGCAAGTTCGGTTCCATGTACCTGTCGCAGGCGCCCCGGACGCCCGGCATCCATCTCATCGCGGTGGCCGACCTGTCGCCGGACCGGGCGCGACAATCGTTGCTGCGCGTCGGCTGGGACGATGCCCGCTTCGCGGCGAGCACGATGGAGGCCGCCGCCAAGGCCGGCACGACCGTCATTACCGACGACGCCGACGCGATGATCGCGAGCCCCTTCGTCGACATCGTGATCGACGCGACGGGAAGCCCGGCCGCCGGTATCCACCATGCGCTCAAGGCCTGCGAGCACCGCAAGCACATCGTGATGGTCAACGTCGAGGCGGATGTGCTCGCCGGACCACTCCTCGCCCGCCGGGCGGCGGAGGCCGGGATCATCTACTCCATGGCTTCGGGGGACCAGCCGGCGCTCATCGCCGAACTCGTCGACTGGGCCCGTACGATCGGGCTGGAGGTGATCTGCGCGGGCAAGGGCACGAAATACCTGCCGGCCTATCACAGCTCCACGCCCGACACGGTCTGGGGGCATTACGGCTTCAGTGCCGAGCAGGTCGCGGGCGGCGACTTCAACGCACAGATGTTCAACTCCTTCCTCGACGGCACCAAGTCAGCGCTCGAGATGGCGGCCGTCGCCAATGCCTGCGGGTTGACGCCCCCGCGCGACGGGCTCGCCTTCCCGCCCTGCGGCGTCGATGACCTGCCCAACATCCTGAGGCCCGTCTGCGACGGCGGGATCCTCGCGGATCGCGGCACCGTCGAGGTGATCTCCTCGCTCGAGCGGGACGGGCGTCCCGTCTTCCGCGATCTGCGCTGGGGCGTCTACGCGGTGTTCGAAGCGCCGAGCCGGTACGTGCGGGACTGCTTCGCGCAGTACGGCTTGAGGACCGACGATAGCGGCCGCTACGCCGCAACCTACAAGCCCTATCACCTGATCGGTCTCGAGCTCGGAATTTCCGTGGCCTCGATCGCGGTGCGCGGCGAAGCGACCGGCGCAACCACGGAATGGCGCGGGGACGTGGCAGCGACCGCCAAGCGAGCCCTCCGCGCCGGTGAGATGCTCGACGGCGAGGGCGGCTTCACCGTCTACGGCAAGCTGATGCCCACGGCAGATTCGCTGGCCCAGGACGCCCTGCCGATCGGGCTCGCGCACAACATGGTGCTGAAGAATGACGTGCCCGCCGGCCGTGCCGTCCGATGGAGCGACGTCGAGTACGACGCGAGCAAGGAGGCGATCCACGTCCGGCGGGAGATGGAGGCGATGTTCCGCTCGGAGATAAGTCCGGCTCAAGCTCCGCGAAAGGTCGCCTGACAGTCGCGCCCGTCACCCTTGGGCTAAATCTGAGGCTGCCGACGTCCGAGCCCCCGAGGCGCAAGAGACCGCCAGGCGCCCGAACACGTGCCGGCCCCGCATGTGCCGCGAGGCCGGTACGCCAATCCCGATCACCGCGACAGAGCCCGCCAAGAGGGCCGATTGGAGGAAACCATGGATCAAGCAGCCAGCCTCGACCTCGGCGCGCGGACTGCGGAGACGAATGTCTACCGCAAGATCACGTGGCGGATCATGCCGTTCATCGTTGTCTGTTACCTGGTCGCATATCTCGACCGGGTGAATGTCGGCTTCGCCAAGCTCCAGATGATGTCGGATCTCGGCTTCAGCGATGCCGTCTACGGTTTCGGGGCGGGCGTTTTCTTCATCGGCTACTTCATTTTCGAAGTTCCAAGCAATCTCGCTCTGCATAAGCTTGGCGCCCGGATCTGGATCGCCCGGATCATGATCACCTGGGCGATCATTTCGGCCCTGACGCTGTTCGTCACAACCCCAATCCAGTTCTACGCCGCGCGATTCTTCCTCGGCCTCGCCGAGGCCGGATTCTCGCCGGGCATCATGCTCTACTTGACGTATTGGTTCCCGGCCAAGAAGCGCGGCTTCGCCCTGGGCTTCTACTACATCGCGATCCCGCTCGCGGGCGTCGTCGGAGGTCCGGTGTCGGGGTTGATCCTCCAGTACTTCGACGGCTCGACGGTGATGAAGGCCTGGCAATGGCTATTCCTGCTCGAGGCTGCCCCGTCGCTGATCGCCGGCGTCGCGGTGCTGTACCTGATGGTCGACCGGCCCGAACAGGCAAAGTGGCTCACCGACGCCGAGAAGGCCGAGGTGAGCGCCGAGTTGCGCCATGAGGACGGCGACAAGGTCGTCCACGCCACCTCCATGGACTTCCTCAAGGATGTGCGGATCTGGAAGCTGAGCGGCGTCTACTTCATGACGATCATCGGCCTCTACGGGATCAGCTTCTGGCTGCCCTCGATCGTGAAAGAGTCGGGCATCAAGGACGTCGCAACGGTCGGCTGGCTCTCGGCCATTCCCTACCTCGTCGCCATCCCGTCCATCATCCTGACCGGGATCAGCGCCGATCGCACCCGCCGACGTCGGGCGCATTTTTCCGCGGCGCTGGCGATCGGCGCGCTCGGCTTGGCACTCGCCGGCTATGTCGGGCAAAGCCCAGCCGCAGCGGTGTTCTGGCTCAGCATCGGCACGGCGGGCATGCTCTCGGCCCTGTCGCTCTTCTGGGGCGTACCCTGTGCGTTCCTGGCGGGCACCTCGGCCGCCGCCGGCATCGCGACCATCAACTGCATCGGGAACCTCGCCGGGTTCGTCTCGCCCTACATGGTAGGCGGGTTGAACGTGCTCACCGGCAACCCGGCTTTCGGCCTCTACGCCGTGGCTGCGTGCATGTTGGCGGGCGCTATCCTGATGCGGATCATCCCGGCTTCGCTGGGCGATCGCTAGACGGTCAGGTCGCCATCTCACAGACTTCCCGTGAATACGGCACGGCGGAACCGGATTGGCCCGGTTCCGCTCTTGATGAAGATGGTCGGCATCAAACGCAGTTCCCACGATCGGCGAATTCAGCCTCGAGGCTTCGAATGATCGAGGTTGGCCGAGAGCGAAACGGCGCTTTCGGGCAAGCCAATGATCGGCGATCGATTTTGCGTCGGTTCAAGTCGCCCCAGCACCGGGAAGTCCCACGTCGCGGCAAGATGCAGTCCGGCAGGGTAGTGCCCACGCCGATCCTGCTGCCGGTGGCTGCATTGGTCGAGGCAACAAGCACTGGTGCGTTCACGTTCATCTCGATGGACCGCGGGCGGTCCTTCACCAAAGCGTTGTTTGGAACGTGGTTTGGGTCGGTCTGCCGAGAGGCTGGCTGCCCGGTTGGAGCCGGCCAGCACCCTGATGTCGTAGACCGAGATCGTTGGGATCTCGTCGCGTGGAGAGGCTTTCGGGTACTCGTCGACCGGATCCGGGTACGGGACGCACAGGATCTTCGCCATCGTCGCATCTCCGGAAAGGGCGCGCCGCAACCGCGCATCTCGCGGAGGCGGCGCGCCTCATTGGCTCTCGATGCTGGGAAGATCGGCACCACTCCGTGCGGGCCTCGGCCATTCAGCCTCTGTCGGCGTAGTGCTTCTTCAGGGCGGCAAGGCCATCCTCGTAGATCCCCTGGAACAGCTTGGAGATTTCCGTGTCGCTCACCCCGACGGGTTGGAACTCGCCGAACCATTCCACGCGCGACTGCTTGCCGTCGGCGCTCTCTCTCACCCGCAATGTCGACAGGTAGCCCGTCTGCGGGAAGGGCGACTGGAGGATGTGGTAGCTGTAGCTCCGTCCGATCTCGTCGAACGCCATGAGCCGCTCGACGATGACGCCACCGTCCGGGTTTGCGAGGTGCCGAACGCGGCCGCCCTCGCTCAGCTCGGATTTCACGATGTAGGGCAGCCAGTCCGGGAGTGAGCCGAACCCGCCGATGAGCTGCCACGCCTCTGAGGCGGAAGCTGGGATGTCGACGCTTGCCGATGCCGTCGCCATGACCGCCGCCTACTGCCCGAACGGAAGAGGCGCATTCGGCGCAACGATGCCGCTCCGGCGCAGGTCACGCCAGAAATCCTCGGGCACCGCGAAGTTGATCGCCGCGTGGTCTTCGGCGATCCGCTCCGGCCTGCTCGCACCGGGAATGACGGCTGCGGAGGCGGGATGGGCCAGCGAGAAGTGGAGCGCGGCAGCCTTGATTGGCACGCCATGCTTGCCGCAAAGCGCCTTGATCGTCTCGACCTTCGCGGCAATCTTCGGCGGCACCGAGCCGTACTCGAAGTGCTGGCCGCCCGCGAGCACGCCGGAACTGTATGGGCCTCCGATGACGATCTCGACCTTCTTCTCGATCGCGGCGGGCATCAGGCGCTCAAGCGCCCTCTCGTGGTCCAGGAGCGTGTAGCGGCCTGCCAGCAACGTTCCGTTCGGCCGGGCCTCGTCGAGCGAGAGCAGGAGTTCGACCGGCTCGACGTTGTTGACCCCAAGTCCCCAGGCCTTGATCACGCCCTCGTCGCGCAGCCGGTCGAGCGCGCGGAAGGCGCCGGTCCGCGCCTGCTCGAACAACCCGACCCATTTGTCGCCGTGGAAGTCCCTGGCGAGGTCATGGACCCAGACGAAGTCGATCTTGTCGACGCCCATGCGCTTGAGGCTGTCCGCGATGGATCGCTTCGTGCCATCTTCCGTGTAGTCGTAGACGATCTTGTTCGGACGCCCGTACTTGAAGATCTCGCCCTTCTCGCCCTGGTCGCGCCCGCCCGTCTCCATCTCGTCGAGGATGAGGCGGCCCACCTTGGTGCTGAGGCGGTAGGCGTCTCGGGGGTACTTCGACAGGGCCTTGCCGAGCCTGATCTCGGACAGTCCGGTACCGTAGAAGGGAGCGGTGTCGAAGTAGCGCGTTCCGGCTTCCCAGGCTGCATCCACGGTGGCTTCCGCCTCACTCTCCGGAATTTCGCGGAACATGTTGCCGAGAGGCGCGGCACCAAAGCCGAGCGGACCGGCAAGCAGGGCATCCCTGATGATCATGGCTCCTCCGAGGGTGCGGAAGTCAGAGCGGCATCGGGGCTGCCGCCTTCATGCTCAGAGGCGCAATTCACCTCAGGTGATCTTGCTGCCAAGCCCCGCATGACGGCGTACACCTTCTCGGCGCCACTGTATCATCCGTCCTTGCGGGTCTATCGGCAGTTCTTGCGGTGACCGGAGCGCATGACGGGGAGTCGGGCGCCGCCTCAAGGCCGGAACATGTTCCGGTACTGCCCGGGCGTCAGGCCGGTGCTCTTGCGAAAGACTCTTATGAAGTTGTCCTGAGTGCCGAAGCCATACGCCAACGCGATCTCAAGGAGTGAGGCTTGGTCGAGCGCCAGCGCCTCTCGAGCCGCATGGACGCGTCGGTTCGTGACGTAGCGATGCGGCGTCACGCCGGTGGCCTCGCGAAACAGGCGCGCGAAGTGGAAAGGGCTCAGGCAGGCCTCGTCCGCGAGGTGGTCGAGGCGGATGAGTTCGGCGAAGTGTGCGTCGATATAGTCGAGCACACGCTTGAGCCGACGCCTGTCGAGCTTCTGCGTCGCGGTCGGCGGCTTCCAGCGGTCAATCGTGTAATTGGCGATCAGGTGAGCCGCGAGAGCAGTCGTCAATCCGTCGATGAACAGCTGGTCCGTCGGCTGAGGCGGTCTGGCCAGGACGCCGTCGAAGGCCTGCGCGAAACTGAGGAGCAGCGGGTCGGCCAAGCCGCCGACGAAAGCCAGCTCGATCAGGGAAGCGTCGATGCCGTAGTCCGCCAGCGCGCTGTGCTCGATCAGGGCCGGCGGCAGGCAGACATGGAGACACGCGATCGCGTCGGAGAGTTCGGCCTTTTCCATGAAGCCGACGGGGCCGGTCCAAGCCGTTCCGGCCCTGGCGAGGCATCTCTCATTCTGACCGTCACCGCTGCGTCGCACGACCGAGCGTCCGCCCAGCATCACGATGAGTTCGTTGCAGGGGTAGGCCTGCCTTGGATGTGAACCGGCCCCGTTGATCCGGCGTTCGATGACCACTTGCGACCGATGATCGAGGCGACCGAGTACCTGGCACGTACTACGCCGCTGGTTCCCCATTGTCTCGAACGACATCAGAGCACCTCAGGAATGAGCGCCGACGCATCAAGGCCACGGTCTGCAGCCTCACGGAATTCTGGCGCATCGCAACCCGCTACGACAAGCTGTCCCACCCACGATGCTTCTGTCGCCGTTCACGCGCCGTTGTTGCCCCTGGTGGAGTTCGCCACCTGCTTCCGAGCATCCATGGGCGGATGACGTCCGCGACCGGCCTTAGAGTTCGGGAAAGAGCCGTTTGGCCTGAGCACGGCAGATGCGGGCACCGGCGAGCGTGGTGAAGGCGAGGTGGCGGTCGGCGCGGCGTTCGTTGCGGATGGCGAGGCGGCGGAAGCCGGCCAACCATGCCAGGGTCCGCTCCACAATCCAGCAGTAGCGGTCCAGACGTTCGCTGCTCGCGATGCCGCGCCGGGCGATCCGCGGTGTGATGCTGCGCGCCCGGCACGCACGCCGGCAGCCGCGATGCTCGTAACCCTTGCCGGCGTGCAGCTTGGCCGGTCTGCGCCGGGGGCGACCGCGCCGACCTGCGCGCGTGCCCGGTACCGCATCCAGGGCGGCCTAGACGCGGGCTGCCTGCCACGCGCCCAGCCGCCGCCAGTCCGTCTTGCCGCTGCAGCCCACCTCGGAACGCCGCAGGGGCTGCCACCGCATGCCGGTGCGCAGCACCAGGATGATGCCGGCCAACGCCGATCGATCCGAGGCACGCGGCCGCCCGTCTTTCGGCGTCTCAGGCAGCTCCGGCACGCTCCGCCTGCAGGCGGGCGAGGGCGTGACGTGCCATCTCTGGATCGAACTCACCCGCGAGTTTCGCTGTGACGACGGTCGCGACGCTGTTGCCGATGACGTTCGCCGTGGCGATGGCGATCGACATGAAGCGGTAGACGCCGAACAGGATCGGCAGCCCCTCCAGCGGCAGCACGCCCGTCGCCGCAACGGTCGCCGCGAACACCACGAAGCTGCCGCCTGAGACCGTCGCCGCTCCCTTCGAGGTGAGCAGCATGACCGTGAGGATTCCGAGCTGCTGACCGAGATCCAGAGGGACGTGGTAGGCGTTGGCGAGGAAGATCACGCCCATCGACATGTAGATCGAGGTGCCGTCGAGATTGAACGCGTAACCGGTCGGCAGGACGAGTCCGACACTCTGTCGCGAGCAACCATAGGTCGGCAGCTTTTCCAGGAGCCGTGGCAGCACGCTCTCGGACGAGGCCGTGCCGAGCACGATGTAGATTTCTTCCCGGATGAAGTTCAGGAACTGAAGCAGGTTGATCTTGAATACGGCCGAGATTGTGCCGAGCACCACCGCGATGAAGATGGTCACCACGGCATAGAAGCTCAGGATCAGATAGATCAGCGACAGCAGCACGCTGGAGCCGCTCGATCCGACCGCGAAGGCCACCGCACCGAATGTGCCGATCGGCGCGACCAGCATGATCAGGTGAATGAATTCGAAGAACGCATCCGAGATTTTGGTCAGGCCGTTCTCGATCGGCTGGCGTTTCTCGGGTGAGAGGTGCAGGAGGCCGGCACCGAAAATCAGAGCGATGACGAGTACCTGCAGAAGCTCACCCCTGGCAAAGGCCCCGATGAAGTTGTCGGGGAAGATGTTGAGGATGAACTCCAAGGTCGAGTGAGGGGCGGCCGCACCGGTGGGCGCTTTGCCCTGCGCGAGGGTCGCCTTTGTCGCGTCCGCCATGCCTTTGCCGACGCCGAGCACGTTGCCGGCAAGCAGGCCGACGGCCAGCGCGATCGAGGAGACGATTTCGAAATAGAGCATCGCGATAAGGCCGACCTTGCCGACCCGCTTGAAGTCGCCGGCAGAGGTCACACCGACGACGACGCAGAGGAACACCAGCGGTGCCACCGCGGTCTTGATCAGGCGCAGGAAGATGTCGCCGAGGATCTTGAGCTGGACGGCGACCTCCGGGAACACGAAGCCCATCGCAGCGCCCAGCACCATGGCGACGACGATCTGGAAACCGAGGTTCGTCCAGAGTGACTTCTTCTTCGGTTTTGCGGTGGAGGGGGTTGCGGTCGTCGGATGGGGCAAGGAGGCCGGATCGCTAATCGTCGTTGGCATGGTTTCCTCCAAATGATTGCGATGACCGGGCACTCTTTTTCGTTGCCGCCGAGCGTGTGCCCGGCGGCCCTGGTGCCTCTGGTCAGGAGAGTGCGAGGTGCGACGTCAGCGCTGGGCGGAGGCCAACACGCGGTCGACCATCTGCGGGGCGGAGCCGAGATAATTGGCAGGATCGGTGAGCCGCTCGATCGCGGCGCGGTCGAAATGGGCGGTGACTTCGGGCACGTCGGCCAGGGCCTCGGCCAGCGTGCCGCCCTGCTCGTTCACCGCACGGCAGGCGGCATAGACGAGATCGTGGGCCTCCTGCCGGCCCGTGTAGGGTGCCAGCGCCATCATCACGGCCTCGGCGACGATCAGGCCGCGGCTGATCCCGAGGTTCGCCCGCATCTTGGTCTCGTCGACGATCAAGCCGCCGAGGGCGAACTTGGCCTGATGCAGCGCTCCCGCCGTCAGCACGAAGCTCTCCGGAATGGCTATCCACTCGGCGTGCCAGGGGCCGGTGGCGCGCTCGAAATCCTGGATCATCGCATCGAGCATCAGGCCTGCATGCTGGCGCACACCCTTGGAGGCGGCGAGCATCAGTTCCGAGGAGATCGGGTTGCGCTTCTGCGGCATGGTCGAGGATGCACCGCGTCCGGTGACGAAGGGCTCGTAGACCTCCGCGAACTCCGTCGAGGCCATGATCATGATGTCGAGGGCGATTTTGCCGAGCGAGCCCGTGATCAGGGCAAGCAGGTTGACGGCCTCGGCAAACCCGTCGCGGGCGACGTGCCAAGTGGACGCCGGCACCCCGAGACCGAGCTCGCGACAGAAGGCTTCCTGCACGGCGAGACCGTCCTTGCCCAGCGAGGCCAGCGTGCCGGCTGCACCCGCGAACTCGCCGACCAGGATGCGGGGCTTGACCTGTTCCAGGCGCTCCGCGTGCCGATCGAGCATGGCGAGCCAGATCGCGGTCTTGTAACCGAAGGTGACGGGCAGTGCCTGCTGCAGATGGGTGCGCCCTGCCATCGGCGTGTCGCGGTACCGCCTCGACAGGTCGGCAAGGATGCCCCGTAGTTCCGCGACGTCGGCGGCCACGATCTCCAAGCCAGCGCGCATCTGGAGGACGTTGGCCGTATCCATGATGTCCTGGGTGGTGGCACCCCAGTGTACGTAGCGTCCGGCCTCGCCGCACTGATGCACGAGTTGATGCACGAGCGGCAGGATCGGGTAACCGACGTTGTCAGTCTCCCGACGCAGCAGAACCAGGTCGAGGCTGTCGAAATTGCAGCTCTCGGCGATGATGGCGGCAGCATCCGTCGGGATCACGCCACACGCCGCTTCCGCCTTCGCCAACGCGATCTCGACTTCGATGTAGCGCTGGATCAGAGCATGGTCGGAGAAGACAGCCCGCATGGCTGGCGTGCCGAAAGCGTCGCGGAACAGGACGCTGTCGATGACGGTGGTTGCGGCCGGAATGGCGGACTGGCTCATGGCGTTCCTCCACACGCCTTGAGGCGTGCCTATTATGTACGTACATTAAATCCCTACTTTATGTACGGACATAATGTCAATATGATCGCGGCGTCGAAAAGCGCACGCTGCGCAACGAGGGAAAGATGGCAGAGACGCGGTATGCGCAGGTGGCGCGAGACCTGACCGAAGGCATTGCGAGCGGTCGCTTCCCGGTCGGCTCGACCCTGCCCACGGAGTTGGACCTGTGCGCGCATTACGGCGCGAGCCGCCACACGGTGCGAGTCGCGATCCGGGAGCTGCAGGACCTTGGCCTCGTCACCCGCAACAAGAAGGCGGGGACCCGGGTTGAAACCTCGGTGCCAGTCGTTGGCTATCGGCAGGCCCTCACCTCGGTCGAGGATCTGATCCAGTTCGGCGCTGCCCACGTTCGCGAGGTCCGCGACATCGCGGAGGTCGAGATCGCACCGGCGCTGGCGGCCCATCTCGGCTGCCCAGTGGGCTCGCGCTGGCTCAGGATCTCCAGCTTCCGACGTGATGGAAAACCGGGAGCCGCGCCCGTCGGCTGCACCGATGTGTATGTCGATCCCGCCTATGCCGAGATCGGCGAGATCGTGCGGGCTTCTCCCGATGTGCTGATCAGCACCCTGATCGAGCAGCGCTACGATTGTCGGATCGCCGAGATCCGACAGGATGTGCAGGCGGTGCGCCTCTCACCTGAGAAGGCAGCGCTCCTGCAGGCCGAGACAGACGCCCCTGCCTTGCGCATCCTGCGGCGCTATCTCGATAGTACCGGCAGGGCAGTGGAGATTTCGGACACGCTTCACCCGGCGGACCGCTTCACGGTCACTCAACGCCTGCGCCGCGAATAAGACCTGTCGCGTTCCGTATCGTCCAACCTGCGAACGTCCGCTCGAGGAGCAGCATCGGGCCTTCGCGATGACGCCGCCGAACGTCGAGCTGCAGACGGCACAAGGCAAGAGTATCGCCGTCGCGGGCGAGGAGGCGGACGTCTCCGAGCAATGGGCGCTCTGAGCTCGACAGCGGCGGAAGCCCGTGGCGGAGGAGCTATTGCGGTTGGCGTGATCAGTGGTCTGGCAGCCGGCGCATTGCTCGGCGCGGCGGTCTCGGAGGCGCATGCGGCGCCGGCCTATGGCTACGGCGATGCCCGCCCCGTGCCTGTATACGGGTATGAGGACGCTCAGCGGTGCAGTACGAGATCAAGGTGGCTGGTGCCGACAAGGAGCAGACGGTGAAGATCCACCCGGACGGCACGGTCATGGGGCATCGACCGATGTGCGAAATCTGCAGGATGCGTCAGTGGGTGGGCTCCCAGCCTGCCTACAAAAACTCCAGCGAAACTTTTCTTCTCACCGCCCGTATGGGGCGGGAGGAGAAATGCCCTTGTGCTCACGCCCCCTCCTGACGCCTAGGCCGGCTCCGCCGGCTCTGGGCGCGAGCATGCCTCACTGGAGAACCTGATGAAGAAGATCCTTGCCGTCACGGCTGCTGCTCTTCTCAGCACCCTCGCCGCAGGCGCAGCCTCAGCGGCTCCCATTGGACCGGGTGGGCTGCAGGCCGATCAGGCCAACGTCACGCAGGTTCGCATGACGCACCGCGAGCACATGATGAAGAAGCGCATGATGCGCAAGCACATGATGAAGCGTCGGATGATGCGCCACGGCATGTAAGCCACTGCCAGCCCCGCAACCTGAGGGTTTGCGGGGCTCTTCAACACCTCCGGCGCCGTTGGTCGCGTACAAGTACCGCCGAATTTGATCAGCGGCTGTTCTCGTTGCTGCATGGCCTATGATCTCAGGAGAGGTCGTGCCTCCAACAAATGACTTCCTCACGTGAAGACTCACGAGAGGAAGCATCCAGCGGTGATGTGTGGCAGGAGCTTGCGGAGGACACTCGGGCGACCGCCCTTGCTCCACCTCCTGAAACAGAGCCGAGGCGCCCACGCGCGAAGTAGGCATGCCATGCTCGGGGCGGATCGCTTCCGGATGGACGCGCAAGGCGGAGAACCTTTCGCGGATCGCTGCGAAACATAGGCTCGCGAGCAACGGCCGGTCGGAGCGGGGACGCGCGGATCGGGCAATGAGCTGATCCCGGTGGAGCAGCTTGCCGAGGATACCCGCCCCATCGTCGTCGACACCCTGGACAAGCCGGATGACGTGGCGGCCGACGCCAGCCGGCAGCGCCTCGACCTCCTTGGACAAGCAGGGACGCTCACCTCCGGCTTGGACACCGCGGACATCATCGGAGCGCGGGGCAGTCTCGAGAAGATGCTCGCTTACCAGCGCGCGACCATCCACACCGTCCACATGACGATGGCCGTGCACATGAGCCGGCATGACGAGACATGAGGGATGCGGCCGGCGATCGTCTCACCGGCCGCAGCGGTTTATTCAGGCTATGCCGTAATCCAGCAGGATGCCGTTCTGCAGCTGATGGTCGGTCTGGTTGTGGTTCTCCGCGCGCTCAGAGAAGCCGAGCAGCACGCTACCGCGATCGAGCACATGATTGTTCAGGGCGTTGGTCCAGTTCTGGAACCCGACCGCATCCCGCTCTCGATGGAGGGTGTTGTGGTAGAGGTTCGTGACGAACTGCGCATTGGTGGTGTTGGCGCCGTAGGTCTGTAGCGCCTCCGGTGAATAGACGAAGGCGTTGGCCATGTCGTGGAGGTTGATGGTGCCGTTGTCGAGCAACTGCACAGAAGCCCAGTCAGGAGACCACCATTGCCACCTGTCGAGCCCGTACCAACGTCTACCCCAGGATTGATCACGGGCGACATCGCGGTCGAGCCCGTCGAACCCGGCCCCGCGTCGACCGTCACTGCCGAGGTTGTGCCCCCCGCTCCAACATTGAGGGTGAGCAGAGGGTCGAGATTGAGGTTGAGGATGCTTCCGCTGGCAGTGCCGCTCCCGATCCCGAGGCCGAGATCGAACAGCAAGCCACCGCTGGTTGTGCAGGACTGAGCACCGCCGGACGTGCCGAGAAGCCCAAAAAGAGCCATAAATACACGTCGAAATTGCGATTTTCTCAGAAACCAGACGATTTCTGATATTTTGTGCAACTCTGGGGCGAGTATGTAAGTTGCGAAGCAAATTGTGGATAGTTAAGTCATATTTAATCCGAACAAGTTTCTTAATGAATACAACTTCTAATTTTGTATCGAGCCTGAAGGGTTGGAGGCTTGCTCCTGCGAATGCGAAGCGGTTTCGCTTTTGCCGATCAGAACGGATCTGGCTCCATCCGCGCGGGCAGAAAGCGCAGCCACCGCTGTTTGCTTCCGCCCGTCGGTCGCGTCGTCCCGGCTCTCCATTGTGACGGCAGCGGCCATACTCATCCGCCTCACGATCTCAAAGCCGGTACTGGCGGCGGCAGCTTCGCGAGGGGCCATGCGGCGTCTCCTGTCGGCTGCGCATCTGGCAGGCCGTGGGTGACCGCGCGAATGGTGGTGACCGCGCGAACGGTGGTGACCGCGTTCATGGTGGTGTTGGCGGCGGACTGGCCAAGGCCGGCAGCAATGGCGGCATGTCGGGGCGGTTCAATCACAAAGCCTTCGAGCATGGGGCCTGGACCGAGATGATGGTCGAGGACCTGATGCTCATCGTGCCAGCCAGCCACCCGATTGCCTGCCAGGAACAGATCGGCTTCCAGCACATCTTTTCGCTTCCATTACCGATCGTCCTGCCTGGGCGACCGAATATCCTCCGGGTCGTGATCGAGCAGCTGGCCGCTCGTCACGAGGTCACGGCGACGGCGATTGATTGCGAGAGCCTGCCAGCCATCGCGGAACTCGTCCGCTCGAAAAAGTACGCGGCGATCATGCCGCACTTCGCTCTGTCTGCGGAAATCAAGCGTGGAGAGATGGTTGCGGTCCCTATCACAGACCCAACGCCGTCTTGGCTTCTCTCCGTTGTCGTCTCCCAGCGTACACTGAACGGCCGTGGCAGCGAAGGCGTTGCCAAGGTGTTGGCGGGGGTCATCGCCGAGCTCGTGGAGAGGGGCACGTGGCGGGCGCGGCTCAAGTCGACCGAAAGGCCGTCGCCGGCACGGCAGCGCGCGTGATTCGAAGGGCCGCGTGGTCGTTATCTGACGGCGTCGATTCCATTTCGAGCATGGCTTGGTTGCGGTTGCGACGCGAGAACGCCCCGCTACGCGTCGTCTCGCCCTCGGGCAATCCGGCGCGCTCGAGGTCTCGGGTCCAGGATCGGGGATGCGCGACGACGAGGTTCGCCTGCCCACCGCTCATGCGTTGACCTGAGCCGCAGAGGACGAAGCTGGGCGATGTCCGGCTGCTGCTGGCGCAAGGCAGGCGGCTGCGGCATGTCGGGCGAACGCGGGAATGGCGGTTCTCGGACGGGTCGGAACGGGAAGCGAACATTGCGCGTCAATTGCGTTTCGCAGGAAGCGATTGTCGGGATGTTCCCAGCGCCTATGCCCGAGGCCGCGTCCCGGCTCAGATCGGAAACAGCCTCGCATTCTTCCGTCCAAAGTGCTGCGACGACCTCGCGCGCGAAGATTTTCGGCGCCTCAAGCTGCGGGACGTCGGCGCAGTCCGGCAGGCAGCATGAGGGGGACCTGCCTCAGGTCGGTGCCAAACTGAACCCAGCCGCGCTCGTCCTGCTTTCTTCCGCTGTCATGCGCGTGCATGATGCAACCGTGAGCATGCTGCCGCTCCGGCGCAGGCGTCACCAAGGGATCTCGTTTCAAGCCCGACTTCAACGGGCGCTTCGATCCCGCGACCGGGAGGGTTTTTATGAATCGTCGCGCTCTGTTGGCCGGCGTCAGCAGCCTCGCCGCATGGACAGTGTCACGACCTTCGACCTCCGCCGCCGCGGGTGACAAGACGCCCATCGTCCTCTGGCATGCCATGTCGGGGGCGAATGGTGAGGAGGTCGATCGGCTGGCGCGCGACTTCAACGCGAGCCAGTCGGAGGTCGTGCTCGAAGCGGTATTCAAGGGTACCTATCCGGAGACGCTGACGGCAGCGATTGCCGCCTACCGGGCCGGCAAGGCGCCGCACATCGTCCAGATCTTCGAGGTCGGCACCGGCACCATGCTGCAGGCCGGGCCGGCCATCAAGCCGGCCTGGAAGCTTGCTGAGGAGACCAGCTTCGCCCTCGACTCCAACGCCTACATTCCCGGGGTGCGCGGTTACTACAGCCTGCCGGACGGCAAGCTCGCCTCGATGCCGTTCAACTCCTCGACGGCGGTCATGTGGTACAACAAGGACGCGTTCGAGAAGGCTGGGCTCGACCCGGACAGTCCGCCGACCACCTACGACGACTTCACCAAGGCCGCCCGTACGCTCGCCGCCAAGGCGGCGACGCCGATCGCCAGCACCTCCGCCTGGATGACCTGGATCCAGTTCGAGGAATACGCCGCGATCCAGAACCTCGGCTACGCCACCGAGAACAACGGCTACGACGGCCTCGGCGCGCAATTGCTCATCAACACCAAGCCCTTCGTCGACCAGCTGCAGCGCTTCATGGACCTGTCGAAAGACGGCGCCTTCAAGTATGCCGGCCGCGACGGGGCGCCGGACGCGGTGTTCTATTCCGGCCAGGCCGCGATCGGGTTCGGCTCGTCGTCGGGCCGCGCTGACATCGTCAAGAACGCGCATTTCCGCTACGCCGAGGCGTTCCTGCCGACCGAGCCGGCGCTGAACCCCAAGCCGAACAACTCCATCATCGGCGGCGCCAGCCTGTGGGCCATGACCGCGCCGAAGCGGGGCGAGGCCGAGTACAAGGCCGTCGCCGCGTTCTACGCCTTCATCGCCAAGCCCGAGCAGGTCGCCCTCTACGCCCAGCATACCGGCTACGTCCCGGTCACGGTCGCCGGCTACGAGGCGACGAAGCAGTCGGGCTACTTCGACAAAAATCCCGGCACCGATGTGCCGGCGCGCCAGCTCTCCCGCGGGGAGCTGACCCCGAACTCCCGCGGGCTGCGGCTCGGCCGCCTGCCCGAGATCCGCGCCATCCTCTACGAGGAGATCGAGAAGGCGCTGCAGGGGCAGCAGAGCGCGCAAATCGCGATGGACAGTGCCGTCGCGCGCGGCAACCGGGTGCTGCGCGAGTTCCAGAAATCTGCCAGGGGATGACGCGACGGGTCGGCGAAAGGCTCCCCAGGCATGGAACGACGAACGCTGTTTCCAGGGCGACTGCTGCCCGCCCTGCTGATCCTGCCCCAGCTGCTGCTGACCTTCGTGTTCTTCCTCTGGCCTGCCGCTCAGGCGATCTGGTCGAGCGCGATGCGCGAGGACGCCTTCGGCACCAGCACGGAGTTCGTCGGTCTCGACAACTTCGCCGACCTGTTCGCCGATCCGCTCTACCTTGCGTCGATAGGGCGGACGGCTCTGTTCTGCGCATGTGTCACCGCCCTCTCGATGGGCGCGGCGCTGCTGCTCGCCGTCCTGGCAGACGGGGAGATCCGCGGCCGCGCCTTCTACCGCACGATGTTGATCTGGCCCTACGCGGTGGCGCCCGCCATGGCGGCCGTGCTGTGGGTGCTGATGTTCCACCCGCAGATTGGCCTCGTCGGCGCGTGGCTGAACAGGATCGGGATCGTCTGGGACTACAAGCTCGACGGCACGCAGGCGATGGCGCTGGTGATCCTTGCCGCCGCCTGGAAGCAGATCAGCTACAACTTCATCTTCTTCCTCGCGGGACTGCAGGCCATCCCGAAGACGATCGTCGAGGCAGCCCGCATCGACGGCAGCCGCGGCGTCCACCGGTTCCGCACCATCGTCCTGCCACTGCTGATGCCGACCGTATACTTTCTGCTCGTCGTCAACCTTGTCTACGCGGCCTTCGACACCTTCGCGACGATCTACGCGGTGAACGGCGGGGGCCCGGCCCAGTCGACCCAGACACTCGTCCTCAAGGTGTATCTCGACGGCGTCGTCAACGCGAACATCGGCTCGTCCTCGGCGCAGTCCGTGGTGCTGATGGCCGGCGTCATCGTGCTCTGCGCGCTGCAGTTCCGGTTCCTCGGGCGAAAGGCCGTCACGTGACGCGCTGGGCCAACGTTCATCCCGACACGTCCCTGCCCTCGCGTCCGCGGGCCGCGGCACCGGAGGCACCATGACCGGCCGCCTCATCCCTCATGCCGTCCTGGTCCTGGCGATCCTGCTCTTCGCCCTGCCGATCTGGATCGCGGTCGCCGGCTCGACGCAGGATTCCGCCGTCATCGCGCGCGGCGAGATCTCGCTGATCCCGCGGCTCTCCGGCCTCGGCGTCTACCGCGACGTGCTGCTGCATGGGTCGGCTGGGGCGGGGCCGGTCTGGCACGCGCTGATGGTCTCGGCCGGGATGGCGCTCGCCATCGCGTTCGGCAAGATCGCCCTGTCGCTGCCTTCCGCCTACGCGGTGACCTTCTTCCGTTTCCCGTTCCGCATGACGGCGTTCTGGCTGATCTTCCTGACCCTGATGCTGCCCGTCGAGGTGAGGCTGATCCCAACCTTCCAGGTCATGTCGTCCCTCGACCTCATCAACAGCTTCACGGGATTGACGATCCCCTTGATCGCCTCGGCGACCGCGACCCTGCTGTTCCGGCAGACCTTCCTGACCCTGCCGGACGAACTCGTGGAGGCGGCGCGGATGGACGGGGCCGGGCCGCTGCGCTTCCTGCGGGACATCGTGATCCCGGTGTCGGGCGCCAACATCGCCGCCCTGTTCGTGATTCTGTTCGTCTACGGCTGGAACCAGTACCTGTGGCCGCTCCTGGTCGCCACCGATCCGAAATACGACACGGTGGTGATCGGCATCGTCAAGATGATCGGCGTCGACACCGCCACGGAGTGGAACAAGGTCATGGCGACCGCCGTGCTGGCGCTGATCCCGCCGGTGGCGGTGGTGTTCCTGATGCAGCACTGGTTCGTCAAGGGCCTGACGGAGGGCGACAAGTGATGGCGGGCCTGAGGCTCGAGGGACTGCACAAGAGCTTCGGGGCCATCGAGATCCTGAAGGGGGTCGACCTCGCGCTCGCTGACGGCGAGATGCTGGTGATCGTCGGCGCGTCGGGCTGCGGGAAATCCACCCTCCTGCGCCTCGTGGCAGGGCTCGAGACGCCCACCGCCGGCCGCATCTTGATCGACGGGCGCGACGTCACGGGGCTCGACCCGTCGGCGCGCGATATCGCCATGGTATTCCAGAACTACGCGCTCTATCCACACATGAGCGTTTTCGACAACATGGCCTACGGGCTGAAGATCCGCGGCCTGCCCCGCGCCGCGATCCGCGCCAAGGTCGACGAGGCCTCGGCCCTGCTCGGGCTTGAGGCGCTCCTCGAGCGCAAGCCGCGCCAGCTCTCCGGCGGCCAGCGCCAGCGCGTCGCCATGGGCCGGGCCATCGTGCGCGATCCCAAACTGTTCCTGTTCGACGAGCCGCTTTCGAACCTCGACGCGAAGCTCCGCGTGCAGATGCGCGGCGAGATCCGCCGCCTCCAGCGCCGGCTGAAGGTGACGAGCCTCTACGTCACCCACGATCAGGTCGAGGCCATGACCCTGGGCGACCGTCTGCTCGTCATGCATCAGGGCGTGCCGGTGCAGCTGGCGACGCCAACCGAAGTCTTCGAGTATCCGGCCGACACCTACGTGGCGGGCTTCATCGGCTCGCCGGCGATGAACCTCCTGCCCGGGGTGCTCGGCAGGAACGGGACGGCGGTGACCGTGGCGGGCACCGAGATTGCGCTCGCGCCCTCGAGGTTCGCCGCGCCCGACGGCCACGCCGTGATCCTGGGCATCCGCCCGGAACATGTCGTGCTCGACCCGTCGGGCATGAGCTGGCCGGTCGAGATCGTCGAGCTCCTCGGGTCGGAGATGCTGGTGCATGCCCGCCGTGGCGGCGAAGCCTCGCTGACGATCAAGATCGTGCACGGTCCTGCGATGAGCGATGTCATTCGGGTTTCGTTCCCGTCCGAGCATGTCCACCTCTTCGATCAGGCGACGGGTCTCCGGCTCACGCCGGCAGGATCCGGCGTTCCCCCGTCTTAGGCAGCGATGATCCGCTTCTGTCGGTATCCACGGCCTTGAGCGTGTTCCGGGTGCCCGAAGCCCGGGCCTCGGGCACGGCGACGCTCGGAAGCGTGACGGCGGGAGCGCCGAGCAGCGCGAGGGTGCGAAGGGGCGCGGGCATCGGTCGACCTCGTGCCGATGTGTCAGGGATCCATACAGGCAGCCGCCGGCCGAGGCGTAGGGAACGCCTGACAGCCGGAGCACTCCGTCTGTTCCCTGGCCCGGCCCCCCTGCTCGCGAAGGGTATCCCGGCCTGCTCGGGTGATCTCATACTCGCGCCGGTGATGATCGATCATGGGGGCCGTCTGCACGAGCAGGCCACGGCGCACGAGCATGGCGCCGAGCGTGTCGGTGCCACCGTAGACCTGTGGCGCATGTTCCAGCCTCTGCCGCCGCTTGAGACACCGAGGCGCTCGCTCCTGCCGGCCGGACTTGATGAGGGACGGTCTCCTCAAGAGCGTTCTCACGCTGCGGTCGCTCCCACGATCTCCCAGGCAAACGGGTCGCGCATCAGTTTGGCAACGAGGGCATGGTTCAACTCGTGCCCCGTATGAGCCGCGGTGACGCGCCCGAGGATCGAATGTCCTGCAAGTGACAGGTCGCCGACGAGGTCGAGAACGCGGTGCCGTACGGGCTCCTCCGGAACCCGCATGCCGCCGATGATGCGCCCACCGACGATCCCGGCCGTGGTCGACAGGTTGGCTCCACGCAGGACGGGCCGTCGCGTCAGGTAGGTGTAGAGCTTGGCGGGCAACGCCCATTTCAGGCGCCCGAAACTGCGCGAGGGGGCAAGGTCCCGCACGAAGCTCTCAGGCGTGATCACGCCCTCCCACCGCATCTCGCCAAAATGCGCCAGGGCCAGGTGCGCAGCGATGGAAAGCCTCTCCGCCGGCTCGATCCGCAGGGAGCGCCGTCCATCCCGCACCTCGACGCTGCGCAACACCTTGATCATGGTGCGGGGAACGTCGAGATCGACCCGCCCTGCATCCCGGATTGCCTCGCACCACGGTGTCGCGCTTCCGTCGAAGATCGGCAGTTCCTCGGCGTCGATCTCCACCAGCGCGTTGTCGATCGCGAGGGCGCTGAGGGCGGCCAGCAGATGCTCGACCGTGCGGACCAGCGTCCCGTCAGGGGCCTGAAGAGCGGTGCACAGGGGCTGGGAAACCCGAGCCTGCCATCTGGCGGGAACCGCGACGACCCGGCCGCTCCGCAAGCGCCGCTGAAAGACGACACCGGTGCCAGCTGCGGCCGGGGAAAGCCGCACATTCGCATGCCGTCCGGTATGAAGGCTCGACCCATGCTTTTCGAACGAAGCAGCCAGAGTTCCTTCAGACCTGAAGCAAACGCTCTGAGGGGCCGATGGGCCGGCCGGCGGTATGAACGGATACGTCATGCTGAGTTGTTACGATCGCAGGGACGTCAAAGGTCAGAGGCTCCGCTTCCTGTCTGCGCCAGGAGCGCGCCAATTGTGGATTGCGCGTGGCAGACTGAATTGTTGCTGAAGCTGGGCTCGGCGAGGCTTCCCCATCCCGCCGACGGGCGTCGAGGCCGATGCGGGTGAGGCTTGAACGCCACTCTGCACCTTGCGCATGAGTGGGCGGCAGCATGGCGGATGCGCCGTCGCTCAGACTGGCTTATGCTGAGATGTTGGGGGGCTGACAGACAGGCTTTGCTGTGCTGGACGATATCTTCACCTACGGCGGCGAGCTCCTCGGGCTTATCGCCTTCGCGTTGTGGCTCTGGTTCGCCCTGCGGGTGTTCCCAAGCTTCGAGACGATCATCACACGCTATGAGGACGATCTGCGGCTCGGCGGTTCCCAGCCGAGCGCGGAGGGAACGGTGCATGTCGGCAGATTGAACCGCCTTGCCGTCAGCGTGACGGCTCTCTCGTTGTTTTTCTCAGCGGTCGGATATGCCATCCCCGATTGATCCGTGCGGTCCTTTGCGACGACTCATCCTCTGTTCGGGGCGAAATATTTTTCTCTCCTGGGCTCGGATCTGCGCTCGTTGAGGGCAACGACCAGGGGGCGATGTTTTCGTCTTCGACGATACTCAACATGTCGCGAATACAGTGCGCAGGCTCTCGCGCCATATTGGCGATATCGCTCACGCATTGCGATGCAATGCCGGCCGCGACTGGACCTGCTGAACGCCGAGGAAGAGGCGCGCATCCGCGATCTGGTCCTGCTCGGCACGCGGCCGGACGGCTGGGACGGCGACGAGCCGACCGCCGACACCCCCCACGCGACGCCGTCGACCCCAACGGAACGGTGCAGCCCCTCCTGATCGGAGCGTTGTCATGACCGACCACGACCGCACCGGCACCGACCCGCACGAGGGCTCCGCGATCGCCATCCAGACCGGCAACGGCGCGATCACCATCGGCTCGGTGTGATGGACTGCGCCGTCGGTCAACTGTTCCGCTGTCGATCTTAGAGCGCCGCGCGATGATCTAGGTATCGTGGCGGCGCCCAGTGCAGGAAGTTTTCTACGCAAACGCTCGAGGGCCGGTTATTCCCCGCATAGAGTTCGACGCGCCTTTCGTCCCATGGCAAACCGGTGATCGCCGAAGCTCGCGCCCAATGCTGTGTCTTCACGTCTTCGGGGTAGTACAGCGCGACTTGTCGCGGATCATCCACGATATTGGTAAGGACTGCCGCAGAGCAGCTTGCGCAGCTCCGGCCATCTTCTTGCAGGCCTGCGACGGTGTAGAGGGGCACATAGAGTTCGATGTGAGCCTCCGTGAGAAAAATTGCAGATCTTCAGGGTCTGAACTCAGGATCGTAGCGATCAGGAACTGGTTCAACCGTGCGTACGTCTGCGGACGGGTCCTCACGCGAGGCGAGCATGCGGAGCGGCTGGTCGAGCGTCCGCGGCCGGCCGCGAACCGAACGGAAACATCGGCAAGGAGCTTCCCAGATGGGGCCAGGCGTTGCCGGAAAACGCGGACATCGGCGGAGCGCTGATCAGTGGAGGCCCGGCATGACCACCATCGTCGGACGTGCCGGGCGCGAGATTCGCGCCCTTCCCTGCAAGCGCGACGCCGAGCGGATCATGCCGGTGCGCGATGTCGTGGCGCTCGTCGCCCTATTCGACGCGCAAGGGCATTCGGGCCGGACGGCGGCCTCCGCCAAACGGTGAGGGTCGGAGGGCCGAGTCCCTCACCGCCCACCATGATATCCTCGATCTCGCCGGCCCACGGCAAATGCTCGCCGATGCGGCTGCGGAAGGCATCGTGATCAGGTTCGATCGGTGAAGGGTTCCGCGTCGGTGCGAGCGGGGCTCCGGTCCTACGCGGAGGGCGGCGGCCGGATCTGGTCTTGGAGATCGGGGAACAGCAGCAACGCGACGAGCCCGGTCCATCCGGTCTGATGCCCGGCACCGAGCCCCGCGCCGGTGTCACCGTGGAAGTACTCGTGGAACGGCACGTGGTCGCGGAAGGCCGGGTCCGTCTGGAACCGGTCGTTCGATCCCAGCACCGGACGACGCCCGTCCGGACCGCGTAGGAACAGGCGCGTCAGGCGGCGCGCGAGTTCCTCGGCGATCTCCGGCAGGGTGCGGTATTGGCCGGACCCCGTCGGGCATTCGAACTGCGTATCGCTTCCGTAGAAGCTGCCGAACCGATGGAGGGCCTCGATCAGCAGATAGTTGATCGGCATCCAGACCGGACCTCGCCAGTTCGAGTTGCCGCCGAACACGCTGCTGGTCGATTCTCCAGGCTCGTAATCGATGACGAACCGCGCCCCATTCCAGTCCAGCGTGAAGGGCCGCTCGGCATGCGCCTTCGAGAGCGCCCGCAGGCCGTGATCGGACAGGAACTCGGTCTCGTCGAGCATGCGCGTGAGGAGCGCCTTCATGCGGTGCCGCCGCAGCAGCGCCAGCAGGAGACGCTCGCCCTTTCCGGGCTCGTTCCAGCGCGAGACCAGCGCGGCGAGGTCGCTCCGGTTGCGCAGCATCCAATCCGCGCGACGAGCGAAGTCCGGGAAGCGATCGGCGAGACTGACGTCGAGCACCTCGACCGCGCAGAGCGGGATCAGGCCGACCAGCGAGCGGATCCGCAAGGGTATCATCCGCCCGTCGGGCAGGTTGAGCACGTCGTAGTAGAATTCGTCCGTCTCGTCCCAGAGCCCGATGCCGCGGCCGCCGATGTTCGTCATCGCATGGGCGATGTAGAGGAAGTGCTCGAAGAACTTCGTGGCGATGTCCTCGTAGACCTGATCCTCGGAGGCGAGCTCCAGGGCGATGCGCATCAGGTTCAAGGTGTACATCGCCATCCAGGCGGTGCCGTCCGATTGGTTGATGTAGCCGCCCGTCGGCAAGGGGGCGGACCGATCGAAGATCCCGATATTGTCGAGACCCAGGAACCCGCCCTGGAAGATGTTGCGGCCCTGCGCGTCCTTGCGGTTCACCCACCAGGTGAAGTTCAGCATCAGCTTGTGAAAGACGCGCTCCAGGAAGGCGCGATCGGGCTTGCCCGTGAGGGCTTGATCCATCTCGTAGACGCGCAGGGCCGCCCAGGCATGGACCGGCGGATTGACGTCGCCGAACGCCCATTCGTAGGCCGGCAATTGGCCGTTCGGGTGCATGTACCATTCCCGCGTGAGCAGGATGAGCTGTCCCTTGGCGAATTCCGGGTCGATCAGCGCGAAGGTCACGCAGTGGAACGCCAGGTCCCAGGCCGCGTACCAGGGATATTCCCAGGTATCCGGCATCGAGACGATGTCGGCGTTGTTGAGATGGTCCCAATCGCTGTTGCGCCCATGGCGGCGGCTCTCGGCCGGCTCGGGCTGCCCGGGGTCGCCCGCCAGCCAGCGCCGCACATCGAAGTGGTAGAACTGCTTCGACCAGAGCATGCCGGCGAGGGCCTGACGCTGCACGAGGCGCGCGTCCGGATCGCCGATGCTGCGCTGGAGCACGGCGTAGAATTCGTCGGCATCGGCGAGACGCTCGGCCACGGCACGGTCGAAGGCTGCGGTGTCGCGCGTCGTCCGGTCCGGGGCCAGGCGATAGCGCAGCACGAGGCTCGCGCCGGCGGCGATGACGTGCCGGCTCAGCGCGGCGCATTTCGTCCCCTCCTTCAGCGGATTGACGCGGTCCCGGCGGTCGGCCACGACATCGTCGTTGATCGCGTCCTTGGAATGATGCGTCTCGCCCCAGCCGAACAGGCGCTGTGCATTGGTCTCGTTCTCGCAGAACAGGAACTCGGTGGGCTGGAGCGCCTGGAACCAGAGCGTCGGCCGGTTCGCGCGCGTCGCCTCGACCGTTGCCTCCTCGGCGAGGCGCAGGAGCGGCCGCGCGCCACCCTCCCGCCAGGACCAGGTGTTGCGCGACCAGAGTTGCGGCAGGACCTGAAGCGGCGCGGCCACGGGCCCCCGGTTGACGATCGTGATCCGCATCAGGATGTCGTCGGGGCCGGCCTTCGCATATTCGACGCTGATGTCGAAGTAGCGGTTCTCATCGAAGATGCCGGTATCGATCAGCTCGTATTCGGGGAGATCGTGACCTTTCCGGCGCCCGTTCTCCGCGACGAGATCCGCGTACGGGAAAGCGCCGTGCGGGTACTTGTAGAGCATCCGCATGTACGAATGGGTCGGGGTCCCGTCGAGGTAGTAGTAGAGCTCCTTGACGTCCTCGCCGTGGTTGCCCTCCTCGTTCGTGAGGCCGAACAGGCGCTCCTTCAGGATCGGATCGTGCTCGTTCCACAGGCCCAGCGCGAGGCACCAGAGCTGTCGGTCGTCGCTGAAGCCGGCGATGCCGTCCTCGCCCCAGCGGTAGGCGCGCGAGCGCGCATGGTCGTGGGGCAGGTAGTCCCAGGCCGTTCCGTCGGCGCTGTAATCCTCCCGCACCGTCCCCCATTGCCGCTCGCTGAGATAGGGCCCCCAGCGGTGCCAGCCTTCGTCGGCGCAGATGCGCAGGCGGCGGCCCTCGACGGTGTCGAGAAGGCGGCGTCCATCCGGTTCTGGCTCTGGCATGTCATGGCTCTCCGTCAGGGGGGCGCGAGGTCCAGCATGCGCTGGATCCGGATGTATTCGCCGAGCGACCAAGCCTGGAACGGACAGCCGCCGGGCCGATGCGGCGAGTCTCCGTCGGCGACCTCCGATACGTGGCCGAGGCCGGCCTCGCCGAGATGCGCCGAGAGCGGTGGCAGGAAGCGCGCGCGGGCTTCGGCCTTGGCCGCCTCGGACCGGCCCCGCACGGCGAGCCACGCATCGACGAACGGGCCCAGCAGCCAGGGCCAGACCGTGCCCTGATGGTAGGCCCCGTCCCGTGCCCGGGGATCGCCCGCATAACGCCCGACATAGGCCGGATCGTCCGGCGCCAGGGTGCGCAATCCGAGGGGCGTCAGGAGCTTGCGCTCGACGATCTCCACCACCGCGAGGGCCGCCTCTCCTTCGAGGATGGCGAACGGGAGACCGCCGACCGCGAAGATCTGGTTCGGGCGCAGGCTCGCATCCGCCGTGCCCGGTATGTGCCCGACATCGACGACGTCGTGAAGGCCGCCGGCGGGGCCGATGAAGCGGTCGCGAAAGGCCGCTCGTGCGCGCGCCTCGGCCTGCGCGAGGCTCGGCGACCAGCGGGTTGCCCCGATATGGAGCGCGTTGATCCAGAGGGCCTGGATCTCGACGGGCTTGCCGATGCGGGGCGTCACGACCCAGTCGCCGACCTTGGCATCCATCCATGTGAGCTGGAGGCCGGGTGCCCCGGCTGCGAGCAGCCCATCGCGGTCTGCCCGAATGCCAAACCGCGTGCCGGACGCGTACCCCGACAGGATCGCCTCGCATGCAAGCCGCAGCCTGCGGGCGACAGGCTCGGCCACCACCCGGCCGGCCGCCTCGCAGGCCGCGAGGAACTCGTGCACGGCGACGATGTACCAGAGCGAGGCGTCGACGGAATTGTACTCGGGCGCCTCGCCGGAATCGGGGAAGCGGTTCGGCATCATCCCCTCGCTGACGACGCCGGCCCAGGCATCGAGGATGCCCTCCCCGGTTTCGAGTTCCCCGAGTGCAAGGAGCAGGCCGCGCAGCGCGATGAACGTGTCGCGGCCCCAATCCGTGAACCACGGGAAGCCCGCCACGAGCGTGCTTCCGGCGCCTCGGTCGACACGATAGCTCCGCGCGGATCCGCGCAGCCGCGATCTCGTCGCATGCCGACCCGTGCGCGCCTGCGCCGCGAGGCGTTCCGCGTAGGACGAGGCACGGATGGCCAGGCCGTCGCCCACCCGCAGCACCATGACGGCCGGCCGCGTGCCGTCGAGGTCGAACTCGAACGTGCCCGGGGACGCGAGATCCTCGATGTCGTCGAGGCCGCGCTCGCGCTCGGCCGCGTACAGGAACTGGCGATACCAGGCGGGTTCGTGCGCGTACCGGCCATTGGTGAGGGCCGCGATGGCCGGGAGGTCGGGGTAGGGGCGCCAGGCCACGTTCCCGCCCTGGCAGCGAGCCGCGAAGTCGAAGGCGCCATTCTCCCGGTGGAGCGCGTGGTAGTCACGCCCGGAGAGCAGGGGCCGCAGGGTGAGCCGGCATGACCCCTCTCCGGTGACGCGCTGCCAGCGCAGCAGCGTCTCGCAGGCATCCGGATCGACGAGGATTTCCTGTCGGATCTCGGCTCCGTCGGCGAGGCGGTAGGTCCAGGTCGGCCACGGCTCGGTGGTGAAGGTCTGGATCGCCTCGAAGCCGCGAGGGTAGAGGACGTCCGGATGGTAGCGCTGGGTGCTGAGGGCGAAGGTGCCGGACCCCGTGCCGACCCATGCCTCGAACCCGTTCACCAGCACGACCCGGCCCGTGGGCGGCCGCGTCGCGGTCAGCAGGAGCGCATGGTAGCGCCGGGTGCGCAGGCCGGAGGCCGTCCCGGAAGCGAAGCCGCCGAGCCCATCCGCCTCCAGCCATTCATCGCGCTCGCCGGGAACGATCGCCTCCGCGGGTTCTGTGGCGGGCATCGAGGTCTCCGCGTCATGCCGGTCTCCCGACTGGCCGAAAGGCTCGCCGTTCGGGGCGGCCGGCGCCTCTCACGGGATACGGATCGGTCGGGTTCGGCAAGCGGACGGTGCATTCCGCACGGCAGACGCCCGACGGCACTGTGTCCCGTGTCGCGGCAACCGGGAACGGGTTTGGTCGTCGGCCCCTCACGCTCGGTTTGGTGCTGCGAGGACATCCGGCATCGCTTCCGCCTCGCTGGGGGGCGGACACCGCCGCCGGCCGGTCCTTCAATTCGCCCCGCAATTGCTCGGGGCCGGCTCGCCCGCGAAGCGATCCCCGATCCAGTCGATCGCAGCCGGCGCCGCGTCGCGCGCGATCGAGAGGTGTCCGACGCCCGGGACCAGATCGAACGCGACCCGGCTGCCGGCTCGGCACAACCTCGCCCGGTAATCGAGCGTCACGCGCGGCAGCACGAGGTTGTCCGCACTGCCCTGCGCCAGGAAGACCGGTATGCCGGGCGGAAGCGGACCGGGCGTGTTGCGAGCGAGGAGCGATCGCCAGGGCTCGCGATCCGCCAAGTTGTCCACCGCGAGGAAGCTGCGGTCGAGCGCCCGCGAAGGGCCGCGCCGTTCCAGCACGTCGACGATCGTCTCGATGCAATCGTTGGCGAGTTCATCGATCACGGGCAGCGCGGCGGGGGTGACCACCTTCGTGATGGGTGCTCCGTAGACGCGCGACCACGACCACAGCGTCATGGCCGTCAGGTTCTTGCCGCCCGAGGTGTCGAGATCGGCCATCATCAGCGTGGCGAGCTCGGTTGCCGGAGCGGCCGCCGCAACGCCCACGAGCGTCAGCTCCGGCGCGTAGCTCCGGGCCAGGATGCCGGTGAACAGCGAGGCCTGCCCGCCCTGTGAATGACCCCAGACGGCGAATGCGGGCGCGGCTCCGGCCGGTTTGGCCAGCTGGTGAGCGGCCCGCACCGAATCGAGCACGGCCCGGCCCTCGCTGATGCCGACGAGGTAAGGGTGCACGCCCGGCGTGCCGAGGCCCGGATAGTCCGTCGCGGCCACGATGTAGCCCCGCGCCAGCATCTCACCGAGGCCTTGGATCGAGCGGTACAGGCCGCGAGCGAGCGACGGCGCACATTTGTCGACGACCCCGGTGGTCGGGTGCGCCCAGGCCACGATGGGCCGGCCGCCGGGCGGGATCGGCCCACCCGGCACGATGATGGCGCCCGAGACGGCGATCGGCTCGCCGCGCAGGCCGGTCGAGCGGTAGAGCACGCGATAGGCCGCGGCTCCCTCCGGCGCATTCGGGAGCGGCTGCCAGTCGAGCAGGGTCCCGGGCGCGGCGCGGGCGCCCGCGCCGCCCGCAGGGGCTTGTCGCGCCTCGACGCCGGCGGCGACGGTCTGCAGGCAAGCCGCGAGGGCGACCATCCCGAACACGCGGACGGCGCATGCCCCCAGCCTCATCGCGTGCCGACCGCGCCGGGAGGCAGGCTCATGCTGGACGACTTCGTTCACCGCGCCCTCCGGACGTTCTGGGCCTTGAGCGTGGCGGGACCCGCCACGCCCTGTTCCTCGCGGATGGCGGGACGCTACTTCCAGCCGCCGCCCGGGAGGCGTCCGTGGTAGGGCGTGTTGCGGCAATGGCCCCAGGGGCCGCGCCAATATCCGGGCGGGCAGCCGTTGCCGGCGCGCACCTGATACCAGCCGCCGGGCAGCGGGCCGACATAGGGCGTGTTCCGGCAATGACCCCAGGGACCACGCCAGCGCCCGGGACCACAGCCCCCCGCCACCAGGGTGACGGGGCCCGAAGCTCCGGGATCACGGATCATCGGCAGGGCATGGGCAGGCGCCGCGAGCCCGAATCCGGCGCACAGCGCCAGGATGGTCGTCTTCATGGTGTCGAAGCCTCCGGCGGTCGCGAACCAAGAAGACTTGCGACACGCGCACTGACAATCCCCTGCCAAGCTTCGCGCAAGTGTCGGTAATTTCCGTACCGTCCCACCGGGCCGGAGCGCGGACGATCCCGCGCATCCAGGCGGTCTGCGCCTATCGAGCGTAGCGCGTGAAGACGAAATCGTGCGGCTTCACGCGGGCCTCGTGGCAGGCGAAGCAGGTCCGGTGCTGAGCCTCGTCGACGGGCTTGCCGTCGATGAAGCGGCCGAACCCCCAGCCGCCCGTCTCCGGGTATCGGTTGGCGTCCTTGACCATCACCTGCACGGTCGTGGATCGGCCCGGGATCGTCGCCGGCTCGAACTCGGGCGAGGGGACGTGCTGCCAGGCAAGCTTCACCAGAATCGTCCCGTCCGGAAAGGGGAGCGTGCCGTCGCGGTAGGCTGTGATCGCGGTGTCGTTGCCGAGCACGGCCCGCAACTCGTTCAACGGCTCCCCCTCGAGGGCCGGGGCGACGAGCCGCCAGTCGCGGTAGCCCTCAGGGATGGTCACGCCGAAGATCGGCGATCCCTCCGGCCGCGGCGCGTCGTCGCCGGCGCGGGCCGTGGCGAGGAGCAGGCCCGGAAGCGCTGCGGCCACGAACAGCAAGCGGCGAAGGGGCCCGGGGAAGGCGTTGCGGCGCTCAGAAGCCATCGACGTCGACCACCGCCTTGGCGAAGGCCTGCGGTGCCTCCTGCGGAAGATTGTGTCCGATGCCGCCCGTGATCAGGCGGTGCTCGTAGCGGCCGGTGAACATCCTGGCATAGTCGGCCGGTTCGGGATGAGGCGCCCCGTTGGCGTCACCCTCCAGGGTGATCGTCGGGACCGGGATGACGGGCAAGGCGGCGAGCTTCCGCTCCCATTCGTCGTACCTCGTCTCGCCCTGCGCGAGCCCGAGGCGCCAGCGGTAATTGTGGATCGTGACGCTGACATGGTCCGGATTGTCGAGGGCGCGCGTCGAGCGCGCGAAGGTCGCATCGTCGAAGCGCCAGCGCGGGGAGGCCTGTTCCCAGATCAGCCGCACGAAGTCGCGGGTATGGCGCGCATAGCCCTCCCGGCCCCGTTCGGTGGCGAAGTAGAACTGATACCACCATTGCAGCTCGGCTCTCGGCGGCAAAGGCTTCGCGTTCCGCTCCTGGCTGCCGATCAGGTAGCCGCTCACCGAGACCAGCGCCCTGCAGCGCTCCGGCCGGAGTGCCGCGATGATGTCCGCGGTCCGCGCGCCCCAGTCGTAGCCCGCGATGATCGCCCGCTCGATCTTGAGCGCATCCATGAAGTCGAGGGTGTCGACGGCGATGGCCGCCTGCTGGCCGTTGCGCGGCGTCGCCGGGGAGAGGAAGCGGGTGGCGCCGTGGCCGCGCAGATACGGGATCAGGACGCGGTAACCCGCTTCGGCGAGCGCCGGCGCGACGTCGGCGTAGCTGTCGATGTCGTAGGGCCAGCCGTGGAGCAGCAGGACCGGAGCGCCGCTCGCCGGCCCGACCTCGGCGTAGGCGATGCTGAGATCACCGGCGTCGATCCGCTTCAGGGCGCCGAGCGCGGTGTGCGGCGCATCCGCGGGACCGCCGGACGGGCTTTGGCCGGACTGCGCCCTGGCCGATTCGATCAGGCCGAGCCTGGTCGCCGCGAAGGCCGCGGCGGCGGCGCCAACGAGGCGCCGCCGCTCAACATCGATCGTCTCACCCATCTGGCTCTCCTGCCCGTGTTGACGGTTGCGCGGATGAAGCCGAGCCCGCGTGTCCCGATCAAGTGCCGATGCGGACGACGTGAAAGCCGGTTGAGGCCGGAGCCGGTGCGGATGCGCGCGGACGCGCCCGTGGGCTGCCTCATGAGCCATCAGGCGCATCCTCCGCGCAGGGCGCGACGCTCGGCCTCGAAAGTCCGGCCTTCATCCCGCTTCCGTCGGCACCGGCACGTCGGGCGCCATCAAGGCGGACAGCGCCGCGTCGGGCTCGTCCGCCTTGATCCGCTCCTTCATTTGGCGAAGCAGCGACAGGGCTGTCCGCACATCATGCGGAGCGGGCTCGCCCACTACGTGCCGGGCGATGTCCTCCCGCAGCCCATCGAGACCCGCAACGGCCGCACGGCCGGCCTCCGTCAGGTAGAGGTGGTTCGAGCGCCGGTCCGCGATCCCCCGGCGTCGTTCCACCCAATCGCGCCGAACCAGGCGATCCAGCAGTGGAACGAGGGAGATCGGCCTCAGTTCAAGAAGATCGGCGAGTTCCACCTGCGACAGGCCTTCGCGCTCGCTCAGGCGTAGCAGGATCAGCCATTCGGCCCGCGTCATACCGCGGTCGCGGGCACGACGATCGACGTAGTACCGGAGAAGTCGGGCCGTCTCCATGAGCTGAGAAATCAGCTCGCGCCGCAAGTCTTCCGGTGGGCCTGCGGCCATTTGGGAACGACCCCGAAACAATATGGATACATATCATATGTATGCATCCAAAGGAGTGTCAACGAAGGGCGGGGGCGGTCGAGGCTGGCTCGCCGGAATTGCAGACGCGGATACACTGCGATGCACGGAACCTTGAAGCCCATGCAGCAGAACAAGCAGCCGTCGCGGCGGCCCGGGCGTACGGCGCTCGTCCTGCTGATCGCCGCGGCGCTCGCGGGGGCAGGGGGCTTCTACGGCTGGCAGCGGGTCCGGCCGGAGGCCGCCGCGACGCAGGCGGCCAAGGCGCCGCCGCCGATCCCCGTGACGCTGGCGAGCGTCGAGAGGCAGCCCTTCAATCGCGTGCTCGACGGGCTCGGCACGGTCCAGGCCTTCAACACGGTGCAGGTCCGCACCCGCGTCGACGGGGAGGTCCAGCGGATCGCCTTCAAGGAGGGACAGACCGTTCGGCGCGGCGACATCCTCGCCGAGATCGATCCGCGCCCCTACCAGGCGGCCCTCGATCAAGCCAAGGCCAAGAAGGTGCAGGACGAGGCGAACCTCAAGAACGCCAAGGCCGACCTCGACCGTTACACCCGGCTCGGCGAGTTCGCCTCGCGCCAGCAGACCGATACCCAGGCTTCGACGGTCAACCAGCTCACCGCGCAGATCGCCGCCGATCAGGGCGCGATCGACAACGCCCAGACGCAGCTGAGCTACGCCACCATCCGCTCGCCCCTCGATGGCATCACGGGCTTCCGGCAGGTCGATGCCGGCAACATCGTCAACGCCTCCGCCCAGACCGCGATCGTCACGATCACGCAGGTCGAGCCGATCTTCGTGGTGTTCACCGCGCCCGAGGAGCAGCTCCCGCGGATCATGGCGGCGCTCGCCAAGGGCACCGTCCCGGTCGAGGCCCGCAGTACGGACGGCCTCACCAAGCTGTCCGAGGGGCGGCTCGATCTCGTGAACAACCAGGTCGACACCGCGACCGGCACGATCCGGCTCAAGGCCGCCTTCGCCAACGCGGACCACGCGCTCTGGCCGGGCCTGTCGGTCTCGACCCGCATGCGCCTCGGCATCGTGCGGGATGCGCTCACGATCCCGGACGACGCCGTTCAGCACGGGCCGAGCGGCCTGTTCGTGTTCGTCGTCGGCCCGGACAACGAGGCCCGCCAGCAGGCCATCACGGTATCCGGCTCGAGCGACGGACGCACCCTCGTGACCGACGGCCTCGCTGCCGGGGATCGGGTGATCCAGGAAGGGCAGTACCGCGTCCAGCCCGGATCCAGGGTGGCGGAGGCGAGGGCGCGGGAGACCGCGCAGGCCGCGCCGCGCCCGGCATCGCCGAGCCAGGAGCGCTGACATGAAGGCCGGCATCTCGGGCACCTTCATCCGCTATCCCGTCGCCACGACGCTGATCATGGTCGGCGTGCTGTTCCTCGGCGTCGTCGCCTATCCGTTGCTCGGCGTCGCGCCGCTGCCTCAGGTCGACTTCCCGACGATCCAGGTCTCGGCGCAATTGCCAGGGGCCAGCCCGGAGACGATGGCGTCCTCGGTGGCCCAGCCGCTGGAGCGGCAGTTCGCGCAGATCCCGGGCGTCTCGCAGATGACCTCGACGAGCGCGCTCGGCCAGTCGGCGGTCACGGTGCAGTTCGACCTCACCCGCAACATCGACGCCGCCGCCAACGACATCCAGGCGGCGATCAATGCGGCCGGCGGCCAGTTGCCCAAGACCCTGCCGAGCCCGCCGACCTACCGGAAGGTCAACCCGGCCGACTCGCCGATCCTGCTCCTCTCGGCAACCTCCGACACGCTGCCCCTGACCGAGGTCGACGACGCCGTCGACGTGCAGCTGGCTCAGCGCATCAGCCAGATCTCGGGCGTGGCGCAGGTGCTGATCGGCGGGCAGCAGAAGCCGGCGGTGCGCGTGCAGATCGATCCCGCCAAGCTCGTCGCCAAGAACCTCTCGCTGGAGGACGTGCGCACGCAGCTCTCGCTGACCACCGTCAACAACCCGAAGGGCAACATCGACGGGGCGACGCGCAGCTACACGATCTACGCCAACGACCAGCTCACCGCGGCCAAGGACTGGAACGAGGTCATCGTCGCCTACGTCAACGGCGCGCCGCTGCGGGTCCGCGACATCGGCCAGGCGGTCCAGGGACCCGAGGACGCGAAGCAGGCGGCCTGGGCGAACGGCAAGCGCGGCGTCTTCCTGGTCGTCTTCAAGCAGCCGGGTGCCAACGTCATCGACACGGTCGACAGCATCAAGGCCCAGCTCCCGAAGATCACCGCCGCGCTGCCCTCGGGCATCAAGATCGGGATCCTGAGCGACCGGACCCAGACCATCCGGGCCTCCGTCGAGGACGTGCAGTTCACCCTGCTCCTGACGATCGCCCTCGTGGTCGGCGTGATCTTCGTGTTCCTGCGCAACCTCTGGGCGACGATCATCCCCAGCGTCACGGTTCCGCTAGCGCTCCTGGGTGCCTGCGCCCTGATGTGGATGGCGGGCTACACCCTCGACAACCTCTCGCTGATGGCGCTCACCATCTCGGTGGGCTTCGTCGTCGACGATGCCATCGTGGTCCTGGAGAACATCAGCCGCTACATCGAGGGCGGCATGCGCCCGATGGAGGCGGCCTTCAAGGGCGCGGGCGAGATCGGGTTCACCATCGTGTCGATCAGCATCTCGCTGATCGCGGTGCTGATCCCGCTCCTCCTGATGGGCGGCATCATCGGGCGGCTGTTCAGAGAATTCGCGGTGGTCCTGTCGATGGCGATCGGCGTCTCGGCCTTCGTCTCCCTCTCGCTGACCCCGATGATGGCCTCGCGCCTCCTGAAGCCGCACGACGAGGAGCGGCACGGACGCCTCTACCTCATGAGCGAGCGCGTCTTCGAGGCGCTGCTCGGCGGCTACGAGCGCGCCCTCGACGTGGCCCTGCGCTTCCGCTTCATCACGCTCCTGACCTTCTTCGCCACCCTGGCGCTCACCGTCTACCTGTTCGTGATCATCCCGAAGGGGTTCTTCCCGCAGCAGGATACCGGCCTGATCATCGGCATCACCGAGGCCGGTCAGGACATCTCCTTCGCGGCCATGCAGAAGAGCCAGGAGCGGGCCGGCGCCATCATCCAGGCTGATCCGGCGGTGGCCACCGTCGCCATGGTGATCGGCGGGAACGGCCAGGCTCTCAATTCCGGGCGCATGTACATCACGCTCAAGCCCCGCGACGAGCGGGAGGCCGACGCCTTCCAGGTGATCGGGCGCCTGCGCCCGAAGCTCAACGGCATCGCGGGCGTGAAGGTGTTCCTGCAGGCCTCGCAGGACGTGCGAACGGGCGGGCGGACGTCGCGCACGCAGTTCGAGTACACCCTGCAGGACCCGGACCTGTCCGAGTTGAACACCTGGGCGCCGCGCATCCTCGACAAGCTGAAGACGCTGCCCGAACTGCGCGACGTGGCGACCGATCAGCAGACGAACGGCACGACGCTGACCCTCAAGATCAACCGCGACGCCGCCTCCCGTTTCGGCATCACGCCGCAGATGATCGACGACACGCTCTACGACGCGTTCGGCCAGCGCCAGATCGCCCAGTACTTCACCCAGCTCAACAGCTACCACGTGATCTTGGAGGTGCTGCCCGCGCTGCAGGGCACGACGGAGAGCCTCGACAAGATCTACGTCAAGGCGCCGAACGGCGGCGGACAGGTGCCGCTCGCGGCCTTCTCGCAATGGTCGACCGTCCCGGTGGCGCCGCTCTCGGTCAACCACCAGGGCCAGTTCCCGGCCGTCACCGTAAGCTTCAACCTCGCGCCGAACGTCGCCCTCGGCCAGGCGACGGCCGCCATCGAGCAGGCCAACCGGGAGCTGCGCGTCCCGCCGACGCTCACGACGGGCTTCCAGGGAACCGCGCAGGCGTTCCAGCAATCCCTGAGCACCGTGCCGCTCCTGATCCTCGCGGCGCTGTTCGTGGTCTACCTGATCCTCGGCGTGCTCTACGAGAGCTTCATCCACCCGATCACCATCCTGTCGACCCTGCCCTCGGCGGGGGTCGGCGCGCTCGCGGTGCTGCTCTGGGCCGGCTACGATTTCAGCCTGATCGCCCTCATCGGGATCATCCTGCTGATCGGCATCGTGAAGAAGAACGGCATCATGCTGGTCGATTTCGCGATCGAGGCCGAGCGGGCCGACAACCTGGAGCCCGAGGAGGCGATCCGCCGTGCGGCCCTGCTGCGCTTCCGCCCGATCCTGATGACCACGATGGCGGCGCTGCTCGGCGGCATCCCGCTGATGGTGGAGGGCGGGACCGGCGCCGAGATCCGCCAGCCGCTCGGTTACGCGATGGTCGGCGGGCTCGCCGTCAGTCAGGTGCTGACCCTGTTCACCACGCCGGTGATCTACATCTATCTCGACAAGCTCGCACACCTGTTCTCCCGCAAGGAGACCGAGGATCCGAAGCTCCGCCGGCAGGACGCCCACGAGCCGCGCGCGCTCCAGGCCGCCGAGTGAGCCTTCGGTTTTGGGCATCGCGATCCTTCGCCGTGCGATCCTTCGCCGTGCGAGCGACGAACCGCCACGATTGATCCGTTCCCGACCCGCGCCGCGGGCCTGCCGGCTGCCTTGCGGGTTATCCGGACATTCGGTTCCGAGGCCCCACCGGTCGGCGGCGATCGCGCACCCACGGACGTCGATCCGTTCGTGAAATCTTCCGTCGCCCCGGCGCGCAGCGAGGCGGTCGATCCCGGCGCATCCCGCTGGATGCTTGCACGACGGCAACGATCAGCATCTGTAGACATGCTTCATAACACAACTAAAAGATGTATTTATAAGTATTATAATTTGATGTCGTGCTATTTTGGCAACCTGCCGCTGATAAACGGCTCAGCCCCGGATGAATGATCCCATAAATATTGCCTTGGCGGTCTAACTGCATTCAACGGTCCTCGTCCGAAAGCGTAACCCTGCTTTCCGCGAACGAGTGCAAGCTATGGTGCGCCCCCTCGAACACGTGCGACCGGCCAGCGGCCGGTGTCGCGACCACTTTGCGGCCGTCACGATCGGATTGGTGAGCAGCTGCGCGCCGCACCTCGTGCCGGCCGCCCAGGCACAGGCCGCCCCGGCCGAGAGCGAGGTCGTCCTCTCCGAACTCAACGTGTCGGGGACCGGACAGGGGCGTGAGACGGCGACGAGCCCCGTCATCGGCTACCGCGCGACGCGTTCCGGCACGGCGACGCGCACCGACACCGCGCTGCGCGACACGCCGCAGAGCATCACCATCGTCCCGCGCGAGGTGCTGACGGATCAGCAGGACCGCCGCCTGACGGATGCGGTGACCAATGTCAGCAACGTGCAGCCCGGAAGCACCGTGCAGGGGCGCTCGCAGAACTACGTCATCCGCGGGTTCAGCACGCAGGTTTTCGCCGTCGACGGCGTGCTCGTCAGCCCGGCGGCGACCTTCTATCCGGTCGAGCGCGACCTCGCCAACGCCGAGCGCGTCGAGGTGCTGAAGGGGCCCGCCTCGGTGCTCTACGGCCGCGGGGATCCCGGCGGGACCATCAACATCGTCACGCGCCGCCCCACCTTCGATCCGTCCGGCGATGTCAGCGTCCAGGGCGGCAGCTTCGGCTTCCGGCGCGTACAGGGCTCGGTGTCGAGCGCGATCGCGGGGTCGGACACGCTCGCCGGCCGCCTCACCTTCGCGGCCCAGGAGGATCCGACCTTCCGCAACTTCGGCGACAACACCAACACGCGCACCTTCGTGGCGCCCGCGCTCGCCTGGACGCCGTCCGCCGACACGCGGGTCTACCTCAACGCCGAGTTCAGCAAGCAGCACAGCCAGTACGACGAGGGGCTGATCGCCTATCGGGGTCGCGTTCCCCTCGACAACATCAGCCGCTTCTACGGCGAGCCCTTCTCGCGCTACTACGGCGAGGTGAATTCCATAACGCTGAAGGCCGAGCACGATGTCAGCGAGCACCTGACGATCCGGCAGGTGATCAACGGGCAATGGGGCGCCTTCGACCTGTTCGCCGCCCGCGCGACCGGCGTCAATGCGGCCGGAACGCTCGTGGCGCGGCGCGACACCTCGGTCAACTCGACCTTCGCCGGCGTGGACACGCAGACCGAGGCCGTGCTGAAGTTCGACACCTTCGGCTTCGCGCACACCGCACTCGTCGGCTTCGAGTACAGTAACGGCTACCGGCATCCGTTCTCGCAGCAGGGCACCCTCGCCTCGATCAGCTTCCTCAACCCGATCTACGGCGCGATTCCCGGCGCCCTCGGCTTCCAGGCGGACCTGAAGCAGAAGCTCGAACTCTTCGGGGTCTACGTGCAGGACCAGATCGTGCTGACCCCCGAGCTGCAGCTCGTCGTCGGTGCCCGGTTCGATTTCGGCAGCCAGTACTTCTTCAACCGCCTGCCGGCCTCCCAGACCATCCCGCCGGAGCAGGAGCTGTTCGGAGCCTCGCCGCGCGTCGGCCTGATCTACCGGCCCTTCGAGCCGCTGACCTTCTACGCGAGCTACGCCACGTCCTTCGTGCCCCAGACCGCGAACGTGCTGAACGTCGTCAATCCGGCACCGGAAACGGGTGAGCAATACGAGATCGGCACGCGCCTCGACCTCAACCCCGGACTGACCTTGTCGGCGGCCGCCTTCCGCCTCTCCCGCAACAACGTCGCGGCGACCGATCCGACGAATACCGGCTTCTCGGTCATCACCGGACAGCAGCGCTCGGAGGGGCTCGAGGCGGATCTCGCCGGCGAGATCCTGCCGGGCTGGAAGATCATCGGCGGCGTCGGCTACCTCGACGCGCGGATCACGAAGGACACCACCTTCGCGGTCGGCAACCGGCTCACCGCCGTTCCGAGCTTCAGCGGCAGCGTCTGGACGACGTACCAGTTCCAAGAGGGACCCCTGCGGGGCCTCGGTCTCGGGGCGGGTGTCACCTATGTCGGCCGGCGCTTCGGCGACCTCAACAACAGCTACGCGGTGGGCGCCTATACCCGGGTCGATGCGGCGGTGTACTACGATTTCGACGAGCACTACCGGCTGTCGGTCAACATGCGCAACCTGACGAATGCGCGCTACATCGAGCAACCGTTCAACCAGTTCAACAACGCGCCCGGCGCGCCGCTCTCGGTGCTCGCCACCCTGACCGCGCGGATGTAGCGATCGCGCGCGGGCCTACTCGCCGGCGACGGGGAGAGGCCGGGGCGTGATCGCAGCCGCTCGGCGGCGGCCGGCGCGGCGGCGCAGGACGTAGAGAACGAGGCCCGTCGCGGCGAAGCCCGGCATGGAAAGGGCTGCGAGGCAGAAGATCAGCGCGAAGAGGTCGCCGAAGAACCGGCCGCGGTGGACCTCCAGCATGTTGTCGGCGAGCCGCTGACCGAGGGGCTTGTCGGCGTAGCGCTCGGCGACGAGCGGCGCACCGGTCACGGGATCGAACGTCGCCTCGTTCCGCTCCTTCGGCTGCTCCGCGCCCCTGGCGAGCCAGCGGATGCGGATCACCTTCGCGTCGGGCCCCGGAAGGGTCAGAAGTGAGCGGGCGGCCTCGCGACCCTCGCCGGCCTGGAACGCCGCCCAGGCCCGGTCGATGGCGGGTCCTCCGGGATTCGTCGCGGCGGCGTCTCCCGCCCCTTTGCGGCCGCCGCCGCGCGCGGGCCGCATCTCGCCGGCCTTGCCCGCGCTGCCGGTGAGCAGCCAGGTCGCGCCGTCCTTGAACCAGCCGTAGGACCAGGTCAGCCCCGAGAGCGCGATCACCAGATAGACCGGCAGGAGCCAGGTGCCCGCGACCGCGTGCAGAGACCACCAGCGCGGCCGGCCCGGACGCGACAGGCTCGGCTTGAGCCAGATGCGCCAGCGGTGGATCCTCGGCCAGCGCAGGTAGAGGCCGGTGGCGAGGAAGACGAGGAGCGCGAGCGCGCAGGCACCCGTGATCGTGCGGCCCCAGCCCTTGCCGTCGCCGGGGATCAGGAGCCAGCGGTGCAGCGCGCGCACGGTCGTGAACGCCTCGTCGAGCCGCGTGGGGCCCAGCACCGTGCCGTCGTAGGGGTCGACGTAGACGGCGGCCGGGCGGGCGCCGGTCTTCGGATCGCGCAGGAAGCGAGCGAAGGCACTCGCGCTCGGGTCCCCCGACAGGACGAGCGCGTTGACGGTCAGGCCCGGTTGCTGCGCCTCGATTCGGGCCACCAGCGCCTCGGGCCCCAGAGGCGGGCGATCGCTGACGGCGACGACGGCCCGGTCGCGGTTCGCGAAGGCGGTGATCGCCTCCTCGTAGCTCATCAGGGCGCCGGTCAGGCCCATCAGGGCGAGCACCAGACCGGCCGTGAGACCGAGCGCCCAGTGCAGGCGGAACAGGAGGGTGCGGGGTGTGGGAAGCGATGGGTGCATGGCGATCGGGAGCCTGCCTAGCAGACCACACACGCCTTGACGATGGACCGGGACGGCCGCGCGCCTGTCCGAGTCGCGGGTCCGCGTTGCAGGAGGCGAAGGCGCCCTGCCACGCCATCGCCGAGAGCCGGCTTCAGCGGGAAACCTCTTCGAGGCGGACCGGCCGAGCCTGCGATCCCGACTCCTCGGCGTCCGCCTTCCGACCCGGTTCAACCAAATGTCGGGCTGCGGTCTCGGCACCTCCGGAACGCGTCAGCGACGCTCACTCGATCACCCGGTCGGCGCTGATCATCAGCGTGGGCGGAACCGTGATGCCGAGCCCGATGGCCGCCTGCAGGTTGATGAACAGCTCGACCTTCGTGACGAGCTGGACGGGCAGGTCGGCGGGTTTCTCGCCCTTGAGGATCCGCCCGACATAGATGCCGGCGTCGCGGTGCGACTGCTCGAAGTCGCCCCCGTAGCTCATCAGGCCGCCGGCCAGGGGGAAGTCGCGGGACTGGGTGATCGCCGGGACGCGATGGCGCCGCGTCAGATCCGCGAGCCTCTGGCTGCGGTTGGCGAAATACGGGTCCGAGGTGAAGACGAGGCCGCCCGCGCGCTGCTTCGGCAGGTCCGAGAACACCGCCTCCAGCTCGGCTTCCGTGCTGGCCTGCAGGATCTGGAGTTGCACCCCGATATTGCCGGCCGCCTCCTGGAGATTGCCCAGCTGCAGGGGGGCGGTCGGGCTGGTCGGGTTGGCCACGACCGCGATGACCGGGGCGCCGGGGAGGATCTCGTGCAGGAATTCGAGCCGCTTGCGCGAGACCTCGACGCTCAGGCTGGACACGCCCGTGAGGTTCCCGCCCGGCCGCGACAGGCTGTCGACGACGCCGAGCGCGACGGGATCGCCCCCCATCTCGAACACGATCGGGATATGCGCCGCCGCGGTCTTCGCCGCGAGCGCCACGGGCGCCCCGCCCGGCGCGGCCAGGACCGAGACCTGCTGCCCGACGAGCTCCGCCGCGAGCGCGGGCAGCCGCTCGTAGCGCCCCTCCGCCCACCGGAACGCGATGGCGACATTGCGGTCCTCGCTGTAGCCGACCTCCGCCAACCCTTTGCGGAAGGCACGCAGGCGACTGGCATAGATCTCCGGGGATTCCGGGCCGAGATATCCGATGACCGGCATCGCCGGCTGTTGCGCTCGGGCCGGACGCGTCAGGGCCGTCGCCCCGAACAACAGGATGACCTCGCGTCGCCTCATGGGATCCCCATCGTCCGATCAGGATCTTGGCCCACGCCGGACCTTCGGGCGCGCGGGTGACGCGCGCTCGCGCCGTCGGGCGTGCTCAGTCGGGCGTGCTCAACGGCGCGTCCATCTCGGGAGCCCGCCGCCCCATCGGCACCATAGTCCCGCGGGATCGGGTCACCAATCCGGTCTGGGCGAGCCGGAGCGTTGTGTCGGGCTCCGCGCGGTCCGTTGCGAAAGCGCCGCGCTGTTTGAACCGCAAGGTCCGTGCGCGGACGCCCCACTGACGCCGGCACCACCCCGTGGCATAGTCGGCCGACCGTTGCGGGCCGCTGGGAGGCCATGGCATGGGGCGGCGCGACACCCTGTTCCGGCGAGGCGGATCCGAGCCGTGCGCCCGCGCGGGCGCCGGGCCGGACCGGCATCCCCGGCCATGAGCGGTTCACCGACCCGGGCCGGCGAACCCGTTCTGCGCAAGTCGCTGCTGCGCACGTCGCTGCTGAGGAAGTACTTCCTCGTGCTGTTCGCCGCCGTGATGGTGCCGCTCCTGGGGAGCGGGGCCACGGAGGCGTGGTTCGGCTACCGGGACCAGCGCGAGCGCCTGAACGAGCTGCTGGGCGTCGAGGCCCGCGCTGCCGCTTCGCGCATCGAGAGCTTCATCGACGGCATCCGGGACCAGCTCGGCTGGATGGTTCAGCTCTCCTGGAATGCGGGCGCCGAGGAGGGGCAGCGGCTCGATGCCCTGAGGCTCATGCGGCAGGTGCCCGCCATCGTCAGCCTCACCCTCGTCGACGGCGCCGGCAGGGAGCGCCTGCGCGTCTCGCGCGTCGGCCTCAACCGGGTGGGCAGCCTTGTCGACCTCTCCGGCGACGTCGCGGTGGCGCAGGCCCGGGCGGCCCGGGTCTGGTACGGGCCGGTGACCTATTATCGCGGCTCCGAACCCTTCATGACGATCGCGGTCGCGGGCAATCGCTCCGCCGCCGGCATCGTGATCGCGGAGATCAACCTCAAGCTGATCTGGGACGTGATCTCGGCGATCCAGGTCGGGCGCACGGGGCAGGCCTTCGTGCTGGATGCGGAGGGCCGGCTGATCGCGCATCCCGATATCAGCCTCGTGCTGCGCGGCGGGGATCCGGTGGCGGCCCGCCCGTTCCGGATGCTGCGCGACGCGATCCGGGCGGAGGGCGGCTCGGCGATCGGCCAGGACACCTCGGGAGCCTCCGTGATCGCGGCGATGGCGCAGGTTCCGGGCGTCGACTGGACCGTGATCGTGCACCAGCCGCTGGTCGAAGCGTTTGGCCCGATCGACCGGGCGCTCTGGCGCACGGCCGCCCTGCTCCTCCTCGGCACCGCCTTCGCGGGGATCCTGGCGTTCTGGCTGGCGCGCCGGATGACGGGCCCGATCCGCCAGCTCGAATACGGGACGGAGCAGATCGGCGCCGGCCATTTCGACCACCGCATCGCCGTGGCCTCGACGGACGAGCTCGGCCGTCTGGCGCAGCGCTTCAACGCCATGGCGGGCGAGCTCGCCCTCTCGCAGGAGCGGCAGGAGCGCATCGCGCGGCTCCGGCGCTTTCTCGCCCCTCAGGTGGCGGAGCTGGTCGACCGGACCGGGGACGACCGCGTCCTCGAGGGGCGACGCGTGGAGGTCGCGGTGATCTTCGGGGACCTGCGCGGCTTCACGCCCTTCTCGGCGAAGACCGCCCCCGAGGAGGTCATCCAGGTGCTCGCCGCGTATTTCGATGCGCTCGGCCGCGTGATCACCGAGCATGGCGCCACCCTCACGCATTTCGCGGGCGACGGGCTGATGGTCCTCATCAACGCGCCCGTTGCCTGCCCCGAGCCCGGCCCGAAGGCCATACGGCTGGCGAGCGCCATGCAGGATGTCGTGCAATCGCTCGTCACGGCCTGGCACCGCCGGGGCTACGCCATCGGCTTCGGGGTGGGCGCCGCGATGGGGTCTGCGACCGTCGGGCAGATCGGGTACGAGAACCGGCTCGACTACACGGCGATCGGCCCTGTGGTGAACCTGGCCGCGCGCCTCTGCGCCGCCGCGGAGAACGGCCAGATCCTGATCGATGCCGCCCTGGCCGGCCTGGTCGACGGGCTCATCGAGATCGTCCCCCTCGGATCGCGCGCCCTGAAGGGCTTCGAGGCGGGCGTCGACGTCTACGGCATCGTCCGCACGGAAACGGTCGTCGCCGGGTAGAGAGGCGACGCCGACGCGCCGGGAGCACGACCAGCCCGAACGCGCCGGGACGCCCTGCTCGATCACCGCATCGGCGCGAGCCGGCAGGATCGGCGGGATCGTCAGGCCGAGCGCGTTCGCGGTCCTGAGATCGATCACGCGCTCGAACCGGGTCGGACGCTGGACGGGCAGATCGCCGGGGCGAGCCCCCTTCAGGACCTGGCCCACATACTGCCCGACGACGCGGAACAGCTCGGGGAAGTTCGAGCCGTAGGAGATCAGGCCGCCCGCATCCGCGAATTCGCGGCGGAGGTCAGGAAGCCGGTCTCAGGCCGCGCAGGCTGCTGGGCGCGGAGGCCGCGGGGCAGGGCGATGGCCGCGCCGCAGACGAGCGATCCGAGGTCGCGCCGCCGCATCCCGAGCACCGCCTCGCGCCCTCCGAGGGTCGCTGTCCGGCAACAGGATGGCGACACGAGGCCGTCCCGGCCTCCGGTCGCGAGCGGACCAGGTCTCGGCCCCGTCGGCCTCGCCTCGCTCCGCACCCGCATCAGGTCGCTTCTGAAACCGACGGCTGCTGCACCCCCGACGGGTGCCTGCGCCCGGCTCGCCACTCCTCGAAGCGCTGCAGCACCACGTAGAAGGACGGGACGAACAGCACCGCGAGGCAGGTCGAGGCGAGCATGCCGCTGAAGACCGTGATGCCGATCGATTTGCGGGCGGACGCACCCGCCCCGGTCGCCGTGACGAGGGGGAGCACGCCGAGGATGAAGGCGAAGGAGGTCATCAGGATCGGCCGGAAGCGCAGGCGCGCGGCCTCCACCGCGGCGGCCACGATCTCCAGGCCCTCGCGACGCCGCTCGCGCGCGACCTCGACGATCAGGATGGCGTTCTTGCTCGCGAGCGCGATCAGCAGGATCAGGCCGATCTGCGTGTAGAGGTTGTTGGCCGCCCCGAGGGCCGTCAGCGTCCCGACCGTGCCGAGCAGCGCCAGGGGCACCCCAAGCAGGACCGCGAGGGGAAGGATCCAGCTCTCGTACTGGCCGGCGAGCACGAAGTAGACGAGCACGATGGCGAGCGCGAACACGAGGTAGATCTGCGTCCCGACCGCCTTCTCCTGGTAGGACATCGCGGTCCAGTCGTAGCCGGCCCCGAGGGGCAGCACCGTCCCGGCGATCTGCTCCATCAGCGCGAGCGCTTCGCCCGAGCTGTAGCCCGCCGCCGGGCCCCCGACGATGGTGGCGGTCGGGTAGAGATTGTAGAGGCTGATCAGCGAAGGGCCCTGCACCGTCTTGACGTCGACGATCGTTCCGAGGGGCACCATCGTGCCGTTGCCGGCCTTGACGTAGAGGGTCTGGATGTCCTCCGGGCGCAGCCGGAAGTCCGGCGCGGCCTGCACGTAGACCTGGAAGGTCCGGCCGAACTTGTTGAACTGCGTCACGTAGGCCGAGCCGACATAGCCCGACAAGGTCGAGAAGACCTGCCCGACCGTGACCCCGAGCGCCTCCGCCTTGACCCTGTCGACCACGACCGAGAGCTGCGGGACGCCGGCGCGGAAGGAGGTGTTCAGCTTCTGCAGCGCGGATTGGGCACTGCCGTTCGCCACGATCGTCCGGGCGAGGCTCTCCAGCAGCGGGTAGTCGAAATTCCCGTCGCGCAGCTCCACCTGCAGGGTGAACCCGCTCGCGTTGCCGATGCCCTGGATCGGCGGCGGCACGAGCACGAAGGTGGTGGCGCCCTCGATCGGCACGAGGCTTCGGGTGAGGTGCGCGTAGAGGCTGCGCAGGTCCTGGCCGGTGGCCTTGCCGCGCTCGTCCCAGCTCCTGAGCACCACGTAGGCGACGCCGGCATTGGGCAGCGTGGCATTGTTGTCGAGGACCGAGATCCCGCTGATCGTCAGCACCTGGTCGACGCCCGGGGTCTCCTTCGCCAGGGCGGCGATCCGCTGCATCACCGCGTCCGTGCGCTCCTTCGAGGCCCCGTCCGGCAATTGCGCCCCGATCAGGACGTAGCCCTGGTCCTCGATCGGCAGGAAGGCGGTCGGCAGGCGCGTCAGGCCCCAGCCGGCGAGCCCGATCAGGACGAGCGCCGCGAGCACCATGGCGCCGCTGCGGCGGACCATGCGGGCGATCAGCCGGGCATAGGCGCCCTCGGCGACGTCGTAGACCCGGTTGAAGGCGCGGTAGAAGGCGTTGCGCCGCTCCGGCGGCACGGGCTTGCGCAGCCAGAGGGCGCACTGGGTCGGCTTGAGCGTGGCCGCGTTGACGGCGCTGATCAGGGCGGTCGCGGCGATCACGAGGGCGAATTGCTTGTAGAGCTGGCCGGTGAGGCCGGGCAGGAAGGCGGCCGGGACGAAGACCGACATCAGCACGAGGGTGATGCCGAGGATCGGGCCGAAGAGCTCGTCCATCGCCTTCTCGGCGGCCTCGCGCGGGGGCAGGCCCCGCTCGATGTGGTGGGCGACCCCCTCCACGATCACGATGGCGTCGTCCACCACGATGCCGATGGCGAGGACGATCGCGAACAGGGTCGAGAGGTTGACGGAGAAGCCGAGCGCGGCCATCGCCGCGAAGGCGCCGATGATCGTCACCGGGACGGTGGTGGCCGGCACCAGCATGGCCCGCCAGTCCTGGAGGAAGACCATGATGACGACGAGCACCAGGATTCCGGCCTCGAACAGGGTGACGTAGACCTCGTGGATCGAGGCCTCGACGAAGCCCGTCGTGTCGAAGGGGACCGCGTAGGCGAGGCCAGGCGGGAAGCTCTTGGCGAGGTCGGCCATCCGGGCGCGGACCTCGCCCGCCACCGTGATCGCGTTGGCCTCGGGCAGCTGGTAGATCCCGATCCCCGCCGCGGGCTGGCCGTTCAGCGTGAAGGACTGGCTGTAGGTCTGGGCCCCGAGCTCCACCCGCCCGACGTCGCGCAGCCGGGTGATGCGGCCGCCGTCCTGCGCGTCCGCCTTCAGGATGATGGCCTCGAAATCGGCGGCGTCGTTCAGCCGCCCGTTGACGTTGAGGGTGTACTGGAAATCCTGGCCCTTCGGCATCGGCGGCATGCCGACAGCGCCGGCCGTCACCTCCTGGCTCTGCTGCTGCACGATGCTGATGACGTCGCTCGGCGTGAGGCCCCTGGCCTGGACGAGATCGGGATCGAGCCAGATGCGCATGGCGTACTGGCCCGCGCCGAACACGGTCACGCTGCCGACGCCGGGCAGGCGCGCCAGCTCGCTCTGCAGGCTGATGACCCCGAAATTGGCCAGGAACAGGCTGTCGTAGCGCCCGTCCGGCGCCGAGAGCGTCACGAATTGCAGGATCGCGGTCGATTTCTTCTGCGTCGTGACCCCCTGCACCTGCACGGCCTGGGGCAGGGACGGCATCGCGATCGCGACCCGGTTCTGCACCAGAACCTGGGCCTGGTCGGCATTGGTGCCGATCGCGAAGGTGACGGTCAGGGTGTAGGTGCCGTCGCTCGCGCTCGTCGACTGCATGTAGAGCATGCCCTGCACGCCGTTGACCTGCTGCTCGATCGGCAGGGCCACGGTGTCGACCACCGTGCGGGCGCTCGCGCCGGGATAGCGCGTCGTGACCTGCACGGTCGGCGGCACCACGTTCGGGTACTGGGCCACGGGCAGCCCGAAGAGCGACACCGCCCCGATCAGCACCATGACGAGGGCCAGCACGTTGGCGAGGACGGGCCGCTCGATGAAGAAGCGCGAGATCATGGCAGGCCTGACGATCCGGGTTCGAGGAGAGCCGGCGGGGACGCCTCAGCGGCGGGGAGAGGCCTCCGGCGAGGCCGTCTCGGGCGAGGCCGTCGCGGGCAGGATCGTCCCGGGCGGGACCGTGGGCGGCAGGGCCGTCGCTTCGGCGGCCTCCGCGGCCAGGCTCGGGGGGGGAATCCGCTGCGGCGCCACCTTGGCGCCCGGGATGGCGCGCTGGATGCCGTCGGTGACCACCCAGTCGCCCGCCGCGAGGCCGGCCTCGATCACGCGGTAGCGCCCTTCGCGCTGCCCGGGCGTCACCACGCGCTGGGCAACGGTGTCGTCCGCGCCCACGACGAGCACGTAGGCGCCCTGCTGGCTCGTGCCGATGGCATCGTCCCGCACGAGAAGCGCCTTCGCGTCGCGCTGAACCGGCACGCGGACGCGGACGAACAGGCCGGGCATGAGGGCGTGGTCCGAATTGGTGAAGATCGCGCGTGCGAGCAGCGTGCCGGTCGACGGGTCGACCTGGGGCGCGACGTAGTTCAGCGCGCCGGTATGCGGGTAGCCGGTCTCGCTCTGCAGGCCGATCTCGACGGGGATCCGCGACAGGTCGCCGAGTGTCCGTCCCGCGCTGACGAGGGCCTGCCGGACCCGCAGCACCTGCTGCTCGCTGACATTGAAGTAGACGTAGAGCGGATCGACCCGGACGATCGTGGCGAGCTTCGTCGGGCCGCCGACGCCGACCAGCGCCCCCACATCCATCAGGTGGTTGGTGACGACCCCGTCGAAGGGGGCTTGGATCTGCGTGTAGCCGAGGTTGATGCTGGCGAGGTCGAGGTTGGCCTGCGCCTCGACGACCGCCGCGCTGGCCTGGTCGAGCTTGGTCTTGGTGTCCTCGACATGGGCCTGCGAGGCGAATTCCTGCCGGCCCAGCGTCGCCTGTCGCTGGTACTCGGACTGGGCATTGGTGCGCCCCGCCTCCTGCGCCGCCAGGCTGCCCTGCGCCTGCTTGAGCTGCGCCTCGAAGGTGTTGCGCTGGATCGTGAAGAGGGGCGCCCCCTTCCGGACGCTCGCCCCGTCCGTGTAGGTGATCGCGTCGAGGAAGCCCTGGACGCGGGCCTCGAGATCGACGCTCGCGAAGGCCTGCGTGTTGCCGGTGAGCTCGAAGTAGCGCGTGACCGGTCGCTCGATCGGCTGCGCCACCGAGACGGCGGGCGGCGGCGGCGGCACGTACTGGTTGCGCTCGTTGCAGCCTGCCAGGACGAGGAGCGGCGGGAGGGCGAGCGTCGCGAGGGGAAGCGTGGCGACGGGCGCTATCCTGCCTGCCCGGAGGCACGGCGAGGTGCCTCCGGAGGCCTGGGCCTCGGCGTCGCTCGGGGCGGATCCTGCGGGCCATGATGCGATGAGCATGCGGTTCTGCCTCGCGCACGGCGCGGTGGTTCGTGCGGGCCGCAGCGACCGGCCCGCGCCTCCCTCAATCCTTCCCGGCCTTCGCCTCGCGGGCGAGGGTGAGGCATTCGAGCAGGTCGACGTAGCTCGGGGTTCCGTCGAGCTGCGCCTCGGCCGCACAGCGCTCGCGATCGACGGGCTGGAAGCCGGCCCATTGCCTGGCGACTTCGCGGCGGGCGCTGTCCTCGTCGTTGAGGCACTGCACCTCACGCTTCGGGTCGAGGCTCATCAGCGACGTCGCCGCGTGGCAGCTCGGGCGGACATCGTAGTCCGGTACGCGCTCCGCGACCGCGACGATCAGAGTCGCCCCGATCCAGACAGCAGGAAGAGTGAGCATCATGGCCGTGCGATCCTGTACAAATAACAGCCGCGAACTCTGATGCGAATCGATACAAAAGTACTGAATTCACCCTAGCGAGACTGACATCCATTCTTATTTCAAGCAATACTGCGCAACTGTCTTGATAAAACCTTTCAGCACCCTTGGTGCGAACGGATGGCGCCTCGTGGCGCGCCGGCGTCACCCGGCCCCATCGCCCGGAGGGCGATCGTACGGCCGCCCTGCGATGGGGGGCCGAGGACGGTGCCGTGCCTGCGCATGCTCGCGACGCCCGGACCGGCGCCGCAATTCGTCGCGGTGGCCCCGGGGCGCGCGCCGGAACGGGACCGGACCGCCGAGGTCCCTCAGCGTTCCGCCACGAGAACCCGCGCGCCCGCTTCGGCGAGGCGCCGCTGCTGCTCGGCCGGTGCGGTCAGGTCCGTCACCAGAGTCCAGTTCCGCGGAAGGGGAGCCCAGGCGTTCTGCTCGGCGCGGCCGAGCTTGCTCGCATCGGCCAGCACGATCACCTCGCGCGACTGCCGCATCATCAGCGATTTGAGCGCGATCTGATCCAGGCTCGCTTCGCAGAGGCCGCGCTCGGCCACCACGCCGTCGGCGCTCATGATGGCGCGGTCCGCCGTCATCAGGCGCAGCGCCTCGACGGCGAGCGGACCGACCGTGCTCATGCTGGTCGCCCGGAAGCCGCCGCCGAGGACCACGAGCTCAAGGCCCGGTGCCTTGGCGAGGAAGGGCACCAGCGCGAGGTTGTTGGTGATGATCCGGAGGCGGCGCCTGAGCAGCAGGTGCCCGAAGGCGGCCACCGTGGAACCCGCATCGAGGATCAGGGTGTCCCCGTCCTCGATAAGCGCGACCGCCGCATGCGCGATGGCCCGCTTCTCGGGGCCGTTCAGGGCATGCCGCTCGGCGAGGGTGGTCTCCGGCGGATGCCTGGCGAGGATCGCGCCGCCATAGGTCCGGCGCACGGCGCTCGTCGCGGACAGGTGCTGAAGGTCGCGCCGGACCGTCGAGGCGGACACGCCGAAGCGCCGGGCGAAATCGTCCACGTCGATCTCGCCGCCGCCCAGCGCCTCCAAGAGCAGCGCCCGACGCTCCTTGCTGCGCATGCCTCACTCCCCCGGGACTCGTCCGCTCCCTCATGCCGGAGGGCGCCCCCGCTGGCGAGGAGCGATCGCCGGCCGGGCGAGCGGCCGTCAGGCGGCCGCCGGCTTCGGGGCGAGGTCGACCGCCTGACGCAAAGCCTCGACCAGGCTCCGCTCGTCCGCGATCCCCTTGCCGGCGATGTCGAAGGCCGTGCCGTGATCGACGGAGGTGCGGATCACCGGCAGGCCCACGGTGATGTTCACGCCGGATTCGAGCCCCAGGACCTTGATCGGGCCGTGACCCTGATCGTGGTACATGGCGACCACCATGTCGTAGTCGCCGCGGCCGGCGAGGAAGAACAGCGTGTCGGCCGGCAACGGGCCGCGCACGTCCCAGCCCCTGGCCTGGCAGGCCTCGACGGCCGGCGTGATCTTCTCGGCCTCCTCGCCGCGGCCGAAGAGGCCGCTCTCGCCCGCATGCGGGTTGATGGCGCAGACGCCGATCTTGGGGTTCGCGATCCCGGCCTTCACCAGCACGTCGTGCCCGCGCACGATGACCCGCTCGACGAGGCCGGGCTCGATCTTCGCGATGGCATCGAGCAGCCCGATATGGGTGGTCACGTGGATCACCCTGAGCTTCGGCGAGACGAGCATCATCGAGACTTCCGGCGTGCCCGTGAGATGGGCGAGGAGTTCGGTGTGGCCGGGGAATTTGTGGCCGGCGGCGTGCAGGGCCTCCTTGGACAGCGGCGCGGTGCAGATGCCCTGCGCCTGCCCCGCCTGCACGACCTGCACGGCCTTCTCGATGTAGCGGTAGGCCGCCTCGCCCGCCGTCGCCGAAACCTTGCCGAAGGGCAGGTCCTCGGGCACGATCCTCAGATCGACGCACTGCACCGCCGCGGTCTCGAAATCCGCCGCGCCGGCATCGCTCAGCGCATCGACGCCGGTCTCGGCACCGACCATGCGGCCCGCCTGGCGGAGGCGCGCCGCGTCCCCGATCACCAGGGGCCTGCAGAGGGCGTGCACGTCCGGACGGGCGAGCGCCTTCATGATGATCTCGGGTCCGATGCCGGCCGGATCGCCCATCGTGATCGCGAGAGTCGGACGGGTCATGTGAAACTTCCCTCAGTTCTGACGGCGCGCAGGCGCGCGGCGATGCGCAGGAGGCTGTCCGCGTCGCCGAAGGCGCCCGCCTTCGTGGCGACCGGGATGGAGAATCGGCCGAGGCTCAGGCCGAGCGAGACGCCCGGCTCGATCTCGTCGACGAGGCGGATGCCGCTGACGCCGAAGCGCGTGAGCAGGGCCGCGGCGGTCTCGCCCCCGGTCGCCGCGAAGGCGCCGATCCGCGACGCGACCGGCTCCAGGGCGTCCGCGAGGCTCTGGACGAGACGCGGGCCGAGCGCCATGTCCGGCGTTGCGTCCATCGCGATCTCGACCAGCGCGTCCCCGCCGGCGGCGGTCACCGCGGCGATGCCGGCGGCGAGCGCCGCCCTGCCGGCGGGCGCGCCCAGGAGCGCCTCCGGGGTGACCGGCAGATGGGTCACGCGGCCGCTCGCGGCGAGCGTGCGGGCGGCCGCGCGCGAGGCCGCCGCGAGCGACCCGACGACGATCAGGGCGCCGCACCGGTTCGGCGTGAGGCGGAGCGCCTCGGCGGGCCGCGCCGTGTCGATGGCCGCGAGGGCGTGGGCGAGGCCGGCGCTGCCGATGAAGAAGGTCGAGGGCGCGCCCGGCAGGCTCGCTCGCGCGATGCGGTCGAGATCCGCCTCCGTCTCGGCATCGCAGACCGCCACGACGTCGCCGAGGGCGGCCACCCGCGCGAGCGTGCCCGCGAGGTCACCGCGCACGCCCGAGAGCGCAATCGTCTCGGCCCGGATACCGGCCGAGGCGAGGATCGCCGCAAGGTCGGCGCTGGCATAGGTGTGATCGCGGCGCCAGACCTCCGCCTCCTCCAGCGGGCGGCCGTTGACGTGGACGCGCCCGCCGATCGTCGTGCGGCCCGTCGCCGGGAAGGCGGGCGCGCAGACCCCGAAGGCCGAGCCCGCCCGCGCCTTCAGGGCCGCGATCGCCGCAACCGTCTCGGCGGCCGGCTGCCCTCTCAGGGTCGAGTCGATCTTCTTGAAGAGCGTCCGATCCGGGTCGAGCAGGCGGCTCAGAAGCCCCGCGTGGCGCCGCGTCGCGTCCTGCGCGGACAATCCTCGGCTGTCCGCGTCGTAGGAGAGGACCTCCGGCTGATCCGCCGCGAGGTTCGCCGCCTCGCCCCGAGCCGCGGGCGCCTCGCCCCAGGTCACCGCCGCCTCGCGGCCCCGTCGGCCGAACGCGATCGCGCAATCGGCGGCGCCGGTCAGGTCATCGGCGAGGATCAGCCAACGACCCGCCATCTCAGCGGCTTCCGGCCCGTTGCGCCGGGACGGCGTCCGACGCTCCCGACGGCTCGGCCTCCGCGTCCGTCTCCTCGGTGCGTCCGATGACCCTGGCGGTCCAGGCCGTCGCGATCGGGACGAGGATCGCCGTCACCACGACGCAGGCCGCGACCAGGATCGTGGCGGGACCCGCCGCATCGGCATAGGCCGGGTTGGCGGAGGCGACGATGGCGGGCACTGCCGCGGCGTTGCCGGCGGTCGAGGCGGCGGCCACGCCCGCGACGCCCGTCCCTCCGGTCAGGCGGTCGGCGAAGAACAGCGGGATGCCCGTGACGATCACGACCGCCACGCCCATGGCGAGGCCGAGCAGGCCCGCCTGCCAGACCTTCGACAGATCGAGGCCGGCTCCCAGCGCGAAGGCGAAGAACGGGATCATCACCGGGATCGCGCGGCTCAGGAAGTCGCGCATCTCGCGGTCGAGGTTCCCGATGATCATCCCGACGAGGAGCGGCAGGATCGCGCCCACCAGGGTCTGCCAGGGGAAGGCCGAGAGTCCCGCGACGCCGAGCGTCACCATGGTCAGGAAGGGCCCGCTCTCCAACGACATGATGGTGTAGGCGCCGACGTCGCGCGGTCGGCCGTACTGGCCCATCAGCGCCATGTAGAGCCCGCCATTGGTGTCGTTCATGCTGGCGACGACCGCCAGGGTGGAGAGGCCCGCGAACATGCCGGCCGCCACCGGCGCCTCGCCGAGCACGCGGCCGAAGATCAGGCCCAGGACGATCGCGATCCCGACCTTCACCGCGAGGAGCGTGCCGCCCTTCTTGACGATGTAGGGGGTGGCTCGGAAGTCGATGCTCGCGCCCATGCAGACGTAGAAGACGGCGAGGATCGTCAGCGCCCCGGAGAACAGCGCGCCGGTGAAGGACCCGAAGAATTTCGGGGTGCCGGGAAAGAACGTCGCGATCAGGGCGCCGGCCAGCAACGGGACGACCATCATGCCGCCGGGCACGGATTCGATGAATCGCTTGATTGGGACCTGCATGCCGGCTTCCTCCCTGCGCGTTGTGCGCAATCTTTTTTGACGTTGAAGCGCCCTCGCTGGAAGAGCGAGGGCGAGCGTTTCGGCACAATCTGCGCAAAATGCGCGTTCAGTCAATCGATTTGCGCGATTTGCGCAGATGATGACGGTCGGGCATCCGAATCCGCCCACGTCCTCGGCGCGCAGGCAGAACGTTGCATCCGCGTGCCGCAGGACTTACCGCTCGGCATCGCGCGCCCTAGGTTGCACCGCGGGTGGGCGCCCCGGATCGCGGCGGCTATCCGTTTCGGCTGACCGCATCGACGCGTCCCGTACGGCCCCCGCTTCGAGGCGGCGCCGCCTGCCCAGGAACGGTCGGACACCCATCCCGGGTGGGGATCGGCCCACATCAACGTCGGATGACTTGCATGCAGTACCGCAATCTCGGCCGTTCCGGCCTGAAGGTCTCGCCGATCTGCCTCGGCACGATGATGTTCGGCGGCCAGACCGACGAGGCGACGGCGAACCGCATCGTCCAGTCCGCCAAGGCCGCGGGCGTCACCTTCATCGACACGGCGGACGTGTACAACGAGGGCCGGTCCGAGGAGATCACCGGCCGGGCCATCGCTGCCGAGCGCCAGGCCTGGGTGCTCGCGACCAAGGTCGCCAATCCGATGGGGCCGGGCCCCAATGACGGGGGCTTGTCGCGGGCCCGGATCATGGCGGCCGCGGAGGAGAGCCTGCGCCGCCTCGGCACGGACTTCATCGACATCTACTACCTGCACAAGGAGGACCACGGGACGTCGCTTGCCGAGACCGTGCGGGCGATGGGCGACCTCGTCCGGCAGGGCAAGATCCGGTATTTCGGGGTTTCCAACCACCGCTCCTGGCGGGTCGCCGAGATCTGCCGCCTGTGCGACGACCTCGGGATCGACCGGCCGGTCGTGAGCCAGCCCTACTACAACGCGCTCAACCGGATGCCCGAGTCGGAGCATCTGCCGGCCTGCGCGTATTTCGGCCTGGGGGTCGCACCCTACTCGCCCCTGGCGCGGGGGGTGCTCACCGCGAAGTACGACCCGGATGCCCCACCCCCCGCCGAGACCCGTGCCGGGCGGCAGGACGCCCGCATGATGCAGACGGAGTGGCGTCCGGAATCCCTGCGCATCGCCCGGACCCTTCAGGCCCATGCCGAGGCGCGGGGGATCACGGCCGGCCAGTTCGCGGCGGCCTGGGTCCTGAACAACGCCCTCATCTCCTCGGTGATCGCCGGCCCGCGCACCGAGGCACAATGGGCGGATTACCTCGGGGCACTCTCCTACGCCTTCACGGCCGAGGACGAGGCCCTGGTCGATTCGCTCGTGGCGACGGGGCATCCCTCGACCCCCGGCTACAACGATCCGGCTTACCCGATCGAGGGGCGCCTGCCGCGCACGGACAGCCGCGGATCGTGACGTCCTAGCGTGCCGATCCCGCAGTCGTGACGATTCGCTTCGGCGCGGCCACCGGGCGCGTCGTCGGCCGCATTCGCGTGCGCGTCGACGTCAAGCGGCGCGGGCGGCGCGTCCGCTCGCGGCGGCTGGGCAGGCCCTTGCCGGTGGCGGAAATCCGACCCTCGCGGATCAATGGTCAAGCTTGGGCTTGTGAGTCATTCAGGAACGGTTAAGCTTAGCCGTACCGGCCCTGGCGGTCGCAGGCATTCGATCATGGCTTCGATCAAGATCCGCGTCACCGGCGACGGCACGTTCACGATCTATCAGAACGGAAGCGCCGTCTCCTCCGGCCTCACCCGCGCCCAGGCGGAGCGGCTCGCGGCGGTGCTCCGATGGGTGGAGCCCGGCGCACAGGGGTAGGCGCAGGAATCCGCATCCGGTTTCTAGCCGATCGGTCCGTCGAGGCGCGGCTGCGCAGGTCGAAGCGTCGAGACCCTGCCTCAGGATCGGACGCCGCGATTCCGACGGAGCCTTCGGACGCGCGGACCCGCCGTGGAGGCCGGGCATGCAGCGGCGCGGCGAGCCTCGGGTGCTCAGGCGCTGCCCCGGGCCGCCTCGAGGATCAGCCCCGTGACCTCCTCCGGGTGCGAGATCAGGGACAGGTGGCTCGACGCCACCTCGATCGTCCGCGCATTCATGCGCTTGGCCATGAAGCGCTGCAGATCGGGGTTGATGGTTCGGTCCTCGGTGGACACCGCGTAGAAGCTCGGCTTCGCGCGCCAGGCCGCCTGGGTGGTCTTGCCCGCGAGCAGGGCCTTCCGGAACGGTTCCTGGACGGCGTAGAGCACGCGCGCCCTCGCCTCCGGCAGGTCGCCCGCGAAGTCACGCAGGAACGCGGCCTCGGTCAGGCGGCCCTCGTCGCCGTCGAAGACGATGCCGGCCGAGGCCGGAGGGGCGGGGTAGGTCTTGGCCAACGCCGTGTAATCCTCCCCGGCATCCGGTGCGCGCGCCGCCACGTAGACGAGCGCCGACACCTTGGGATCGATGCCGGCCTCCGACACGATCATCCCCGCGAAGGAATGGCCGACCAGCACGGTCGCGCCCTCCTGCCGGGCCAGGACCCGCCGGGTCGCGGCCACGGCCTCCTCGAGGGTTGTCAGGGGGTTCTGAACCGCGGTGGCGTTGAGCCCGGCCGCCTGCAGCCGCGCGATGACCTCGGACCAGCACGAGCCGTCCGCGAACAGGCCGTGCACGAGGATGACGTTGCGCGCCGCCGCGGTCTGGGCCCGCACCGCGCGGGGCAGCAGGGCGCCGCCGATTCCGGCCAGGAGGACGCTCGTGAAGGTCCGGCGATCGAGCATGGCGCGCCTTTCAACTGTCGTCGGACCTGAGCCGGGTTGGACTTGGGCCGGGTTGGACTTGGGTCGGGTTGGACTTGGGCCGAGTTGGACTTGGGCCGAGTTGGACTTGAGCCGAATCGGGCTTGGGCTGAGGAGCGCACATCTCTCGAACGATATCGAGTGCTGCGCGTCCGAAGCACATGGGACGTACTCGTCACGCGACGCGTGGGCAAATCATACTCAGGGATGCGGCTCGTCGATCCGGGCCGGGGCGTCCCTAGTGCTCGGTCGCGTTGAGCAGGGCGACCATCTCGGCCATGCGCCCGCTCTCGGCGGCGAAGCGGAGGGGCTTGCACCGTTCGACGACGATCTCCGGCCCCGGCTGACCCAGCAGGCTCATGACCTCGCCGATGAAGGCGTCGAGGGGCATCGCCCGCGGATCGGAGGCCTGATGCTCGCCCTGCAGCCCGGTGCGCACGTAAGGGGGCACGATCTCGATCACCTCGACGGAGGTGGCCTGGAGCTGGAGCCGCAGGGCAATCGAATAGGCGTGGATCGCCGCCTTGGTGGCGCAGTAGGTCGGCGTCGCCGCGAGCGGCACGAAGGCGAGACCCGAGGAGACGGTCAGGATCGTGCTGGCCGGTTGCCGTTGCAGGTGGGGCAGGAGCGCCGCACTCAGGCGGATGGGCCCGAGGAGATTGGTGACGACGGTCGCCTCGGCATCCTCCAGGAATGCCGGCGCCGCCGTCACATCTTCATTCCGCATGATGCCCGCGTTGTGGATGACCACGTTCAGGGCCGGATGATCGCGGACAACCCGCTCCGCGAAGGCCCTGATGCTCGCCGCGTCGGTGATGTCGAGCGGCAGGGAGGCCATGCCGGGATTGGCGGCCGTGACCGCATCGAGGGCACTTTGCCGGCGTCCCGAAACGATCACGTGGTTGCCGAGCGCGTGGAATGCTTCGGCGAGCGCGCGTCCGATGCCCGAACCACCGCCCGTGATCAGGATGGTGTTGTGGTTGATCTTCATGTCCGTGTCCCTCCACGTTGCATCGGCAGAGGATAGGAGCGACACTCTCCATTGCGAAGTAGGCACGATAAAGTTCTATACGCACCGAAAAGAGAGTGCTCGATGCCGAAGTCAGGGCCGGAGGGAACGATCGAGGCGGCGCGCGGAGGACCGGTCCCGGACGTCGTGGACCCGGCCGTGGAGGCGCTCGTCCACGACGTGATCGGGCAGGTCGCCGACAAGTGGACGATGCTGATCCTCGAAACCCTGGAGGAACGGGGCACGCTCCGGTTCACGCAGATCGGCAAGGCTGTCTTCGGCATCAGCCAGAAGATGCTGACGCAGACGCTGCGCCAGATGGAACGGGACGGTCTGGTGACCCGAACGGTCCACCCCGTCATCCCGCCGCACGTCGACTATACGCTGACGGGCCTCGGTGAGAGCCTGAGCGCCGCCTTCTGCGGTGTCTGGATCTGGGCGGAGACCCACTACGCCGAGGTGCAGGCCGCCCGGCAGGCTTTCACGCTGCGGGGCGGCGGGGCGTAGCTCGGCCGGCGCAGCGAACGTCAAGCCGCGGGGAGGCTGCATGGCTGACAGGCACGATGTCGCGCGGATCGAGCGCGAAATGATGGCGCGGGCGACGGCTTCGGACGACGCGGATGCGATCGTCTCGGCCTTCTGCGAGGCGCTCGTCGCCGCGGGGCTGCCGCTGTGGCGCGCCGCCCTCTCGCTGCCGATCCTCGACCCATTGTTTCGCGGCGTGAACCTGATCTGGACGCGAGGCCGGGGCGTCTGCCTGGCCGCGACGGAGCACGGACCGGAGGGCGCGGCCCTCGTGGCGCGCAGTCCGATGACGGCTCTGCTCGGGCAGGGCCGGCGCTTCGGCCGCTGGCGCCTCTCGGACGGGGAGGGGACGGGGATGCCGCTCCTCGCCGAACTTCGGGCCGAGGGCGGCTCGGATTACGTGATGCACCTCGCGGCCTTCGCACCGAGCACCGCGATCACCGGCGTCGCGATCTCCTTCGCGTCGGATCACCCGGAGGGCTTCTCGGCCGACGATCTCGACACCCTCGCCGCCCTCGTGCCGGTGACGGCTCTGGCGACGGCCAAGCTCTGCCTCGCGCGCACGATGCGCGAGGCGCTGGGCACCTATCTGGGGTCCCGCACCGGCGCGCAGGTGCTCGCCGGCCGCATCCGGCGCGGGGAGGGGGAGGTGGTCTCGGCCGCGATCCTGCTCGCGGACCTGCGCGGCTTCACGGCGCTGACCGACCGCGACGATCCCTTGCGCGTGGTGAGCTGGCTCGACGAGCATTTCGACGCGCTCGGCGAGCCCGTCGCGCGCCATGGCGGCGAAGTCCTGAAATTCCTCGGCGACGGCTTCCTGGCGATCTTCCCGGTGGACGATCCCGACGCCGACCCCTGCCGGGCCTGCGCGGGCGCCCTCTCGGCGGCCCGGGACGGCCTCGCGCGCAACGACGCCCTGAACGCCGCGCGCCGCGCCGCCGGGCTCCCGGCCCTGCCGGCCGATGTCGTGCTGCATTACGGCCCCGTGGTCTACGGCAATGTCGGCACCGGCCGCCGGCTCGACTTCACGGTGGTCGGCCGGGCCGTGAACGAGGCGAGCCGGATCGAGCGGCTCTGCGAGGAGCGGGGCGAGCCCGTGCTGGTGTCCGACGCCTTCGCGCGCCGATGCGCGGCGCGCCTCCGGCCCGCGGGCGCCTTCAGCCTCCGGGGCGTCGGTCAGGTCCAGAAGGTCTGGGCGCCCTGATCCGAGCGCTACTCGCCCGCCTCCAGCAGCGCGGCGCGGCCCCGGTCCGGCTCCGGGATCCCGACCGTCCGGGCGGCCTTCGGGCGGGGCGCGCCGTCGTACCGGGCCGCCTTCCGGGCCGCGAGGAGCAGGAGGCCGGCGAGCGCCAGCATCGCGCCGTCGAAGGTCAGGAAGAGGGGATCGGCGGGCCGGCCGCCCGCGAGGCCCTCGCGGAGGATCCGCAGGCCGTCGGCGCCGCAGACGGCCGCGTACAGGATCGCGGCCGCCGTCAGCATCTCGGTCCAGGCCCGGCGCTGCGGGCGCAGGAGGGCGATCAGGCCGACGAGGAGCCAGATCGCGAAGAAGCCGCCGACCTCCCAGGCGGCCCGGTCGGGCAGCCCGACGGGCAGGAGGCGGTTGGCCAGGAAATACGCCGCGACGGCCGCCGGCAGCCCCGCCACGGTCGCGACGTTGAGGCCCTGGACGAGCCGCAGGCCGAAGCCCGGCCGCGCGCCGGGCTTCGGCAGCCGCGCGACCGACCAGAGCAGCAGCCCGGTCGCCACCATGGCGCAGCCGGCCAGGCCGCAGAGGAAGAACAGGATCCGCAGGACGGGGCCGGCGAAATGCGCCTCGTGCAGGCCGACCATCGTGGTGAAGGTCTTGGCCCCGGGCTGCAGCCCGCCGGCCCGGATTTCCGCGACCGCGCCCGTCGTGCCGTCGAAGGCGACCTGGGGATGCTCGTGGGAGAGGCCGTGCGGCTCCTCGAACACGGCGACGACCGAGGCGTTCGCGTCCTTCGGATTGAGGATCGAGAGCCGTTCCAGCGGCCCCGGGATCGTGGCCATCGCCTGCCGCACCATCGGTCCGACCGGGGCGAGGGTGCCGGGCTGGCCCGCGGGCTGGCGCGGGGCGGTGATCTGGCCGGCTTCGGCGAAGAAGCGCGGCGCGTCGCCCTTGTAGGCGGTCGTGACGCCCCAGGGCATGTACATCAGGGCGAGGGTGACGATGCCCGTGTAGGTGATCATCAGGTGGAACGGCAGGGCGAGGACGCCCGTGACGTTGTGGGCGTCGAGCCAGCCGCGCTGGAGGGACTTGTGCCGCCGGAAGGTGAAGAAGTCCACGAAGATGCGCCGGTGCGTGACGATCCCCGAGACCAGCGCCACCAGCATGATCATGGCGCAGAGGCCGACGATCCAGCGTCCCCAGAGGGGCGGCATGTTGAGCTCGAAATGGAAGCGGTAGAGGAAGTCGCCGCCCCGCGTCGCCCGCACGGAGGCCGGCGCGCCGGTCTCGGGATCGAGCTCTGCATGTTCCGGCGGGCGGCCCGGGCCGGTGCGCCAGAAGACCTCAACCACCGGGTTCTCGGCGCGCGGCAGCGTGATGAACCAGGCGCGCGCACCGGCCGCGTGCGCCTGCAAATGCGCGACGGCGCGCTCCGCCGCCGTCGCCATCGCGTCGGGACCGAGCGTCGCGCCGCTGCGCAGCTCGGGCCGCATCCAGAGCGAGATCTCGGCGCGGTAGTAGCTCGCGGTGCCGGTGACGAAGACGGCGAACAGCACCCAGCCGACCACGAGGCCCGACCACGCGTGCAGCCAGGCCATCGATTGGCGAAACGTCTTCCCCATGCACCCTCCGATCGGGGCCCCGGCCCGGGCTCGCCCCAAGGGCGGCCGGCCCGGGATGCGTGTCCCGGCAGATCCGATCCCGCTACCAGCGATAGCGCAGGGTTGCGTAGACCGTGCGCGGCAGGCCGTAATAGCAGCCCGAATAGCTGAAGCAGCCCGTGACGTAACGCTCGTCGAGGAGGTTCTGGGCGTTGAGCTGCATGGTGAAGCCTTGCAGCGTCGCGTCGAGGTGCTTCAGGTCGTAGGAGAGGACCGCGTCGAGGAGGACGCTCGCCGGCACCTTGAAGGTGTTGGCCGGGTCGCCCCAGGACGGCCCGAGATAGCGCACGCCGCCTCCGATCCCGAGGCCGAGCAGCGGCCCGTCCGTGAAGCGGTAATCGACGAAGAGCGAGGCCGTCGTGTCCGGCACCTGGACCGGGCGCCGCCCGACGAGCGGGACCTGTTGCCGGGTCAGGTCGTTCAGGGTGAAGCCGATGTCGCGCACGTTCCGGATGTCGAGGAACGAGAAGCCGCCGACGAGGTTGAGGCCTTCGGCGAGATTGGCCTTCGCCTCGAACTCGACGCCCTGAACGCCGACCTCGCCGGTCTGCAGCACGAAGTTGGGGTTCACCGGATCGGTGTTGGTGGCGTTCTTGCGCCGGATGTCGAAGAACGCGGTCGTCAGCAGGATGTCGGTGCCGGGCGGCTGGTACTTGATGCCGGCCTCGTACTGGTTGCTGGAGACGGGGTCGGGGATGCGCCCCGCGCTGCCGAAGGCCGGGTCGAAGATGCGTCCGGTGACGATGGGCTCGAAGGCCTCGCTGTAGGAGACGTAGGGCGCGACGCCGCTGTCGAACAGGTAGAGCAGGCTGGCACGGCCCGTGAACGCGTCCGAGGGCACGTCCTGGTAGGCGACGGCCCCGGTGGCGAGGGTCCGGGTCGGCCCGGTCTGCCGGGCGGTGTCGTAGCGCCCGCCCAGCGTCAGCACGAGGCGATCGAACTTGGCCTGGTCCTGGAAGTACACGCCGGTCTGCTCGGCGGTGATCCGGGACTGCGACGTGAAATCCGGGAACGGGATGTTCATGTCGTAGTTCGGCGCCAGCGCGTTCAGGCTGGGAGCGGCCGGGAACGGCCCCGCGAGGGTTCCGGTGCGGAAGGTCCGATGATCGACGCCGAGCAGCGCGGTGTGCGCGATGAAGCCGGTGTCGAAGTTCGCCACGACATTGTTGTCGATCGTGAAGGCGTCGATCTCGACCCTGGTGCCGCCGCGCGAGCGGCTGATCACCGGGCCGCTGGAGCCGGGGCCGTTGAGATCGCTGAACGCCGTGAAGACGCTGCGGTAATCGCCCTCGGTGTGGAGGTAGCGCCCCGCCGAGTGGAAGCGCAGGTTGTCGTTGATGCGGTGGTCGAACAGGTAGCTGATCGAGCCCTGCGTCCGGTCCGAGCGCTCGAAATTGCGGTCGCCGTCGTAGAAATCGACCGGCAGGCGCCCGATGACGCCGTTGCCGAAATTGCGGGGGAAGACGGTGCCGACCGACGGGAACCCGCCGTAGAAGCCGGAGAACGGATCACGCTGGTAATTGCCGATGACGGTGAGCGAGGTATCGGCCGATGGCCGCCAGGTGAGGCTCGGGTTGAAGAAGACCCGCTCGACCTTGGTGGTCACCGCCGGACCGTCGCCGTTCCAGCCCCCGGCGATCACCCGGTAGGCGAACTGGTCGGCCAGGGGGCCGGCCTCGGCCGCGATCGGCCCGCCGACATCGATGCCGCCGCGCACCTCGTTGAAGCCGCCGCCCTGCACGAAGATCTCGCCGTGACGGACGAATTGCGGCACCTTCGACACGAGGTTGACGATGCCGCCCGGGCCGGACTGGCCGTACAGGACCGAGGCCGGCCCCTTGATGATGTCGACGCGCTCGAGCCGGAAGGGATCGACGCTCGGGAAGGCGTCGCGGCTGCCGGGCAGGGGCAGGCCGTCCAAGAACAGCGGCGCGGTGAAGCCGCGGATGTAGAACTGCTCCAGCCGCGTCGAGCCGGCGCCGCCGCGCTGCTCGGTGGTGACGCTCGGCGTGTAGCGCAGGGCCTGGTTGATGGTGAGCGCGTTCTGGTCCTCGATCTGCTTGCGGCCGATGACCGAGACCGATTGCGCCGTCTCCACGATCGGCGTGTCCGTCTTGGTGCCGACAGTGCTGCGGCTGGCGACGTAGCCCGGGACGGGACCGGTCGCGCCGCCGGGGCCGTACAGGGCCCCCCCGAGGCTTCGCCCGCGCCCTTCGCCCGCCACGCTCAGCTCGGACAGCTCGACATCGGTCGCGGGACTGGTCTGAGCCAGGGCCGGACCTGATGCAAGAAGACCACAGGTGGTCGAGAGAAATGCAGCATAGAGTGGCCCATTCAGGGCCTGACCAAAGACGCGCTGTGTCATATCTTGCCGGTACTGCTGAACTGCCGACCTCAATATGGTGCGATAGAGCGCGATAGTGCTGCGTTCATTCGCGCCTCACGGCGGCGTGATCGTTTTGTGATCAAGTTTATCTGCCCTGCCAAGGTCTATGTTATAGAAATGTTCTAAGTTATCTTAGAATGATTTCGACATGAATTAAGTTGGCGCCTCGTTCGTGCCGGCGACCCGGTCGCTTCGGCCCCCGAGCCGCCGAACCTTCGGAAGCCCGCAGCGGGTCCGCGTGCGGTCTCACACGGGGCGGCGGCCCACGGCGGCTCACGTCGCCGAGACGGCGGTTGACGGATTCCCCGTGCCAAAATAGATTTCAAACGTCATCTATATACGGCGCGTCGGAGCGGCGCGTGAGGAGTGCCACGATGAAGCGGACGTTGCCTGCGGTGCTCGCCTCCCTGGGCCTCGCGATCCTCGGTCCGGCGGCCTGCACGCCCGCCGAGACGGCCGCGCCGCCCGCCCCACCCCTCGTGCAGATCGTCGACGTCCGGACCGGCGCCGGGGCGCATTCCCGCTACACCGGCGTGATCCGCGCCCGCACCGAGAGCAATCTCGGCTTTCGCGTCGGCGGCAAGATCTTCGAGCGACTGGTCGACCCGGGGGACCGTGCCAGGCGCGGTCAGCCGCTGATGCGCCTCGACCGCACCGACTTCGCGCTGGCGCTGAACTCCGCCAGGGCCGCCGTGGAGGCCGCCCGCGCCCAGACGGTCAAGACCCGCGCCGACGAGGAGCGCAGCCGCAAGCTCGTCGGCGAGGGCTGGACCTCGCGGCAGACCTACGACCAGAACAAGGCCGCCGCCGACGCGGCCGCCGCCCAGCTGGCCGCGGCCGAGGCGCAGGCGAGCCAGATCGAGAACCAGGCGGGCTACGCGGAACTCCAGGCCGACGCGGACGGCGTCGTGATGGAGGTCCCAGCCGAGCCCGGCCAGGTCGTCGCCGCCGGCCAGACCGTCGTTCGGTTGGCCCGCGACGGGTCCCGGGAGGCCGAGATCTTCCTGCCCGAAGGGGCCGAGCGCAACGCCCGCTCGGAGGCGACGGCGACGCTCTACGCGGATGCGGACCGGACGACCTATCCGGCGGCCCTGCGCGAGCTCTCCGCCATCGCCGACCCGGCCACGCGCACCTACCGGGCCCGCTACATCCTGTCGGGCGGCGGGGAGGCGGCGCCGCTCGGCGCGACGGTGACGCTCCAGCTCCGGAACGACGCGCGGCGCGCGACGATGCTCGCGGTGCCGCTCGCCGCCCTGTTCGACGACGGCCACGGCACCTCCGTCTGGCGCCTCGACGCCGGGACCGAGACCGTGGTGCCGCAGCCCGTCACCGTCGCGCGCATGGCCGAGGAGAGCGCCGACATCGTCGCGGGGCTGAGTCCCGGCGACCGGATCGTGTCGCTCGGCGCGCATCTCCTCAAGGCCGGCCAGAAGGTCCGGGCGGCGCCCATCAGCCTGACGGGGGTGGTCCGGTGAGCGGCTTCAACCTCTCGGCCCTCGCCGTCCGGGAGCGGGCGGTCACCGTCTACCTGCTGATCGCCGTGGCGGTCGCCGGCCTCTTCGCCTTCGAGCGGCTCGGCCGGGCCGAGGACCCGACCTTCACCGTGAAGGTGATGTCCATCTCGGCCGCCTGGCCGGGCGCGACCACCGCCGAAATCCAGCGCCAGGTCGCGGACCCGCTCGAGAAGCGCCTGCAGGAGCTCGTCTATTACGACCGCGTCGAGACGACGGTGCGGCCCGGCCTCCTGCTGATGAAGCTCTTCCTGAAGGACCAGATGCCGCCCGCCAAGCTGCAGGAGGCGTTCTACCAGGCCCGCAAGAAGCTGTCCGACCAGGCCGCGACCCTGCCGCGCGGGGTGATGGGGCCGCTCTTCAACGACGAGTTCTCGGACGTCTACTTCGCCCTCTACGCGCTCCAGGCCCGCGACCTGCCGCACCGGCAGCTCGTGCTGCGCGCCGAGGACCTGCGCCAGCGCCTGCTGCGGGTGCCGGGCGTCGAGAAGATCAACATCCTGGGCGAGCAGGCCCAGAAGATCTACGTCGAGGTCTCCTATCAGCGCCTCGCGACGCTCGGCATCTCCGGCCAGCAGCTCCTGGCGGCGCTCGCCAACCAGAACGACGTCACCCCGGCCGGCTTCGTCGAGACCACGGGCCCCCGCGTCTACCTGCGCCTCGACGGCGCCATCGACAGCCTCGACGCGGTCAGGAACCTGCCGGTCGCGGCCGGCGACCGCAGCCTCAAGCTCGGCGACATCGCGGAGGTGCGGCGCGGCTACGAGGATCCGAAGGTGTTCGAGATCCGCAACGACGGCGAGCCGGCCCTGATGCTCGGCCTCGTGATGAAGCCCGGCTATAACGGGCTCTCCCTCGGCGAGGCGCTCAACGCCGAGGAGGTGCGGATCCACCAGGATATGCCGACCGGGCTGAGCCTCGCCAAGATCACCGACCAGGCCAAGGTCATCGACGAGGCCATCCACGAGTTCATGGTCAAGTTCTTTACGGCCCTCTCGGTCGTGATCGTCGTCAGCCTGCTGACGCTCGGGTTCCGGGTCGGGATCGTGGTGGCGCTCGCCGTGCCCCTCACCCTCTCGGCGGTGTTCGTGGTGATGATGCTCACCGGCCGCGACTTCGACCGGATCACCCTCGGCGCGCTGATCCTCTCGCTCGGGCTCCTCGTCGACGACGCCATCATCGCCATCGAGATGATGGTGGTGCGCATGGAGGAGGGCGCCGATCGGATCGCGGCGGCCACCCATGCCTGGAGCGCCACCGCCGCGCCGATGCTCACCGGCACCCTCGTCACCATCGCGGGCTTCCTACCGATCGGCTTCGCGCCGTCCTCGGCCGGCGAGTATGCGGGCAACATCTTCTGGGTGGTCGGCTTCTCGCTGATCGTGTCCTGGATCGTGGCCGTGACCTTCACGCCCTATCTCGGGGTGAAGCTCCTGCCCGCGATCAGGCGGACGTCCGGCGGCCACGCGGCGATCTACGCCACCCCGAACTACCAGCGCCTGCGCCGGCTGGTGCGGCTGTCCGTCGATCACAAGTGGTTCGCCGCCGGCATCACGATCGGGTTGTTCGCCCTCGCGGTCGCGGGCATGGGCAAGCTCGAGCAGCAATTCTTCCCGAATTCGGAGCGCGCCGAGCTCATCGTCGAGGTCACCCTGCCGACGGGCTCCGCCTTCAGCGCCACGGCGGCGAGCGTGCGGAGGATCGAGGCCGCGATCCGCGAGCAGCCCGAGGCACGCGCGATCACGAGCTATGTCGGCCAGGGCATGCCGCGCTTCGTCCTCTCCTTCGATCCCGAGCTGCCCGATCCGGCCTTCGCCCAGATCGTCGTGCAGACCGAGACCAGCGCCGCGCGCGACGCGCTGCGGGCGAAGGTCCGCACGCTCGTGGATTCCGGCCGCTTCCCCGAGGCCCGCGTGCGGGTGATGCAGATCGTGTTCGGGCCGCCGATCCGGTTTCCCGTCGCCTTCCGGGTGCTCGGGCCCGACATCGACGTGATCCGGACCATCGCCGCCGCGGTGCGGGACGTGATGCTGGCCAACCCCGACATGCGCCTCGTCCACCTCGATTGGGGCAACAAGACCCCGAGCCTGCACCTCGTCCTCGACCAGGAGCGCCTGCGCCTGATCGGCCTGACGCCGAAGGAGGCCGGCCTCCAGCTGCAGAGCCTCCTCAACGGGACGCCCGCCACGCAGGTGCGCGAGACCCTGCGCAGCGTCGACGTTCTCCTGCGCTCTCCCGGCCCCGAGCGCCGCTCCCTCGGCGAGATCGGCGACCTGACGCTCGCCACCCGGGACGGGCGGGCGGTGCCGGTCTCCCAGGTCGCGCATCTGGAGAGCCGCAACGAGGATGCGGTGCTGAAGCGCTACGACCGCGAGAGCTACATCCGGGTGCAGGGCGACGTGCTCGACGGCCGGCAGCCGCCGGACGTCACGAAGCAGATCCTGCCGCGGCTCGACGCGATCAAGGCGGCGCTGCCCCCGGGCTACCGCATCGACACGGCGGGCGCCGTGGAGGAGAGCGCCAAGGCGATGAGCGCGCTGGTCTCGATCTTCCCCCTGATGCTGATCGTGACCCTCACGGTGATCATGCTGCAGGTCCGATCGTTCTCGACCATGTTCATGGTGTTCGCGACGGCGCCCCTCGGCGTGGTCGGGGCCGTGCCGACGCTCCTCGCCTTCCAGCAGCCCTTCGGCTTCAACGCCATCCTGGGCCTGATCGGGCTGTCGGGCATCCTGATGCGGAACACCCTGATCCTCGTCGACCAGATCCATCACGATCGCGAGGCGGGCCTGTCGGATTACGACGCCATCGTGGAATCCACCGTGCGGCGGGCCCGGCCGGTGATCCTGACCGCGGTGGCGGCGATGCTCGCCTTCATCCCGCTGACCCACTCGGTGTTCTGGGGCGCGCTCGCCTACGTGCTGATCGGCGGCGTCGGCGTGGGCACGCTGCTGACCCTGCTGTTCCTGCCCGCCCTCTACGCCCTGTGGTTCCGGGTGAGGCGGGCGCCGCGGCGGGCGGCCTCGGGAACGCCCGCTCGCGCCGAGCCGGCCCCGGCCTCGTGACGGGGATGCGGGCCGGGTTGGGATTCGCGCCGCCGCGTTTGAGATGATGGTCGCACGCTCTCGATCGCGTGGATGAGGCAAGGGGGTCAGGCGATGCCGCGGGTTTCACAGGAGCAGGCCAGGCTGAACCGCCGGAGGGTGGTGGCCGTCGCCGCCGAGCTGTTCCGCGAGCGCGGCCTGCACGGGGTCGGCGTGGCGGACATCATGGCCTCGGCGGGGCTGACGCACGGGGGCTTCTACGGCCAGTTCGCCAGCAAGGACGCGCTCGCGGTCGAGGCCTTCGACTGCGCGCTCGCCCAGCACCATCGCGGCGACCTCGAAACCCTCGTCTCCGCCTATCTGGCGGATGCGCATGTGGCGGCGCCCGGCAAGGGCTGCCCCATCGCGGCCCTCGTGAACGACGTCTCCCGCGAGGCGCCGGACAGCCCGGTCCGCGAGCGGCTGACGCAGGGCGTGCGCCGCTTCGCCGACCTGATCGGGAGCTTGCTGCCGAAGGCCTCCGCCGAGCGGCGGCGCAGGCGGGCGCTCGCGAGCCTGTCGACGATGGTCGGCGCCCTCGTCCTCGCGCGGGCGGTCAACGACGCGGCGCTGCGGGCCGCGTTGCTGGAGGCCGCCCGCTCCGCCCTCGCGCCGCCGCGCTGAGGGGCGGCGGCCGGACGGGACGGGAGCCGCCACCGCCGCGCCGGCGGGAGCGGGGCGCTTCGCCGCCTGGCAAGGCGCGCCCCGGGCCCCGATATGAGGCGGCGGGGCGCGACACCGGCCCGGCGAAGGATCGCCGAAGGTGGCGGGACCGATCGCGCGACAGGAGATCAGCGATGAGCGAGACGGCGATTTTGGCGGGCGGTTGCTTCTGGGGCATGCAGGACCTGATCCGGCGCCAGGAGGGCGTCGTGGCGACCCGCGTCGGCTACACGGGCGGCGACGTTCCGAACGCCACCTACCGCAACCACGGGACGCATGCGGAGGCGATCGAGATCACCTTCGATCCGGCGCGGACCAGCTATCGCCGGATCCTGGAATTCTTCTTCCAGATCCACGACCCGACGACACCGAACCGCCAGGGCAACGACCGCGGCCTGAGCTATCGCTCGGCGATCTTCACCCTCGACGACACCCAGAGGCAGACCGCCGAGGACACGATCGCCGACGTGAACGCCTCCGGTCTCTGGCCCGGCAAGGTCGTGACCGAGGTGACCCCGGCCGGTCCGTTCTGGGAGGCCGAGCCCGAGCACCAGGATTATCTCGAGCGCCGTCCCGACGGCTATACCTGCCACTTCATCCGGCCCAACTGGACGCTCCCGGTCCGCGCGCGGGCGCTCCAGGAGGGCTGAAGCCGGCACCGCCGCGTCCGATCCGGGGCACCGGGCGGGCCCTTGCGCCCGTCCGGCCCGTCAGGCCGACACGGCCCGTCAGGCCGACACGGCCTTCATGGCCGCGAGGAGCGCGGTGCGCTCATTCTCGCCCAGGCGTTCCGAGGCGGCGGCCTGGGCCGCCTGCCAGAGCGGCAGCGCATCGTCCAGGAGGGCGCGCCCCGTCCCCGTCAGGGCCGCGCGCCGCACGCGCCGGTCCTGCGCATCCACCGCGATCGCCAGCAGGCCGCGCCGCTCCAGAGGCTTGAGGTTGGCGGTCACGGTCGTGCGATCCATCGCGAGATCGTGGGCGAGCGTGGAGATCGTCGGGGGCTCCTCGCGGGACAGCATCACCAGCAGCGTGAACTGCCAGTTCGACAATCCCACGGGACGCAGGGCGGCGTCGTATCGCCGCCCGATCGCCCGGGCCGCCCGCTGGACGTTGAGGCAGAGGCAGGTCCGGTCGATGGTCAGGGCCGTGTCGGGGGTGAGGGCGAGCGGAGCGTTCATGGGCGGACCGGTTGGATAGTTGATATCAACCATATAGGGACCGGGATCCCGGCCGGGTAGCGTCCCGGCATCGCCCGCGGCGCCGGGCCGGACGTGAACGAAAAACCGAGCATATCAACCTAAGTGCGCCACCGCACGTCGTGCCGATGAGAAAGGTTTATATCAACGTTATCGCAAAGAGCGGCCCGGACACCCGCCCCGTGGGGATCCGGACCCGTCCGGGAGGGCCGCTCACCGATGACGGAGAAACCCGATGCACGTTCGTTCCGCTTCCGCCGCCGCCCTCGTCGCCCTGAGCCTCGGAGCCCTCGCGGCGCCCGCCCGGGCCGGCGAGGCCAACACCTTCGATGCCTCCACTGTCGATGCCTCTACGTTCGATGCTTGGGGCCACAGGTTCCAGGTTCCCGGCACGCAGCGCGGTCTCGCCCGCTCCGCGACGCCGAGCCGTGATGTCGGATCGACGGGGTCGGTCGCCGTGCCGAGCGGCTATACCTCGGGCGGGTCCGCGGCCGCCTCTGCCCCGGTCGAGGCCCGTCGCACCCTCAACGTCTGGGGCGCACGCATCGACGCGCCGGCCCGCTGAGCATGGGGCAGGGGGATCGACCCGGCGTCCCGGACGGGGCGCCGGCCCTCGGGCCGGCAGGGGCGCGGGGTGCGATGGCGCCACGCCGCCCGAACCGGATCGAGCCGGCGGATGCCGCCGGGCCCCTGCGGCCTCGGCGGCTCGCCCGCGAGGCGCATCCGCGGAAGCCTTGCGACGACATGGACCCGCTTCCGAGGCGATCCGTTTCCTGGTGACGGACCCGCGGAGCGAGCTGCCGCAGCCCGAGTTCGGCACCCTCGATGGCTCCGGGACGAGCGTCGACGCCGACGGGAAGCGCCTCGACGAGGCGACGCGCTTCATCCCCTCCGGGTCGAGATCGCGGTCGGCCTCGGCGCTCAGTAGAGGGCCGGGACGAACATTTCCGGGGGGACCGGGGCGCGGACGTAATCGTCGTGCCGGACCCGGGCCGGCAGGTTCACGGAGGGATGGGCGACGTCGCCGTAGGGGATCTGCGCCAGGAAGTGGCTGATGCAGTTGAGCCGCGCGCGCTTCTTGTCCACGGCCTCCACCACCCACCAGGGCGCCTCGGCGATGTGGGTCCGCTGCAGCATCGCCTCCTTGGCTCGGGTGTAGTCTTCCCAGCGGCTGCGGGACTCGATGTCCATCGGCGAGAGCTTCCACTGCTTCAGCGGGTCGTGGATGCGCATCTGGAAGCGGAGCGCCTGCTCCGCATCGGTGATCGAGAACCAGTATTTCAGCAGGACGATGCCGGAGCGCACGAGCATGCGCTCGAACTCGGGCACGGAGCGGAAGAACTCCTCGACCTCCGCCTCCGAGCAGAAGCCCATGACGCGCTCGACGCCGGCGCGGTTGTACCAGGAGCGGTCGAACAGCACGATCTCGCCCGCCGCCGGCAGGTGGGCGACGTAGCGCTGGAAGTACCATTGCGTGCGCTCGCGCTCGTTCGGGGCGGGAAGCGCCGCGACGCGGCAGACGCGGGGATTCAGGCGCTGGGTGATGCGCTTGATGACGCCCCCCTTGCCGGCGGAATCCCGGCCCTCGAAGATCACCACGACGCGCAGCTTCTGGCTCTGCACCCAGTCCTGCAGGCGCACGAGCTCGTGCTGGAGACGGAACAATTCGCGGAAGTAGACGCGGCGGTCGAGCCCCGCGGAGCCGGAGGGGTCGGCGGCCCCCTCGCTCACGAGGTCGTCCGCGAGGCGCGCGAGGCGCTCCTCCTCGAACTCCATCTCCAGCTCCTCGTCGAAGCTGTCCATGATCTCGCGACGGATCGCGTCGGTCGCCATCGCGGTCGTGTGATCCGATGCGTCGTTCATGGTCTGGCTCCGGCCTCCGGGGACAACAGGGGCTTGAACCATGGCTGTATGACGTCCGGAAGAATGCGTCGTGTCCGGAGCACGGGTGGCCGTCCGCGTACCGACGGATCGGGCCGAGATGGCGCGCGCGACGGTCCAGGCGTTCCGACCCGCACCGTCAGCGCCACGGACGGCGCCTGGGCCGCCTCCGCGTCCGGCGCGACCTCCGAGCCGCCGGGACATCCGCGCTTCCGGCTCCGCCGCACCGGGGCCGGGAGCCCGCCGCGCCGGCCTCGCGCCGGGTCGCGCTCAGGCCCGGACCGGGTCGAGCGTCACGTGCCAGAGGTCGGCATCGGCCGCGTCCTTGAGGGTCACGGTCATCTGCTCGGTGCGGCCATCGACCGCGACGTGGCCGAAGAACTGCAGCCCCGCCGCCGGCGAGAGGTTCGCCTGTCCGGGCGGGGGCGCCTTCACGAAGCGCAATTGCGGGCCGAAGGTGTCGTCGAGGGCGTTCGGGCCGAAGGTGCCCGCGTGCAGCGGGCCGGCCACGAATTCCCAGAACGGCTCGAAATCCTGGAAGCGGGCCCGGTTCGGGTCGTAGTAATGCGCGGCGGCGTAGTGGACGTCGGCCGTGAGCCAGACCGTGTTGCGGATGCCGGCCGCCCGGATGAAGCGCAGGAGGTCGGCGATCTCGAGCTCGCGCCCGAGCGGCGGGCCATCCCCCTGCGCCACCGCCTCGGACCCGAACGCGCGGTCGGAATCGTAGGGGACGACGAGGCCGAGCGGCATGTCGGCCGCGATGATCTTCCAGGTCGCGCGCGAGTCGAGCAGGCCGCGCTTGAGCCAGGCGAGCTGGGTCGGCCCGAGGAAGTGCGCCTCCGGGCCGTAGGCGGTCTGGCGGTTCTCGCCGTTCGGTCCGCGATAGGAGCGCATGTCGAGCAGGAACACGTCCACGAGGGGCCCGTAGGCGATCCTGCGGTAGACGCGGCCCGGCTCGGCCGGCTCGAACCGCATCGGCATGTATTCGTGGAAGGCGCGCGAGGCCCGGACCTGGAGCGCGAGCGCGTTCGGATCGGTATAGGCCTTCCTCAGGTGCTCGGCCCGGGTCAGGGGCTCGCCGGGCCACCAGTTGTTCGTCACCTCGTGGTCGTCCCACTGCGCCAGGATCGGCACCTGCGCGTTCATGGCCAGGACGTTCGCGTCCGTGAGGTTGTAGCGATACCGGCCGCGAAACTCGGCGAGCGTCTCCGCGGGCTTGGACACCTCCTGGGTGACGCGGTTGCGCCAGAGCGTGCCGTCCGGCAGCCGGATCTCGGCCGGGATCGGCCCGTCCGCGTAGATCGTGTCGCCGGAATGCAGGAAGAAATCCGGCCGGTTCCGGAGCATCGCGGCGTAGATCGTCATGCCGCCGCGGGCCTCGTCGATGCCCCAGCCCTGGCCCGCGGTGTCGCCGGACCAGCAGAAGGACACCGAGCGCCGGTCGGCCGGCGCGGTGCGGAAGCGGCCGGTCCGGGCCTCGGCGCGGATCGTCGGCTCGGACAGGTCCTGGAGCCGGACGCGGTAGAACACATCCTGGCCCGGAGGCAGCCCCGTCAGGGCGACCTTCACGGTGCCGTCGGTCTCGGGCAGGGCGTCGGCGAAGACGCCGCCGCGGATCTCGGCGAAGCTCTCCGTCGTCGCCCACTCGATCACCGCGCGGCAGGGCCGGTCGGCCCGGGCCCAGACGATGGCCGAATCGGTGTCGACATCGCCCGATTGCAGGCCGTGCGTCAGCACGGGCCGGTCGGCCGCCCGGCTGATCGCCGGGCGGAACAGGCCGGACCCGGAACCCAGGATGCCGGCTGCCGCCCCGGTCAGGAAGGGGCGACGGGTCAGGCCCGAACGCGGGGAGCGGGACATGGGCGGCACCTCGTCGCATCGTCGGTCCTCACCCTGCCAGCGCTCTCTGACAGGGTGACGACGCCGGCTCGCCCAGGGCGCGCCGAAGCGCGGGCCGGAGAGCGCGCCGAAGCGCGCGCCGAAGCGCACCTTGCAACCCGGACCGCGAGGCGCCGGACGCGTCGCCGGCCAGGGGGGCCTGCGCACAATCGCTCCCGCGCCCCGGGCCGGCAACCGGGACTTGCATGCCTTATGCTATAGCAGCCGAAGGTCGGGAGTTGCGGACCATCACGCCGATATGCGCCGAAGCCTCGCCCATCCGGACACCCGTGCCCGCGCATCCGCGCCGCTCGCGGCCCTGAGACGCCTCACCCTGCGGCAGGTCCGCCTCGGGACGGGCCTCGTCCTGTTCGCCTACGTTCTGACCCATCTCGTCAACCACGCCCTCGGCAACGCCTCCCTCGACGCGATGGAGTCCGGCCTGACCGTGGCGGCCGCGATCTGGCTCGGCCCGCCCGGCCTCCTCGTCCTCTACGCGGCGCTTGTCGGCCACCTGCTGCTCGGGCTCTACGCGCTCTACGAGCGCAGGTTCTTCCGGGTGCGGCTCTGGGAGGCCGTGCAATTGCTCCTGGGCCTCGCGATCCCGCCGCTCCTCGTCAGCCACGTCGTCGCGACGCGCATCGCGTTCACCACCGAGGGGCTGGAGCGGGGCTACGCCCAGGAACTCTACGCCTTCTGGGTCGCCGCGCCGGGAAACGGGGTGATGCAGGCCGTGGTCCTCGTCGTCGCCTGGCTGCACGGCTGTGTCGGCCTCTATTTCTGGCTGCGGCTGAAGCCCGGATTCCCGGCGGCGAGCCCGTGGCTCCTGGCCGGCGCCGTGCTGGTCCCGGTCCTGGCGCTGCTCGGCTTCGTGCAGGGGGGACGCAGCGTCGCGGTCCTGGCCCAGGATCCCGCGTGGCGGGCGCAGGCGCTCAGCCCGGTGCATCTCGGCCTGCCGGAGCAGGGCGCCCGGCTCCAGGCGATCCGCGGCAGCCTGCTCGCCGCCTACGCGGCGGCCCTCGCCCTCGTCCTCGCGGCGCGGGGCCTGCGCACCGTCACGGAGGTGCGGCAGGGGACGGTCCGCATCCGCTACCCCGACGGACGGATCGTGCGCGTGCCGAGGGGGACGAGCGTGCTGGAGGCGAGCCGGCGCCACAACATCCCGCATGCCAGCGTCTGCGGCGGGCGCGGGCGCTGCTCGACCTGCCGGGTGCGGATCTCCGAGGGCGCGGAGGCGCCCGGCCTTCCGGTCCCCAGCAAGGCCGAGCGGGCGGTGCTCGAGCGCATCGGCGCGGCGCCCAACATCCGGCTGGCCTGCCAGCTGCTGCCGAGCCGCGATCTCGCGGTGACGCCGCTGTTCCAGCCGCGTCCGCAGCTGCGCCAGGCGCCGGAGCGCGAGCGGGCGCAATCGGGCGAGGAGCGCTTCATCGTGGCGATGTTCATCGACCTGCGCGGCTCGACGCGGCTCGCCGAGGAGCGCCTGCCCTACGACACCGTGTTCATCATCAACCGCTTCCTCGGCGCGGTCGGGGACGCGGTGCGGGAGGCGGGCGGCTCCGTCAACCAGCTCCTGGGCGACGGCATGCTGGCCCTGTTCGGGCTGCAGAGCGACCCGGCGACCGGCGCGCGGGCGGCCTTGCGCGCCGTCGACGCGATCGCGGGCCAGATGGCGGGCCTGAACCGGCTGCTCGCCGCCGATCTCGGGCAGACCCTGCGCTACGGCGTCGGGGTCCATGCCGGGATGGCGATCGTCGGCGAGATGGGGGACCACACGGACGCGCGCTTCACCGCGCTCGGCGACACGGTCAACGTCGCCTCCCGGCTGCAGAGCCTGACGAAGTCCCTCGGCTGCATCGCCCTCGTGTCGGAGGCGGTCTACGCCGCCGCCGGGATGCCGGCCCAGTCCCTGCAGGAGGTGATCCTCGACGGGCGCTCGGAGACGCTCAGGGTGCACCGGGTCGGCCGGGGGCGCCGCGACCCGGCCGGGATGCCGGCCGTCGTCTAGGGCCTCAGCGCCCCTGTCCCGACCGCCTCGTCATCGCGCCCTGCCCGGGCCTGCGGGCACCGCTTCGTTCATGACTTGTTCCAGACGGGAGCCCGATGTCGGCGAGGTCCCGGGCGGTGAATCGCGCCAGTTCCGCCCGCGACTTGCGCTTGAGATCATACGCCCTGATCGCCGCGCGCGACAGGCTCACAAGCTTGACCAACACAACATCCTCCAACCAAACCCTTGCCAAACCTCCTTCTTTTCCAGAAGCGCGCCGTCGTCTGTGAGGCGGATCACGCCAGATCCCGTGGCGGGGCAGCGGAACGCCCGCCGCGGCCGGGCTGTTGAACCCGGGCATTTGCCCTGCCTGGAGAACCCACATGCGGATCGTCACAAGCGCGTCGGCCCTCGTCATCGCAACGCTCCTGAGCACCACCACAGCCGACGCGAAGGGCTGCATCAAGGGCGCCATCATCGGCGGCATCGCGGGTCATTATCTGGCCGAGCGCGGCGTCGTCGGCGCGGTTGCAGGTTGTCTCGGCGGCCGATACTTGGCCAACCGCCGAGCTCAGCGGGAGATCGATTACGGCTCGCGCGTCCAGCCGCGGGGCACCGGCTACGGTCCGGCGCAACCCAACCCGCGCCGCAGCTATAGTTACTGAGCGCCACCTCGGCGCGCCGCCGAGGTCCCTGAACTTGCGGGACGGCTCTCATTGTTCGGCTGAGCGCCGCCCCGCCCCGCCCCGCTCCCTGCGATGGAATGGCCGAAACAGCTTCGAGCAGGTCTCCGGGACGGATCGCTGCCCTGGGGTGCGGTGTTGGGAACTGCGGTCACGGTAGGGTTGCTGACGGAGGCATACGCTGTCCGCGTACCGCCCCTGAGCCGTCAGGACGGCGGACGAGGAGACGACGCCATGACGGGCGCTCTCGATGGCCGGATCGCGATCCGGACGATGTCGCTCTCCGAACTTGGAACGGCCCTCGATTGGGCCGCAACGGAAGGTTGGAATCCAGGTCTCTACGACGCCGCCTGCTTCCAGGCCGCCGACCCCGACGGCTTCCTGATGCTGTGCGTGGACGACGAGCCGGCCGGGTCGATCTCGGTCGTGCGCTACTCCGACGATTTCGGTTTCCTCGGCCTCTACATCGTGCGGCCGGGCTGGCGCGGGCGAGGACTGGGTCGCCGCCTCTGGGCCGCGGGCCTCGACCACCTCGCGGGTTGCACTGTCGGCCTCGACGGTGTGGTCGAACGGCAGCCCGATTACGCGCGGGCCGGCTTCGTCACGGCCTACCGCAACATCCGGTACACCGGCCCGCCCTGCTCTCCGGCGCCGGGCGATCCGCGGATCATGCCCGTCGATGACGCGCTCCTGCCGGCCGTGCTCGCTTTCGACCGGCGCTTCTCCCCTGCAGGGCGCACGACGTTCCTGCGCTGCTGGCTGCGGGGCGAGGGCCGAAGCGCGAGGGCCTTCGTCGTTGACGGCGCGGTCGCGGGCTACGGCGCCGTCCGCCCCTGCCGGGTCGGCCACAAGGTCGGCCCCTTGTTCGCGCGCGATGCCGCCGTCGCGGGCGCGCTCCTCGCCGAGTTGACCCACGGCGTCGCGGGACCGGTGGTGCTCGACCTGCCAGAGCCGAACCGCGCGGCCGTGCGGCTCGCGGATTCCCTCGGCTTCGCCCCGAGCTTCGAGACGGCCCGGATGTATCGCGGGCCGCGACCGGACCTGCCCCTCTCCGAGACCTACGGTGTCACGACCTTCGAACTCGGCTGACCAGCGCTCCGCGGTCGCCGCCCCCTACATCTGCGATTGCTTGCGGTTGCGCTTGGCAGCCTTCGCGCGTCCCGTCCCGGGCCGCCCGCCGGCCGCTTGGCGCATACGGGCCGGGGCCCGGGGCGCATCGCGCGGGACACCGATCACCTCGGGCGCCGGTCGATCCCGCCCGATGGACATGAGATTGGGCCGCGGCCGGTCCGCAACGTCGCGAATGGCGCGGCTGAGCCGGGCCGGGAGGTCGGCCTCTTGCGCGAGTTCGCGCCAGGAGACGGTGGCCATGCGACTGCAGATGAAGTCGCCGGACAGGGCCGTCAGGCCCAAGGTGGTCAGCCGCAGCTCGACCGCGATACCGGTCTCATCCCTGACAAGCTGGGTCTGCTCCCAGGCAGTCTGCAGTATTGTTGCGAAAGCTTCCTGAGAGTGCTGCATCATGTTACGCTCCAACGCGACATTTCCGTGAAATTCCGGAAGATCAAGCCTGCGCGTTGCTTCAAGGCAGGAGGGTGGCAGCGCAGAACTCCGTCGGAAATGGTACGGCTCGGCTCGCCGGCTGCGGCCGACGCGCTCATGGCCCGATCGGCGACCGAGGGCTGATCGGCATCCGTCAGGGTGCTGGGCTCCGGCCAAGCTCAAGGCTGCGCATGCGTCCGCACGCCGACGCCGCGGTGATGCGGGGACGGGCACGCCGGACCGGGCTGGATGATCCTGACGACCCTTCCCCTCTGGCTGTCCGACGTGCTGACGTCGGGTTTCACCTTCTTCGGGGCTGAGAACCCGTTCGTGCAGACGATCATGACCGAAATGCTGTCGGTCCTGATCCTCTTCGGGCTCCTCGTCATCAACGTGATCGACCACCCGGCCGCGGGCTCTGTGCGGGTCGGGCCCGAGGCCCTCATCACTGTGCTCGCAGATTTCGACGCGGCGAGGTGACTTTGTCGATTGGTCCGATCGGGGGGCTCGCAGTCTCGGCTCAGGCCAGCGACATCAGGCTGGCATTGCCGCCGGCCGCGGTGGTGTTGATGCTGGTCGAGCGCTCGATCAGCAGCCATTCGACGGGATAGGGCGCGTCGCTCTCCGGGTCGGGCCGCGCCGCATGGATCGGCACGATCGGGCCAGGCCGTTCGGCGAGGGCCTTGGCGAGTGCGATCAGGGCGGGCGCGGGGCCCTGCCACAGCACAGCCGAGACCGCGTCGAGATTGCCTGCCGTCTCGACGGAGATCCAAGGCCGCAGCCCGGACGGCAGGCCCTCCAGCACAGTGCGCGCCGCGGCAGGTGCCCGGACCACGGCACGATTGCCGCAGGTTAGCGCCGCGGAGACTTGGGCAATGAGGGCGGCCTCCTCCTCTGCCGCGCAGAGGATGGGCCCACGCGGCTGGAGGCCGTACAGGTTTGTCTCGCCGACAGGGCCCGGCAGGGTGACTTCCCGGCCGAGGGGATTGGCCGGAGTCGTCACGGAGAAGCCCCGGTTTCGCACCCAGTTCGCCCACTCCAACGCTGCGGCCGGGACCCGCCCCGGCGGCAGACCTGTCTCGGCCTGATACGAGGCGAGCAGGCGTCGCAGGTAGAGCGGGCCCCCGGCCTTCGGACCCGTACCCGAGAGCCCGTGCCCGCCGAAGGGCTGGACGCCGACCACCGCGCCCACGAGGTTGCGGTTGACGTAGACGTTGCCTGCCCGGCTCAGCTGCCGTGCCCGGGCGATCGTCTCGTCGATGCGCGTGTGAATGCCGAAGGTCAGGGCGTAGCCGGTGGCGTTGATCTGCGCCATCAGCCGGTCGAGTCCTCCGCGGGGAAAGCGCACTACGTGCAGCACCGGGCCGAACACCTCACGGGTCAGTTCGGGGACACCGGACAGCTCGATGACGGTCGGGGGCACGAAGCTGCCCGCGGCGCAGGCGACCGGCAGGGCGGATTGGTGCACCCGCCGCCCCGCCGCCCGCATGGCCGCGATGTGCTCGAGGATCCCACCCTGCGCCTCCGCGCTGATCACCGGGCTGACATCGATCGCGAGCCGGTCCGGGTTGCCGATGGTGAGCTCGGCCATCGCCCCCTTCAGCATGGCGAGCGTCCGCTCGGCCACATCGTCCTGCAGGCAGAGCAGGCGCAGCGCCGAACAGCGCTGCCCGGCCGAGTCGAAGGCGGAGGCGAGCACGTCCACCACGACCTGTTCGGTCAATGCCGAGGAATCGACCACGAGGGCGTTCTGCCCCCCGGTCTCGGCGATCAGCGGGACGGGCCGTCCATCCGGGTTCAGCCGCTCCGCGAGACGCATCTGAATCAGCCGGGCGACCTCGGTCGAGCCGGTGAACATCACGCCGCGCACCCGCTCATCGCCGACGAGGCGGGCGCCGACATCGCCGCGACCGGGCAGGAACTGCAGGGCGGAGACCGGCACGCCGGCCTCGTGAAGCAGGCGGACCGCCTCCGCCGCGATCAGCGGCGTCTCCTCGGCGGGCTTGGCCAGCACCGCGTTCCCGGCGGCGAGGGCGGCCGCGACCTGACCGGTGAAGATCGCCAGCGGAAAATTCCATGGGCTGATGCAGAGCACGGGCCCGAGGGGACGGTGGGTCTCCTCCATGAACGCGCTGGCCTCGCCCGCGTAGTAGCGCAGGAAATCCACCGCCTCGCGGATCTCCGAGACTGCGTTCGCGACGGACTTGCCGGCCTCCCGCACGAGGAGGCCGATGAGTTCGGCTTGGCGCGCCTCTAGACGGTCCGCCGCGCGCCTCAGGCAGGCGGCGCGCTCACGCGGCGGAACGCGGGCCCAATCCGCGTGCGAGGCCTCCGCCGCGGCGAGCGCCGTCTCGACATCCGCGGCCTCGGCCACCATGACCGTGCCGACGCGGTCACGCCGGTCCGCCGGGTTGATGACCGGCTCCGCGGCGTCCTGTGGCGCGGTCGTTGCGGTTCGCCCGGTCACAATAGGGGCGGCATGCCAGGATGTCGTCGCGCTGGACCGGAGCGCGTTTGCGAGTTCGGCAAGGGTGCCCTCGTTCGAGAGGTCGAGGCCCGCGGAATTCGCCCGATCAGGGTAAAGATCGCGCGGGCGTTTGATCGCGCGGTGTGGCAGGCCGAGGGGCTCGATCGCCAGCGCCTCGGCCACCGGATCGCGGGCGAGCTCAGCGACCGCTACCGCCGGATCGGCGATGCGGTGGACGAAGGAGGAATTGGCGCCGTTCTCGAGGAGCCGCCGCACGAGGTAGGCGAGCAGCGTCTCATGGGTCCCGACCGGCGCGTAAATGCGGCAGGGCCGATCGAGCTTGTTGTGGCCCACCACCTCCTCGTAGAGGGCCTCGCCCATCCCGTGCAGACATTGGAACTCGTAATCGCCGATCTGAAAGCCCTCGCCCGCCATGGTGTAGATGCTCGCCAGGGTCTGGGCATTGTGAGTGGCGAATTGTGGGAACACCGCGTCCGGCGCGGCGAGCAGCTTGGCTGCGCAGGCGAGGTAGGACACGTCGGTGTGCACCTTGCGGGTGAAGACCGGGAAGTCTTCCAGGCCGTCGACCTGGGCCCGTTTGATCTCGCTGTCCCAGTAGGCGCCCTTGACGAGGCGGACCATGATCCGGCGGCCGGTGCGGCGCGCGAGGTCGATGATGAAGTCGAGCACGAAGGGCGCGCGCTTCTGGTAGGCCTGGACCACGAAGCCGACGCCGTTCCAGCCGGCGAGGGCCGGATCGCCGCAGAGGGCTTCCAGGATGTCGAGGGAGAGGTCGAGCCGGTCGGATTCCTCGGCGTCGATGTTGAGGCCGATGTCGTAGCGCCGGGCCAGCGCCGTGAGGGTGGCGACGCGTGGCAGCAATTCGGCCAGGACCCGGGCCCTCTGGGCACGGATATACCGCGGGTGGAGCGCCGAGAGCTTGATCGAGATGCCGGGCCCCCCGTAGAGCCCGCGTCCCACCGCCGCCCGGCCAATGGCGTGGATCGCCCGCTCGTACTCGGCGTGGTAGCGGGTGGCGTCCGCCGCCGTCAGGGCGGCCTCGCCGAGCATGTCGAAGGAGTAGCGAAAGCCGTGCGCCTCCATCCGAAGGCTGTTCTCCAACGCGCGCTCGATGGTCTCGCCGGTGACGTACTGCTCGCCCATCATCCGCATGGCGAGGTCGACGCCGTGCCGGATCAGGGGTTCGCCACCCCGCGCAATCAAGCGCGTCATCGCGGCGGTCAGGCCGCTCTCGCTGACGGCCCCGGTGAGCCGGCCGGTGACGAAGAGGCCCCAGGTCGCCGCGTTGACGAAGAGCGAAGGGCTGTGGCCGAGATGGGCAAGCCAGTCGCCGCGGCCGATCTTGTCGCGGATCAGCGCGTCCCTCGTCTCCGCATCGGGAATGCGCAGCAACGCCTCGGCAAGGCACATCAGCGCGATCCCCTCCTGGCTCGACAGGTCGTACTCGCGCACGAGACCGTCGACGCCGCTCCGGTGGCCCTTGGCGCGCAGGGTGCCGACGAGCCTGCGCACCAGCCGGCCCGCGGCCTCGGCCCGAGCAGGCGATAGGGTCGCGGCGGCGATCAGCGGCGGCAGGCAATCCGGCTCCGGCCGCCGATAGGCCGCCGTGATCTCCGCCCGGAGCGGGCCCTGCGGATCGAGACCGTCCGCGAAGGCCGCGAACAGCTCCGGCGCATCGAGCGTTCCGGAGGGCTGATGGACCGGATGGTCAAGCGGGTCGTCCATGGCTGTCCTGTCCGTTGCCTCGGCCGTCGCGGCGCTCAAGCGGAGAGGGGCGGCGCGCCTGTCCTCACCTTGCGCAAGCAAGCTTCTCGCCCTGCGGGGGCGGCGCGCTCGCCCTATTCCCTCGGTCGAGCGCGGGGCTGCTCGACGTGAACGCATCAGGAGCCCAGACGCGTTCCGGAATCCGGTCGGATCGCGGCCACAGGGCGCGCGCGGCCCGTCGCATGTGTCCTGGCACAAGCCGTCAGGCCAGGTTCGCGCCGATCTCGGCGGCGGCCCGAAGGATCGGCCCGAGCTGGTCCCCGCAGGAATCGGCCGCGATCTGGCCCGTGAGCGTCGTGATGCTGAGGGAGCCCGCCAAGGTCCCGCTCGGCTCGAAGATCGGCGCGCCGAGGGCGCAGAGACCCACGACGAAGTCGTCGACGGCGAATTCCCAACCCTGTACCCGGATCCGCGCGGTCTCCGACCGAAGTTGATCAGGCTCAGTCTGGCTCGCGGGCGTCCGGGCGGTCAGCGGACGCGACAGGGCCGCCTCGCGCTCCTCCGCGGGGAGGAATGCCAGGAGTGTGCGGGGACCGGCGCCGCAATTCAGCGGGATGCGCGTGCCGATCGTTGACCATGCGACCTCGACGCTGGGTCCCGGAGCCCGGACGCGGCCGACGCAGAGGGCCGATCCCTCGTGGTGAACCCACAGGAAGGCCGTGGCCCGGGTCTTCGCGGCGATCTCCGCGAGGTAGGGAGCTGCGACTTCATGGAGATCGCGCCCCGTCTCCACGGCGGCCCCGAGTTCGAGCACCCCGATCGTCAGCGCGTAGAGCCCCGTCCGCTCGTCGTGGGCGACGAGGCCGCAGAGCGCCAGGGTGTGCAGAAGACGGCGCGCCGTGCCCTTGTCGAGGCTCGTCGCGACGGCAAGCTCGGTCAGCGTCCGTCGCGGCTTCTCCGCCGTGAATGCCTTCAGCAGGGCCACCCCACGGTCGAGCGCTCGAACGAGCGGCACCCCGGGTTTCGGGGCGATGATCTCGACCGGCCTGATCTCGACGCCTCCCATCCCGTCCCTGTCTCTTCAACGTGTCGGCCGGGGGAATGCCCTAGCTTGCCTTGTCTCGGCCGCGACGGCCAAGGCGGCGGCCCGGCGCTGATGTCCGGCCAGGAGCGTCACGCAGACGAAGGAGATCACCGCCAGCGTCGTGGCGAAGGCGGCGATCGGCCACCAATGCCCGCGGAACTGCTCCGCCAGGATGGTGCCGATGACCGGCGTGAGGCCCCCCGCGATGGCCCCGCAGAACTGGTAGGCGATCGAGATCGCGGTGTACCGGACCCGCGTCGGGAAGGCGTTCGCCACGTAGCCGGCGATCACGGCGTAGAAGGTCGCGACGCCGATGATGTTGATACACAGGCCGAGGATGATCGCCCAGACCGCACGGGTGTCGACGAGCAGGAAGAGCGGGTAGGGCGCCAGCATCGCCCAGATCAGGGCGATCTGCAGGAACAGGCGCTCGTTGCGGATCGCTTCCGCGATGCGAGCGCCGACCGGCGTCATCACGAGCTGCACGAAGGCGCCGACCAGGAGTGCGTCGAGGATCGTCGCCCGCTCGATGCCGAGATACTGCGTCGTGTAGGCGATCATGAAGGTGTTGAAGAGGTAGACCGAGGCGATGCCCATGGTGTTGGCGCCCGCCGCCAGCATCAGCGGCGTCAGGCTGGTACGCAGCACCTCGCGGATCGGCGCCTGCGCCGCGCCGACCTCGCGCTGAGAGCGCTCGAAGTCGGGGGATTCCTCGACGCCGAGACGGATCGCGAGGCCGACGAGGAGCAGGACCGCGCTGACGAGGAAGGGCAGCCGCCAGCCCCAGTCCAGGAAGGCCTGCTTGTCGAGGAGGCTGGCGAGGCGGAACGCCAGCAGCGACAGGATCTGTCCGGCGGGGCTGCCGAGCTGCGCGAAGGACGCGTAGAATACGCTCCGGCCCTTGGGCGCGTGCTCCGCCGCGAGCAGGACGGCGCCCCCCCACTCGCCACCGACCGCGATGCCCTGGATCAGGCGCAGGACGACGAGGAGCGTGGGCGCCCAGAAGCCGATCGAGGCGTAGGTCGGCAAAAGGCCGATGCCGGTGGTCGCCAGGCCCATCATCACGAGGGTGACCACGAGCGCCCGCTTGCGGCCGAAGCGATCCCCGAAATGACCGAAGATCAGGCCGCCGACCGGGCGGGCCAGGAAGCCCACCGCGAAGGTGCCGAAGGCCGACAGAGTCGCGATGAAGGGCGTCGATTCGGCGAAGAACAGGGGCCCGAACACCAGGGCGGCGGCCGTCCCGTAGATGAAGAAGTCATACCACTCGATCGTGGTGCCGACGAAGGAGGCGATCGCGGCGCGCCTGGACTGGTTTCGCGGCCCGGTCGTCGTCGCGGCGGATTGCGTGGTCATGGTGCTGGCCCCCTCTCGCGTCGGACCCTGGGCCGACAGCGCCGTGATCGTTCACCCGCCGCTCAAGCCTCGATCGGCTCGAGCCCGCACCATTGCGCGACGAACAGGGCGATCGTCGTGGTGACGCGCTTGAGGGAGGCGAGGCTGACGCGCTCGTCGAAGCCGTGGATGTTCTGCGAGATCGGCCCGTAGCAGAGGGCCGGGATCCGGTCGTAGAGGGCGTAGACGCGGGTATCGAGGTAGCCCGCCGTCATGAACGATTCGAGCGGACGGCCCGTCACGACGCGATGGATTTGTTCCAGCACCGCCTCGGCCTCGGAGCCCGGTTCCAGAACGTAGCCCTCCGCGTGGAAGCCGTTGAAGGTCACCTGAGGCGGGTTGTTCGACAGGAAGCTGTCGGTGCGCGCGAAGGCGGCGAGGCGCTCGGAGATCGCCCGCGCGGCATCCGCCGCCGTCTCGCCCGGGTAGAATGCGATCCGGCAATCGATCCGGCACCAGCCCGGCACCGAGGAGGCCCAGTCGCCCCCCTCGATCTTGCCGATGTTCAGGTTGATCGGATGCGCCTCGTCCGCGAAATGCGGATGCGCGCCCTTGCGCGCGTTCCATTCCGCCTCAAGGGCGCGCAGCTCCGCGATCACCCGGTAGGTGGCGTCGATGGCATTGGAGCCGGACGTCATCTCGCGCACGTGGACGGGCATGCCGCGGACCTCGACGCGGAACCACAGCACCCCGGTATTCGCCCGCACCAGCTTCTCGTCCTCGGGCTCCGGGATCAGCACGGCGTCGGCCCTGAACCCGCGCAGGTGGGTCATCAGGGCGCCGTTGCCGGTCGATTCCTCCTCGACCACCGACTGCACGTAGACCGTCGCGGCCGGCTGCATCCCGATCCGGCGCAGGGCGTCGAGGGCGAACAGGTTGGCCGCGTGCCCGGCCTTCATGTCGGCGCCGCCGCGGCCGTAGAGCCAGTCCCCCGCGATGACGGGCTCGAAGGGGCCGTGCGTCCACATCTCGGCCGGCCCCGGAGGCACCACGTCCACGTGCGCCTGCAGGATCAGGGACCGCCCGGCCTCGCGGCGCGGCCGGTGGATGCCGACGACGATCGGCGCGTCCGAGTGCTCGGGCGTGACGGCCGCCCCGCCCGGATGCGCCGCGAGAGCGGCCGGGTCCATCGGGAACCGGTCCATCGCGTAGCCGCGGCTCCTCAGGGCGCGGAAGACATGGTCCTGGATGGCGTGCTCCGCCCCGCGCAGGGAGGGAAAGCGGATCATGTCCTGCGTGAAGGCGACCTGCTCGTCGAACCCGCGCTCGACCGAGTCTTGGATGGCGGCGCGGAGCGTGTCGTCGATCGGCGTCATGGGGCGACCTCTGCGGATGCCTCGCTGCCGAAGGACGGACCGAGGCGGAAGATCATCGTTCGCGTGGTCCCAAGGTCAGCATGTTGCCATCAAGTGTCAATCTGTGAATTCGATGTCATCTGATGACACGATATGTCTGTCGTAGACGCGCGATCCGCCGACTGACGGGCACCGCGCGCCGGCGAACCGGGCTCGGCCGCGGTTCGATCGCGCACGCGGCTGGTCCGCTGCCGGAACCAAGCCAAGTTCGGCCCTCTTGAATCCGAACAGATCAGGGAGGACTTGCGATGAGCCGCGGATATCCGTCGATGACGGCGTTGCTCGGGTTGCTCGCCGTCGCGGGCTATCAGAACCGGGACAAGATCGCCGAGCTGCTGGGAGACCTCGGCAAGGAGCCGAACCGGGCGCCGGGGCAGGCCGGACCGGCAACGGGCCAGAGCACGGCGCCCTCGGGCCTCGGCAACCTGCTCGGCGGTGCGGGTGCGGGTGGCGTCGGCGGACTGCTCGCCAGCGGCTTGAGCGAACTCGTCGATCACTTCACCCGAAACGGGCATGGCGAGACCGCGAAATCCTGGGTGGACCAGGGCCCGAACCGGGACCTGCCCTCGTCCGATCTTGAGAAGGCGATCGGCCCCGACATCCTCTCCACCCTCGCCCAGCAGACGGGCCTCTCGCGCGAGGAACTTCTGTCCCGTCTCTCGCGGGACCTGCCGGGTGCCATCGACCGCTACACGCCGGATGGCCGCGTCCCGGCCTGACCCCGGATCTCTCGAACTGACCGCCCCCGCCCCCGCGAGGGGCACCGCCGCAACGGAGCTCAGCATCGCGAAGCACTACGCTTCACGATCACGGCATTAGTGCTGTTATACCACCGATCCGGCTAAGCGGTCCGGAACTGCCGGACCGTCCCCTTGTTGAGCGCTCGACCGATCCGCGTCGACAGGGAAGCAGGGCCGAGCTGGTGACGCAGGGCGTCGACAGATCAGAACTTCGGCAGATCATCGCCGGCCTGACCGAGGGGATCATTCTGGTCGAGCCCGACCAGTCCATCACCTGGGCGAACGAGGCGGCCCTCGCCATGCACGGGGCGGCGACCCTGGAGGAACTGGGCGAGACCGTCGATGCCTACCGGGCCCGCTTCTCGCTCCGCTACCGCAACAACCGCGCCCCCGACCAGTACCCGATCGAGCGCGTCGTTGCCGGCGAGACCTTCCACGACGTCATCGTCGAGGTCACCCGCACCGATCGGCCCGACGTCGATTTCGTGCATTCCCTCCGCAGCCTCGTCGCCACCGACCGGGACGGCAACCCGAGCTGCCTTGCTCTGATCCTGCAGAACGTGACGCCGCAATTCGAGGCGGAGGAGCGCTTCGAGACCACGTTCAACGCCAATCCGGCGCCGGCCGTGATCTGCAGGCTCGCGGACCTGCGTCACGTCAAGGTCAATGCCGGCTTCTTGGAGATGACCGGCTACACCCGCGACGCCGTGATCGGGCGCAGCGTATACGAGGTGGACGTCCTGGCAGGGGCCCGGAACCGCGACCTGGCGATCTCGCGGCTGAACGAGGGCGGCACCATCCCGCAGATGGAGGCTTGCCTGACCCTGCCCGATGGCGGCACGCGCTTCGTCATCGTGGCGGGTCAGCCGATGGAGATGGGCGAGGAGCCCTGCATGCTCTTCACCTTCGCGGATCTCGAGCTGCGCCGAAAGGCCGAGTCGGCCTTGCGCCAGAGCGAGGAGCGCTTCGCCAAAGCTTTCCGCCTCACCCCCGTCCCGACGCTGCTCGCCCGGGCCGAGGGCTTCACCATCACGGGGATCAACGAGGCCTTCTCCCGGGTCTTCGGCTACGGCGAGGACAGGATCGTCGGGCGGGCGCCGGGCGAGATCGGGCTCTGGATCACCGATACGGCGCGCATCCGCTTCGAATCCGCCGTGACGCGCACCGGCTACGTGATCGGCCTGGAGACCTGCCTGCGCCACGAGGACGGTGCCGAACTCGACTGCCTGATCTCGGCCGAGCGCGTCGCGATCGGTGACGAGGACTACATCCTCGCCGTCCTGCAGGACATCACGGAGCGCAAGCGCTCGGAGCGCGACCTGTTCGCGGCGATCGAGGCGGTGATGAGCGACACCTCCTGGTTCAGCCGCGGCTTGATCGAGAAGCTCGCCAACCTGCGCCACCCGGGGCAGGAAAGCCCCGAGGAACCAGCCCTGAGCCTCACGGTCCGCGAGCGCCAGATCCTCAACCTGATCTGCTCCGGACAGAGCGACGACGCGATCGCCAAGCGCCTGAACCTGTCCCGCAACACGGTCCGCAACCACAGTGCCGCGCTCTACCGCAAGCTCGGCGTCCACAAGCGGACCGAGGTGATCATCTGGGGCCGCGAGAACGGCTTCCCGACCACCGCGACTGGTCAATAGGATCGACGTGACTGGTAATTTCGCATCATCGGCTTGCGGCCAGTCGGGTCCGCTTGCTCGAACGAGCGATTTCACGCGCAGGAGTTGCAGAGCTCATGAGCAAGGACAAGAAGCAGCCCTCCGCCGACAGGCTCAAGAGTTCGGTCAAGGACGCGATCGGCAAGCTGACCGGCGACGTTCGCGTCGAGACCGAGGGCAAGGGTGAGAAGCGCCGGACCAAGCCGGAGCGGACGCCGCCGAAGACCTGAGGCTGAGACCCGACGGGGCACCGAAGCACCCGCGAACGTTGCGCCGGCAACGAACGCAGACGCAAGGAGACGAAGATGGTTGATCTCGATCGCCTGACGGGCGTCGCCAGGGAACTCGGCGGCAAGGTGCAGGGCGCCGTCGGAGACATCGTGCGGTCGCACGGCGACTCGGTCGAACCCGGGCGGTGAATCCAACGACGCCGGGCTACGGCGCCGCGTGCCGGGTCTGATCACGCCACATCCGCAACGGCGCCCCGGCTGGAGTCTGCCGGAGCTTTCGCGCTTCAAGGGACCACTCGGTCCGCGTGCCGAACCGGAGTTCAGCGCGGGGGAGGATCCCGGGATGCCTCACCCTCGATCACGCAGTTCAGGGAGATCCTGAGGATGCGCCGGCCCGTGGGATCGCGGACGCTGACGGCCACGGAACGGCTTCGTCCCTCACCAAGGTGGCGACTGGCACAGTCCTGCGCCACACGCACTGCGTAATGGCGGACAACATTCAGGTTGATCAGCTCGACGCCTCGATCATCGTGCGTTACTTCACCGTCATCGATGTCGAAGAAATACCTGGACATTAACCTCAGGCTTATTTTGGCATCATAGATGGCTATGATAGCCGCGCAATTTGGCGCGGTTCTGCCAGAATGCTTTTGCATCAAATAAATGAACGTATCAATTAGTCAAATCATACTAGTAATTTGTGGTTCAGCAGCGCGGTCTGAGCCGCGGCCTGCGGACACGGGATGGTCTCCTGCCGTCCGCAGGAAACCGCGCCGGATCGGGCGGTGCCGGGTTATCGGCCCGTCGATCCCGCAGTGTGGACGTCTCAGCCGCCCGCCTGCTCCTCATCGTCGACGAGCTTCGTGAATTGGCGTGCTAGGGCCTCGATCTGACGGGAGGTCGCCACGACCCTGATCACGCGGCCGTCATCCGCCTCGATCACGAGTTCATAGCCACCGGGAACCTCCGTCGTCAGCACGCGGACCAGCTTCTTCGGTTCAGTCATGGGTAACCGTCGGATCAGGGGAGTGGGTGAGCCAGGATGGCGGCGGTCTCGTGCTCCAGCGGCCGGCATCCCGACCGGGCCCCATCGTGGAACGGCCGGATGCCGGGGCCCGGACGCCCCCTCCGCCGAGCCGGCGCCCCCACCGCGCTGCCGCGCCGGCCGCGTGGGGATGCGGAGGACCGAGAGCCCGCCGGAGTTCCCGGTCGAGACGAGCTTACCGCGCCCGCTCGCGACTCGTCCATCGAAACGATGTCCGGGTCTTCCGTCCCGGCTTGCGGCGTCGCGGAGCCCCCTCGGGTTCCGGTTAGGCCGGACGCGCCGTCGATATTACGCTACCCTCCCGGTCCTCAGAAGGATTTCGGCCATGGACGTCGTTCTCAACCCGATCGGATCGGACGGCTTGGCCTGGAGCCTGAAGGATCGGCTCGGCCGGCCCCTCGGCAAGGTCGAGAGTTCCGGGCCCTCCGGCGGCTACGAGATCATCCCGGAGGAGGGCAGTCCGCTGCAGGGCGTCGTGCGGCTCCACGCCTCCCTCGATGCCATCATGGCCGCGATCGAGCGGCAGATGGGCGGCCCCTGCCAGATCAACAGCGGGGATTGGACCTGATCCCGCCCGTGCCCCGGCGGCGCTGCTCTGCCGGCCTCGCTGCCCCATCCGTCGCGGACCGGGCGCTACCCCGCGCGCCCGATGTCGAACCACACGCTCTCCAGCACCATCGCGCGCCAATCCGAGTGCAGCGGGTCCATCTGGACGATGTGCATGATGGCCTCGTCGAGGGCATCGAGGCCGCCGGTCTCGTGGATGGCCTCGCCGAGCCCGTGCAACTCGGTCCAGTAGGCCAGCCCCGCCGGGTCGCTCGCGCGATCCGTGAAATCCGGACCGAGCCGGGCCCGTCCGGGCTCGCGCCACGTGGTGAGGACGCCGCCGTCGCACACGGCGCTGAACGTGGCGCGGCCAGCATCGCTCCGCTCGATGACCTGCAGCAGCGCGTCCGTGGCAGCCTCGGCGGCGGTGATCTGGTGTCCCGGCACGCATGTCTCCCAGAGGCGCCCGATCCCTGGGGGCACCAACGCGGATCGAGGGATGGCAAGAGATGCGCCGGCTCCCGCGCACATGACGGCGAAGAACCACGCGGCGCCTCAACGTTCGGGGCATGAGAATGTTGCCCGATCGCACGCGTCTGCGCCGAGGCTTCGTCTTGCGTGCGACGATGATCGCCGTACATGGACAACGGATGACGCCGATCGTCCAGTCTATGGGGAGATCCTGCGTCGGGCTTCGGCTGTCCGGAACGTCTCGAACAAGCTCTTCGCCGGCTCCCATCGTGGGAAATCTGTCGATCGGTCCGCCCTGACGACGGGGCTCCCGCCTGCGTCGGGGCGTCTGGCCCGATGGCGGGCCGTGCGGGATAGTCAGTCAGGCCGGACAGGTCTCGGAGGGACGTCACTTGGTCAGGTTGCAGATCCATCACCGGACCGAGTATCGTTACCGCTGGCCCGTGAGCCTCGGGGCCCATAGGCTGCTGCTCCGGCCCCGCGAGAGCCGCGACGTGCGCCTCCTCTCGAGCCACCTCGCGCTGACGCCGGACGCGGTCCTGAACTGGGCGAACGACGTCGCCGGCAACGCGCTCGCCACCGCCACCTTCGGCACGCCCTCCGACACCCTGGTGATCGACAGCGTAGCCGAGGTCGAACTCTCCGCACAGGTCTACCCGGTCTTCGACATCGCGGCCTGCGCCCAATCCTACCCCTTCCGCTACGCCGATGACGCCTGGACCGATCTCGGCGCCCTGACGATCCTGCAATATCCCGACGACGGGCGCCTGCGGGCGTGGGCGCAGGGCTTCGTCGCGGGCAACCCGACCGGCACCCTCGCGCTCCTGCAGGACCTGAACGCGGGCGTCGCCAACGCCATCGCCTACCAGGCGCGCGAGGACGAGGGCACGCAACCGCCGAACGAGACCCTGTGGCGCGCGCAGGGATCCTGCCGCGACCTCGCGACCCTGTTCGTCGAGGCCGTGCGCAGCCTCGGCTTCGGCGCGCGGGTCGTCTCGGGCTACCTCCACGACCCCACCCGCACCCTGGTCGGCTCCGCCGATTCCGGATCGACCCATGCCTGGGCGGAGGTCTACGTGCCCGGCGCGGGCTGGATCACCTTCGATCCGACAAACCGCAGCATGGGCGGCGCGAACCTCATCCCGGTCGCCGTCGCGCGCGACATCCGGCAGGCCATGCCGGTCGTCGGCAGCTATCTCGGTTCCCCCGACGCGTTCATGGGCATGGGCGTGACCGTGCGCGTCGCCTCGCTCTAGCGCCTCTCCAGGCCCGGGCGAACATTCGACGACACCGGGCCTTGCGGTTCGGATGGCGCACGCCATCTCTAGACCATCCAACGGGATGGTCTAGAGAGGTTCAGGAGATGGCGGACAACGTTCACGAGCTGCGGCCGAAGACGCCGGACAGCGAGAAAGTGACGGTCAATCTCGGCTTCGTCGACCTCGGTCGGGTCGATCTCATGGTGCGGGACGGGTTCTACGCCAACCGTGCCGACTTCATCCGGACCGCGGTGCGCAACCAGCTCGAGCGGCAGGAGGAGGCCGTGCGCCAGTCCGTGACGCGCCGCCAGCTCAGCCTCGGCCTGTCGCACTTCACCCGGCGGGATCTCGAGGCCGCGCGGGATGCGGGCGTGCCGCTCAACATCCAGGTCCTCGGTCTCGCCACCATCGCCGAGGACGTCACGCCGGAACTCGCCCGCGCGGCGATCGCCTCGATCCAGGTGCTGGGCGCCTTCCACGCCAGCGCCGCCGTGAAGGCGGCTTTGGCCGACCGGACCGCCTAACCGGACCACACGACCGAACCACGACACCCCACCGACCTGCCGCGAAGCGGCGCTCACGCCCAGGCCATCGTCCGGGCGAACGAAGGATCATGACCATGACCGCATTCGGCACGATCGACATCGGCGAGGTGACCCGCCTGACCCGGGCCGGCAAGCTCGCCGAGGCCATGGCGCTGCTCAAGGGCCAGGAAGCGCCGGGCCCGGCGCCCAAGGAGGCGGGCCGGAGCGCCCGCGCGTCCGCCTTCCGGTCGATCATCGACATGGTGCCCCCCGCGCAAGCGGGCGGAGCCTGGACGGCCCCGGGATCCCCCGGGCAGGCCAAGGCCGCAGCCTTCCCGGATCTTGGCGAGACGATGCGGACCTTCCGCGAGCGGCTCGCCACGCCGGGGGCGCTCCCCGGCCTCGGCGAGGGGTTCGGGCGGGGCCTTGGCGAGGGCGTCGGGCCGGCCCGTCAGGCGCCTCCGGTCCCGGATGGGGCGCGCTTCGAGGAGCGGAGCTTCACGGCCGAGGCCGGAAGCCGGACCTACAAGGTCTTCGTCCCGAGCGGCTATACCGGCCAGGCGCTGCCCGTCGTGGTCATGCTGCACGGCTGCACCCAGAACCCCGACGATTTCGCCGCCGGCACGCGGATGAACGAGCTGGCCGAGGAACAGACGTTCCTCGTCGCCTATCCGCGTCAGCCCCAATCCGCCAACCTGCAGAAGTGCTGGAACTGGTTCAACGCCGGGGACCAGCAGCGGGACGGCGGCGAGCCGGCGCTGATTGCCGGCATCGCGCGGGCGGTGATCGCGGAGTTCTCGGCCGATGCGGGCCAGGTCTACGTGGCCGGCCTCTCGGCAGGGGGCGCCGCGGCGGCCATCATGGCCCAGACCTATCCGGACCTGTTCGCTGCGGCGGGCGTGCATTCGGGACTGGCCTGCGGGGCCGCCCGGGACATGCCGTCGGCCTTCGCGGCCATGAGCGGCGGCGGCGCGGCCCGGCCGCGCGGGGCGGGCCCTGCGGTGCCGACCATCGTCTTCCACGGTGACGGCGACCGGACCGTGAACCCCGTCAATGGCGATCAGGTCATCGCCCAGGCGACGCCGGGGACGGACCTGTCGCGGCAGGTGACGCGAGGCGAGACGCCCGGCGGGATGGCCTATACGCGCACGGTCCAGTCCGACGCGGCCGGCCGGGAGGTTCTCGAGCATTGGGTGCTGCACGGGGCCGGCCATGCCTGGTCCGGTGGCAGCCCGGCGGGCTCCTACACGGATCCGCGCGGACCCGATGCCAGCCGCGAGATGATGCGCTTCTTTCGGAGCCAGGCGCGCGTGCCGGCGCAGACGCGCCACTGAACCTCGCAACCGGAGGGCGCCCCGACCGGGGTGCCCTCCGGTGAACCTGCACCGTCGCTGCCCCGCCCTTCTCAAGCCCCGCGCGATCTGCGAACCCTCCAGACAGGAATTGGCCGCAGGCCAGGATCAGGGCGGCGAGGATGCAGGATCCATTGCAGGCGCTTCGGCGTGGGGACCTCGCCGGTGCGCGCAGCCTGCGCCTCACAGGCGAGCTCACCACCTTTCCGCGCGAGATCTTCGGCCTCGCCGAGACCCTGGAGGTGCTGGATCTCAGCGGCACCGATCTCAGCGCACTTCCCCACGATATGGGGCGCCTCACCGGTCTCCGCGTGCTGTTCTGCTCCGGTACGCGGTTCGCGCGGCTGCCGCCCTGCCTCGGGGATTGCCGCGCCTTGAGCCAAATCGGCTTCCGGGGGACCGGTCTGTGCGACGTGCCGGGCGAATCCCTGCCCCCGTTCCTGCGCTGGCTGACATTGACGGACAACCGGATCGAAGCGCTTCCCGAGGCCCTGGGCGAGCGGCCCCATCTCCAGAAGCTGATGCTCTCGGGCAACCGCCTCAAGGTTCTGCCCGCCTCCCTCGCGGGCGCGCCGAATCTCGAGCTTCTGCGCTTGTCCGCGAACTGCTTCGAGGCCCTGCCGCCCTGGCTGACGGAGCTGCCTGCCCTCGCCTGGATCGCCTGGGCCGGGAACCCGCTCGAGGGCCCGCCCACAGCGATGCCCGTTCCGCAGGTCCCCTGGTCCCACCTCGAACCCGGTCCGCTGCTGGGAGAGGGCGCTTCGGGCCGCGTGCATCGGGCGTTCTGGCGCGAAGACGGCGCTGGCGCCGCGCAAGCCGTCGCCCTGAAGCTGTTCAAGGGGGCCATGACCAGCGACGGGTTGCCCGAACAGGAGATGGCGGCCTGCCTGGCTGCGGGCCGGCACCCGCACCTCACCGGGGCGCTTGGTCAGGTCACCGGGCATCCGGAGGCGGCCCACGGGCTCCTGATGCCGCTCCTGCCGGACACCTGGCGCGTGCTCGCGGGGCCGCCGAGCCTCGCGAGCTGCAGCCGCGACGTCTACGATCCCGGCCTGCGCCTCGCGCCGCGCGCCGCAATCAGCATCGCGCGGGCGACGGCGGCCGCCGCCGCTCACCTTCACGCCGGGCGGATCCTGCACGGCGATCTCTACGCCCACAATATCCTCTGGGATGGCGGGGCGGGCGAGGCGGTGCTCAGCGATTTCGGCGCCGCCTCCGTGCTGCCCGCTGGGCCGGCCGCAGCCGATCTGGAGCGGATCGAGACACGGGCCTGGGGCCTCCTCCTCGGCGAGCTCCTCGATCATTGCACCACGGAGCCCGATCGAAGCGTCGCCTTGCGGGCCCTGGAGGGCGCCTGCATCGAGCCCGATCCGCGGGCGCGGCCGCGCATGGCCGAGGTGCTCGCCACCCTGACCGGCCTCGCGCCGGAGACCTCCGCGCCTCAGACGTGAGTCCGGTCGCATCCTACCGTCCCAGGGCGCTGATGCGCTCGCGAAACTCCCAGGATAAATCCGGACGCGGGTGTGATCGCAACGGCCTCGCTCTTCGGATTTTCCGGTCTCTGTCCGATCGATCAGGGCACGACGCCGCGAAGAGGGCTTGATTTCCCGCGCAAGACCATGGCCCTCGGGCTGTCGAGACAATCCGCAGCCGCATGAGCATCAGGATTCGAAGTTTGCATTGGCGTGCCGCGGCCCTTTCCCCGAATGCTTCGCGCTGCAGGCTCCGGCAGCGCGCGTCGCGGCGCCGGCCCAGAGGATGTCCCGCCGTCACGCGCGACTTGGGTCCGGCGTCGTGATGCTGCGCGTGCTCCGCAGGGGGCGCCGGCTTCTCCAGAGAAGCCGCTCGGCCGTCACGGACTTGATCCGGACCGGCAGGAGCTTCAACGACGCTGCGACACGCCGGGCGCAGATCGCCCTGGCGAACACCCATTCCGGCGCCGCCGTCGTGCTTCCAGACACGGACGCGACGATCGTCACGCGCCTGCGCTCGCCCGCCTTCGCGATACCCTACCCGGACCTGCGGAACGAAGATCTGATGCCCGCCGATGTCCGCGATGCCTGTCGCGGTGCCTGGGCGCACGGAGCGTACGAGGAAAGCGACGTCATCGTGCGCCGGTTTCAAAACGTTTACCTGACAAATCAAGGTCTCGTGGTTCGTGCGGACGATCTCGGGATTTATCGGTCCAGCATATCCCAGCACACGAACCACGATTTGAACCACGGTCTCGACGTTCTCAGAGCGGCCCTGCTGCGCGGAAGAGTGAACCGCTTCCGCGAGCCGATGGCGTTGTGCTTCAAGCCAGGGCACGACAATTACGGACATTGGCTGAACGAGATGATGCCCCGGGCCGCGATCCTGCGCGATCTCGGCCTGCAGACCATGCGCTACATCGTGCCGCCGCAGAGCGGTGCCCTCGGCCGCGCCCTTCGGGATTCCGCTGCGCTGCTCGGGTTGCCGCGCAGGCGCCTCGTCCCGGCCTGCGAACCGATGTGGTGCGAGGATGTGTACCTGGTCGAGCAATTGACCCATCACGGGATCTTCATGTCGCCCCTCGTCTTCGACGCGGCGCGCGAGGTCGCCGCACAGGTGCCCGGCGATCCCGACGAGGCGATCTACGTGACCCGGCGCGGCTTCACGCGGGCGTTCGCCGAGGAGGATGCGGTCGCGGAGGCCTTCCAGAGGGCGGGCTTCCGGGTGATCGACCCGGCCGGAATGTCGTTCCGCCAGCAGGTCGCCGCCTTCAAGAATGCCCGCAGGATCGTCGGCGTGATGGGGGCCGGCCTCTCCAATATCAGCTTCACGGCGCCGGGCGCCCGCATCACGGTCTTCGCTCCGACCACGATGGCCGATACCTTCTACTGGTTCCTGGCCGGCTTGAACGGGCACACCTACCGGGAGGTCCGCTGCCCGGTCACCGGGCAGGCGCGTCGGCACGGCGCCAAGGACATGGACCTCGACATGAGCGTCGACGCAGTGATGGCCGCGATCCTGTAGCGACTTCTCCCTCAACCGCGACTTCCCGCCGCAGGCCGATGCCCAGAACGGCGAGCGCATCGAGGTTCTCAAGGGGCCGGGGGGCGCCCTGTTCGGGTACGGCGACCCGGGCGGGGCCGTCAACCCGCAGAGTGCTTCGTCGAGATGGGCGGCCTCCGGCGCAGCTTCGGGCAGGTCCGCGGCACCGTCGATGCGGGCGGTTCGCTCACCCAGGAGGGCACGCTCCTCGGCCGCTTCAACCTCGCGGCCGGGCGGCAGGACAGCGTCCGCGATTTCGTCGACGGAGACCGGCTGTTCGTCGCGCCCGTGGTCAGCTGGCCGATCAACGCCGGACACCAAGGCCACGATCGAAACCGAGTTCGTGCGCAACCGGATCGTGTTCGACCGGGGCGTGATCGCCATCGACAAGCAACTCGGCTTCCTGCCGATCTCGCGCTTCCTCGGGAAGCCCGGCCGGAACACCGCGCAGATCTCGAACGCGATGCAGCTGCGCCTCGATCACCGCTTCGATGCCGACTGGCAGATGCGGCTCGCCACCTGCCTCGACACCGGCACCCTGAACGGCCGGCGCAGGCATCGTGCGGATGCGGGTTGAGGCCGCCAGGCCCTCGCGTCGCAGGCCGGCCTCAAACGCAGAATGGCGGCGCGCCTGCCAGCGCGCCGCCATCTCGTCATGCGAAGGGAGGGGGCCTTAGACCGCGCGCTCCTGGTGCAGTCGCTCGATCTGCTGCTCCGTGTAGCCGAGGCCGCGCAGGACCTCGTCCGTGTGTTCGCCGAGCAGCGGAGACGCCTTCACCTCGACCTTGAGGTCGGAGAACTTGATCGGGCTCCCGACGGTCAGGTACGAGCCGAGCTTCGGATGCGGAACCTCGACCACGGTGCCGCTGGCGCGCAGCGACGGATCGGCCGCGATCTCCTTCATCGACAGAACCGGCGAGCACGGGATGTCGAACTTGCGCAGGATGTCGACCGCCTCGAACTTGGTCTTGTCGCCGAGCCACTCCTCGATGGTGTTGAAGATGTCGAAGATCTTGTCCTGGCGGGCACGGGCGGTGTTGTAGGCCGGATCGTCGATCCACTCCTCCTTGCCGAGCGCCTTGCAGATCGGTGCCCAGGCATGGCCCTGGATCGTGAAGTAGATGTAGGCGTTCGGATCGGTCTCCCAACCCTTGCACTTCAGAACCCAGCCCGGCTGACCGCCGCCGCCGGCATTGCCGCCGCGCGGCACGACGTCCGAGAACTCGCCGTGCGGGTACTGGGGATACTCCTCGAGGTAGCCGAGGGCATCCAGGCGCTGCTGGTCGCGCAGCTTGACACGGCAGAGGTTGAGCACCGAATCCTGCATGGACACGGCGACCTTCTGACCCTTGCCGGTCTTGCTCTTGTGGTGGAGCGCCGTGAGGATGCCGATGGCGAGGTGCATGCCGGTGTTGGAATCGCCGAGAGCCGCGGCGCTGACGGTGGGCGGACCATCCCAGAAGCCCGTGGTCGAGGCGGCGCCGCCGGCGCACTGCGCCACGTTCTCGTAGACCTTCAGGTCCTCGTAATGGTGGCCGTCGGAGAAGCCCTTGACCGAGGCGAGGATCATGCCCGGGTTGAGCTCCTGGATCCGCGCCCAGGAGAAGCCCATGCGATCAAGCGCGCCGGGACCGAAATTCTCGACCATCACGTCGGATTCGCGGATCAGCTTCTCAAGGACTTCCTTGCCCTGGGCCGTCTTCGTGTCCAGCGTCAGCGAACGCTTGTTGCTGTTCAGCATGGTGAAGTAGAGGGCGTCCGCATCCTCCACGTGACGGAGTTGGGTTCGCGTCACGTCGCCGGCCCCGGGGCGCTCGACCTTGATCACGTCGGCGCCGAACCAGGCCAGCAGCTGCGTGCAGGCGGGGCCTGCCTGGACGTGGGTGAAATCGATGATCTTGATGCCTTCGAGCGGTTGGCTCATCTTGGTGCTCTCCCTTTGGATCGTTTGGCTTGGGCTTTCGGGGCGAAGTCTTCGATGACGTCTCGGGCCTGTGGGCTTGGGCCTGTGGGCTTGCCCGAAAAAAATTTGGTGCCTGGTTCAGCAGGGCAGTTCGTCTAGGACACACCGCAACTCAACGAGGCGAGCTGGGATTCGAGTTCGTTCAAACGCCGACGCGACTGCCGCTCGTCATTCCAACGCTTGGTGTCATCGCGGATGATCGCCGCGATACCCGTGACCGTATCGTCGGCATCGTGAAGAAGGCCGACCGTGAATGCGATCGACAGGGGCCGACCATCCTTGTGGACGGCGGGAACCCGAAGCACGTCGGTGCCGTAGCGGGTCTCGCCGGTCCGCATCGTCTTGTAATAACCGTCCCAATGACGTTGCCGTTGCCGTTCGGGCGTGATCAGATCAAGTGGCTGACCGAGGGCTTCATCTGTCGAGAAGCCGAATATCCGCTCGGCGGCTGGATTCCAGAGTGTTATCAAGCCTTCAACATCGGACACAACAATCGCATCGCCAATTGAGGCGATCAAGGCGTCGAGATTGACAGTTTGCGGCATCGTGTCTTATCGCGCCCGAAGCTCAGGCTCATCGAGAGGCGGCCGGAATGATCACCGCATAGGACAGCTAAAGATCAGCGTTGACGTCGCGTCGGAATTGTAACGCTGCGCGGTGGCATGACAGAGCAATGCCAAGTAGTTTGACGGTCCGCATCTCTTCCTCCCGTCGAAAGCGTTCGGCCGTTCCGCCGCCCTTCGTCGCTTTCGCGATCATTTCGTGGGCGGTTGGCATGTGGTATGCCAACAGGGCTGCCGTTGTCAAGGGTGAGGTCTCGGCGGAACCGGTGCGCGGGCATCGGTCTCGAAGCGTCCGCCCTTGGCACTGGCGGCAGCGATGCCTAGCATTGGCTTCGTGCCGTGATGCCGGGCCTCACTCGATGATCGTGATGGCCTGATCGCCATCCGCCCGGCGGATCGCAGCCCTGCCATCGTCAGAACGGATCGAGCCGCCCGCTGAGGCGCTCGCATCAGGAGAGCCACATGGCCTCGAGCCCGAGCATCACGATCAAGCAGGTCGACAATTACAAATTCACGGTGGATTTCGGCTCCTTGATTCCCGAACTGCTCGTCGACGAGGCGATCCCGATCGGACGCGGGGAGGGGCCATTCCCCGAGCAGTTGCTGGTTGCCGGTGTGGCGAATTGCCTGTGCGCCAGCCTCGTCTTCGCCCTCGGCAAGTACAAGCAGGATGCTCAAGGCGTCGTGGCGGAGGCGACATGTGCAGTCGAGCGCAACGCGGAGGGCCGCCTCAGGATCACAGGGATCGACGTCGCGATTTCCCTGGGCGCGGACGCCGGCGCGCTGGACCGGCTGGACAAGGTCCTGGCTCAGTTCGAGCGCTTCTGCACGGTGTCCGAGAGCGTCAAGGTCGGCATTCCCGTGGCGGTTTCGGTGCGCGACAGCCAGGGCGTGCGCCTGAAATAGGGATCCGGCCGGCGGCTGAGCCGAGTTCCCGCCGAGAGCCAATTTCAGAATCGAACAAGGAGGATCCGTCCATGAACAAGACCGACCGCAAGGCTGCGCACGAGCCGGAAGATCTCGCGCGTCTCTTCAACGAGCGTGCGAATGCGGGCGACGCCGAGGGACTCGTCGCCCTGTACGAGCCGGACGCCGTGGTGGCGGTCGGCGAAGTCGTCGCGACGGGCCACACCGAGATCCGGACATTCTACACGGACCTTCTCGCCAAGCGATCGAACTTCCCGGCCGTGGACGCGCCGCCCGCGCTCCGCAACGGGTCCGTCGCCCTCACCTTCGCCCGCCTGCCGAACGGGAACGTCTCGGTCGAGGCCGCGCGGCAGCAGGACGACGGAACCTGGCTCTGGTTCATCGACCAGCTGAAGCTTCGCCCGCTGACCCCCGGCAAGGATTAGGCGATTCTCGCCGAAGGAGAGGCCAGACCAGGATGGTGATCATGAAGGACGACGATCCGCGCTCGAATCCCGCAACCGGGTGCGCGGCATGATCGATCCCCATCTCGCGGGGCAACTCGGCTTCGCCCATCGCCTGCCGACCGAGGCGCCGCTGCCGCCGGGGCGGCACGAACTCGGGCTCTTCGAAGAGCGCGACGCCCTCCTCTGCGTGCCCCATGGCATCGATGCGCGCCGTCCCACGCCCCTCGTCGTCCTGTTCCATGGCGGCGGCGGCAGCGCGGCCAAGATCCTGCCGATGCTGCAGCAGCATGCGGAGGCGCGGAGCTTCCTGCTCCTCGCCCCCCAATCCCTGTTGCCGACCTGGGACATCGTCATCGCGGGGCACGGGCCGGATCGTCAGCGCCTTGATCATGCGCTGGCCGCGGTCTCCTCCCGTTTTCTCCTGGACCCCACGCATCTCGCCTTCGCGGGGCATTCCGACGGCGGCAGCTACGCCCTGTCGTCCGGCCTCGCCAACGGGAACGTCGTCACGCACCTCATCATCTCGTCGGCTGGCTTCATGTCCGTGCACAGGCAGGAGGGGGCGCCGCGAATCTTCATCTCCCACGGGACGAAGGACGAGCAGATCCCGATCGATCGCAGCGGCCGCGTCCATTCCGCCCGTCTCAAGGAGGCGGGTTACGACGTCACCTACGTCGAATACGAAGGCCCGCATGCCTATCAACCACCGATCGTCGCGCAAGCCGTCGATTTCTTCCTCGCCGATCGCGACTGAGCCCTGCGGCGCCAGCCCGTGTCCGCAAGCGCTCGGCCGAGGCACGTTGATTTTTCGTGCCGGCTCTCGTCGATGGCTCGTCGCTTCCGACCCGGAGAAATTTTGGGCGACGAGCATCTGAGCAAAATACTGAAAAGGCAGCATGAATTGCGAGCGTCGGGCATGCCGTCAGGACGTCGATCCTGAGTTTCGCTCGGTCCGGAGAAGCGACCGAGAAGCCCCTTTCGCGGGTTTGAAAGGGAAATATGTTGCAATGCAAAATCGAATCTTGCCCGCCGTGCTCTTGACGAGCGAGCCGGTGAGGCAGAAGCTGGTATACAATATACGAGTCAGAGCAGATACCGTGGTTGCGACGACAACGCTCGCAACGTGCGGTCTGCGAGGCTACAAGAACTGTCGCGCTTGCTGTGCGGTACGTTCACTTCATTCGCACGGTGGCTCGGCATGATGCCTCGGCCTTGGCGAATCACTGACGGGGCGCGAGACATACTTCGCCGCCTCCACCCTCAGATAAGCTTCTACTCTTCTGAACCACAGCGATGCTCCGGTAGAGGGCACTTGGAGGAAACCGATGGGTACGACGGACGTGACGCCCACCAAACCGGTGAGCGATGGTTATCGATGGATGCAATTGGTCATCGGCGTCATCTGCATGGTGATGATCGCCAACCTGCAATACGGCTGGACGTTCTTCGTCCCTGAGATTCAAAAGAAATTCGGCTTCGATCGCGCCGCGATCCAGTGGGCCTTCACGCTGTTCGTGCTCTTCGAGACCTGGCTCGTGCCGGTCGAAGGCTGGTTCGTCGACAAGTACGGCCCGAAGGTCGTGGTTCTCTTCGGCGGCGTGCTCTGCGGCATCGGGTGGGTGATCAACGCCTACGCCACCACGCTGAACATGTTCTATCTCGGCCAGGTGGTCGCGGGTCTCGGCGCCGGCGCCGTTTACGGCACCTGCGTGGGCAGCGCCCTCAAGTGGTTCCCGGACAAGCGCGGTCTCGCCGCCGGCATCACGGCCGCGGGCTTCGGCGCCGGTTCGGCCCTCACGGTCGCGCCGATCCAGTGGGCCATCGCCGATGCGGGCTTCCAGGCCGCCTTCCTGTACTTCGGCATCGGCCAGGGCCTGATCGTCGCCCTGCTGGCCTTCTTCCTCGCCTCGCCCAAGAAGGGGCAGGTCCCGGAGGTGGTCGCCAACGCCAACATCATCCAGACCCGGCGCAACTACACCCCTGGCGAGGTCGCCCGGCAGCCGATCTTCTGGCTGATGTACTTCATGTTCGTCATCGTCGGCGCCGGCGGCCTGATGATCACCGCGAACCTGAAGCCGATCGCGGCCGATATCGGGGTCGACAAGGTGCCGGTGACCATCCTGGGCGTCACCATGATCGCCATCACCTTCGCGGCGACCATCGATCGGGTGCTCAACGGTCTGACGCGGCCCTTCTTCGGCTGGGTCTCGGACAAGATCGGCCGTGAGAACACGATGTTCATCGCCTTCGCCATGGAAGGCTTCGGCATCTACATGCTGTACCTCTGGGGCCATGACCCGCTGTGGTTCGTGCTTCTGTCGGGCTTCGTGTTCTTCGCATGGGGCGAGATCTACTCCCTCTTCCCCTCGACCTGCACGGACACGTTCGGCTCCAAGTTCGCCGCGACGAATGCCGGCCTGCTCTACACGGCCAAGGGGACTGCGGCGCTCCTCGTGCCCTTCGCCAACTACCTGCAGCAGAGCTCGGGCAACTGGAACGGCGTGTTCCTCGCGGCCGCCGGCGCCAACATCCTGGCGTCGATCCTCGCCATCGCGGTGCTGAAGCCCTGGCGCAAGCGCGTCGTGGCCAACAGCCAGGCCGAAGTGACCGGAGCGCCGGCGTCGCGCATCGCGGTCGCCTGACGCACACCTCGATACGAGTGACAATCCGGAGAGGGGGCACGGACTTCAGGTCCGTGCCCCTTTTTCTATGGGCCACCGGGTGTAGGATCGGCGGCGACCGACCTCGCGAAATCGGCAGTTCGTGAAGAGCGTGGCCGCGAATCCAGTTTGACATCTGGTATTTGGCATGCCAGTTTCGAGTGGTGTTCGCGAGTTGGCTTCGAGGCCCGCGACATCGTTCGAGGAACGCCCGCAGAGGACGTCCTCACGCAGAGTCCGGACGGCAGCGTCACCTCGGTCGGCCGCATCATCGGCGGGCGCGACACCGAGTTGAGCCGTTTGAACGGGCCGCTGAGCCGTACAATCAAAACCTTCGGGAGGAAGCAGAATGTCCGCACTCGCACAGATCATCGATACGCACACGGGCGACGTGAACACGGCCGAGGCCGACAGCCAGCAGGAGCTGACGGACGGCTTCCACCTCGTCATCGACGCGCTCAAGCTCAACGACATCAACACGATCTACGGCGTTCCCGGCATCCCGATCACGGATCTCGGTCGTCTCGCGCAGGCGCAGGGCATGCGCGTCATCTCCTTCCGCCACGAGCAGCATGCCGGCAACGCCGCCGCCATCGCGGGATTCCTGACGAAGAAGCCCGGCATCTGCCTGACCGTGTCGGCCCCCGGCTTCCTCAACGGCCTGACGGCCCTCGCGAACGCCACGACGAACTGCTTCCCGATGATCCTGATCTCGGGCTCGTCCGAGCGCGAGATCGTCGACCTTCAACAGGGCGATTACGAGGAGATGGACCAGCTCGCCATCGCCAAGCCCCTCTGCAAGGCCGCCTTCCGGGTTCTGCACGCCGCCGATATCGGCATCGGCGTCGCGCGCGCGATCCGCGCCGCTGTCTCGGGCCGTCCGGGCGGCGTCTATCTCGATCTTCCCGCCAAGCTGTTCTCGCAGGTCATGGACGCGCAGGCGGGCGCCAAGTCGCTCGTCAAGGTCATCGACCCCGCGCCCGCGCAGCTGCCGGCCCCCGCTGCCGTCCAGCGCGCCCTCGAGGTGCTGAAGAGCGCCAAGCGCCCCCTGATCATCCTCGGCAAGGGCGCGGCCTACGCGCAGGCCGACGACGCGGTCCGCGCTCTCGTCGAGAAGTCCGGCATCCCCTACGTGCCGATGAGCATGGCCAAGGGCCTGCTCCCCGACACCCACCCGCAATCGGCCGGCGCCGCGCGCTCGCTGGTGCTGAAGGATGCCGACGTCGTGCTCCTCGTCGGCGCCCGCCTCAACTGGCTCCTGTCGCACGGCAAGGGCAAGACCTGGGGTGAGCCGGGATCGAAGAAGTTCATCCAGATCGACATCGAGCCGAAGGAGATGGACTCGAACGTCGAGATCGTCGCCCCCCTCGTCGGCGATATCGGCTCCTGCGTCACGGCCCTCCTCGACGGCATGGACGGCAAGTGGCCGACCCCGCCGGCCGACTGGATCAACACCATCAAGGCGCGCAAGGAAGCCAACCTCGCCAAGATGGCGCCGAAGCTGATGAACAACGCCTCGCCCATGAACTTTCACGGCGCCCTCGGCGCGCTGCGGACGGTCATCAAGGAGCGGCCCGACGCGATCCTCGTCAACGAGGGCGCCAACACCCTCGATCTCGCCCGCGGCATCATCGACATGTACCAGCCGCGCAAGCGCCTGGACGTCGGGACCTGGGGCATCATGGGCATCGGCATGGGCTTCGCCGTCGCCGCCGCCGTCGAGACCGGCAAGCCGGTACTCGCGGTCGAGGGCGACAGCGCCTTCGGGTTCTCCGGCATGGAGGTGGAGACGATCTGCCGCTACAACCTGCCGGTCTGCATCGTGGTCTTCAACAACAACGGCATCTATCGGGGGACCGACGTGAACCCCACGGGCCACGAGGACGTCGCCCCGACCGTCTTCGTGAAGGACTCGCGCTACGACAAGATGATGGAGGCCTTCGGGGGGGTCGGCGTCCACGTCACCACCCCGGACGAGCTGAGCCGCGCCGTGAACGCGGCGATGGATTCCGGCCGGCCCACCCTCATCAATGCGGTGATCGACCCGGAAGCCGGCAGCGAGAGCGGCAACATCGGCAGCCTCAACCCGCAGAGCACCATCCGCAAGAAGTGATCCGCTTCGGCGGCATCGGGGATCCGGCGGCCGCCTGAGCAAGGCTCGAGCGTCGCCGATCCTCCGAGTCGAGCCTCAAGTCACCGTGCTGCCGAGCCCCCGGGCCCGGCAGCGTTTCCGTATCGCGGGCAGGCGCACCGGATTCCGCGACGCTTCAGGCGGACCTCTGCGGGCGTTGGAGGGCCGCATCGCGTCATGCCCGACGATAGGATTTTAAACTTATATACACCTGAGCATCGGCGAGAGACTGCGGCGCCCGCGCCCGCTATAGGCTGCGGGTCGCGCGGGTCTCTCGCTCGGCCGGCTTGAACGAGACGAACGCCAGCGAAAGCGTCTCCGAGCACACTTTCGCGGCTCCGGTGCCGGGGACGGCCAGGGGACGAAACGCCAGGGAAGGGAGTGCCATGAACATACACGAATATCAGGCGAAGGCGGTGTTGCGGGAGTTTGGGCTTCCGGTGTCGCGGGG
>NZ_VZZJ01000013.1 GCF_008806345.1 Methylobacterium planeticum | reverse complement strand
CGTACCCAGCTTGCGAAGGGGTCCCAATTGCACGCCGATCCGGGGTCCCGTTCCAAAGCTTTTTGACAGCCTTCGTGGCCAACCAGCTCAACGCGCCGCTGACGATTGGCCCGCAGGCCGACCTCGGCCAGGCCGCCGGTCTGGCCTTCTCGTCCACCCTCATCGACTTTTTGAGCGCCGAGCGTCGCCACAACATGGCGATGTCCGTCCCGGACGACCTGCCGGGCCGCACGGCGGCCCCGACGACCATACCGGTCCAGGTCGGCAGCCCGCTCTCCGTATTCGCGCTCGGCACCTACGCCGCCCTCGACCGGACGACCCAGAACCGCGCTGCCGGCAGCATCGGCAACACGTACGGCGCCGACTTCGGCGGCGTGACGGCCGGCCTGATGTACCAAGCCACCCCGAACCTCGTGCTGGGCGCGGCCTTCAACTACCTGAGCACGAGCGTCGACCTTCGCGGCACGACGAATGCCCGGATCGATCTCGACAGCTTCCAGGGCGCCGGCTTCGCCTCGCTGTCGTTTCCGAACTTCTTCGCCGATGCCGCCTTCACCTACGGCGGCAACGACTACCGGGTCGACCGGCCGGGCGTGCTCAACGACCGGCTCAGCGCCGCGCCCGGCGGCGACACGTTCACCGCCTCGGCCCGCGTCGGCTACCTGTTCGAATTCGGCACCTTCAAGGCCGGTCCCGTCGGCGAGGTCGCCTACGCCAACGTGCACGTGAACGCCTACCGCGAGAGTGGCGACCCGCTCCTGACGCTGGGCGTCCGCAGCCAGAACCTGGAGGGGCTGACGGCCGGCGGCGGCGTTCAGATCCGGACCGCGCTGCCGGCCTTCGGCGGCCTGCTGAGTCCCTTCCTCAACCTCACCGCGCAGCACGATTTCCTGGACGGCGTGCGGACGGTCGGCTCGTTCCAGACCTATGCGCCAGCCCTGCTGATCCGCACGCAGGCCGGTCGTGTGGGGGACGGCGTGTACGGCCGCGTGGCCGGCGGCTTCGACGTCGATTTGGGCAACGCATTGAGCGGGGTGGTTGCCGGCTCGACGAGCTTCGCCCGGTCAGGAGGTGACGACCACGTGGTCAGCGCCGGACTGCGCTACCGCTTCTGAACACAACCATGTACCGAGCATGCCCATCTCGGCCCGGTGCGGCCTGCCGGGCCGTTTGCACTGGCTCGAAGATCGGCCACGAGTTCGGATCCTGAAGACCCGAGGGAGCTACACGACGTGGCCGATCACGAAGAGAAGCAAAGGAAGCGGTCGAACGCCGGATTCCCCGCAGCAGCTCAACGGTCGCTTGACCAGATAGCCGCAGCGTTGGGGATGCCGACGGCCCTGATCGCTGGGACATCGTCATCGGCCGAAGACCGCTTTGGCGAGGTGAGCTTTCTCGAAGCAGCAGAGCTGCTACGGGCCTTCATACAGATCGGCGACCCACGGGCTCGGCAACGTTGCCTGGCCATCGTCCAGGAAACGGCGGGCTCCCAACGTTCCGCTCGCCGGTGACAGCGCGACCGTGCAGGAAGCGGTTCAAGGCCGAAGCGAACGCATGGAGGTCCCTCGAGGGCAAACCGTCCGCACCATCGGCTCGCGCTGGCGGACTTGGCACGCGAAGCGTCGGCTGGCCGATCTTGGGAAGCGGTACTCGGACGGGTCTGACCATGCGCTCCCGCGGACCGATCATTACGGCCATGGACGTCGGAGCTCGACGTCGTCCTCCCCAATACGTTTCCCGTTCATGACTGGCCGGGTCGGCTTCGGACGTCACGCCGCCCGGAGGCGTGCTCGGGCAGCGGGCGCGCCTCAGGTCACGCGCGCCGCCGAGGTCGCCCCGGCAGTGGGGACCTATTCATCAACGCGATGCCGGCCGCAGGCTCCGGACTTCCCGCACGGGCAACCCATCGAGCGGGGGAAGCTTGACCTTGCCGACGGCCCGACGCGCCTGTCTCATTGCCGGGCCTTGGGAATAGCGACCGAGGGTGATGCCGGTGCGCTTGTGGCCCACGATCGCCGCGATCAGCGGCTCGGGAACGTCGGCCTGCTCCGCCTTGGTGATGAACCATCGGCGGAAGCTGTGGAAGTTGACCAGGGAGCGTCGCTTGCCCGGCAGCACGTGATCGACCCCAACAAACCGCCTGTAGGCCGTGAAGGCGTTGGAGGTCTTGAACGAGCGCTCGCGGAGCGAGCCGGCCTTGCGTGGCTTAGGCCACTCCGGGAAAAGGTCGTCATCCGGTGCCTTGCCGGCCGACCGGTTGGCGACGAGCTCGACAAGGGCTGGGTGGATCGGCACGTCGCGCTCGGACCGCTCCTTCTTCTGGGGCTTGAACGTGAAGGCCCCGTCGATGCAGTGCTTGACCTTCAGGTCGACGATGGCGTCGAGCCGCGCGCCGGTGAGCGCGCCGATCGCCATGACGTCCCGCAGCTTCGGGGGCGCGGGCCCCTCCATCAGGCGACGCACCTCGTCGTCCGTGAAGGCGCGCTCTTCCTCCCGAGGGTCGACCTTCTTCCGCTTCAGCTTCAGGCCGGCCCACACGTTCGCCGCGACGAACTCGTTCTCGGCGAGGTAGGTCCAGTACACCGACAGGCGGTTCAGGTACTTCTTCTGCGTCGCCGGCTCGATCCCGCCCGCGAGCTCGCCCAGCGCCCGCTTGAACCGCAGCGCAACCGCCGGGGTGACCGCCTCCAGGGTCGCCGGCAGGCGCTCGCGCCGGCACCACTCGGTGAGGTACTGGATCGCCCGAACGTCGTCCGCCCGGGTGCGCATCGTGTTGCCAGCCTGCCCGATGAACTCGGCATGGTGCGTGGCGAGCGGCGTGGCCCGTCCGTTCGCGACGGCCACGAAGTCGGCCGCGAGGCTGGCCCTGCCAGGATCAGGCAGCGGAAAGGCCTCGCCCGTGCGCGGGTCGACAATCTCACGTGCCTCGGGCCCGACGATCTCCGCCGCCCGCTCCCGGATCGCGGCCTGGAGTTCGTCCCGTTCCTCGTCGCAGGTCACACGCCTAGACAGCTCGGCGATCTTCGTGGCCTCACGCATGATGCCTCTCGGGCTGCCCTGCGCCGCCTCGCGCTCCAGCTCGATCCGCTCCTTCAGGTCGGCGACGACCTTGAACTTGAGCCGGTTCGCCAGGCTGAGGGAGTCCGTGTCGAGGGCCTTCTTCAGCCGCGTGCCCAAGCTCTTGTGGAGCTCGCGCGGGACAGCGACCGTCACCCGCCAGCTGCCGTGATGGCGCTCCAGCCAGCGCGTGTCGTTCCGGGAATTCCTGGGCATGTCGAGTCCCCGCTGCGTACCCGTATGCGTACCCCAGGATGATACCCGCAAACCCGCTCTCTACAAGGAGATTATTGAAAGACAGTGACTTAGGCTGAAGGGGGTTCGAATCCCCTCAGCTCCACCACCAATTTTTCGGCCCGGAAAATTGATTGATGGCAGGGAGTTAACAGACCGCTTCCCGATCGATCTCCCCGGAACTCCCCAAACCCGGGTCGATTTTCTCCCCGGGCCTCGGCTGCGAGGCGTCACAAATCCGCCCCCGGAGCCCACTCGTTCGGCGAGCGCGGTTCGCCTCGCACCTTCCCGCCTTGCGCCCGTTCCCGGGTTCGGTGCCTGTCGATCGCAAGCTCGATCCACGCAGGCGGTCGGAATGCGCGTGACCTATGGGATGTGGCGGCCAAGCTTCCTGATCGACAGCTTCGAATTTCGGAGCGCGAAGAAGTCTAACACGCGGCACAGCCCCCCGCCATCCGCTTGCAACCGCTCCTTCCGGTCGGCGGTTCACGCCAGGAGGCAGAGGCGCCATTCGGAAGAGCGCCGATCTCGGCTGGAACATGCGAACCTGCGAGGCACCGACTCTCTCGGTTTCGTGCGGCCGAGCCCGGGCTCGTCGCATGCGACGACGCCGCTCTCGACCGCCGGCACTACGGGGCTGCTCGTGCTTTCCGACACGATCGACTTGGTTCGCACCGGTGCCTGGCGGTGCCGCATCCGGACGCACGGGCCCGCTTCGGCATCCGCAATTCCGCGCGGCCCTTCGCCGATGCGGTCCTCCGGACCGTGATGGGCGCGGACTCCGACATGCACCGCTTGGAACCGGCGACCTTCGCCGGCTCGCCGATCGCCGAGGCGAACGCGGAGCGGGTATCCCTGATGCTGCACGGCTCCGAGACGGATGCCTCGTCCTTCAGCGGGGAGAGCCGCGGCCGTCTGGTCGAGGCCTTCTCCGCGGCCGGCATCCCGGAGGCGTTCGGGGGGTCGTGTTCGCGGGATGATGCTGGGGTGCGCTGACGACGACGCTCCGCGCGTGCGAGGCCAGGACTCGGCGGGACGTGCTCTCCCTGTCCCCGAATTTGTGTCACAATCTGCTGGAATTATGGCCGCCCGCGAAGCGTCTGCTTCAAGCTGCAGAGCAGACTTTCGAAATGGCCCCGCGCGAGGTCGGCAATCGGTCAAGACTTCGCCCGCCGGCCGTTCGGCGACGCGCCGGCTGCAGGCTGTCGCGTGATGCGGGTTCGGCGCCGCGTTCGTCCCGCGAGCCGCCCTCAGGCCTTCGCGGTTCGTCGCGAGGGCGCGCGATGCGTCAGGGCTGCGGCCAACACGGTGACGACGGCGTCGATGCGCGCGACCCGGCGCAGATCCTCGTGCGTCAGCAGCCACAGGGCGGCGCCGAGGTCGAGATCAGCCGTCCCTGGTAGGCGGACCAGCGCGACGGACGCATCGCCGAGATAGGTGGGCAGGATCGCGACACCGAGGCCCGCAGACACGAGTTCGCGCAGGGCGACGAACGAGTCCGCCCGGGCCGCGGGCTCGACGCCGGGCAGATGCTCGCGCAACCAGCGGGCGGCGCTCGTCTCGCGCAGGGAGGCATCGAGCCCGAGCCATCGATGCTCGGGAAGCGGTGTGTCGGTCGGCTGGTCTGCCACGTAGGCGGGTGCCGCGTAGGCGGCATAGGTCACGGACCTCAGGCGGCGGCCGATCAGCCCCTCGGGTGGCGATGACGTGGGCCGCAGGGCGATGTCCGCCTCGCGGCGCGTCAGGACCGCGAAGTCGTTCGCCGTGGACACCTCGAGCCTGATACCCGGATGGGCCGCCCGCACCGCTGCGAGCGCGCCGGGCAGGATGGAGGCCATCAGCGTGTCCGTCGTCGAGAGGCGCACCGGACCCGTGAGTTGGCGGTCGTGCCCGGCCGCACGGCGCACCACGTCATGGATCGCGCTGTCGATGACCGCGAGGTCGCTAACCATCGCGTCGCCGACCGCGGTTGGCAGGTAGCCTGAGGGAAGCCGCTCGAACAGGCGCACGCCGAGCCGGGCCTCGTAGGCGCTCAAGCGACGCAGCACGGTCGTGTGGTTGACCCCCAGGGACCGCGCGGCGGCAGACAGGGAGCCAGCCCGGGCCACGGCCAGGACGATCCGTAGATCATCCCAGTCACCCCTGTGCGTTTCCGCAGATGAACTTGGCAAAATAGCCGACTCCCGGTGGCGCCGCGCACAGCCTACGTCGGAAGGGCGGGGCCGCGAAGCCCCGGGCCAAGGGCGCTGACACCGATGATCGAAACCCCGGACACCCGTGCGCTGTCGGGCATTGCGAGCCTCCCAACCTTCGATCCGGAGGGCCGCCGCCGATGACGACGCTCCTGCATGTCGAGGGCTCGCCGCGGGGTGAGGCCTCGCGCTCCACGCAGGCCGCCCGCCGCTTCATCGAGGCCCTGCAGGCGGCCGGCCCGTCCCTCTCGGTCGATCATCTCGATCTGTGGCAGACCGATCTGCCGCCGTTCGACGGCGCCGCTCTCATGGCCAAGTATGCCCGCCTGGCCGGGCGCAGCCACGATGGACCGGAGGCGACCGCCTGGGCAAGGATCGCGGCGATGGTGGAGCGCCTCGACAGGGCCGATTGCCTTCTCCTCTCCACGCCGATGTGGAACTTCTCGATCCCCTACCGGCTCAAGCACTGGATCGACCTGATCACGCAGCCGGGCCTGTCCTTCGCGTTCGACAGCGCAACGGGCTACGCGCCCCTGTTGCGGCCACGGCCGGCGATCGCGATCGTGGCGAGCGCGGGCGACTACGCGACGGGCGAGAGCCGCGGCCGGCCCGATCTCGCGACGCCCTATCTCAGGGCCGCCCTCGGCTTCATCGGACTGACCGATCTGACCATCGTTCCGGTCGGGCCGACGATCGGCCCCGGAGCCGAGGTTGCCGCCGAGCTTGCGGAGGAGCGCCTGCGGCAGCTTGCGGAGGAGTGCCTGCGGCGCTCGGCACGCGGCGGCGCGGGAGCGGGCGCATGAGCACGGGCTGGGGCTGGATCATGCTGGTCGCGTCCGGGGTCGTCGATGTCGCCTGGGCACTCGCGACCAAGAAGGCGGATGGCTTCAGGGATGCCGGCTGGACGCTGATGTCGCTTCTGCTCCTGGCGCTCTTCGTCGGGCTTCTGACGAAGGCGCTCCAGGTGCTGCCGGTGGGCACGGCCTACGCCGTCTGGACCGGGATCGGTGCGGTCGGCAGCGTCGGGGCCGGCATCCTCCTGTTCGGTGAGCCAGCCGACGCGATCCGGCTCCTGTTCGTCGTTGTGACGGTCGTGGGCATCATCGGCCTCAAGGTCGCGAGCTGACGAAGCGGAACCAACGCCTTGCCAATCCCGCCCGGCGCCCGCGGCGGGCCCTGGGTCCTCGCCCAAAAGCGGACCTCCGGTTCTCCGCGGCTTGTGGCGCTCGTCGCCCGACGACGGGGTGCGTCCGAGGTTCCCCGCTCATGGTCCGCGGCAACGGCCGATCGCCCAGCGCACGAGCTTGCGCACGTCCGGGTCGGGATCGTCGTAATCCGCTTCGAGGGCGGGCAGCGCCCGCGGATCGGCGATCTCGCCGAGCGCCGCCGCCGCTTCCTTGCGGAGGTTTCCGATCTCCGATCCGAGGGCGCGGCCGAGCACCGCGACAGCGTCCGGAGCCTTGATGCGGCCGAGCGCGTTCGCCGCCTTGATGCGCACCTGCCAGACCGGATCGTCCATGCGGGCGATCAGGGCGTCGATCGCCTCGGGCAGGCGGATCTTGGCCGAGGAGATTGCGGCCTCCTCGCGCACCTGCCAGTTCTCGTCATGGAGGCCGGCGATCAGCGTTGCGACACCCGGGCCGCCCGGACGCAGGAAGACGAGGGCCGCCATGGTGGCCCGGCGCACGCCCGCATCAGGATCGCCAGCGGTCGCGATGAGGGCGGGAAGGGCCGCCTCCGCCTTGAGGTAGCCGACGACGCCGAGTCCCTCGCGGCGTACCTCGGGTACGGGGCTGCGCAGGGCCTCGAGCGCCGCGGCGAGCGCGTCGGGGAGCACCAGTTCGCGCAAGGCCCGCAGCGCGGCGGCCTGCACGAAGGGGTCGGCATGGGCCGCGCGCGCGATGAGCAGCGGACCGCAGGCGGGCTCCTTCTTCTCGGCGAGCGTGTCGGCGGCGATGCGGCGCACCGCCGCGTCGGCGTCCTCCAGCGTGCGCACCAGGCCCTCGACCACGTCCGGCCCGTCATGCTCGTCGAGCGCCTTCGCGGCCGCGGCCCGCACGGTGGCATCGTCGTCGGCGAGGCCCTTGAGGAGCAGGACCTTAGCCTCCGGGCCGACGGCTTCGGCGAGCTCCATCATGGCCACGCGGCGGATGCCGGGATCGGGATCGGCGCAGCGCTCGGACAGGTCGCCAGGATCGTCGTCGAAGGTGTCGAACACGGGCATGGGCGGCCTCAGCGCAGCAGGTAGGGAATGTTGACCGTGACGGCGTTCGTCGGGCAATCGACCTCGCAGGGCATGCAGTACCAGCACTCGTCGTACTTCATGTAGGCCTTCTGCCGGTCCTCATCGATCGCCAGGATGTCGAGCGGGCAGACGTCGACGCAGACGCGGCAGCCCTTCTCGGCGATGCATTTCTCGTCGTCGACGACGACCGCGGCGCTCTTGGCCTGTGTGATGATCGGCATGCGAATGTCTCCGGATGTCCAGACGCGCTACTCGGCAGCGGCCGGCGTCTTGATGCGAAGCCGGTGGTAGGCGCTCATCTCCGCCTCGGCGACCGGCACGATGAAGGGGTCGACGGCGCGCTTGGCGTGGGCCATCCGGCCCTGCCCGTCCTTGAACAGCACGGTGTGGCAGTTCCAGTTGGCGTCGTCGGTCTCGGGGTGGTCGGTGCGCAGGTGGTAGAAGCCCCAGCGGCTCTCGGTGCGGTAGAGCGAGGCCGCCGCCGCCATGTCGGCGCAGTCGAGGATCGTCTGCATCTCCAGCGCCCGGAGCAGCTCGTGCGGGTCGCGGGCGCAGAGGTGGTCGAGATCCTGGCGGATCTCCGCGAAGCGGCGCTGGCCGAGCTCCATCTTGGCCGTCACCTTCGGCGGCTCGAGGTAATCGTTGACGAGGCGGCGGGTCTTGAACTCCATCTCGTGCGGGGTGAGCCCGTCCTGGCGCCGGGTGGGGGCCAGCACCCGCTCCTGCTCGGCGGCGAGGTCGCCGTCGTCGTAGTCGGCGAGGCTCGTGGCCGCGCAACGGGCGGCGGCGTCCGCGCCCGCGATGCCGCCGTTCACGAAGGCGCCCAACATGTAGTTGTGGGGCACGCTCGCCATGTCGCCGACCGCGTAGAGGCCCGGGATCGTGGTGCGGGCGTGCTCGTCGACCCAGACGCCCGAGGCCGAATGGCCGGAGCAGAAGCCGATCTCGGAGATGTGCATCTCGACCGGCCGCCTGCGGTAATTGTTGCCGCGTCGTTCATGAAATCTTCCACGCGAGGGGCGCTCGTTGGTGTGCAGGATGGTCTCGATGTCCGAGATCGTCTCCTCGCGCAGGTGGTCCATCTTGAGGAAGACCGGGCCGTTTCCGCTCTGCAATTCGCGCCAGAACTCGAGCATCATCTGGCCCGACCAGTAGTCGCACTCGATGAAGCGCTCGCCGCGGTTGTTGGCCGTGTATCCGCCGAATGGTCCGGTGACGTAGGCGCAGGAGGGGCCGTTATAGTCCTTGATCAGCGGGTTGATCTGATAGCATTCGAGGTTCGCGAGCTCGGCGCCCGCGTGGTAGGCCATGGCGTAACCGTCGCCACAATTGGCCGCGTTCTCGTAGGTGCCGAACAGGTAGCCGGAGGCCGGCAGCCCGAGGCGCCCGGCGGCGCCGCAGGCCAGCACCACCGCCTTGGCCTTCACCACCAGGAACTCGGAGGTGCGCGTATTCACCCCGACGGCGCCGGCGATGCGCCCGTCCGGACCTTTCAGCAGGCGGGTCGCCATGTAGCGGTTGGTGACGCCGACCTGCAGCCGCCGCAGCTGTCGATAGAGCACCTTCTTGACGTTGTGGCCTTCGGGCATCGGCAGCACGTAGGTCCCCATGTGGTGGACCTTGCGCATGTTGTATTCGCCGGAGCCGTCCTTCTCGAACTTGACCCCGAGCTTGTCGAGGTACTGGATCATCGGGAACGAGCCCTGCGCGTAGGCCATCACGGCCTTCTGGTTGACGATGCCGTCATTGGCGACCGTGATCTCCTTCACGTACTGCTCCGGGGTGGCGTAGCCCGGCACGACGGCGTTGTTGAGCCCGTCCATGCCCATGCTGATCGCGCCCGAGCGCTTCACGTTCGCCTTCTCCATCAGGACGACGCGGAGCTTCGGGTCGGCTTCCTTGGCCCTGATCGCGGCCATCGGGCCGCCGGTGCCGCCGCCGATCACCAGGATGTCGGCCTCGATGATCTCGGTCTTGGGTTCGGTGGCGCTCATGCGGGCCCTCGTGCGGAATGGGCGCGGGCGGCCCGCGCACGGATGGATGAGGCCGGGCTCAGGCCGCCCGGGACGTCCGCTCCGCCGCGGGACTCGTGCGGGCGAGGTCGCGCAGGTGGACGAAGGGCAGGTCGACGAAGGGCAGGTCGACGAAGGGGTAGACCCCGCGGGCATGCATCGGAACATCCCTCCTCTGTTCGTTCGGACGGATCGGATAAGGGACCCTGCGGCCCGTGCCGGATAGCAATTAGTTTCCGGCGGACCCGATGCGGGCCGGCCCCGTACCGCCTCACCTCCCTGCTCGGCCGTGATGGGCTGCACGGCGGGTTCGCCCGACGCTCACGGACCCTTCGATCCGGCCCGCGACGCCTCCTCACATGCGGCCGCGAGCGCACTCACGACGTGATCGGTGCCGGCCTGGAGGGCAGGAGGACGGGCGTCACCAGCCCCCGCGTCGTCACGAAGGCTCAACAGGGTGAGGAGGCCGAGCGGCGAGAGGATCCAGGACCAGTAGCGGGCGCGGGCGACGGCTCCGCTAGGCCGCCCCCTGCAGCGGCAGGCCGAGTGGGGTCAGGCGCGGCAGCGGGGATTGGCCGTCCCGGGGGCGCAGGAGGTCGAGACAGCGCCGCTTCAGCGCAACGAAGTCGGGATCGGTGACGAGATCGCGCCCGCGCGGACGCGGGAAGGCGAGGGGAATGTCCTCCAGGATGCGCCCGGGACGGGCCGACATCACCAGGACCCGGTCGCCGAGGAACAGCGCCTCGTCGATGTCGTGGGTCACGAAAACCACGGTGGTTGGCAGCCGCGTCCAGATGTCGAGCAGCAGTTCCTGCATCATCAGCCGCGTCTGCGCGTCGAGGGCGCCGAAGGGCTCGTCCATCAGGAGGATCCGGGGCCGGTTGATGAGCACCCGGGCGATCTCGACCCGCTGCTGCATGCCGCCCGACAACTCTGCGGGATAGCGCTCGGCGAAATCCGCGAGCCCCACCAGCGCCAGGAAGTCGCGCGCCCGGGCCAGCCGCTCGGTTCTGCCGACGCCCCGCATCTTCGGGCCGAAGGCGACGTTGTCGACCACGCGCCGCCAGGGCAGCAGCGTGTGCTGCTGGAACACGATGCCGCGCTCCGGGTGCGGCCCTGCCACGGGCTGACCGTCGAGGGCGAGGCGGCCGCGGGCGAGGCCGAGGTGGCCGGCGAGCGCACCGAGGAGCGTCGACTTCCCGCAGCCCGACGGCCCGAGCAGGCAGACGAACTGGCGCGATGGTATGGCGAGGTCGATGTCCCGCACCACCTCGAAGGCGGCGGTGCCGGTCCCGAGCCTGATCGCGGCGCCCGCGATCTCGATGCGGCCGGCGGCCGAGGTCGGGGCGGCGCTCACGCGCGGCCTCCGCGGGTCCACGGCATGGCGAGGCGACCGAGCGCGCGCACGGCGACGCTCGACCCCATCCCGAGCAGGCCGATCAGCAGCATGCCGACGACGATGTCGTCGTAGTTCTGCAAGGTATAGGATTCCCAGGTGAAGTAGCCGATCCCGTACTGGCCGGAGATCATCTCGGCGGTGACGAGGCAGAACCAGGCCGTGCCCATGCCGATCGCCGCTCCCGTGACCATGCTGGGCAGGGCGGCCGGGACCACCACCTCGCGCAGGATCGCGGCCCGGCCGGCGCCGAGGCTGCGGGCCGAGGCGACGAGGCGCGGACTCGCGGCCTCGGCGCCGTGCACGGTGTTGAGCAGGATCGGGAACAGGGCGCCCGTGAAGGTGATGAACACCATCGAGGCCTCGGAGGAGGGGAACATCAGTATCGCCAGCGGGATCCAGGCCACGGCCGGGATCGGCCGCAGCACTTCGAGGGGCGGCAGCAGCAGGTCCCCCGCCAGCCGCGAGCGGCCGATGGCGAGGCCGAGGCCGATGCCCGCGACGAGCGCCGCCAGGAAGCCGCCGAGCACCCGTGCGAGGCTCGCGCCCACATGGGCGCCGAGCTTCGGCGACTGCGCGAGCGACCAGGCCGCCCGCGCCACCTCGGCGGGCGCCGGCACGTTGCGGAAGGTGACGGGGCCGAGATCGAGCCTATGACTCGCGGCAAGGTGCCAGGCGAGGAGGCCGAGGCCGAGCGCCCCGGCCCTGGTCGCGAGGCGGCGCAGCGGCAAAGCGGAGCGCCCGGCGGCGCGCCCGAGCCGCCTGCCCTCCGCCGAGCCCGGAGGGGCCGCCAGGGCGGCGCCGGGGGCGTCGAGCGCGGCGGTGCTCATCGGGCGCTCAACCGGGCCACGCCCGCGCGGGCGGCGGCGAAATCGAGCACCTCGCCCCCGTGCGCCTTGGCGAAGGTGTCCGCATCGCCCTTGAGCAGGAAGGCGCCGAGCCGCCGCTCGGCGTCCCGCACGTACCACGCCTGGGCGGCGAACAGCTTGATGCCGCTCTGGCGGTCCTGCGCGTAGACGACCCGCGCGCTGCCGCCCCCCTGCTCCAACGCGGCGAGCGCCGTGAGCGCAGCCTCGGGCGAGGCGTAGTGGCGGACCTTGTCCTCGCCCTTCACCCAGATCTGGGCGAGGCGGGAGACATCCGTGATCGGCTGGCCGGTCGCGGCGTCGGCGGCCTTCAACGGCGCCTGGGCGTAGTCCTTCAGGCGGACCTCGTAGTCGAGGCCAGCCTGTGCGGCGGCCGCCCGGACGAAGCGGTCGTCGACGAAGCGGTCCACGTCGAGGTCGCCGTCGGCCTTCTTCAGGAGCGTCAGGGTCTCGATCGAGGTCTTCAGCGCCTGCCGATATTCTGGCTTCCAGGTGATGTCGCGGGTCTGCAGGCCGAGCGGCCCGTGGAACAGGTAGGCAACCTCCGCCTCGATCCCCGTCACGCGTTCGATCAGCTCGGCGTAGCGCTCGGGCTCCGCGGCGATCAGCCTGTCCGCCTCGATCGCGGCGCGCAGATAGGCGGTGACGATCTCGGGGTAGCGCTCCGCGTAGGCCGCGTCGACGAGGGAGCCGTGAAAGGTCGGCGCGTTCGACTGAGAGCCGTCGTAGATCTTCCGGGCGATGCCGCGCCAGGGGAACAGCTCGGCGAAGGGCACGAAGTCGGCATGCGCCTCGATCTTGTTGGCCTTCAACGCGGAGCCCGCGACCTCTGGCGCCTGGGTGATGATGGTGACGTCGCGCTCGGGATCCCACCCCTGCGCCTTCACGGCGCGCAGGAGCAGGCCGTGGGAGGTCGAGGCGAAGGGCACCGAGATGGTCTTGCCCTTCAGCTCGGCGAAGGACTGCACCGGCGAGGCCACCGGCACCACGACGCCGTTGCCGCTGCCCTTGATGCTGCCCGAGAGCACGCTGAGGAACAGGCTGCGCCGGCCGGCCTTGGCGAAAGCGGCCCCGTTCAGGGAGCCCGGGAAGTCGGCCATCGCGCCGAGGTCGAGCTTGCCGGCGACCATCTCGTTGGTGAGCGGCGCGCCGCTGGTGAAGTTGCGCCACTGGATGTCGTAGGTGGCGTCCTTGTACTGGCCGTCCCGGGGCAGGAACCTCTCGAGGAGCTTCAGCTCGCGGATCAGCAGGCCGCCGGTCGCGCAGTTGATCGTCGTGTCCTGGGTACCCACGGCGACGCGGATGGTCTCGGCCCGCGCCGTCGTCACGAGGGCGGAGGCTGCCAGGATAGCGGCGGCGAGGCGGCGAAGGGGGATCACGCGGGCGGCTCCGTCATCGGGCAAGAGGCCCCGCCTGCAGGAGGACGGCACCGGACTGTGCGTCCGCCCGACATCGGGACGGCATGAATGTTCGCCCTCGAGCCGCACCGCAAACAGCAATTAATTGCGGTTTTCCTGAAGATCGCGACTAAAACCGTACCGGCGGATCAATGCAAAAGATATGTCTCCGTTGCGCCGAAGTAGGGAGATGAAATTCTCTACTTCACGAAATGTTTGGAATGGTTCGCGTTGGTGCGGCGCGCAGGGTTGCGGGCTGATCTCCCGATCCCGGACCTGCGTCCCATGCCGCTCGCACTCGCTACCCTGCCGCCGGCCTACGGGTCCTTCAAGCTTCGCGCGCGAGCTCGGCGGTGATGTGCTTCACGGACGGAGTGATGAGTGCGACGAACTGCGCCTCCCGCAGGCGCCGGAAGGGCTCGGAGCCCGCTTGGTAGCCGCGAGCGCCGAACTGGAGCATCGCGGCTTGCGCCGCCTCGAGCGCCAACCAGGAAATGTCGAGGCGCAGCCGCAGGACGTCGAGGAAGGTCGTGCGATCCGCGTTGGCGTGCCGCTCCGCCAGGGATGCGATCCGCGCGTGCAACGCCGCTGCCCGTTCCCCGATGGCCTCCGGCCCGAATGGCAGGGCGGCCGCCTGCTGCCGGCCGCGGCCGTCCGCCCGCATCAGCGTCCCGACGCCGCGCGCGAGCCCGAGGCCCATGCCGGCCTGCAAGAGCACGAAGCCGTTGCGGATGCGCGGGACGAAAGACGCGGCCTCGGGTGCGATCACGTCCGCATCGGGCACGAAGGCGTCGCGCATCAACACCGTGTAGGTGCCGGTACCCTCCAGCGCCACGAAGCGCGTGTTGGCGGCGAGACCCACCGCTTCGGTGCCGGCGGTAAGGATCGCCATGATCCGGCTGCCGTCCTCAAGGGCGAAGATCGCCGCGAAGCGATGGCCGGCCGCGAGGTTCGAGACCCAGGGAAGCCGCCCCCGCACCCGGTAGCCGCCGGGCACACGCGTGCCGGAGAGCGCCAGCGGCTCGATCCCCGAGAAGGCCTTCATCGGGTTCGACAAGCCGGTTCCGCCGAGCTGAACCCCGCTCGCGACGGCCGCGACCTGACCTGCCAGTCCCATTGCCTCGCTGCGGGCGAGGTACCAGACCAACGCGTCCTGGCACCACACGCAGAAGGCGGTGGAGAGACAGGCGGTCGCGACCTCGCTCATCGCGTCGACAGCCCGCACGAGGCCCGCCGCCGAGCCGTCGACGTGGTGCGCGAAGGCGCCCGCCGAGCCCAGCGCGCGCAGCACCGTCTCCGGGTAAAGGCCCCTGTCAATCGCGCCAACCTGAGGCTGCAGATCGGTCCGCACGATCCCCGCGACGTCGAGGCCCGGCTCGGGTCCGAGCGAGAGGGCTGCGAGCGCGTCGCGGTCGATGGTCTCGAAGGTCTGGACGATCTCGCGGGTGGCGGAAGCGGTCATGGGAATTCCTCAGGTTGCTCGTTCATGACCCGCAGCCAGAACTGGCTCCCTCGTTCTGCTCCAGCCACAGGCCGAGGATCTCCTGAGGGCCCTCTCCTGGGGGCCCGGCGCGCACGCCGAGCGCGATGTGGACGGCCTTGTTGCTCAAAAGACCTCCTCACCATCGTTTCCCCATCATGAAAGCGGCGACGGGACGTTCAGAGCTGGTCGACCAACATCACCTTCAATGCCGCGCATCGTCCTTTGAGGACGATCCGCTGCAGGGCCGGTACGTCGACCTGTGCCGCCTCGTAGACCGCTTCCGACACAAGTGCGACGCAGCCCAGCGACTTGGTCATGCCCTCCAGGCGAGACGCCACGTTGACGGTGTCGCCGAGTGCGGCGAAGCGAGTATCGGCGTGGTCACCCATCTCGCCGACGATTGCCATGCCCGCATGCAGGCCGATGCCGTAGCGCAGTGTCTGGCCGAGATCGGCGGCAAGCAGGCGGTTCAGCCCAGCGACATGCTCGGAGATGAAATCAACGGCTTGCAACGCCTGCCGGGCGCCCGACACTCGGTCTGTCTGCAATCCAAACAGTGCGAGCATCCCGTCGCCCAGCAACTGGTTGACCGATCCGCCTGCCTCTCGCACGGCATCGCCGACGGTGCCGAGGAACCGGTTGATGATGAACACGGTGTCGTAAGGCAATCGCTCCTCCGCGAGTTGCGTCGATCCCCGCAGGTCGACGAACATGGCAACGATGAAGCGCTCCTCGCTGGATTGTGCGGGCTCCGCTCTCCGTGCCTGCGGCCGTCGCGGCGGGAACAGAGGCGTTACGGCCAGATCGCGGATCGGTTTCAACTGGCACGCCAGCCGAATTCCGGGAGTCGCTCCGATGCGGTTGAGAACGGCCAGTTCGGCCTTCGAGGGAGCGGGTAGGCTGCGTACGCCATCTCCGTCGCAAACCCGGACCCGGCAGGTCGAACAGCGCCCGCGTCCGCCGCAGACGCTGGCGTGCGGGATGTTGTGACGCTGGCTCGCTTCCAAAACGCTCGTGCCGCGCGGGACCCTGACGACGCGCCCACCGGGATAGTTGATGCGGATCGTGCCGTGCCGCATCTCGGTCAGCGTGCGCAGGCCTCGGGCAATGACCACTATGGCAATCGCCAGGGCATAGCTCGTCAGCAATGCATCGCGGATCGTTCTCAAGCGAGCAGCCTGCTCTGGCAGACCGACATGGATCGGCTTGAGGGCGTCCGCTCTCCAAGCCGGATCCTGCGCCAGCACCGCAATGCTGCGACCGCCTTGAACGAAGCCGAGCAGTGCCAGAACCGGCACGAGGACGGCTCCTGCGAGCAGCCAGGGGCCAGCCGCCGAGAACCGTGGCTTCAGCCGCAACCAGAAGAACAATCCAAGGCATCCATGCACCCAAGCGAGGATGAGGAGCGCAGCCTGCATCACCCCGTTCTGTGGCGAGGCAACCCAGAAGACGTAGAGTTGCTGCGCGTACCCCTTCTCGAGCCCTTCGGTGCTGAAGGCGATGCGTGTCGCGACGATGTGATTGATGAGCAGGAGCGGAACTGCCAGTCCCAGGACCAGCTGGGCGACGTCCGAGCCTCGCCATCGGAAGTAGCGTCGCTCGTAGAGCGCATAGAGACCGAGCAGGAGGTGGCCGGTCAGAGCGATGTAGAGCACCGGAAGGCAGACTGGGTTCAGCCAGATCGCCGAGGCCACGGCCAGGCCAGCATCCAGCGCAGCCAGCGAGATGTTGCCCAGCGCGTGATTGAGCAGATGCGTAAGCACGTAGCCGAACAGAACGAGTCCGGTGCCAAGCCGGACCTGACGCAGGGTCATTTCTCGCGCAACCTTCCCGATCGACGTTTCGACGTGGCCGAACCGCACGACGTGGCGTCGGCGCTCAAGCCAGGATCCGATGAGACTTCAGCGCGGGGAGCCTTCTGCGAAGTCGTCCTGGAATTCCTTCAGCTCGACCGCATTGAGGTCGGAGACCGCCCAGAATGTCAGCCCGGCCTGCTGCCAGCCCAGGATGTTGTAGCCTTCCCTGGCGGACGCCCGCGGTCGCCGGCCGTCGGACGGCCACATGAACAGATTGATCACGTGCTTGCGCCGCCTGTAGATCAGCGAAGCCACGACACGGTTCTCGATGTAGTCGAGGCGGCCGCCGACCAGGGTGAACCCCCGATCGTCGAGGTCGACGACCGGAGGCGAGAAGTCGGTCTTTCCGGAAAACCACGGTTTCACCGTGTGCTGGTCGGAAGTCGGGACATCGGTCAGGTGATCCGCCAGGAGCGAGCGCACGTGCCCCGAGACGAGCTGGCTCGACAGGTCCGGCCCCTCGTCGGGCCGCGTGACCAGGATGGCGAGCGCGAGGCTCGCGGCGAGTGCGACGCCTGCGGGCAAGCCGCTCCATCGGTTCGCCGCGGCGCGCAGGCGCGCGGCCCATCGGTTAGGGGCCGGCTTCACCGCCGGCACGGCCCCGCTCTCGCGCGCAACACGCCCCGCCTCGTCCGCCAGGGTCGCGAGGATCCGCGCGCGCAACGCGTCGGGCGCGCGCCAGGCAACTCCGTCGCGGGCGAGGTGCGCGCGCAACGCGCGCAGGCGGTCGAGTTCGGCGGCGCAGGCGGGGCATTGCGCGACATGGACCTCGCACCGCAGGCTGTTGACCGCGTCGAGCTCTCCGTCGAGGAGCGCGTTCAGGGACGTCGCCTCTTGGCCGCAGGGCCCTGCAGGTTCGCCGGTCATGGCCGGTCCCCGCAATCCTGGCGGCGCCACGCAGCGCCCAGCATCTGGCGCGCCCGGGCAAGGCGCGACATCACCGTGCCGATCGGCGTGGCGGTGATCTCCGCGATCTGCCGATAGGACAGGTCATCGAACTCGCGCAGCACGAGGACCTCGCGGAAGGCTTCCGGCAACGCCGCGATCAGGCGGCGGATCACGCTGGCCTCGCTGTCGCGCAGGAGCACGGTCTCCGGCGTGCCCTCGTCGGGATCCGACATCTCGAGGGCTTCGGCCTCCGCATCTCGTTCAGGCCGCGCGGCCGCGAGGGGCTCCGAGAGTGCCCGGACCCTGGCGCGCTCGTTCGCCCAGCTTCGCGCGCAGTTTCGCACGATCGCGAGGAGCCACGCCCGAGGGTCACCGCCGCGGAACCCGTCGAAAGCCCGGAAGGCGCGCAGGAACGCCTCCTGCACGATGTCGTCCGCGGCGTCCGCGTCCCGGGTGAGGAAGCGCGCGAGGTTGTAGGCCGCGTCGAGATGCGGGAGTACGACGTCGTGGAACGCGGTGCCGGCGTGCGAGGGCGCGGGAGCGCTGAGCGATCCAGGGTCGCGTCGCCGCCCCGCTCCCGCGGCGGGGGACAGCGGTTCGGTCCGAACCGAGGCCGCCACCACGAGCACGCATCGTGGAACCGCAAGGTGCGCGCGGGCCGCCGCGATCCAGGCGTGGGTGCGACCGGCGGAGAACGCCATCGGCCACGTTCGAGCAACGCTGAGCCTGCCCGTCGTCATGAGATTCCTCCCGCGCGCGTCGTCGCCTGTCGCGCCGCTCTGCCGGGTCAGTCCGTCGGCTTCGTCACCACGACCTTCCCGGTCATGTGCGGGTGCAGGGAGCAGAAGTAAGCGTATTCGCCCGCCGTTTCGAAGGTGAAGCTGTAGCGGTCGTCCGTATCGAGCGTCTTCGAACGGAAGAGCTTGTTCTGCGCCACCACCGTATGCGGGATGTCGTCGCCGTTGACCCAAGTCACGGTTGTCCCCGGCGCGACCGTAAGGGTCTCCGGACCGAAGGTGAAGTTGTCGATGCGGATGATGGCCGGATCGGTACCGGTCCGTTCGGATGCCAGGGCCCCCTGTCCTGTCGCCAGTGTCAGGATCGGCACGGTGACGGCAGCGGCGAGCCAACGGGGGGAACGGCGCGGCAATGGGTGCGGTGTGGACATGGAATGGTCCTGATCGATGAGGGCGGGGCCGGCTCAGCCGGCGAGCGGCGTGTCGATGATCGCCAGGGGCTCGCTGCCGCGGATGACGTTGACGCGCGTGATGCCGAGCAGCGTGCGCAACGCACCGGCCGGGACCTTCATCGGTCCCGGCGAGGGCGCCGTGCCGGGCGCCGGCTGCGGGAAGGCCGTCGACCGGGCCGTATGGAAGGTGACGCTGCCCTCCACTTTCTGGATGATCTGGTGGATATGCCCATTGAGCACGGTGACGGATCCGAAGCGTCTGAGGCAGGCCAGCACCCGAGCCCCGTCCTGTGTCCCCCAGCCCCATTCCGGGTAGACCGTCCAGAGCGGTATATGGGCGAAGACGACGACGGGCGTGCTCGAGGAGAGCCCCGCGACGTCCCGCTCCAGCCATTCGAGCTGGTCGGCCCCGAGATTGCCGAGCCCGCCGGCCTTCAGATCGACGACGTTGACGAGACCGATGAAGTGGACGCCCTGCTGGTCGAAGCTGTACCAGCCGGCTCCGCGCGTCCCCCGACCGAAACGGTCGCGGTAGGAACGGCCCTGCTCGTCGTCGAGCAGGTCGTGCTCGCCGGGCACGAAGAACAGGGGCACGCCGGTGTCACGGAGGATCTGGTCGGCATCGTCGAACTCCTGATCCTTCGAGAGGTGGCTGATGTCGCCGGTGTGGATGATGAAGGCGGGCTTCTCGGGCAGCTGCCGGATCTGGGCCACCGCCTCGCGCAGCGTGCCCGATGCGTCGGGATTGGCCGGCTTGTTGAAGCCGACATGGCTGTCACTGATCTGCAGGAAGGTGAAGGGCGCGGGCGATCCCTCGGCGGCGAGCGCCCTGGGCAATGCCAAGGCGCGCGGCAGACCGCCTCCGAGCGACCAGAGCAGACCCGTGCCCGCCCAGGTCATGCATTCAAGGGCTCCGCGCCGGCTCAGCGCTCCGGGTGGGTGGAGGCTCTCGGGATTGTGCATCGAACCAGCTCCGCAACGGGACAGAAGCGTCCCTGCGGATCCTGATCATCAGTGGGCGCTCCTTATTCCCGGGCGCCGTCAAATCTTTCGCGTGTCGCGCGGCGTCGTCCACTTGCGCGAGGGCGTGACCGCTCAGTCCGGCTCGACGGGGACAGGCAGCCTCGAGGTCCCGAGATCGGCGCCGGCATTGGGCAGCCAGACCATCGCGGCGACCAGGATCGCCAGCCCGGCGAGGATCACGCGCCGGTTGCCGATGGCGTCGGCGAGGCGCCCGGTCACGAGCTTGGCGACCCTGCCGCTCGCGCCCCAGAGCACGAGCAGCGCGCTGGCCAGGAGCGTGTCGTGGTCGACGACGCGGTCGAGCACGACGGTGAGATCGGTGTCGCTGATGACGTGACCCGTCTGGGAGGCGATCGCCGGCAACGCCCACCGCCGTCCCCACTCGGCCCTCGGCGGACAACCTCCATCAGCCGCATCGCCAGGGACAACCGCCTTGGCAATGACAGCTAGCGGCGGCCTCGGCCGCCTCCATGGAAGCCGCGGCCGCCGCCGTGGAAGCCACGCCCGCCCGCGAAACCGCCGCGACGTCCGTAGACGGCGCGTCCGCCGTAGACGCGGCCGCCGCGATAGCCGTAAGCGCCGCCGCCGCGGTACCCGTAGACGCCGCCGCGACGATACCCGTACACGCCTCCCCGGTAATAGCCCGGCGCGCCGTAGTAGCCGCCGTAGACGTTCGGCCGGCACCCGCCATAAGGCCCACGGTGGAAGCCGGGGCCGCAACCGCCCGCCGCCGCTGCCGTTTCAACACCGATCCGCCCCTTCTCGAGCGAGCCCATCCCGAGCCAGGCCCCAAAGGCCAGGGCAGCGAACGCCAGCCATCCCATGCGTCGCATCACGTGCTCTCCAGCGTGGGCCGACGCCGACCAAGTCGGCGGTCGCGCCGGCATTCATCCCGACCATCGCGTCCCCTCCTGGGATGCGATACGGAACGTGGACTAGAGCGTCGGTCGGGACCGATGTCAGCGCCGTAACGGTTACAGTGTTGACTTCGAGCCTCGGATCTGCGGCCCGTTCCGCCTGTCGGTGCACGGCATCAGACTTCGCCGGCAGTCGCACGGGCTGACGATGTCCGCAACGCGACCTCGCTCCGGCCAGCGATCGGTCAGTAGCCGTAGGGACGGCAAGTGCCTGAATAGGAATCGTAGTGGCGGTAAGGCCCGCATCCCGCGCGGTAGGCGGCACTGCCGAGACCGTAGGCGGCGGCCGCACCAACGCCGGCCGCGGCCAAGCCGTAGCCGCCATATCCGTAGCGGCCAGCCCGACTGTACCCATATCGCCCGTAGCCGCCGCGGTATCCGCCGGCGACGCCGCCCCGAGGGCCTCTGAACCCGCCACGGTAACCACCACGGACGCCGGCCACCCTGCCACCGCGGAAGCCGCCACCGTGAAAGCCGCCCCCGTGAAAGCCACCCCCGCCGCGGAAGCCGCGCGCGTCTGCCGTCACGCTCGTCAGGAGCAGGGCGGCGAAGGCGGTGGTTGCAAGGACGAGCTCCTTCATGGCGTCACTCCCTTGGCGAATGCTGACGATCTTGGCGAATGCTGACGATGGCACCCCCTTGCGACAGGTTTCTTCGCTTGTACCTGCCTGCTGTGCGAAACGGCGCGACGGACGCTCTTCGCCGTGAGCTGGAACCAACCGGGCGACGCGTCGCGCGAATGCTCCCAGCCAAACGATCCCGCATCCTGGCGGGTCCGGCAGTAGCCAGCCACTAGAGCGCGGGTCCGGGGAGATGTCATCGCTGTAACCGTAACAGAGATGACTTCCGGTCCCTGATCCGCGGAGGATTGCAGCGATCGGGAGATGCCTCGGCGGAGGCGAGCCAGTGCCGATCGCGTCGCGCCCACGAGGGCTCGTGAGACTGCAACCAATCGCTCGGACGCGATGACGCCGCCGGCTTGCTCGCGGCTCTCAATCGACCAGTCCCGCAGGACAGGCTTTCGGGACCGCGGCCCGGCCCAAACGCAAGAGGCACCCATGGACATCCGCACATGCCGCGTCGAGGCCATCGGCCCCCTCTGGCTCACCTTCGCGGGCTGCGGCGGCGCGGTGGTCGCGGCTGGCTTCCCAAAGGTCGGCATCGGTCCGCTCGGGGTGACGAGGAAGACCCGCTCCGGTCATGGGACGTCCGGTCATGGGACGACGGCGCACCCAACCCCAGCGGCAGCGACGACGGCCCGTTGCGCCGGCTGGACGCCCTGAAGCGGCTGACGGAAGTCGAACGGCTGTCGCCGCCAAGGTGAGGAGGTCCCGACGTGATCGATGCACCCACCCGTGACCGACTGCACGCCGCACGGGATGTCCATCCGGGCATGGTGCCCGTTCCCGGCGGGACCTTCCGGATCGGATCGGACAAGCACTATCCGGAGGAGGCGCCGGTCCGACATGTGCGCGTCGACGGGTTCTGGATCGACGCCACCCCCGTGACGAACGCGCAGTTCCGGGAATTCGTGCGCGCGACGGGACACGTCACGATTGCGGAGACGCGGCCGGACCCGAAAGACTATCCCGGCGCGCTGCCGCACATGCTTCAGGCGGGCTCATTGGTCTTCAAGCCGCCGAAGGGCGATGTCGACCTGCGGAACTGGGGCTCGTGGTGGCGCTTCAAGTTCGGCGTGCACTGGCGCAAGCCGTACGGTCCTGGCTCGTCCATCGCCGGCCTCGACGAGCATCCGGTCGTCCACGTGGCCTATGCGGACGCGGAAGCCTACGCCGATTGGGCCGACAAGGACCTGCCGACGGAGGCCGAGTGGGAGGTTGCGGCCCGCGGTGGCCTGGACGGGGCCGAGTTCGCCTGGGGCGACACGCTCACGCCCGGCGGTCGGCACATGGCCAATACCTGGCAGGGCGCCTTCCCGCATCAGAACCTCGCCCAGGACGGCTACGAGCGCACCTCGCCGGTGACCGCCTTCCCGCCGAATGGCTACGGCCTGTTCGACATGATCGGCAATGTCTGGGAGTGGACGGTCGACTTCTACACCGATCGCCACCCAGCCGAGGCGGTGAAGGCCTGCTGCGTACCGCAGAACCCGCGGGAGGCGCGGGAGGACGCGAGCTACGACCCCGCACAGCCAACGATTCGGATCCCCCGTCGGGTGATCAAGGGCGGCTCGCACCTGTGCGCGCCGAACTATTGCCGCCGCTACCGTCCGGCCGCGCGCCACCCGCACCCCATCGACACCTCCACGAGCCACATCGGCTTTCGCTGCGTCAGGAGAGGACCATGACCGATCCCATGCTGCCGAACGATGCGTCAGGACAGGCCACCGCATCGCCGGGGCGAGCGGCCGGAGACGGGGGCATGGCCGGCCGCAATCCGGCTGCCCAACGCTCGCGCCCGAGTCGGCGCAACGTGCTTCTGGCGGGCACGACGCTCGCGGCGACAGCCGGTCTGACGCCGGTATCGACGATGGCACAGGCCCAGCCACGTCCCGCGCAAGGGGCCACCGCTTCAGGCAAGCCCAACATCCTCGTGATCATGGGCGACGACATCGGATGGTTCAATCCGAGCATCTACCATCGCGGCATCATGGGTTATCGGACCCCGAACATCGACCGCATCGGGAACGAGGGGGCGATGTTCACCGACTGGTACGGCGAGCAGAGCTGCACGGCAGGACGGGCCGCCTTCATCACCGGGCAATCGCCGATCCGCACGGGCCTCACGAAGGTCGGTCTGCCCGGCGCGGATATCGGCCTGCGGGCCGAGGACCCGAGCGTCGCCGAGCTCCTCAAGCCGCTCGGCTACGCGACCGGGCAGTTCGGGAAGAACCACCTCGGCGACAAGGACGAGTTCCTCCCGACCGCACACGGCTTCGACGAGTTCTTCGGCAATCTCTACCATCTCAATGCCGAGGAGGAGCCGGAGAACCCGGATTATCCCAAGAGCCCGGAATTCCGGAAGCGCTTCGGTCCGCGCGGTGTCATCCGCTCGTCGGCGGACGGCCGGATCGAGGATACCGGGCCGCTCACGAAGAAGCGGATGGAGACGATCGACGACGAGACGACGGCCGCGGCCATCGACTTCATCGACCGCCAGCAGAAGGCCGGCAAGCCGTGGTTCTGCTACTTCAACTCGACCCGGATGCACGTCAACACGCACCTGAAGGCGGAATCGGACGGCAAGACCGGCAAGGGCATCTATCCCGACGGCATGGTCGAGCACGACGGACACGTCGGGCAGCTCCTGAAGACGCTCGACGACCTCGGCATCGCGCAGACCACCATCGTGGTCTACACCACCGACAACGGCGCCGAGGTGATGACCTGGCCCGACGGCGGCACCACGCCGTTCCGTGGCGAGAAGGCGACCAACTGGGAGGGCGGCTACCGCGTCCCGACCTGCATCCGCTGGCCCGAGGTGATCAAGCCCGGCACGATCCACAACGAGGCGTTCTCGCACTACGACCTCATACCGACCTTCTGTGCCGCGGGTGGCGAGCCGGACATCGTGGCCAAGTGCCTGAAGGGCTACCAAGCCGGCGGCAAGACCTTCAAGGTCCACCTCGACGGCTACAACCTGATGCCCTTCTTCACCGGGAGCGCGAAGACGTCGCCCCGGCGGGACTTCCTCTACTGGAACGACGACGGCGAGCTCGTCGCGGTGCGGGTCGCGGATTGGAAGGTCGTCTTCAAGGCGCAGGAACACGAGGGCATCGACGTCTGGAGACGCGAGTTCACCAATCTGCGCGCGCCCAAGCTGTTCAATCTGCGGGCCGATCCCTTCGAACGTGGGGACAGCTCCTTCGAGTACGAGAAGTGGTTCTTCGACCGCTCCTTCGTGGTCGTGCCGACGCAGGCTGTCGTGGCGAAGTGGCTCGAGAGCTTCAAAGAGTTTCCGGTGCGGCAGAAGCCGGCGAGCTTCAACCTCGACGAGGTCATGGCGAAGCTGACCGCGCCGCAGGGGACCCGATAGCGCATCGACCATGTGGCCCCGTCTTCGCTCCAGGGCGGCGAGCGGATCAAACGCAGGTTCGACGTGGCGATGACGCGGACGATCTCACCGGTGTCAGGTCTTGGAGCCTCGGTTTCGTTCGGAGGGCGAAGCATGCGCTCACGGATCAGGGCCATGAACCGCCGCGCGATCTTGTCGGGCGCCGCGACGCTCCTTGCGGCGCCGGGGATCCGGGGTGTCGCCGTCGCCGCCGCGCAAGCGGATCCGCTGCCGTCCTGGACCGAGGGCGGTCCCAGGCAAAAGATCCTGGACTTCGTCGGCCGCGTCGCCGCCGCCGGAGGGCAGGATTTCGTCGCGCCCGCGGAGCGCATCGCGGTGTTCGACAATGACGGGACCCTCTGGGCCGAGCAGCCGATCTACTTCCAGGCCGCCTTCGCCCTCGACCGGGTCAAGGCACTCGCGCCGCAGCATCCGGAATGGAAGGACACCCAGCCCTTCAAGGGCGTGATCGAGGGCGATCCCGAGGCGTTGGCCGCCTCCGGCGAGAAGGGCCTGCTTCAGATCATGGCGGCGACCCACGCAGGTATGACGACGGGTGTGTTCAACGGCCTCGTCGCGGACTGGCTCCGAACCGCCCGGCATCCCCGCTTCGACCGGCCCTACGACAGCCTCGTCTACCAGCCGATGCTGGAACTGCTCGGCTACCTGCGTGCCAGCGGCTTCAAGACCTTCATCGTCTCCAGCGGTGGGATCGAATTCATGCGGGTCTTCGCCGAGCGGGCCTACGGCATCCCACCCGAACAGGTCGTCGGCTCGTCCGGGCAGACCAGGTTCGAGATCGAATCCGACGGGACACCGGTCCTTCTGAAGGAGGCCAAGGTCGAGTTCATCGACGACGGCCCTGGCAAGCCATCGGGCATCGACCGCTTCATCGGTCGGCGGCCGATTCTTGCATTCGGCAACTCGGATGGCGACAAGCAGATGCTGGAATGGACGGCGGGCGGGACAGGCCCGCGCTTCCTCGGGCTCGTCCATCACACCGACGCCGAGCGCGAGTACGCCTACGATCGGCAGTCCCATGTCGGCCGCCTCGACAAGGCCCTTGACGAGGCCGGGGAGCGCGGCTGGACGGTGGTGGACATGCGGGAGGACTGGAAGGCGGTGTTCCCCCCGCAGGCGTGGAGCGCGCCATGACGGACGCGCCCACGCTCGACTGTCCCACTGGGACGGAGGCCGCGGGCGACAGGTTCTTCGTGCCCGCCGGCGTCTCAACCGAACCGGTCGACACTCTCAAGAGCCATACCGGCTTCCGGCGCGAGGGGAGCGGATCATGAGCGTCCGGCAGCCGGGCAGCGCCGCATCCGTCCACTGGCCGCTCCTTGCCGTCGCCGTTGGAGCGCCCGGCATGACCTCGGCCTCGGCGCAGCCGCCGGTGCCCCTCGTGGATGTCCAGGCCAATGCCTTCCGCCGGATCGTCTCCGGGAGCCAGCGTCGCATGAGGCAGCATGGGTCGGTCCACACCGCGGATGGCCATCTTGCCGGACGCCTCAGAGCCATCCGTCTGTCGCCGGACGGCATCGGGGAACGCGCCATCATCCAGGTCCGACCACGCCTGGGAGGAGGTTGGATCGGGGTCCCGCTCCATCACCTGGAGCGACGGCAGGGCCGGGTCGTCGTGGAGGCGGATGGCACGGCCATCCAGCGGATGCGACGGCTGGACAGGGCGGCGGAGGTCACGCGATGAATCGCTTCCGCGGCCCGGGTCGCGGCTTGTCGGCGTGCCTGACCTTGGCCGCCGCGACCGCGGCACAAGCGCAGGCTTTGGCCTCGCCCTCCGACGGCTGGGACAATGCCTATTACCAGATCCTCGCCGAGAGCCTGCGGCGATCCGGGCGCGGCCAGTGGGTCTACACCTCGGATGGTCACGCGATCGGCCGCATCGCGGACGTGCGCACGTCGCCCGACGGCATGCACGAACTCGCCGTCGTGGACGTGCGATCGCTGATGGGCGGGGGGGTGATCGCCGTCCCGTTCCACCGCTTGGCCCGACGGAGGGACCGGATCGTCTCGACGGACGATCGTGCCGCCGTCCTGACCATGCAGCGCCTCGACGTCCCGGCGCGGAGTGCACGCTGATGTGTGCCCGGTCGGGCTGCCTCGGTCTCGCGTTCCTGGTCGCAGCCACGTCTTGTCCGCATGGTGCCGCCGCGGCGCGAGCGTCCCGGCCTGCCCTCTCGGACCGGATCCGCATCCTCTACGATGCCCCGAAGAAGGCCGACTATCGCGGGATCTACGACGACATGCGTCGGCAGCGCGTGCTGGAGCGGATCGGGGCGATCGTCGGGCTCGCACGCCTTCCCGCCCGCCTGACCTACCGCCTCAAGGAGTGCGCCGGCGAGTTGAACGCCTGGTACGCGCCCGAGAACCGGAGCGTCACGCTCTGCTACGAGCTCATCGAGAGCGTCTACAAGGCGGCCCCGAAGACGAAATCGCCGGCCGGCGTCACGCGTCAGGAGGCGCTCGTCGGTCCTGTCGCCCAGATCCTCATGCACGAGAGCGGGCACGCCCTGTTCGACCTGCTCGACATACCCGTTCTCGGGCGCGAGGAGGACGCCGCCGATCAGGTGGCCGCCTTCGCGCTGCTCCAACTGGGGGGCGAGGAGGCGCGGACGGTCGTGAACGGCAGCGCCTACTTCTTCGCGACGAACGGCAAGGACGAGCCGCTCGATCAGGGCGCCTTCGCCGACAGCCACGGCTTGTCCTGGCAGCGCTTCTACAACCTCGCCTGCCTGGCCTACGGCTCCGACAAGAAGGCTTTCGGATACATCGTCGCCAAGGGCCATCTTCCGAAGGACCGGGCCGAGGGCTGCGGCGTGGAATACGATCAGGTCGCCTTCGCCTTCGACAGGCTGATCGTCCCGCATCTCCGCGTGAAGCCCGGCCCGGGAGAGCGCCTGCGGCATGCGTTCCAGCGTGCGGCGCGCGGCCGGTAGGCGCCGACGGCCACATCCTCGAAACGGAAGCCCCGGCACACCGCGTCGCGCCCGGTGTTGCCCAGCGGACATACTCTCACAGGAAGCGGTGAGACCGGGCTTTACAGGCTATGCTTCGGGCAGTCTTCTGAGCGTATTCCGCGATGCCGGCAAGTATCCGAGAACGGAACAATACAAACGGGGGCGAAACTATGCGGTCGTTCGTGCGCAATCTGTCTCGCGGATTGGCTCTCGGCGGGATGCTCGTTTCCGTTCCCACCACCGAAGCCGCCGAGGGTGGCCTCAGCTTCTACATCGAAGGGCAGGCTGTGCCCCTGGGCGGGATCGTGCCGCCGCCGGGCCTCTACTTCGACAGCACCACCTACTTCTACAACGGCAAGATCGGCGGCAATCGGCAGACCCAGCTCGGCGGCAACGTCGTCGCGAACGTCAATGTGAACCTCGTGGCCGACTTCGCGACGGCGCTGTGGGTCACTCCGGTCGAGATCCTCGGCGGCGAACTGGCCTTTGCCTTCGTGATGCCCTTCGGCGAGCCGGCCGTGCGCGCGGGTGTGCTGCTCAACGGCCCTCTCGTCAACCAGGTGCTCGGCCGCCCCGTCGGCGTGAGCGTGGCGGACGCGACCCTGAACCCTGGCGATCCCATCGTGTCGGCGAGCCTCGGCTGGCATTCCGGCAACTGGCACTGGAAGCTGGCGGGTGTGCTCAGCATCCCGGCCGGCGGCTACGAGCCGGGGCAGCTCTCGAACGTCGCCCTGAACCGCACCATCGGCGACGTCTCCGCGGCGGCCACCTATCTCGACCCTGCCCTCGGCATCGAACTCTCCACCGCTGCGGGCTTCACCTTCAACGGCAAGAATCCGGCGACCCAGTACACGACCGGCACGGAGTTCCACGTCGACGTCTCGGCCTCGAAGTACTTATCCAAGGAAGTGTCGGTCGGCGTCATCGCCTCGCACTATGAGCAGATCACGGGCGACAGTGGCCCCGGGGCCCGTCTCGGCCCGTTCAAGGGGCGTGCGACGGCGGTCGGCGGTACCATCAGCGTGACCGGCGAGGCCGGAAAGATCCCGATCACGGCGCGGCTGAAGGTCTTGCGCGAGGTCGAAGTCGAGAATCGCTTCCAGGGCACGATCGGCTTCCTGGAGGTGTCGTTTCCGCTCTGGGTCGCGCCGCCGAAGGCCGCGCCGGAGCCCAAGCCCTTGATTGCGAAGTTCTGAGGCGTGGAGCGGCTGCCGCTGTTGTGGAAGCCGAACAGAGGCCGACGAAGGTCAGCAGCACCGTTCAGCCGGTGGTCGATGCCGCCGTGAACGCGCAGCGTGATCGACCACCGCGTCTAGGACGCCCTCTCGAGCGCCTCCTTGAGGACGGCGTCACGCCGGCGCGGTGGCAAGACCGATGACCCGCGTGAACGCGTCGGCCGGGACGTCCCCGAGCATTGCCGTCGCGTTTCCCGCGCGCCCGGCCAGATCGCCTGACGGCAGGCGCGGAATCCGCAAGGCTGTTACGGTTACAGGGCTGACAGGGTCGGCAGCGCGTCCATAATCCGGGTGGGAGCGCGTGGGCATGTTCCAGGACGGCGCGGATCAGCGGGACGGTGGCAGCGGAACGGCCGCAAGGGCCGCCATCCTCGACCTGCAGGCTCGCATCAACCAGGACATCATCGGCCAGGAGCGCGTGGTCGAGCGCCTCGTCATCGCGCTGCTCGCCGACGGCAACGTCCTGCTCGAGGGATTGCCCGGCCTTGCCAAGACGCGGGCGATCAAGAGCCTCTCCAAAAACCTGGAATCGGCCTTCAGCCGCATCCAGTTCACGCCGGATCTGCTTCCGTCGGACGTGACCGGCGGCGAGATCCTGCGCAGCGACGGGCAGTTCGAGTTCCGCAGAGGGCCGGTCTTCGGCAACCTCGTTCTGGCCGACGAGATCAACCGTGCCCCCGCCAAGGTGCAGTCCGCGCTCCTCGAGGCGATGGAGGAGCGCCATGTGACGGTGGCCGGCACGCGCTACGACCTGCCCCCGCTCTTCATGGTGCTCGCCACCCAGAACCCCATCGAGCAGGAGGGGACCTATCCGCTGCCCGAGGCCCAGATGGACCGGTTCCTCATGCATGTCCGGATCGACTATCCTTCGGACGCCGACGAGGTGCGGGTCCTGCGCCTCGTCCGGTCCGAGCAGGCCGCGTCCGGTCCGAAGGCCGGCGGGCCGCCGAAGATCCCGCAGCAGGTGATCTTCGACGCACGCGCCGAGATCGATCGCGTGGTCACCAAGGATGCGATCGAGGCGTACATGGTCGGCCTCGTCGCCGCGACACGCCGGCCCGGCGAGTTCGGGGACAAGCTGAAGCGCTGGATCGCCATCGGGGCGAGCCCGCGCGGCTCGCTGGCGCTCGACCGCTGCGCGCGGGTCGGCGCCTGGCTGCGGGGACGCGACTACGCCACGCCGGAGGACGTGACGGCGATCCTCCACGACTGCCTGAGGCACCGCGTCTCGCTGAGCTACGAGGCGGGCGCGGATGGGCTGATGCCGGACGCAGTTCTCGACGAGGTGGTGAGGCAGGTCGCGGTGGCGGCCTAATCCCGGGGCGTGCGATGGCTCGGCTGAGGCAGCCCGTGCAGCGCGGAGGAGCCGGCGAACGGGGCGGCGGAGAGGCACGCGCCTTCGTCACGCTCGACGAGCTGATGCGGCTGCGGCATCGCGCCCGGGGCTTCAGCTTCCTGCCGCGCCAGCCCGTCCAGAGCCTGCTCTCGGGGCGGCACGCCTCCCGCCTGCGCGGGCGCGGGCTGAACTTCGAGGAGCTGCGCCACTATTTCGCGGGCGACGACACCCGCACCATCGATTGGTTGGCGACCGCCCGCCTCGGTGCGCCGCACGTGCGGGTGTACTCGGAGGAGCGCGACCGGCCCGTCCTCCTCCTCGTCGACCAACGCAGCTCGATGTTCTTCGGCAGCCGCCGGGCGATGAAGTCGGTCGTGGCGGCCGAGGCAGCGGCGCTCGCGGCCTGGCGGGTCACCTCGCTCGGCGATCGGGTCGGCGCAGTCGTGTTCGGTGACCGCGAGAGGATGTCGATCGGGCCGCAGGCGCGCGAGAGCGGGGCCGTGCGGGTCATCGCGGAGGTCGCGCGGCAGAACAGGACCTTGGGAGCCGGCATCGCCCCGCCGGACGCCGACGGGCGGTTGAACGAGGCCTTGCGCCGGGCCGAGCGCATGGCCACGCACGATTGGCTCGTCTGCCTCGTCACCGACGCCGCCGGCGCGGACGAGGAGACGACGCGCCTCGTCACCCGGCTGACGGCCCACAACGATGTTCTGGCGATCCACATCCATGATCCCCTGGAGCTGGATCTGCCGGACGTGGGCCGCGCGGTGTTCAGTTCGGGGGGGGCGCAGGTCGAGGTCGATTCCTCCTCCCCGGGCCTGCGCCGCCGCTACGCGGACGAGCGCGCCGCGTGGGGCGAGCGCCTGACCGGGTTGTCGCGCCGCCGCGCCATCCCGATCCTGCGCATCTCGACCGAGCGGGAGGTCGCCACCCAGCTGCGGGAGCTGATCGGGAAGCGGATGGAGCGGCGGGCTTCCTCCGCGGGAGGCGGACGCGATGGCTGACGATCCCGGAAACCTGGCGAACCTGCGGGACTTGGCCGTGCCGGACCCGGTCGCGTTCTGGCCGCCGGCGCCCGGTGCCTGGTTCGTCCTGGCGGGGCTCGGCGCCATGCTGGCGATGTCCCTGCGGGACGTCCTCAGCCGGCACTACGCCGACGCCTATCGCCGCGCGGCCATGGCCGAGCTCGATCGCATCGCGGCCTCCCTCGGTCCCGACGCCTCCGCGGTCGATCGGATCTCGGAGGTGATGAAGCGGGCCGCCCTGGTGGCCTTCCCGCGTGACGAGGTGGCGCCCCTCAGCGGTGCCGGGTGGGCCGACTTCGTCGCAAGGACCGGAGGCGCCAAGCTCGATGCCGGGGCCGTGCGGAGGCTCCTTCTCGAGGCCTACGACACCCGGCATCCTGATGCCGGGGAGGTGCGAAACCTCATCGCCCAGGCCCGGATCTGGGTCTCGGAGCACCGCAGGCCGGCCGAGGCGGGAAGGTCCTGACCATGCTGGCCTTCGCCCACCCCTGGCTCGCGCTGCTCGCCCCCCTGCCGCTCCTGGCCTGGTGGCTGCTGCCGGCTCACACGGCTTCCCGCGCCGGATTGCGCGTTCCCTTCTTTGCCCGCCTCGTCGTCCTGACGGGACAGCAACCCCGCCAGGGCGGGGTCGTGGCTCCGAGGAGCCTTCCGCGCCTCGCGACGCTCGTTCTCTGTTGGGGGCTGGTGCTCGCCGTGCTGATGCGACCGCAATGGATCGAGCCGCCTCTTCACCGCGACGAGCCGACCCGCGACCTCCTCCTGCTGGTCGACCTCTCGGGGTCGATGGACGCCCGCGACTTCGTCGACGCCGAAGGCCGGACGGTCGACCGCTTGACCGCCGTGAAGGCGGTGCTCGACGACTTCCTGTCGCGCCGCCGGGGCGACCGCGTCGGCGTCGTCGTGTTCGGCGACGCGCCCTTCGCCCTCGTTCCCTTCACCACGGACCTCGACCTCTGCCGCGGGATGCTGCGGGATACGGTCGTCGGCATGGCGGGCCCGCGCACGGCGTTGGGCGATGCCATCGGCCTTGGGATCGGCCTGTTCAAGCGCAGCGAAGTCAAGGCGAGGACCATCATCGCGCTCACCGACGGCAACGATACCGCCAGCAGGGTGCCGCCGGCCGAGGCGGCGGGGGTGGCCAAGGACCGGGGCATCGTGATCCACACCGTCGCCATCGGCGATCCGACGACGGTGGGCGAGGACAAGCTCGACGAGACGGCCCTCAGGGATGTGGCCTCGACGACCGGCGGCGGCTTCTTCCGCGCCCTCGACCGCGCCGGACTGGTGCAGATCTACGACCGCCTCGACGGCATCGAGACGCGCCGGATCGACACGGTGACGGTCCGTCCCAAGCGCGACGTCTACTGGGTTCCGCTGGCGGCGGCCCTGCTCGTGTCGCTGCTGGCGCAGGCCGTCCGCCTGCTGGCCCACGGATACGGACGCGCCCTGGTCGCGCGGCGGGCCGGGACTGCTCCATGATCGAGGCATTGTCCGCCCTGCACGTGGAACGGCCCTGGTGGCTCCTGCTTCTCCTGCCGGCGCTGCTGCTCTGGTTCCTGGAAGAGCGGGTCTCGGAGACGGACGAGCGCTGGCGCGGCGTCATCGACCCCGCCTTGTTGCGGCATCTCCTCGTCGGCCGGGAGCCATCGTCCAGGGCTGGGCCGAACGCGCTGCTCATCCTCGCCTGGATCCTCGCCACGATCGCCGTCGCGGGGCCGGCCTGGGAGCTCGAACCGTCGCCCTTCGCGGATGCCGAGCCGCCGGTCATGATCGTCCTCAAGGTCACACCGTCGATGACGACCGCCGACCTGTCGCCGAGCCGGCTCGACCGCGCACGGCAGAAGCTGGCGGACCTCGTGAGCCTCCGCGAGGGCGCAGCCACCGGCCTGATCGCCTATTCGGGCGCCAGCCATCTGGTTCTGCCACCGACGCCCGACGGCGCCGTCGTCCTGGATCTCGCCAAGGCCCTCTCGCCCGAGATCATGCCGAAGGACGGCGACGATCTCGCCGGAGCGGTGACGCTCGCCGACGTCATCCTCGTGGGCCGTCGGCGCGGCGGTTCGATCCTGGTGATGGCCGATACCGTGACGGGCGAGCAGGTGAGCCGCCTCGCCGGCGCCAAGCTCACCCACCCCGCGACGATCCTTGCGCTGCTGCCGCCGGACCAGGATCCAGGACGGCTCGAGGACGCGGAGCGGGCATTGCACGCGGACCTCGTGGCCACCACCGTCGGTCAGGCCGACGTCGATGCGATCGCCGGGCGTCTCGACCGGGCCGGCCGGATCGAGGACGTCGCCGGAGAGGGGCGGCACTGGAAGGACGCGGGGTACTGGCTGACACCCGTCCTTGCCCTTCTCACGCTCCTGTGGTTCCGCCGCGGATGGGTGCTGGCATGACCCTCTTGCGTGCCCTCCGGACGCGTCCCTATGCCGTCGTGTCGGGGATCCTGCTCCTGGCGCTCGCGGCCGCCGCCGGCCGCGTCGGCTGGCAGAACCTGTTCCTGACGCCGGACCAGCGCGGACGCATCCAGATGGCGCGCGGGCATCCGGGAGAGGCCGCGTCCGCATTCCGCGATCCGCTCTGGCGCGGGGTGGCCCTCTTCCGGGCCGGCGACTTCAAGGGCGCGGCGCAAGCCTTCGGCGGCACCGATACGGCGGACGGCGCCTACGACCAAGGCAATGCGCTGGTCATGCTCGGCAAATACGACGATGCGGTGAAGCGCTACGACCGCGCTCTGGCGCTTCGCCCCGGCTGGGCCGACGCCGAGACGAACCGCGGGATCGCGCGCGTCCGGGCCGAGCGCGTGCGGCAGGCGGGCGGAGAGACCGGCGACACCGAGAGCAGCCCCGACGCCATCGTCTTCGACAAGGGCAAGAAGGGGGGAACCGACACCGTCGTCCAAGGCGACGCGAAGCCGATGTCCGACGAGGCCGTCCGGGCCATGTGGCTGAAGCGGGTGCAGACGCGGCCCGCCGACTTCCTGAGGGTGAAGTTCGCCTATCAGTTGCAGGCGGAATCGGGCGCAACCGGCACGCGTCCGGAGGCGAAGCCGTGAGAAGGTCGGCCGTCTTCGCTGCCCCGTGCGTTCTCGCGGCCACCCTCTCGGCCGCGCCCGCCGCCGAGATGGTGGTGCGGACCTCGCTCGATCCGCCCGGCGGAAGCGTGGTCGGCCAGCCCGTCCGCCTGCACGTGGACGTGCTCTTCCCCGGCAGCATGCCGCGACCGCCGCGCATTCGGCTCGGCGACGCCCCGGGCGCGCAGATCCTCCGCTTCGAGACGCAGGGGCTCACCCTGCGCGAGGCGATCGACGGGCAGCCCTATGTCGGGCAGCAATTCGAGTTCGTGGTCTTTCCCCGGCGCGGCGGCGCCATCGAGATCCCATCCGCCGAGATCACGCTGCTCGATGCGGCCGGCGATCCGGCCGGATCGGCGAGAAGCGCGGTGCAACGCATCGTCGCCACGGTCCCGCCGGGCCTCGACGCCTCCGGCCCCGTCATCGCGGCGACCGCGGTGACGGTGTCGCAGATCTGGGAGCCGGATCCGGGTCAGGCGCGTCTCGCGCCCGGAGGCGCCCTCGTCCGCACGGTGCGCCGTGGGGCATCCGGCATTCCCGCCATGGGCATGCCGGATCTCGCGTTCTCGGCACCGGACGGTGTCCGGATCTATGCCGATGCGCCCCGCTCCGAGGACCGGATCAACCGCGGCGCCGTCACGGGCGAGCGGGTCGACAGGGTGACCTACGTCTTCGAGCGACCGGACGCGTACGTTCTCCCGGCCATCGTGCAGCCCTGGTGGGATCTGGCCGCCCGGCAGGCGCGCTCGGAGACGCTCCCGGGGGTCACGATAGCCGTGGCCGCGGCATCGTCCGAGGCGCGGCAGCGACAAGGCCGAACCACGGCTCGGGCCTGGGTCGCCGGATCGGCCCTCCTCGGAGCTCTCCTGCTCGGCGTCCTCGTCTGGCGCCTGCGAGGCCGTAGGATCGCCCGCTGGCGCCCCTGGCGGACGAACCGCGCGGCCTCCGGGGCGGCAGCGCTGTCGCAGCTGCGCCGGGTGGCGCAGCGTGGCGACCCGGGAGCGACCTACGCGGCCCTGGCGACCTGGCTTGGCCGGATGCCGGCCGACACCCGGCAGCGGATCCGCGCAGACCGACGCATCGCTCCGCTGATCGATCAGCTCGAGCGGGCCCTGTTCGGGCCGGACGGCGGCTGGTCGGCAGAACAGGGACATGCGCTTCGGAACGCCGTCATCGAGGTCCATCGCACCGTGAGGCGACCGTCGGATCATCCGCAACGCGTCGATCTGCCGCCGCTCAATCCGCCATGGCCGAGATCGAAGGCGGGGCACTCCTGAGCGCAGGGCCTCCGCGTCTGCCTTTGGATCCTGAGCGGAGCATCCCGCATGGGTCGCGTCCCCTCATCGCCGATGGGATCGGCGGCGCGGCTGGTTTATCGCCTCTCGACGTTCGGAAGCTGGTACACGCCTGCGAGAACCGCGCTCGTCGGCACGTACGCCCGGACGATCAGCGCGAACTGACCCTCCGGCGCCGGCAGCCAGTTGGCCCGCTCGTCCGCGCCGGCCGGCTGCTCGCGTGACAGGGTGAGGGTGAGCGAGCCATCAGCGGCAAAACGCAGTTCGTTGGCGTCGAGGTCCACGGTCCCGATATTGGTGCGGCCGTTGGGTGGGTTCGGCAGCATGAAGTTGTCCTTGTCGTACATCGTCAGCGACCAGAAGCCGCCACGCGATCGATCCACCGGAGGCAGCGCATCCTTCGGGAACGTCATCGTGTAGGTGTGGCGGCCGTCGAGGAGCGTTCCCTTGGCGTCGGTGCCCCTGATGAAGTAGGTCGCCTCTCGGTAGTCGTTGACGTAGATGTAGATGACGGTCGCCTGGGCGCGGCTGAACCAGTCCGTGCCCCAGCGGCCGGCACCCTCCTGCCGCTGCCAGCCGTTGCCCGCGTCGACGCCCACCTGCACGTAGGTGCTGCTCGCATGCAGGGCCGCGTCGGAGGCCAGCGCCGCCCGGTCGAGGAGGGCCTTGTAGCGCGGGTCGGACCGGCGGAGGGCGATCAGGGTGCGTGCCTGGTCCGCCATCGCCGTGTCCGAGGGACCAACGGTCGGGTTTGCATTGAGCATCCTGGCGAGATCCTCCCAGAAGGTCTTCGGGTTGACCCACTGGGGCCGGCTGGCATCCGGATCGGCCGCGATCATCTGAGCCGTCACGCCCGGAGGGTAGACGGCATTGCGGGCCGCGGCCTGGCAGTCGAAGCGGCGTGGACCGGGCTGATCCTTGCTCAGGGGATACATCCCGATCTGATCGAGAACGGCGACCGCCCTGACCTTCGCCTCCGGCGAGCGCGCCGCGAAGCTGCGCGGGAGGACGCCCGCGATGTTGGTCGGCATCCGCAGGATGCCGAGGAAGCCGTCCGGCGTCGCGCCCTGCCAGTCGGGACCGACCAGCAGGAACTTGCCGCCCGGCGTGGCCGATGCCGAGCCGAACTGGTGGACCACGTTCGTGAAGACGTCGACGATCTGGATGGTCCAGTAGTGACCCTGGGGCGCGCCGACCGGCGTCTGGATGACGGCCGGCTCGACCGCGAGGTTGGCAAATCCCGCCCCGTACACCGTGTCGTTGTTCGGCGTCACGACCCAGCGCTGCGACGGTGAGATGTAGTCCGCGAGGCAGCCCGTCGTGTTCATCGGCGCGCCGGGGAGAAGCCCGAGCATGGCGCCGGGCTTCTCCTTCATGATCTCCCACATGTTGGTGCGGCCGAAGCCGTCGACCGCGGGATAGCCCCAGTAGTAGACGACGCGGGCGAGCGCCTCGACGTATGCCTCGTTGGCGAGCAGGGCCGGGACGCCGGCCGAGCGGGCCAGGTCGGCGTGGGCCGGCGTCAGGGCGCGCACCGGATAGGGAACTTGCGATCCGGGTCCGGCAGGTGCGGCCACGTCCGGTTGCGCCTTGGCAGGCTTCGCGGTCGCCACCCGCTCCACATCGGGCAGCGTCCAGGCCTTCTCGAACAGGGCCTTCGTTGGCGCGTAGAGGCGGAACATCAGCTCGAACTTGCGGGTCGGGTCGGTCGGTATCCAGTTCGCCTCCCGGCCGGCGAGGGGCCGCGGGCCGAAGTCGATGTCGACCGAACCGTCGGCGTTCTTCTGCATCTCGGCGGCATTCGAGGCCCGGCTCGCGCGGTCGACGTTCCTGATGAGCGCATGGGTCTGCCGGTCGTAGGCGGTCACCGACCAGTATTGCTCCACGGGCGCGTCCGGCGGGACGGTCAGGCGGTAGGTCGTCCCGCCGTCGTAGTCCTGGCCGTCCTTGTCCTTGATCGAGATCAGGTAGAACTGACCCGCGCCGAGCCGTTTGATGCCGATATAGGCATAGTGGTAGGCGAGTCCGCGCGCATCGACCGGGTAGCTGTCGGGCGCCGCGAAATTGTCCGCGGCGGCCTGGAGGAGGTCGAGGGGCGCGGGATACGTCCAGCGCGTCCCCGGGAAGTAGGGTGGCAGGCCGGCATCGTATCGCGCCGCGAGGACCGTCTCCGCCTCCTGGATCCCGGCGGCGAGCGCCTGCCTCGTCTCGGGGGCGGGCGCGAAGGGCTTGCCCTTCTCGATGCCGAGCGACTTGAGCGCGTCGATCATCGCCCGGTCGCGTTCGAACCACGGCTCGTCCTGGACGATGCGATTGAGCCCCTCGAAGAAGCTCCCGTCATAACGGATGGTCGAGTCGAAGAGGACGTCCTTGACGTCGGTGAAGACGGTGGACGGCGGCTTGGCGGCTTGGCTCAGCGGATAGACCCTGATCCGCTTGCCGTAGGCCACGGATCTCGCGACGTCGGCGTCGCCGTGGCTCGCCAGGTTCGAGCGGATCAGGGCGTAGCTGCCATGGGTCTGGGGCCGCAGCGTGGTGTAGCCGTCCGGCACCTTGCCCGCATGGTCGGGCGGCAGCACCACGAGCTTGAGACCCGCGCCCTTGTCGACCCCGAGCAGCCCGGCATCCTCCAGTGGCTGCTGCCACAGGTTGACGAAGTTGGCGTTGAGGGATCCATCGGGACCCGCCGCCGGAACCTCGATCACGATGGGTCCGACCTCCCTCGTGTCGAGGAACGTCATGAAGTAGAGCGTGTCGGGATTGGGCGTGAGGGTCTGGTTGCGCCAGTCGAGCGGTCGGCCCCAGTAGATGACCTGGTTCACCTTGCCGGACGTCTTGCTGAGCATCTGCTGCAGCATGAGGTCGTAGTTGACCACCGGCATGCCCCAGATGACGGCCTCGACCGCGCGGCGCTCGGTGGTGCGGCGGACGATCTCGTCCGGAGACGCGACCTGGGCCGATACCGGCAGCAGCGTGACCAGGAACGCGAGCGCCGCAAGGGTTGCTCTTGTCATGACCCTCTCCTTCCCGGTGACAGCCGCGCTCAGAACGGGTTGACGTAGTTCAGGATGGCCGATTGCCGGAGGACGATTTTCCGGACCACGTGCGCCACCTGCACGTGCTCGGTGAAGATCGCGGCCGTGCCGGTACTCCCGGCCGGCAGGCGGCGCGCCAGGGTCTCGTCGTCCAGGCGGAAGCGCACCACGAAGGGCGCGGCCTGAACCTCGCTCGGCGAGACCGCGAACCCGCCCGGCTGCGTCTGCCCGGTCGCGATGGCCTGCAGCACCGCCTCGACGCGGCCGGAATAGACCGCGCCCGGGGATGCCTTGAAGGTGGCCTCGACGGCCTGCCCGGGCTCGACGTAGCGCGCGAAGACCTGCGGGATCTCCGCTCCGAAAATGGTCTCCGAGGTATCGATGAAGGCCATCACCGGCGCCTGGGCGGTGACGCGCGCGCCCTTGCGAAGGGCCAGATTGGTCACGTAGCCGGCCGCGGGCGCACGCACGGTGGTCTTGTCGAGGTTCCACTTCGCGCCGTCGAGCTGCGCGCGCAGCTGATCGACCTCGGCCTGGCGCTGCTCCACGTCGAAGGCCCGCCCCGTTCCCCGGCCCTGCAACTCCGACATCTGGGCGAGACGCAATGCGGCGAACGTCAGCTGCGCCTCGATCGCCTCGACCTGCGCCCGGTAGGTGGTCGGGTCGATGCGGAACAGGACCTCGCCTTCCTTGACGGGCGTGTTGCCCAGGACGGGCACCTCCACGACCTCACCGGCCACCGAGGGCACGATCTGGACCGAGTTGCGCACCACCGCCGCGGGCCCGGCCGGGGCGCCCCACTGCATCGGGATGAACAGCCCCACCAGCAGGATGATCAGGACGATCGCCGGCGACAGCTTCCAGAACAGGTTCCAGCGGACGAAGCCGAGCCAGACGAACAGGACCAGGAGGGCGATGTAGGCGTTCAGCAGGACGACGATCATCGGGACGTCTCCCGCCGGGCCGGAGCGTCGACATAGGCCCAGGTCAGGATGAGCGGCCAGAACACGAAGCCGCAGATCAGGGTGGCCCAGCTCCCGATGGCCACCGCCTCAGCCCAGGGGTGGCCACGCCGGCGGGCGATGCGTCCGGGCATGACCCCGAGCGCGACGACGCACGCGACGAGCGTCGCGGCGACGACCAGCAGGACGATCCAAGCGAAGATGTCGAGGAAGGACATGGCTTCGCTTTCGAAAGCTCACCTGAAGGCCGTGTGCGCGTATCCGCTGAATGGAGCCAGGCAGATCGCGGCAGCCGGGACTAGGGAGATAGCGTGATCTCGCATCGCCGAACCCCTCCTGGCCGGGAACCCCTTGCAGGAGCCAACACTCCGTCGAAGCCGCGCCGAGCCCGTCCTTCATCGACCATCGCACGCGCCGGACGGTCCTCTGAGGCTGTAACCGTTACAGCTCGCCAGCTGCCGGCGGCTCATGAAATCCAAGCACCACCACGCCCGGGGCCGTTACGGTTACGGGCTTGAGCCGTCGTCGAAAGTGTTGCAGTCGATCTCAGCCGGCAGCGGCCGCGACCCTCTGCGCAACGATCTCGGCGAGAGCGTCGATCCTTGCGCCGATGGGCAGGTTCTCATCGGATCGGTCGCAGATGTCCGTGGCCTTGACCTCGCCGCTGCGGAAGTCGGACAGCGACCACGAATAGCGCTGGCCCTCCGCAATGCCATGGACGGCAACATCGAGGGCAAAGACCGCGTCTGATCGCGCGACCAATCCCCTGATGACCTGTACGGAGCCGTTGCGGTCCGGGAGTGGCGTGAGGAACACCTTGATCTCGCGCCCGGCGACGGCCTTCACGATCGCCTCGACGTACAACTCGCCCCGCACCATCGAACATCGATCCCTCCGGTCGGTCCGGTGCGTGACGACGACGGCCACGCCGGCGGGCCCGACCGAGCCGATCCTGCCGGAGGGCGCGGGCGCGGCGCTCTCACCCACCGGCGGCTCCTCCGAGCCTGATGGCGGTCGCGGAAACTCGAAGGTGGGAACGTAGGAACCCGGTCGCAGGACAAACCTGACCGCATCCCGCGCGCCGAAGCCGCCATAATACGCGGCAAGGGCCGCCCGCAGCCTGGTCGCCTCGATGCGGACGATGGGGTCGCTATCCGGGTCGAAGGTCCTGCCGCGCCCGAACACGTCGACGCCGATCGCATAGGCCTTGATGCGTCCGCCGCGGCCGGCCAGCGTCTCGGCCACGACGAAGGACAGGAAGCGACGATTGCGCTCGGACAACCGGATATGGCCGCTTGCGATCAGGGCACCGAGAGCGGTCTCGACTGCCGTTGCCTCGTTCGGCTCCAGGGGCGAAGCCGGTTGACGATCCAAGGCCATGGTCCCCTCGCAGACTGCGAACGAATCAGCTCTGATCATGCTAGGTATTTTAACGCATATCATAGATTAACAGATGTAAGAATTACATATTTGCTGGACAGTCACGAGATCGCGTGGAAGATGTCCTCCTCCGTTGCTGTGGCGAGTTCGCGGTACTCTTCTGTACGGGCAGGTCCGACAGGATCTGACGACTTTGCCCAGTACTCGGCTGCTTCGCATGCAGCCTCGTAGGCCTCGCAGAGTTCCCTGAGCTGGGCGTTCTCGGCGAACTTGCGACGAAGCTCCTGCCGGCGCTCGGGATGGCGCAGCAACAGTCTCGCAAGGCCGCGTTGCTGGGAACGCTCCATCGCAGCCTCCGGGCGCGGCAATCGCGGTCCCCCCGATCGGTCGCCCGCATGATGCGCGCTTCGTCCGGATCCGGGAATTGTAACCGTTACAGGGCCGTGGCTGACAGACGAGATCTCTGTCGCCGGATCGAAAGGCGCCGCACGGATCGGCCCGGCCCGCACGGGCGGGGTTTGCGACGGGATCACCCATGCCTGCGATGGCTGGGATCAGGCGCCGACGGGTCTTGAGGACGGTACCCAAAGGCGCGGGTGCCGGTCGCTAGCCGGATGGGCGCCGGCGGGCCAGCGCCCCCCTGAGGGCCTGGGCGACCCGCTCGGCCGAGTAGGGCTTGCGGACGAGCTCGAAGCCGTGCGCGTCGTCCGTCGCCAGCGCGTCGCTGTAGCCGGTCGTCAGCACCACCGGCAGTTCCGGATGGCTTCCGCGCAGCCGCCGCGCGAGGGCGACGCCACCCATGCCCGGCATGACCACGTCCGAGAACACCGCGTCGAACCCGGCCGGATCCCGTTCCATCTCGTCCAGCGCCGCCTCGGCATTGTGCGCCCAGACCGTCGCGTGGCCGAGATCCTGAAGGAGCTGCACGCAGAAGCGACCGACGTCGAGGTTGTCCTCGACGACCAGGAGGCGCAGCGACCGTTCCTCGTGCCGGATCGCGGGCCTGCCGTCGTCGGCCTCGTCGGTCCGGACCGGCGGCTCGACCTGGGGCAGGTAGAGGACGAAGGTCGTGCCGCGGCCGACCTCGCTCGCGACCTTCACGTCGCCCCCGGATTGCTTGGCGAACCCGATGACCTGGGAGAGGCCGAGGCCGGTGCCCTTCCCGACCTCCTTCGTCGTGAAGAAGGGCTCGAAGATCCGCTCCAGCAGGTCCGGCGCGATGCCCGCGCCCCCGTCCGCGACCGACACCGCCGCGAAGGGCCCGCGCGCACCCGCGTGGCCGCGGATGCCGGGAAGCGCGGCCCCGCATTCCAGCCGAAGCGTCAGCGTGCCCGCGCCGTCCATGGCGTCGCGCGCGTTCACCGCCAGGTTGACCAGGGCTGTCTCGAACTGGCTCGGGTCGGACCGCACGTGGCAGGGCACCTCCGGCAGCTCGGTCACGATGCGGATGCGCGCGCCCGTCACGGCGTTCAGCATGTCCGAGACGCCGCGCAGGCGCACGCCGACGTCGAACACCTCGGGCTGGAGCGCCTGCCGCCTGGCGAAGGCCAGCAGCTGGCTCGTGAGCTTCGAGGCCCGCTCCACGGTGTCGGAGACCGCCTCAAGGTACCGCCTGCGCCGCTCCTCGGCGAGGTCCGGCCGACGCAGGAACTCGACCGACGAGCGGATGATGGTCAGCAGGTTGTTGAAGTCATGCGCCACGCCGCCCGTGAGCTGTCCGACCGCATCCAGCTTCTGGGCGTGATGGAGGGCCTCCTCGGCCCTGGAGAGGCGTTCCTGGTCGCGCAGCCGCTCGGTCACGTCCTGGACGTACTGGAAGGCGCCGAGCCGGCGCCCCTCGGCGTCGCGCAACGTCGTGAACTTGATCTCGTAGCAGGGACGCTTCCTGTCCGGGTCGCCGAACGCCTCGACCACCGTGAACTCCTCGCCCGCCAGCGCCCTTGCCCAGGTCGCGCGCACCGGGGCGACGTGCTCGGGCCTCTGCGACAGGAGGTCGAGGATGTCGTCGCCGACACGGGGGCGGATGCCGAAGACCGCCTCGAACTCCTCGACCCAGGCCCGGTTTGCCGCCAGCAACCGGAAGTCGGTGTCGAGCGCGCCGACGAGGGCGTCGGTGGTCTCGAACACCTCGGCCCAGAGCTTGCGCTGCAGGAGCACCTCCTCGACGCGCCGCTCCAGCGTCTCGTTCATCTCGCGCAGCCGGCCCTCGGCGAGCTTGCGGTCGTGGACGTCCTCGACGACGCCGTACCAGCGCACGATGGCGCCGTCGGGGTCCCGGCGCGGCTGGGCGCGGGCGCGCATCCAGCGGTACTTGCCGGTCGCCGCCATGCGGAGGCGGTAGTCCACGTCGACGGGCTCGCCCGACGAGAGCGCGGCCGCGAACGCGTCCATGGTTCCCGGCAGGTCGTCGGGATGCAAGACCCTGGTCCAGCCGGAGCCGTCCGGTTCGCCCGGGGCCTGGCCCGTGAGTTCGAGCCAGCGGTTCGAGTACGAGGTGACGTTGCCGTGCGGGTCGCAGGTCCACGGCACCTGCGGGTTGAGCTCGACGGTCTGGCGGTAATGCTCCTCGCTCTCGCGCAGGGCCCGGTCGCCGAGCACGCGCTTGGTGGTCTCGTTGGTGAAGATGAACAGCCCCGCGACCACCCCGTCGCGGTCGAGCACGCGCGAGTAGGAGAACGAGAACCAGGTGTCGGCGAGGCCGCGGTCGGTGTCGAGCTTCCACGGCAGGTCGTCGAAGCGGCGGCTGCGGCCCGCGAAGGCATCGTCGATGATGGGCTTGGCCTGCTCCCAGGCATCGGCCCAGACCACGTCGAAGCGCTCGCCCATCGCCCAGGCCAGCCGGGGGCCGAGCAGCGGGAAGTAGGTGTCGTTGAAGAAGAAGCTGAGGTCCGGCCCCCAGGCCAGGATCATCGATTCCGGGGAGTTCAGCACGAGGCTGAGAGCCGTTCGGAGCTCGACCGGCCAGCCTTCTGGCGGCCCGAGGGGATGGTCCGACCAGTCGCGCCCGCGGATCAGGCGCGCGGCCTCGCCGCCGCCCGCCAGGAAGGCCAGGGCGTCGCTCACCGCGTCATGCCCCTTGGGGGTGCCGCCGTCCTTCCGCACGACCCGATTCCCCCGGCCCTTCCCTGAGATGCGTGCCCGCCCGCGGGATGCGGGCATGGTCGCGCGACCGGGACCGGAACCCTTCGGCGCGCCGCCGCGACCGCGGGCCCAGCCGCAGGCACATCGCGCGCAACCTATCAGCGCAGCCTCGCCCGCGGCAATGCCGGGCGGGTTCGATCGAGCCCCCCGCGACAGCTTGTACCTGGCCGCCCTATCCGTCGGCCCTGTTCGCCGCGCGCGGTCCGCCCGAGACGAGCCGCAGGCCGGGCGGGGAGCGCCTCGCGATGGCCTCCGCAGCCTTGCGCGCCGGCTCCTCGAGGGAGCGGGCGAGGGGTCGGCGCCGCACGATCGGGGTGGCCGAAGGTGACACCCGCATGGGCGCCGTGCTACCCGGCCCGATGGCAGCCAAGCACTCCCAGCACGTCGCCCTGACGGCCCCGCTCGCGCGCTTCGTCGCGGACCAGGTCGCCGGCGGCGAGTACGCCTCGGCCAGCGAGGTGATCCGTGCGGGCCTGCGCCTGCTCATGGAGCGGGAGGAGGGCAGGGCCCTGGCGAGGGCGAACCGCGGGAAGCGGCGTCCCGGCGAGGCCGGGCTTTCGCAAGAGGGCGCTTGAGCCGATGCCGTCCTTCGCCGCCTTCGATGGCTCCGACGCCGCCCGCAGGCTGGTCGAGCGCGAGCGGCAGGTCCTGGCGCAGATCGCGTCCGGCGTGCCCCTCGGCGCGGTGCTGGAGGACCTGCTTCGCGCGGTGGAGGAGCAGACCGACCAGCACATGATGACCTCGGTGCTGTTCCTGAGCGAGAACGGGCGATCCCTGCGTCACGGGGCGGCCCCGAGCCTGCCAGCCGCCTACAACGAGGCCATCGACGGCATCGCCATCGGCGAAGGCGTCGGCTCCTGTGGCACGGCCGTCGCCCGGGCCGAAGCCGTCTACGCGAGCGACATCGCCGCGGACCCGCTCTGGGAGGACTTTCGGGACCTGGCCCTGGGACACGGCCTGCGGGCCTGCTGGTCGACCCCGATCCGGGCCGCGGGCGGGACGGTGCTCGGCACCTTCGCGGTCTACTACGCCCAGCCCCGAACGCCGACGCCGTGCGACCTCGAAGCCATCGCGCTCATCACGCAGACCGCCGCCCTCGCCATCGAGCGGCACAGCTCGGACCAAGCCCTGCGCCGGAGCCAGGACGAGTTGCGGCGCCTCAACGAACGGCTCGAAAGGGACGTCGCGGCCCGGACCCATGAGCGCGACCGCGCCTGGGGGCTGTCGCAGGACCTCCTCGTCGTCGCGCGCATCGACGGCAGCCTCGAAGCCGTCAACGAGGCGTGGACGCGCCTGCTCGGCTGGGAGGACCGGGAGTTGCTGGGCGTCCCCTTCGTCGACCTCACGCACCCGGACGACGTCGAACCGACGCTGGCGGCCTTCGCGGACGTCCTGCGCCGGCCGTTGACGACGCCCTACGAGTACCGCCTCCGGCACAAGGACGGCAGCTACCGGTGGTTCGCCTGGACGGGAACCTTCGAGGACGGTCACGTCTACGGCAGCGGCCGGGACGTGACCGCGCACAGGGAGCGGGAGGGCATCCTCCGCGACACCCAGGACTTCGCCCGCCTGGCGCTCTCCGCGGTGGGGGGCGTGGGGGCCTGGACCTACGAGGTCGCGAGCGACCTCTTCTTCTACGACGCCGCCATCGCCGAGCTCTACGCGCTCGATCCGGCGCGGGGGCCGGGCGGCGTGACGCGGGCGGAGTTCCTCGGCAACGTCCACCCCGACGACCGGGCCTCGCTGAAGGCCACGATGGCCGGCGGCTTGGCCAACCCCGGCGACATCGAGCTCGAATACCGCATCCTCCATCCGAACGGGGCGGTCCGCTGGGTGAATTCGCGCGGCCACACCTATCACGACGCGGACGGCACGCCGATCCGGCGGACCGGGGTCGGGGTCGACACCACCGGTCAGCGGCAGACGGAAGAGGCCCTGCGCCAGGCGCAGAAGATGGAGGCCGTCGGGCAGTTGACCGGCGGCGTGGCGCACGATTTCAACAACCTTCTCACCGTCATCAAGTCGTCGACCGACCTCCTCAAGCGCCCGAACCTCTCGGACGAGCGCCGCGCCCGCTACGTCGGCGCGATCTCCGACACGGTCGAGCGCGCCGCCAAGCTGACGGGCCAGCTCCTTGCCTTCGCGCGGCGGCAGGCGCTCAAGCCCGAGGTGTTCGACACTTGCGACAGCGTGCGGGCCATCGGCGACATGATGGGCACGCTCACCGGCTCGCGCATCGTGATCGAGACCGACCTGCCCGGGGAGGCCTGTCACGTCGACGCCGATCCGAGCCAGTTCGACACCGCCCTGGTGAACATGGCCGTCAACGCCCGCGATGCCATGGACGGCGAGGGCCGCCTCACCATCGTCGTGCGGCCCGTAGAGGGAATGCCCGGCCTGCGCCGGCAGCCCGCCATCAGGGGCGCGTTCGTGGCCGTGTCGGTCTCCGACACCGGCTGCGGCATCCCCGCCGACCGGCTCGAACGGATCTTCGAGCCGTTCTTCACCACCAAGGGCGTGGGCCAGGGCACCGGCCTCGGGCTCAGCCAGGTGTTCGGGTTCGCCAAGCAGTCGGGCGGCGAGGTGGCGGTCGCCAGCGTGCTCGGCGAGGGCGCCACGTTCACGCTCTACCTGCCGCGGGTGCCGGGGTCCGAAACGGCGGCGTCCGCGGCGCGGGAACCGGAGTTCCTGGCGGATGGTCACGGCACCTGCGTCCTCGTCGTCGAGGACAATGTCGACGTGGGCACCTTCGCGACCCAGACGCTGGCGGAGCTCGGTTACGGGACCGTCTGGGCCGCGAGCGCCGAGGAGGCGCTGGCCGAGCTGGCGAAGGACGCGGACCGGTTCGACGTGGTGTTCACCGACGTGGTCATGCCCGGCACGAACGGCATCGACCTCGCCCACGAGATCCGCCGCCTGTACCATGACCTGCCGGTGCTCCTGGCGTCCGGCTACAGTCACGTGCTGGCGCAGAACGGCACCTACGGGTTCGAGCTGCTGCACAAGCCCTACTCGGTCGAGCAGCTCTCGCGCCTGCTGCGCAAGGTCGCGACCTGGCAGCGTCGGAAGCGCATCCTGGGCGCGTAGCCGGGCTCGCGTCCCGACGGCGAAGCTTCCGCAAAAGGCCCGCAATCGCGGGGTATCGTGCTAGACAGTGCCTGCAAGCGCGCACGCGACTCCGGGTCATCGGCGTTCGAGCAAGCTCCGCGGCGGCGCGGCCCGACCCGGGCCACGACGCGGGCGGCGGACCTCAAAATCATGTCGAAGCGCATCGTCGCACGCGCGAACCTCCTCGGCTTCGGGGTGCTGCTCGCCATCCTGGCCCTCGTCGGGGCCGTGACCTGGGAGCGTCTCGACGCCTCGCGCGAGGCCCGCGCGTGGTCGCAGCACAGCTATCGCGTGCTCGCCACCCTGAAGGACCTCGCCATCGCCCTGCGCGACGCGGAGACCGGACAGCGCGGCTACATCATCACGGGCAGGGACGATTACCTCGCGCCCTACGAGGCCGCCCGCGACCGGCTCGGCATCCTCCAGGGCGAGTTGCAGAAGATCACCGCCGACAACCCGGCCCAGCAGGAGCGCCTGCATGCCCTGGCGCCGGTCGTGCAGCGTAAGCTCGAGGAGCTCGCCCAGACGGTGCGACTGCGCCGCGACGTCGGCGTCGAGGCGGCCGAGCGCCTCGTCAACACCGATGCGGGCCGCGGCTTCATGAAGGAGGCCGAGGCGACGCTCGGAGCCATGCTGGCCGAGGAGGAGGCGCTCCTCGCCCGACGCCTCCGCGAGAACGACGCACGCGCCACCTGGGTGCACTGGCTGACGCTGGGCGGCTTCCTCCTCGCCGTCCTGACCCTGCTCTGGGCCGCCCGCCTCCTGAACCACGCCGTGTCTCGCTCGAACCGGACCGAGACCGAGCAGCGCACGCTGGCGCTGCGCCTGCGCACGACCCTCGACAGCCTAAGCCAGGGCGTCGCGGTGTTCGGGCCGGACGGGATGCTGAAGAACTGGAACGCGTGCTTCGAGGTTCTGCTCGATCTGCCCAAGGCCCTGGTCCGGCCCGGTACGGCCTACGGGGCTTTCGCCGAGCACACCGCCGAGCCGGGCCGCCCCGGCCTGGAGAGCGAAGACCAGGTCCGGCACGGCGGGCAGGGCCCCCGCGAGGCGGTGACGTACGAGCGCGAGCGATCCGACGGGCACCACCTCGAGATCCGCCGCACCACGATGCCGGACGGCGGCTTCGTCCTGACCATCTCCGACATGACCAAGCGCGCCCAGGCCGAGGGCGTGCTGCGCGAGGCCCAGAAGATGCAGGCCATCGGCCAGTTGACCGGGGGCATCGCGCACGACTTCAACAACCTGCTGCAGGTGATCCTCGGGAACCTGGAGTTCGTCCGCGCAAAGCTGGCGGACGACGCCAAGCTGCAGGAGCGGATCGAGCGCGCCGCCTGGGCGGCCCAGCGCGGCGCGACCCTGACCGGCCAGCTCCTCGCCTTCGCCCGCAAGCAGCCGCTCGCTCCGGCCGCCGTCGACCTGGCGGCGACGATGCCGGACTTGGTCCCGCTGCTCCGGCGCACGCTGGGCGAGCACATCGCGGTGCGCTACGTCGAGACCGCCGGCCTGTGGCCGGCGATGGCCGACCCGGCACAATTGGAGAGCGCGGTCCTGAACCTCGCCCTGAACGCCCGCGACGCCATGCCGGGCGGGGGTCGCCTCACCATCGAGCTCGGCAACACGGTGCTGGACCACGCGTATGCCCGGCACCATGCCGAGGTCGTGCCCGGCGACTACGCCATGCTGGCGGTGTCCGATACCGGCCACGGCATGACGCCGGAGGTGGCGGCCCGCGTGTTCGAGCCGTTCTTCACGACCAAGCCCGACGGCAAGGGCACGGGGCTCGGCCTCGCCATGGTGTTCGGCTTCGTCAAGCAGTCGGGCGGCCATGTGAAGATCTACTCCGAGCCCGGCGAGGGCACGACGGTGAAGATCTACCTGCCGCGCGCCATCGGGACGGCGGCGGTCGGCGGCCGGCACGCCGGCGCACCCGTGGAGCTGCCGCGGGGCTCCGCCACCGTGCTGGTGGTGGAGGACGAAGCGGCGGTCCGGGAGATCGCCTGCGCGATCCTGGGGGACCTCGGCTACCGGGTGCTGGAGGCCGCGGACGGCGAGGAGGCGTTGCGCGTCTTCGGGGCGAACACGGCGTCCATCGACTTGCTGCTCACCGACGTGGTCCTGCCCGGGAAGGTGCGGGGCCGGGAGCTCTCCGAGCGCGTCCTGGCGCTGCGGCCTGAGGTGAGGGTGGTCTTCATGTCCGGCTACACCGAGAACTCCATCGTCCACCACGGCCGGCTGGACGACGGGGTGCAGCTTCTCGGCAAGCCGTTCAAGCGCGAGCAACTCGCCCGCAAGGTCGCCGAGGTGCTGGGGACGGCGGCCGCGCCCGCGCAAGCCGGCAACATCGTTGCGTTGCGTCCCAGGCGGGAATCGTGAGGCTCCGCGCCTAAGGCGCCGGCGATCCCGTGGGAACCACCCGGCGGCACCTGGACCGTTCGTGCGACCCCGTCGAGCGCATCGGAACGGCTTGCCGCGGAGCGCGAAGGATCGGTCGCCCGGTCGCGACATCGCCGGATGGTCCGGGCGGCGGGACGCGCTATCTAGGGACCTCCGTCGAACAAAGGCCGGCCATGGCGGTCGACCGGGCCGGCGCGGGGCAAGGTTGCGGCTTTTGAGGTCAGGTCCCCCGACGTCGCCCGGTCCCTCGGTGCGGTTGCGCCCGGCCCTCGAAGGCGGGGCATGATGCACGGACAAGCCGAGGGTTGGCCCCAGGATCCGCCGCACGAGGCGGGCGCGCTCCCGTCGGATGTGCTCTACCGGTCCGTCTTCGAGAGCCCCGTCGACTTCGCCATGATCGTCACCGGCCCGGAGGGCCGGGTCACCGCCTGGAACACCGGGGCCGAACGCGTGCTCGGCTGGTCGAGATCGGAGATGATCGGCGAGCCGGTCGACCGGTTCTTCACGCCCGAGGACCGTGCCGAGGGGCGTCCGGCCACCGAGATGCGCCTTTCCCTCGCGGACGGTCGGGCCGCCGACGAGCGCTGGCACCTGCGCAGGGACGGGACCCGCTTCTGGGCGAGCGGCGAGATGATGCCGCTCCGGGATGCCCTCGGCGGGCACATCGGGTTCCTCAAGATTCTGCGCGACCGGACCCGGGCACGCGAGTCCGGGAAGGCGCTGCGCGAGGCCGAGAGGCGGCGCACGACCCTGCTGGACCTGAACGACAGGCTGCGCGACATCGCCGACCCGGCCGGCCTCAGCTACGCGGCCTGCGCGGTGCTCGGGACCGCCCTGGAGGTGAGCCGCGTCGGTTACGGCATCATCGACAAGGTCGCCGAGACCATCACCATCGCGCGCGACTGGAACGCCCCCGGCATCGAGAGCCTCGCCGGCGTGCTGCATTTCCGCGATTACGGCTCCTACATCGAGGACCTGAAGCGAGGGGAGACCGCCATCGTCACCGATGCGCGGCTCGATCCGCGCACGCGGGACTCCGCCTCCGCCCTCGAGGCCATCAGCGCCCGGGCCTTCGTGAACATGCCCCTGGTCGAGCAGGGCTCGTCCGTGGCCCTCTTCTACGTGAACCACGCGCTCGCCCGTTCCTGGAGCGAGAGCGAGGTCGCGCTGATGCGGGAGGTCGCCGACCGGGTCCGGGGGGCGACGGAACGCCTGCGTTCGGAACGGGGGCTGCGCGAGAGCGAGGAGCAGTTCCGCGTCTTCGCCCAGGCCGTCCCCAACCAGGTCTGGGCATCCCGGCCCGACGGATACCTCTACTGGTTCAACAGCCAAGCCTACGCCTACGCCGGCACGCCGCTGGGCTCGATGGACGGCGCCACCGCATGGGGCAGCCTCGTCCATCCGGACGACCTCGTCGCGGCGGGCGAGGCCTGGACCCGGTCGCTGGCCGGCGGCGCGGTCTACGAGACCGAGTTCCGCATCCGGCGAGCCGACGGGGCGTACCGCTGGTTCCTGGTCCGGGCCGAGCCGGTCCGGGCGTCGGACGGGGCCATCACGCACTGGGTCGGCACCAACACCGACATCGACGACCGCCGGCGACAGGCGGCCGAACTGGCCGCCCTCAATGCCAGCCTGGAACGGCAGGTCGCCGAGCGCACGACCGACCGCAACGCGTTGTGGCAATTGTCGACCGACATCATGCTCCGTTGCGGCTTCGACGGCCGCGTCGCCGCCGTCAACCCGGCCTGGACGACGATGCTCGGCTGGCGCGAGGACGAGCTCGTCGGCACGTCGCTGTTCGACCTGCTCCATCCCGACGACGTCGAGGCGACCCTGGCCGGGGCGAGCAGCTCCGCCGAGGGACATTCCCTGGCGCGCTTCGAGAACCGCTATCGTCACAGGGACGGGAGCTATCGCTGGATCTCATGGTCTACCCGGCCCGACGAGCGCCTGATCAACGCGGTCGGTCGCGACGTGACGGCGGAGAAGGAACAAGCCGAGGCATTGTGCCGGGCCGAGGAGCAGCTCCGGCAATCCCAGAAGATGGAGGCCGTCGGCCAGCTGACCGGGGGCCTGGCGCATGACTTCAACAATCTGCTCGCCGGCATCTCTGGCAGCCTGGAGCTGCTGCAGACCCGGATGAGCCAGGGGCGGCTCACCGAGATCGACCGCTACATCAACGCCGCCCAGGGCGCCTCCAGGCGCGCCGCCGCGCTGACGCACAGGCTTCTGGCCTTCTCCCGCCGCCAGACCCTCGACCCCAAGCCGACCGACGTGAACAGGCTCGTGGCGGGCATGGAGGAACTCCTCCGACGCACGGTCGGGCCGTCGGTCCATTTCGAGGTGGTCGGCGCGCCGGGGCTATGGCCGGCGCTGGTCGACCCGCCACAACTTGAGAACGCGCTGCTCAACCTGTGCATCAACGCACGGGACGCCATGCCGGACGGGGGCCGGATCACCATCGAGACCGCCAACAAGTGGCTCGACGAGCGGGCGGCGAAGGAACGCGACCTGCCGCCCGGGCAGTACCTCTCGCTGTGCGTCACGGACACCGGCACCGGGATGACGCCCGAGGTGGTCGAGCGCGCCTTCGACCCGTTCTTCACCACCAAGCCCATCGGGCAGGGCACCGGCCTCGGCCTCAGCATGATCTACGGCTTCGTGCGCCAGTCCGGCGGACAGGTGCGGATCTACTCGGAGCTCGGCGAGGGCACCACCATGTGCCTCTACCTGCCCCGGTACTATGGCGAGACCGAGCAAGCCGAGGTGATGCCCTCGCTCGGCGACGCGCCCCGAGCCGGGCAGGACCAGACGGTGCTGATCGTCGACGACGAGCCCACTGTCCGCATGCTCGTCACCGAGGTCCTCGAGGACCTCGGATACACGGCCATCGAGGCCGCCGATGGGCCGTCCGGCCTCAAGGTCCTTCGTTCGGACGTGCGCATCGACCTGCTGGTCACCGATGTGGGCCTGCCGGGCGGCATGAACGGGCGGCAGATGGCCGATGCCGGCCGCGTGTCGCGCCCGGACCTGAAGGTGCTGTTCATCACGGGCTACGCCGAGAACGCGGTGGTCGGGAATGGCTACCTCGAACCCGGCATGGCCGTGCTGACCAAGCCCTTCATCATGGAGGCGCTGGCCTCCCGCATCCGGGACCTGATCGCGGGAGATTAGTGATTGACGTCTGACTGTGGGCACGAACGCCGCTGGCCCGAGGGGGCATCGCAGAGCCGCAGCGACGGAGGCAGCCCCTTGCTGAACCTCCCGAGACAGCCCCCCTGCGCCGGGCTTGAGGCCCTGCCGCGACGGGAACGGGTGACCGGCCTACGGGGCAGGGCGCGCGGGGCAGGGGCAAGGCGGCACCGGGGCGGGGGCGCCGGCCGCGGCATCGCGGAGGACGGTGACGGACCGGTGACCGACACCCTGCCTTTGCGCGGGTCGGGCGCAAGGGTCATGCTCCGCACCGGCTAGCGCGGCCGGTCGTCTTCGCCTTGATGATCTTGAGCGCCCACCGCGCGCCATGCGGGCCGACGCGCGGAAGGAGCCCCGGCCGCTGGCTGTCCAGTGAGGTCGTCGGTCCGGCCGCCCTCAGCGACGTCGCGGAGGGCCTTGCAAGGACCTTGCAAGGGCCTTGCAAGAGTGCGGTGCCTCGTGCTGATCCTACCGCATGGTCATATCTCCTAGGATCGCGCTCGCGGCCGGGCTCGCGAGCATCCCCTCGGCCGGCCTGGCAGAGCCGTTCGTGCAATCGATCACCATCGGGCATGCGAGCTTCGCGGCCTGCGCCTTCAGCGTGCTCGACCGGACTTATCCGACCCGTGTGCGGATGACGGAGCTGCGTCGATCCGATCCCATCCGGATCACGTTGAGTGACGCCATGGAGATGGATGTGCGGAGGGCCGGGCGCGGCGGCACGGTGGAGATCCGCTCGGCCTGGTCGTTCGGCGGCGAGCAATTCTATGCCCAGCGCACCTGGCGCGAGATCCAGGGATGCCTGCCCGCGGGCCCCTGAGGGCGCGGAGATGGCCGGCGCGGCATCTGGCGACCGGGGTGATGGTCGCGGCCGCCCGACCGACAACGGAAGCGGAGGAACCCTGACGTGAAGGGCGGCGCGCTCACCGCCGCGCTCGTTGCGCTGCTGGTGACCGGCGCACTGGCGCAGCAGCCCGCACCGGACGAGGCGATCGAGCGCGGCGTCGGTGCGTTCGCCGCCACCGTCCGGCGCGGCTCCCTGGCCGATGTGACCCGGAAGATCCAGGAATGCTGGGAGCAACTCGCCCACGCGCCGCGCGACCTGCAGGGCGCCTTCTACTGCGCGGCCTTCCACTTCGCCGCGGAGGAATTCGACAAGCGCGCCTCCTCGACCTTCGGCGCTGGCCAGACGATTTCGATCAACGACGCACGGGTGAACGCGCGGCGGGCGCTGAGCGCGGCCGGCATCTCGCCCACGAGCGCGGCCGGTATCATCGAACTCGTCCGTGAGCGGTCGATCGCCGCGACCTCCCGCCATTTCTGAGGACGGCGCGGGTCATCCGGAAGGCCGTGCGCTCCCTCGGCGACGTTCAGGCCGAGACCAGGGACTGCTCGACGTGGAACACCCGCTGCATCACCGGACCAGAGGGGAGGTGCATCCCCTCGCTCGCACCGGAGAACCGCTGGAACAGATAGTAACCCAAGAGGAGCGCAGCCTCGCTCGCCGCCTCGAACTGGAAGCCGAGCGGTGCCGAGACAGGATCGCTCACCGTCCCGTCGAAATCCCAGATCTCGCCCTGGATGAAGCTGGGTACGGGCTGGCTTTGCCTGACGGCGCAGCACATCGTCGGGTTTCGCTTACGATGGAAGACGTTGAATGTTTCGCCCGTCATCACCGATTCGCTCCCGCGAAGATGATTCGTTAGGCTTTTGTTAACCATTTCCACGTCGCTTGTACAGCGAACCACACACCGGGGCCGCGGCGCCGCATCGCCGCGCCCTACGCGGCCGGGGAGCAGGCGTCGGCTTGCCGAGGAGGCAACGGCGTTCCGAGCGCCGCCCTTGCCATGTGACGGACGAGGGCGTCTCGTTGGGCCTGCCGGATGACGATCCAGGCGGCGGCGCGGGCATTGGCCGCGCGTAGCGCCCCGTTCGGATGGCCGTCACGCAACGCTCGCCAGGCCAGGGCACGAAACCATCTCGCGTTGGCGGCGGCCACGGCGCGCCGGCCTGCGAGGCCCTGGGGCTCGATCCGAGGTGGTGCTTGAAGGACAGGCATCGGCTCAATCCTGGACAGCCGACCGGGACTCGTCCGCAAATGGCACGAGGACGGGCGGCGCTTCCCGATATCGGCAACGCTGATGCCAGCGACGATGGACGAGATCGACGCGACGCCGGCAGGCGAACCGCAATGGCTGATCGCCTTGGTGGGCGCTTCGGCGGGCCGGATCTGTGACCGATGTCACACTCCGTCCGTCGCCTCATGCGGATCGCGGGATTTCGGCCGCGGGATCGTCGGTGTCCGACCCGATCCCCGCCATGCTGCGGCGACGCTCTCGAGGGGACCTCCGGCGCGGCTCGGCCGTTCTGCCGCACACGGACACGCCGAGGAGCCAGCGCGCAACGCCGGCCTGCCTGTCCGCGGAAGGCGTTCGTGCACAGGCTGCTGCTCGCCCGGCCTCGCGATGCCGCCCAGCCCTCGGGCGCGGTGCCTCAGGGCAGCGGCGGTGGCAGTGGCGGGAGCGGCGGCGGCCAACGCCGGGCGCTGCCGCGCGCAGCCGGGATGCGGTTCCCGTCGGGGCGATCGATGTCGGGGGGCCGTGACGGCGCTTCCTACCAGCGATAGGTCAGGGTTCCGAATACGCTGCGCCGGAAGCCTTCGAAGACGTAGCCCGTGTAGAAGCCGGAGGTGAAATACCGCTGATCGAACAGGTTGGTCGCGTTCACCGACAGGGTCGCCCCCTTCCACGAGGGGTCGATGCGGGCGAGATCGTAGCTGAGCGAGGCGTCGACCAGGGCGTAGCCCGGGACGTAGTCGACATTGGTCGCATCCGTGCGGGCGCCGACGTAGCGCACGCCCGCGCCCGCGCGGAAGCCGCCGAACGGCGATCCGATCGGGAAGGTGTAGTCCGCGAAGAGCGAGAGGGTGTTGGCCGGGGCGTTGGCGAGCCGGTTGCCGACGAGCGTCGGATCGGACGGGTTCCTGGTCACCTTCGTGTCGAGATGCGCGAAGCCGACGATGAGGTTGAAGCCTTCGAACAGGTTGGCCTTGCCCTCCAGTTCGAAACCCTTGGCCACCGCCTCGCCGGTCTGGATGAAGAAGCCGGGGTTCAGCGGATCCGCCAGCGGAATGTTGGTCTGCGTGATCTCGAAATACGAGGCGGTGTAGAGGGCGTTGCTGCCCGGGGGCTGCCATTTGACGCCGCCCTCCACCTGGGTCGCCTCCCGCGGGCTCAGCGCCGATCCGTCGGCGCGCTGCCCCGCGATCTGCGGGTTGAACGAGGTGGAGTAGGAGGCGTAGGGCACGACGCCGAAGTCGAACTCGTAGCCCAACCCCACGCGGTAGCTCAGGGCCGAGAAGCTCTGCTGGTCGATCGTGGTCCGGTTCAGCGTCGGCAAGGGCAGGTTCGGGAAGTTGAAGGTGCTGCGGATCTCCTGGTCGACCCAGTCATTGCGCAGGCTCCCCGTCAGGATGAAGCCGTTCCACCGCATCTGGTCCTGGGCGTAGAGGCCGGTCTGCTGCTGGAGCGCGCGGGCCGAGAAGTTCGTCCGCTGCGGGAAGGCGATCGCGAGGTTGTAGATCGGATTGTAGAGATCGATCAGGCGGTTGGCCGCGGCCGTGGGATAGCCGTTCGGGTAGGTGCGCGCGTCGCGGCGGTAGTAGTTCTGGAAGTCGACGCCGAAGACCACGTTGTGCTGGATGTCGAGCGTCGCGAACTGGCCCTCGACGTGGTTGTCGGCGAGCAGCCCCTGGCTCGATTGATCCCTGAGATAGGGAAAGACCGAGACGGCGAGGAAGCTCGCGGGGGTCGTGGCCGGGGATGCGCCGACGGCATCGAATTTCGAGGTGGTCTCGAAGGCCCGGAAGGCCGAGTGCAGGAGCCATCCGGGCGCGAAGGTATGGTCGAGGACGTAGCCGATCTCCTTGTTCTCGAGGAAGCCCGTGTTGAAGTTCGGTTGTCCGACGAAGAGGTCGCGCTGGTAGAAGCCCCGGCTGCTCGGGATGATCGAGCCGACGATCGGCAGGCTCTGCTCGGAGCCCCCGCCGCGGAACTCGGCGTATTTGGCCAGCACCGTCAGCGAGGTGTCGGCATCCGGCCGCCACGTCACGGCCGGGGCGATGAAGGTGCGGTCGTCCGGCGTGTAGCGGAACTGGCTGTCGGCGTTCCGGATGAGGCCGGTGATCCGATAGGCGAATTGCGGTGCGCCCTCGACCGGCCCGGTCAGGTCGAAACCGGCCTGGATCCGATTTCGGTTGCCGCCCTGAAGGAACACCTCGTTGAAGGGCGTGAAGCTCGGGCGCTTCGACACGAGGTTGATGATGCCGCCGGGCTGGCCGGCACCGTAGAGCACCGAGATCGGGCCCTTGATCACGTCGATGCGCTCGTAGGCGTAGGGCTCGACGTTCTGGTCGAACGAGTTGAAGCCGTAGCGCAACCCGTCCTCGTAGACATTGTCGAAATTGTTGGCGTTGAAGCCGCGCAGGGTGAAGGTCGGGCCGCCCTGTCCGCCGGGATAATCGACCGCCTGGATGTTGGGCGTGTAGGCGACGGCCGTGTTGAGGTCCTGCACGCCGCGGACGTCGAGCTCCTCGCGGGTGATGACGCTGACGGTGGCCGGTGTCTGCAGGATCGAGTCGTTGCCCTTCATGCCCGCGGTCGAGCGCGTCGCCACGAACCCCGTCGTGCCGAAGGTCGGCTGCTGCGCCTCGACCGACAGCTCGTCGAGCCTGACCGACCCGGCTTCCGCAGCCCCGGCCGCGCTCGGGGTGTTCGAGGTGCCCGGCGGCTTCGAGGCCTGCGCCTCGGCCGAACCGATCCCCGCAAGCAGGACCGCGATCGCGATGCCTGTCGGCAACGTGCGCTGGGCGCGCGGGATTCGGCGGCTGACGCCTTCCGTTGGAAGCATGATGCGAATACCGGTCATGTGGTCGCCACGACGCAACGATGGAAACTAATCTTGTTTCGCTGCTAGTCAGACGTGATTTCATCCGCAACGCCGGTGTTTTAGAGCCGGTATAAACTGGTCTAGATTCGAATCTTTCAAAGAAACGGGTCTGATCGCTTAAGTCTCTGCCCGGCAAGTTGCTTTTATCGAACCGATCGCGTCCGGACCCGGATCTCCCGCAGGGCGGCCGCGTTCCGGATGTGGGGATTGTGGCAAAACTGCAACTGAGCCTTGAGACCTGGGGGCTGGCGGGTTGTCCGCGCTCGGCCCGTCGGTTCAGCGCCGTCGCCAAGCGCGCCTGGGCACCCGCCGGCTGCCGCGCCGTCGGGGCCAACGCGCGGAGGACCGGGGACGGTTTCGACGGCACGTCGCCGGATCGACGCCAAGGCCCTGCGCGATTTGCGATTTTGAAGGGCATGCGAGGATCAGGCGCAGGCCCATCCGCGCCCATGAGGCCGTCCCATGAGGCCGCACGCATGAGGCCGGGGCACCGGGTGGCGCCCTCCGGCCGGTCGGTCGGTGCAGCCGCCGCCACGCGAGTGGCCGAACAAGGCCACCCGACCGTCCGGCATCCGGCGGCCCGTCGCAATCCCGCCTCCGTCGTCCCTTGTCATCGCACGGGGGATTGATCCGGCGAGGGATCTGATGAGACCGGAGGTTGCATCCTCGCCCCACGATCCCGGCCTCTCGAATAGCGGAACAGGAACGATGAGACGTCGCGCGGTCACGCTCCTCGTGGTGGGCCTGGTCATCCTGGGCTCGGCCGCCGCCGCGGCGGTGATCCACCTCCTGCTCGGGCTGCTCACCCTCAGCATCGCGGTGCCGGCGAACCCGGAGGGCCGGCGCGCCGCATCGGCCCTGGCGCAGGTCTTCGCGGCCGAGCACCCGCGCGTGCGGATCCGAACCGCGCCGGTGCCCGACCTCGCGGCCGCCGCGGCGTCGCTCGACACCCGCAGCAGCGATCTCGCCATCGTGCGCAGCGACGGGGCCGGCCAGAACAGCCAGACCCTCGCCATCCTGCGCCGCGACGCCGTGGTGTTCGTGGCCCCGGCCGGCCGCATCGACGGCGTGCGGGCGCTGCGCGGGCACGCCGTCGGCCTGCTCGACGGCCGGCCCCTCGATGCCAAGCTCCTGGATCTGATCCTCCAGCACTACGCCGTCCCGCCGGAGACCGTGCGGCGGCGCGTGTTCACCCTGGAGCAATTGCCGGAGGCCGTGCGGCGGCGGGAGGTCGACGTGCTCTTCGTCGTGGCGCCGGCCGCGAGCGGGGCGTGGCTCTCGCTCTACGCGGCCCTGCGGAAGGGCGGCGAGGACCGGCCGAGGACCTTCGAGATCGACGAGGCTGCGGCCATCGCCAAGGAGCAGCCCGTCCTGGAGACCCTCGACGTCCCCAAGGGCACCTTCCAGGGCTCGCTGCCGTCGCCCGGCGACGACATCACGACGCTGTCGGTGAGCTACCGGCTGGCCGCCACCGCCGCGATGCCGGACTGGTTGGCCGGCGAGATCACCCGCGAGGTCCTGACGGACAAGTCCAGGCTCGCGGCCCTCGACAGGGATTTGGCCGGCATCGAGGCACCGGACCCGGATGACAAGACGCAGGCGCTGCCGATCCACACCGGCACCGCGGCCTACCTCTCCGGCAACCTGCCGAGCTTGTCCGACCAGATGCAGAACGCGGTCTACTGGCTGGGGCTGGTGGCGAGCGGCATGGCCTCGATGGGCGCGGCGGGGGCCGCCCTGTACCAGCGCCTGCGCCCGCGCCAGCCGCCGACCCGCGTCATGCGGCTCCTGGAGATCTGGCTGGCCGTGCCCGATGCGGAGCCGCGCGCGCTGGACGACCTCGTCGCCGAGGCGGACGCGATCGCGGCGGCGGCGATCCGGGCCGAGGCGCTCGGGCGTGCGGAGAGCACGGAGATGCGCCTCGTCACCCTCCTCGTGTCGCATGTGCGCGAGGCCGTGCGGCGGTGCCGGATGCCGGCGCGGGAGCATCCGCAGGAGCGCGAGGCGGCCTCCGCGACCGCACGGTGAGCGAGGATCGATGCTCCCTGTCGTCGCGGCCGTCGCAGCCGGACCTCGGAGCCTGCGCGAGCGGATCCGGCGGATGGCGCGCGGCCGTCTCCGCGCGCCGGGGCCGGCCGCGCCGTCGCGCCCCGGTTCCGGACACATGCGGGCAACGCTCGCCCCCCATGCTGCTGCGCGCACCCCGGCGACGCACCGGGGCGGCAGCCACCGGTCGCGCGCGCTTTCCCCTCAACACGGCGACGCGCGGCCGGTGGCCATGGTGCCCTGCTCGGCCGCCAGGCCGCGATGCCGGAACGCGTGCGGGGACGGGCGGCGCGGCAATCCCGGGCCGACGCTCGGGGGCCTGTGCCGATCCGCGGATGGGCGGAGGAGGCCGCCGGTCCGGTCGCCGTCCGGCGTCGAACTCCGGCGGGCCGCGGCGTGTCCGGGCGCACGGGGATGCGGCCGGCCCGGGCCGGCTCAGGTGAGGATCCGCACAGCGTCACGGCCCCGTCTGGGCCACATCTCGCCGCGTCTCCCCGGAGGACCGGATCATGTCGGACGTCCACGATCAGCTCGTTGCAGCGCTCCGCGTCATCGTCGCCCAGAACGCCGACGCCCACGCGCTCGTCGTCCACGCGCTCGAGGATGTCGAGCGCGAGGCGCCGGCCCCGCAGGTGCCGGCCGACGCCGAGGTGCCGGGCCCCTACGCGCCGAACCCCTGGTCGATGTACGCCGGGCGGACGCACTGAGCCCGCCGCCCGCGATCGGCACGGCGACCTGCCCGGGCATCGCGCGGGTGCCGGCGGGGGCCCTGCCACCACGGGGCGCCCGATCTCCCCGAAGGAGCGGCCGATCCGCATCGTGGTGCCGGGCAGCGCCGCGACGTCCGCGCCGGCCGGTCTCGGGTGCCGGGGTCGGCATCGCCGCGGCCCGGGCACGAAAAAGCCCCGCCGGGAACCCGGCAGGGCCGATCGTCAACCGGGCTGCGGAAAGCCCTTGAAACGCGGCGTCGGCGCGCTCAGGCGGCGCGGGCCGCGGCCGCCAGGGCATTCTCGTTGCCGGCGAAGGCGGGCTTGGCTGCGATGGGCTTGGCCGGGCCGGACGCGGCCCCGTTGAGGGCGACGAGCTCGCCGGCCGCGGCGGACGCGTCGGTCTTCGGGCCGAGGCGGTCGGCCAGGACGGCGACCAGGGCGACGTTGACGGCGCCGGCAGCGACGGTGGCGAGGATGAGAGCGATCATGGTGCGGATCCCGTGAGGCGTTTGCGTTGCAGCATTCATGACAGCCCGCGCCCCGTTTTGGCATACCAGATCCCACATTCCAGTCATGCAGAGCGCGCATGCGATGGCGCGTCAGGACGCCGAGACCTGTCTTCCTTGCATTATGGTGCTTGAGCGGACGTGATCCCGGCGCGCTATTCTGCAGCCCGCGGGGACAGGGTCCGGATCACCCTGGCCCGTGGCGCCCGGATCCCGTCGGACCGGCCGGGAACCTGCCCGATGCCGGCGCGTCGTCGTTGCAGGCCGCACACCAAACCAGGAGGGCCGCCATGCGCGCGCCAACACTCGTCGCCTTCGCGCTTCTCGGTGCCGCCGCGGCGGCCTCGTCCGCCCCGGCCCTGGCCCAGGGCGCGCCGAGCTCGAACCTCAACAGCATCAACAATTCCCTGGCCGGGCAGGCGCAGGGCACGGCGAGCCAGCAGCAGCAGACCTCGGGCGCCAACACCCGGATGATGCAGAACAACCGCAATCGGATGACGCAGCCGGCCCCGACCGGGGCGACCGGCACGATCGTGGCACCCGCGCGCCGCTAGGCCGCCTCGCGGACGGGTCAGGACGGGAGGCGTCTGGGAGGCGCCGGGAACCGGGTGCCGGCCCGGCGGATCACTCCGCGTCGGGCGCGACCTCCGCCGGATCCGGAACGGGGGCGGGCCGCGTCCGCCTGCCGCGGGCCGGGGCCGGCCCGCATTCCGCGCAGACCGAGGCGGTGACGCGCCGCACCTCGGAATCGAAGCGCTTGTTGCGCTGGTCCTGCGCCCGCTGCTCCTTGGCGGCGCGGGCCTCGACCGTCGCGGTCGGGCCGGAATGGATCGCTTCCGCCTGCGCCACGGCGGTGCGGGCCGGCGCGCCGCCGGGCGCCATCGCCATCATGTGGCCGAGGCCGGCGGCCGGGACGGGCTGCTCGGGATCGGCCGAGGCGAGGGCCGAGCCGCTGACGGAGCGCCGCGCGGGCGGGGTGTCGGGCGGGGCCTCGTAGGTCGCCGCCCGGGTGGAGACCCGGGCCTGGATCGCGTCCGCCCGCGACAGGGCGGCGTAGGGATCGACCCCGGCGACGCGGGACGGGGCATTGGCCTGCGGCAGGAGTTGCCCCGGCATGGCGGCGGCCGGCTCCGGCGGCGCGGCCTGTGCCAGGGCGGCCGGGGCCACGCCCGGTGCGCCGCCGCGGCCGAGGGCCAGCGGATCGGAATCGGTGCTGATGCAGCCGCCGAGGAGCAGAATCGGCAGCGCTGCGACGAGTAACGACTTCACCATGAGCCCCCGTTCCGAGGCGCGAGACGGCGCAGCGAACCGCTTCCGCACGCGAAGACCCAGCAATACCCGATCACTCGCGCGCAAAATATGGCGCCGCGCGGGGGGCGGGGCGCGAAATTTCCGCGGTCGCGCCGGCGGCCCCGGACGGGGAGGGCCGGCCGCCCGATCACAGCAGCAGCCAGGCCGCCACGCCGTAGGTGATCGGCGGCAGCAGCAGGAGGAACAGCAGGAGGCCGATGCGGTGCGCCGAGCTGAGGGTCATGGGCGGGCGTGGGAGCAGGAGGGCAGGGCGATTGGGCAGGGTGAGGATTCAAGACGGGGATTCGGGCGGGTGGCGGTCGGCGCAACGGGGCCGCGGCGAATCACCCGCGGCTGCGGTGCCGCCGCGCCGGCGCAGCCGGTCCCGCGGGTCAGGCATCGGTGATCACGGCGTCGAGGGCGATGTCGTGGGGCTGGGGGTAGATCGTCTCCAGCTGCCCCAGCGCGAAGCCGACCCCGAGGGTGCGCGGCCGCGCCGGCATCGCCGCGATGGTGCGGTCGTAGAAGCCGCCGCCGTAGCCGAGGCGGTAGGTCCGGCGATCGAAGCCGACGAGGGGCACGATCAGCAGGTCGGGCTGGACGGTGTCGCCGGCCTCCGGCACCGGGATGTTCCAGACGCCCTCCGTCATCAGGCTCCCGGGCGCCCAGGCGCGGAAGACCAGGGGGCGCCCGCGCTCGACGATCACCGGCAGGGCGAGGTGGGCGCCGCGCTCGCGCAGCGCGGCCAGGAGGCCCCGCGGGTCGTACTCGCCGCGGAAGGGCCAGTAGAAGCCGATCAGCCGGCTGGGCCGGGCCTCGAGGGCGGCGGCGAGGGCCCGGTCGATCCGCTCGCTCCGGGCGGCACGGTCCGGGGCCGGGATTGCGATGCGCTCGGCGATCAGCCGGGTCCGCGTCGCCTTGCGCCAGTCGCGGATCGCGGGCCAGTCCGCGTCCGGGTCCGGGGGGGCCGGATCGTGGTCCGGGGCCTTGGTCAGGTCATCCATCGCGCCGCTCCCATCCCGCCTCTGCGCCCTGCGCGACCGCTTCGTGCGCTCGCAAGCGCCCGCCCGCGACCCGAGGGGCTCCCTATTGTCCGCCGAAGGCCCGCAAGGGCCGCCCCGCCTCCGAGCGGTGCGCCATGACGGCGGCCCCGGCCGCGTCGTCGATCGCGGCGAGCCGCGGTCCCACCGCCGCATGCAGGGACATCTCGCCCCGGTCCAGCACGAGGTTGACCCGCTCGCACCACTCGGCCTCCGCGGCGCCGGACGCCTCCGCCTCCCGGACGGCCTCGACCACGATGCCGCGCACGTCCTCGAGGAGCTGGGGCGTCAGCGGCGGCCGGGTCTGGGCCGCGTAGGCGTCGGCGATGATCCGGCCCCATTCCTCGGCGGATCGACTCGGGTGCGCACTCATCGGCCCTCACCTCGCCGTGCGGCGCGGGGAAAACGCCCCGGCATCGAGGCCGCCAGCCGCGGCCGATCCGGGCAGCCTAGCACCGGCGGCGGGCCTGACAACGTCGCGGCGCATACGCAGGGTGCCGGCGGCGAGGCGCCGCCGCGGGCGAAGAGGCGCCGCCGCGGGCGCAACCTCGGTTTAAGCAGTTCCGCCTACGGTGGACGTCGTTCCTCGGAACCACAGGGATGCGCTGGGCCACGCGATGCGAAACGATCCGGGTTCAGTCGAGGCGGGGCGCTCCCTCCGGCAACACAAGCGGCTCTACGAGCAGGCCGCCCGGCTCGTCCGGATGGGCGCCTGGGAATGCGATCTCGCCACCGAGCGGCTGACCTGGACGGCGGGGGTCTACGATCTCTTCGGGCTCCCGGCCGGCGCCCGCCTGACCCGGTCCGCGATCGTCGACCGCTACGCCGAGGCGTCGCGGCGCGAGCTGGAGCTGGTGCGGGCCGAGGCGATCCGGTTCGGCCGCGGCTTCGTCCTGGACAGCGAGATCCGGACCTGGCGCGGGGAGACCCGCTGGATCCGGATCACGGCCGACCTCGCCTTCGCGGAGGGCCGGCCGGTGCGCCTGTTCGGCGCCAAGCAGGACATCACGGGGGAACGCGAGGCCTGGCACCGCCTGCGCCAGCGCGCCGAGCACGATTCCCTGACCGGATTGGCCAATCGCGGCGTCTTCGACGCGCATTACCGCGCCATGGTCGCCGACGCGCGCGACCATGCGGGCGTCGCCGCCCTGGCGCTGATCGACCTCGATCACTTCAAGGCCGTCAACGACCGGCTCGGCCACGCCGCCGGGGACGAGTGCCTGCGGCAGGTCGCCCTCCGGCTGCAGCGCCTGTTCGGCGACGCGGTCCTGGTCGCCCGCATCGGCGGGGACGAGTTCGCCGTGCTGCTGCGAGGCCCCCTCGGGCCGGGCCGGATCGCCGCGATGCTCGCCCGCGCCTCCGCCGCCCTGTGCCAGCCGATCGCCTGGAACGGCGCCCGCCTGGCGATCGGGGCGTCGATCGGGGCGACGATCCTCGGCCGCCGCCGGGGCCGGGCCGGCTCGGAGGTGTTCGCGGAGGCCGATGCGGCCCTGTACGACGCGAAGGCGGCGGGCCGGAGCGCCGTCCGCATCTTCGGGGCGGTGTCCGCGCCGCACGAGACGCGCGCGCGCCGGAGCGTCGGCTGAACCCTGGCGCCGGGCGCGGGCGCAGGCCGCGACGCCTTCCTGCGCCATGTCCTTGCAACACCTCGCTGCGACGCCTGCCTGCGACGCCTGCCTGCGACGCCTCCCTGCGACACTTGGCTCCGACACCTCGGCGGCGAGGCCCTGCCGCGGCCCTCGATTCGGTGCGGCGCCGGCGGATCGCCGAGGCCCGGATTTTCAGGCATAGTGTCCTCCGCACGAGGCCGTGAGCGCCATCCGGGGAGGCATGCTGATGAGAGCCGATGATCGTTACGCGAGCCTGATCCCGATGGTCCGGGCGGTCCTCGAGACCATGGAGCAGGCGATCGCGGCCGACGAGCGATCGGCGGCCGACATGGCGCGCCTCGCCCACGACGCGGCGGGCCAGCCCGGCGGGGTCGGCGAGATCTTCGCGCAGGCGGGCCGCCACCACGCGGTGCGCGCCCTCGCGGCCCGCGGCCGGCGGGCGGCCCTCCTCGCCCAGTACGGCCTCGCGGCCCCGGACGGGGACGAGACGGATCCCTGAGCGCGCGCCGGCGACGCGGATCCCGCGCGGGCCACCGGCCCGGCGGACCCGGCACGCGAAACGCCGCCGGCATGCAGCGGGATCGCGCCTTCCGCGTTGACGCGCGGTGAGGGGGCCCGCGCCGGTCCCTCGCCCCGCCCCGAGCGCCGGTGCCGCCATGTTCGTCCTCGCGTGATGCCCCTCGCATGATCGCCCCTGCATGATCCTCCCGGCGCGGATCCCCGAAGCCGCCGGCGCGCCGCGCGCATGAGCGCCGCCCCGCCTCCGGGGTGGCGGGGCGCGGTCTTCCGCGCCCTGCGCCTGCTCACCCGCCCCGTCCGCCGGGCGCAGGGCGAGGACGGGCTCGTCCTCGAGCCCTATCGCGGCTACGGCTCGACGACCGAGGTCTTCCTGATCGGCCGCGCCTTCCGGCAATCCCGGCCGGACGGGGCCGGCGAGAGCGGCAGCCTGCGGGTGCTCCTGCGCGACGTCCGGCGCCGCATCACCCGCCGCCCGATCCGGGGGGCGGGCATCACCGCCCGCTTCGGCGGCTCCGAGGCCGCGGTGACGGCGGACCGGGACGGCTACTTCCGCATCCACCTGCATCCGCGCGCGGTTCCGCCGAGCCGGGACGGCTGGCACGCGGTCGATCTCACCCTCGCGGCCGACCCGCCGGTCCAGGCGCGGGGGCAGGTCTTCATCCCGCCGCCGCAATGCCGCTGCGTCGTGATCAGCGACATCGACGACACGGTGATGCGGACGGGCGTCGCCAACAAGCTCAAGATGCTCTGGCGCCTGTTCGTGGCCGACGCCGCGAGCCGCGTCGCCTTCCCGGGCGCCGCGGCCCTCTACCGGGCCCTGCACGCGGGCGCGGCGGGGGACGCGGCCAACCCGATGCTCTACGTCTCGCGGGCGCCCTGGGGCATCTACGAGATGCTCACTGAGTTCTTCCGCCAGCACGCGATCCCGGAGGGGCCGGTCCTGTTCCTGCGCGAGTGGGGCCTGTCCTGGCGCCACCCGCTGCCGCGCCGCGCGGAGGACCACAAGCGCGACCTGATCGGCCACATGCTGGGGCTCTACGCCGACCTGCCCTTCGTGCTGATCGGCGATAGCGGGCAGCACGATCCCGAGGTCTATGCCCGGATCGTGGCGGACCACCCGGGCCGGGTGGTCGCCGTCTACATCCGCAACGTGTCGCGGGACGCGGCCCGGATCCGCGAGATCGAGCGGCTCGCCGTCTCGGTCACGGCGGCGCGGAGCAGCCTCGTGCTGGCGGCCGACAGCGTGGCGATGGCCGAGCACGCCGCGGGGCTCGGGCTGATCGCCCCCGAGGCCGTCGCCGCGGTCGCGGCCGAGCGGCTGACGGCGGACGGGGCCGGACCGGCTGGAGAGATCGCCGGGCCGGCGCTGGAGCGCGTGCCGGGGGAGCGCCTGCGCGACGTCCTCGACGGCGCCCCGGAGCCGCCGAACGTGGTGATCGAGCCGGAGGGACGCAGCCCCCGGGTCGGGCCGGGGACGTAACCGCGCCGGATCCCGGCCGAATAGCCCGGGCATCGGCCAAGTGCGCTTCGGTGCGCCTCGGCGCGCTTCGGTGCGCGGGGCCCCGGAAGGGCGGTCGCGGAGGACCAGGCATGCGTGAGGGGATCGACGGGCACCGGCAGCCCCACCTGCCCGCCGGCGGAAGCGCATGAGTGCGGGCCTGCCGGAGAGCGCGGTCCCGGGCGTCGGGCCGCGAGGGCTGCAGCGGATCGTCCCGTCGCGTAAGACGGCGGGGATGCGCTACCAACGGCTCCGGTTCTGCTTCGTCGCGCCCCTGCTCGGGGCCCTGGCGGGCCTCCTCTACGCGTTCGTCTTCGCCGCCGACACGCTGACGGCCTCGGCCCTGCGCGGCGCCTTCATCGGCGCGCCGATCCTGCTCTACGAGCGCGGCGTCCTCGCCCCGCGCTGGCGCAACCGGATCCGGCAGGCCGCGACCCCGCTCTTCGCCGCCGCGACGCTGGCGACCTACGCGGTGATGATCGTCGTCGGCAACGCGATGGCCGGCACCGTGCTGAACCGCGTCTTCGGCCACATGCGCAGCGCCCGCGAGGCGATGATCATGTCCGAGACCGGCTTCGCCTACGCCCTCGGGGTCTCGGCCGTAATCGTGTTCGTGTTCCGCGTGCGCGACCTGATCGGCCCGAGCGTGTTCACCAACCTGCTGATCGGGCGCTACCATCGCCCGATCAGCGAGGAGCGGATCTTCCTGTTCCTCGACGTCGCCGGGTCGACGCGCTTCGCCGACCGGCACGGCGACCTCGCGGCCCAGGCCTATCTCGGGCAGATCTTCAACGCGCTCGCCCTGCCGGTGCGGCGCTCGGGCGGGTCGATCGACGACTATATCGGCGACATGGCCCTGGTCACCTGGACGCTGACGCGCGGCAGGCGGGACGCCGCCTGCCTGCGCTGCGTCCTCGACTTCGCCGCCACGATCGCCGCGGAGGCGGAGGCCTGGCAGGCCCGGTTCGGGCAGGTGCCGGAATTCCGCGCGGCCCTGCATTGCGGCTCGGTCGTCACCGCCGAGATCGGGTTCGAGCGCCACAAGATCGCGTATTTCGGCGACGTGGTGAACACCACGGCCCGGCTCGAGGCCCTGTCGAAATCCCTCGGGGCCGACCTGCTGGTCTCGGCCGACCTCCTCGCCTGCCTCGGCCCGCTCCCGGACGACCTCGTGGCGGAGGATCTCGGCACCCACGCCATCCGGGGGCGCGACGAGCCCCTCGCGGTGGCGACGGTGCGCCAGCGCTGAGCCCGGCGTTCGAGGGGAGCCGCGGCGGGCGCGGGCGTGCTAGAGGGCCCGGATGGCCCAAGAGTTCCCCGCCTCGCCCCCCGCCGACCGCGAGCCAGGCGCGCGCCCGGCCACGGGCGCCTACACGCTCCTGACCCTGACGGCCCTGATCTGGGCCGGCAACGCGGTGGCGGGCAAGTGGGCGGTCGGTCAGGTCTCGCCCTTCGCGCTGACGAGCCTGCGCTGGCTCGTCGCCTGCGCGGCCCTGATGCCCCTGGCCTGGCGGCAGGTCGCCCGCGAGGGGCGCCTGCTCCTGCCGAGCTGGCGCCGCATCCTGCTCATGGGCGGCTGCGGCTACACCGCCTTCAACGCCCTGTTCTACGTGGCGGGCGCCTATACGAGCGCGACCAACCTGACCCTGTTCCAGGGCTCGATCCCGATCGTGGTCCTGGCCTTCAGCTTCCTCGTCTACCGCACGCCGGTCGGGCTGATCCAGGGCATCGGGGTCCTGTTCACGCTCATGGGCGTCGCCCTCGCCGCCACCCACGGCGACCCCGAGGTGCTGCGCACCCTCGCGTTCAACCGCGGCGACCTGTTCATGCTCGTCGCCTGCCTGCTCTATGCCGGCTACACCGTGGCCCTGCGCTCGCGCCCGGCGGTGTCCGGGATGACCTTCTTCACGGCGCTCGCGGTGGCCGCCCTCCTGACCTCCCTGCCGCTCCTCGCCTTCGAATGGGCCACCGACCGCCTGATCTGGCCGACCCCCCTCGGCTGGGGGATCGTCGTCTTCGTGGGGCTCGGCCCCTCGCTGATCTCGCAGCTCTTCTTCATGCGCGGCGTCGAGCAGATCGGCCCGAACCGGGCGGGCGTGTTCGTGAACCTCGTGCCGGTCTTCGGGGCGTTCCTGGCCGTCGCCCTGGTGGGCGAGCCGTTCCGCCTCGACAACGCCCTGGCGCTGGTCCTCGTCCTCAGCGGCATCTTCATCGCGGAGCGCCTCGGGCGGCGCGGACGCACCTGACCCGGGGCGAGCTTCCCCGGGCCGGGGACCGGGCGGCGGCCGGGACGGCTCTCAGCCCGCGGCGGCGAGGCGGGAGAAGGACGCGATCAGGTTCTCGGCCTCCTCGGCCGAGAGGTCGCTGATGCACAGGCTCGCACCGACGAAGACCGTCCAGACGCCGTCATAGGTGGTTTCCGTGCGGATCTGCAGGGCAGCCCCCCTCGAGGACGGCGTTCACCGAGGGCGCCTGCATGGATCGGGCCACCGCCCGCCGGAGCGGGCCGGAACGGCGCCGGACCCGCGGGCCGGCCCCGGCGCGGGCCGCGGGTCCGGCGCCCGTCAGCCGCCGGCGGCGCGTCCCGCCGGGGCCTCGCCAAGGCCGGCCCGGAGGGCGGCGGCGCAGACCGTCATCGCCGGCAGGCCGCAGCGGGGGCAGGAACCGGACAGGCCGACGAAGCCGGAGGCGTGGACGCGCCCGCACCCCGCCGCGCAGGCGCCGCGCGGGCTGATCCGGACCCGGTAGAGGAACCGGCACTGGCCCTGGTACTGCATCGGGGCTTCCGCGCCGCGGCGGTCGATGCGTCCCGCGCGCATCAGCCCGCGCAGGTCCTCGCGCGCGACGAGCCGCCCGTCGGGGCGCCGGAAGACGTTGATCCAGTAGCCGCCCATCCGCCGCCGTCCGCCCCGCTCGCCGCCCCGGCGCAGGCCTGTTGGCATCCTGCATCCCATGACCGCGATGGCAAGCCGGCGGGCCCGCGCGCAAGGGAGCGTCCGAGAGGGCGTCCGAGAGGGTGTCCGCTCGAAGGATCGTCCGGCGAGAGGTCAGAAGCGGGCGGTGAGGAAGAGGCGGACGTTGCGGCCGGGCAGCAGGATCTCGTCCTTCTTGAACGAGGCGGAGTTGCGGATGTCGTCGTCGAGCAGGTTGCGTCCCTGCAGCCCGAGGGTGACCTCGCTCGCGCCGTAGACGGCCGGGTCGAGGGGCTTGGTGTAGCTGATCTCGGCGCGCAGGTCGTTCCAGCCCGGCGTCGTCGTCTCGAGGGGCGCGATGGCGGTATGCGCGAAGGCGTGCAGCAGGTTCACGCGGGCGAACCAGCCCTCGGCCCGCAGGAAGACGCCGCCCCCGACCCGGTAGGGCGGGATCCGGGGCACGTTGGTGCCGTCGTCGAACTGCGCCCGGACGAAGTCGAACTGGCCCTCGAGCCCGAACCAGCCGTTGCCGACCGGGATCGCATCGTACTGCGCCGCGATCTCGGCCCCGTAGAAGGTCGCGTTCTGCTGCTGGTAGACGATCTGGCGCAGCCCGTCGCCGCCGCCGCAGGAGGCGAAGTCGTCGCCGCAGAGGATGCCGGTGTAGTTCCGGTAGATGAAGCCGGTGTAGCGGGTGTAGTAGCCGGTCGCGTCGAGGCGCAGCGGACCCTCGGCCCGGCGCAGGCTCATCTCGACGGTGCGGGCCCGCTCCAGCTGCAGGTTCGGGTTGCCGATCTCGAAGGTGGCGGTGGCGTCGTGCGGCCCGAACGAGAACAGCTCGTAGCCGGTGGGGGCCCGCTCGACGTAGGAGCCGTTGAGGCTCGCCACGAAGCCGTCGGGCAGGTCCTGCAGGACGCCGAGGCTGAGGCTCTTCGGGGCGAAGCGCCGCGTCCGGGCGGTCTGCGCCGGGTCCTCGCCGGGGATCGGCAGGAAGTCGGCGGGGAACTGCGTGACGCTGCTGCTCAGGCGGTCCCCCTCGATGCGGCCGGCGGCCTGGACGCGCAGGCCGTGCCCGATCGCGAGCTGCTCGAACAGGTAGAGCGCGTCGGCCCGGCTCTCCGTCGGCGGCAGGAAGGATTCGAGCTGCGTCGTGATCACGCGCCGGCCGCTCTGCAGGCCGAGCGCCCCCGTGAGGGTGCCGAGCGCGGTGAAGACCGGCACGTGCTGGAGCTCGACCCGGCCCTCCGCCTCGCGGTTCTTGAACACCGCCTGGATGCCGTCGATCCCGGTCTCGCCGATGCCGATCTCGTCGTGGCGGTAGACCGAATAGCCGGCCCAGTAGCGGATCACCTCGAGGGGGCCGCTCGACGGCCGGTACTCGCCCCGCGACAGCACCCGGTCCTGGCGCGGGTCGAGGCGCGTGCGGTCCCGCTCCGCCTCGCCGCCCGGGATCTGGTAGAGCGCGTCCTCGTGGCTGAACGAGAGGCCGACGAAGCCGCGGTCGCCGATCGCCGAGATCCCGACCGCGCCGCCCTGGGCGGCGGTCGCGGCGTTGCGCTGGATGCCGCCGGGAATCGCGTAGCTGTCCGCCGCGGTCGCGAAGCCGTCGGCGTGGACGGCGATGCCGTCCCGTCCGGCATCGACCGTGGCGGCCCCGAGCCGGCCGTTGTCGACGCTCGAGAACCCCGTGGTGACCTGGCCGCTGAGGCCGTTCGGGGGCATGACGGTCGGCACGCGGTTGTTCTCGGCCGAGACCACGCCGCCGATCGCCCCGGAGCCGTAGCGCAGGGTCGCGGGGCCGCGGATGACCTCGATCCGGTCGTTGACCAGCGGGTTGACCGGCACCGCATGGTCCTCGCCGAGATCCGACACGCCGTTGTTGACGACGCCGTTCTCCTGGATGCGCACCCGGGCCTGGTCGAGCCCGCGGATGATCGGCCGCGAGGCCCCGCCGGGGGCGTAGGTCGAGGCGGAGATGCCGGGCCGGTCGAACAGGGCGTCGCCGAGGGTCCGCGGCTGGTCGCGCGCGATCTGGGCCTGGGTCGCCACCGTCACGGGGGCGTAGGTGCCCGTCACCACCGGCAGCACCCCGGGCGGAAAGGGCGAGCCGGTCCCCGGGCCGCCGCCCTCGCGGAGCGGCCCGATCGGGCTCGGCGAGGTGACCTGCAATTCTTCCAGCGTCACGGCCTGCTGGGCCGCGGCCGGTCCGGGGAGGCCGGTGAGCGCAAGGACCGCCAGGGCGGTGCCGGCGATGGGCGATGATCGACGCATGACGGTCCAAACGATGTTATATCGTTACATTAAGGACCGTCCGGCCGCTCCGTCGCAAGGCCCGAATCCGTCCCGGGGCTCGACGGCGCCGAGACGTAACATTGTTACAACAGCGGATGCGGGCGCCGCGCGGCCTGCGCCTCAGAGGGGCAGGCGGGGCCCGAACGGACCGGCGCAGGCCGGATTGCGGGGATGCCGGGACCAGGCCGGCTCGGGCAAGGCGCCGGCCGGCATGCCGCCGGGCAGAATGACCTCGGCCGAAATGCCGGCATCGTCCGGCATGATGGCCCCACCCGGCGCGGCGCCCGCGCGCAGGCCGTCCCGGGGCCAGACCCGAGCGGGGTTCGGGCGGACGCGGCTCCGGGCGCGCCGGCCGCGGCGGAGCGCGGGGCCGGCCGCGTCCCCGAGGGTGATCGGCTGGTCGCCCGGGGCCGTGAGCGCCGCGAGGGCGGGCGTCCCGGCCTCGGAGCCCGGGCCCGCGTTCTCGCGCAGGAAGGCCGTGATCCGCGGCACGATCTCGGTCCGGAAGCGGGAGCCGTTGAAGATGCCGTAATGCCCGGCGCCGAGCTGGAGGTGGTAGCGCTTCTTCGCCTCGGGCAGGTTCAGCGCGAGGTCGAGGGCCGCCCGGGTCTGGCCGATGCCCGTGATGTCGTCCTTCTCGCCCTCGATCGCCATCAGGGCGCAGCGGCGGATCGCCCCGAGATCGACGCGGGCGCCGTGGTGGCGCATCGCGCCCCGGGGCAGGGCATGGCTGATGAAGACCGTCTCGATCGTCTCGAGGTAGAATTCGGCGGTGAGGTCCATCACCGCGAGGTACTCGTCGTAGAAGGCGCGGTGCTTGGCCGCCGAATCGCCGTCCCCCTCGACGAGGTGGTTGAACAGGTCCCAGTGCGCCGACAGGTGCCGGTCGGCGTTCATGCCCATGAACCCGGCGAGCTGGAGGAAGCCCGGATAGACCGCGCGCCCCTGGCCGGGATGCCCCCACGGCACCGTGTGGATGCAGTGCCGCCGGAACCAGTCGAGGCCCCGCTCGGCCGCGAGCCGGCTGACGGCGGTGGGGGAGCGGCGCGTGTCGATCGGGCCGCCCAGGATGGTGGCGGAGCGGGGCACCAGCGGGTGGTCCTCGGCCTCCATCCGAGCGATGGCGGCGAGCACCGCCACGGCGGGCTGGCAGACCGCCATGACGTGGAGGTCCGGCCCCAGCGCCTCCATCATCGCCCGGCAGACGTCGATATAGGTGTCGAGGCCGAAGCGGCCGGCCGCGGCCGGCACCGCCCTGGCGTCGATCCAGTCGGTGATGAAGACCTGATGCGTGTCGAGGAAGGCCGCGACCGTGCCCCGCAGCAGGGTAGCGTGGTGGCCCGACATCGGGGCGACGAGGAGGAGCTTCGGCTGATCCGAAGGCTCGCCGAAGGCGACGACCCGGCAGAAGGGGTGCTCCCAGACCACGCGCTCGGTCGCGGGCAGGCCGAAGGCGGGCTTGGCGTAGGTCCGGGTCGCGCGCTCGAACATCTCGCACGAGGCCGCCAGAGCGCGGCCGCTATAGATGTAATTGAGAGGGTTGAAGGGATTCTCGCAGGCAAGCTTCGTCACGTCTGCGGCAATGCGGGCCGGGCTCAGCATAAGGTTCCACGTGTCCCGCATAGCGTACATCATGCAGCTACTCCTTGGAGTAGCCCGTCATTCAGACTCTCCGCTCCGGCATCATTGTGCACGGCAACGCCCGGCCTCGGCGAAAAGTTTCCTGAGGTGGCGGAATGTCCCGTCGCCGCTCCGGCCGAGCTTCGGGGCAAGACATAGTTCCGGGCAAGGTTCGCTTCCGGGCAAGGTTCGCTTCCGGGCAAGGTTCGCTTCGGGGCAAGGTTCGCTTCGGGGCAAGGTTCGCTTCGGGGCAGGAACCGCGTCGGGGCGCGAAACCGCGCCCTCCCGCCGATCGGGGGCGGAGCCCATGTTTTGATGTGGCGGGGCGCGCCGCCCGATGGTCACGTCCCCGGGCTCACCTCCGCGGGCCGCGCGCCATGTTCCGGATCCTCGCAGCCTGCGCCGCCCTCCTGATCGCGGCGCGCCTGCACGCCGCCGACGTGCCGCCGGCGACGCCCGAGGCCGCGGCCCGCATCGAGGCGATGGTCAACAGGGCCGCGGCCCTGGTCGAAGCCGAGGGCGCCGCGGCCTTCGCGGCCTTCCGCAAGCGCGGCAGCCCGTGGCGCTTCGACGACATCTACCTGTTCGTCTTCGACCTCGACGGGCGGGTTCTCCTCAACGTCGAGTTCCCGCATCGGGAGGGCACCAACCGGCTCAAGGAGCGGGACGCGGACGGCAAGCTGTTCCACGAGGACTTCATCGCCGTCGTCCGCAGCGACGGCTCGGGATGGGTCGATTACATGTTCCCGAAGCCCGGGCAGAAGCAGGCCTCGGCAAAGTGGAGCTACGTCCGGGCGGTGACGATCGGGGGCAGGCCGGGGCTGATCGGCGCCGGCTTCTACGCCGACTGAAGGCCCGGGCCGGCGCGGCAGGATCACGCCGGCACCCGGGGGGGCGTCGCCGGCCGGCAGGCCGGGGGAGGGCGGCCCCGTGCGGGTCCGGCCTGACCATCTGCTGCTGCGGCCGGCGCCCTGACGGTGCTGCAACCGTCCCCCCACGGCAGCGTCCTTCCCGCCGCGGGCCGGCCCGCTATGGTGCGGTGCATCCAAAAGCAGGCGCCGCGCTCCCCCGCGCCCCGGCCCGACCCTCGCGGGTGCCGGCGCCGCGGGAATGCGCGGCCAGCGATCCGAAGGCTGACCGATGAGCGATCTCCTCACCCGCCCGGACGTCGCGGACGTCGGGGCCGCCGGGCAGGCTGCCGGCACGCCCGTGCCGCCGCTCGCGGCGCCCGGCCGCCATCCCGGCCTCGTCCTGGCGGCCCTGGCGATGGGGGGCTTCGCCATCGGCACGACGGAATTCGCCGCCATGAGCCTGGTGCCGGATTTCGCCCCCGACCTCGGCATCGACGCGCCGACCGCCGGCCACGTGATCAGCGCCTACGCCCTCGGGGTCGTGGTCGGCGCGCCGGTCATCGCGGTGCTGGCCGCCCGGATCGCCCGGCGCACCCTGCTGGTCGGCCTGATGGTGCTGTTCGCCCTCGGCAACGGCCTGTCGGCGCTGGCGCCGAGCTACCACGGGATGCTGGCCTTCCGCTTCCTCGCGGGCCTGCCGCACGGCGCCTATTTCGGCGTCGCCGCCCTGGTGGCCGCCTCGCTCGTCCCGCGCGAGCGGCGCACCCAGGCGGTCTCGCGGGTGATCGCGGGGCTCACGGTCGCCACCGTGGTGGGCGTGCCGCTCGCCAACACCATCGGGCAGCTCGCGGGCTGGCGCTGGAGCTTCGGCCTCGTGGCCCTGCTGGCCGTGATCACCGCCACGCTGGTGCGCATCCTCGCGCCGCTCGGGGCGCCGGCCCCGGGGGCGAGCGCCCTGCGCGAGCTCGGCGCCCTGCGGCGCGGGCAGGTCTGGCTCACCCTCGCCACCGGGGCGATCGGCTTCGGCGGCCTGTTCTCGGTCTACACCTACCTGGCCTCGACGATGCTGGAGGTCACCCATGCGGGGCCGGCCGCGATCCCGCCGGTGCTCGCCCTGTTCGGCCTCGGCCTCACGGTCGGCAACCTCGCCTGCGCCTGGGCGGCCGACCGCGCCCTGATGCCGGCGGCCGGCGCGACGCTGGTCTGGAGCGCGGCGGCGCTCGCCCTCTATCCCTTCGCCACCGGCAGCCTCTGGACCCTCGGGCCCGTGGTGTTCCTGATCGGCTGCGGCGGCGGCCTCGCCACCATCCTGCAGACCCGCCTGATGGACGTGGCCGAGGAGGCGCAGACCCTGGCCGCGGCCCTGAACCACTCGGCCTTCAACGTCGCCAACGCCCTCGGCCCCTGGCTCGCCGGCCTCGCCCTCTCGGCGGGCCTCGGCCTGCCCGCGACGGGCTGGGTCGGCGTCGCCCTGGCCCTCGGCGGCCTCGCGATCTGGGCCGTCTCGGCCCTGGCGGAGCGGGCCGGCCCGCGGGTCGCCGGGCAGGTGTCCTGAGGCGGGCCGATCTTCCGGGGCCAGCAAGTCTTCCGGAGCCAGCAAGTCTTCCGGGGCCAGCAAGTCTTCCGGGTCAAGCGGGCGCGTCCCGATAGGGGGGCGCGCCCGCCTCCGGGCAAGCCCTGCCCCGGGCATAAAAAAGGCCGCCCCGGTGAGGGAGCGGCCCGAAGTCTAGGGAGGAAACGCCCAAGAAGGGCACACCGTCGCGACGCCGTCGCGGCGGTGCATGCGCATCTTCTCCCACGGCGCGCTGCACCGCACAATCCGCCCTCGGCGTAGGGCTGGCATGCCAGCATTGCATGGAAACGTTTCCAGCTTGGCCGAACGGGCGCCCCGGAGGCGCGCAACGCATGCTCGCGAAAAAATCAAGGCGGGATGAGTACTCGTAATCCTTTTGCCTCGGGCGACAAACGGCCGAGCTTCATCGTATGAAGGGCCCGAGATGTCGCGACGGCCGCTGCCGTCCGAGGGGAATCGATGGGCGTGGTGATCCGGACCGCACTCGGGGTCGGCCTCCTGCTGGCGAGCGCATCCCCCTCCTGGTCGCAGGCGAAGCGGTCCCTGATCTGCAAGGAGCAGGTCTCGGTCGGCCTGACCCAGGGCGAGCCCGGCAACGCCCTGAAGGCCGACGCGGTGCCGCGCCGGACCTTCTCGCTGATCCTCAGCCGCGACATGCTGAACATCATCCTGGCGGGCCGGACCGAATTCTACGAGTGCCAGGACGTGACCTACCGGACCGACGGACGGCGCCGGTCGAACACGATCAAGTGCCAGAACGCGACCTACTTCTTCACCCTCGACCTCGTGAAGCTGACCTTCGGCAAGGCGCAGCTCAACCCCGAGGACGAGACCGACGTGAAGTTCAGCTACGGGTCCTGCGCGCCGATCTGAGGCGGGCCCCCGTCACTCGACCAGGATCAGGAGCGTGGCGTAGCCGGCGATCGCCACCAGGACGAGGCCGAGGAGCACGGCGAGACGGCCGAACGTCCTGTGCCGCGCCGCGTCGCCGGGATCGGCCGGGGGGTGATCCTGCCGGCGCTCCCCCTCGGGGCGGTCGCCTGGATCCTGAACCGGGTCATCGCTCATGGCATCGCCCGAGATGTGCCGCGCAAGCTCCACGCCCCCGGCGGGGAGCCTAGCGTCGGCGGGCGCGGCCGGCAGCCTCATTTGAGGGATCGGCGGGGCAGGGCGCCGGCTCGGCCCGGGCGGGGGCCTCAGGCGGCCTGCCCGGCGACGTCCAGGGCGACGCCCTGGCCCCGCAGGACGTTGTGGATGCGCCGCGCGAGGTCGGGGGTGAGGCCCGCGATGCGCAGGTGGATGGTGCTGCCGCGGGCGCTCCCGCTGACCCACAGGACGTAGCGCAGCCCCTCGGACCGGAGTTGCCGCAGCATCTGCTCAGCCCCGATCCGCACCACCTCGTTGTTCATCGCGATCGTCGCTGCGTCCATGCCGGCCTCCGCGCCCCCTTCTGGTGAGAACGGCGGGGCGGGCGGGCTATTCCGGGACCCCGGACCCGCCTCGCCCGGGGCGTCCGCCTCCGGCAGCACCGGGGCCGTGGCAGCGCGGGCGGGGGGCGAGAGCGTCCGGAATCGGACCCGGGCGGGGTCGCCCGCCCGGCTTCCCTCCGGTAAGCCCGGCCCCGTCAACCCTGGAGGGAAGCGCTTGACGTTCATCATCGGCGCGATCACGTCGGACGGACAGGTCGCGTTCCAGACCGCATCGCCGGAGGCGGCGCTCGAGCGGGCCAGATCCCTCGCGGGGGAGGCGGCCCGGGAAATCCGGGTCACGGACATGAACGGGCGGGTCTACGACGCCGCGGCCTTCGACGCCTGCTTCGTGCGCGCAGGAGCCCGGGGATCTCGGGCAGGTCGTCGGGGAGGCCGATCGGGAATCGGGTTGGCGGAGGGTTAAGCCGCCCCGCGGGAGAAGCCCGGGCGGGGTTGGGGCCGCCCGCGCCGCGGCCTCAGCCCGGCGAGCGCAGGTTGAAGCTCAGCAGCGTCGCGACCCGGTCGGCGAGGGCCGTGACGGCGATGCCCGGATTCTCGGCGCCGAAGGCCGCGGCCGCGACGTGCATGCCGAGGACCGGCACGAAGACCAGGGCCATCATGAAAACGATCACGGCGATGCTGCGGTCGCGCCGGGGCCGGACTGCGCCCGCCGCGGCGGGGCGGGCGGAGGCGCCCGCGCGGGATCTCGGGAGAAACATGGCTCACCTCGTTTCGGACCGGCCGCCGAGGCCGGTCGCGGGCGAGCCGGATCGAACGATCAGGCGCGGGTCACGCGGCCAGCCAGGAGCGGCAAGGTCGATCGACTACTGTCGTCGGGCATCGGGTCGTTCGGTTCCTGAGGAGCCCCGCGAGCGGGCGATCGGCGCGCGCGCGGAGACGCTGTTCTGATGATCGGCTGCGATGCGTTCGTCAACCCGTCCCGGCCCGCCCGGCCACATCTTCCGGGCGCTGGGGATCGCCGGCCACACCCGACCGCTCGCCGCCGCTTGCCGCACGCGCCGGCCTTCCGGTGTCGATAACGGCGCCCGGCCCCGGCCTGTTCCCGGCCGTCAGTGCCTCGCGTGGTCGCAGCGGTAGGGTCGCCCGTCCTCCGCCCGGGCATGGGTGACCCGGCCGCCCGCGCTCCGGCACTCGGCCGAGAAGGCCGACAGGGTCCCGCGCTCGGACAGGGCGAGGCTGAGCGGCGTCAGCGTCACGACCAGCAGGAACCAGGCGATGAGGCCGAGCACCCAGCCGTTGGCCCGCCGCGGCGGTCCGGGCGGGTCCTGCCACCCGCGCCGGGGCGGCGGCGGGCCGAGGAAGGCGACGCTGAGCCCGACCCAGACGAGTGCGGTCATGAGCAACCCCGGATGGCGATTCCCGCCAAGAGGACCCGCGCAAGAGTACCCGCCTCCCGGCCGCCCGCACAGGGGTGATCGCGCGGCGGCGGCGCTGCCCGGTCAGGCGAGGTCGAGCTCGAGCGCCAGGTCGGTGAGGTAGGCGGCGATGCGGCGGCCGACCTCGGCATCGGCGCAATCGACCCAGAAGCCGACCGCCAGGGTCTCGCCCTGGTGCTGGCGCAGGACCGATTCTGCCATCAGGGCGACCTCCCGCTCGGTCGCGGCCGAGACGGTCCGCACGGCGTCGCGGATCGCGATGGTGACCCGGTATGCGGTCGTGAACATGGTCGGACGGGATCCCGGTCGCGCCGCGGGATCGGGCTCGGTCGGCGCGAGTCCCCTCAACGGCTGCCCGCGCCGAACGGATCCCCGCTTCGTTCATGATTTCTTCAACGCCCGGTGCCGGCCGGGGACGCCCGAAACCCCGGGGCGGCGCCTGGACATCGCGCCCCGAACGCCCCCTCAATGGAGCCCGGGAGATCCGAGATCCGATGCGACCTGCCCCCTGTCACGCCGCCCTCCTGGCCGCGCTCCTCACCCCCCTCCTGGCCCCCCTCCTCGCCGCCCTCGCCGGGCCTGCCGCGGGAGATGACGGCGCCGGCCTGCGCCGCGGCGCCGACCCGGCGGCGGTCAGCATCTCGGGCCTGTCGTCGGGGGCCGCGATGGCGGTGCAGTACTCGGTCGCCCATTCCGCCTCCGTGACCGGGGTGGGGTCGATCGCCGGGCCGCTCTGGGGCTGCGCCGAGGGCAGCGTGTCCCGCGCGGTCAACGCCTGCATGTGCGGCCGGGGCCCCCTCGCCGAGACCCTCGGGACTGCCCGCCGCCTGGCCGCCGACGGGGCGATCGACGGGCTCGTCTCCGGCGTCCCGCAGCGGCTGCGCCGGGCCTACCTGTTCCAGAGCCCGGCCGACGAGACCGTGGCGTCGACATCGGGTGAGGCGAACGCCGCCTTCCTGGCGGGCTTCATCGGCAGCGCCCCGGAGGTCGACCGGGGCAACGCCCGGGACGGCAGCGACGGGGCGGGCCACGGCATCATCGCGCCCGGCCCCGGCACCGATGCCTGCGCCTTCGACGGCCAGGAAACGCGCTACGTCCGCAGCTGCGGGGCCGCCGACAATGCGGGGGCTATGTTCCGGGCCCTGTTCGGGGATACGGCGCCCGGCGGCGCTCAGCGGGTCGATTCCGTTCCGGAGGGCGAGATCTGGCGCTTCGACCAGCGGCGCCTGATCGAGCGGGTCACGGCGGACGCCCCGTCGATCGCCGATGACGGCCTGAACTGGTTCTGGCTGCCGACGACGAGCCGGCGCCGGCGCAACCTCGACATGGCCGAGGCGGGCTACCTCTACGTTCCGCCAACCTGCCGCGCTGCCGGCAGCGCCTGCCGCGTCCACGTCGCACTGCACGGCTGCAAGCAGGATGCCCGGACCTTCGCGCGGCTGGCGGGCTACAACAACTGGGCGGAGGCCTACCGGACCATCGTGGTCTATCCGGCGATCGCCCCGGGCGAGCCCGTCGCCGGGGGCGTCTGCCGCGCGCCGCCCGTGAGCGGGGCGGTCGACGCCGCCTGGTTCGAGCCCAATCCCAACGGCTGCTGGGATTGGTGGGGCTACCTCGACACCACCTCCCGGAAGGGCCGCTACCTCACCCGGGCGGCCCCGCAGATGCGGGTCCTCGACGCGATCATCGCGGAGGTGACCGCCTCGCGCTGACCGAGCCAAGCGCCCCGCCGCTCCTGCGCGGGGCCGGCTCAGCCCTCCTTGAAGCCGTATTCCGGCACGCCGTCCTCGTTGCCGTAGTACTTGTAGGGCAGGAACTTGCCCGACATGGCGAGCTTCACCCGGTCGCCCTTGTTGTTGGCCTCGCGCTCCATGGTCATGTTGAAGTCGATGGCCGACATGATGCCGTCGCCGAACTCCTCCTGGATCAGCTCCTTCCAGGTGGTGCCGTAGACCATGACCAACTCGTAGAAGCGGTAGATCAGGGGGTCGGTCGGTGGCATCTGCGGGATCGAGCCGCGATAGGGCGCCTCGTTGAGCAGGCGCTCCTCGGCTTGGCTCAGGCCGAACAGCTCGGCGGCCTTCCTGGCCTGCGCCTTGGGCAGCTTCATCTGGCCCATGCAGGCGGCGGTGATGAGGATCGGCGAGATGCCGCCGATCTCCTCCTGGATGTGCTTCCAGCTCCAGCCCTTCTCACGCTTGATGTCGAGGAGCTTCTCGGTGAGGTCGTCGCGCTTCATGGAACATCTCCGGGGTTGAGGAGCGGGCAAGGGGTTCGCGTGCTCCGGGACGGCGCGTCCCGGAGGGGTGAGGCTCGGTGGGGGCCGCCGGGCGTCGAGGACGCCGCCCGGGGCTCCGTGGTGCGGCTCAGGCTCGCTTGGCCGCGGGGCCCGCGCTCGCCACGATCGCGTCCGCGTCCGACGGGCTCAGGCTCCGGCACACCACCGGCGGGTGGCGCTGGTCGTAGCCCTCGGGCTGCGCGTCGCGCAGGGTCTTCGAGCGGGTGACCAGGAAGTTGCGTCATCGCCCGTCGGGGTCGCCGCCGCGTGCTCGGCCTGGCTCGCATGCGCGCCGCAGGACCAGCCGCGGCGGCCCAGGCGACGTCGGGCGTCGAAGGGATTGTCGAACAGGGCCATCAGCGCCTCGCACGGATCGGGACCCGTCCTCTCGAGCAAACCGCGTGCCAGAGATTCCGGTTTTGAAACAGGAGCAAAAACAATGATTTAGAAAACCCGGCGAAATCACGAAATGTCGTGTATACTGAGATTTCGTGATTTCGAACACGAGATGTCGTGATGCTGGAGCGTGCTCGGGCCGACGCGCAGGGATTCGGCCTGGCCTTCGAGGCCTCGCGCGAGCCGATGCTCGTCCTCGATCCCGTGGCCGACCGGATCGTCGACGCCAACGCGGCTGCGGCCCGCCTCCTCGGCTATCCGCGGCCGGCGCTCGCCGGAATGGCGGCGAGCGCGCTGCATCCGGGCCAGCGCCCGGCCCTCATCGTCTTCACCCAGGCCGTGCAGGCGAAGGAGCGCTGGTGGACGCACGCGCTGACGCCTCGCCACGGCGCGGGGCGGGCGCTACGGCTCGAATACGCCGCCTCCCTGCTGCCTGGCCCCGAGCAGCGCTTGCTGGTCACGCTCGCCGACCGCGACGAGCGCCAGCACCGCGGCATCGACCGGGAGGCTGACGCGCATATGCGGGCCGGCCTCTCCGAGTGGCAGCGCATGGAGCGGATCTTTCGCGATATCGAGCGCGAGAATCAGCTGATCCTGCGCGCGGCCGGGGAGGGGATCTACGGCGTCAACGCCGAGGGGGTGACGACCTTCATCAACCCGGCGGCCGAGCGCATGCTGGGCTGGAGGGCCGCCGACCTCGTCGGGCGCGACATGCACGCCACCGTCCACCACACCCATCCGAACGGGGCGCATTACCACCACCACGATTGCCCGATCTACGCCGCCTTCCGCGACGGGGCGGTGCATCAGGTCGACAGCGAGGTGTTCTGGCGCAAGGACGGCACCGCCTTCCCGGTGGAGTACACCTCGACGCCGATCCGGGACCGGGGCCAGCTTCTCGGCGCGGTCATCGTCTTCCGCGACGTCAGCCAGCGCCGCGAGGCCGACGAGCGCCTGCGCACGGCGCTCGCCGAGGTCGATTCGCTGCGCGCCCGCCTCGAGCTCGAGAACGCCTACCTGAAAGAGGAGATCCGGGCCGAGAGCCACCACCAGGGCATCATCGGCCGCTCGCCCGCCATCGAGGCGACGCTGCGCCAGGTCGAGCTCGTGGGCGGCACGGACGCCACCGTCCTGGTCACCGGCGAATCCGGCACCGGCAAGGAGCTGATCGCCCGCGCCATCCACGAGGCCAGCCGGCGCCGGGACCGCCCCCTGATCCGGGTGAATTGCGCGGCGATCCCGCGCGAGCTGTTCGAGAGCGAGTTCTTCGGCCATGCCAAGGGGGCCTTCACCGGGGCCCTGCGCGACCGGGTCGGGCGCTTCGAGCTCGCCGACGGTGGCACCCTGTTCCTCGACGAGGTCGGGGAGATTCCCCTGGACCTTCAGGGCAAGCTGCTGCGGGTGCTGCAGGAGCGCTCCTTCGAGCGCATCGGCGACGAGCACACCCGGGCCGTCGACGTGCGCCTCGTGGCCGCGACGAACCGGGACCTCAAGGAGGCGGTGCGGCGAGGCCATTTCCGCGAGGACCTCTACTTCCGCCTGAACGTGTTCCCGATCGGCGCGGTGCCCCTGCGGGAGCGCCCGGAGGACATCCCGCTGATCGCCCAGCACTTCCTGAAGGGGGCGGCGCGGCGCCTGAACATCCCGGAGCCGCGCCTGACCCAAGGGGACGTGCGCCGCCTCACCCGCTACGCCTGGCCGGGCAACGTGCGGGAACTGGAGAACGTGATCGAGCGGGCCGCGATCCTCGCGGTGCGCGGGCGCCTGCGCCTCGACCTGCCGGAGGCCGACGGCGGGCCGGCGGGCGACCCCGCCGGCCCGCCGGCCGTCACGGGCCGGCCCGCCACGGAGCGCGAGCGCCGGGCCCGCGACCGGGCCGACATCGAGGCGGCCCTCGCGGCCTGCGGCGGCAAGGTGTTCGGCCCGGGCGGGGCGGCCGGACTCCTCGACCTCAAGCCGACGACCCTGGCCTCGCGCATGAAGGTCCTGGGGATCCGGCGGCCGCGCGGGTGAGGGGCGTTGCGGGATCGCCGCGCGGCCCGGCGGATCCGCGGGCCGCTCGGGCATTCTCCGGGATCCCGGCAAACGCCCTAGTCCACCGCCGCCCCGTGCAGCTCGGCCTCGGTGAAGCGCTTCTGCTCCTCCATCACCAGAGCCGCGAGCTCGCGCTTGAGGGCGTTGAACTCGCCCGAGGCCGTGTCGCGCGGGCGCGGGATCTCGACCCTGAGATCGCGCTTGATGCGCCCCGGGCGGTAGGTCATCACCAGGATCCGGTCGGCGAGGTAGATCGCCTCTTCGATCGAGTGGGTCACGAACACGATGGTCTTGCGCGATTCCGCCCAGATCCGCAGCAGCTCGTCCTGCAGGGTGCGCCGGGTGAGGGCGTCGAGGGCCCCGAAGGGCTCGTCCATCAGCATCACGGGCGGGTCGAGGGCGAGGATGCGGGCGATGGCGACGCGCTGGCGCATGCCGCCCGAGAGATCCTTCGGGTAGCGCTTGCGGAAATCCGACAGGCCGAGGGTCGCGACGATCCGGTCGACCGTGACGGTGGCCTCGGCCCGGTTCACGCCCTTGATATCGAGACCGAAGCGGACGTTGTCCTCGACGTTCATCCAGGGGAACAGCGCGTATTCCTGGAACACCATGCCGCGCTCGGGGCCGGGCTCCGCGATCGCCTGCCCGCCGAGGGTGATCGTCCCCTCGCTGAGCGGCGTGAAGCCCGCCACGGCGTTGAGCAGGGTGGACTTGCCGCAGCCCGAGGGGCCGAGCAGGCAGAGGAACTGGCCCTCCGGCACCGTGGCGCTGATGTCCTGCAGGGCCGCGACCGCCCCGCTGCCGCTGCCGAACACCTTGCTGGCATTGGCGATGACGATTTCTGCCGACATGCGGAGGCGTCCGGGCTCAGCGTTCAAGGCCGCGATGCCAGCGCAGCAGGTGATCGTTCAGGCGGGACATGCCGCCGTCGATGATGAGGCCGAGGATTCCGATGGTCAGCATGCCGCCGATGATCTTGTCGGACCACATGTACTCGCGGGCCTCGAGGATGCGATAGCCGAGGCCGTCCGAGACCGCGATCATCTCGGCGACGATCACCACGATGAAGGCGGTGCCGATGCCGATGCGCATCCCGGCGAGCACGAAGGGGCTCGCGGCCGGCAGAATCACCCGCCGGAACATGGTCCAGGAATTCGCCCCGAGGTTGCGGGCGGCGCGGATGTAGATCGAGTCCACCTGCCGCACGCCCGCGATGGTGTTGACGAGCACCGGGAAGAAGGTGCCGAGCGCGATCAGGAACAGGGCCGGCGGGTTGCCGAGGCCGAACCAGACGATCGCCAGCGGGATGTAGGCGATCGGCGGGATCGGCCGCAGGATCTCCAGCAAGGGGCTGAACAGCCCGTAGAGCCGGTCGCTGGTGCCGAGGAGGAGCCCGATCGGCACCGCGAGCCCTGCGCCGATCACGAAGCCGCTGAGCACGCGCGCGAGGCTCGCCACCGCGTCGTGCGGCATCTCGCCGGAGAACAGCCAGGACAGGTAGCTCTGGCTGCCGGGCTCGTAGGGCAGGCCGGGCAGGAGCCCGGAATACCACTTCACCGCCACCGCGCTCGGCGGCGGCAGCACGATCGGGGAGAACACGCCGACGCGGCTGAGGATCTCCCAGAGGATCAGGAGGGCGACCGGGACGATGGCGCCGCGCAGCCGGGACAGGGCCATGGCGCGGCTCAGTTCGTCTTGAGCTCGGCCTTGGCCTTCTCGAGCAGGTCGAGCTTCACCCACTCGTCGTCGCTCTTCGGCGGGTTGACCATCTTACCCAGGCCGTACTTCATCATGTAGTCCGTCGTGGTCTGCATATGCCCGGCCGGGACGTCGTAGGTGTACTTCGCGTTGGCCATGCCGTCGCGGAAGTCCTGGCTCGTGAGCTGGCCCTTGAAGACCTGCTCGCGCACGTACTTCTCGGCGAGCGCCGGGTCGTCGATGAACGCCTTGGTGGCGGCGACGAAGAGCTTGAGCACGCGGGCGGCGACCTCGGGCCGCTCGTTGTACATCTTCTCGGTCATCACGAGGGGGCGCACCGGCACGCCGATCGGCGTGTCGTAGGGTTTCACCACCTCGGCCGCGTAGCCGGCGCTGATCGCCTGGGTCGATTGCGGCTCGCTCTGGCAGATGATGTCGACGTATTTCTGCGCCAGCGCCTGGTTCAGGTCGGCGTAGTTGTTGAAATAGGTCAGCTGAACGTCCTTGCCGGGCCGCTCGGACCAGGTCATGCCGTGCTTGTCGAGCTCGGCGAGGAGCATCAGGTCCTGCGTTCCGCCGCGCACGGTCGCGACCTTGCGCCCCTTCACGTCGGCGAGCGACTTGATCTCGAGGTCCGGCCGGCGGAGGATCCGCACGCCGCCATTGGCGAAGCCCGCGACCACGTAGAGCTTCACCCCGTTGCCCCGCGCCGCCACCGCGCCGTCCGCGCCCGAGGCCGAGATGTCGATCTGGTCGACCGCCATGGCCGGGTAGATGTCGGCACCCTTGGCGAAGACGCGCTCGTCGATCTTGAGACCGAATTTCGGGGCGATCTCCTTCATGTAGGAGATCGCCCCGTAATGGGCGAATTTCAGGTTGCCGAGACGGACGAGGTCGTCGGCTCGGGACGGGACGGTCATCGCGAGGGCGAACAGGGCCGCACAGGCCGCCGTGGCGCGCAAGATCATCGTATTCCTCCGACGGGGGTCGTGCGCCCCCTGTTGTGCCCCCGTGGAAACGGGTGGCCCTACATTGACTAGGCGAGGGCGTTGCTGAAAGTAAAGCGGGCGCAGGGTGTCGGTCGTGACAAACAACAATGGGATCCGCCGCGTGGCGGTGATCGGCTGCGGGACCGTCGGGGCGAGCTGGGCCGCCCTCTTCACCGCCCACGGGCTCGACGTCGCGGCGACCGATCCGGGGCCCGGCAGCGCGGAGCGCCTGAGCGCCTTCGTGGCACAGGCCCGGGTCCAGCTCGCGGAACTCGGGCTGACGGGCGAGGGCCGCCTCAGCTTCCATCCGGAGCTCGAGGCCGCGGTCTCGGGCGCGGAGTTCGTGCAGGAGAACGCCCCCGAGGCCGAGGGGCTGAAGCGGGAGCTCCTCGCCCGCCTCGACGCCCTCCTGCCCGCCGGCGTGATCATCGCGTCGAGCACCTCGGCGATGCTGCGCAGCGCCATCGTGGCGGATTGCGCGCGGCCGGAACGGTTCGTCGTGGCTCACCCGTTCAACCCGCCCCACCTCGTGCCCCTCGTGGAGATCGTGGCGGGGGATGCCGATGTGGCGGAGCGCGCGGCCGCCTTCTATCGCGGGCTCGGGCGCCGGCCGGTGATCCTCACCCGCGAGATGCCGGGGCACATCGCCAACCGCCTCGCCTCCGCCCTCTACCGGGAGGCGGTGAACCTCGTCGCCGAGGGGGTGGCGAGCGTGGCCGACATCGACGCGGCGCTCTGCAACGGGCCGGGCCTGCGCTGGGCCGCGATGGGGCCGCACATGACCTACCACCTCGGGGGCGGGGAGGGGGGCATCCGCCACTACCTCGACCATCTCGGCCCGAGCCAGGTCCGCCGCTGGGCGAGCCTCGGCCATCCCGAGCTCGACGCGGCCCTGAAGGACCGGATCGTGTCGGGCGTCGAGGCGGAGGCGCAGGGGCGCCCGATCGCGGAGCTCGAGGCCCGCCGCGACAGCGCCCTGATCGCCATCCTGAAGGCCCGCACCGAGGTCGCGGGCCGATGAGACGGCCCGGCGGCGGTCCGGTCCGCCGCGGGCCCACGACGCGCTTCCATCCCGAAAGGTGACGTTATGGTCGGCAGGACAGAACCCGAGGCGAGCGCGGCCGCGGACGGCGCCACCGTGCTGCCGATCGAGGATGCGAGCCTCACGGCCTTCTACAAGGACATGACGGTGCCCGAGCGGCGCACCTTCTGGGCCTGCGCCGCGGGCTGGGCCCTCGACGGCATGGACTTCATGATCTACCCGCTGGTGATCGGCACGATCATCAAGCTGTGGGCCGTCGATGCGGGCTCGGCCGGGCTCGCCGCCACCGCGACGCTGCTGGCCTCCGCCGTCGGGGGCTGGGGCGCGGGCTACCTCGCCGACCGGATCGGCCGGGTGCGCACCCTGCAATTCACCATCCTGTGGTTCTCGTTCTTCTCGCTGGTCTGCGCCTTCGCGCAGGATTTCACCCAGCTCCTGATCGCCCGCGCCCTGCTTGGCCTCGGCTTCGGCGGCGAGTGGGCGGCGGGCGCCGTGCTGATGGGCGAGACGATCCGGGCGCAGTATCGCGGCCGCGCGGTCGGCTCGGTGCAGTCCGGCTGGGCGATCGGCTGGGGGCTGGCGGTCCTGGCCCAGGCGATCCTGTTCACCTATCTGCCGCCTGAGGAGGCGTGGCGCTGGATGTTCGTCATCGGCGCGGCCCCCGCCCTGCTGGTGTTCTACCTGCGCGCCTATGTCGAGGAGCCCAAGGTCGCGGCCGAAACCCGCGCCCTCCAGGCCCGCAGGGGCGAGAGCCCGAGCATCTTCGAGATCTTCGCGCCCGGCATCCTCAAGACCACGATCCTGGCCTCGCTCCTCTCCACCGGCTGCCAGGGCGGCTACTACGCCATCACCACCTGGCTGCCGCGCTTCCTCACGACGGAGCGCAAGCTCTCGATCGTCGGCTCGACCGGCTACCTCGCCGCCCTGATCGTCGGCTCCTTCACGGGCTACCTCGTGGGCGCCTGGCTCTCGGACAAGATCGGCCGGCGCAACCTCTTCCTGGTCTTCTCCCTCGGGGCGATCGGCGTGGTGCTGGCCTACACGCAATTGCCGCTCTCGAACGAGATCCTGTGGGTGCTGGGCTTCCCGCTCGGCTTCTTCGCCTCCGGCTACTTCTCCGGCATGGGCGCCTTCCTGACGGAGCTCTACCCGACGCGGCTCCGGGGCTCGGGCCAGGGCTTCTGCTACAATTTCGGCCGCGGGATCGGCGCCCTGTTCCCGGCCCTCGTCGGCTACATCTCGGCGGGGATGACGCTGGCCAACGCGATCGCGATCTTCGCGGTCGGCGCCTACGGCCTGTTCTTCCTCTCGGCCTACGCGCTGCCCGAGACCCGCGGAAAGGTCCTGCACGTCGATGGCTGAAACGAGCGCGCTCGCCCCGAATGCCCGCCCCTGCCCGGGGCCGGACCCGAACCCGCGCGGACCCTCGCGCTACGCGGTGCCGGCAGGCGCCGTCGACACCCACGCCCACGTGATCGGGCTGCCGCCCGACGACCCGTTCGTGGAGGGGCGCAGCTACACGCCGCCGGAGGCGCGCGCCGAGACCTATCTGCGCATGCTCGACGCCACCGGGATGACCTACGGCGTCCTCGTCCAGGTGAGCGTCCACGGCACGAACAACCGGCGCCTGCGCGAGACCCTTCGGGCGCAGCCGGCGCGCCTGCGCGGGATCGCGGTGATCCCCCTCGGGCTGCCGGAGCGGGAGCTGCGGGCGCTCAAGGACGAGGGCGTGGTGGGCCTGCGCCTCAACGTGCTCTACGGCGGCGGCATCGGCTTCGAGCAGGTCGCGGCCTACGGCGACCTCTGCCGCGACATGGGCTGGCACCTGCAGTTCCTGATCGACGCCCGGACGCTGCCGCCGCTGGCGAGCGCCCTCGGGCGGCTGCCGGTGCCCTTCGTGGTCGACCATATGGGCCACATGCCGACCTCGGCCGGCCTCGACGATCCGGGCTTTCGCACCCTGGTGTCGCTGGTGCGCGACGGGGCCTACGTGAAGCTGCAGGGGGCCTCGCGCAACTCGGTCGCGGGGCCGCCCTACGCCGACACGATCCCGTTCGCACGCGCGCTCAACGATGCGGGCCCGGAGCGCTGCCTCTGGGGCTCGGACTGGCCCCACGTGGCCACCTGGGGCCCGATGCCGAATATCGGCGATCTCCTCGACCTGATGGCCGATTGGGTGCCGGACGCGGCGCGGCGCCACCGGCTCTTCGTCGAGAACCCGCAGAGGCTCTACGGCTTCCCGCCCGCGTGAGGGCCTGGGGCGGGACCGAGAGGAGACCGAATGATGGATCGCTGCGCTGACCTCCCGGGCCTTCTGGCGCGCCTCGGCGAGCGGCTCGGGCCCGCGGGCCTCCTCACGGCGGAGGCCGACCTCGCGCCCTACGCGGTCGATTGGCGGCGGATGTTCCACGGCCGGCCGGCGGCGGTGGCGCGTCCGGGGAGCACCGCGGAGGTCGCGGCCGTGGTCGAACTCTGCCGCGCGGCGGGCGCCCCGGTCGTGCCGCAGGGCGGCCATACCGGGCTTGCCGGGGCCGCGACGCCGGACGCCTCGGGAGGGCAGATCGTGCTCTCCCTCGCCCGCATGGACGCCGTGCGGGCGGTCGATCCGGTGGGCCTCACGATCGAGGCCGAGGCCGGCTGCATCCTGCGCGTCGCCAAGGACGCCGCCGAGGCGGCCGGACGGTTCCTGCCCGTGACCCTGGCGGCGGAGGGCTCGGCGATGATCGGCGGGGTCGTGGCGACGAATGCCGGGGGCCTCAACGTGCTGCGCTACGGCATGACCCGCGGCCTCGTCCTCGGCCTTGAGGTGGTCCTCCCCGACGGCACGGTCGTCGACGGGCTGCGGGCGCTGCGCAAGGACAATGCGGGCTACGATTGGAAGCAGCTCTTCATCGGCACGGAGGGGACGCTCGGGATCGTCACCGCGGCGATCCTCCGCCTCGTCGCCCGGCCCCGTCACACCGCGACGGCGCTCCTCGCCGTCGAGGATCCGGCGGCGGCCCTGCGGATCCTGCACGGCGCCCACGATGCGCTGGGCGACACGATCCAGGCCTTCGAGCTGATCTCCCGCGCCTCGATCGACCTCGTGGCCGAGCATGCGGGCCTGCGCAGCCCCCTGCAGGCCGCGGCTTGGTCCGTGCTGATCGAGGCCGGATCGAGCCTCGCGGGCCTGCGCGAGGCCTTCGAAGGCGTGCTCGGGGCGGCCCTCGAGGCCGGTGACGCCGTCGACGGTGTCCTGGCGGAATCCGGACAGCAGGCCGCCGGGCTCTGGGCCCTGCGCGAGAGCATCTCGGAGGCGGAGGGCCGCGCCGGGACCAGCGTGAAGCACGACGTCTCGGTGCCGATCTCGGCGATCCCCGCCTTCCTGGCCGAGACGGCGCGCGCGCTGGCGGAAGGGGCGCCGGCGGCCCGCCGCAACGTCTTCGGCCATATGGGCGACGGCAACATCCACTACAACGTGCTGACGGGTCCCGGCGACACCACGGAGGCGATCAACGCCATCGTGCACGGCGTGGTCGAGCGCTTCGGCGGCAGCATCTCGGCGGAGCACGGGATCGGGCAGTACCGGGTCGCGGAACTCCAGCGCCACCGGCGGCGGGGCGAGCTCGACCTCGCCCGCCGGATCAAGGAGGCGATCGACCCGCAGGGCCTGATGAACCCCGGCAAGGTCCTCCCCCGCTAACGCCCGCCCCCGTCGGGCGACCCTCAGACCGGAGCCCCGGCCCTTTGCGCGAATCGTCCGCCGACCTGCCCCTCGTGGTGATGACGAACCCGATCCATCCGGATGCGGAGGCGCTGCTGCGGCCCCGGGCCCGGCTGATCACCGCCCCCGACACCGGGGCCGGGACGCTCCGCGCCCTCGCGGCCGAGGCGACAGGGCTGATCGTGCGCGCCCAGCTCCCCGACGACATCCTCGACCATGCGCCGCGCCTGCGCGGCATCGTCCGCCACGGCGTCGGCCTCGATTTCGTCCCGATCTCGGCCGCGACGGCGCGGGGCATCCCGGTCGCGAACCTGCCGGGCAGCAACACGCAGGCGGTCGCCGAGCACGTCTTCGCCGCCCTGTTCCACCTGCGCCGGCAACTCGCCCGCCTCGACGCGACCCTGCGGGAGGCGGGCTGGATCGCCGCCAAGTCGCGCGCGAGCGACCTCGACGAGATCGGCGGCACCACGCTCGGCATCCTCGGCACCGGGGAGATCGGGCGCCGCGTCGCGGGGATCGCCCGCCACGGCTTCGGCCTGCGGGTGCTCGGCCACGCGCGCCGCAACCATAGCTTCGACGGGCAGATCGAGCCGGTCGACCGGGAGACCCTGTTTTCCGAGAGCGATGCCGTCGTCATCGCCTGCCCGCTCAACGACGAGACGCGCGGCCTCGTCGATGCCCGGCTGATCGGCCGGATGCGCCGGCGCGCCGTGCTCATCAACGTGGCGCGGGGCCCCATCGTCGAGGCCGCCGCACTCGCCGAGGCCCTGAAGGCCGGCCGGATCGCGGGAGCGGCCCTCGACGTCTTCGCGGTCCAGCCGTTGCCCCCGGACCACCCGCTCTTCGCCTGCCCCAACCTGCTCCTGACGCCCCACGTCGCCGGCACCAGCGCCACGAGCCTGCGCGTCATGGGCCTCGGCGCCGCCGAGGAGATGCTGCGCATCCTGCGGGGCGAGCCTCCGCGGAACCTCGTCAACCCGGAGGCGCTCGCCGGCGGCTGATCCCGCCGCTCCGGACCGGAGAACTGCGCCCAGGATTGACGAACCCTGATCCGGCGCATGCTTCCACCGCATGCGCCCGATGCCGTCGCGGCGATTGCTGCGATGCAGCATCGCGCGCATCTCTGGGGCTCAGGAAGCCGCCGGCTTCGCGTCACACAGCCTTGCGAGATCCCATGTCCTCCTCCGTCGTGCCCTCGATCCCCGCCGCGCAGTCCGGCCGCGGCTCCCTCGGGAGCCTGTTCGACCGCATGATCCAGGCCTGGCTCGGCCATTACCAGCGCATCATCGACGCCGGCAGCCACCCGCTCTGAGGTGGACGATCACGGGTCCGCGCTTACCCCCGGGCCCGTCCCGCACTAAGACAGGAGCGAACGGCGAGAAACAGACGACCGAGGAGACGCCCATGGATCTGGGTCTGCGCGGAAGGACGGCCCTCGTGCTCGGGGCCGGCGGCGGCCTGGGGCGGGCGATCGCGGTCTCCCTCGCCGGAGAGGGCGCCCGGGTCGCGGCGGCCGACATCGACGCGGACGCGCTGCGGCCGACGATGCAGGACATCGCCGCGGCCGGATCCGAGGGCCTCGCCCTGACCTGGGACCTCGCCGATCTGACGCAGATCGAGGCGCATGTGAGCGCGATCGAGGCGCGCTTCGGCCCCGTCGACATCCTCGTCAACAACACGGGCGGCCCGCCGCCGACCCCGGCGGCCGGCCAGCCCCCCGAGATCTGGGCCCGGCAGTTCCAGGCCATGGTGGTCTCGGTGATCGCCGTCACCGACCGTGTCCTGCCGCGGATGCGGGCGCGCGGCTGGGGCCGGGTGATCACCAGCACCTCCTCGGGCGTCGTCGCGCCGATCCCGAACCTCGCGATCTCGAACGCGCTGCGGCTCTCCCTCGTCGGCTGGTCGAAGACCCTGGCGCGCGAGGTCGGGCCCGACGGCGTCACGGTCAACATCGTGCTGCCCGGCCGCATCGCCACGAAGCGCATCCTGTTCCTCGACGAGGCCAAGGCGAAGCGCGAGGGCCGCGAGCCCGCCGCGGTCACCGCCGAGAGCACCGGCGCCATCCCGCTCGGGCGCTACGGCGACCCGCGCGAGTACGGCGACGTGGTGACGTTCCTGGCGAGCGCCCGCGCCTCCTACGTCACCGGATCGGTGATGCGCATCGACGGTGGCCTGATCGCCAGCGTCTGACGCGCCAGGCGGATCCCGGGCCCGAAAACCAGGAGGACACGATGGCTCTGACCAGCGCGATCAAGGGCGTGATCCCGATCGCTCCGACGCCCTTCCACCCCAACGGGCGCGTCGACGAGACCTCCCTCGATCGCATGGCCGACTTCTTCACCGGCGCGGCGGTCGATGGGGTCACGATCCTCGGCCAGCTCGGCGAGGCGCCCAAGCTCGACCATTCCGAGGCCGTCGCGATCGCCAAGCGGGTCATCGGGCGCCTCGACATCCCGGTTCTCGTGGGCGTCTCGGCGCCGGGCTTCGCGGCGATGCGCGCGCTGGCCCGCGAGGTGATGGAGCTCGGCGCGGCGGGCGTGATGATCGGGCCGCCCAACACCCTGCGCACCGACGACCAGATCGTCGCCTATTACCGCAACGCCGCCGAGGCGATCGGCCCGGACGTGCCCTTCGTGGTCCAGGATTACCCCCTGACCTTCTCGGTCGTGATGACCCCCGCGGTGATCCGCCGGATCGTCACCGAGTCCCCGTCCTGCGTCATGCTCAAGCACGAGGACTGGCCGGGCCTCGACAAGATCACGGCGCTCCGCGCCTTCGAGCGGGACGGCTCGATGCGCCACATCGCGATCCTGACCGGCAATGGCGGCCTGTTCCTCGATTTCGAGATGGAGCGGGGCGCGGACGGGGCCAATACCGGCTACGCCTTCCCGGAGATGCTGGTCGACGTGGTCCGGCTCTCGGCCGCGGGGAACCGCGACGCGGCGCACGACCTGTTCGACGCGCACCTGCCCTATCTGCGCTACGAGCAGCAGCAGGGGCCGCTCGGGCTCGCGGTGCGCAAATACGTCTTCCAGAAGCGCGGCATCTTCGCCTCCGACGCGCAGCGCAAGCCCGCCGCCAGCCTCTCCGCGCAGGCGAGGGGCGAGGTCGACTACCTGCTGTCGCGCATCGCCCGCACCGACCCGCGGGCCCGGATCGCGAGCTGATCCCGGGTGCCCGAGAGCGAGGGACCGACATCATGAGCAAGGGGCTGCGCAAGGGTCTCACCAGCTACGGCGATGCCGGGTTCTCCCTGTTCCTGCGCAAGGCCTTCATCAAGGCGGCGGGCTACTCGGACGACGCCCTCGACCGGCCGATCGTCGGCATCACCAACACGGCGAGCGACTACAACCCGTGCCACGGCAACGCGCCGGCCCTGATCGAGGCGGCCAAGCGCGGCGTGATGCTGGCGGGGGGCCTGCCGATGGTGTTCCCGACGATCTCGATCCACGAGAGCTTCGCCCACCCGACCTCGATGTTCCTGCGCAACCTGATGGCGATGGACACCGAGGAGATGATCCGGGCCCAGCCCATGGATGCCGTCATCGTGGTCGGGGGCTGCGACAAGACCCTGCCGGCCCAGATCATGGCGGCAGCGAGCGTCGACCTGCCGACCGTGGTGATCCCGGTAGGCCCGATGGTGGTGGGCCACCACAAGGGCGAGGTCCTGGGCGCCTGCACGGATTGCCGCCGGCTCTGGAGCGCGCACCGGGCCGGCGCGATCGACGAGGCCGAGATCGAGCGGGTCAACAGCCGCCTCGCGCCCTCCGTCGGCACCTGCATGGTGATGGGCACGGCGAGCACCATGGCTTGCGTGACGGAGGCGCTCGGCCTGTCCCTGCCCATGAGCGCGACCGTGCCCGCGCCCCATGCCGAGCGAATCCGGATCGCCGAACTGAGCGGCCGGCGCGCCGCCGAGATGGCGGTGTCGGGCGGCCCGCGCCCGAGCGCCCTCCTGACGCCCGCCGCCTTCCGCAATGCCCAGGTCGTCATGCAGGCGATCGGCGGATCGACCAACGGGCTGATCCACCTCACCGCCATCGCCAACCGCACGCCGCACCGGATCGACCTCGACGCCTTCGACGCTCTCGGCCGGGCGGTGCCGGTGCTGGTCGACCTGAAGCCCTCCGGTGCCCACTACATGGAGCATTTCCACCATGCCGGCGGCGTCCCGGCGCTGCTGCGCCGGCTCGGCGACCGCATCGATCTCGACGCCCAGACGGTGGCGGGCGGGACGCTCCGCGACGTGGTGGCGGCGGCCGAGGAGGTGCCCGGCCAGAGCGTGATCCGCCCGGCCGACGACCCGATCAAGCCCGTCGGCGCCATGGCGGTCCTGCGCGGCAACCTGGCGCCCCGAGGCGCCCTGATCAAGCACAGCGCCGCGAGCCCGGCCCTCCTCCAGCATACCGGCCGGGCGGTCGTGTTCGCGTCGATCCCCGACCTGACGACGCGGATCGACGATCCCGACCTCGACGTCGAGCCCGACGACATCCTGATCCTGCAGAACGGCGGGCCGAAGGGCGCCCCCGGCATGCCGGAGGCGGGCTACCTGCCGATTCCGAAGAAGCTCCTGGCGCGGGGCGTCAAGGACATGGTCCGGATCTCGGACGCGCGCATGAGCGGCACCGCCTTCGGCACCATCGTGCTGCACATCACGCCGGAATCCGCCGATGGCGGCCCCCTCGGCCTCGTCCGCACCGGGGACCGCATCCGCCTCGACACCGCGGGACGGCGGATCGACCTCCTGGTGGACGAGGCCGAGCTCGCGCGCCGCCGCGCCGCGCAAGCGCCCGTCGCGCGGCCTGACTGGGCGAGGCGGGGCTATGCCCGCCTCTTCCACGACACCGTGCTGCAGGCGGACGAGGGCTGCGACTTCGATTTCCTGCGCGCCGAGCCGACGGCGACCTGAGCCGTTCGCGCCGCCTGCGGGGCCTTGCGCAGGCGACGTGGTGGTGCTCGCGCGACCGCTCAGCCGGCCGCCATCCGCTCCGTCCAGCGATAGGCCACGCTCAGGGGCTGCGCCCGCCCCCGGATCGCCACGGAGCGCTCGCCCTCGAAGGGCATCGCGCCGGGCGCGATGCCGCTCGCGGCGACGAGGTCCGCGCTGACCACGAGGGCGGCGCGGAGATCCTTGGCGACCTCCATCAGGCGGCTCGCGACGTTCACGCTGTCGCCCGCCACCGTGATCTGCTGGTGATCGCTCGCCCCGAGGCGCGAGGCGACGACCTCGCCGTGATGGGCGCCGACGCGCAGGCCCACCGGCCGGCCGCGGGTCAGCGTGTGCGTCCCGAGCCAGGACCGGATCCGCGGCACGAGGCTGTCGGCGGCCACGAGCGCCTGCCGCGCGTCGCCGGGCTTTGGGTCGAGGAGGCCGAACACCGCGAGGGCGCCGTCGCCCATGAAGCTCAGCACCAATCCGCCGTGCCGGCCGATCTCCTCGCCCACGACGCCGTGGAAGTCGCGCAGGAACCGGTCGGTCCCCTGCGAGCCGAGCCGTTCGCTCAGGCGCGTGAAGCCGCTGAGATCGAGGAAGACGATCCCGACCTCCTGCGTCACCGGGGCGGCGAGGAAGCCCGGATCCTGCGCGAGGCGCGCCGCGAGCGCCGGCGGGTGGAACAGGCGCAGGGCGCGCTCGGATCGCGCCAGGTCGCGCGCGCGGCGCCGATCGAGTCCGAGGCGGCCGAGAAGGCCGTAGAGCAGCCCCGGGATCATCGCGGCGAGGGGCACGGTGGCGCTCAGCCAGAGATGCGACGAGAAGGCGATCACCGTCGCGGCGAGCCAGGCGAGGGCGGCGAGGATCACGACCGCGACGGCAAGGCCCGCGGGGGCGAGGGACACCGCGAGGGCGGACGCGACGGCCAGGACGATGGCGGCGCCCGCATCGATGCGCCGGGTGGCGGCATCGCGCACGAGGCCGTCGCCGGTCGCGAGGTGGCCGATGGCGGTCGCCAGCACCTCGACGCCGGGCAGGACCGGATCGTAGGGCGTCGCGAAGGTGTCGGCCGCGCCGATCGCCGTGGCCCCGACGACGACGATCCGGTTGCGCAACTCCTCCGCCTCGACCTCGCCCCGCAGCACGGCGCCCGCGCTCACGGTCCGGACCGTTCCGCGGGGCCCGTGGAGGCGGATCGGCAGGTTGAGGCCGAGATCGGGACGCGACCGCACGCCTCCGACGGCGATGCCCCCGGCCTCAAGCACGGGCTCCGCCCGGGCCGCCTGGGCGGCGAGGCGCAGGGGGAAGGAGGGCAGGGCGGTGTCGCCGAGGCGGAGCAGGAGGGGCACGTGGCGCGGGGTGCCGGCATGGTCCGTGGCGATGTTGACGAGGCCGATGCCGGTGCCGTCGCGAAACCGCGCGATCGGCCAGCGCACGCGCTCGGCGACCGGCAAGCCCGGAACCGGCACGGCCTCGGCTGCGCCCGGCGGATCGGCGCGGAACGCGGCCGCGGCCGCCAGGACCGCGCCCGCGTCCTTGAGGGCCTCGGCCAGCGCGGCATCGTCCGGGGCCGGCCCGGGATCGAGGAACAGCAGGTCGAGCCCGAGCGCCCGGGGCCGTGCGCCGGAGAGAATCCGGACGAGCCGCGCCATCGCGGCCCGCGGCAGCGGATACCCCCCGGCCTCGCGGATGGCCTCGTCGTCGAGGGCGACGATCACGAGGTCGGCCGGGGCGGGCTCGGGCCCGACGAGGAGGAAGCGGAGGTCGAGGAGGGGCGATTCGAGCCGGTCGAGGACGCTCGCCCGCCCGTCGCGGTGCCAGGCGGCGGCGAGGAGGGAGGCCGCGAGGGCGAGGGCGGCGGCCACGGCGGCGTGGGTGCGCCGCCCCTCGCGCGGCCATGCCCGCGGCCATGCCCGCATCAGCGGCCGAAACGCGCGAGCAGGCCTGCGGCGCGCTCCGGGCTCCACCGTTGCACGTGGAGCGAATTGCCCCCGGCCTCCACGTCGACGCCCTCGCCCGCCCGCAGCGTCACGGCCGGGCCTCCCGGGCGCGCGACGGCGACGCTGCCCGCGCGCACGAAGACCGCGGTCTTCTGAGCGGAGACGTCGACGGCCCAGACCGTGCCGCGGACCGAGGCGACGGCGTGGGGCGTGAGGATCTGGAAGCCGCCCCGGCGCGGCGGAACGTCGATCAGGAGGCCGCGGCTCGTCACCTCGGCGCTCTCGGGGCGGCCATCGTGGTTTCGGTCGACCAGCTTGTAGGCGGTGCCGGTCTCGGCGCTGACCGTCAGCCCGTCGGCGCAGGACAGAACCTGGCGCGGCGGGTCCGTGTAGGGCGTCACCGTGCAGCCGCGGCTCTGCGCCTCGGCCGCGCCGCTCCCCAGGGCCGCGATCGCCAGCACGGCCGCCGCGGCGGTGATCCGGAGAGGGCCGGTACGGCCGCTCCGGCCCGGAACAACATCCAGCATCCTGTCCTCCGGTCGGGTCCGCGGCAGCGCACGGATCGGCGGCGGCGCGCAAGCCCGGCCACTCCGGTCGGGAAGGGGCCGCGCCCCGTCGCAACGGGCGCCGCCGAGGCCGGCCGCACGGTCGCGACCCTACAGCCTGCGCGGGCGGAGGGCACGGAAACGGGCGGGCTCGGTCGGAATGCGAACCGAATCGCGCAACCTCTAGTCGATGCGGCGCGGGGCCATGTGCGGCGGGTCACATCGCGGACCGGCGCCGGCCCCGCCTCACGGATGGGCGAGGTAATGGGCGAGATCGCGGATGTCGTCGTCCGAGAGGGGCTGCGCCGCCTCGTTCATCGCCGGGTCGTAGCCGGCCCGCGCGTTGGACTTGTAGCCCCGCAGGGCCGCCACGAGGTACTCCTCGCGCTGCGCCCGGATCCGCGGGATCTGGTCGTGGCCCGAGAAGTCGGCGTTGTGGCAGGAGCCGCATTGGTGCCTGGCCACGAGGTCCTTGGCGCGGGCGATCCGGGCGGGATCTCCCCCGCCATCGGATGTCGGCGGCGGAAGCGCCGCGACCGCGTCCGAGATCGTGCGCAGGTCGTCGTCCGAGAGACCCGCCGCCATCTCGTTCATGGGAGGGGCGACCCGCTGCTTCTCCCGGAACAGGTAGAGCTGCGTCAGCACGTAATCGGCCGGCATCCCGCCGAGGGAGGGCACGCCCTCGGTCTCGGAGCGGCCCTGCCCGCCGTGGCAGCCGAGGCAGGCCGGCAGCCGCTCGGCCACCGGCTGGGCGCCGGCCGGCCCGGTCGGCAGACCCGTGAGGGCGAGGAGGCAGAGGGCAAGGCCGTTGGCGAGGCGCCGCATGGGTTCATCCGGATGGTGCGGGGCGCGGGACGCGGGTCCCGCGCCGGGGGCTCAGCGGGCGTAGCTGACGCGGTAGATCGCGCCGTTGTAATCGTCCGAGACGAGGAGCGAGCCGTCCTGCGCCACCAGCACGTCGACGGGCCGCCCGACATACTTGTTGTCCTGCAGGAAGCCCGTGAGGAACGGCTCCAGGGACGTGACCTTGCCATCGGGCCCGAGCTTGGCCACCACCACGTCGCCGCCGATCTTCCGGGTCTTGTTCCAGGAACCGTGGCGCGCGATGAAGACCGCGTTCCGGTACGCGTCCGGGAATTGCGAGCCGGTGTAGAAGCGCATCCCGAGGGCCGCCGCGTGCGCGCCGAGGAGACCGGCGGGCGCGGTGAACTCGGCGCAGGAATGGCCCCAGCCGTATTCCGGGTCGGTGAAGCTGCCCTGATGGCAGTAGGGGAAGCCGAAATGCTGCTTGCCCGGCTCGCTGAGGACGTTCAGCTCGTCATTCGGGATATCCTCCGAGACCCAGTCGCGGCCGTTATCCGTGAAGGTCAGGAGCTTCGTCTCCGGGTTCCAGTCGAAGCCGACGGTGTTGCGCACCCCGCGGGCCACCACCTCGACGTTCTTGCCGTCGAGGTCCATGCGGCGGATCTGGGCGTGGGTCTCGGGCGGCATCAGGATGTTGCCCGGTGCGCCGACCGGCACGTAGAGCTTCTCGTCCGGGCCGATGGCGATGAACTTCCAGCCATGCGCCTCGTCCTTCGGCAGGTCGTCGTAGACCAGGACGGGCTTCGGCGGGGCGTCGAGCTTCGCCTCGATGTCGTCGAAGCGCCAGATCCTGGACAGCTCGGCGACGTAGAGCGCGCCCTTGTGGAAGGCGAGGCCGTTCGGCCGGTGGAGGCCGGAGGCGATCACCTTGACGGTGGGTTTCCCGTCGAGGGTCTGCACCGCGTAGACCTTGTCGAGGGAGCGGGTGCCCGCGAACACGGTGCCCTGGTCGCCCTGGCGCAGCGAGCGCGCATTGGCGACGCCGCTCGCGAAGACCTCGACCTTGAAGCCCGGCGGCACGGAGAGCTTGTCGAGGGGCAGGCGGTTCGCCGGGGTCGGGATCGGCGGCCCCGAGATCGGCGCGAGCTTGGCCGCATCGGCCCCCTCGGGCCGCCCGAACAGGGCCGAGCCGCGATCCTGGGCCGGGGCCGGCGCACCGGCTTGCGCCGGGGCGGCGGGCTGGGCGCTACCGGGGGTCGGCGCGCCGCTCGGGGCCTGCTGCGCGTGGGCGCCGGCCAGGGGCAGGAGGATGCCGAGGGGCATCAGCACCCCGGCGCGCAGCCAGCGCGTCGGGCAGAGGGATCGTGCCGTCATGATGGATCTCCGTTGCGCCCCGGTTATCGGGCGCCCATGCGGGCCGGCAACGCCATCGGAGAGAGATGTTCTCGTGTTTGTCACGCGCGGGCGTTGCATCAACCCGAGGCCGGGGCGGAGGCCGCCCCGGCCAGGACGGCCCGGTAGATCCGGTCCGGCGCGAAGGGCGTCGCGGTGAGGCGCGCGCCGGTGGCGTCGCGGATCGCGTTGGCGAGGGCGGGGACGACCGGGTTGTAGGGGCTCTCGCTCATCGACTTGGCGCCGAGGGGACCGACCGCGTCGTGGGTCTCGGCGAACAGCACCTCGGTGCGCGGCACGTCGGCGATGGCCGGGATGTGGTAGTTCCGGAAGGTCTGGGCGACCACGCTCCCGGCGGCGTCCGGGTGCATGTCCTCGTAGAGGGCCGCGCCGAGCGCCTGGGCGACGCCTCCCTCGATCTGGCCGCGGCACTGCATCGGGTTGATGACCCGCCCGGCATCCGCCGCGTGGACGCTGCGCAGGATGCGGACCTCGCCGCTCGAGGGATGCACCGCCACCCGGAAGCCCTGGACGTTGAAGGCGACCGAGCGCGGGCTGCCGTCGGCGCGTCCCGCGGCCTCGAATCCCTCGCCCGCACGCCCCTCGCCCGCGAGCGCCGCGAGAGCGATCTCGCCCCCCGCCCAGGTGACCCGGTCGGGCCCGAGCGCGCAGGCCCCGGGATCGAGCCCAACGCGGGCGGCCGCCGCTGCCCGGATGCGGGCGGCGAGCGCGGTGGCGGCCCTGAGCGTCGCCTGACCGGCCACCACGATGCCGGTGCTGCCGTAGGCGCCGGTATCGTGGCCGACCGCGTCGGTGTCGGCCTGGCGCAGGGTGATGCGGTCGGGGCTCGTCCCGAGGGCGTGGGCGGCGATCTGGGCGTGGACCGTCGAGGTGCCGTTGCCGAACTCCGCGGTCCCGACGAGGAGCGTGTAGCCGCCGTCCGCCTCGAGGCGGATCCGGGCGTCGGAGACGTGGCCGCGCGGCGGAATCGTGTCGATCATCGCCATCGCCATGCCCTGCCCGACGCGCCAGCCCGGGGGCGCCGCCGCGCCGGCCGGCTCGGCGAGGGCCGCCTCCACGAGATCGAGGCACTGGTCGAGCCCGTAGCTGCCGTAGCGGACGTCGTGCGGCTCGAGGCTCGTGGACACCATCGGATCGCCGGGGCGCACGGCGTTGCGGCGGCGCATCGCGAACGGATCGAGCCCGAGGCCGCGGGCGAGCTCGTCCATCGCGGATTCCACCGCGAAGATGGTCTGGCTGAGGCCGTAGCCACGGAACGCCCCGCTCGGAAGGGTGTGGGTGTAGACGGCGTAGCCGTCGACCCGCTTGTTCGGGCAGCGATAGACCCCGATCACCTCGTTGCAGCCGTGGTGCAGCACCCCGCCCGCGTGGTTGCCGTAGGCGCCGGTATTCGTGACGACGTGCAGCGCGATGGCCGTCAGGGTGCCGTCCCGCCGCGCGCCGAGCTTCACCCGCACCCGCATCGGGTGCCGGGTGGTGGTGCCGATGAATTGCTCCTGGCGCGTCAGCTCCCACCGCACCGGGCGCCCGGTGCGCAGGACCGCCAGCGCCACGAGGTCCTCGGTCAGCATCTCCTGCTTGCCGCCGAAGCCGCCGCCGACCCGGCCGCAGAGAACGCGCACCCGCGCCCGCTCCAGCCCGAACAGGGTGGAGAGCGCGTCGCGGGTCAGGAAGGGCACCTGCGTGGAGGAGCGGATCGTCAGGCGCCCGTCCGGATCGAGCCAGCCGATGGCGCCGTGCGTCTCCAGATGCGCGTGTTGGACGCGCTGCGAGACGTAGGTCGCCTCGTGCACCCGATCGGCCTGCGCGAAGCCCGCATCGACGTCGCCGATGCGGCCGTGCGCCTCGGCCGCGAGGTTCGGGTGGGACTGGTGCGGCGGCGCGTCCTCGCCGGATCGGTCGAGGGCGTCGTGGACGAGGGGCGCGTCGGGGCGCAGGGCCGCCTCGGGCTCGAACACGGCCGGGCGCGGCGCGTAGGTGACGACAAGCGCCCGGCAGCCGGCCTCGGCGGCGGCCTCGCTCTCGGCCACCACCGCGGCGACGCGCTGGCCGACGAAGCGCACCACGTCGTCGAGGAGGCGGGTGTCGGGGGCGTCGTCCGCCGGGTTCTCGTGGCGGCCCGTCGAGAAGCGCGCCCGGGGCACGTCCGCGTGGGTGAGCACCGCGACGACGCCCTGCACCGCGAGGGCCGCGGCGCGCTCGATGTGGAGGATGCGCGCGTGGGCGTGGGGCGAGCGCAGGACCTTGAGATGCAGCAGGCCCGGCACGGCGAGGTCGAGGGTGAAGGCCGCCCGGCCGGACACGACCGCCCGGCCGGCGGGCGCCGGCAGGCAGCGCCCGACCGGATCGCCCGCCGGACGGGCCTCCGCTTCGCCGATCCCCGCGATGGCATCGCGGATGGCGCGGTAGCCGGTGCAGCGGCAGAGGTTGCCCTTGAGGGCCGTATCGAGGTCCCGGCGCTGACCCTGGTCGAGGCGCGCGGCCGTCATCACCATGCCGGGGGTGCAGAAGCCGCACTGGTAGCCCTGCGCCGCCAGGAAGGCCTCCTGCATCGGGTGCAGCGTCCCGGGCACCGGCCCGTCCGGCGCGCAGGGCCCGGCGAGGCCCTCGACGGTGGTCACCTGCCGGCCCTCGGCCCGGAAAGCCGGCACGAGGCAGGCATGGACCGGCTCGCCGTCGAGATGGATCGTGCAGGCGCCGCAATCGCCCGCGTCGCAGCCCTTCTTCACCCCGAACCAGCCGAGCTCGCGCAGGAGCGTGCGCAGGCACTGGCCCGGGCGCGGCTCGGCCTCCTGGGCGGCGCCGTTGACCGTGAGCCTCATCGGGCGGCCTCCCCGCCGAGTTCGGACAGGATCTCGCCGGCCAGGAGCGGGGTGACATGGGCGCGCCAATCGGGCGCTCCGTGGAGGTCGTCGTACCAGAGCGCGGGCGGGATCGCGGCCGCGAGGGCGCCGCGCAGCGCCGCCGCGTCGGGAAGCGCGGGAAACGCGAGGCGGACCGGCCGCCGGGTCGCGGCGGTCACGGTCAGGGCGAAGGCGCCGGAGGGGTCGCGGGTGCCGATCAGCAGGGCGCCCGAGCGCCCCTGCGGGCTGAGGGAGATGCGCCGGAAGGCCGTGCGGCGCCGGAGCGCTTCGGTCGGGAGATCGATCCGGCGCAGGATCTCGCCGGGCGCGAGGGCGGTCTCCTGCGGGCCGCGCACGAAATCGGCGGCGGGCAGGCGCCGCTCGCCGCCCTCCGCCGTCCAGATCAGGCAGGACCCGTCGAGGGCCACCGCCAGGGCGATCATCGGCCCGGCGGGCAGGGCCATGCAGAGGTTGCCCCCGACGGTCGCCATGGTCCAGATCTTGAAGGAGCCGAGCAGGGCCCGGCAGCATTCCGGGACGAGGGGCGCGGCGATCCAGGCCGGGGGAAGCTCGAGCCGGTTCAGCGCCGCGATGGTGCAGGTGGCGGCGATCGACAGGCCGTCCGCGTCGACGACGTGCGGCGTCCAGCCGAGATCCGACAGGTCGACGAGGCGGGCGAGACCGGCCTGGGGCTCGGAGAACAGCCAGGTCCCGCCCGCGAGCCAGGCATCGCCGGGCTGCCACCGGGGCAGCTCCGCGCGCGCCCGCGGCCTGAGAACGGCACCCACCGTGTTGAGGTCCATCGTCGTCCTTGCCGCTGCCTCGGGACGGCGCCGGCAAAGCAATCCGCCTGCCATGCCGCGCCTTCTGTGACCCTGCCGCCTGCCCCGGAGGAACCCGGATCCCGGTCGGACGGCCCGGGCCTCGCGTAACCCTAGCGGAGATCCGCGACCGCCGCCGCTTCACCGGTGAACGCGACACGCGCCCGGGCGCCGGACGACGGGCCGGCGCCTCAGTGGTGGCCCGCCATGTGGCGGCCGATCACGCCGACATCCGCCTGCGCGGCCGGCGTCTCGTAGACGAGCCGGCCCTCGGACATCACGAGGACGCGGTCGGAGAGTTCGAGGATCTCGTCGAGGTCCTCGCTGATCAGCAGCACCGCGGCGCCGGCGTTGCGCGCGGAGACGATCCGGCTGCGGATCTCGGAGACGGCCGCGAAGTCGAGGCCGAAGCACGGGTTGACCACCACCAGGAGGTCGACCGGGTCGGTCAGCTCGCGGGCGAGCACGGCGCGCTGCACGTTGCCCCCCGAAAGGGTGGCGATGGCGGCCTCGGAGGAGGCGGTCTTCACCTTGAAGCGGGCGATCAGGTCCTTGGCCCGCCGGCCCATGGCGCGCCGGTCGAGCCACAGGGTCGGGGGCTTGTCCGGGTCCTCGCCCCGGCGGTCGAAGGCCCGGAAGGCGAGGTTCTCGGCCACCGACATGCGCGGCGCGCAGGCGTTGCGCAGGGGCTCCTCGGGGATGAAGCGGACGCGGTGCGCCCGGCTCTCGGCCCGGGTCCCCGCATAGGGTTCGCCGCCGACGCGGACCTGCCCGCCCGTGGCGCGGATCTGGCCGCCGAGCACGTCGGCGAGCTCCTTCTGACCGTTGCCCGAGACGCCCGCGATCCCGACGATCTCCCGGGCGCGCACCCGCAGGTCCTCGACCGCGATGTGGCGCAGGCCGGAGACGTCGGTCGCCGTCACGCCCGCGACCTGCAGGATCACCCGGTCCGGGTCCGCCGCCCCGAGGCGGGCGATGGGCTGGCGCACGGCGCGCTCGCCCATCATCAGGGCGGCCATCTCGTCCCGGGAGATCGCGCCGACGTCGCCCCCGCCGACGAGGCGCCCGCGGCGGAGCACGCTCAAGGAGCGGGCGAAGGCCTCGACCTCACGGAACTTGTGGCTGATCATCAGCACGGAGAGCTCGCCCCGGTCGGTCATGGCGCGCAGGAGGCCCAGCACCTCCTCGGCCTCGGCCGGCGTCAGGACCGAGGTCGGCTCGTCGAGGATGAGGAAGCGGGCCTTGAGGTAGAGCTGCTTGACGATCTCGAGCTTCTGCTTCTCCCCGGCGGCCAGCTCGGCCACCGGCCGGTCGAGGTTCAGCCGGAACGGCATCCGCCCCATGAAGGCGGCGAAGTCGGCCCGCTCGGCCGCCCAGTCGATCACCGCCGGGGCGTCGGCGCGGGCGATGACGAGGTTCTCGGCCCCCGTCAGCGAGGGCACCAGGGTGAAGTGCTGGTAGACCATGCCGAGGCCCCGGGCCTGCGCGCCCTTGGGGTTGGTGATCTCGGCCTCGCGCCCGTCCACCAGCACGGTCCCGGCGGTCGGGGCGTAGAAGCCCATCACGCACTTCACGAGGGTCGACTTCCCAGCCCCGTTCTCGCCGAGAAGCGCGTGGAAGCCGCCCGCCTCGATCTTCATCGAGACGTCCTCCAGCGCCGCGAAGGCGCCGAAGCGCTTGGTCATGCCGATGGTCTCGACGCCGATGGCGCCCGAGACGGGACGGGTCTGCGGATCGGGGCTCGTGCTCGCCGTCATGGTCCTCGTCAAGCTCCTCGCGCGCGCCGCCGGCGCCCAGGCGGGAATCGCCTCACCCGATCACCCGCAGGATCGCCTCCGAGGAGGCGACCGCGCCGAAGACGCCCCCCTGCATCGTCACCATCCTGAGGGCCGCCGCGTGGTTGCCGGGATCGGTGGCGGCGGTGCCGTCGGAGACGATGACGCACTCGAAGCCACGGTCGTTGGCCTCGCGCATGGTGGTGTGGACGCAGACATCCGTGGTGATGCCGGTGAGGATCAGGTTGCGGACGCCGAGGCGCCCGAGGATCAGCGCGAGGTCGGTGGCGCAGAACGAGCCCTTGCCGGGCTTGTCGATCACGGGCTCGCCGGGGAGCGGCGCCAGTTCGGGGATGATCTCCCAGCCGGGCTCGCCCCGCACGAGGACGCGCCCGCAGGGCCCGGGATCGCCGATGCCGGCCCCGATCCGGCGGGAGCGCCAGCGCTTGTTCTCGGGCAGGTCCGCGAGGTCCGGCCGGTGGCCCTCGCGGGTGTGGATGACGGGGTAGCCCCCCGCCCGCGCGGCGGCGAGGAGCCGGCCGATCGGCCCGATCGGCGCGCGGGTGAGGCCGAGATCGTAGCCCATCGCGTCGACGTAGCCGCCCGCGCCGCAGAAATCCGTCTGCATGTCGATGATGACGAGGGCGGTGTTCCCGGGCCCGAGCGCCCCGTCGAAGGGCCAGGGATAGGGTTCGGCCTCGATGTAGCGGCCGGCGGACGGGCCCCCGGCGGCGGGGAGGGGGTCGGCGCTCATTCGGCCGCCGCCCGGGCCTGCGGCGTCTGGCCCTCGCCGTAGGCCCGGGTCGGGGCCGTGAAGCCGCAGCTCGTGCCGTCGACGACCTTGACCGCGTCCTCCCAGGGCAGGCGGTACCGGCCTGCCGCGAGGTCGTGCATGTAGGTGTAGGGGCAGTCCTGCGCGCCGCCCTTCACCGCCGTGTAGCCGCGGTGGCCGAGCTGGTAGATGTTGTTCTCGACCCCCCAGTGCAGGCGCGCCTCCCGCACGAGGTCGGGCCGGACCTCCGCCGTGATGATCTCGTCGACGCGGCCCGTGGTGGCGTGGGCGATGACCGAGCCGTCGAAATTGACGATCATCCCCTCGCCCATGGAATCGAAGGTCCCGTCCGAGCCGCACATGCAGACATTGGCGGTGACCATCAGGTTGCAGAAGGCGTTGGCCTGATTGGTGAAGCGCCAGGATTCGCGGATCGGCGCGGTGTAGCCCGCCGTGCGGATCATGATCTCCGCGCCCTTGTAGGCGCATTCCCGCGCCATCTCGGGGAACATGCCGTCGTGGCAGATGATCAGCCCGATCCTGGCGCCCTTCGGGCCCTCGATCACCGGGATGCCGCGGTCGCCGGGCTCCCAGGGCTCGACCGGGACCCAGGGGTGCATCTTGCGGTAATAGAGCTTCACCTCGCCCCGGTCGTCGATGATCAGGCCGGCATTGTAGGGATGGCCGTGCGGGTTGAACTCCATGATCGAGAAGCAGCCCCAGATCCGGTTGTCCCGGCAGGCCTTCGCGAAGGCCGCGACCTCGGGGCCGTCGAGGCGGCACAGGATCTCGGGGTTCGTGTCCATCGACAGACCGTGCAGCGCGTATTCGGGGAAGACGACGAGGTCCATGCTCGCCATGTTCGCCCGCGCCTTGCCCACCATCGCGACGATGCGGTCGGTCTGCGCCGCGAGGTCCGCCTTGGTGGCGACGTTCGGCAGCTGAAGCTGCACGAGGCCGAGGACGACACCGTTCGGCGACTTGTTGAGGCCTCCCAAGCCGTTCATGCGCGATCTCCCTGAGGTTTCTACTTTGCGAGCTCGCCGGGGGCGCCCGCCAGCGCCCGGTCGGGCGAGGAGGTGGCGACGAGCAGGATGAGGGTGAGCACGTAGGGCGCGGCGTAGAACAGGTAGTACCCCTGCGTGACGCCCACCGATTGCAGGGCGGGCCCGAGCGCCCCGGCGCCCCCGAACAGGAGCGCCGCCCCGAAGCAGGCCAGCGGGTTCCAGCGGGCGAAGATGACGAGGGCCACCGCCATCAGGCCCTGGCCCGAGGAGATGCCCTCGTTCCACGAGCCCGGATAATACAGGGACAGGTAGGCGCCCCCGACGCCGGCGAGCACGCCGCCGAGGCCGGTGGCGTAGAGGCGCACCCGGTCGACGTCGTAGCCCATGGCGCGGGCGGCATCGGCGCTGTCTCCGGCGACCCGCACCACGAGGCCCGCCTTGGTGTTCCGGAAGGCCCACCACAGGAAGGGCGCGAGCGCGGCGCCCGCCAGGAACAGCACGTTGACGCGCAACGCCGCCTGGACCTGGGGCAGGTCGGACCAGAAGCCGAAGGGAATCGCCGGGAGCGGCGGGGCGGAGGGCTGGATGAAGGGCTTGCCGAGGAAGAAGGCGAGGCCGGAGCCGAACAGCATCAGGGCGATGCCGACCGCGACGTCGTTGACGCCCGGGAACCGGCAGATGGTCCCGTGCAGGAGGCCGAAGACCCCGCCCGCGAGCCCCGCCACGAGGACGCCTGCCCAGGGGGAGCCGGTCACGACGGCGGTGGCGTAGGCCGACATCGCCCCGAACACCAGGGTGCCCTCGAGCCCGAGATTGATCCGTCCGGAGCGCTCCGTGATGGTCTCGCCGAGGCTCACGAACAGGAACGGCGTCGAGACGCGGATCGCCCCGCCGATGACCGCGAGGAGAACGGTCCAGAGGCCGAGATCGCCGCCGGTCTCCGCGCCGCTCATGCCTGCACCGTGGCCGGAACGCCCGCGGCCGCCCGCTTCCCGGCCCAGAGATGCGGGCTGAACACCCGGAAGCGGCCGTAGAGCGTCTCGCTGAGGAGCACCGCGAGGAACAGGATGCCCTCGAGGACGAGGACCGTGGCGTCGGGAAGCTGCATCCGGCGCTGGATCAGCCCGCTCGAGGCCTCGATGCCGCCGAGCAGGAACGCCACGGGCAGGATCGCGAGCGGATTCTGCCGGGCGAGGAACGCCACCAGGATCCCCGTATAGCCGAAGCCCGCCACCAGCGAGGCGTTGGCGTTGCTGTGAACCGCCGCCACCTCGAAGAAGCCCGCAAGCGCCGCGCAGGCGCCCCCGAGGGCCGTGAAGGTCGTCACGAGGCGTCCCACCGGCAGGCCCTGGATCCGCGCCGCCCGGACGTTGCCGCCGGCGATGCGGGCGGCAAAGCCGATGGTGGTGCGCTCCGTCAGCAGGTAGGCGGCGAGGCAGGCGAGGATGCCGATGCCGAGCCCCCAATGCACGTCCATGCCGGGCATCGGGCCGACCGCGAAGGCCTCGCCGATCGGCCGGGTCGAGGGCTTGTTCAGGCTCTGGGGGTCGCGCAGCAGGCCCTCGATCAGGTGATTCGAGAGCGCGATGGCGATGTAGGACATCAGGAGGCTCGCGATGGTCTCGTTGACGCCCCGGTAGGCGCGGAGCGCCCCGACGGCGCCGATCCAGACCGCGCCGGCGGCGGCGGCGGCGAGCGCCATCAGGGGGATCGCCAGGAGGGGCGGGGCGCCGGCGAGGGGCTGGGAGGCGGCCGCCGCCGCGACGCCGCCGAGGACGATCGCGCCCTCGCCCCCGATGACGACGAGGCCGAGGCGGGCGGGGAGCGCGACGCAGAGGGCGGCGAACAGGAGGGGCGCGGCCCGCTGCAGGCTGTTCTGCAGGGCGAAGGGCGAGCCGAAGCCGCCCCGCCAGACGATGTCGAGGAAGCCGAGGGGGCTCTTTCCAAGCGCGAGGAGGAAGAGGCTGAACAGGAGAAAGCCCGCCGCCACCGCCGCGAGGGGGATGGCGACGGCCTCCGACCGCCGTGCGAGCCAGGCCCGGACCTGGAGGGCGGCGGGGGGATTGGCCGGTTCGGATCCGCGCGAGGCCGCCTGGGGCGCGGTGTGCGGAGCGGTGTCAGCGACCATGCCGTCGATCCTCGCCCTTCGGCCGGGTCACCCGTGCCCGGCCCGCCCGCCACGGCAGAAACCGTGCCATCGGCGCAAGGCCCGGCTCAGGCGGAGCCCTTCACGCCCTCGACGAGGTAGTTGGTCTTCTCGAGTTCGATGGCGTTCTCGGCGTAGGTCCTGCCGGCGGGGGCGATCTCGTTGCCCTTGTTGTCCTTGAGCGGGCCCCGGATGATGGCGAAGCCTCCCTTCATCATCTCGGCCTTGACGGCGTCGGCGTTCCGGCGCGCCGCCTCCGAGACCGCGGGGCCGTACGGGCTCATCTTCACGAAGCCGTCGGCGAGGCCGCCGCGCAGGAAGTTCGGGGGCGCCCTGCCGGCCTGCATGTCGGCCACGAAGCCCTTGTAGATCGAGGCCCAGTTCCACTCGGCCCCGGTGAGGTACTTGTCCTTGGCCAGGGCCGACTGGTCGGCGTGGTAGCCGCACGCGAAGGCGCCGCGGCGCGCGGCGGTCTCGACCACGACCTTCGGGCTGTCGACGTGGCAGGTGATGACGTCGGCCCCGCCGTCGATCAGGGCGTTCGTCGCCTCCGCCTCCTTGACGGCCAGCGACCACTCGCCGGTGAAGATCACCTGCAGGGTGATGGCGGGGTCGACGCTGCGGGCGCCGAGCAGGAAGCCGTTGACGTTGTTGAGCACCTGCGGGATCGGCTTGGCCGCGACGAAGCCGAGCTTCTTCGACCGGGAGGCGTGGGCGGCCACGATGCCGTTCAGGTACTGTCCCTGCGCGATGTAGCCGAAATACGAGCCGGCATTCTTCGGGTTGCTCTCGGTCCAGAGGCCGCCGCAATGGCGGAACTGGACCTTGGGGTTCTTCTTGGCCTCGATCAGCACGTGCGGGTCGAAGTAGCCGAAGGAGGTCGGGAAGATCAGGCCGGCCGAGTCCAGGTTGATCATGCTCTCCATGGTCTTCTGGACGTCGGTGGTCTCGCGGACGTTCTCCTCCTCGACGACCTGGATTCCCGGCAACGCCTTCAGGGCGGCCGCCCCTTTTGCATGCGCCTGGTTGTACCCGTAATCGTCCTTGGGGCCGACATAGATGAAGCCGACGGTGAGGTTCCCGGCCGCGCGGGCGCGGACCAGGGGCAGGGCGCTCAGGCCGAGGACGGCGGCGCCGCCGAGGAGGTGCCGGCGCGAGAGGGGAAGGTCAGCCAAGGTCACCGCTCCGTCCGAAGTCGATCTGCACCGATCGGCGGAGTCTAAGCTTGGCCCCGGCACCGGCGAAGCCGAGAATTTCGGCAGCCTGCGCGCTGCGCCCGCGCTCGCGGGTGACGGCGCGCCGCCTAGAAATTCGGCCCAGCCTGCCCGGATCGGCGGCATGCCGGGGAGGGCGCTCGGACGATCCGGGGGGCTCATCCGCCACATCGCCCGGTCACCGCCGCCGATACGGCGACGGGCCGGCAGAGGGGGCTCTCAGAGGGATCTCTGCCGGCCCGTCGCGTCGTGGCCTCGGAGGTGCGGCGGGTGAGGGTCAGCGGCCGTCGAGATGGCGCCCGCGGCGGTCCGCCCGCACGGAGCCCGTGGTCAGGCCGTCATCGGCGAAGCCGCCGCGCACGATGCCGCGCCCGCCATAGCCCTGCAGGGAGCGCCCCTGGTCGGCGGCGAGGTTCGGGCCCGCGGCGCGGCCCTCGAGCCCGCCGGGGGCCGTGACGGCCGGAATGCCGGCGGGTGCCGTGTAGCTCTGCGCGAAGGCGCCGGTGGAGAGGACGAGGCCGAGGGCGGTGCCCCACAGGATGTGTGCGGTCATGGCGGTTTCCCAGGTTCCTGTTCGGTGCTGCACATAAGCGGGAGCGCAACACCAAGTTCCCAAGTTTTGTGCATGCCTGCCGCGTGATTCAACAGGAAATGCCCGAGAGTTGAGCAAGACGTTGCGGGTTTTGGACTTCGGATCTCGCATCGCACGCCTCCGGACGCGCAGATTTCCAGAAAATATATCGACAAATCAATGTGTTGGACTGATATGGCAATTTTCTGCCGCGTCGGCGTGCAGATTGGCACGGATCTTTCGGCCTGCGTGCGAGACGACACGAGTTGGCGCCGGCGCCTCGCCGAGGGCGGCGCCTCACGCATCGCCGGACGCTCAAGCGCGGCGAGCCCGCAGGTGAGCCGTGGCATGGACGCCCGGAATGCGCTCAGTCGATGACGCTGTGCGTCTCGAACGCGGCCTCGATCCGGCTCGCCACCAGGTGGGCCGGTCCGTCGAGGGCCGAGCGGGCGCGCTGCATCAGGCAGGCGGTCTGGGTGACCGCCCGGGCATCGCTCAGCGGCGTGAAGCTGAGGACGCCGCGGCGGATCTCCTCGCTCACGTCCGAGAGGTTCACGAAGGCGATGTGGGGCGGCACCTGCGCGAGCCGCTTCATCAGCTCGATCGAGTTCGTCTCGACCACGGGGGCGAAGTGCTCGCCCTGCGGCACCAGCAGTTCCAGCACCTCGCGCAGGGTCATCGAGTGGTCGGCGACGACGAGAGGGTACTCGAGACAATCGGCCATCCGCACCTGGTAGCGGCCGTTCAGCGGATGCTCCGGCGCCATCACGGCGCCGAGCCTGTGCTCGAAGGCGGCGATGCAGCGCATGCGCGGGTTCGGAGGCAGCCTGTAGGCGAGGGCGAGGTCGGCCTCGCCGGACAGGAGCGCGTCGACGATCCCGTCCGCGGGCAGGACCTGCACCTTCACGACGATGCGCGGGTTGGTCGCCCGGAACTCGCGGATCACCCCCGGCAGGACCCCCGCCGCGAGGCTCGCCATGGTGGCGATCGTCACCTCGCCGCGGGTGAGGCCCCTGAGGGCGGCGACCCGCGCCATCACCCGCTCGTGCTCCTTGAGCGTGTCGCGCACGTGCCGGATCAGCACCTCGCCGGTGGCCGTGAGGCGCAGCCCCCGCGGCAGCCGCTCGAAGAGCGGCGTGCCCATCTCGGCCTCCAGGGCCAGGATCTGCCGGTTGATGGCGCTGGAGGCGACGTTGAGGCGGGTGGCGGCCCGCCGGATCGAGCCGCTGCGGGCAACCTCGTCCAGATAGGCCAGCAGGCGGTGGTGCAGCATGGGCGCGGGCCGTTCCGTCGGGCGAGGGGACAGCGGTGACGGGCTCGGATGGCCTGTGGCGGCTCGTCAGCCCCGGCCGATCGTCGCGACGATCTGTCCGTGCGGCTCGTCGGTCGGCAGGAACACGGTCCCGGGATTGTCGAGCCCGAAGGGGGCGAGGTTGACCGGGATGTAGTGCTTGTTCGGCATCGCGAACGCGACCTCGGCGATCTCCGGGATCGCGGCCAGCACCGCCTCGCCCATGCGGTACATGCTGTCCTGGACGCCGTAGCTGTAGGTCGTGCCGAACACCTCGATCATCAGGGCCAGCGCCCGGGCATTGGCCGCCGCGTGGTCGGCGGGCCCGCCGGACCAGGTCCAGGTGGCGTCCATGCTGGTCGCGGCGATGCGGTCGGTGGTGTCGGGCAGCGTGCGGTACTGGTCATCCACGAAATCGGCCCAGCCCGATTGCGTGGTCTTCATGAAGGTGTAGCCGCGCAGGCCCGACCGCAGCACCGCGCCGCCGCGGCTGGCCTCGAGCCCGACGAAGCCGGAGCCGTTGCCGTCGAGGGTGAAGGTGTGGCCGTGGGGCGTGCCGTCAAAGGCCTGGCGCAGCCAGCGCGTCTCCAGCGCCTCGATCGTGACGGTCTCGACCTGCGGGTAGGTCTCGAGGAACACCGCCGCCACCGCCTGCACGAAGGCCTCCGCCCCGAGGTCGACATGCCGGGCCGCCGTGACGTTGACGATGTTCTTGACGCTGTCGGTCGCCACGCAGGCGCGGTTGTCCCCGCGCGTCCAGGCCGCCTCGAAGGCGCCCGTCATCAGGACCGTCAGGGTCAGCTCCCGCGGGATATGGTGGTCGCCGTCGCGGGCGAGGCGCATCACCCGCACCCGCCCCTTGCCGTAAGTCGATGCCGTCAGGGCCATGGTCGTGTCCTCGAAAATCCGTCCCTCGAGCGCCGCGGCAGCGCGGTTTCCCCTAATGCGCCTCGGCCGCCTGCGCCTGCCGCAGGGCGTGGTCGCGGGCCTCGGCGGTGCTGCCGAGGCCGTTGAAGAACAGGTTCAGGGCGACCGCCGCGATTGCCGAGAGCAGGATGCCGGATTCCAGGAGCGGGTGCAGCGCATGCGGCATCTGCTTGAAGAAGGCCGGCGCCACCAGCGGGATCATGCCGAAGCCCACCGAGATCGCGACCACGAACAGGTTGTTGCGGTTGTGGGCGAAGTCCACCGCGCCGAGGATGCGGGTTCCGGTGGCCGCCACCATGCCGAACATCACGAGGCCGGCGCCGCCGAGCACGCATTGCGGTACGGCCTCGACGAGGGCGGCGAGCTTCGGGATCAGCCCGAGGACCAGCATCAGGGCGCCGCCCACCACCGTGACGATGCGCGAGCGCACGCCCGTGACCCCGACGAGGCCGATATTCTGGGAGAAGGACGTGTACGGGAAGGTGTTGAAGATCCCCCCGATCAGGGTGCCGAGCCCGTCGGCGCGCAGGCCCCTGGTCAGGCGCGCCTCGCCCACCGGGTCCTGGGTGATCTCCGACAGGGCCAGGAACATGCCGGTCGACTCGATCATCACCACGATCATGACGATGCAGAGCGTCACCGCCGAGACGAGGTCGAAGGTCGGCCAGCCGAAGGCGAAGGGGCGCACGACGTCGAACCAGGGGGCGCTGGCCACGCGCCCGAGATCGACGAGGCCGAGGACGGCCGCCACGACCATCCCGACGATGATCCCGATGAGCACCGAGGCCGAGGCGACGAAGCCCGTGGCGTAGCGGGTGATGACGAGGATCAGCACCAGCACGAAGGCGCTGATGCCGAGGAAGACCGGGGCGCCGTAGTTCGGGTTGCCGACCCCGCCCGCGGCCCAGTTGACGCCGACCCGCATCAGCGAGATCCCGATCACCAGGATGATGGTGCCGGTGACGACGGGCGGGAACAACGGCAGCAGCCGCCCGATCAGCGGCGCCACCAGGATGCCGAACAGGCCCGCGGCGATGACAGAGCCGTAGATCGTCGTCAGCCCGAGATCGGGGTTCGCCCCCATGGCGATCATCGGCGTGACGGAGGCGAAGGTGACGCCCATCATCACCGGCATGCGGATGCCGAAGCCGGGCAGGCCCCAACTCTGGACCAGCGTGGCGATGCCGCAGGCGAAGAGGTCGGCGCTCACCAGCATCGCCACCTGCTCGGGCGTCAGCTTCAGGGCGCGCCCGACGATCAAGGGGACCGCCACCGCGCCCGCATACATCACCAGGACGTGCTGCAGGCCGAGGAGCGCGAGGGCCGGCCCGCGGACTTGTCCCTCGCCTCGGCCCTGCGGCGGCTCGAGCGGCACGGGGGGCTGATGGGCGGCGGCGGGGGCGGGCATGCGGGAATCCATGGGCCGGGCCCTCGACAGCGCCCTCCGGACCGATGCGAAGGGGTGCTCCGGAACCGCAAGCCACGTGCCAGGACGCGCCGTCCGGGCCCGCGCGGGGGACGCCCATGCCGGGCCGGGCGACCGGGTGGCCCGTTGTCTGCTATCGGGATGGCCACGAGGCTTTGCGGGGCCAGACAGGCACCGCGACGCCGGGGATTGTGGCGAGTTCCGAGGAGGCCCGCGCGATGACCTGGACCCTCGAGGCCCTGAACGCGGCCTCCGCCGCCGACTTCGTCGCGGCCCTCGGCGGGGTGTTCGAGCACGCGCCCTGGGTCGCCGGGGAGGCCGCCGCGCGCCGGCCCTTCGGGCGGGTCGAGGACCTGTTCGCCGCCATGGCGGCGGCGGTCGCGGCGGCCCCGGAGGCGCGGCGCCTCGGCCTCCTGACGAACCATCCGGAACTCGCCGGCCGGGCGGCGCGGGACGGGCGGATCGCGCCCGATTCCATCGCCGAGCAGGCCTCGGCCGGGCTCGACCGGCTGTCCGAGGACGAGTACGCCCGGTTCGAGGCGCTGAACGCCGCCTACCGGGCGCGCTTCGGCTTTCCCTTCATCCTGTGCATCCGGCGGCACGGGCGCGCCTCCCTCCTGCGCAGCTTCGCCCGCCGGCTCGAAGCCTCCCCGGAGGACGAGCGCCGCAGCGCGGAGGCGGAGGTGCTGCGCATCGCGGCGATCCGCCTGAACGCCCTCGTGGAGGGAGAGGGTCCGCTGCGCACGACCGGGCGCATCTCGACCCACGTCCTCGACACCGCGGTCGGGCGCCCGGCGGCGGGCGTCGCGGTGGAACTCGCCGAGTTCGTCTCAGAGACCGAATCCGTCGTGGTCGCCCGCGCCCGCACCAACGCGGACGGGCGCACCGACGCGCCGCTGATCGGCGGGCGCCCGGTGCCGCTCGCCGCCTACGAGCTGCGCTTCCGGCTCGGCGACCATTACCGCGCCGCCGGCCTCGACCTGCCCGAGCCCCCCTTCCTCGACATCGTCGCCCTGCGCTTCGGCGCGGCGGATCCGGAGGGCCACTACCACGTGCCCCTCGTGGCGAGCCCCTGGAGCTACCAGACCTACCGGGGCAGCTGAGGCCGCCGGGGCCATGCGGGCGCCGTCGCGCCGGCACGGCTCTTGCTGTCGCCGAGGCTCACGACGGCGGCCGTCCGGCCGGATCGCGGAGCCTCCCACGATGCGCCTGCCCCTGGCCGGACTCGGCCTCTTCCTCCCGCTCGCGGCCTGGATCGCCGCCGCCGCCCTCGTCGGCGGCTCCGCGATCGCCACGGCGCCGGGCGCCTCGGCGCAGCGCACCGTGACGCCGCCCGCCGGCCAGCCCCGGGTGACGGCGCCGGGGGGACGGCGCGGACGCGCCGCGCACCATCACAGGCCTGCGCACCGGCATCGCTGAGGGCCACGGAGCCCGCGGCGGCGCCTCCCCCGTCATCCGAAACCCTCGACCCTCACTGGAACTGGAATCGTCCTCATGCGCCTGACCACGACGGCCGCGTTCCTCCTCTGCGGCAGCTTGAGCCTCGTTGGCCCGGCCCTCGCCCAATCGGTGGGCGCCCCCGCCGGGCGCGATCCCGCCACGGCGCCGGGGGGCACCGAGGGCATCGCCGGTCCCCGCAACGAGATGAACGCCGTCCGGGACGGTGACGCGGTACCCGTGCCGCCCGGCCGCGGCGGGATCGAGGTCGATCCGCCGGCCGGCCCCGCGATGGAGCCGGCGCCCCCGCCCCCGCCGCGGCCCTGACCGGCACGCCCGAACGACATGGCGGAGCGGTCGGGCACGGGCCCCCCGCATGACGCCGCAGCGCTATTGCGGCAGCGTGTCGTCGATGCCCTTCACGTACCAGTTCATGCCGAGGATCATCGGGTCGGGGGCGATCTCGCCGTCCTTCACCGCCACGGTGCCGTCCTGCTTCGTCACCGGCCCCCGGAACGGGTGGATCCTGCCCGCCACGATGCCCGCCTTGGTCTCCTCGGCGAGCGCCTTGACGTCGTCCGGCATGTTGGTGAAGGGCGCGAGCACCACCATCCCGTCCTTGATGCCCTGCCAGGTGTCCTGGCTCTTCCAGGTGCCGTCGAGGGCGGCCTTGGCCTCGGCCACGACGTAGTGCGACCAATCGTCGACGATGGAGGTGAGCTGCGCCTTCGGGGCGAAGCGATACTGGTCGGAGGATTGACCGAAGGCGAGCCTGCCCTGCTTCTCCGCCTCCTGCAGGGGCGCGGCCGAGTCGGTGTGCTGGGTCAGGATGTCGGCACCCTGCGCCAGCAGCGCCTTGGCGGCCTCCGCCTCCTTGCCGGGATCGAACCAGGTGTTCACCCAGACGATCTTGAGCTTCAGGTTCGGGTTGACCGACTGGGCCCCGAGCATGAAGGCGTTGATGCCGCTCACCACCTCGGGAATCGGGAAGGAGGCGATGTAGCCGACCGTGCCCGATTTCGAGAGCTTGCCGGCGATCTTCCCGCAGACGTAGCGGCCCTCGTAGAAGCGGGCGGAGTAGGTCGAGACGTTGGCGGCGCGCTTGTAGCCGGTGGCGTGCTCGAACCGCACCTTCGGGAATTTCCGGGCGACCTTCAGGGTCGGCTCCATGAAGCCGAAGGAGGTGGTGAAGATCAGCCCCATCCCGGAGCGGGCGAGCTTCTCGATGGCGCGCTCGCTGTCGGCCTCGGGCACGTTCTCCAGGAAGGTGGTCTCGACCTTGCCGGGCAGCGCCGCGACCAGGGCCTTGCGGCTCTCGTCGTGCTGGAACGAGTAGCCGTAATCGGCCACCGGCCCGACATAGACGAAGCCGACCTTCAGCTTGTCCTCGGCCCGGGCGGGGCCGAGCGAGAGGATGAGCGCGCCGATGAGGGCGCCGGTGATGCTGCGCATGGGTCCCCGGTATCCTTTTGCCATGTCCCCGCTTCTAGCGGTGCGGGGTGAAGTCGCGGCCGAGGGCGGCGGGTGCGAGGGAGCCGCCCTGGCGCCGCCCGAGGGAGAGCAAGACGAGGGCCAGGATCGTGGCGATGTAGGGCAGGGCGGAGAGCGCCTGCCCCGGCAGGCCGAGGCCCGCCGCCTGGGCGTGGAGCTGCAGCACCGTGGTGCCGCCGAACAGGAGCGCGCCGGCCGCGACGCGCAGGGGGCGCCAGGAAGCGAAGACCACGAGGGCGAGGGCGATCCAGCCGCGCCCCGCCGTCATCGCGGGGGCCCAGAACGGCGTGTAGGCGAGCGACAGGTAGGCGCCCGCGAGCCCCGCGCAGGCGCCGCCGAACAGCACTGCCAGGAAGCGGACCTTGCGCACCGGCAGGCCGAGGGCGTGGGTCGCCGTGTGATCGTCCCCGATGGCCCGCAGCGTCAGCCCCGCGCGGGTGCGCCACAGGAACCACGAGACGCCGGCCACGAGGGCGAGGGCAACGTACACGAAGGCATCCGCGCCGAAGAGGAGCCGCCCGACCCCCGGCAGGTCGCTGAGGACGGGGATGTGCAGATGCGGCGCCGGCTCCCGCTTGAGGCCCACATAGGAGGCGCCGGCGAGCCCCGACAGGCCGAGGCCCATGATGGTGAGCGCCAGCCCCGAGGCGACCTGGTTCGCCGCGAGGCCCACCGTCAGCAGGCCGAACAGGGCCGAGAGCGCGAGACCGGCCCCCGCACCGCCGACGGCGCCGAGGAGGGTCGAACCGGTCTCGACCGCGACCGCGAAGCCGACAGCGGCGCCGAGCACCATCATGCCCTCGACGCCGAGGTTGAGCACGCCGGCGCGCTCGGCCACGAGCTCGCCCATCGCGGCGATGATCAGGGGCGTCGCCGCCGAAACCACTGTGACGAGCACCATCTGGACGATGTCGAGGCTCATGCGCGCGGGCTCGCGGGGCCGCCCGGCACGAGGCGGACGTGGAAGCGGGCGAGCACGTCGGCGCCGAGGACGAGGCCGAGGAGCAGGCCCTGGAAGGCACGGGTGAGGTCGAGGGGCAGCTTCAGGTCGATCTGCGCCGCCTCGCCGCCGATCGTCGTGAGGGCGATGACGAGGGCCGCCACGAGGATGCCGGGCGGGGACAGCCGGCCCAGGAAGGCGACGATGATGGCGGTGAACCCGTAGCCCGGCGAGATCGTCGGCTGGAGCTGGCCGATCCTGCCCGCCACCTCGGCGATGCCCGCGAGCCCCGCCGCGCCGCCCGAGATCGCGAAGGCCGCGAAGGTCATGCGCGCATCGCTGAAGCCCGCGAAGCGTGCGGCGCGCGGGCTCGCGCCGACCACCCGCACCGCGAAGCCGAACAGGGTGCGGGTGAGGACGAGCGTGGCCAGCGCCACCGCCCCGAAGGCGATCAGCACCCCCGCATGCAGGGTCTCGCCCTCGGCGAGGTAGGGCAGGCGGGCGGCCCCGTCGAAGGCGACGCTCTGGGGGAAATTGTAGCCGGCGGGATCCCGCAGGGGGCCGCGGGCCATGTAGTCGAGGAGAAGCTCGGCCACGTAGACGAGCATCAGGCTCGTGAGGATCTCGGAGACGCCGAGGCGCACCTTGAGCAGGGCCGGGATCATCGCGTAGGCGACCCCGGCGAGGGTCCCGACGAGGAGCATCAGGGGCAGGATCCAGAGGGTGAAGCCCTCGCTGCCATGCGTCGCGACGCCGACCCAGCCCCCCGCGAGCCCGCCGACCACGAACTGGCCCTCGGCCCCGATGTTCCAGAGATTTGCCCGATAGCAGAAGGCGAGCCCCGTCGCGATCAGGGCGAGGGGCGCGGCCTTGAGCGCCACCTCCTGCAGGGACCAGACCTCGCTCAAAGGGGTGACGAAGTAGGTGAGGAAGGCCGCGGCCGGCGAGACGCCGAGGAGCGCCACCGCGATGCCGCCGATGAAGACCGCGCCCGCGAAGGCGAGGACGGGCGAGAGCGCCGCCAGGAGGGGCGAGCGCCGGCTGCGGGGGCGAAGGTCGAGGCGCATCAAGATCAGGCCGCCTGTCGATCAGGGAGGGTCGCGCTCATGAGACTTCGGCGTGCGCCGGCTCCGGGCGGCCGGCCGGCGCGCCGAGGGCCGGGGGTGGGCCGGCAGGATCGGCGGAGCCGCCCATCAGCAGGCCGATCGCCGCGCGGCTGGTCTCGGCCCGGGGCATCGCCCGCGACAGGCTGCCGGCATGCAGGACCGCGACGGAGCCGGCGATCTCGAACAGCTCGTCGAGGTCCTGGCTGATCACCAGGACGGCGGCGCCGCGGGCGGCGAGATCGAGGAGGGCCTGCCGGATATGGGCGGCGGCCGCGGCGTCGACCCCCCAGGTCGGCTGGTTGATCACCAGGATGCCGGGCTCGGCCAGGATCTCGCGGCCCACCACGAATTTCTGAAGGTTGCCTCCCGAGAGGGTGCCGGCGGCGGGGTCGGGGCCCGCCTTGCGCACGTCGAAGGCCGCGATGACGGCCTGCGCGAGGGCGCGGGCTCCCCGGCGCCGCAGCAGGCCGAACCGGGTCAGCGGCGCGGTTGCGTGCCGCGACAGCACCGCGTTCTCGGACAGGCTCAGGCCGGGCGCCGCGGCGTGGCCGTTGCGTTCCTCGGGCACGAAGGCCGCGCCGAGGCGGCGGCGCGCGTTGATGCCGAGATGGCCGACGGCGCGCCCGTCGATGCGCACGGCCTCGGCCTCCGGCGCGCGGACCTCGCCCGAGAGGGCGGCGAAGAGCTCGGCCTGCCCGTTGCCGGCGATGCCGGCGATGCCCAGGATCTCGCCGCCGGAGACGCCGAGCGAGACGTCGCGGAGGTCCGTGGCGTGGAGCCCGGGGGCGGGCAGGGCGAGGCGCTCGAGACGGAGCCGCTCCCCCGCCCGCGCGGCGGCCGCAGGGGGCTTCAGCGCGCTCACCTGCGCGCCGACCATCATGGCGGCGAGGGAGCGGGCGCTCTCCCGGCGCGGGTCGCAGGCCCCCACGACCTTGCCGGCCCGCAGGATGGTGGCGCGGGCGCAGAGGCGGCGCACCTCGTCGAGCCGGTGCGAGATGTACAGGAGGGCACGCCCCTCCGCGCGCAGGCGCTCCAGCACGACGAACAGGGTCTCGGCCTCGCCGGAGGTCAGCACCGAGGTCGGCTCGTCGAGGATGACGAGGCGCGGGTCCTGCAGCAGGCAGCGCACGATCTCGATGCGCTGGCGCTCGCCCGCCGAGAGCGACCAGACCGGGCGTGCGGGGTCGAGGTGGAGGCCGTAGGTCTCGGCCAGGGCCGCGATGCGCGCCGCGAGCGCCCGCCCCGAGAGGGCGCGGGGCATCACCAGGGCGATGTTCTCGGCGACCGTGAGGTTCTCGCAGAGGGAGAAATGCTGGAACACCATGCCGATGCCGAGCCGGCGGGCGGAATCCGGATCGGGCAGCCGGACGACGTCGCCCCTGTGGGTGATCACGCCCTCGGTCGGCTCGAGGAGCCCGTAGAGGATCTTCATGAGGGTCGACTTGCCGGCCCCGTTCTCGCCGAGCAGCGCGTGGATCTCGCCCGCGCGGATCTCGAGGTCGATGCCGTCATTGGCCGTGAAATCGCCGAAGCGCTTGACGATGCCGTAGGCGCCGTAGAGCGGCGTCGGCCCGGACGACAGGGGCGGGATGGCCGGGGCCCGCATGGTCAGGAGGAGCCGAACAGGTCCAGGGCGAGGCGGGTGTGGTCCTCGCGCAGGCGCCCGGTCTCGATGCCGAGGGGATGCCCGTCGATCACCCGCCAGCGCCCCGCCACCATCACCCGGTCCGCCCGATAGGCGCCGCAGAGGACGAGGGCCGCCAGCGGGTCGTGCGCGCCCGAGAAGCGCAGCTCGTCCAGGGTGAACAGGGCGAGATCCGCCTCGCGCCCCTCCTCGATCCGGCCGATGTCGCTGCGCCCGAGGCAGCGCGCCGAGCCCTCCGTCGCCCAGCGCAGGGCGTCGAGATGGGTCACGGTCTCGGCCCCGTAGGTGAGGCGGTTCAGCATCAGGGCGTGGCGCACGCCCTCGATCAGGTTCGAGTTGTCGTTCGAGGCCGAGCCGTCGACGCCGAGGCCCACGGGGCTGCCCGCCGCCTCCAGCTCGCAGGTACGGCATCGGCCCGAGGCGAGGGTCATGTTCGAGGTCGGGCAGTGGCACACCCCGACGCCGGCCCGGCCGAGGCGGGCGACCTCGTCGTCGTTGAAGTGGATGCCGTGGGCGAGCCAGGCCCGGGAATTCATCCAGCCCACCTCCTCGAGGTAGTCGACCGGGCGCTGCCCGAACGCCACCAGGCAGTAGGCGTCCTCGTCGAGGGTCTCGCCGAGATGGGTGTGCAGCCGGCAATCGTGGCGCTCGGCGAGCGCCGCGCTCTCGCGCATCAGGCGCTTGGTGACGTTGAAGGGCGAGCAGGGGGCGAGGCCGATCTGCACCATCGCGCCGGGCCGGGTGTCATGGAACAGCCCGAGCACGCGCTCGCTGTCGGCCAGGATGGTGTCGTCGTCCTGCACGAGGGTGTCGGGCGGCAGGCCGCCGTCGCGCTCGGACAGGCTCATCGAGCCGCGGGTGACGAAGGCCCGGATGCCGAGCGCGCGCGCTTCCTCCACCTGGATGTCGACGGAGGCCTCGAGTCCCTTCGGGAACAGGTAGTGGTGGTCGCCCGCCGTGGTGCAGCCCGAGAGCAGGAGCTCGGTGTAGGCGAGCCGGCTCGCCAGCCGGAACGCCTCGGGGGTGAGCCGGGGCCAGACCGTGTAGAGGGCCTTCAGCCAGGGGAAGAGCGGCTTGTTGATCGCGACCGGGTGGGCCCGCGTCAGGGTCTGGAAGAAGTGGTGGTGGGTGTTGACGAGGCCCGGGACGACGACGTGGCGCCCGGCCTCGAAGGTCTCGTCCACCGGACCCGCGGGCCTCGCCCCCGCGGGCACGCGCTCGACGATGCGCGTGCCCTGCACCACGATGCCGCCGCCGGCTCCCTCGGCGAGGATCGCCAGTGGATCCCGGATCCAGAGGCGTGGCGCGGTCTCGGCATCCGTCATCCGGTCTCTCGTTCTCTCGGAAGGTCGCGCGCCCGGAAGCGCCGGGCACTCAGAAGATGTGGAAGGCGACGCCTGCCAGGAAGCTCTTCTCCTCGGTGCCCTTGAAGTTCACCCGCTCGACGTTGCCGAACTTGTTCAGCCAGTACTGGAAGCCCACGAACACGTCGACCTTGTTCGGCTGGTCGTAGACGAGCTTGCCGAGGTCGAGGACGAGGTTGGTGCGCGACAGGAATTCGAGCCCGGTCTTCGGGTTGAAGGCGAAGGCCGCCGGGTTGTCGACGCCGCGCCCCTTGGGCAGCACGATGTTGTTGAAGCCCGCGAGGCTGAGCGGCAGCCCGGTGAAGCTGAGGGGGAAGTTGTACACGATCTCGAATTCCGGGACCGTGTTGAAGCTGACGTCGCGATCCGGCTGGACGTTGAAGCCGTTGCGGTTCCACTCCTTGTAGGCGTGGACCGAGATGTTGAGGAAGCCGGCCGGGACATCGACCGAGAAGTTCAGGCCGCCGACTATGTCGCGCTTCTTCGAGCCGAAGGCGTCGTTCTGCGAGTTCGCGTCGAAGCCGAAGGCCAGCGACACGTCCTTGATCAGGCCGGGAATCGCGAAGGCCTTGGTGTTCGTGAGCGCGTTCAGGCTCAGCGTGCCGCGATAGAGGCCGTAGGCTTCGGTATTGCCGTAATCGGCCTCGAAGAACCCGCCCGGTACGTTGGTGGTGCCGGCCGGGGCCTGCGAACCCGATTTGAGGATGTCGAGGGAGAAGAAGTTCGTGCCGTAGGCCCAGGCATCCGCGTGCGAGATGTTGAGGATGTGCTTGGGGATGTCGCGGCCGCGGAAGCTGCCGTCGGGCTGCTGGATCTGCACGCCCGGCGAGGCGGCCGGGAACTGGTAGCGATAGCTGACCTGCGTGTCGGCGAACAGGAAGAACGGCGTCTCCTTGCCCGGAGCCGCCTCGACGGGGGCCTTCTCCTGGGTGGCGAGATCGGCCGCAGCGGCGGCGCCGATCATTCCCAACGACAGCGCCGCAGCTGCGAGCCCCCTGAACATCATCACGGTCTCTCCTCAACCGATCCACGGATGGGCAAGCCTGGCAGCAACCGATGTGCCAGCGGGGGAAGGCCGGGGAGCGCGGGTGGAGACCGTCATAAATCAGCAACAGATTTGCCGGGCTCCCAGGTCGCGGGCCGCGCGCATGCGCCGAATGTCTGAAAAAATGCGTGTCCGCTCAGGGCCGGAAATCTGTGCGGGTGAGGTGCGGTGCCCTTGGTTTCTGCTCCGGATCACGACGCGTCTGCGCGATTGCTCGCCGTGATGCCGAAAGGGCGGCGGGCCGCTGACCATTCGCGCGCGCTGCCTCTCCGCAAGGATCGGCGCGCCCCCCCCTCGCGCGGAGCCGGCGGACACGGGCCCGGCCCGGGCATGCCCGCCGAATCGCCAAGCCCTGCAGCAACTTCGCGCAGCCAAGTGCGGGCTTTGGGCAGGCATTTTCCGCCCGATGCCGACATGATCAGGGCGGATGGAACCCGATTCCCGGCCTGCGGAAGAGGTGCGCATGCCCATCGTTCTCGAGGCCGAGCCCGCCCCCCTGGCCTTCGATCCGGCCAGGACGGCGCTGATCATCATCGACATGCAGCGGGATTTCCTGGAGCCCGGCGGCTTCGGCGAAAGCCTCGGCAACGACGTCTCGCTCCTGGCCGCCGCCGTGCCTCCGGCGCGGGCGCTCCTGGCGGCGGCGCGCGAGGCGGGGCTCCTCGTCGTGCACACCCGCGAGGGCCACGAGCCCGACCTCTCGGATGCGCCGCCGGCCAAGCGCGAGCGCGGCGCCCCGACCGTCCGCATCGGCGAGCCGGGCCCGATGGGCCGCATCCTGATCCGCGGCGAGCCCGGCCACGACATCATCCCGGCCCTGAGCCCCCTGGACGGGGAGCCGGTGATCGACAAGCCCGGCAAGGGCGCGTTCTACGCAACCGGCCTCGGGGACCTCCTGCGGGCAGGCGCCGTCGAGACGCTGCTGATCTGCGGCGTCACCACGGAGGTCTGCGTGCACACGACCACCCGCGAGGCGAACGACCGGGGCTACCGCTGCGTCGTCGTGGGCGATGCCTGCGCCTCCTACAATCCCGCGTTCCACGCGGCCGGCCTCGCGATGATCACGGCGCAGGGCGGCATCTTCGGCTGGGTCTCGAACGCGTCCGCCGTGATCGCCGCCCTCGCGGGCGGGCGTTGAGGCAACCCCGATGACCGATTCCCCGACGCCCACCCCGCCCCCCGACCTCGACGCCTACGCGGCGCAGGCCGCCACCCTCCTGGGCCTGCCCCTCGACCCGGCCTGGGCCGGATCGGTCGCGGCGAACCTTCGGGTGCTGCGGGCGGCGGCGGATCTCGTCGAGGGCTTCCCGCTGCCGGACGAGGCCGAGGCGGCCCCGGTCTTCGCGCCATGACACCCCCGAGCACGAGCGAGGCGACGGATTGGAGCCGGGCCCCGGCCAGCGCGATCGCGGGTGCGGTCTCGGCCGGGACGGTCGGCGCCCGCGCGGTGGTGGCGGCCTGCCTCGACCGCATCGCCCGGATCGATCGGACCGTGAACGCCTTCACGGACGTCCTCGCCGAGCGGGCTCTCGCCCGCGCGGACGCGGTCGACGCGGCCCGCGCGTCGGGACGGGCCCCGGGGCCGCTCGCCGGCGTTCCCTTCGCGGTCAAGAACCTGTTCGACGTCGAGGGCCTTGCGACCCGGGCGGGGTCGCGGATCAACCGCGAGCGGGTTCCGGCCGCCCGGGACGCCACCCTGATCACCCGCCTGGAGGCGGCCGGCGCGATCCTGGTCGGCGCCCTCAACATGGGCGAGTACGCCTACGACTTCACGGGCGAGAACATCCATGACGGGGCCACCCGCAACCCGCACGACCTCGGCCACATGTCCGGCGGCTCGTCCGGCGGCTCGGGCGGCGCGGTGGCGGCCGGGCTCGTGCCCCTGGCGCTCGCCTCCGACACCAACGGCTCGATCCGGGTGCCGAGCGCCTTCTGCGGCTGCTTCGGCCTCAAGCCCACCTACGGGCGCCTGAGCCGGGCCGGAAGCTTCCCCTTCGTGGGCAGCCTCGACCATCTCGGGCCGATGGCGCGCTCGGCGCGCGACCTCGCCCGCGCGTACGACGCGATGCTGGGGCCCGACCCGGCCGATGCGGTCGCCACCGCGCGCCCGCCCGAGCCGGCCCTGCCCGGGCTCGAGGCCGGGATCGGGGGCCTGCGCATCGCGGTGGCGGACGGCTACTTCGCCCGCGGCGGCGACCCGGAGGCCTTCGCGGCGGTGGCGCGGGTGGCGGAGGCCCTCGCCTGCACGCGCGTCGTGGACCTCCCGGAGGCCGCCCGCGCCCGCGCGGCGGCCTACCTGATCACGGCGGCCGAGGGCGGCGCCCTCCACCTCGATCGCCTGCGCCGGCGCGCCGGGGATTTCGACCCGGCCGTGCGCGACCGCCTGATCGCGGGGGCGATGCTGCCCGCGCCCTTCGTCGAGCGCGCGCAGCGCTTCCGGCGCTGGTACCGCGCCGCCGTCCTCGACCTGTTCGGCGATGTCGACGTCATCCTGGCTCCGGCGACCCCCTGCCGGGCACCGAAGGCCGGACAGGCCACCTTCGTGCTCGACGGGGTGACGTTGCCGGTGCGGCCGAATATCGGGGTGTTCACGCAGCCGATCTCCTTCATCGGCCTGCCGGTCGTCGCCGTGCCGGTCTGGCTCGACGGCGGCCTGCCCCTCGGCGTGCAGGTCATCGCGGCGCCCTGGCGCGAGGACGTGGCCCTGCGGGTCGCCCATCACCTCGAGGGCCGCGGCGCCGTGCGCGCGCCCGTCGCCGATCTCGGCTGAGGATCGGGGCACAGCCGGGATCGGTGCCAGAGGCACTGCGCCCGGCGTGCCGGTGCGCAGCTGGCCGAAGCCGGGCGGTCAGGCGCGGGTCAGGGCCGGGCGCCGCGGCGAGGCGCCGAGCCGGGCGGGCGCGCCCTCGTTCCGGCCGGCCCGGCGGGCCTCCGCGGTTCCGGGGGCGCCGGATTCCGGTTGGGCGAGGGCAGGTTCGGCGGCGCGCGCCAGGGCGTGGTAGCGCCGGTCGGCATAGACCAGGGCGTCGCCGCCGCCGGGATCTGCGAGGCCCGCGACCTCGCAGAACAGGACGTCATGCGTCCCCGCGCTCACGCGGCGGACGATGCGGCAGGAGAAGGCGGCGAGCGCGCGGTCGAGGACCGGCACTCCGGCCGCATCCGGGCGCCAGGCGGCCGCCGCGAAGCGCGCGCCCATCGGGGTGCGGCCGCCGAAGGCCGCCGCCACGCCTTGCTGATCCGCCGCGAGGGTGTTGACGCAGAGCCGGTCGTTCCGGGCGAAGGCCGGATAGGCCGAGGAGGCGCGGTTGAGGCAGACGAGGAGCGTCGGGGGCGTGTCGCTGACGCTGCACACGGCCGAGGCCGTGAAGCCGGCGCGGCCCCCCGGGCCGTCGGTGGTGACGAGGTGCACGGCGCTGACAAGCCGCGCCATGGCCGCCCGGTAGGCCTCCGCCGCGACCGGGGTGGCGTCCGCCGTGTCTCGCATGTCCGTCGCCTGTTCGGGAGGGGAGGGCGCCGCGCTCACGGCCGGGCCAGGAAGGCCAGGAGCGCGCGGTTGAACGCCTCCGCACGGGTGAGGCTATGGGCATGCCCGCCCTCGGGGGCGAGGTCGAGCCGGGCATTGGGCAGGCCGGCGGCGAGGCGCTCGGAGGCGGCGTAGGGCACGAGCACGTCGTCGCGCGCGGCCATCACCAGGGTCTCGTGCGGGATGGCGCCGAGGCTGCCGCTCAGGTCGCAGGCTTCGAGGGCGGCGATCCGGGTGAGCACGGTCTCCACCCCGGGGAAATGCGCCAGCGCCTGCGCCTCGTCGGCACCGAGCCGCGCCTCGTTCCGGGCGATCCAGGCGGCGGGGTAGAGGAAGATCGCCTGCGCGGCCACGAAGGCCTCCGGGCCGGCCCTCGTCAGCAGGGCCTTGCGGGCGGAAAAGCAGCGCTTCGTCGCCGCCTCCATCCGGTCCCAGCCGTTGATCACCACGATGCGGCCGACGCGCGCCGGGTGGTCGAGGGCGAGGTGAAGCGCGATGAGGCCGCCGAGGGCGTGGCCGACGATGTCGGCGGTCTCGATCCCCAGCCGGTCGAGCACGCCGAGGGCATCCCGGGCCATGGCGGCGATGTCGTGGCCGGGCTCCAGGGGGCCGGGCGAGCGCCCGGTGCCGCGGTGATCGTAGGTGACGACCCCGAAAGCCGCCGAGAGCGCGTCCATCTGGGGCGCGAAGTAGCCGGCCGAGCCGCCGAGGCCCGGCGAGAGCAGCACGGGTCGGCCGGTGGGCAGCCCCTGGACCGCGTGGTGGACCGGAGCGCCCATCACCCGTCCCGGCCCAGATGCGCGACCGAGGCGATCTCCACCAGGGCGTCGGGCTTCACGAGGCCGCACTGGATGCAGTAGCGGGCCGGCTTCTCGCCGGGGAAGTACTCCGCGTAGACGGCGTTGATGGCGGCGTAGTCGGCCCAGTCCTTGAGGAAGACGTGATTGAAGGTCACGTCGTCCATGCTGCCGCCCGCGGCCTCGACCACACCCTTGATGGTCTCGAGCACGTGGCGCGCCTGGGCGCCGGCATCGCCCACGTGGACGACGTTGGCCTCGGCATCGAGGGGCAGCGTGCCCGAAACGTACAGCACCCCGTCCGCCAGCGTGCCGGGCACGTAGGGGGCGAGGGGCTTGCCCGTCCCGGGCGGGATCACGACGGTCTTGGGCATGTGCGCGGCTTCCTGGGATGGGGCGGCGAGGGGAACGCTCCCGCGGGGACGCAGATCACTCGGCCGCGAGGGCCGAGGGCTTCAGGGCCGCCGCGAAGGCGGCGACGTCCGAGACCCATCCGAAGAAGGTCTCGATGTTGTAGAGCGCCGCCGCCTGCATCTCGGGCGGCCCGGCCTGGTGCGTGGCGTCGGCCAGGACGATGCCGAAATATTCGAGGAAGAAGCCGTCGCGCAGAGTCGATTCCACGCAGACATTCGTGGCGATCCCGGTGAAGGCCAGCGTGCGGATGCCGCGAGCCCGCAGCATGCTGTCCAGCGCCGTGTTGAAGAAGCCGCTGTAGCGGGGCTTCGGCAGCACGATGTCGCCGGGCTCCGGCCTCAGGGCGTCGACGAGGGCGTAGTCCCAGCTTCCCTTGGCGAGGAGGCGCTCGTTCATCTCCGGGCGCCGCCGCATGGTCTTGAGGGCGTTCGACTTGTGCCAGTTCGGCGAGCCCGGCCCCCCCGCCTCCACGTAGTCCGGATCCCAGCCGTTCTGGAACCATACGATGGTCAGCCCCGCCGCCCGGGCGGCGGCGACGGCCTCCGCGATCCGGGCGATGACGGGACCGGTGCCCGACACGTCGAAGCCGGCGCGGTCGAGATAGCCGCCCTTCGTCGCGTAGGCGTTCTGCATGTCGACCACGATGAGGGCGGTGGCGGCGGCCTCGAAGGCGATCGGCTCGGGGCGTGCGGCGAGGATCGTCTCCCCGTGCCGGCCGGCCGGGTCGCGGTAGCCCGCGGGCGCGTCCATCAGGCGACCTCCGCCAGGGGGGCGTCCGTGACGTGGCGGCGGCTGTCCATCAGCGGCTGGATCCGGGTGCCGAAATCGTCGAGGCCCTTGAGGAAGTCGTCGAAGACGAGGAGCACGCCGCCGGTCCCAGGCACCGTCACCACCGCGTCGAGCATTTGGGCGACGCTCTCGTAGGAGCCGACCAGGGTGCCCATGTTGATGTTCACCGCCGAGGTCGGGTCGGCCATCTGGCGCACATTGGTGTCGCCGCCCGACTTGGTGTCGGCCGCACCCTGGACCCCGAGCCAGGCGATGGCCTCCGCATCCGCGCCCGCCTTGTAATGCTCCCACTTGGCGTGGGCCGCCGCGTCGGTTTCGTCGGCGATGATCATGAACAGGACGTAGGAGGAGACCGCGCGGCCCGTCCGGGCCTTGGCCTCCTCCAGCCGCGCCACCGTCGGGGCGAAGGCGGTCGGCGTGTTGACGCCCTTGCCGAAGCAGAAATTGTAGTCCGCGTAGGTTGCCGTGAAATCCATCCCGGCCGTGCTCTGGCCCGCGCAGATGATCTTCATCGGCGCCTGGGGCTGCGGGCTCAGGCGGCAATCGTCCATCTGGAAGAACTCGCCCTTGAGGTCGCTGCGGCCCGTCTCCCACAATTCGCGCAGGATCTGGGCGTACTCGGACAGGTACGTGTAGCGGCGGGCGAAATAGGCGTCGCCGGGCCAGAGGCCCATCTGGGAATATTCGGGCCTCTGCCAGCCGGTGATCAGGTTGAGGCCGAAGCGTCCGTGCGAGATCGAGTCGATGGTGGAAGCCATCCGGGCGGTGATCGCCGGGGGCAGGCACAGGGTCGGGGCGGTGGCGTAGAGCTTGATCCGGCTCGTGACCGCGGCGAGGCCGGCCATCAGGGTGAAGGATTCGAGGTTGTGGTCCCAGAACTCCGTCTTGCCGCCGAAGCCGCGCAGCTTGATCATCGACAGCGCGAAGTCGAGGCCGTAACCCTCGGCCTTGAGGGTGATCTCCTTGTTGAGATCGAAGGTCGGCCTGTATTGCGGCGCGTTCTCGGACAGCAGCCAGCCGTTGTTCCCGATCGGGATGAAGACGCCGATATTCATGGGATTGGTCATGACACCCTCGCGTGCTGACGAGACCGCGGCGCGCTCACTGGGAACGCCACTCCCGCCGGCCACCGGCATCCGTTGAGGGGCGGTGACCGGCGGCGCTGAGGGAAGGCTATCGGATCGGACCAGACGGTCAAACTTTGCGAGGCAGATTTTGACCGTTTGCACAAACTCTCCGCGGTCTGCCCGCGCCCGGGGCGGGATCTGCCCAGAGGCGCGCCGCCGCACGGGGAGGGCGGGGCGTTTGCGCGGGTTTTCGGCGCGGGCCGGTCAGCTCGGCGCGAATCAGGCGAGGCCGACGCTTGCCAGGATCAGCTTCTGGGTGCCCTCGACGGTCGCCTCGAAGAAGGCAGGGTCCTGCAGGTTGCGCCCGGTGATCGCCTCGACCTGCGCGGCGAAGTCCGCGTAGTGCTGGGTGATGGCCCAGATCGCGAAGATCAGCTGATGCGGGTCATGCGCGCCGATCCGCCCGGCCGCGATCCAGCCGCGCAGAACCGCGGCCTTGGCCTCGACGCGGTCGCGCAAGGGCCCGGCGAGTTCCGCCCGCAACAGGGGCGCGCCCTGGACGATCTCGAGGCAGAACAGGCGCGAGGCCTGGGGCGCGTCCCGCGAGAGGGTGACCTTGCGGCGGATGTAGCGGCGCAGGGCGTCCGCCGGCTCGCTCCCGGCGCTGAGCGTCTGGAGCGGATCGAGCCAGACATCGAGGACGCGGCGCAGGACCGCGACGTAGAGATCCTCCTTCGAGGGGAAGTAGTAGAGCAGGTTCGTCTTCGAGAGCCCGGCCCGCTCGGAGATCTGGTCGATGCTCGCCCCGTGCAGGCCGAGTGTCGAGAACACTTCGAGGCCCGCATCGAGGATCGCCTCGCGGCGCAGCTCCCCGTCCCGACGACGACGCCTCACCGGCGCGGTCGTGGCGCTTCCCCCCGTGTCTCCCGCCCCGTTGCCCGCCACGACTGCCCCCTGGCCCGCGTGCCGGTCGTCCGAGGACCGGCCGGCCCGGCTGTCGTTCTAGAGGGTTTTCGCGCTCGGTGGATCCGGTTCAAGCGCGATCACGCGAACGGAGCGTCGATCCGCGAGAACGGGAGCGGCGCGCGGAGGCTCCGTCCGCCCGTGATCGCCGCTCGACCGGGGAACCGGACGGACATCGTGGCCTGATCCCGACGAACCGGAGCCGTTCGGGCGCGTTGGCCCGCGCCCTCTCCACCGGAAAGCCCTGATGTCCCCTCGCCACCTGCGCGCCGCCCTGCTTCCGCTCGCGGCCGCCCTGTTCGCGGTCGCCGCACCGATCGGTGCCGCTCCGGCGACCGCCGGAAGCGCCGCGAAATCCTACCTGTTCGGCGAGAAGCGGTTCCGGAACGCCTGCCGGCCGCCCCTGAAATACGCGGCGGGGACCTGCGTGCGCCGCTGCCCGGCCGGCTACCGGGACACGGGGCGCTGTTGCGGCTTCCGCCGCATGCGGCGCTAGGCCGGCCACGGTGCGGATCGATCCCTGACGACGCCGTGCCGATCGGTGCCGAACGGGTCCGCGGAGGAGATGCGCCAGGACGGTCAGCCGCGAGCCTCGGCGGCCGTCCCGGGATCGGACGTCGCCCGCGGCCTCAATGGGCCGCGGTGTAGATCGCCAGGACGTCGGCCTCGGCGAGGGGACGGGGATTGTTCACGAGAAGGCGCGTCTGCTTCATCGCATCCCGGGCGAGGCGGGGGAGCGCCTCGGCCTCGATGCCGACCTCGCGAAGGCGCTGCGGCAGCCCGAGCTCGCGGCTCAGGTGGCCAAGCCCGTCGATCAGCCCTTGCACGCGCCCCCGGACGGGGAGGGCGGCGAGGTCCGGAAACAGGTCCGGGGCGATCTCTGCATAGGCCGCGTGGGCCGCCTCCTGGTTGAAGCGCAGGACGTGGGGCAGCACCAGCGCGTTCGAGAGGCCGTGCGGCACGTGGTAATGGCCGCCGATCGGGTAGGCGAGGGCGTGGACCGCCGCGACCGGGGCGTTGGCGAAGGCTTGGCCGGCCAGCAGCGAGCCGAGGAGCATCCCGCTCCGCGCGGCCTCGTCCCGTCCCACGAAGGTCGCCTGCCGGATATGGGCGCCGAGGAGCCGCAGCGCCTGCCGGGCGAGGCCCCGCGAGATCGGGTTGTTGTTCGGCGAGGCCGAGGTGTAGGCCTCGATCGCGTGCACCATGGCGTCGATGCCCGTGGCCGCCGTCACCGCGGGCGGCAGGCCGAGGGTGAGCGCGGCATCGAGCACCGCGATGTCCGGCAGAAGCAGAGGCGAGACCACGCCCTTCTTCTCCGCCTCGCCGGTGGTCACGATGGCGATCGGCGTCACCTCGGAGCCGGTCCCGGCGGTGGTGGGTACGAGCGCGAGGGGCAGGCGCGGGCCCTTCGCGAGACCGACGCCGTAGATCCCGCTCAGCGCCTCACCGCTTCGGGCGAGGAGGGCCACGAGCTTGGCGACATCCATCGGCGAGCCGCCGCCGATCGCGAGCACGCCGGTCGCCGCGTGCGCTTCCGCGACGGCCAGTGCCGCATGGATGTTCGATTCGGGCGGATCGGCCTCGACGCCGTCGAAGATCGCGGTGCGGATGCCGGCCGCCTCGAGGCTCGCGAACGCCGAATCGAGGAGGCCGATCCGGCGCAGGCCGGCATCGGTGACGAGGAGAATTCGCGCGCCGAGTTGCGGGCCGACGATCTCGGCGATCCGGGCGCTGGCCCCGGATCCGGACACGATCGTCCGGACCGTGCTGAAGCTGAATGTCATCGGGACCTCCGGGGGCGGGCCAGGAACGGGACCGAGGCCGAGTATGGCCCGGCTCCGGGCGGTATTCAGCCGGAAAGGTGGGCGCGCATCGCGGCCAGGAAATTTTCCGCGATCGGGCCCGGCTCGGCGCGGGCGAGGGCGTAGACGTCGGCGCTCGGGGCTGGGGCGTCCAGGGATCGGTAGGCGATGCCCGGATAGGGCAGGCGACCGACGAATTCCGGCACCAGGGCGAGGCCGAGCCCGGCCGCGACGAGGCCGAGGAGCGAGTGGGACTCGACCACCTGCTGCGACAGGCGCGGGACGAACCCGCTGGCGAGACAGGCCTCCCACAGGACATTGGCGAAGCGCGAATCGGCGAGGCGCAGGGAGAGGTAGCGCTCGTCGCGCAGGGACGTCAGCGGCAGGCTGGCACGGGCGGCGAGAGGATGGGCCTCGGGCAGGACCACCCCGACCCGCTCGCGCCACGCGAGATCGGCCGTGAGGCCGGAATCCTCCGACGGGCTGCGCAGGAAGCTGAGATCGGTGCGCCGCGCGTGGAGCGCCGCCTGCTGCTCCTCCGGCGGCATCTCGTGCAGCCGGATGTCGACCTCCGGGTAGCGCTCGCAGAACCGTTCGATCACGCGCCCGAGGGGCCCCGTCAGGATCGATCCGGTGAGCCCGATATTGAGCGTGCCGGTCCGGCCGCCGCCGATGGCCCGGGCTTCGTCCGAGGCCTGGCGCACCTGCGCCAGGATCGCGCGCGCCTGCTCGAGGAACGCGACGCCCGCCTCCGTCAGCGCGACGCGGCGGCTCGAGCGCACGAACAGGTCCGTGCGCAGTTCCGCCTCGAGATCGCGGATCTGCTGGCTCAGCGGCGGCTGCGAGACGCCGAGGCGCTCGGCGGCCGCGGTGAAGCTCAGCTTCTCCGCGACGGCCACGAAGTAACGCAGGTGACGCAGTTCCACGCCGGTGCTTCCTTCGGACGATTTTCGTCTCGATCAGGTCGAACAAGATATTGGACGTCTGAATACGAGGCCAGCATGGTGGGCATCAACCGCCTCCATCGAACGGCGGGGCCGGGAGCGCCGGCATTGGCAGCGGGCGTGCTCCATGGGAACCCCCGTCCGGAACCACCAGGAGACCGATTCCGATGCGCAGCCCGGACCCTTCCCCGTCCGTCGCGCCCTCCCTCGGCACCGCCGTCATGGGGCGGCTCGACATCGTCGCCGGGCTCACGGACGAGCCGGGCGCGCTGACGCGCCTGTTCCTGAGCCCGGCCCACAAGGCGGCAGCGCGTCAGGTCGGCGCCTGGATGGAGGCGGCGGGCATGCGGGTGGCGCTCGATGCCGCCGGCACAATGGTCGGGCGCTACGAGGGTGACCGGCCCGGCGCGCCCGCCCTGCTCCTCGGTTCGCATATCGATACGGTGCGCAATGCCGGCCGATACGACGGCAATCTCGGCGTCGTCACGGCGATCGCGGCGGTATCCGAACTTCATGCGCGGGGGATCCGCCGGCCCTTCGCCGTCGAGGTGCTGGCCTTCGGGGACGAGGAGGGCGTGCGCTTCCCCGTCACGCTGACGGGCTCGCGGGCGCTCGCCGGGGGCTTCGACCCGAAGGCCCTCGAGTGCCGGGACGGCGACGGGATCAGCCTGCGGCAGGCGCTGCGGGATTTCGGCCTGACGCCCGAGGGGCTCCCGCTCCTCGCCCGCAGCCCCGCGGACGTTCTCGGGTATCTGGAAGTCCATATCGAGCAGGGACCGGTGCTGGAGGCCGAGGATCTGCCCGTTGGCATCGTCACCGCCATCGCGGGCGCTGCGCGCTACGGCGTCGTGGTCGAGGGGGCGGCGGGCCATGCCGGGACCGTGCCGATGGGTCTGCGCCGGGATGCGGCGGCGGCCACCGCCGAGATGATTCTGGCGGTCGAGGCGGTCGCCCTTGCGGAAGCCGGCCTGGTGGCCACCGTCGGCACGGTCGAGGTCCCGCGCGGGGCGGTGAACGTCATCGCGGCGGAGACCCGGTTCACCATCGACATCCGCAGCCCCGACGACACGATCCGGGGCCGGGCGCTCGCCGAGATCGTCACCCGGTTCGATGCCATCGCGGCGCGGCGCGGCGTCTCCTACGCCAAGAGTTCCTTCTACGAGACCCCGGCCGTCGCCTGCGCGCCCGGCCTCGTCGCGGCGATCGAGGCCGGGATCCGGCGCCTCGGGATCCGCCCGCGCAGGTTGCCCAGCGGAGCCGGTCACGACGGCCTCGCCCTCGCGGCCCTGTGCCCGATCGGCATGATCTTCGTGCGGTGTGCCGGAGGCATCAGCCACTCGCCGCGCGAATCCATCACGGCCGAGGACGCCGACGCCGCCGCGCGTCTCCTCGTCGACATCCTCAGCCACTTCGATCCGGCTACCCGCTGAGGCGGGACGGCCGCAGCGTTCCCACAAGAAAGGACCGACTCCGATGACCGAGCTCAAGATCAAGGCAGGCCCCTACGACCTCATCGGCCGCCTGGAGACCGAGAAGGCGCCCCAGACCTGCGCCGCCTTCCTCAAGGCGCTGCCCTTCGTCAGCGAGATGGTCCATGTCCGCTGGAGCGGGGAGGGCGTGTGGATGCCCCTCGGCGATCTCGATTTCGGCGTCGGCTACGAGAACCACACCAGCTACCCGGCTCCGGGGCAGATGATCCTCTATCCGGGCGGGATCAGCGAGACCGAGATCCTGCTCGCCTACGGCGGCGTCCACTTCGCCAGCAAGGTCGGGCAGCTCGCCGGAAATCACTTCCTGACGATCACGAAGGGCCTGGAGAACGTCTACGATCTCGGCCGCATGACCCTCTACAAGGGTGCGCAGCCGATCCGCTTCGAGCTGCCCTGATCCGCTCCGACCTGAGCGCTCGCCGGCGGCGGCGGGCGTTGCTGCGGTGGTGGACGGCGACGTCGCGCCGCCGAATGCGTTGCAAAACCGTCGTCGCGGGCCCATATGCACGACATGCCGGTCGCGACGCCCTGCGTCGCTGGACCGGGAATGGCCACGGTGCCGGGAGGAGGTGACGCCGGATGTACGCGCACCCGATCCCGCCATCAGTGGCCGTTGATATTTCTACGCGGCCGTCAGGCCCGTCCGAGTCTCGGAGAGACATGAGCAAGCGTATCAAGTCCAAGCCGCTGGAGCGCGGCTCCGTGCTGTTCGACGTCGTGTACGAGGATGGATCACAGGCCTCGAACCGCCGGGTTCCGGCCGAGGTGCTCGGAGGACTCGACGGCGATGCTCCTGCGCGCGAGATCATCGCGGCGCAGGACGAGGCGATCGCCCAGAAATCCGGCCGGCCGCAGCGCGCGATCCAGAGCCTGACGCGATCCCCCTTCCCCGATCCGAAGCCCGCACGGGGTCCGCACGGCAACGTCTGATCCCGCGACCGGAGAGAGCCGGCATGCCCCACAAGTTTCGGCTTGGCCAGCTCGTCCGCCTGCGCAGTCAGGCGGCCGCGCGCAATGCCAACCGGATCTACGAGATCGTGAGCCTGCTGCCCGACGCCGCCGAGCAGCCCGGCTACCGCATCCGCAGCACGGAAGCGGGCACCTGCGAAGCGCGGGAGCCCGAACTCGTGGCAGCCTCGCGGACCTCGAACCCGGCCTCCTGAGGGCCGGATCCCAGACGAGCCCGGGCGCATCCTGCGCGCTGGGCAGCACGGAGGCCCAGATGGCAAACGACAACCGGAGCGGCCATGCGCGCTCGATCTCGATGAGCGACTTCAACGCCCGGGCCAAGCGCATCGCGGAGCAGACGGCGGCGATCGAGAAGCCCGAGAAGGCGCCCTCGAACCGGTCGCGCCGAACCCCGTTCAAGCCCGAGCCGCAGAAGCCGGAGACCGAGGCCGAGGCGCAGCCGGCCGAAGAGGCCGAGCGCGAGGCCTGAGCGCAAGGGCGGCTTGGTCGGCCCGTAAGTCGGCGCGGGCTCCCGGCCCGCGCCTACGGCTTCGCCGTCGCCCGAATGTCGAGACCCGTCCCGTGCCGGCAGTGCCTGAATCGCACGGCGATCTCCGGGGTCAGGTCGCGCACGCCGACCGGGTCGATGGTCGTCGCCTCGGGCCCGATCGCGAGGCTGTCGCGCAGACCCTCGTTCGCCAATCGCCGCGGCAGGCATCCGCAGGCCGCCGTCATCGCGGCGATGTGATCCGGGACAAGCTGCGCCGTCACGCGCCGGCCCGGTCCGGCGCGATCGACGAATCCCCTTCGCCCGTCCCGCCTCGCTCGTCCCCCCGTTCCCGGTCCGCGGGCGCAGGGACCGGCGGGAACAATCGCCCGAGCCCCTCCGCAACCCCGTGGGCGACGGCGCCGAAGGCAGAGCCCGACAGGTTCGAATGGGGGGCGATCTCAATCTCGATCACGGCTTCGGCTCGATCTGTCGGGGACGGTCGGGATCGGTGTTCTGCGACGCAGCCTCCGACCGAGGGCGATGCCGGGCGATCGGAATGGTTCAGCACCTTCGGCGCAAGAAAGTTCCCGCCGGCGACGATTTAAGGATGCCGGGCCGGTAGCGGGGGGCGCCCGCGTGGGCCATATCGGTGGCATGAGCACTGATACGAGCTACCCCTACTCCCTTGAGATCAAGCCCTGCGAGAAGCCCGAGGGGCATTTCACCTGGGTCATCCGCGAGCGCGGCAAGCTCCTGCAGCGGTCGGACAAGCCCCATGCCTCGGAGGCCCTCGCGCGCCGGCGCGGAGAGGCCGAGATCGAGCGCCTGCTCGGTCCGGGCATCGGCGGACGCTGACGCGCCCGCGGCGGGACCGGGTCTAGATCCGTCCCGCCGCGCTGCCCCTCAGGCTTCCCGCATGAAGCGCTTGTTCAGTGCGAGCGCCGACAGCGTCGCGACCGCGCCCGAGAGCAGGTAGACACCGACCCAAGCGAGGCCGAAGCGGCTCGACAGGCTGAGGGCCACGAGCGGCGCGAATCCTGCTCCGACGAACCAGGCGAGGTCGGAGGTCAGGGCCGAGCCGGTATAGCGGTAGCGGTTGTTGAAGTTCGACGACACCGCGCCGGCGGTCTGGCCATAGGACAGGCCGAGCAGCCCGAAGCCCACCACGACGTAGATCGTCTGGCCGATCTCGCTGTCGCCGAACACGAGTGGCGCGATGATGCTGCCGAGGGCGAACACCCCGATCAGGGCCGCCGAGATCCCCACGAGGGTGCGCCGCCCGATCTGGTCCGCGATCAGCCCCGAGGCCACGATCGCGCCCGCGCCGATCAGCGCGCCGGCGAACTGCACCATCAGGAATTCGCCCGCGGACCGCTGCGTGAACAGCGTGATCCAGCTGATCGGGAAGACCGTGACGAGGTGGAAGAGCGCGTAGCTCGCCAATGGCACGACGGCACCGATCATGATGTCGCGGCCATGCACCCGAACCACTTCGAGGACGGGGACGGGGGCAAGCTCCTGCTTCTCGAGGAGCGCCGAGAACTCGTCGGTGCCGACGAGGCGCAGGCGCGCGAAGAGGGCCACGACGTTGATCGCGAACGCGACGTAGAACGGATAGCGCCAGCCCCAGTCGAGGAAGTCCTCGGACGTCAGGTTGACGAGGAAGAACGAGAACAGGGCGCTCGCCAGCATGAAGCCCAGCGGGGCGCCGAGCTGGGGCATCATCGCGTACCAGCCGCGCCGATCTTCTGGCGCGTTCAGGGCCAGCAGCGAGGCGAGACCATCCCAGGCCCCGCCGAGGGCGAGGCCCTGTCCGATCCGGAAGGCCGCGAGCAGCACGATGGCGGTCGCGCCGAGATGGTCGTAATTCGGCAGGAAGCTGATCGCCGCCGTCGAGCCGCCGAGGAGGAAGAGGGCGATCGTCAGCTTGACGCCGCGTCCGTAGCGCCGGTCGATCGCCATGAAGATCACGGACCCGATCGGCCGCGCGATGAAGGCGAGGGCAAACACCGCGAAGGCGTAGAGCGTCGCGCGCAGCGGATCGACGAAGGGGAAGAAGACCTTCGGGAAGACCAGCACCGAGGCGATGCCGTAGGTGAAGAAGTCGAAGAACTCCGAGGTGCGGCCAATGACGACGCCGATGGCGATCTCGCTGGGGGCGACCTTGTGGTCCGTCGAGACCAGTCGCGCGTCGCGTTCGAGAGGCGTCGAGGAGGGGAGGGCGTGATCTGAACTCATCGTCGGCAATTCATGTCCTGGGCCGCGAGGCGATGGGGCCGCCGCGTGCGGTCGATCGGGCCTGTGGCGGCGGGTTATGGCGCAGGCGTGCGCCGCAGCAAAGCAGGGCGGGGCGAGACCCCGTGACGCGAGCCCCCCGCCTCCGGCCGGCGCCGGCCTGATTCGAGGGTCTATCGACCGAGCGCTTCCGTCATCCACTCCCCCGGATCAACCCTGCCATGCTCGGTGCGCCGGTGGGTGAGACATCTCTTGCACTTGTCACGACGCCGTGCTGCAGCGCAGAAAACCGCGCCGTTCCCGAGGCGTGCCGATCGACGGCGCATGAGGGGAGGGCGATTCGGGCGGGGCCTCCTCATGAGGCCCGACACTTCGCACCCGAGTCCCTGCCCCCGAACCTTTTGTCCCACGCCCCTGCACCGATTGATCTGATGTCCCTCAGACTTCTTCGCGGCCTCGCACTGGCTCCCCTGTTCGGCCTGCTGTCCGGCTGCAACCTGGTGGTGATGCAGCCCTCGGGTGACATCGCGGCCCGACAGCGCGACCTGATCCTCGCCTCGACCGGGCTGATGCTGCTCATCATCGTGCCCGTCATCGCCCTGACGCTGCTGTTCGCGTGGCGCTACCGCCACTCGAACACGGACGCGGCCTACGATCCCGACTGGCATCACTCGACGCAGCTCGAGGTGGTGATCTGGTCGGCGCCGCTCGTCATCATCATCGCTCTCGGGGCGCTCACTTGGATCAGCACCCACACGCTCGATCCCTATCGGCCCCTCAGCCGCCTCGACGCGTCGCGGCCGCTGCCGGCGGACGTCAAACCGCTCATCGTCGAAGTCGTCGCACTCGATTGGAAATGGCTGTTCTTCTACCCAGACCAGGGCATCGCGACGGTCAACGAGCTCGCCGCGCCCGTGGACGTGCCGATCACGTTCAAGATCACCTCCGCGTCGATCATGAATTCGTTCTACATCCCGGCCCTGGCCGGCCAGATCTACGCCATGGCCGGCATGGAGACGAAGCTGCACGCCGTGGTGAACAAGGAGGGCGTCTTCGACGGCTTCTCGGCCAATTACAGCGGGGCCGGCTTCTCGCGCATGAACTTCAAGTTCCACGGGCTCACCCGGGACGGCTTCGATCTGTGGGTCGCCAAGGCCAGGGCCAGTGAGACGGAGCTGAGTCGCGAGGCCTATCTCAAGCTCGAGAAGCCGAGCGAGCAGGAGCCGGTGCGCTACTTCTCGGGCGTCGACCAGGGGCTCTACGGCGCGATCCTCAACATGTGCGCGGTGCCGGGCAAGATGTGCATGAGCGAGATGATGCACATCGACGCGAATGGGGGCGCCGGCAAGCACAGCCAGGAGAACCGCGCCAGGCTCGAATACGACAACCGGCACGCCGAGCAGGGCGACGAGGCCCAGGGCGCGACCTTCCCGGCCTCGGGCCGCCCGCCGCGCGGCGACGTGCAGCCCCAGGGCATGAAGCCCGACGCGCTGGATCCGAGGGTGAACGGCCCGGCCCAGCATCCCGACGCGCATCAGGGCCACTCCATGCCCGGCCCGAAGCATGACGGTCCCGCCCCCGCACAGATGAACCACTGATCCCAGGGGCACCGAGCGCCCGTACGTCGCCGGCAGGCGGCGCCTCGACAAACCCTCGGCCTCAGCGGGCCCGCGCGTGCGCAGAGCCGTGCCGGCCCGCCGAGGTTGCCGACATCCTCGAACGAGCAGAACCCATGTTCTCCAATCTGGATCTCCAGAAGCTTGTGTTCGGGCGCCTCACGCTCGAAGCCATCCCGTATCACGAGCCGATCCTGCTCGTGACCTTCGCGGCCGTCGCCCTCGGCGGCCTCGGGGTGCTCGGCGCGCTCACGTATTTCCGCCTCTGGGGCACCCTGTGGCGGGACTGGCTGACGAGCGTCGATCACAAGAAGATCGGCATCATGTACATCATCCTCGCCCTGGTGATGCTGCTGCGGGGATTCGCCGACGCGCTGATGATGCGTGCGCAGCAGGCGATCGCCTTCGGCGCCAACGAGGGCTACCTGCCGCCGCACCATTACGACCAGATCTTCACCGCCCACGGCGTGATCATGATCTTCTTCGTGGCGATGCCGCTGGTCACGGGCCTGATGAACTTCGTGGTGCCGCTGCAGATCGGCGCCCGCGACGTCGCCTTCCCGTTCCTCAACAATTTCAGCTTCTGGATGACCGTGAGCGGCGCCCTCACGGTGATGGCCTCGCTCTTCGTCGGCGAATTCGCCCGCACCGGCTGGCTCGCCTACCCGCCGCTCTCCGGCCCGGCCGCGAGCCCGGGCGTCGGCGTGGACTACTACATCTGGGCGCTGCAGATCGCCGGTATCGGCACCCTGCTGTCGGGCATCAACCTCATCGCCACGATCGTGAAGATGCGGGCACCCGGCATGAGCATGATGAAGATGCCCGTCTTCACCTGGACGGCGCTCTGCACCAACATCCTGATCGTCGCCGCCTTCCCGATCCTGACCGCCGTTCTCGCGCTGCTGTCGCTCGACCGCTACGTCGGCACGCACTTCTTCTCGAACGACCTCGGCGGCAATCCGATGATGTACGTGAACCTCATCTGGATCTGGGGTCACCCGGAGGTCTACATCCTGATCCTGCCGGCCTTCGGCGTCTTCTCGGAGATCGTCTCGACCTACTCGGGCAAGCGCCTCTTCGGCTACGCCTCGATGGTCTACGCCACCGTCGTGATCACGATCCTCTCCTACCTCGTCTGGCTGCACCACTTCTTCACGATGGGCTCGGGGGCCTCCGTGAATTCGTTCTTCGGCATCACCACGATGATCATCTCGATCCCGACGGGTGCCAAGATCTTCAACTGGCTGTTCACCATGTACAAGGGCCGCATCCGGTTCGAGGTGCCGATGCTGTGGACGGTCGGCTTCATGGTCACCTTCGTGATCGGCGGCATGACCGGCGTGCTCCTGGCGGTTCCCCCCGCCGACTTCGTCCTGCACAACTCCCTGTTCCTGATCGCGCACTTCCACAACGTGATCATCGGCGGCGTGCTCTTCGGCATGCTGGCAGGCATCACCTACTGGTTCCCCAAGGCCTTCGGCTACAAGCTCGATCCGTTCTGGGGGAAGATGTCCTTCTGGTTCTGGCTGACCGGGTTCTGGTTCGCCTTCATGCCGCTCTACCTGCTGGGGCTCATGGGTGTGACCCGGCGCCTCAACCACTTCGACGATCCCTCGCTCCAGATCTGGTTCGTGATCGCGGCCTTCGGCGCGTTCCTCATCCTGCTCGGCATCGCCTCGTTCGGCGTCCAGCTCGTCGTCAGCTATCTCAGGCGCGAGGAACTGCGGGACCTGACCGGGGATCCCTGGAACGGCCGGACCCTGGAATGGTCCACCTCCTCGCCGCCGCCCGAGTACAACTTCGCCTTCACGCCCGTGATCCACGATCACGACGCGTGGTGGGACATGAAGCGCCGCGGCTACAGCCGTCCGCTGGAGGGCTTCCGGGCCATTCACATGCCGAGGGGCACCGGCACCGGCGTCATCCTGGGGGCGCTCAGCGTCGTCTTCTCCTTCGCGATGATCTGGTACGTCTGGTGGCTCGCCGCGGCGACGTTCCTGGCGATGCTGGTCGTCACGATCGGCCACACCTTCAACTACAACCGCGACTTCTACATCCCGGCGGACGAGGTCATCCGGGCCGAGGGCGAGCGGACGACGATGCTTTCGGGACGGGCCTGAGACCATGGCGACGCACGCACAGACGGCCCTGAGCCCCAGCGAGGCTCCGGAATTCCACCTCACGGAGGACCACCATCCGGAAGGCAGCACGATGCTGGGCTTCTGGATCTACCTGATGAGCGATTGCCTCATCTTCGCGGTCCTGTTCGCGACCTACGCGGTGCTCGGCCGGAACTACGCGGCCGGACCCTCGCCCAAGGACCTGTTCGAGCTGCCGCTGGTGGCCCTGAACACCTCGATGCTGCTCCTCTCCTCCATCACCTACGGTTTCGCCGTGCTGGAGATGGAGCGGAACCGACAGGGCGCGACCCTCGGCTGGCTGGCCGTCACCGGCCTGTTCGGCCTCTGCTTCGTCGGAATCGAGCTCTACGAGTTCGCGCACCTGATCCATGAGGGCGCCACGCCCCAGCGCAGCGGGTTCCTGTCGGCCTTCTTCACGCTGGTTGGGACCCACGGGCTGCATGTCAGCCTCGGCATCGTCTGGCTCGTGACCCTGATGGTTCAGGTGCGCCAGCGCGGGCTCATCCCCGAGAATCGGCGCCGACTCCTGTGCCTGTCCATGTTCTGGCACTTCCTCGACGTGATCTGGATCGGCGTCTTCACCTTCGTCTACCTGATGGGAGTCCTGCAATGAGCGCGGCAGCGGAGACGGCCCATCACACCGATGGGCAGGGCCACGGCGAAGCGGGCAGCCACGGCACCTTCAAGAGCTACATGACCGGCTTCGTGCTGTCGGTCGTCCTGACGGCGATCCCGTTCTGGCTCGTGATGGCCGACGTCCTCGGCGACAACCGCACCACCAGCCTCGTCATCATGGCCTTCGCGGTCGTGCAGATCGTGGTCCACATGATCTACTTCCTGCACATGAACACGAAGTCGGAGGGTGGCTGGACCTTCCTGGCGCTGATCTTCACCCTGACGCTGGTGGTGATCACGCTGATCGGCTCGCTCTGGGTGATGTACCATCTCAACGCCAACATGATGCCGATGTCGGCTCACGACATGCAGCATCACATGCCCGCGGCGGCCTCGCGCTGAGCCGGGCCCATGAATCGCGATCGGCCGGCGCCGTTCCCGTCATGGCGGAAACGGCTCTGCCGGTTTTCGACGGCTTGCATTCGCCGTAACGCGGTGGCTCTGCCGGGGTGGGGCCGGCCTTCCCTGGCGTTCCCTGTCCTTGGATCCCGGCCACCTGCGGTCCCCACATGTGCGATCCCGAGCCGGAAGCTCCTTCCCAGTCGCCCCGCTCACGCCCGGCGCGGATCCTCGTTGGCGCTCTTGCCGGCGCCCTTGCGGTGCTCGCCTTCGCGGGTCTCCTCGGCCTCGGCTCCTGGCAGCTCGAGCGGCGGGCCTGGAAGCTCGACCTGATCGCCCGCGTCACGGAGCGCCTCCGGGTAGAACCCGTTCCAACTCCGCCGCGGCCGGACTGGCCGGGGGTGACGGCCGACGACACCTACCGACGCGTGCGCGCGACGGGCACATTCCTGAACGAGCGGGAGACGCTGGTGCAGGCCGTCACCGAGTTCGGTGCCGGGTTCTGGGTCCTCACGCCCCTGGCTCTGCGCGACGGTGACGTCGTGATGGTCAACCGCGGCTTCGTGCCCACGGAGCGGCGCGACCCGGCATTCCGCTCAGCCGGGTGGATCACCGGGGAGACCACGATCGTGGGCCTGCTGCGCCTGAGCGAACCCGGGGGCGCCTTCCTGCGGGCGAACGATCCGACGGCGGGCCGTTGGTATTCGCGCGACATCGCGGCGATCGCCGCGGCGCGCGGCCTCGGCAACGCCGCACCCTACTTCATCGATGCCGACGCGACCCCCGTGCCGGGTGGCCTGCCGGTCGGCGGCCTCACCGTGATCGCCTTCCGCAACGATCACCTCGTCTACGCGCTCACGTGGTACGCGCTGGCGCTCATGCTCGCGGGTGCCGGAATCTACCTGATCCACGACGCGCGCCGCTCCCGCCGGCGCAACCCGGGGCAGGGCTGAGCGGAACGTTCCCCCGAGCAGCGCCCCGGGAACGGCTCCCGGGGCGCGTCCGGCTTGGCGGCCGGATGCTGGAGCCGCGACCCGGACGTTCCGCCTCGTCCTGGCGCTAGCCCGCGAGGGTCGTCAGCACGGTGCCGTTGGGGTAACCGCGAAGGCGCCGTTGTCGCGGTTGCGGCCGACATCGACGGCCTCGACGCCGTTGACGACGCCGGCGTGACGACGCCCGCGAGCGAAAGCATCGCGGCGCCCGAACGTGGTTCAGGGCAAGACAGGGGGCGCCCTGTCACACGGGTGTCGGGAAGGGGTGGTTGAGATTGGGGTTCGGATTCTTGGGTTGACGGGCCGGGGCGGGCTGCGTATACCGCTGCTCATAGGCGCCGGCCGCGGAAGCGGACCGGTCGCCGAAACATCTCTTGGACAATCTGGGCTGATGAGCTCGGCTTCGGTCGGGTGAGGCGCTTA
>NZ_VZZJ01000012.1 GCF_008806345.1 Methylobacterium planeticum | reverse complement strand
ACCAGACCGCTCATCGCCGCAACGCCCAAAAACGCAACACGGCACGGGGCCAACGCCGCAGAGATCTCAGTGGATGGGCGGTCTCGCATCACAACGATCAATCCTCCGAGGCATTCGTGTTCTAAACGGTCCGGGCCACACCGATCCAGCGCAATCTACCGCGGACCCGTCCAGTCCCGATCAACGCGACAGAACTCTCTGTGGATCGTCCGATAGGGCATCGGGATGGCGACAATCAGGCCGCTATGCTTAACGGGCCACGAATAGAGGCGGCCAAGGCGAGACGCGGCCGGACGTTGTTGGCGACGGCGCTGGACTCCGCCGGCCTCTCTCATGCCTGTCGATCATTTGCAACGTGCAGTATCGTACGAACATTGGTCAAATATGCGCCTCATGCTCGATTTCTCTTGTCGGTTCGGCGGCGTAGCGATCGAGTACGGGCACGGCGCCGGCCGCTACGTCCCGGGTTGTACAGATCTGAGGTTGCAACAGGTGCGCGAGGTTGGGACATCGGCGTGCTCCCAGCGCCCGGTGTCGGATGACGTCCGATCGACCGGAGGCGAGCCAATGGCGCGCATTCCGATCGGAGCGCCAGATATCGCCCTTCGGCCGTCGCAGCCAGATCCGCAAAACAGCTTTCCAGGAAAGGGGTCCTTCTTGAGCACCAACCCGGTTAGGACAGAGTTCGTCGTTGACCTCCATGGATGAATGCCGAAACCGCCTTGCCCCGGCCGCCGGCGGACGGGCTCGACCACCGATGCCGCGGTCTTCGCCGTCGGCGGCGCGCCGCCGCGTGAGCGCGGCCGCCGCCGGACCCGGTGACGCCGCGTGAGCGCGGCCACGCCCCTCGCCCTTGTCGCCGACGGCGACGGCGTCGTCCGCACGGCGGTCGCCGGGTTGCTGACGCGGGAATGCGGCGTGGATCGAGTGATCGAGGCGGCCTCCCTCGACGAGGCCCTGATGCTCCTCGACGAGCATGCCGGGATCCGCTTCGCCGCGTTCGACCTCGCCATCCCGGGCATCGGCACGCCGCTCAACCTCCGCAGCGTCCGCGAGGTGTTTCCCGATATCCGGATCGCCGTGACCGGCGGCAACGGCCGGCGCGACGAGATCTTCCAGGCGCTCCAGGCCAGCCTGCACGGCTACCTGCCGAGGGCGTTCGGCCCCTCCGAGGTCGCGGCCGCGTTCCGGCATGTTCTGGCGGGGGGCGTGTTCGTGCCGCCGAGCCTCGCCGACCTTCCGCTCCCCTCCGAGGCCGCGGCGAGCTTCGAGCCGAGCCGGGCGATCAGCGCCGGGGTCCGCCTCACTCCCCGCCAGCAGGACGTTCTCCGGCTGATCCGCTCGGGCAAGTCGAACAAGGAGATCGCCCGGACCCTCGGGCTCACCGAGAACACCGTCAAGGTGCATGCCAACGCCCTCTACCGGGCGCTCGGGGTCCGCGACCGGACCGGCGCGGCGCAGCGCGCCGACCTGCCCTGATCCCGGGCCACACTTGCGGCGTGCCCGGAGCGGCGTAAACTTTCGATTCTCATCCGGCAGCGAGGGACCCCGATGCGCGTCGAGGCTTGGTTCGTCCCCGCGGAAGCCGCCGCGGCCCGGCCCCTCGCGGGCGCTCTGCCCCGGCGCGGCATCCTAATCCTCGTTAGCCTCCTGGCCGTCGCGGGTGCCGCCACGTTGGGGCAGCCGGCCGAGGCCGAGCCGGACCTGCTGCGCCTCCTGCGCTTCATGGCCCTGCTGAAGGGTGTGTTCGCGCTCGCGGCCCTCGCGGCCTGCTTCTGGCGGTTCGGGCGCCCGGTCGCGGGCTGGCGCAGCGTCGTCTACGCCCTCGCCCCAGCCCTGATGGCGGGCGGTGCCGTCGCGCTCTGGCGCGTCGTCTCGCCTGCGCCCGCGAGCCTCGCCCTGCATCTCGGAGGTCTCGCCCTGCTCGCCACGGCGCTGACGGACCCGGACTTCATCCCCTGGCCGCGCCGGTCCAAAGGCCGCCGGTCATCCTGATCGGGTTCACTTCGTCTCGGCGACGTGGACGCCGTCCCACCCGTCCGGGGGCGGCGCGGCGGTAAAGCGTGCGATCCGCTCGTCGTAGAGGTCGTAGAGGCCCGCGAGATCGAAGCCGGCGGCGCGCGCGCGGCAGGCGTCGAGGCATTCGCTCGCCCCGGCCCAATCCCGGCCGCGATAGGCGGCGAGCATCGCCCCGTGAGCCTCCGCGAGGGATCGGAAGTCCGGCGCGGCGCGCGTCGCGTCGTCGCCGAGGAGCGTCGAGATGACTTCCGCGTCCCGCTTGCCCTTCACCCGGATGCGGTCGAGTTCGAGCAGGGCGAAGCGCTCCGCCACGGCGGCGGCGGCAGTCGCCCCGAGGATGATCCGGACGCCGTAGGTCTTCGTCTGCCCCTCGAGGCGCGAGGCGAGATTCACCGGGTCTCCGAGCACCGAATAGTCGAAGCGCAGGTCCGAGCCCATGTTGCCGACGACGCAGCGGCCGGTGTTGATGCCGAGCCCGATCTCGATCGGCAGGACCGGGTGGCCACCGGCCTCCGCCTCCTCGCGGCGCCGGGCGTTGAGGGCCGCCATGCGGGCGAGCATCGCCAGCGCCGCCGCGCAGGCATTGGCCTCCTGGTCGGGATCGTCGAGGGGCGCGTTCCAGAATGCCATGATGGCGTCGCCCATGTACTTGTCGATGGTGCCGCGCCGCTCGATGATCGCGTCGGTGAGCGGCGTCAGGAAGCGGTTCATCAGGGCGGTGAGCCCGGGCGGATCGTTGCGGTAGAATTCCGCGATGCCGGTGAAGCCGCGGACGTCGCTGAACATGATGGTGAGGCGCCGCTCCTCGCCGCCGAGCTTCAGCCGCTCCGGCGAGGCCGCGAGCTGCTCGACGAGGGCCGGCGAGAGATACTGCCCGAAGGCCGAGCGGATCCGCTGCCGGCCCATCTGCTCGCGGGTGTAGTTGGTGAAGACCAGGACCGCGTAGACGCTGAGGCTCGCCGCGAGGGGAAAGGTCGGGTCGAGCAGGATGCCGAGCTCGGTGAAGCGGAACCACGCGATCGCGACGATCGAGGCCGCCACCACGGCGCCCAGCAGCAGGAGCCAGCCCGCCCCGAGCACCGGCGCCAGGGCGATGATCCCGAGGCTGACGGCGATCGCGAGCCCGAGCTCGATGACGATCGCGGAGTTCGGATAGGATAGCGTCGCCCGGGTGAGCACGCTCTCGAGAACCTGCGCTTGGATCTCGACCCCCGGCATGGTCCGGTCGACCGGGGTGGTCTTGTTGTCGAGGAGCCCGATCGCCGACGTGCCGATGAGCACGATCTTGCCCGCGAAACGCTCGGGCGCGAGGGAGCCGTCGAGGACGGATTTCGCCGGGACGAAGCGGGCCGGGTCGTGGTGTTGGAAATGCAGCCAGATCGAGCCGCCCGCATCGGTCGGCACCTCGAAGCCGGGGAGCGCCACGGCGTTGACGCCGGCCGCGTCGCTGCGCACCACGATGGTGCCGCTGCCCGTCAGCACCCGCAGGATCTCGAGGGCGAGGGAGGGCACCATCCGGCTCTCCGCCACCATGACGAGGGGCACGCGCCGGACGATGCCGTCGCGCTCCGGCACGATGGTGAAGAGGCCGCGTCCGGCCGCCGCGGCCTCGAGGACCGGCAGGTTGCGCAGGAGCCCGGGAAAATGCGCCAGATAGGGCGCGGGATCGGGCCCGAGGCTGGCAAAGCCGGTCTCGGGCAGCGCAGTGTCGTTGTCGGTCGCCTGCGCCAGGGCCGTCTGGCCGAGGACGACCCGCGCGCCGGCCACCGCCTCGGCCAGGATCGTGTCGTTGCTGGGAAGCGCCGCGAGCGCCGCGCGGGTCGCCGCGTCGAGGCCCGGGATGCTCGGTGCGACGAGGCTCGGCGAGAGCCGGTCGGGCTCGGGGAAGACCACGTCGAAGGCGATGGTGGCCGCGCCCGCCTCGGCCAGGCGGCGCACGAGGTCGGCGACGCGGGTGCGGGCCCAGGGCCACTGGCCATGGGTCCGGATGCTGTCCTCGTCGATATCCACGATCACGACGGGGCGCGGGCCGGGTGCGCGCGGCTGCAGCACCTGAAAGGCGTCGAAGGTGCGCAGGCGCAGGATCTCCACCGGCGCCGGGTCCCACAGGCGCAGCAGGAGGAGCAGGCCGAGGACCGTGAGGGCGAGCAGCCGGTCGAGGCCGATCCGTGTCCGGCGGGCGGCGCGCCGGCGGGCCGGACGCGGGCCGGCCCGAGAAGACCGGAACCTCACGGCCGGACCCGTGCGAGGCGCGCCGTCACGGCGGCTAGACCGGGTGGGGGATGGCGAGGTGGTCCAAGTGGTTCGACCAGATCACGGAGATCGCCGCCGCCGGCGCGCCGGCGAGGTCGAGATGCGCGACGGTGATGAACCCGGCCTCCGACCGCACCGACAGGGCGTAGCAGCCGGCGCCGTCCGGCGTCAGGTGCAGGGCATCTTCGATCCGCTCCGACCCGGCGAGAACGAAGCCCGTGAGATCGATCGCATCCTTGGCAGGATCGAAATCGGTGACCCGGTGGGTCGTCGGCCCGGCGCCCGGCATGGCCGAGAAGACGAAGACGTCGTGCCCCTCGCCGCCGGTCAGGACGCTGGCACCATTCAGCCCGGGGATCAGGATGTCGTCGCCCACCGTTCCGATGAGAGCGGAACCCGGGCGGGTCTCCACGGCGACCCGGGCCGCGTTGCTCGCCGGGTGGTCGGCGTCGAGCGCCTGATAGCTGAAGCTCGTGCTCCCGTCCGCGGCGGTGACGATGCTGACCGTATGGCCCGAGGGATCGAGGCTGGCACGACCCTGACCGCCCGCCGCGACGGCGCCGACATGCGATGGGCCGAACGCGCCGAGATCGTTGAAGAGGAACGCGTCGGCCGGGACGGAGACGGCATCGCCCGCGCCGCGGGCCGCGATCACGGTCTCGCCCCTGGCGACGTCGGTGAGCGCGACCGCTCCCGCCGCATCGTGCGGCGTCAGCGCGGCCGACGCTGAACCGGTCCCGGCGGCGTCCGCATGGGAGACGACGCGGCCCGCGTCGATGTCGGCCTCGGTGAGGTGCGTCGACGCCGCGGTGTTTTCGAGGCCCGGGAGGGTGACGTGACCGGGCGTCCCCGCGGCGACCGGATAGGTCGGGGCGCCGTCGTCGGGGTCGGGGGCCGCGCGTGCCGCCCGGGTGACGATCACGCTCCCGCCCGCGGCGGTGCTCCCCTGCGTGCCGCCGCCGAAGTCCGGGCCGTCATTCGGACCGGCGATCGACACCGCGACGGTCGCGGGCGCCGAGGCGGCGGTGTCGTCCCGGATGACCACATCGTAGACGAGGGACAGGGTGTCGCCGGCTCCGAGAAACGCGAGGTCGCCCTTCGGCAGGGAGAGCGCCCAGGTCGCACTGCCGGTCCCTCCCGCATCCGCCGTCACCTGCGCCGAGAAGGCGTCCCCCAGGCGTGCGGCGAGGCCCGTGGGAAGCGGACCGGCCTCGCTGCCGTCCGCCTTGAGCCAGTGGAGCGAACCCGGCGCGATGCCGGTCGAGACCGCGTGAACGTCGCCCGGGTCGGCATCCGAGAAACCGATCGTCCCGGTACCCTGAAGGTTGCCGCCGGGACCGACCTGCCCGTTCCGCACCTCGAACACGTAGAGGCCGGGCAGGCCCGTGTTGCCGGGCGTGGCGGGCAGGGCCAGCATGGCGGCGCTGCTGCCGGATTGGGGCAATTCGTACGAGCCGGTCTCGCCCCCGGCCGAGTAGCCCGCCCGCGCGTGCAGCCCGTTGCTGTAATCGCCGAGGGTCCAGTTCACGGCCTCGTAGCGGTAGACGATGTCGAAATTGCCGTGGCCGAGGTCGATGAGCTGGAGCTGGAAGGCGTTCAGCTTGTCGGTGTGGCTCGCGAAGTAGCCGACATCGTCCCACGTCACCGTCAGGACACCGTTCGCCGGGTCCTTGTCGATGTGGACGAGGTTCGTGCCCTTGGAATGTCCGCCCGGGGTCGCGGAATCCGGAGCACCCGGGCTCGTATCCACGTCCGCCCAGAACGGCGCGATGATCGGGCTCGTCGAGGCGCCGCCGATGCTGCTCGGCCGGAAGGCGCCGAGCGGCCCGTCGAAGGTGATGTTGCCGTTGTTGTTGACGTAGAGCGCCGTGTAGCTGCGGTCGAAGATGTTGAGCCCCTGCGCCCCGAACATGTCCCGGATGTCGATGGCGCCGGTGGATCCGTCGTCGTTGGCGGGCAGGACCGCCTCGCCGAAGCCGGCGCCGCCGCCGAGGCCGTCGACGAGGTTGTTGCCGGTCGTCAGATAGCTCGCGGCCACCGACGTCAGCGGCTTGCCGGAGGGGGCCGCCGTGAGGTTCAGGCTCGCGTGACCCCCGCTCGTGACCACCGGAGCGGCGCCCCCCGTGACCGAGAGGGTGATCGTCGCGAGGTTCGAATCGAGGCTGCCGTCGCTGGCGCGATAGGTGAAGCTGTCGGTCCCGAGGAAGCCCGCTTCGGGGGTGTAGCAATAGGCGCCGTCCGCCCCCAGGCTGAGGTGGCCATGGGCGGGACCGGTGACGGCCGCGAAGCTCAGCGAACCGGAATCGACGTCGCTCGCCACGAGGGTCCCGGCGACGGGCCGGCCCGCCCGCAGGGCGACGCTCGCGTCCTCGGCGACGGGCGCATCGTTGGTCCCCACCAGCGCGATGGTGACCGGGCGCGTCGCGACGCCGCCCTGTCCGTCCGCGAGGGTGACCGCGTAGGTGACCGAAACCCGCTCGCCGCCCCGGAGACCGTCGAGGGCCGCGTCGGCGATCTGGAAGGCGAAGGCGACCCTGCCGGCGCCATCTTGCTCGGTGACGCTCGCCGTCAGGGCGCCCGCCAGCGCTCCTGCCAGATCCGCCGGAACCGCCGCGCCCGCCCGCGCGATGACGGGTGCGCCGACCGCGACCGTGTGGGCATCGTGCCGGTCGGGATCCGAGAAGGCGAGGCTGCCGGACAGGCTCACCGTCACCGCCGAGCCCGTGCGCCCGGCCGCCTCGGTCAGCGTGGCGCCTTGGCCCGCGTCGAGCACCGGGGCGTCGTTGCGCCCCTCGATCGTGACGACGAGATCGCCCCCGGCGGTGCCGTCGAGGGACGCGATGCCGAGGCGATCCTGCACGCGCTCGCCCGCCCCGAGGGCCTGGACCTCCGGCGACGCATTCGCCAGGGCGTAGGACCAATGCCCCGTCAGCGGATCGAAGCGAAAGCTGCCGTATCGTCCGGCGAGGCTCGCCGGCGCGGCGAAGCGCGCGTCCCCGGCATCGGGATCCGTGAGCGTCACCGACCCGCTCGCGACCGCGACCCCGTCCTCCTGCACCGATCCGGTGAGGGTGCCGGTCATCACGGCCGGGGTGTTGCCGCCGACGAGGACGAGCCGCGCGGTCTGGGCGACGCTGCCGCCGTGACCATCGGTGACGGTGTAGGCCAGGATCACGGGATCGGCGGCGCCGGGCGCCCGGGCGCCGGCCTCGTAGGCGAACCGGCCGCCGCCGAGATCCACGAGCGTGCCGCCCCCGCTCCGGATCGCCAGGCCCGACACCGCGAGCGCGTCGCCGTCGACATCGCCCGCGCCGCCCAGGAGCTCCGCCACCGTGATGGTCCGGGCGGTCCGGCCCGGCGCGGACCCGAGATCGACCGCGCCGGCCACCGTCGGCAGGTCGTTCACCCCAGCCACATCCACCGTCAGGGTCGCCACCGCCGCGACGCCGCCCTCGCCCTCGACCCGGTAGCTGAAGGCATCGAAGCCGTGCACGCCCTCGGCCAGGGCGGCGGCCCGGTCGGCGCGGTACAGGTAGGTCCCGTCCGCGTGGAGGGTGAGCGTGCCGTAGCGGCCCGGCAGCACGATGGCCCCGTCGGTGAGCGGCAGGCCCTCGGCCGCCGCGTCGGCCCCCGCATGCGCGGCCACGATCCGCATGTTGACCGCGGTCGATCCGGGCGCGGCGACGAGGACGCCCTGTCCGGCATTCGAGGCCAGCAGCGCGGCGTCCTGCTGCACGGCGACGTTCTGGGGCAGGAGCACGAGGTTCGGCTGGTCCGGCTCCGCGCCCCGCGGGGCGACCGGTGGCTCCGGCCTCTGCGAGGGGATCAGGCCGCCGGGTCCGGAGGGCTGCGTCCCGTGGTTGCCCGGAAGCGGCGGCCCCTCGCCGGCGCCCGGCGGGGGCGCGCCGGAGTTGTTCGGGCCCGAGCCCTGCTGCGGGCTGACATCCGGCGGGACGATGTCCGGCGGGGTGCTGGAGCCGCCGCCGGGGCCCTGCGGCACGGGGAGGCGCGGGACCTCCGACAGGGTCTGGAAGATGCTCTGGACGAGGCCCGCCTCGAACTGGATCTCGACGGGCGTCTTCGACACCGTCTCGAAGGCCACCTGCTGCGGACCGGCCGGGCGGACCAGGAAGGCCTGGACGGGGTCGGACACCGTGAAGAGCAGGCGGCCCGAACCCTCGCGGTCGAAGACCTCGAAGCGACCGGTATGCCCGTCGGGCTCGGTCATCACCGAGAAGCGCGTCGTTCCGTTGTCCGCATCGATCTGGACGTGCACGGCCGTGCCGCGGATGCCCATGGTGGCCACCGGCGTGCCGACCTTCATGTCGCCGGTCTTGGCGACCTGCCCGGCCACGAAGGTGATCGAGCCCTGCACGAGGTTGAACAGCGCGGTGTTGCCGGTGCCCTCCGGCTTGTAGACCATCTCGTTGAGCACCATCCGGGCGCTGGCCGAGAGGTTGAACAGGGTGCCGTCGAGGAAGGCGATCGCCAGCGAGCCGCCGCGGTCGGTCTGGACGACGTCGCCCTTGTAGACGAGGTCGCCGACCTGCACCGCGATGGTGACGCCGTTGCGCACCAGGCTCGCGCTGCCGCCGACCTTCTGGACCCGGCCGATCGCCGCGATGGCGTCGGAGACCGGGTTCGCACCGGCCTGCGCGTAGATCTCGGTCGCGCCCGGACCGCTCAGGCCCTCGATCGCCGCATCGGACAGGGAGGCGCCGTTCGGAGCCACGAGCTTCGGGCGGTGGGCGAGGCTGAAGTAATCATGCACGACGAGGCGCTGCCCGTCGTGGCTGACCACGAGGTCGGCGCCGGCGCGCGCGTAGTGCCCGTGGAACAGCAGGCCCGGATCCTCGAGCCGGATCGTGCCGCCCTCGCTCGCGCGGACCTCCCGGACGGTCTCGAAGCCGAAGCCCGGCTCGAACCAGGACGGTCCGATCTCGTCGATCCTCTTCACGATGACTGCACCAAACCCGTCCTCACGCGTCGTGCGCGACCCGTTCGAGCGCTATCGTACGAAGCGACCTGTGTAGATGCGCGCGCTTACAGTCAAAGCCGCGTCGATCCGGGCCCGCATGCTGGCCTTCGTCGCAGTCCGGGCTGCGAACGACAGTCTTCACGCGCGCCCGACCCGCCGCTGAATTGAACCGGCCGGCGCCTCGCGGGGCATTTCTGAGCAAAAACGCGTCGGCCACAAGTGCGTCGAGAACACAGCCCGAGCATCAGCACCGCGCCCGCAGCGCGTGCGCTCGGCTACCGCGCAGCACCGTACCGAGATCCGGGACGCCGTTCAGCGCAGGAAGCCGAGCGCGATCGGCACGAGGATCGCGGTTAGGAAGGCGTTGAGCCCCATCGCGATCCCCGCGAAGGTGCCGGCGACCTCGCTGACCTGGAAGGCGCGGGCGGTGCCGACGCCGTGGGCCGCGAGCCCCGCCGCGAAGCCGCGGGCCCGCATGTCCCGCACCCGCAGCAGGTTCATCATCGGGGTGACCAGGATCGCCCCGGTGACGCCGGTGATCATCACCAGAACCGCCGTCAGGGTCGGGTCGCCGCCGAGCGCTTCGGAGACGCCCATGGCGACGCCGGACGTGACGGATTTCGGGCTCAACGATACGATCACGCCGCGCGGCACCCCGAGGAGGCTGGCGAGCCCGATCGCGGAGCCGAGCGCCACGCCGCAGCCGATCGCCAGGGCGGCGAGCATCGGCATGAGGGCGCGCATCACCGTGGCCCGGTGCTCGTAGAGGGGCAGGGCCAGCACCACCGTGGCGGGCCCGAGCAGGAAGTGCACGAATTGCGCGCCCTGGAAGTAGGTGGCGTAGGGTGTGCCCGTCAGGGCCAGCACGGCGCCGGCCAGCACGATCGCGATGAGCACCGGGTTCGCGATCGGGTGCCGACCCGTGGCGGCCGCGATCCGGTCGGCGATCAGGTAGGCCGCGAGGGTGACGGTCAGCCACAGAAGCGGCGTGCGCGAGAGATAGACCCAGACCGCGAACTCGCCGCTCATCGCGCCCGCTCCGGCGGCGCCTCCGGGGGAGCGGGCGGTACGATCAGGCGCTGCACCGCCAGGAAGGTCAGGACCGTGGCGAGGAGCGCGGCCGCCGTCGAGACCACGAGCACCAGGGCGAGCTTCGCCCCCTGCGCCTCCAGCACGTCGAGGCGCCCGACGATGCCGGCGCCCGCCGGCACGAACATCAGCGAGAGGTTGGCGAGGAGCCCCTTGCCGGTGCGCTCCAGCGTGCCGTCCGTCAAGGGCGGCGGCAGCAGCCGCGGCACCAGGCGCGGGCCGCGGTCGCGCAGGACCAGGAAGCCGAGCATCAAGGCCATGCCGATGACCGGGCCGGGCACCGGCAATCCACTCGAGCGCGCGATCCCCTCGCCGAGGAGCTGCGCGAGCAGGATCAGGGTGAGGCTCGCGATCACGCGCGGCAGCTCCTGCGGCCCGGCTTCACTTGGTTGGCACCCGGCCGGCGAGCCCCTCGCCGCGCGCGCCCGCGATGGCGCCGTCGTCGAAGCCCAGAAGCTTGCCGAGGCGCCAGACCAAGGCCTCCTCGAACTCGTCGACGGCGCCGTCCGCGCCCGCCACCGACCACGCCATGGCGAGGAGCCGGCGGCGCTCGGGCCCGTCGGCGTCGCGCCCGATCATCTCGACGAGCATGGCGACGTCGCGCGTCTCCGCATCGAAGGAGGAGGCCCGCGCGATCAGCGCATCGGCCGCCTCCGCGGTCGCGGCGTAGCGCCCCCGCACCACCCGCGCCAGCCGCTCGGTCTCGGCCGGAGCCAGGACGCCGTCCGCCCGGGCGACGTGCACGAGGAGCGCGGTGGCGGCAAGATGCTCGTCATCCTCCACCGCCTCCGTTGGCGGCGCGATGCCGAACGCATCGGCGGCATAGGCCCGGAGGCGAGCGATCAGCGACATGAGGGCCTTTCCGACAAGGCCCACACCCTTCTGCCCCCCTCGCCTCCCGTCAAGCAGCCGTCCAGCCCGGGCTCGTCATCGCGGCCCGCCGTGGCACGCCTGCATCGGATCGCGGGATCGAACGCGCGAGCGCTGCCGCTTGCCCGCCGGCCTTGCCATCACGCCTTGCCTTCACGCCTTGCCAACTCGGACCCGGCCGGATATGAGCCTGACCCGAACGATCCGCCGCGCTGAACCGCCGTCGCGATCGCGCCGCAATAGCTCAGCTGGTAGAGCACCTCATTCGTAATGAGGGGGTCGGGGGTTCGAATCCCTCTTGCGGCACCATAATTTCCTCAGCTTCAACAATGACATAGCCGCTTACCGGCTGAGGTGGGCGCAACGCGTGTCCGTGCCGCGGAAGCCTTGGTGGCGCAGGGTTCGCGCGTGCGCCTGCGGGTCTCAGCGCGCAGCCCCAATCCGACGCAGCCACTCGCTCGCGCACGGAAACGCTCTTCGATCTCACAGCATCGCGCCGCCCCTCTCACGGTGTCCCGGGAATGCGCTGAGTGAGACGCGCGCGACCTCCCGCAGGGCGTCGCGGTTGGCGCCGGATGAGGCCAGGACTCCCATGCCGGAGGCGACCGTCGAGAGGAAGCGCGCGAGCGCTGCCGGGTCGGCGTCGTCCGTGAGATCGCCATCCTGCTTGGCCTGGATGAACCGCTCCCGGAGTTCCGTCTCCGTTTGGGCGCGGCGGGACGCCAGCTCGAAGGGGATGTTCTCCGAGCCCGCCCCACAGGCGAGCCCCCCTTGCACGAGCAGGCAGCCCGGGGGATTGGCCGGATCCGTGTGGCTCTCGGCGATGCTGCTCAGGAAGCGCTCGGCCACGGCGCGCGCGCTCGGGCCGGCGAGCACGTAGCGCATGTGCTCGGAGCGCCTCTGCGCGTAGCGGTCGAGGGCGGCCTTGAGGAGGCCTTCCTTGCTGCCGAAGGCCGCGTACAGGCTCGGCGCCTTGATGCCCATCGCCTTCGTCAGCATGGCGAGGCTGGCGCCGTCGTAGCCGTGGCGCCAGAACACCTCCATCGCCTCGTCGAGGGCCATGTCCGCGTCGAAGGACCGAGGCCGCCCCATCACCATTGTCTGCTGGCTCCAACTTTTGTATCGAGTGGTAGATAAGTCTCTTGACGCCCGGCGTCCATGCCGACATGTGTAGCGAACTCTACAGATGTCGGAGTTCGTCGTGAACCCTCAGCCTGACATGTCCCTAGGCCGTTTTCTCGTCCGGCGCAGCGCCGGGGCCGGCCTCGCGCTCGTATTGTTGGCGGGCGCATCCTACCAGCTCGTGTCGGCATCGATGCCGCGCGGGTCGGAGGCCGTCGCCGCACCGGCGCCGGCCGAATCGGCGATGCCCGCCGCGGTCGCGGCCGTCGAGCCCCGCGAAATCATCCTGTGGGACGAGTTCTCGGGTCGCCTGGAGGCGGTCGATCGCATCGACGTGCGGGCGCGCGTCGGCGGCGCGATCCAGGCGACGCACTTTGCCGAGGGCGAGCTGGTCAAGGCCGGGGACCTTCTGGTGAGCATCGACCCCGCGCCCTACGCGGCCGAGGTCCAGCGCCTGGACGCGCAGGTGGCCGGCGCCGAGGCCCGCGTCGCCCTGACATCGAGCGACCTCGAACGCGGGCAGAGGCTGTCGGACCAGCGCATCGTCACGGCGCGCGACCTCGACGTGCGCGCCAACGCCTTCAAGGAGGCGAAAGCGAGCCTGGACGCCGCGAAGGCGGCGCTCGAGGCGGCACGCCTGAACCTCGGCTATACGGAGGTGCGGGCCGCAGTCGGTGGCCGCGTCGGACGCCGCGAGATCACGCCGGGCAACCTCGTCGCCACGGGAGCCGGCGCCGCCGTGCTGACCACCCTCGTGTCGGTCGATCCCGTCTACGCCAGCTTCGACGCGGACGAGACCGTCATCCTGAAGGCGCTTGCATCGATCGCCGAACCGTTGGGCGGGCGCGGCAAGCTCGACCGCATCCCGGTCGAGATGGTGACGGCCGACGGGGCCCGCGCCAAGGGGCACCTCCAGTTCATCGACAACAAGGTCGATGCGCGCAGCGGCACGGTCCGCGTCCGCGCGACCTTCGCCAATCGCGACGGCCGTCTGATTCCCGGCCAGTTCGCTCGCATGCGGCTCGGCCAGGCTGCGCCCGAGACGCTCCTGCTCGTGGACGAGCGGGCCGTCGGCACCGACCAGGACAAGAAGTTCGTTCTCGTGGTGGGCGCGGACGGCCGGGCCGAGTTCCGTGCGGTGCATCTCGGCAGGGCCGTCGACGGCCTGCGCGTGGTGACCTCCGGACTGTCCGGCGGCGAGCGCATCGTGGTCAACGGGCTCCAGCGCATCCGTCCCGGCACCCTGGTGCGTCCCGAGCCCGTCGCCATGGGTGCGCGGCCGCAGGACACCGCCTCCGGGACCCGCAAGCTCGCGCAGCGCTGACGGCCACCCCGCCCCTCCCGTTTATCGTTCCCGCCCCCCGAAGCGCCGATCGCGGCGGCCGTCCGTCGGTCGGCCCGGCCCCCTTCGGCCTCTCTCGCCCCCGGAGGGCGACATGAACCTCTCGAAATTCTTCATCGACCGCCCGATCTTCGCGGGCGTGCTCTCGGTGCTGATCTTCATCCTGGGCCTGATCTCGCTCTTCGCGATGCCGATCTCCGAGTACCCGGACGTGGTGCCGCCTTCGGTCGTCGTCCGGGCGACCTTCCCGGGCGCCAACCCCAAGGTCATCGTCGAGACGGTGGCGACGCCGATCGAGGAGCAGATCAACGGCGTCGAGGGCATGCTCTACATGTCGAGCCAGGCCACCACGGACGGCATCATGACGCTGACCGTGACGTTCCGGCTCGGCACCGACCCCGACAAAGCCCAGCAGCTCGTGCAGAACCGCGTGTCGCAGGCCGAGCCGCGCCTGCCGGCGGTCGTGCGCCAGCTCGGCATCGTCACGGTGAAGAGCTCCCCCGACCTGACCATGGTCGTTCACCTCGTGTCGCCGAACGGCCGCTACGACATGACGTACCTGCGCAACTACGCGGTGCTGAACATCAAGGACCGGTTGGCCCGCCTCGACGGCGTCGGACAGGTGCAGCTCTTCGGCTCCGGCGACTACGCGATGCGCATCTGGCTCGACCCGCAGAAGGTTGCGGAGCACGGCCTCTCCGCCGGCGACGTCGTGCGCGAGATCCAGGCCCAGAACGTGGAGGCGGCGGCCGGCGTCATCGGCTCGTCGCCGGCGGTTCCCGGCCTCGACCTGCAGCTGTCGCTCAATGCCGAGGGGCGCCTGAACAGCGAGGAGCAGTTCGGCGACATCGTGGTCAAGACGGGGGCGGACGGCGAGATCACCCGGCTGCGCGACCTCGCGCGGATCGAGCTCGGGGCCTCGGATTACGCTTTGCGCTCGCTCCTCGACAACAAGTCGGCCGTCGCGATCCCGATCTCCCAGTCGCCCGGCTCGAACGCCATCCAGATCTCGGACGAGGTCCGCCGGACCATGGCGGAGATCAAGCAGACCATGCCCGAGGGGGTCGATTACCAGATCGTCTACGACCCGACGCAGTTCGTGCGCGCCTCCATCGAGGCGGTCATCCACACGCTTTTGGAGGCCATCGCCCTCGTGGTCCTCGTGGTGATCCTGTTCCTGCAGACATGGCGGGCCTCGATCATTCCCCTTCTGGCCGTGCCGGTCTCCATCGTCGGCACCTTCGCGGTGATGCATGCCTTCGGGTTCTCGATCAACGCGCTGAGCCTGTTCGGCCTCGTGCTCGCCATCGGCATCGTGGTCGACGACGCCATCGTGGTGGTCGAGAACGTCGAGCGAAACATCGAGAGCGGGCTCTCGCCACGCGAGGCGAGCTACCAGGCCATGCGCGAGGTCTCGGGCCCGATCATCGCCATCGCGCTCGTCCTCGTCGCGGTGTTCGTGCCGCTGGCCTTCATCAGCGGCCTGACGGGCCAGTTCTACAAGCAGTTCGCCCTGACCATCGCGATCTCGACGGTGATTTCGGCCATCAACTCGCTGACCCTGTCCCCGGCGCTCTCGGCGCTCCTCCTCAAGGACCACCACGCCCCCAAGGACCGGCTCACCCGCATCCTCGATACGCTGCTCGGATGGTTCTTCCGCCGCTTCAACCGGGCCTTCGGGCAGGCGTCGAGCGGCTACGGGCGCGGCGTCGGCTTCGTCGTCTCGCGCAAGGCGACGATGATGGTACTCTACGTCGTGCTCGTCGGGCTGACCGCGTTGCTGTTTCGCCAGATCCCCGGCGGCTTCGTGCCGGGCCAGGACAAGCAGTACCTCGTCGGCTTCGCGCAGCTTCCCGACGGAGCGACCCTCGACCGGACCGAGGAGGTGATCCGCCGCATGAGCGAGATCGCCCTGAAGGAACCCGGCGTCGAGAGCGCGGTCGCCTTCCCGGGCCTGTCCATCAACGGCTTCACCAACAGCTCGAATTCCGGAATCGTCTTCTCGACCCTGAAGCCCTTCGAGGAGCGCAGGTCCCCCGCGCTCAACGGGGCCGCCATCGCGCAGTCGCTCAACAGGAAGTACGCCGCGATCCCCGAGGCGTTCATCGCGATGTTCCCGCCGCCGCCCGTCAACGGCCTCGGCACCATCGGGGGCTTCAAGCTCCAGATCGAGGATCGGGCGGGCCTCGGCTACGAGGCGCTGAACGAGGCCACCAAGGCCTTCATGGCCAAGGCCGCGCAGGCACCGGAACTCGCCGGGCTGTTCTCGAGCTTCCAGATGAACGTGCCGCAGCTCTTCGCCGACCTCGACCGGACGAAGGCGCGCCAGCTCCGGATCCCGGTGACGGACGTGTTCGATACGCTGCAGATCTATCTCGGTTCGCTCTACGTCAACGACTTCAACAAGTTCGGCCGCACCTACTCGGTCCGGGTCCAGGCCGACGCGCCCTTCCGCGCGCGCTCGGACGACGTCGGGCTGCTCAAGGTCCGGGCCGGCTCCGGGGAGATGGTGCCGCTCTCGGCCCTGCTCCGCGTGCGGCAGAGCGCGGGCCCGGAGCGGGCCATGCGCTACAACGGGTTCCTGTCCGCCGACATCAATGCGGGCGCGGCCCCCGGCTACTCCTCGGGCCAGGCCCAGGCCGCGGCGACGCGCATCGCGGCCGACACCCTGCCGCGCGGCTTCGCGTTCGAGTGGACGGATCTGACCTACCAGGAATTCATCGCCGGCAATTCCGGGATCTGGGTCTTCCCGCTGGCCCTGCTGCTGGTCTTCCTCGTCCTGGCTGCACAATACGAGAGCCTCGCCCTGCCGCTGGCGATCCTCCTGATCGTCCCGATGGGCCTGCTTGCCGCCATGTTCGGCGTCTGGCTGTCGGCGGGCGACAACAACGTGTTCACGCAGATCGGCCTCATCGTCCTCGTCGGATTGTCGGCCAAGAACGCCATCCTGATCGTCGAATTCGCCCGCGAGCTGGAATTCACCGGCCGCACCCCGCTCCAGGCAGCGATCGAGGCGAGCCGCCTGCGCCTGCGCCCGATCCTGATGACGTCGATGGCCTTCATCATGGGCGTCCTGCCCCTCGTGACCGCGACCGGGGCCGGCTCGGAGATGCGCAGCGCCATGGGCGTCGCTGTGTTCTCCGGCATGATCGGAGTGACCGCCTTCGGGCTCTTCCTGACGCCGGTGTTCTACGTGCTGCTGCGCGGCTTGAGCGGCAACCGGCCGCTGAAGCAGCATGGCGACAACGCTCCGGTCATTCACCGGGACCGCGTCACGGAAGCCGCCTGACCGCTGCCGGGCCGGTCGCGGCGCAGCAGGGTCCGACCCGGGCCCGCCGCTGCATCCGCTCCCATGGTGCTGTCCGTGGCGGTTGAAGGAGCCGGTGGGCGCCTTCCGGAAACGCGCGTCGAGGGGAATCGGACAGGTCCGGCGGACGAGCCTCGATCCTCACGGCTCGGCAGGATCCGTGCCCGAGCCCTCGGTCAGATGCCATGGCGTCGGCGTCAGCGCGCCTCTCAGTGCTTCCAGAAACCGTTGCGTCCTCGCAGCCCGGGCCCGCGGCCCCGCGCCGAGCAGGGCCACCACCGGTGCCGCGGGCAGGCTGTAGCCTGGCAGCAGTCGGATCAGGCGTCCGGCATTGATATCGTCCGCGACGTCCCACTCGGAGCGCACAATCACGCCGAGACCGGCGAGCGCCCAGCCGCGTGCGACCTCACCGTCGTTGCTGGCCAGCTCCGGCTCGATCCGGACGCGTTCCTCCGCGTGCCTGCCGGAGCGGAAGCGCCAGAGTGCGACATCCTCGTCATTCTCCCGCAGGGCGATGCAGGTGTGGGCGCGCAGGTCGCTCGGCGCACGTGGAGCGTCGCGCCCGCCCAGATATGTGGGCGCCGCGCAGACCACGCGCGCGTTCGGCGCGAGGGTCCGCAGCGTCAGGCTCGACGTCAGGTCCCGGGTCTCGCCAACATGGATAGCGAGATCCCAGGCCTCGGACGGCATCCGCCCGAGCCGGTCCGAGAGCTGCAGGTCGATCCTGACCTGCGGGTGCCGGGCCCGGAATGACGCGACCACCGGTGCCACGTAGCGGCGTCCGAAGCCCAGCGGCGCCACGATCCGCAGATGTCCGGTGACCTCCCCGCGGCGCGCCGCGAGAGCGTCGTCGAGGTCGCCGAAGGCGTCGAGGAGGCGGCGGCCGCGCTCGGCCAACAGCGCGCCCTCGTCGGTCAGAGTGAGGCCGCGCCCGGAGCGGTCGACGAGGTGGATTCCGAGACGTCGTTCCAGGGCCCGCAACCGTTGGGTCACGGCGGGCGGCGAGACGTTCAGGTCGCGCGCCGCCGCCGCGAGGGAGTGCGCGGAGGCGATTGCGGCGAAGAAGCGAAGGTCGTCCGTGTCGAGCATTAAGCCCACGGTTAATTCAAGATGCAGTCACCGTTTATAGCGCGGCAGGCCGTGCCTGTGGTTCCCTTTGCTCCGAGTTGAGACGATGGAGCGCGCGGACATGTCCGGAACCGAACCCGAAGCCGCGCCGCGATCGCCGGAGCGCGCGTCGTCCCTCCTGGGCCTGCCGACGCCCTGCCTGCTGCTCGATGAGGGGCGGCTGCGGGCGAACCTCGCGCGGATGCGGCATCATCTCGACGGACTCGGCGTCGCCTTCCGGCCCCACCTGAAGACCGCGAAGTCGATCGACGTCGCCCGCCTCGCGATGACCGGACCCTCCGGTCCGGCGACGGTCTCGACCCTGCGCGAGGCCGAATCCTTCGCCGAGGCCGGCGTGCGCGACCTGACCTACGCCGTCGGGATCGCACCGGGAAAGCTCGACCGGGTCGGGGCGATCCGTCGACGCTGGCAGGCCGACCTCTCCGTGATCCTCGACTCGGTCGAGCAGGCGCGGGCGGTCGCCGCCTGGAGCCGGGCGAGCGGCGACCCGTTGCCCGTCCTCATCGAGGTCGACGCCGACGGGCACCGCTCCGGGGTTAGTCCGGGCGATGCGGCGCATCTCCTGGCCATCGGTCGCAGCGTCGGCGAGGGCGCCGCCCTGCGTGGGGTCCTGCTGCACTCGGGGGACAGCTACGGCCTGAACGATCCGGAGGCGCTCGCGGGGGCAGCGGAGGCGGAGCGCGCGGCGGCGGTGGCGGCCGCCGCGATCCTGCGCGAGGCCGGGCTCCCGTGCCCGGTGGTGAGTGTCGGATCGACGCCGAGTGCGCGCTATGCGCGAAGCCTCACCGGCGTGACCGAGGTGCGGGCCGGGGTATTCATGTTCGGCGACCTGTTCCAGGCGGGCGTCGGCTCCTGCACCGTGGACGACATCGCGCTGAGCGTGCTCGCCACCGTGATCGGCCGCCGCCGCGACAAGGGATGGATCATCACCGATGCCGGCTGGATGGCCCTCTCCCGCGACCGCGGCACGGCCCGGCAGGCGGTCGACCAGGGCTACGGCGTGGTCTGCGACGGGTCCGGGGACTTCTACGACGATCTGATCGTCATCGAGGCCAACCAGGAGCACGGCATCCTCGCCGTACGGGCGGGCTCGGGAGCAGCCCTGCCCGACCTGCCGATCGGCGCGCAGGTGCGGATCCTGCCAAACCATGCCTGCGCCACGGGCGCCCAGCACGACCGCTATCACGTGATCGGGGCGGACGGCCGCGTCGGCGCCGTCTGGCCGCGCATCAACGGCTGGTAGCGCCCGCTATTGCTTGGGTTGACGACCGCGCCGGTGATCCCTGCCCCGCACCGGTACCGGTCTCCGCCGTCGAGGCGGCGCACGGGTTCCGCGACGGATCGCGTCCCCTGCTTCAGAACGGAGCATGCACACGATGACTTCCCGCCGTTACGACGCCGTCCTGTTCGATCTCCTGACCGCCCTGCTCGACAGCTGGTCGCTCTGGAACGCCGTCGCCGGCGGCCCGGAAGCCGGCCGCCGCTGGCGAGCGGAGTACCTGAGGATCACCTACTGCACCGGCGGGTACCGGCCCTACGAGGATCTCGTCGCCGAGGCCGCGGCATCCGTCGGCCTGCCGCCCGCATCGGCGACCGAACTGGAGGAGCGCTACGGCGAACTCCGGCCATGGCCGGGCGTGACGCAGGTCCTGCAAGCGCTCGCCGCCCGATCGGTGCCGCTCGGCGTCGTGACGAACTGCTCGGAGCGGCTCGGACGGATCGCCGCCGGGTGCGTCGGGGTCGAGTTCGGGGCGGTGGTCACGGCCGAGCGGGCCGGGTTCTACAAGCCCGATCCGCGCCCCTACCAGCTCGGCCTGGAGGAACTCGGTGTCGACGCCTCGCGCTGCCTGTTCGTCGCGGGCTCGTCCTACGACCTCGTCGGGACGGCCAAGGTGGGACTGGCGACGTATTGGCACGACCGCGTCGGGATGCCCGCGCCGGAGAGCGCGCCGGTTCCGCTGGCGCATGAACCGACCTTGGACCTGCTTCCCGCTTTCGTCGAAGGGGCCGACGGGCCGGCCTCGCCGTGGCAGAAAACGAGGGAACATTGACATAGCGACACGCCGAGACGGATGCGAGGATCCGGCTCATGGACAGACCCTGCAACGCAACCGCACCCGTTCCGCCTCGCCGGGTCCTGATCCTGGGAGCCGCTCCGAGCCAACTCCTCGACATCGCCGGTCCCGCCGAGATCCTGGCCCAGGCCGGGCATCTCCGGGCGTGCGAGAGGGGAACGGAAGCTCACGCACGGCTGCCCCTCTATGCGGTCTCCTGCCTGATCGTTCCCGAGCCCGGCTCACCCGCCACATCGGCCGGCCTCGCGGTTCAGTCGACCGTCACGGAGGTGGAGGCGCTCGCCTGGACGGATCTCGATACGTTGATCGTCGTCGGCGGCGAGGGCGCGCGGCGCCGCTGCACCGAGGACGCGATCCGGACGCTGGCCCAGCGCTTGGCCGCACATGCGCGCCGCGTCGTCGGCGTGTGCACCGGCGCCTTCATCCTCGCTGAGGCCGGTTGCCTGCGCGGGCGCAAGGTCACGACGCATTGGCGCTGGTGCGACGCGCTGCGCCGGCTCCACCCCGACCTCGCGGTCGATCCCGAGCCGATCTACGTCCGCGACGGCGATGTCTGGACCTCGGCCGGCATCACGGCCGGGATGGACCTGACCCTTGCCCTGGTGGAGGCCGACTACGGGCACGCGCTCGCGCTCGCCGTCGCGCGCGAACTGGTGATGTTCCTGCGCCGTCCCGGCGGCCAGAAGCAGTTCAGCACCGTGCTCTCGGCTCAGACGAGCCTGTCGGTGCGCCTCGCGGACCTGATCGCCTGGATGGGCGAGAACCTGCACCGTCCGCTCCCGGTCGAGGCCCTGGCCGCGCGCGCCGGGCTCAGCCCGCGCCAGTTCGCCCGTGCTTTCCGGGCCGAGACCGGCGTCACCCCCGCGCGGATGCTGGAACGCCTGCGCGTCGAGTCCGCGCGGCGCATGCTGGAAACCGATCGAGCCGGCGTCTCGGCAGTCGCTGCGCGCTGCGGCTTCCAGGCCGACGAGACGATGCGGCGCGCCTTCCTGCGCCACCTCGGCGTCCCGCCGGGGAGCTACCGCAACACGTTCCGCACGCGGCATCCATCGGGTGCCCCCACACCACAGAAGGTTCTGCACGCATGATCGACCCGGATCGCCACCTCCAGATCGGCTCGCTGCTGTTCGAAGGCCTCGACCAGATCGACCTCACCGGCCCCTTCGAGGTGCTCTCCCGCATCCCGAACTCCACCTACAGGATCTACGCCAAGGACCGGGAGCCGGTTCGCGATGTCAACGGCCTGCGCCTCGTCGCCGACGCGGTCCTGAGCGAGGCGCCCAAGCTCGACGTGCTGCACGTGCCGGGGGGCTACGGCCAGGAGGCCCTGATGGAGGACGAACCGGTCCTCGACTGGATCCGGGCCCAGGCCGACGGGGCGCTGTGCGTGTTCCCGGTCTGCACCGGAGCCCTGATCTGTGGGGCCGCGGGCCTGCTCGTCGGCAAGCGGGCGACGAGCCACTGGAGCGCACACCACCTGCTCCACCATTTCGGCGCGATTCCGGTCTATGCGCGCGTCGTCGAGGACGGAAACCTGATCTGCGCCGCCGGCGTCACCGCCGGGATCGACGGGGCGCTCACGGTCGCGGCGCGGCTGCGGGGCATCGAGGCGGCGCAGCTGATCCAGTTGTACATGGCCTACGCCCCGGAGCCGCCCTTCGACGCCGGCACCCCCGAGCGCGCGCCGGCCCCGGTGCTCGCCCGGGCGCGGGCGGCGGCCTCCACGATCACGGCGCAGCGCGAGGCCACCGCGCGGCGGATCGCGGCGCGCCTCGGCCTGCCCCCGTCGAGCGCCGCACCGGATTGACGCCGGTCGTCCGAGGCCCGGCACGCCGTGACCCTTAGGGCATGGGCTCCGTATAGAACTCGCGGAGCTGCTGTCGCTCGTGTCCGGAGAGGAGCGTCGTATCGCTCAGCGAGAATTCCGGCGCCATGCGCAACCGCTCCTCCGTGATGCCGGTCTGGTAGCCGTGGAGCGCCGTGTCGTAGTGCAGCTGTTCCCAGGGGATCGTGTGAACCTCGGAACCGACTCCGAGGAAGCCACCGAACGTGGTGACGGCGTAGGCGACGTGGCCGCTCACCTTCTCGATCACCAGCCGCTTGATGGTGCCGATGCGCTTCCCGTTCACGTCGAAGACAGCGGTGCCTTCGATGTGATCGCTCTCGATGAGCGGGTGGCTGAGAGCTGATGACGTCTCGATCGTTGCCATAGCTCGTTTCCTCCGTTTCCCGATTCAACGGGATCCCGGATTAGCCGGTTCCGAAAGGGCCAGCCTGTCGAGCCTCGCGTCGCCGACAATTCAATCGAATAAAAAGTCGGGATTAAGAGCAGCCCCTCGCACGTACACTTTCGCAGGCGAGCAACCTTCAATCGAGCGGCCGCTCAATCGCTTTCGGAGAGGGGTGAATCAGCTTCGATGTCATCATTCTGGTGATTGCGATGTATTCGCTACAGGACGCTTGCTCGCGGACATGCCATGATGACCTTGCAATCCGCCCGCAGCGGCGGAAGCTGAGGTTACGCCGGGAGACGACATCATGGATGAGCCGCTTCACGGCTCAGGGCACACGCGCATTCGCGGCCCGCAGCCCCTCGCAGCCGGACTGGGCCTCGTCGGCCTCGGTCTCCTCGGCGTCTGGGCGGGAAGCGATCTTCCGCAGGGCAGCATGAGGGCGATGGGCCCGGGTTTCCTTCCGCGATGGCTCTCCGTCGGCATCACCCTCTGTGGCCTTGCCCTCGCGGCATCCGGCCTCCTCAGGGATGGACAGCGCCTCCCGTCGATCGCCCTGCGCGGGCCCGCCGTCGTGATGCTGGCGATCCTCGCCTTCGCCCTGACGATCCGCCCGGTGGCCGTCGGCCCCCTGACGACACCGGGGCTCGGGCTGATCGTCGCCGGGCCCCTCGCAATCCTGCTCGCCGGCTACGCGAGCCCGGAGGCGCGATTCCGCGAGCTCGTGATCCTCGCCCTGTTCCTCACGGCGGGCTGCATGCTGCTCTTCGGCGATCTCCTCAACCTGCCGATTCCGATCTTTCCGGCCTTCGTGCTCGAGGCCCTCTCCGGCAGCGTGTCGCCGCGCCTTCTGCTTCGGGCGGTCGCGGCGGGACTGGGTCTGACCGGCCTGGGGCTGCTCGCCATCGGACGCGGGACGCGGCGTCGGGCGGTGGACGTCGTGCCCCACTCGATCACGACCTGATCGGCAGCCGAGAATCGGGAAATCCGGGCAGTGTCAGACCTCTTCGCCAATCTCGGGCTCGGCTTCGCGGTCGCTCTCAGCCTGCAGAACCTCGCCCTCTGCTTCATGGGATGCCTCGTCGGCACGCTCATCGGCGTTCTCCCGGGCGTCGGACCGATCGCGACGATCGCGATGCTGCTGCCGATCACCTTCGGGCTCGATCCGGTCGGTGCCCTGATCATGCTCGCCGGGATCTATTACGGGGCGCAGTACGGCGGCTCGACGACCGCGATCCTCGTCAACATCCCGGGGGAAGCCACCTCGGTGGTCACCACCCTCGACGGGCACCAGATGGCGCGTCAGGGCCGGGCGGGCATCGCCCTCGGCATCGCCGCCATCGGCTCGTTCTTCGCCGGCACCGTCGCGACGCTGCTGATCGCGGCCCTCGGCGCGCCGCTGACCCGCCTCGCCCTGGTGTTCGGGCCGGCGGAATACTTCGCCCTGATGGTGATGGGCCTCGTCTTCGCGGTGGTGCTCGCGCGCGGCTCGATCCTGAAGGCGGTCGCCATGATCCTGATCGGGATCCTGCTCGCCTCGATCGGCACCGATCTCGAAACCGGCCAGGACCGGATGACCTTCGGCTTCGCCTTCCTGACCGACGGCATCGATTTCTCGGTCCTGGCGATGGGGTTGTTCGGCGTCGCCGAGATCCTGCGCAACCTCGATCAGTCCGAGACCCGGGACGTCGTGCGCCAGCGGATCGGCCGGCTGCTGCCCGGATTGACCGATCTGCGTCAGGCGGCCGGGCCCGTGCTGCGCGGCACCGCGATCGGCTCGATCCTGGGCATCCTGCCGGGCAACGGCGCGGTGCTCGGCCCGTTCGCGGCCTATTCGGTGGAGAAGCGGCTCGCCCGCGACCCCCGGCGCTTCGGTCAGGGGGCGATCGAGGGCGTCGCCGGGCCGGAGAGCGCCAACAATGCCGGTGCGCAGACCTCCTTCATCCCGCTCCTCACCCTCGGGATCCCGCCCAACGCCGTGATGGCGCTCATGGTGGGCGCGATGACGATACACGGCATCGTCCCGGGGCCGGGCGTGATGACCAAGAACCCGAACCTGTTCTGGGGCATGATCGCCTCGATGTGGCTCGGCAACCTGATGCTGCTGGTCATCAACCTGCCGCTGGTCGGCATCTGGGTCTCCCTCCTCAAGGTGCCCTACCGCCTGATGTTCCCAGCAATCCTGATGTTCTGCGCCATCGGAATCTACTCGATCAACGCGACGCCCACGGATGTCATGCTGATCGGAGCCTTCGGCCTCTGCGGCTACCTCCTGATCAAGTTCGGCTTCGAGCCGGCGCCGCTCCTCCTCGGCTTCGTGCTCGGACGCCTCATGGAGGAATACCTGCGCCGCGCCCTCACCCTGTCGCGGGGAGACCCGATGGTCTTCCTCGAGCGTCCCGTGAGCGCCGTCCTCTTCGCCGTCTCGGCCGTGCTTCTCGTGGCGGCGCTGATGCCCGCTCTCCGCAGGAGCCGGGACGAGGTCTTCACGGAAGCCTGATCGATCACCGGGTCGGGCACCTCGCGCCCGGGCCGCCCGGACGCGAAACAAGCGAGAGGGAGGAACACCCATGAAGGACGCAACGACCCGCACCGTGAGATCGCTGTGCCTCGCGCTCACGGCAACGCTCGGTCTGGCCGGCCACGCGCGCGCCGACGCATTCCCGCAGCGCCCGATCACCATGGTGGTGCCCTTCGCGGCCGGCGGTCCGACGGACGTCATCGCCCGCATCGTGGCCGAGCACATGTCCCGGTCGCTCGGGCAGCAGGTCGTGATCGAGAACGTCACGGGCGCCGGCGGCACCACCGGGATCACCCGCGCCTCGCAGGCCGCGCCGGACGGCTACACCGTCATGATGGGGCACATGGGCACGCACGGCGCGGCGCCCGCCCTGTTCAAGGGCCTCAGATACGATCCCGCCAAGAGCTTCGACCCGATTGGGCTGGCGGCCGGAACGCCGATCGTGATCGTCGCCAGGAAGGACTTCGCGGCGCCAGACCTGAAGGCCTTCATCGCCGCCGTGAAGTCCGGCGGCACGAGCATCAACCAGGCCCATGCGGGCGTCGGCTCCGTCTCGCACTCGACCGGGATCTTGTTCGACGCGAAGACCGGGGCGAAACCGACCCTCGTGGTCTATCGCGGGACCGGCCCGGCGCTGAACGACCTGATGGCGGGCCAAGTCGACTTCATGACCGACCAGATCGTGAACGTGGCCCCGCAGATCACCGGCGGCACGATCAAGGCCTATGCCATCGCGACCCCGGAACGCTCCACGGTTCTGCCCGATGTCCCGACCACCAAGGAGGCCGGCCTCGACGATTATGAGGTCAGCGCCTGGAACGCCGTCTTCGCGCCGAAGGGCCTGCCGAAGGAGGTCGGCGCCAAGCTCGAGGCGGCCCTCGGCAAGGCCCTCGAGGACGAGACGACGCGCAAGCGCATCCTCGATCTCGGCGGCACGGTGCCGGGTTCGGGCGAGCGCGGGCCCGCGGCGCTGCAGAGGCTCGTCGAGAGCGAGGTGGCGCGCTGGACCCCGGTCCTCCGGGCCGCCGCCGACGGCACCCCGTAGGGTCGCGGGCCCGTCGCCGGAGGCGGCCTCGGGAACCCATGGCGGCATCGCCGCGACGGAACGAACGCGCTTCGAGGAATTGAGCCTTGGATCAGTACCTGACCTCGTCGTTTCTGCTGTCTCTGCTTCAGATCGTCTGGATCGACATCATCCTGTCGGGCGACAACGCGGTGGTGATCGCGCTGGCCTGCCGGGGTCTGCCCGAGCGCCAGCGCCGCATCGGCATCTTCGTCGGCGCGCTGGCGGCGGCGCTGCTGCGCATCCTCTTCGCGATCCTGATCTCCCACCTCCTCGCCGTCCCCCTGCTCAAGGTCGTGGGCGGGCTCATCCTCCTGCATATCGCGGTCAAGCTGGTCTGCGGCGAGGACGAGGCCGAGGGCGAGATCCGCCAGCACACCAGCCTGTGGAAGGCGGTCTGGACCATCGTGGTGGCCGATGCGGTGATGAGCTTCGACAACGTCGTGGCGGTGGCGGGGGCGGCCAGGGGCCACGACGCGCTGTTCATCGTCGGGCTGGCCCTGTCGGTGCCGCTGCTGGTCGTGGGCGCGAGCCTGCTCACGCGCCTGATCGACCGCGTCCCGCTGCTGATCTGGTTCGGCGGCGGCCTGCTGGGCTGGGTGGCGGGCGAGATGATCGCCTCGGACCCGCTGGTGCGCCAGCACGGCGTGGCGGCGCTGCCTCGGGCCGTGCAGGAGGGGATCCCCTATGGGATGGCGGCTCTGGGCGCCGCCGCCGTCATCGCGATCGGCAGCCTGCTCCGGCGCAGGAGCGCCCGGGAGGTCGCCCACCAGCAGGCCGAGGCGGTCGGCAAGGCCGAGGCCGACGTCCTCGGCGGGTAGGGCCCTCGGTTGCTGCGCGGCGAAGAAGGGTCGCGCGCGGTCGTCACGGCGTGCCGCAGCCCGAGCGCCGGTGAGGCGGCCGGCGCTCGCCGCGCACCGATGCGCGGGCGACGACCGTTCCTCCATGTCCACATTGCCGCGGGGCTTTGGGCGCAGATCGACGCGCTCGCCCTCTCAGTAGGTCGCGAAGAACTCGGCCACCGCCTCCGGCTCGCGCGTCCGCGTGAGGGCCAGCGCCAGCAGGATGCGGGCCTTCTGCGGCGTCAGGTTGTCGGCGCTAAGGATGCCGCGCTGGCGCAGGCGCGTCGTCAGCGGCACGACGCCGCTTCCCGCCCGGGTCGACATCACCACCACGAGGCCGGCCCGCGCCGCCTCCGCCAGGGCGTCGGCCTCGCCGGGCGGCGCCATGCCGGGCGCAAGCCCGGCCGAGACGAGGCCTCGCGCGCCCGCGTCCCGAAAGGCCCGCACGGCCGTTCCGTCGGCATCCGCGTAGGCGTAGGACACGTCGACCCGTGGCAGCCCGTCGAGGCCACGGATGTCGAAGGGCGTCCCCGGCGCATGGCCGCGCTCCGCGCGCCGGTAGTACCGCACCGTCGCTCCGTCGACCTGGCCGAGCACGCCGAAATCCGGCGTCCGGAAGGTCTGCAGCCGAGCGACAGAGGTCTTCGTCACCTCGCGGGCGGCCTGGATCTCGTCATTGAGCACGACGAGCACCCCGCGCCCGCGGGACCCGGGTGCCGCCGCCGCCCGGACCGCCGCCACGAGGTTGAGCCCGGCGTCGCTCGACAGGGCGCTGATCGGGCGCTGCGAGCCCACCAGCACGACCGGCACCTCAACCGTCAGGGTCAGGCTCAGGGCGTAGGCCGTTTCCTCCAAGGTCGCGGTGCCGTGCCCGATGACGATGCCAGCGAGGTCCGGGTGCTCGGCCGCGAGGTCTTCGCACTGCCGGACGAGATCGCGCCACTCCGCGAACCCGATCGCGGGGCTCGGCGCGGCCCGGAAGGCGACCGGGATCACCTCGGCGATCGTCCGCAAATCGGGGATCGCATCGAGAATCGCGTGCGCATCGAGGCGATCGTCCGTCGCGGTGTAGTCGAGGAGATCGAGGGAATCCCGTCCGCGCGACGAGATGGTTCCGCCCGTGCCGATGAATGCCACCTTGGGCCGTGTCGTCATACCGTCGCTCCTGACCTGTCCACCGACGCTCGGCCGCGTTCGGACACCGCGTTCATGTGTTCGCGTTGCACGCGCATGCAAGAACGAGGTGCAGGCCGTCTCCCCGGCGCAGGCCGTCCTGCCGGTGCAGGCCGTCTTGCCGGAGCCGGTCGGTGTGCGGCGGCTGGGTGATCGTCTTCGCCCGAGTCGGCCCCCGCTCAACGACGCGGCGCCGGGTGCGGGCGAGAGGGCTAGGGCGCTGATCTGCGGGCGCCGGGGCGACCTGCGCCCGACCGGCTCTTGGCGGCGAAGCCCGTCCACCGGAGGTCCGCTCGCGGCCATCCCTGATCCACCGGCGGCAGGCTTCCTGAACGGTGTCGGATCTCTCCGCCATAAGTCGCAGCGCGGTGCGAACGGCGTGCCAGACCTCTTCGGTCATATGGCCGGGCTGGCGGCTCGACAGGGTGTTGCGGGCGGTCAGCGGACACATGACGCAGCGCTGGTTGCACAGGCTCGTCAATTCCACATTCGTGCAGAACGGTGGCGGTGGTTGGAGGAGGTCGTCCGGCGCGGGCGTGCCCTCGGCAGTCGTGCACATTGCCCGCTCCCGTCAGACACGTCGTCGACCCTGAGCGCGATCGTCGGCGCCAAAGATCCCACATCCTTCAACCAAGTCACGCCTTCCTCGACGCAGTCGATCTCGAGAAGATAATGCCCGACATCCGAGGGCGCCGGGATCTCGAAGTCCAGATCGAGTTCCTCTCCGACCTGCACGTCTGGCGGGTCCTGGTTGGCCGCGACAGGGCGAGTAATCGCAGCCGATTGGCGGCCGAGCCGCATATTCCGGATCCACGCCGCGGGTCTGGCCGAAAGCGCCGTCTGCAGCCAAGAGCCGTTCACGAAACCCCTCGATCTCCCCGCAGGCCCGCGCCACCGCGCCGCGGCGAGATCGTGACGACGGAAATTCTGATCGATCACCGATCGCCTCTCGTCGTAGAGCCGGAGCCCCAGGTTCACCTTGCCGATGCCGGCGCCGCTGATCCGCCAGACGGTCTGCCCGGTGTTCCGGACGCGGCAGCGGATCCGCACAGGGGCTCCCGGCGTGGAGGCGATCTCACGGACAGCCGGAGCGATGTCGGCCTTGTGATGGAAATGGGCCGGCCGAGCGGCCTGCGCGCCGATCGGCCGGGCGGCCTGTTCCAGCGCAGCGCGGAACGCATCGACGAGCCAGACCACGGCCCGTTCGTCGTGCGCCAGACTCAGGTTGATCGCGTTGCACAGGAGGACCCGCTGACCGATCAGCGTCTCGACGAAGCGCAAAGCTTGGTCGGTGCGCGGGCCGAAATCCTGGCTGTCGTAGAAGCGCGGCATCAGCCGCTGCGGTGGGCCGATGAGTTCAGTGCGGATCCCGATCTCTTGCGCGAGGGCCGCGTACGCGGATCGCAGTTCATCGCCGACGGATCCGATCAGCTTCGGAGCGTCCAGCCGCTCGATCGCCGACAAGCAGGCACGTCCGGCAGCCATCGAGACGGTCTCCTGCTCGAAGGTGAGGCCATACCAGATGCGGCTGAACTCGCTCATCACGGCGCGCGTCCCCGTGACGAGAGACAGCGGCATCCCGTTGGCGACCGACTTCCCCAAGCAGATCAGATCAGGTCGGACGCCGTGGATCTCTTGGATACCTCCTCTGGCGATCCGGAAACCCGAGATGATCTCGTCGAAGATCAGGACGGCCCCATAGCGATCGGCCACCTCGCGCGCTGCGCGCAGGAAGGGCTTCGAGGCCAGCGTATCAACGCAGGGATCGACGATGATCGCCGCGAGGTCCCGAGCATGTTGGGTGGCCGTCTCGGACAGGTTGGCCGGGTCGTTGAACAGGATCGGGACGATGTGCCGATCGAGGGTCGGCGGCACGCCGGGCTGCCCCTAGCCGGCGAGCGACCAGTCGTGGAAGCCGTGATAGCCGCAGCGCAGGACGGTATTGCGCCCGGTATGGGCGCGCGCTGCCCGGACGGCCCCGAGGGTCGCGTCCGACCCGTTCTTGCCGAAGCGAACGAGGCCCGCGCCGGGGACGATTCTCTGCAGAAGGTCATGGAGGTCGCGAGAGAGGACCGATGTGCCGCCGAGCGTCGTTCCGAGACGTGCCTGCTGGCGGATCGCGCGCGTCACGCCCGGATGGGCGTGGCCGAGGATGATCGCGCCCCAGGCGAGATGACAGTCGAGATACTGGTCGCCGCGCTCGTCCCAAACACGGCACCCCTTGCCGCGGTGAAGGATCTGTGGGTGCAGCCTGCCGATCCGGGCGAGGACCGGATCAGGATCAGAGCGCTCTCCGGAAAATCCATGATCGATCGAACCATTCGATAACGGGAACGTCACTGCCGGGCTGCCGAGATCAAGCCAGCACATTCGTTCTAAAGCGAGGCAAGGCCGGGGCGATCGCAGCCGCGGCCTTCTGAACCGCGAGCGCCCTGGCAGGGACGAAGGAACGGTTGGGATCCGGCAGCCTCACGGCCACGGACAGCGTGAATTTTGTGCTCGCATCTGGTCTCGGCACGGCAAGACCTGCCGGCACCGGATGTCACGCCGCAGGCCGAATCCTCACCCGCACCCGGCAAGTGCCTGCGTCGCCGTTCAGCCGGTCATTTCGGGTTGCCGCCGGGGCCCCAGCCGTGAGCCTTGATCGCCTGGCTGATCTTGGTCTGCATCTCCGGCATCATGCCGCCCATCCACTGCGTCATGCCGGTCATCTGCGCCTGGGCGAGCTGCGGTTGGGCGGCGGCGAGGCGGCGGCCGGCCGGCGAGGCGTAGAAGGCGCCGATCGCCTGTAGGTCGTCTTTGGCGAGGACGCTCGCGAAGCTGCGCGCCTGGATATCGAGCAGCTCGTCGTAATGGGCCGTCAGCATGGGCAGGATCACCTCCTGAACGAGGGTCCGGGCCCGGTCCGGCTCCTTGATGCCCATCTGCTGCATCATGCCCACCATCGGCGCGGCCATGCCGTTCAGCGTATTCGTGCGGTCGCCCTGCATCTGCGTCACCACGTCGCGTGCCGCCGTCACGGCCGCCGCATCCGGCGCGGCGGCGGGTGGCGCGCCCTGCGCCGCCGCGATGCAAGGGACGGACACGCCGAGGCAAAGGATGATGACGGCCATGAGACGCATGGTGCGATCCTGTCGACGCGGGAAATGTCCGGCGGTCGTGACCACCGCGAATGCGCCGGGCGCCCTGCTAGCACGGGCCTGCGGCAGGAGCATCTCTGCACTGGGTCGGATGTCGCCAAGCCGTGCCCTGAGGATCGGAACCGGCACCCATCGCCGGGGTGAGCACGGCCCACTCGTGAGCAAGCGGCCCGCCATCCCGCGACGGCCCCCCCCGGCGAGGCGGCTACGCCGCGCCGATCGTCTCGCCGGTCGCGACATCGACCTTGACGCGCTCGTAGGCGTCGACGACGTGGCGGCGCATCAGGTCGGAGGCGCCGGCGGCATCGCCGGAGACCATGCGTTCGAGGATCCGGCTGTGCTCCTGCCAGACGCTGATCGACATGCCCGGATAGCGCAGCACGTGGCCCATCGCCCGGCGCAGGTGAAGCCAGTGCAGACGCATGGTCTCGCCGATGATCGGGTTTCCGGACAACTCGTAGATGAAGGCGTGGAAATCCATATCGGCCTGAAGCGTCGCGCGCGCATCCCCCGCGACCACGAGGTTGCGCCCGTGCTCGACCAGGGAGCGGCCCCGCAGGATGGCGTTCTTCGTCAGTCGCAGCGTCGCCAGGCTCACCGCCAGGGGCTCGACGGCCGAGCGGAACTGGTAGATCGCCTGGAAGAAGTCCGGCTCGACGGACGTGACCATCAGGCCGCGGCGCCCGGACTGAACCAAGAAGCCCTGCGCCTTGAGCACCGCCAGCGCGTGCGTCACCGGCTGGCGGGACACGCTGAGGCGGTTCGCGATGTCGTCCTGGGTCAGCCGCTCGCCCGGTTTGAAGGTTCCGTCGCACAGCGCATCGAGGATCACCGTGTAGGCCTGATCCACCAAGCTCGTCGACTGTTCGAGAGACTGCAATCCTATTCCCCGGTCGGCCATGGCTGCCCGCACCACTATGATTGTCGCTTGACACAAGTACAAGCATTCCGCAGTCTGTGTTCAGAGTACCGAATTCGATAGAGATGGGCCCCGCGTGCGTGGCCGGGATCGGAAGCGTCGGCGTCGGCGAAATCCGGGAGAAGGAGCCGTGTCCCGACGCGATCAGCGTCGTCTGGCTGACCGATGCGGCGGCACGCATGGTTTGCGGATCTTCGACCCGGAGGTCAGCGTTCAAACAAACATCTTGCGGCTCTCGAGATTTTCAGGCTGCGGGCATTGTAAAGCCCCTGGTTTTTAAATGCGCTCTGGCGGCCGGCGAAGTTCTCGACTTCGCGACATCATCCGTCCGTGCCAATTCGGTGAGATATTCAGAGAAAACGCGCACAAGCGCGAGCCCATAGCCTCTCAGGGAGGATGCCATGACGAGCGGTCTCACGTTGACGTCTGTCGAGGCGGTGCCCGACGGGCAGGTGCTCTACGGGAGATTGCTGCGCCGGTTGATTCCGTTTCTGCTCGTCTGCTACGTCGCGGCCTATCTCGACCGGGTGAATGTCGGGTTCGCCAAGCTGCAGATGCTGAACGACCTCAAGTTCAGCGAGACGGTCTACGGTCTCGGCGCCGGCGTCTTCTTCATCGGCTACGCGCTCTTCGAGATTCCCAGCAACATGATCATGGTGCGGACCGGCCCCCGGGTCTGGATCGGGCGGATCATGGTCACCTGGGGCCTCGTCTCGGCGGCGATGATGTTCGTCACGACGCCGATGAGCTTCTACGTGCTGCGCTTCCTCCTCGGCGTCGCCGAGGCCGGGTTCATCCCGGCGATCGTCTATTATCTGACGATCTGGTTTCCCTCGTCCCATCGCGGCAAGGCCTCGGCGATGTTCCTTGCCGGGATCCCGCTCTCGGGCATCATCGGCGGCCCCGTCTCGGGCTGGATCATGACGAGCTTCCACACGTTCCACGGTCTGCAGGGCTGGCAGTGGATGTTCCTGATCGAGGGATTGTTCGCCACGCTCCTCGGCGTCGTGTGCTTCTTCTACCTCGACAACGACGTCGCCTCCGCGAAGTGGCTGACGCCGGCGGAGAAGGAGCGGATCACCGCGGACATCGCGGCGGAGGCCCGCACCAAGCCGCTGCACTCGGCCCGGGAAGGCCTCACGAGCGGCCGGGTCTGGCTCCTCAGCGGCACCTACTTCTTCTTCACGATGGGTCTCTACGGCATCAGTTTCTGGCTGCCGACCATCATCCGGGACAGCGGCGTCAAGGATCCGCTGCATGTGGGCCTGCTGACCGCGATCCCCTACACGGGCGCCCTGATCGGGATGTACCTCGTCGGGCGAAGCTCCGACCGGATGCGCGAGCGGCGCTGGCACCTCGCGGTCCCGGCCCTGGTCGGGGCGATCGGCCTCGCGGTGAGCGTGATGGTGGCGCAGAACACCGCGCTGGCGCTCGCGGCCCTGACGGTGGCGGCGGCCGGAACGCTGACCTGCGTGCCGCAATTCTACACGCTCGCCCCCTCGGTCCTCACCGGCGCCGCGGCCGCGATGGGCCTCGCGCTCGCCAATTCCATCGGCAGCATCGCGGGCTTCATCAGCCCCTATCTGCTCGGCTGGGTGAAGGACGCCACCGGCAGCACCGGGAACGGCGTGCTGGTGCTCGGTGCGACGCTCCTCATCGGCGCGGCGCTCGTCTTCCTCAACCCGGCACGCCTGGTGAACCGGTAGGGCCGTGCGGGCGGCGGATGGCCAGGACCGGCGCCGTCCGCCTCAGCCCTCGCGCCACGCTCGCTCCGCCCGGTCCCAGGTCTCGAGGGGCTGGAGGTCCGGCACCCAGGCGAGCCCGCTCTTGGCGTCGGAGGAGACGGCATCGGCCGTCACCAGCACGTCGAGCAGGGCCGGGCGGTGAGCCAGCGCCCGCGCCAGGGCGCCGGGCAGATCCTCGGCCCGCGCCACGCGCTCCGCATGCATGCCGAAGGCGCGCGCCATCGCGGCGTGGTCGGCCTCCTGCAGGCGCGTGCCGACCACGCGGCCATGCGTGACGGTCTGGTCGTGCACCTCGATCTGCCAGGCGGCGTTGTTCGCCACGATGATCAGCACGGGGGCGGCGTGCCGCACCGCGGTGTCGATCTCGATGGCGTTGAAGCCGAAAGCCCCGTCGCCCGTGGCGACCACCACGGTGCGGTCGGGCGCCGCGAGCGCCGCCGCGATGCCGTAGGGCACGCCGACCCCGATGCAGCCGAACGGTCCCGGGTCGAGCATGGTCTCGGCGGACAACCCCACGCGGGCGAAGCTCAGGAAGTCGCCCCCATCCGTGACGAGGATCGGTCGCGCCTCCGGCATGGCGGCAACGGCGTCCCGGATGGCCGCGACGAGGCGGTTCGGGTGCATCCGTCCATCTGTGCCGTCCGGCGCCCCCCGAAGCGCGGCCTGCAACTTCAACGACCGTGCCCGATGTCCCTCCCGCATCGCCTCCGCCCAGGCGCCGTCGAGGTCCGGCGTGCGGTTGCCGGCGGCGGCGAGGATCGCCGCGAGGGTCTCGGCGGGGTCGGCGAGGATTGCCGTGCCGGGCCGGTTGTCGCGCAGCTCCGACGGGGCATCGGCGATGCGCAGGAACCGTGCCTCCCCGAAGATCGCCGGGGAGCCGTAGGCGAGCTGAAAATCGAGCCGCCGGCCGATCGTGACGATCAGGTCGGCCTCGCCCATGGCCTGGCCCCGCATGGCCGCCGCGACGGAGGGATGATCGTCCGGAACGAGGCCGCGGCTCTCGCCCGTGTCGAGATAGGGACAGCCGAGGCGGTCGAGCAGCGCGACGAGCTGCGGGCCGGCGCCGCGGGCGCCGCGCCCGCTGATCACCAGGGGGCGGCGCGCGGAGAACAGAAGCTCGACGGCCCTGGACACGGAATCGGGATGAGGCACGGACCGCGCGATCACCCTCGGTTGCATCAGTTCCGACAGGACGATGGGGGCGGGAACCTGCGCGCGCAGGGTGTCGGTGGGGAAGTCGAGATAGGACGGACCGGGATCGCCCCCCTCCCCCATCGCGCGCGCGAAGGCCTCGGCGAGTTCCTGCGGCACCAGGGCGGGCTCGCGCACCGTGCGCGCGTAGCGGGTGACCGGACGCACGAGCTGGACGTGGTCGAGATCCTGGAGGGCGCCGCGGTTCTCCTGCGGCCGCGGCGGCGCGCCGGACAGGACCAGTACGGGCGCGCGGGAGACGTGCGCGTTGGTGATGCCGGTGATCGCGTTGGTGAGGCCGGGGCCCGCGGTGACGAGGGCGACCCCGAGGCGCCCGGTCAGCTCGGCCTCGGCCTGTGCCATGTGCACCGCCGCGCGCTCGTCGCGCACGTCGACGATGCGGATGCCCACGGCATCGAGCGCCATCCAGATCGGCATGATGTGGCCGCCGCAGAGACCGTAGACGCGGGCGACGCCGTGATTGGCGAGAAATCGGGCGATGATCGCCGCACCATTCTCCTCGGCTGGGCTCGTCATGCTGGCCTCGCTGTCGTGGCTGGGCCCGTCCGGGCGCGTCAGAGGATTCCGTACGCTCGCGGGCGCGATCGGCGTCCCGCGATCGTCGCATCACCGCTGCTCGCGAAGGCCGCACCTGGAGGCGGCAAGGCAATGCTGCGTTGCACTATACTTACTTCTTGACCTCGATTTTGCACCATCCTACCACTCGATTACGGAATTCGGAATTCGATAGGGAGGTCGATGTGAGCCAGCCGATACGCGTGCTCCTGGCCAAGGTCGGCCTCGATGGACATGATCGCGGCGTGAAGGTCGTGGCGCGCACCCTGCGCGACGCCGGCATGGACGTGATTTATTCCGGTCTGCACCGGAGCCCCGAGGAGGTGGTGACGGCCGCGATCCAGGAGGACGTCGACGTCCTCGGCGTCAGCCTGCTGTCCGGCGTGCAGCTCACGGTCTTCCCGAAGATCTTCCGGCTCCTCGCCGAGCAGGGCGCGGACGACCTGATCGTCATCGCGGGCGGCGTGATGCCCGACGAGGATGTCGCCGCCATCAAGGAGATGGGCGTGCGCGAGGTCCTGCTTCAGGACACGCCGCCCGACGTAATCGTCGAGACGCTGCGCCGGCTCGTTGCCGACCGCGGCGAGCGCTGAGCAGAGGCGGGGTACGGCCATGGAATCCTGGACCTTCCCACCAGCCTACGACGACACATACTTCCCTGCCGAGACGTGCCGCTACTGGTTCCCGGAGCGCGAGACCATGTCGGCGGGTGCGCGCGAAGCGGCGATCCTGGCGCGCCTCAAGGAGGTCTGTGCCTACGCCTACGCGAGCGCGCCGTTCTACCGCCGGCACTGGGACGAGGCCGGATTTCACCCGGAGCAGCTGCGCAGCCTCGAGGATTTCGAGGACAAGGTCCCGGTGATCACCAAGGCCGAGCTGCGCGCCTCGCAATCCTCGGTCCCGCCCTTCGGCGATTACCTCTGCGTGCCCGATCGCGAGATCTTCCACATCCACGGGACCAGCGGCACCACCGGGCGCCCCACCGCCTTCGCGATCGGACGGTCCGACTGGAACGCCATCGCCAACGCGCATGCCCGCATCATGTGGGGCATGGGCATGCGGCCGGGCGACATGATCTGCGTGGCCGCGATCCTCAGCCTCTACTTGGGAAGCTGGGGGGCGCTCGCCGGCGCCGAGCGCCTCGGCGCCAAGGCTTTCCCGTTCGGGGCGGGCGCGCCCGGCATGACGGCGCGCTGCGCGCAGTGGCTCGACAGCCTCAAGCCCGCGGGCTTCTACGGCACGCCGACCTACGCCCTGCACCTCGCCGAGGTCGCCCGGGCCGAGGGCCTCGATCCGCGCCGGTTCGGCCTGAAATACATGTTCTTCTCGGGCGAGCCCGGAGCCTCGATCCCGGGTGTGCGCGACCGCATCGCCGAGGCCTTCGACGCCAAGGTGTTCGATTGCGGCTCGATGGCCGAGATGTCGCCCTTCATGAACGTCGCAGGCAGCGCGGAGACGGACGGCCTGCTCTGCTGGCAGGACGTGGTCTATACTGAGGTCTGCGACCCGGCCACGATGCGCCGGGTGCCCTACGGCGAGCGCGGCACCCCGGTCTACACCCATCTCGAGCGGACCTCGCAGCCGATGATCCGGCTGGCCTCCGGCGACCTCACCCTGTGGACCGATGGGCCGACGCCGTGCGGGCGGACCTATCCGCGCCTGCCGCAGGGCATCTTCGGCCGCATCGACGACATGTTCACGATCCGCGGCGAGAACGTCTATCCGAGTGAGATCGACGCGGCGCTCAACGCGACGAGCGGCTACGGGGGCGAGCACCGCATCGTCATCACCCGGCAGGCGGCGATGGACGAGCTGCTGCTGCGCGTCGAGGCCGACGCGACGATCTTCGCCCAAGGTCCCGACGCCCTCGAGGCGTTCCGCCGGGACACCTGCCACCGCCTGCAGAAGCTACTGGGTCTGCGGGCGCAGGCCGAGATCCTGCCCCCGAACAGCCTGCCGCGGACCGACTTCAAGGCCCGCCGCGTCATCGACGACCGTGCGGTCTTTCGCGACATGCACGCCCAGCTCGGCGGGGGCGCCGCGTGAGGCCGCGCGCGGCCCCCCCGCGCCCGCAACCCGCGGAGGATGCAGGATGACACCCTCGCTCGATCTCGTGCCCCGCATCGTCGCGGGCGCCGTTCCGGCCATCGGACGGCTGATCTCGCGGGCCGAGGCGGGCTCCGCCGAGGCCCGGCCGGCGCTGGCCGAGATCTACGGGCGGGCGGGCCGGGCCCATATCGTCGGCCTCACCGGCGTGCCGGGCAGCGGCAAGTCCACCCTCGTGGCGACGCTGACCGCGCATCTGCGTCGGGGCGGCCAGAAGGTGGGTGTCGTGGCCATCGACCCCTCGAGCCCCTATTCGGGTGGTGCCATCCTGGGCGACCGGATCCGCATGGCCGAGCACGTCACCGACGCCGGCGTCTACATCCGCTCCATGGCGACCCGGGGCACCATGGGGGGCATGGCGCGCGCGGCGCTCGACGCGGTCGACATCCTCGACGTCGCGGGCTTCGACACGGTGATCATCGAGACGGTGGGCGTCGGCCAGGACGAGGTCGAGATCGCCCGCGCCTCGCACACCACCGTCGTGGTCTCGGCGCCCGGTCTCGGCGACGAGATCCAGGCGATCAAGGCCGGCATCCTCGAGATCGCCGACATCCACGTGGTCTCGAAATGCGACCGCAGCGATGCCAACCGCACCCTGACCGACCTGAAGCAGATGCTCACCCTCGGCGCCCTCACGACCGGGCGCTCGGAGTGGCGCATCCCGGTGATCGGCCTGAGCGCCTACAAGGGCGAGGGCTTCGAGGCGTTGATCGGCGCGATCGGGGATCATCGCCGCGTCGCCTTCGAGACCGAGGCCGGGGCGCAGCGGCGGCGCGCCATCGCGCGCTTCCGTCTGGAGAAGACCGCCGAGAACCTCCTGATGGAGCGCTTCCTCCGCAAGTCCGGGGCCCTCAGCGGGCCCTTGGCGGAGCGCCTCAGCGCCCGCGACGGCGACCCCTACTCCCTCGCCAACACCCTCCTCGAAGACGCCCTCGGACCTGAAGCAGGCGGAGCCGGAGCCCGTTCATGACCAGCATCATCGACACCAAGGCCGTCGACTCCCTTCGGTCGGAGGTCGCGGACTGGGAAGCCACGGAAGTCGCGGCCTTCCTGAGGAAGCAGGCCGAGCGCAAGCCGGAATTCTTCACCCTCGGCGATATCCCGGTGAAGCGCGTCTACACGGCGGCCGACGCCGCCGAGACGCCGATCGAGGATATCGGCCTGCCGGGGCGCTACCCGTTCACCCGCGGCCCGTACCCGACCATGTACCGCTCGCGGAACTGGACCATGCGCCAGATCGCCGGCTTCGGGACCGGCGAGGACACCAACAAGCGCTTCAAGTACCTGATCGCGCAGGGGCAGACCGGGATCTCGACGGATTTCGATATGCCGACCCTGATGGGCTACGATTCCGACCACCCGATGAGCGAGGGCGAGGTCGGGCGCGAGGGCGTCGCCATCGATACCCTCGCCGACATGGAGGCGCTGTTCGAGGACATCGATCTCGAGACGATCTCGGTGTCGATGACGATCAACCCGTCCGCCTGGATCCTGCTCGCGATGTACATCGTGCTCGCGGAGAAGCGCGGCTACGATCTCGACAAGCTCTCGGGGACGGTCCAGGCCGATATCCTCAAGGAGTACATGGCTCAGAAGGAATACGTCTTCCCGGTCGAGCCTTCGGTGCGCATCGTGCGCGACTGCATCACCTACTGCGCCAAGAACATGAAGCGCTACAACCCGATCAACATCTCGGGTTACCACATCTCGGAAGCCGGCTCCTCGCCGCTTCACGAGGCGGCCTTCACGCTGGCGAACCTCATCGTCTACGTCGAGGAGGTGCTCAAGACCGGCATGCAGGTCGACGAATTTGCCCCGCGCCTGGCGTTCTTCTTCGTCTGCCAGGCGGATTTCTTCGAGGAGATCGCCAAGTTCCGCGCGCTTCGGCGCTGCTACGCCAAGATCATGAAGGAGCGGTTCGGGGCGACGAACCCGGAATCGATGCGCCTGCGCTTCCATTGCCAGACGGCCGCCGCCTCGCTGACGAAGCCGCAATACATGGTCAACGTCGTGCGCACCTCGATGCAGGCCCTGGCCGCGGTGCTCGGCGGCTGCCAATCGCTCCACACCAACGGCTACGACGAGGCCTTCGCGATCCCGACCGAGGACGCGATGCGCATGGCGCTCCGCACCCAGCAGGTCATCGCCGAGGAGACCAACGTCACGCAGGTCACCGATCCGCTCGGCGGGTCCTACTTCGTCGAATCGCTGACGACGGAATACGAGACGCGGATCTTCGAGATCCTGAAGGAGGTCGAGGAGCGCGGCGGCACGCTGAAGCTGATCCAGGAGGGCTGGTTCCAGAAGAACATCGCCGACTTCGCCTACGAGACGGCGCTGCGCAAGCAATCGGGCGAGAAGCCGGTGATCGGCGTCAACCGCCTCGTCGACGGCGCGCCCGATCCGAAGATCGAGACGCACCCCTACGACCAGTCCACCGCCGAGCGCCAATGCGCCCGGACCCAGCGGGTGCGCCGGGAGCGGGACGCGGTGAAGTTCGACCTGCTCCTGAAGCAGCTCGTGGAGGTCGCCAAGGATCCGGCGCAGAACATCATGCCGATCACGATCGAGCTGGTGCGCTCCGGCGCCACCATGGGCGACATCATCGAGACCCTGAAGGACGTCTGGGGGACCTACCGGGAGACGCCGGTCTTCTGAGCGCGCTCAAAGAGGGTCACATCGATCCGGGATCCCGCGAGGGCGCGTCGTTGTCCTCGCGGACGAGCGCCGCGACGGCGTCGACGTTCGGGTCGGCGCGCGCGGTCGACCACATCAGGGCGGCGGCCACGATCCCGAAGGGCTCGGCGACCGGGCGGAATCCGAACGCCGCGCGGCTCGACCCGCGCTCCTGCCCCGGTTCCGGGTGCCGGTCGGCAGCCTGCCGGCGGCCTTCCCATTCAAGCGCGTGACCGAGGCGCGAGACCGGCGCGACGACGCGACGGGCCGGGTGCCCTATGGGTCGAGGCTCTGCATCAGCCGCGCGAGGTGCTGCCGGGTGGCGTCCCGCAGCGCGGCACGCTCGTCCTGCTGTTCGCCGATGATCGGGATCTGATCATCGAACGTTTCCTCGAAATCGCTCAACCCGCCCCGGAGCGTCGAGAGGACCGGGTCCCAATCGAGGGTGCTGTCGAGGAGCGCGATCACGATCTTCTCCATGACGGCGACCCGGGCGCGCAGGCTGATCAGCTCTGCCCGCATCAAGGTCCGGCTGGCCACCCGGTTCGGCGGCCCTTCGAAGTCGCTGCGTCGGTTCGGCATCATGTCGGAAATCCGCCTTGTTCCGCGACAGGGCCTCGCCGTGTCGCATTCGGGGATGCTTGCGGTTCGGAAGCGCCTATTGCACCAGCGCAGCACGGCTGCAGAGCGTGTTGCCCACGGTGACGTCGGCGTAGCCGACCCGGATGCCCAGGACCTTGAAGACGCTGTCCAGGATGCGGTCGAGCACCGGGCTCACCGGCGCGATCACCGGTGGGAGCAGGGGCTTCAGCAGCAGGCCGAGCCCGAGATCGACCTCGTCGAGGCTGATCGCGAGGCTCTGCACCAGGGTCCCGGTCAGCGACTGGGCCAAGCCGGTGGTGGTCACGCTCTGGGTGACGTGGCCGCGGATGTCGCTGTCGCTGAAGGTCAGGGTCTGGGCCGCCGGCGAGACGAGGCTGGCCTGCGCCGACGCCCTCACGCGCACCAGGGGCAGGTCGATCAGGGTCGCGGGGTTCCTCAGGTCGGGGGTTGCGGCGCCGACCGCGATCGCCGAGCGCGGCACGCCCGCGACGGCGAGCCTGAACAGGCCCGGCTGTGCCTCGACGCTGACGCGGCGCTCGCTTTGATCGGACCAGGGGCAGGCCAGCGAGCGCAGGGTTGCCCGCGCGGGCGCGAGTTCCGCGTAGAGGGGCAGGCTGAGGCTGCCGAGACCCAGGGGCGCCTTGATCGCCACTTCGATCAGGAGCCGCGTCTGGGCTGTGGAGACGCTCGCGTTCGCGCTGCCCGGCTGCGCCCAGCCCGAACTCTGGCGGCGCTCGCCGATCGCCAGGGTCAGGCGGGTGGAGAGCAAGCCCGCGACATTGGCCCCGAGCTCGATGGAGACCTGCCGCTGCCCGTTGGCGATGACCGCCGCGTCCGAGATCAGGTTGAACAAGCCGGTCCGCGGCCCGGCTTGGGTTCGGCCCGGCGAAAGGTCGAGCGCGGCTCCAAGGTCCACGACCTGGGCGATCGGCACCGCCGTGGACGACCCGAGCGCGCCCGTCAGGTTGCCGAGGAGCGTGCCCAGGGCCGTGATGGTCGGCGCGGCGTTCACCTCGCCCTGGATCGCGACGCGGAGCGCCCGGATGATCTGACCAACGCTCGCCGATGCCTGCAGCACGCTCGCGTAGCCTCCGGCCCGGATGCCGAGTTCCACCGAGAGGGCATCGAGGAACCGGAACGTGTCGACCTGCCCGATCAGGAGCGCGTCGTAGTCCAGGGCGCTCAGGGACAGGCTGGTGCCCAGCAACGCACCGAGCAACGCGTTGGCGATCCCGCCATCCACCGAGAGCGTTCCCGAGCCGAGGTCGAAGGCGGCGAATTGCGCCTGCGCGGCCGTGCCCGTGACCTCGACCGGAAGGATGGCGGGCAATCCGAGGAAGCGGCCGAAATGGGTGCGCACGCTCGTCCTGAGAGCGACCCTGATGGCGTTGCCGGGCGCGGCCCCCGGCTTGAAGCGATCGGACGGCGCAAGCAGCGGGTCCGCCCGGTAGCGTCCGGGGCTGACATCCGTGGTGATGTCGCGGGCATAGCCGTTATCGGCCAGCGAGCGCCGCGCGAGGCTCTCCGCCTGTGCCGGGTTCGAGGCGGCCACCATGGCGGCGATATCCACGGCGCCCTGCGCCTGGCGACGGGCGAGCACGATGGCTCCGAGATCGGTCGCGAGGCCCGCGAACCCGAACAGGACCGCGAATCCGGCGCCCGCAAGAATGATCATGCCACCCTGCCGATCGGCGGCGAGCCGCCGGATCGGCGCGCGGGCGCGCACCACCCTCCGCCGCGATTGCGCGCGTCGCGCCAGGACGGGGCGCATCAGAGGCCTCCCCGGCGGATGCTCGCGGTGCGCGAGAGGCTGTGCGGCAGCGGCAGGACCCGCGGCGCGAGGCTGAGCAGGACGCCGTTGAGGTCGTAGGTCAGCGTGACGGTGAAGACGTCGGGATCCGCCGCGTCCGGTCCGACCGTGATCGCGACCGCGGCTCCGCTGAGGAGCGGGCTCCCTGCGAGACTCCGCTCAGCCGCGCGCGTCGCGAGCTGGATGCGTTCCGGTGCATCCAGGCCGGCGATCGCCGCCCGGGCGGATTCGCTCGCGGCGATCTGCAGGCTGTGGGCGTATCCGAAGAAGCTCCCGAAGGCGATGATGCCCATCAGGAACGCCAGGAACAGCGGGGCGACGAGGGCGAACTCGATCGCGGCGGCGCCCGACCGGGCGCCGACGAGCGATCCGGCCGCCGCCTGAGCGCGCATCCCTCGCCTCGAAGACATGTGCCAACGCATCATCGTACACTGCAGAGCGGGGTGACGGGGCGGGTGGGGCCGTGCCGGTTGCCAGAACCGCGTGGCGGGCAATGCCGGTCCCCACCGGGTGGCCGGCAAAGGCTGCGCGGATCCCCGGGGGATCCGCGCAGCCTCGCTCCGAGCGAGCCTCACCAGGCGTAGGTCAGGCCGCCGCGGCCCGCGACGTTCGACTGGCCGCTCGTCCCGACACCGACGCCGCCGGAGACGAACAGGTTCTCGCTGACGCGCGCCACGCCGCTCGCGCCGAACCCGGTCTCCCCGTGATAGGTGCCGAAACTCGTGGAGATGGCGAAGTTCTTCCCCGCGGGCAGGACCGCTCCGGCCAGCGCCAGGGCGATGGCGGTGCCCTGATAGGCGCCGCGCATGTCGCGTTGCAGGCGGCCGACGCTCGCCTCCAGGGTGCCGACACGCCCGTCGAGGGCCGCGATGCTGCCCGGGCCATAGGCCGACGTCGCCAGGTTTCCGCTCGCATCCGAGGTGACGAACCGGGTCTCCCCGGACTGTGCGGCGAGGCTCGTGGCCGAGCCGAGCCCCGCCATCGTGTAGGTGCTCTGGGCATTGCCGATCGCGACCTGCCCGGCCCGGGTCGTGCGGACGCCGCTTCCGATCGCGATCGCATTCGCTTGCGCGGCGCTCGCCTCGTGTCCGACCGCGACCGATCCGTCGCCCGCGGCACTCGCGCGTCCGCCGAGTGCCGTCGCGCCGTTCCCGGTGGCCGAGGCTCCGTAGCCGGCAGCGACCGCGTTGGCGCCGGACGCCACCGGAACGCCGGCCTGGATGGTGTCCGTGCCGCGCAGAGGGAAGTCCGGGACGGCGACGCTCAGCCTCTGCTCGAGCCGTGCGAGGCGCGCGGCGAGATCGAGGTTGCTGCCGGTGGCGCCGCCGTCGATCGGCGCATCGTTCCGGGGGTTCAGGGTCACGGTGACGCCCGTGCCGCCACCCGGCGTGCCCGGCACGCCCCGGCCATCGGTACCGGTCGTTCCGAGGACGAGGCCGGTTCCGAGAATGCCGCTTCCGGGATTGGTCGTTCCGACCGTGACGCCCGTCCCGAGCACGCCTCCGCTGTTGGTGGTCGTGCCGACCGTCACCCCGGTGCCGAGAAGTCCGTCGCCCGGACCGGTCGTGCCAACGGTCACGCCGGTCCCGAGGACGCCGGTGCCGGTCGTGCCGAGCGTGAGGCCGGTGCCGAGGACGCCGCTGCCCGGAGCGGTCGTGCCGATCGTGACGCCGGTGCCGAGGACGCCGTTACCGAGGACGCCGTTGCTCGACGTCGTGTCGAGCAGGCCCCGGAGGAGCTGCGCTTGCGCAGGTTGAGCGGCAAGCAGAAGAGCCAGAACACCCATCGCGGGCAGTGTCTGACCAGCATAGCGAAGTCGACGCGCAGCATCGCTCCGAACCCGAACCGGGCCGAGGGATCGGTTCCACATGGATCTGTTCTCTGAACGCGGAGGGATATCGGACAGCGCAAACCGACCACAACCTCTGGGTGGGTGTGGCGTGCATTGATGAAGCTGCACGGGAACGGTTAATCAAAACCTACGGTTGTGGAATGATGATGAAATAACTGCGCATTGCGCATTTTAAGCTGATTATAGCCGCGAATGATGACACGAACCGCAAAAATATCGCTTACAGGTTGTATTTGCTTCACAGATCGTTAGGCATCATATCGCAATCCTCGGTTGTGCGTTCCCCCGTCGCGACCTGTCAGGAGCGCAGCGGTCCTGCGACGTCCGGTCGTCACTCTCGAAATGCCGAGTAGAAGATGCTGTTTGTTCAAGCCCAGAAGGCGTCCGCCGCGGCCATCGCCAAGCTCGCGGCGCTCGACAAGTCGCAGGGCATCATCGAGTTCGATCTCGACGGCCGGATACTGACCGCGAATCCCAATTTCCTCGCGGTGGTCGGCTACACGCTGGAAGACGTCCGCGGGAGGCATCACAGCCTGTTCGTGGAACCGGCCGACCAGGAATCCGAGATGTACCGGGCCTTCTGGTCCGGGCTGCGGCGGGGCGCGTTCCAGGCCGGGCAATACAAGCGCATCGGACAGGGTGGCCGCGAGATCTGGATCGAGGCCTCCTACAATCCTCTGCTGGATCGCGCCGGCAAACCCTACAGGATCATCAAGTTCGCCACCGACATCACGCGCCAGAAGGCGCAGGATGCGGACCGTCAGGGGCAGATCGACGCCATCCACAAGTCGCAGGCGGTCATCGCCTTCGACCTCGACGGCAATGTGCTCGACGCCAACACGAACTTCCTCGATGTCGTCGGCTACACCCTCGCGGAGATCGCCGGCTCGCATCACAGCCGGTTCGTCGAGCCTGCCCACGGGACCAGCCCGGATTATGCCGAGTTCTGGGCCAAGCTGCGCCGGGGCGAGTATCAGGCCGGGCAGTTCAAGCGCCTCGGCAAGGACGGCCGGCCGATCTGGATCGAGGCCTCCTACAATCCGATCCTCGACGCGAGCGGCCGGCCCTACAAGGTGGTGAAGTTCGCCACCGACATCACCGCGCAGGTCGCGCTCCTCGCCGATCTGAGGCACCTGATCGAGGAGAATTTCGGCGGGATCGACAGTGCCCTCCTCCGGTCGGACCACGAGGCCTCGGCGGCCTCCCAGGCGGCCGGGGCGACCACCGGCACGGTTCAGACCATGGCGGCCGCGGCCGAGGAGCTGGCGTCCTCGGTGAGCGAGATCTCCGCGGGCATGGCGAAGTCGCGCGCGGCGACGGACCGGGCGCATGCCGAGGTTCGGGCCGCGGCGGAGCACACCCGGCGCCTGTCGGGTGCCGCGACCGCCATGGGCGGGATCGTCGGGCTGATCCAGACCATCGCGGGCCAGATCAACCTCCTGGCGCTCAACGCCACCATCGAGAGCGCCCGCGCGGGCGCCGCCGGGCGCGGCTTCGCGGTCGTGGCGCAGGAGGTGAAGAGCCTGGCGCATCAGGCCGCACGCGCGACGGAGCAGATCGCGGGCGAGATCGACCGCGTTCAGGCGGTCTCGAAGCAGGTGGTCGACGCTCTCGGGACGATCGAGGGCTCGGTGGCGACGATGCGCGACCACGTCGTCGGCGCGGCGGCGGCCGTCGAGGAGCAGAGCGCGGTCACCCGCGACATGTCGGCGAACATGCGGGAGGCCGCGCGCGCCGTGGCGGCGATCTCCCAGAACGTCCTGACGATCTCGGCCTCGGTGAGCCAGGTCTCGCAGGCGGTGGCCACGACGAAGGACGCGGCGCGTGTGCTGGCACGCTAGGCGCGCCGGAATCCGTCAGCTTTCGCGGGCGAGATCGCGCGCCGAACCGGTTGTCGTCGACACAGGTCGCTCCGCGATGGGCTTCTCGTGCGTCGGCAATGCCTGTGGCGGTGCCGCAACATCCGACACAACGTCTGATGCGCGCCGCTCGACTGGTTATCGCCCTCACGCCTGACAGCCCGCCTGCTCGTGAAACCGAGGCTCATCAGCCGCCGATCCGGGTTTAGACATTCGTTAACCGATCCAGACGTTACCTAAAGTTGCATTTCGTGCCGGCTTTGTGCCAGCTTCGCATCGCCGGCCACGCTGAGCCGTCATGGCGGACCATCCCGAGAAGGACGTTGTTGTGGACAGGACCAAGGCCAGCAGCGCGCAGAACCCGGAGTCGAGCGCTCAGGCGCCGATGGACGTCTCGAACGAGGTCGGCCACTGGGATGTGAACATCGCGGCCGATCGCGTCCGCGCCGATCCCCTCGCGGCGAGCCTGTTCAACGTCGATCCGGATCTCGCCGAGGCCGGCGTGCCGCTTGCCGCCTTCGTGGCCGGCATGCATGCCGAGGACCGCGACCGCGTGATCGCGCTGATCAGCCAATGCGCGCAGCGGGGCGGGTCCTATGTGGCCGAGTACCGCGTGTGCTCGGCCGATGGCGTGACCCGGTGGGTGCTGGCGCGCGGCAGCTTCGAGCTCGACGGCGAGGGGCTGCCGTCCCGCGGGCGCGGCATCGTGGTCGACATCACCCCGAGCCGGCGGCGCGAGACGGCCTTCGTGGCGAGCAAGGCCTCTCCGACGGAGCATCCGCTGGAGCGCGCCGCCGACCAATGCGTCGCGGTCCACCGGACCATCGCGGAGCTCGAGGATCCGACCCTGACGCTCCTGTCGGAGATGCTGCTCCTGGAGATCGGCCGCAAGCTCGCCAAGCTCGAGACGCGCAGTCGGCTCAAGCGCCTGAACTGAGCGCCCGTCCGACTTGAGCGCCTGTTCGACTTGAGCGCCCGTCCGACTTGCGCCCGTCCGACTTGAGCGCCCGTCCGACTTGCGCCCCTTGCGGAGGGCGTTAGAGTTTCGTTAACAACGCGATCGTAGGTTGCATATTGCATGCAGTACCCCGGCCTCAACAGTGAGGTCCCCCGCTTCCAGAGACGTGTCTGATGGCCTCAACACCACCCGCTCGGAACGCGAAGCAGACGACGACCGCCGACCATTCCATCGGGATGCGGATCGCGGAACTCCGGATCGCCAAGGGCATCAGCCAGGCCGCCCTCGGCCAGGCCATCGGCGTCAGCTTCCAGCAGGTCCAGAAATACGAGCGCGGCCTCAACCGCGTGGGGGCCGCGCGCCTGCAATCGATCGCCGGCCTCCTCAACGTTCCGGTCTCGACCTTCCTGCCCGATCAGGCCGGCGCCGTGCGGGCGGAGGACACCAGCCTCAGCCTCCTGCGGGCGCCGGAGGCGCTCGAACTCGTCCAGGCCTTCAGCAGCATCACCGACGCGCAGATCCGGCGCGACGTGCTGTCGATCGTCAAATCCGCCGCCCGTCTGCACGCACCGGATTGCGACGTCTCCTGAGCGCGGGCGATGGCGAAGGAACCGGGCAGAGCCTTCGGGTGACGAGCCAGGTCGTCGAGGCGATGATCGCCGTGCGCCGCACGATCGGGACGCTCCGCGTTCCCGTGCTGCCGACACTCGCGGACCCGCTGCTGTTCGAACTCGGGATCGAGGCGGGCAAGCGCGCCCGCGGGTCGGACGCGCGCCACCGCCACTGAGGCTAACGCGCCGCCGCGCGCACGCAATCGAGGCAGCGCTGGCGCGCCTCGCGGTCCGGGATCCGGAAATAGGCCTGCAGCAGCGCCGAGGCTTCCTGCAGGGTGACCGTATCGCCGGCCGCGTGCAGATCGGCCGGCGCGTCGGTGCTCAGCAGCGCCGATGCCACCCCGAGCGCGTCCGCGATCTGATCGAGGGTTTGCCGCGTCTCCGCGCGCTGCCGATCGGAGGGGGGCTCGCCGCCGCCGACGTCACCGTGATGGTCCGCGGAATCGCGCGTGTCGTCCGTGCCAGAGTAGGTCATGTCCATCCCCAAACGCGGCATTCTGCGGCCGAGCACGCACCCGCCGGCACCGCCGCGCAAAGCGCGCTCCTGCCAAGCTGCATGCAATGCTCAATATACGATTCGGGGCCAAAGTTCGTTCGGCGTGGTAACAGAAAGTTGAAGCGCGGCCGTGCGTGGCGGGCGCCCGGATCACGCAACGCCACCGCATCGCCACGCCGCCGCAAGGGCGCGACTGCCGCGGGGGCCTCGCCCCGCTCAGGGCGCGAGGTCGAGGACCCGGCTTCGTCGTCACGGTGCTGTCGCTGCTGAGCACCGTGTCGCTGCCCTGGACGGGCCGCTTCAACGCCTCTTCGCCTGCCAGCCCTGCGACCCGCGCTTCGAGGGGAAGACCTTCTCGAGGACCTGCGGCATGATCGGGACGGCGGTGAAGGCGCCCGGCGAGGCCCCGAGGCCTGCGGCGATGCTGCCGTCCTTCGCGTTGACGATCGTCCGTGCCGAGCGTCAGCACGCCGCCCCTGTTCGTGTCGCGCCTGATGATCCGCACGCGCTGGCCCGCCTGCCACAGGCGCCGCCCGGACTTCTTCGCCCTCGGGAAGACTTCGCGCGGGGCCGCGTGACGATTGTCGTCCGACAGAATCAGCTGGACGGCCAGGGACTCGGCCTCCGCCCAATGGGCACCTTTGCAGTTCGGGGCGGCAGACCGTATCAGAGCGCGCGTCCGCGGCGGTCTCTCCTGCCTGCGCCCTGTCGCCCTCGAGCCCCGGAGCTGTCGACCCCGATGCGGGAACCGAACGCGATCGACTTCTGGCGCGGTCTCGCCCTGGTGACGATCTTCATCAACCACATCCCGGGCAACACGTTCGAGCGCTACACCTACTCGCAATACGGCATCTCCGATGCCGCCGAGCTGTTCGTGTTCCTGGCCGGGTGGTCGATCGGGATCGCCACCCGCGGGCGGGACGGTGCGCCGGAGCCGCGGCTGAAATCGGTGCTGCGGCTGCTCTCGCGCACGATCGAGGTCTACCGCGCCCAGCTCACCGTGATGCTGATGGCGCTGGCGATGATCGCCGGGACGGCCCTGATCCTCGACAACCCGCTCATCCTCGAATGGCACAATGCCGGGACCTTCTTCGCCGACCCGATCCAGACGGTGGTCGGCGTCGTGCTGCTGTCGCACCAGCTCGGCTTCTTCAACATCCTGCCGCTCTACGTGATCCTCCTCGGGATCGCCCCCGTCTTCGTCCTCCTGGCACGGCTGAGCCGGGTCGCCGCCCTGGCGCTCTCGGCGGCGCTCTACTTCGCGAGCCTCGTCGAGGAGTGGAACCTGCCCTCCTGGCCCGGCGAGGGCGACTGGTTCTTCGATCCGTTCTGCTGGCAGCTCCTCCTCGTCCTCGGCTTCGTGCTCCAGGACTGGAACCGCGAATCGGACACGCTGCGGATCTGGGCCCGCCGGCTGATGCCGCTCGGCATCGTCGTCGTCCTCGTCGGCATCGTGCTGTCGGTGCTCGAACTGCGCCCGGATCCGCTCTTGGTTCCGGAGCCGCGCCTTATTTTTACCTTTGACAAGACTTATCTCTCACCCGCACGGCTGATCCACTTCCTCGGGGTGCTGCTTGCCTTCCAGGCGGTGTATGGCTTGGTTGCGCCACGGATGGGGCCGGCGGTCCAATACTTGGCGCGGCTTGGCCGCAACTCGCTGGCGGTGTTCTCGATGGGCTCGGTCCTCAGCCTCGGGGGCCAGCTCGTACGCTTCTGGACGGGCGGCGGCCTCCTGGTGGATATTCTGGTCATCAGCGCCGGCATCTGGGCTCTGGGTTTCACCGCATGGTTCGTCGAATGGCGCTCCCGAAAGCCACGGCCCCGAGAATGACGTCGCGTCCGACCCTGTGGATGGCCGCCCTGGTTCTGGCGGCCGGATTGAGCCCGGCCCCGGCCCAGGAGCCCGCGCCCGCCCCGCAACCCACCATCGTCTCGCCGCCGAACGCGGCGGCCGCGCCGGGCGCCGAACCCCTCGATCCGAGCCTGTCGCCGGAATGCCGGGTGCCCGGCTCGAAGCTCTACACCCTGGCCAAGCTCCGGGCCGTGAAGATGGCGCTCAAGGACAAGCGCCCGGTGCGCGTGCTCGCCGTCGGCTCGACCTCGGCGGGGCCCGGCGCCTCCGCGACCTACCCGATGAAGCTCGAGACGGCCCTCGAGCGCTCGCTGCCCGACGTCGACGTGGTGGTCGAGGCGCGTGGCCTGCAGGGCGAGATCGCGTCCGGGGCGGCTGAGCGCCTGCGCAGCATGGTGGCGGATGTCGAGCCCGACCTCGTGATCTGGCAGGTCGGCACGCACGACGCGCTCGCCCGGGTCGAGATCGACGCCTTCGGGGAGGCCCTCGACGAGACCGTGAAGTGGATCAAGTCGCACGAGATGGACGTCGTGCTGGTCGACCCGCTCTACACCGCGAGCCTCGCCGACGACGCCTATTACAGCAGCATCGTGCGCAAGGTTCAGGAGGTCGCCGCCCGCGAGGGCGTGCCGCTGGTCCAGCGCTACGAGGCCATGCGCTACCTCTCGGGCCGGGCGGAGAAGTCCGAGGGCCACATGCTCGGCCGCCAATTCCGGCTGAACGACCTCGGGCTGCGCTGCATGGCCGAGCACGTCACCCGCGCCATCACGCTCTCGCTGCTCCAGCCCGACACCACCGGCACCGCCGGCCCGGTGCTCAAGTCGGACCTGCCCGCGGCGGTGCGGGACCCGAACGGTCCCCAGGTGAACCCGACGCCCGACGGGCATTAACCCCGCCGCAACGGCACGGGGCTTAGAGGGATCCGTCGGGCTGCCCGCGAATCCGTCGCCGGCCGCGCCCCGGCGCGGGGCCAGCATGGCAGCGAGCTTGGCAGCGGGATCGTCCCTCGGCGCGGCGCTCGGCCGGCTCAAGGCCGCGCGCGCCGGTCCCGCGCGGGCCGCCCTCGACGTCTTCGCGATCCGCATCGCGGCGGCCGGCTTCGGCTACGGCGCCCAGGTCCTGATGGCCCGCCTGATGGGCGGCGCCGAATACGGCATCTTCGCGAGCGTCTGGGTCTGGACCGCGATCCTCGGCCACACCGCGACCCTCGGCCTGTCGCAGGGCGCCTGCCGCTTCCTCCCGGCCGACCAGGCCCGCGGCGACCTCGATGCGGCGCGCGGCTTCCTCGCCGGCGGCGCCCTGGCGACGCTCGGGGCGGCGCTCGCCGTAACGCTCGCGGGCCTCGCCTTAATCGGGCTCGACGGCGCCCGGATCGCCGAGCCCTACGCCGCGCCGCTCCTCATCGCCGCCCTGGTGCTGCCCCTCTTCGCCCTGCAGGACTATCTCGAGGGCGTCGCCCGCAGCCAGAACTGGGCCGTGCTCGCCATCGCGCCGCCCTACCTGCTGCGCCAGGGGCTGATCATGGCCACCATGGTGGCCGCCGTGCTCCTCGGGGCACCGCCCCGCGCTTCCGTGGCGCTGGCCTGCACCCTCGCGGCCACCGGCCTCGCGCTGGCGCTCCAGGCCGTGCTGCTGCGGGCCCGCCTGCGCCGGGTCCTGCCGCCGGGGCCGCGCCGGTTCGGCTGGCGGCGATGGTTCGGCGCCTGCCTGCCGATCGCGGCGGTGGACCTCGCGGCGGCGGGGTTCGGCTTCGTCGACGTCGTGGTGCTGGGCTTCCTGCTGCCCCCCTCCGCGGTCGGCCTCTACTTCGCGGCGACGCGCATCCAGCAACTCGTGGTGTTCGTGCATTACGCGGCCTCCGCCGCCACCGCCCAGCGCTTCAGCGCACTGCACGCGCAGGGCGACCGCGCCGCCCTCGCGGCCCTCGTGCGCCGCCAGGCCCGGGCGGTCTTCGGCGCCACCGCCCTCGTCGGGCTGGCGCTCGTGGCGCTGGGCCCGCTCCTTCTCGGGCTGTTCGGTCCGGACTTCCGCGACAGCCTGCCGATCCTCGCGCTCCTGATCGCCGGCAGCGTCGGCGCGAGCCTGTTCGGCCCCGGGGAGGATCTTCTGACGATGCTCGGCGGCGAGCGCCTCTGCGCCGTCATCACGGGCGCGATGCTGATCCTCGCGGCCCTCGCCTGCCTCGCCCTGGTGCCGGCCTTCGGGCCCATCGGGGCGGCGGCTGGTCTCGCGGGCGTGACGCTCCTGCGCGGCTACGCCATGGCCCGCGCCGCCCGCGCCGTGCACGGCCTCGCGACGCCAATCTGGTCCGGCCTCAGCCTGCGGACACGCCCATGATCGCGCTGCGCAGCCCGAACCCGGATGCGGTCGCCCTCGTCGAGGCGCGGAGTCTCGCCCGCGAGCCGGAGGCCTGGGACGACCTCGTCGCGCGCTCCCGTGAGCCGCACCCGCATTTCAGCCGCCACGTCCTCACGGCCCACATGGCGGCCGGGCTCGCCCCCGCGGACCTCCGGCTCGTCACCGTGCGGCGGGCGGGGCGCCTCGTCGCCGCCCTGCCCTACCGGCTGCGCCGCGACCTCTGCGGCCTCGGCGGCCAGGTGGCACGACCGTTCCTGTCGCCCCTCGTGACCGCGACGCCGCCCCTGGTGGCGCGCGAGGCCGACCTCCCAGAGACCCTGTCGGCCCTGGTCGCGGGCCTCGGCGAGGCCTCGGGCGGGCGGGCGTGGCGCTGGCCCCTCCTGCCGGCCGGGAGCCCCCTCGGGCAGGGCCTCCTCGCCGCGATGCGGGCGGCCGGCTGGGCCTGCGGCAGCGTCGCCGCGTTCGAGCGCCCAATCCTCGACCGCCGGGCCAGCCACGCGGCCTTCCTCGACGGCCATCCGCACCGCGCGCGGTTCAAGGACCTCCGGCGCCGGGAACGGCGCCTCGCGGAGGTCGGCCACGTCACCTTCGAGACGGCAACCGAAGGGCCGGCCCTCGCGGCGGCCGTCGAGGCGTTCCTCACCCTCGAGCGTGCCGGCTGGAAGGGAGCCGCCGGCACCGCCATGGCCAGCCGGCCGGAGGGCGCGGCGCTCGCCCGCGGGTTGTTCGGGCGGACCGAGCTTCCCGTCACCGGCCGAAATCCGACCAGGACGGAAGGGCCCGTCACCCCGCGGGCCGACCTCCTGCGCCTCGACGGGCGCCCGGTCGCCGTCAGCCTCGCGCTCGTCGCGGGCGGCACCGCGACGCTTCTCAAGACCGCCTATGACGAGACCCAGCGGGCGAGCGCGCCGGGGCTGCTGCTCGAGGCGCGGATCATCGAGGCGATGCACCGGACGGGCTTCGCCGAGCGCCTCGATTCCGCGACGCTCGCGGGCTCGGCGCTGGAGAGCCTCTACCGCGAGCGCGAGACCATCGCGGAGATCATCGCGGTGCCGCCCGGCGGCGCGCTCTCGCTGGATCGGCGGCTGCGGCTCGCCCGGTTCGAGCACGAGGCGCGCGCCGAGGCCAAGCGCTTGCTCCGGCGCGCCTGAAGCGCTTGCTCCTGCGCGCCTCAGGCGCGTGCTCCTGCGCGCCCGAAACGCGTGTTCCGGCGCGCCTCAGCCTCAGCCCGGCGGCAGCACCTCGATCTGCAGGCCGCCGTAATAGGCCGCGAGGTTGGCGATGTCGGCGTCCGTGAGCTCCTTCGCCACCACGTTCATGATCTCGTTCCGGCGCGTGCCGTCCCGGTACTCGGTCAGCGCCTTGACGAGGTAGGGCTCGATCTGCCCGGCGATGTTGGGCGCCTCGGGCAGCTTCGACAGGCCGTCCATGCCGTGGCAGGTCTGGCAGGCGACGGCCCGCTTGCGGCCGGCCGCGGCGTCGCCGGCCTCGGCCGCCGTGGCGGTCAGGACGGCCACGACGGCGAAGAGACTGAGACAGGCGGAACGCAGCATCGCGGGCCTCGCTCGGAACATCGGGTTCGGGCGGGCCCCTCCGCCGGTCGCGGAGAGGCCCGCCTGTGGCGGAGGCCGGCGGCTACTTGCCCTCGTAAGAGATGCGGTAGACCGCCCCCGCGGTGTCGTCCGAGACGAGGAGCGAGCCGTCGAGCAGCACCGCAACGTCGACGGGCCGGCCGAGATACTCGCCGTCCCCCGTCAGCCAGCCCTCGGCGAAGGGCTGCGGCTGGCCGGCGCTGCCGTCCTTGTTGACCGGCACGAACATGATGCGGGCGCCGATCGGCTGCGTCCGGTTCCACGATCCGTGCTCGGCCGTGAAGATGCCGCCGCGGTAGCGCTCGGGAAACATCTTGCCGTTGTAGAAGGTCATGCCGAGATCGGCCGCGTGCGGCGCCAGCTCGGCCTGCGGGAACACCGCGTCCTTCGGGGGCGCCGCATCCTTGTACTCGACGGTGCGGACATGGCCGCCGCCGAACCACGGGAAGCCGAAATTCTCGCCGGCCTTGGTGGCCCGGTTCAATTCGCCGGGCGGCTGGTCGTCGCCCATGCCGTCGACCTGGTTGTCGGTGAACCACAGGGCCTTGTCGGCGCTGTTGAAATCCATCCCCACCGAATTGCGCACGCCGGTGGCGAAGACCTCGCGGTTCTTGCCGTCCGCGTCCATCCGGACGATGCCGCCGACGCCCGAGCGGGCGTAGAGGTCGAGCTTGTCCTGGGGCGGCACGTTGTAGGGCTGGCCGAGCGCGATGTAGGTCTTGCCGTCCGGCCCGACGCGGCACACCCGCGCGGTGTGGTTGTAGCTCTCCTCGGAGGCCGGGATCAGCTCGCCCTGCTTGACCAGGATGCCGGCGGCGACGTCGGGATTCTCGTAGAAGAACTCGGCCGCCGGGAAGGCGAGCACCCGGTTCTGCTCCACCACCGTCAGCACGCCGTCGCGGGAGAAGCAGACGCCGTTCGGGACCTTGAAGTCGATGCCGGGCGCGAAGGCCCGCACCTCATCGGCGACCCGGTCCTTGTCCCGGTCCGTCACCGTGTAGACCTTGGTCTTGCGGGTGCCGACGAAGATCACGCCGGCATTCGGCCCCACCGCGAGCGAGCGAGCGTCCGGCACCACCGCGTAGAGGTCGATCTTGAAGCCCTCCGGCAGCTTCACCTTGGTGAGGATGCGCCGGATCGCATCGGCGCGCTTGCCGGTCTGCGGGATCTCGGGGGCGGGGCCGGTGCCGGTGCTCTGGAAGGCCTGCAGCTTCTCGAGGTCGTCGGCCTTGGTCCTCGTCGCCTCGGCCGGCGGCGCGGCACCCTGCGCGCGCACCGGCGCACCGAGCGTCGTCACGAGGGCCGTTCCCGTCATGAGAGCCGCGAAGGTAGCGGCAACAGCAGCAGATCGCATGGACGTCCTCCTGGCGCCGCCACTCTGTGATCGGGCGGTCCCGGAGAGTGATAGGCCGCGCAAGCGAGGCGGCAAGCCCGGGATCTGACGCCGGCCTGGTGTTTGAACGCGGTGGGCCCCGGAATACGGAGCGCGTCCGAACGTGGGAGCCGCATCCAGCGCTCGCCGCCACCGCGACGGCCCCCGTCACCACGGGTGCTCCCGCCGCCATCCTGCGACCATTTGCGCCGCCGGCCGGCCGAAGCCTGCGACCGATCCGGCGGCGGTCACGACCGTCGCGATCGGCCTCGCGCCGGGGCGCTACTTCACGATCCGGTCGAGGCGGTTGTTGACGAAGAAGTACAGCTCCTTGGCGCCCGGCTCGTTGTAGAGCACCTGCACCTCGCGCCCGGCGCGGCCCTCGCCGACGAGGACGTCGGTCGGCGGCTTGCCCTTGAGGCGCACGAGATCGCACTCGCCGATGCCGGTCTGGATCACGGCGGCGCCCGTCGGCGCGGGGCCGTTGCAGGTCCCGTCCGGCGCCAGGACCGGGCCCGTGAAGGTCGGGGCGGCCGGCGCCGGCGCGGGCTTCACCGCCACGGCCGCCGCGGGCGCGGGCCGCTCTTCTGTGGTGGTGCAGGCGGCGAGGCCGAGCAGCGCGGGGACCATCAGGCCCGCGAGGGAGCGGGATGCCGTAACGAAGTCCCTCGCGGCGGCGCGACGGGCGGCGGCAGGTCTCACGTCACGGGGCATCAGGGCATGTCCCGGGGATGCTCGGGCGTCGGGATGCCGGCTCGCGGCTCGATCGCGGTGCGGGCCTTCAGGGCCGAGGCGTAGAGGGCGGCGACGTCCCGCTGGAAGGCGGCCCGCGCCTCGGGACGGGAGTAGAACATGTGACCCCCCGGGTAGACGGCGAGGCTCAGCCGCTTCTCCGTCCCGTAATCCGGGAGCTGGTCGATGAGGAGCTTCGAGACGAAATAGGGCGTGACGAGGTCGGTGAAGCCATGGGCCACGAGCACCCGCAGGTTGCCGTCGAGGGCGAGGGCTCCGCGCAGGGCGTTCACCGCCTCCGGGGCGCTGCGGCCCGAGCCCCAGGTCCAGCCCCGGTTCACCGCGCCGTTGAGGAGTTCGTAGCGCAGGTTCGTCACCCGCCAGTTCAGCTGCCTGGCGTAGAGCTCCACCATCGCGCTGGTGAGGGGCGCCTGGATGGCGGTGAGGAGCGGGTCCTCGAAGCCCGAATGCGGCGCGGTCGGGTCGGGATCCCAGCCCGTGACGCCGGTATCGTAGGCGCTCGCGACCCGGCCCCCCGCCCGGTCGATCTCCCGCTGCACGCTGTGGGCGGTGAGGCGCCCCGCCTGGGCGCGCACGAAGGCGGGATCGAGCCCGGTCAGGGCCGAGACCCGGTCGGTCAGGCGCGCCACCGCCGCCGCGTCGTTCGGCCCCTTGAGGAGATCGCCCAGATAGGCCCCGGTGGCGTAGCTCTCGGCATCCGCCAGCATCGAGCGGTTGACGGCGGCCCCGCCCCGCTCCAGCGCGGCGGCCGCGAAGGACGGGAGCCGGGTGACGTGGCCCCAGGGGTTGGTGCGGGGCGGCTGCAGCCAGCCGAAATCGAGGACGGGCGACAGCAGGACGAGGCCGGAGAGCCCGACCCCGACATCCTCCTGCAGCTTCCCGGCGATGAGCGGGCCGCGGAAGCCGCCGTAGCTCTCGCCGACGTAGAATTTCGGCGCGCCCATCCGGTCGTTGACCCGCAGGTAGCGGGCGATGGCGGCGGCCAGGACCGAGGCGTCGGCATCGACCGACCAGTAGCGCTTGGCATCCCCGTCCGCCGCCCGGCTGTAGCCGGTGCCCACGGGGTCGATGAAGACGAGGTCGGTGAAGTCGAGCCAGGTGCCGTCGTTCGGCACCAGGGTGACGGGACGCGAGGGGCTGATGCTGCCCCCGTCCGTCGGCAGCCGCCACGGCCCGATCGCCCCGATGTTCAGGTAGGCGGAGGACGCGCCGGGCCCGCCGTTGATCGCGAAGGTGATGGGACGCTGGGCCTCGCCCGCCTTCGCCGGGCGGGTATAGGCCACGAAGGCGATCTCGGCCTGGAGCTTGCCGCCCTCGTCGACGAGCGGAAGGCTGCCGGCGGTCGCCGCGAAGGCGAGACTGCGCCCGTCCGGCAGGCTCAGGCTGTGCTCGGTGGTCTGGTCGGGGGGCAGCTTGCGGCCCTCGGGCCCCCGCTCCGGGGGGCGCCGCGCCTCGGCGGCGGGCCCGGCGCCGGCCTGCGGCGCGCCTTGCGCGGCCAGCGGACCCGGGGCGGCGAGGAGGAGCGCCAGGATCGCCGCCGCGAGACGTCCCAGCGGCGCCCGTCGCGCCCCGCCGGACGCGGCGCGGCTCCGTCCGTCGGGCGACCCGGGAACGCGTCCCGGGGTGGACCTGCCGTCATGTCTCATCGGGTGCCTCCCAGGCGGGGCGTCACGCCTTCTTCTGCCATCGGCCGGATTCGTCCTGCTGCCAGTAGGCGACCGCGTGGCCGCCCTCCTTGGCCTCGCGCCACTGCTCGCGGGCGCGCAGCAGCGCCTCCTGGTCGGTTCCGTCGAACAGGATGCAGATGCGCGCGTAGCTGCCCGCGTCCGGGGGCAGGTCGGCACCCTCGACGAGGAAGCGGATCGAGGCCGCGTTCGGGTTCGCGTCCCGCAGCGTCAGCACCACGGGCTGGGTCGGCGCATCGGTGTCGCGGTCGGTGCCGTGGGGCAGGAAGCTGTCGTCGCTGTAGGTCCAGAGATGATCGTCGAGGGCCTGGAGCCGCTCCTCGCTCGCGGCCTGGATCGCCGCGCGCCATTGCCGCTCGAGGGAGCGCTCGAGGAGGTTCGGCAGCACCTTCTCCAGGGGCTGGCGCTGCATGTGGTAGAACAGGATCTCGGTCACGGTTCTCGTCAGATAGGGCGTCCGGGCCCGCAACGTAGGGCGGACCGGGCGCCGCTGGGCCGGACCGAGCGTCGCAGAGGCGGGGGCTCCCCCCTCAGACGAGGCGGCTCTGCTCGATCGCGGCGGCGATGAAGCCCTTGAACAGGGGGTGCGGCTCGAAGGGGCGCGACTTCAGCTCCGGATGGAACTGCACGCCGATGAACCAGGGATGGCCCTCGTGCTCGATCGTCTCGGGCAGGAGCCCGTCCGGCGAGGTGCCGGAGAAGCGCAGGCCCTTGGCCTCGAGGCCGTCGCGATAGGCCATGTTGACCTCGTAGCGGTGCCGGTGGCGCTCGGAGATCTCGGTGGTGCCGTAGATCTCGGCGATCTTCGAGCCCGGGCGCAGGCTCGCCTTGTAGGCGCCGAGGCGCATGGTGCCGCCGAGGTTGCCCTCCGCCGCGCGCTGCTCGAGCTCGTTGCCGCGCAGCCATTCGGTCAGGAGGCCGACCACCGGCTCGGGCGTGTCGCCGAACTCCGTCGAGTTGGCCTTCTCGATCCCGGCGAGCGAGCGCGCCGCCTCGATCACCGCCATCTGCATGCCGAAGCAGATGCCGAAATACGGGATCTTGCGCTCGCGGGCGTAGCGGGCCGCGCGGATCTTGCCCTCGGCGCCGCGCTGGCCGAAGCCGCCCGGGACCAGGATGCCGTTCAGGCCCTCGAGGAAGGGCGCCGGGTCCTCGCGCTCGAACACCTCGGACTCGATCCACTCCAGGTTGACCCGGACCCGGTTGGCGATGCCGCCGTGGGTCAGCGCCTCGGTGAGCGACTTGTAGGCGTCCTTCAGCCCCGTGTACTTGCCCACGATGGCGATGGAGACCTCGCCCTCGGGGTTGCGCACCCGCTCCGAGATCGTGATCCAGCGGTCGAGCTTCGGCTCGACGGCGCCCTCGAGGCCGAAATGGGCCAGGACCTCGCGGTCGAGGCCGGCCTCCCGGTAGGAGAGCGGCACGTCGTAGATCGACTCGACGTCGCGCGCCTCGATCACGGCGGTCTCGCGGACGTTGCAGAACAGGCCGAGCTTGCGCCGCTCGTCGGCCGGGATCGGCCGGTCGCAGCGGCAGAGCAGCATGTCGGGCTGGATGCCGATGGAGCGCAGCTCCTTGACGGAGTGCTGCGTCGGCTTGGTCTTCAGCTCGCCCGCGGACGGGATGTAGGGCAGCAGCGTCAGGTGCACGAAGGCGGTCGAGCCCCGCGGCAGCTCCTGGCCGAGCTGGCGGATCGCCTCGAAGAAGGGCAGGCCCTCGATGTCGCCGACCGTGCCGCCGATCTCCACGAGGACGAAGTCGAAGGCCTCGTTGCCCTCGAGCACGAAGGCCTTGATGGCGTTCGTGACGTGCGGGATCACCTGGATGGTCGCCCCGAGATAGTCGCCGCGGCGCTCCTTCGTGATGATGTCGAGGTAGATCCGCCCGGTGGTGATGTTGTCGGCGCGCGTCGCCGGCACCCCGGTGAAGCGCTCGTAATGCCCGAGGTCGAGGTCGGTCTCGGCGCCGTCGTCGGTGACGAAGACCTCGCCGTGCTGGGTCGGGCTCATCGTGCCCGGGTCGACGTTGAGGTAGGGGTCGAGCTTGCGCAGCCGGACCTTGTAGCCGCGGGCCTGGAGCAGGGCCGCGAGCGCCGCCGAGGCGAGGCCTTTGCCGAGCGAGGAAACCACGCCGCCGGTGATGAAGACGTACCGCGTCATGGGCCTCGGTCCTTAACGAATGCTCTGGGATTTGCCAAACCGCAAAATGCCCGCGCCGCGCGATCCTTGTGGAGCGCGCAACGCGAGATCACGGCCTTGATGGGATGGTGGAGGCCGGTCCGCCGGGCAGGGTCCGGCGGCCGCGGGCATCAGCGCGACTGCGGGGCGTCCGGCACGGCGGGCGAGGCCGGCTGGGCAGACGGCGCCGGCGTGGTGGGCACCTGGGCGGCGGGGGCCTGGCCGGTCGGCGCCGGGGCGGCGGGTGCCGCCGGGGCCCCCGGCGCCGGGGCGCCGCCCTGCTGCCGCAGCGTGTCGAGGAGGTTGTCGGCGTTGGCCGGCTTGTTCGGCTGCTGCGCGGTGCCGGAGCCGTCGAGGATCGACTTCGGGGCGGTGGCGCGGTGCGACATCACCGCCAGGGTCATGCTGGTGGCGAAGAACAGGGCCGCCAGGATCGCGGTCGCGCGGGTCAGGGCATTGGCCTGGCCGCGGCCGGTCATGAAGCCCGAGACGCCGCCGCCCCCGCCGCCGCCGAGGCCGAGCCCGCCCTCCGAGCGCTGCAGCAGCACCACGGCGATCAGCGCGAGCACGATGAAAAGATGGACGACGATCAGGACGGTCTGCATCGGATTTCCAGAAACGGCACGCGCGATTCGCAGGTCGGCGACCGAGCGCGTGCTGAGGGCGGTGGGGATCGCGGGCGAACGCCGCCTGAACACCACCGGCCGCCTATGACGCGGGCCATTACACCAGATGCGGCCCGCCGCCAACCGCGCCGCGGCGACGCGGCCCGCCCGGCATGAGCCCGCCGCCGCTCACGCGTAGGCTGCGCAGATCCCCAGGAAATCCCCGGCCACGAGGCTGGCCCCGCCCACGAGGGCGCCGTCGACGTTCTCCACCGACATCAGCTCGCGGGCATTGCCGGGCTTGACCGAGCCGCCGTACAGGATGCGGATCTTCTCGGCCTCCGCGCCCACGAGCTTGTCGAGCATCTCGCGCAAGGAGGCGTGGACCTCGGCGATGTCCTTCGGGGTCGGGGTCAGCCCGGTGCCGATCGCCCAGACCGGCTCGTAGGCGATCACGGTGTCGGCCACGGCGGCGCCCTTGGGCACGCCGATGGCGAGCTGGGCGCGGACGATGTCGAGGGCGCGGCCCTGCTCGCGCTCCTCCCGGGTCTCGCCGACGCAGATGATGCCGCACAGGCCCGCGCGCCGGGCGCCGAGCGCCTTGGCGTGGACCCCGTCATCGGTCTCGTGGTGATAGGCCCGGCGCTCGGAATGGCCGACGATGACGTAGCGGGCTCCCAGATCGGCGAGCATCTCGGCCGAGATCGAGCCCGTGAAGGCGCCGCTCTCCTTGGCGTGCAGGTTCTGCCCGCCGATCGCGATGGGCGAGCCGTAGGCGGCGGCCACGCAGGAGGCGATCAGGGTCGAGGGCGGGCAGATCAGGACGTCGATCCGCGCGGCGAGCTCCGGCGTCAGGCCCTGCCGGACCGCTTCAACCACAGCAAGAGAACTGCGGGTGCCGTTCATCTTCCAGTTGCCGGCCACCAGAGGGCGCCGCCCCGAGCTCGTCATCCGATTCTCACCCGCTACGCGTGTCGCCCGGGGCGTACCAGAGCAACCTTGGGCGCGCAAACGCCCGCGGCCCGGCGGAGCGGGACCGGCGCGGCGGCGGACGACCTTTGCGCGCGGGCCCGGATGGTCTATCGCGGTCAGCCTTGATCGGACGGTGCCGCCGGGCCTCACCGGGACGCGCGCCGCACACACGGGCACCAGAGCGCTTTCGATGCTCCAGAACATGCGCAACGCCAGCCAGCACTGGCTCGGCAAGATCCTGATGACGGTGGTCTTCACCCTGCTGATCGCGGGCGTGGCGATCTTCGGCGTGGAGGAATTCTTCCGCGGCGGCTCGTCGACCGCCGTCGCGACGGTGGGCAAGACCCAGATCTCCGCCGAGGCGGTGCGCTCGGCCTACCAGAACCAGCTCCAGCGCTACCAGACGCAGCTACGCCGCAACCTCACCCCGGACCAGGCCCGCGCGCTCGGCCTCGACCGGCAGGTGCTGTCGCAGCTCGTGACGGAGGCCTCTCTCGACCAGAAGACCCGCGACCTCGGCCTCGCCGTGTCGGACGCCGCCGTGCTGCGGGCGATCCACGACGAGAAGAGCTTCCAGAACGCGGAGGGCAAGTTCGAACCGCAGCTGTTCTACCAGACCCTGCAGCGGGCCGGCCTCGGCGAAGCGACCTTCGTGCGCGAGCAGCGCGCCGTCATCGCCCGCCTCCAGCTCGCCGAGGCCGTGGCCTCCGAGATCACCGTGCCCCTCGCCCTGCGCGAGGCGGTGCACCGCTACGCCACCGAGCGCCGCTCGGCCGCCTACCTGATGCTGACCCCGGCTTCCGCCGGCGAGATCCCGGCGCCGAGCGAGGAGGACCTCCAGGCCTATTACGACGGCAACAAGGGCAGCTACCGCGCCTCCGAGTACCGCGGCATCAACCTCCTGGTGCTGAGCCCCGAGGCCCTCGCCAAGCCCGATGCGGTGAGCGAGGACGCGGTGCGCAAGGTCTATGACGGCCAGAAGGACCGCTTCGGCAGCCCCGAGCGCCGCACGATCCAGCAGATCGTCTTCCCCGACGAGGCCGCGGCCGAGGCCGCCCGCAAGCAGGTCGAGGCCGGGGAGAAGCCCTTCGAGGCGGTCGCGGTCGAGCGCGGCACCAGCGACAAGGACCTCGCCCTCGGCACCCTGACCAAGGCCGAGCTGTTCGACCCCGCCGTGGCGGAGGCCGCCTTCGCCCTGGCGCAGGGCGCGGTCAGCCAGCCCGTGAAGGGCCGCTTCGGCACGGTGCTGCTGCGCGTCACCGGCATCGAGCCCGAGACCCTGAAGCCCCTCGCGGAAGTCGCCCCCGAGATCCGCAGGACGCTGGCCCTCCAGCGCGCCCGCGACGGCGTCGACGGCCTCCACGACGCCATCGAGGATCAGCGCGCCGGCGCCAAGCCCCTGGCCGAGATCGCCCGGGAGCGCGACCTCGCCCTCGTGTCGGTGCCGGCCATCGACGCCTCGGGCAAGGATCCGCAGGGCAAGGCCGTGGAGGGCATCCCGGACCAGGACGCCACCCTCGCGGCCGCCTTCCGCTCCGACATCGGCGGCGACAGCGAGCCCCTGCGCACCAAGGCCGGGGGCTATGTCTGGTACGACATCACCAGGATCGACGCCGCGCACGACAAGCCCCTGGCCGAGGTCCGCGACGCGGTGGTGGCCGGCTGGAAATCCGCCGAGATCGCCCGCCGGCTCGCCGCCAAGGGCCGCGAGATGAGCGAGCGCCTCGACAAGGGCGAGAGCCTGGAAACCCTGGCGCAGGAGGCCGGCCTCGGCGTGCAGAGCGCGGACGACCTCGCCCGCAACCAGCCGAAGGGCGACCTCACCGCCGACATCGTCAACCGCATCTTCGCGACCGCCGTCGACAGGGCGGGCTCGGCCGCCGCGGGCGAGTCGCGGGCGGTGTTCAAGGTCACGGGGGCGACGATGCCGGCCTTCGTGGCGGGCTCGCAATCCGACAAGACCATCGAGTCGAACTTCCGCACGGCGCTCGCCGACGACGTCCTCGGCGAGTTCATCGCCGAGGTGCAGAAGAGCGCCGGCGTCAGCGTGAACCAGACCGCCTTCCGCCGGGCGATCGGCGGCGAGTACTGAGCCCCCGATGGACGACGCCTACGAGAGCTTCGCGGCCGGCTACGAGGCCGGCCGCCCGGCCCTGCTCAACCTGACCCTCGTCGCCGACCTCGAGACGCCGGTCGCCGCCTTCCTCAAGCTGCGGGCCCGCCACGACGGGCCGGCCTTCCTGCTCGAATCCGTCGAGGGCGGCGTCGTGCGCGGGCGCTACTCGATGATCGGCCTCGACCCGGACCTGATCTGGCGCTGCCGCGAGGGCCGCGCCGCCCTCGCCCGCGGCCCCGACCTGACGCGTTTCGCCGAGGAACGCGGCGCCCCGCTGGCGAGCCTCCGGGCGCTGATCGCCGAGAGCGCGATCGGCCAGGAGGACGCGGCCGAGCTGCCCCCGATGGCGGCCGGCCTGTTCGGCTATCTCGGCTACGACATGGTGCGCGCCATGGAGGTGCTGCCGGCGCCGAACCCCGACCCGCTCGGCGTGCCGGACGCCGTGCTGGTGCGCCCCCGCGTGATGGTGGTGTTCGATTCCGTGCGCGACCTCATCACGGTGGTGAGCCCGGTGCGCCCGGTCCCCGGCCTCGCGGCGCGCGCGGCCTACGAGGCCGCGATGGGGCGGCTGGAGCGGGTCGCGGCGGCCCTCGAGGGCCCGCTGCCGATCGAGACCCGGGCCGACCTCTCGGACGTGGCGCGCCCCGAACCCGTCTCGAACACGCCGCCGGCCGATTACGCCGCCATGGTGGCGCGGGCGAAGGAGTACATCGTCGCGGGCGACATCTTCCAGGTGGTGCTGTCGCAGCGCTTCGAGGCGCCCTTCACCCTCCCGGCCTTCGCCCTCTACCGCTCGCTCCGGCGCACCAACCCGGCGCCGTTCCTGTGCTACCTCGATTTCGAGGCGTTCCAGATCGTCTGCTCCAGCCCCGAGATCCTGGTGCGGGTGCGCGACGGCCGCGTCACGATCCGGCCGATCGCCGGGACACGGCCGCGCGGCGCCACGCCGGCAAAGGACCGGGCCCTCGCCGAGGAGCTTCTGGCCGACCCGAAGGAGCGCGCCGAGCACCTGATGCTGCTCGACCTCGGCCGCAACGATGTCGGCCGCGTCGCGCGCATCGGCAGCGTCACCGTCACGGGCTCGTTCTTCCTCGAATATTACAGCCAGGTGATGCACATCGTGTCGAACGTCGAGGGCGACCTCGACCCGGCCCACGACAACCTCGCGGCCCTCGCGGCGGGGTTTCCGGCCGGCACCGTCTCGGGCGCCCCGAAGGTGCGGGCGATGGAGATCATCGACGAGCTGGAGCGCGAGAAGCGCGGCCCCTATGGCGGCTGCATCGGCTATTTCGGAGCACGCGGCGAGATGGACACCTGCATCGTGCTCCGCACCGCCATCGTCAAGGACGGTCGCATGCACGTCCAGGCGGGCGCCGGCATCGTCTACGATTCCAACCCGGCCGCCGAGCAGCAGGAATGCGTGAACAAGGCCAAGGCCCTGTTCCGCGCCGCCGAGGACGCGGTCCGCTTCGCCGCGCAGGCCAGGCGCGGGCAGTAGCGTCCGGGCCGGTCCGACGGACGAACGGGGGGTCCGGTCGGCCCGGGGTCGACCCGGGTCGTCGGCCCGGGTCGTCAGGCGGCCCTCACGTCCCCGAGGAGGCGGCGCACGCTCTGCCCGAGGGTGGTCGCGCGAGCTCGCGGGCCGCGCCGAGGACCTGCGTGGCGGCCGACGCGTCGACGCCGAGGGCGGCCCGCATGATCAGCTCCTGGCGCGCCGCCTGGACGTCGACGAGCGTCGGCGTCCGCTCCGACGGGCCGCCGCGCGCGGAGCGGGCATGGGCCGCCCCAGCCCGATCGTCAGCAGCGTCACCGGGACGCGCGCAAGCGCGATCTGGACCGGGACGCGCGCGTGTTGAACTGCCTTCATGATTTGTTCCACCCGGCTCCGGCGTCCCGTCGGGTTTCCGGCTCGAAAGAATCGCTCGGCGATGCCCGGTCCGCCCGCACCCTTGACCCGCCCCCGAACAGGGTTCATCCCGGCCCGATGGGAACCGCGCCGATGCCCGACGTCCTCGTCATCGACAATTACGACTCGTTCACCTGGAACCTCGTCCACCTGATCGGTCCGCTCTGCGGCGCGATCTCGGTCGCCCGCAACGACGCGATCACGGTCGAGGCCATCCGCGCGCGGCGCCCCGACGCCCTCGTGCTGTCGCCCGGCCCCTGCACGCCGAACGAGGCCGGCATCTGCCTCGACGCCGTGAGAGGCCTCAGCGGCGAGATTCCGATTTTCGGCGTCTGCCTCGGGCTGCAGACGATCGGACAGGCGTTCGGCGGAGAAGTCGTGCGCGCGCCGAGTCCCATGCACGGCAAGGTCTCGACCATCCGGCACCGCGCCGGCGGCATCTTCCGCGGTCTGAACGACGCCTTCGAGGCAACCCGCTACCACTCGCTCGTGGTCGACCGCGCCCGCTGTCCGGACGACCTGACCATCACGGCGGAGGCCGATGGCCTGATCATGGGGCTCGAGCACGCGAGCCTCCCGGTGCACGGGGTCCAGTTCCACCCCGAGAGCATTCTGTCGCATCACGGCTCGCAAATTCTGCGCAATTTCCTCGATATCGCCACCGCCTGGAACGCGGAGCGTGACAAGCGCCCCGACGGCGTGCATTGACGCGTCATCCGGAGGGAGCGGCGCAGCCCCCTCTCATCTCGTGATCTGCGCGTCGGGCGAATGGATTCCTTCAAGCCCCATCTTGCCAAGGTGGCCGCCGGCCATGCCCTCGATCGCGCGGAAGCGCGCGCCGCCTTCGACGATCTGCTGTCCGGCGAGGTGACGCCAGTGCAGGCCGCCGCCTTCCTGATCGCCCTGAAGGTTCGCGGCGAGGCCGTTGACGAGATCGTCGGAGCTGTCGCGGCGATGCGCTCCCGCATGGTCTCGGTCGCGCCGGTCGCGGGCGCCGTCGACATCGTCGGGACCGGTGGGGATCACTCGGGGAGCTACAACGTCTCCACGCTCGCGGCGATCGTGACGGCGGCCTGCGGCGTGCCCGTGGCCAAGCACGGCAATCGCGCCGCGACGTCGCGCTCGGGAGCCGCCGATGTGCTGGCCTCCCTCGGTGTCAAGCTCGGACTCGACCCACAGAACTTGTCTCGCTGCCTGCACGAGGCCGGTCTCTGCTTCATGTTCGCCCAGACCCACCACGGGGCCATGCGGCACGTTGCGCCGGTGCGCTCGGAACTGCCGGTTCGCACCATCTTCAACCTGCTGGGGCCGCTCGCGAATCCCGCCGGGGTCGAGCGGCAGCTGCTCGGCGTCTCGACGGCGGCCTGGACCGAGCCCCTGACCCGCGTCCTCTCGGAGCTCGGCAGCCGGCGCGTCTGGACCGTGCACGGCTCGGACGGGCTCGACGAGATCACGGTCACCGGCCCCACGGCGGTGGTCACCCTCGACGAGGGACGAATTTCGCGCTTCACCATCGATCCGCGCGAGGTCGGTCTCCCGCTCTGGACCCTCGAGGATCTGCGCGGCGGCGATCCCGATCACAACGCGCGCGGTCTCCATGCGGTTCTGGAGGGAGCGCGCAACGCCTATCGGGACATCGCGGTTCTCAACGCAGGCGCGGCCCTCGTCGTCGCGGAGGCCGCCGGGACACTCGGAGAGGGTGTCGCTCGGGCGAGCCACGCCATCGATTCCGGTGCGGCCCGAGCCACCCTCGGCCGCCTCGTCGCCGTCTCGAACGCCTGAGGAACCCGATGTCCGAGACAGAGAGCAACGGAGGTGGCGCCCAAACCGTCCTCGCCCGCATCGAGGCCTACAAGCGCCGGGAGATTGCCGAAGCCAAGCTCCGCGTCCCGCTGGCCAAGCTCGAGACCCGGGCCGGCAAGATGGATCCGCCACGAGGCTTTGCCGACGCGATCGCGACGCACATCGCGGCCAAGCGCCCGGCACTGATCGCGGAGGTGAAGAAGGCCTCGCCCTCGAAGGGCTTGATCCGGGCCGATTTCGATCCGGCTGCCCTCGCAACCGCCTACGAGGCCGGCGGCGCGACCTGCCTCTCGGTGCTGACCGACGAGCCGTCCTTCCAAGGCAAGCCCGAATACCTGACGCAGGCGCGTGCCGCCTGCAGGCTACCCGTCCTGCGCAAGGATTTCCTGTTCGAGCCCTATCAGGTCTTCGAGGCGCGGAGCTGGGGCGCCGATTGCATCCTCGTCATCATGGCCTGCCTGGATGATGCGGAGGCGTCCGACCTCGTCGAGACCGCGCACGAACTCGGCATGGACGTGCTCGTCGAGGTGCATGATGCCGAGGAGCTCGGCCGAGCCATCCCGCTGGGGACCCGGCTGATCGGCATCAACAATCGGAACCTGAAGACATTCGAGGTCTCCTTCGAGACCGCGATCAGGCTCGCGCCGGGCATCCCTAACGACCGAATCGCCGTGGCCGAAAGCGGCATCTCCGATCACGCGGACGTCGCACGCCTGATGGAGAGCGGCCTCTGCGCGGTCCTCGTCGGCGAGAGCCTGATGCGGCGATCCGACGTGACGGCGGCGACCCGTCACCTTCTCTTCGGCAATCCGCCCGCATGAGCGGATCGGCAGGCACGGCGTCATGACAGGGCTGACCCACCTCGACGCGAGCGGCGCGGCCAACATGGTCGACGTCACCGACAAGGCCGCGACGACCCGGACCGCCCGCGCCGGCGGGACGGTGGTGATGCAGCCGGAGACGCTGCGGCTGATCCGCGAAGGCGATGCGAAGAAGGGCGACGTGATCGGCACGGCGCGCCTCGCCGGTATCATGGCTGCGAAACGCACGCACGAGCTGATCCCGCTCTGCCATCCGCTCCTGCTCTCCAAGGTGCGCGTCGATTGCGAGCCCGATGACGCGCTTCCCGGCCTGCGCGTCACCGCGGAGGTCAAGGTGCAGGGTCCGACCGGCGTCGAGATGGAGGCCTTGACGGCAGTCTCGGTCGCCTGCCTAACAGTCTACGACATGGTGAAGGCCGTCGACCGCGGCATGCGCATCGAGGGGATCCGCCTGCTCGCCAAGGACGGTGGCCGGTCCGGATCCTTCGTGGCCGAAGGCGAGACGCGCACATGAGCGGGTTGCTGCCCGTCGCGGACGCGCTTGCCAGCATCCTCGCCAGCGTCGCCCGGCCTGTCGAAGCCGAGATTCTGCCGATCGGTGAGGCCGGCCGCCGCACGCTGTCCGCGGATATCCCGGCTTTGCGCACACAGCCGCCCTTCGACGCCTCTTCCATGGACGGCTACGCGGTTCGCAGCGCGGACGTGACGCAAGTCCCGTCACGGTTGCGGCTCGTCGGGACCAGCGCGGCCGGTCACGGGTTCGCGGACGTCCTCGGCCCCGGCGAAGCCATTCGGATCTTCACGGGTGCTCCCGTCCCGCAGGGCGCCGACGCGATCCTGATCCAGGAAAACGCGGATGCAGACGGCGATCAGGTCGTCGCCCGCGAGCCGGTCGTACCTGGCCGCTTCATCCGCAAGCGGGGCCTCGATTTCCAGAAAGGCGATGTTCTGCTGCGGGCAAGCGAGACCCTCGACGCGCGGCGTCTCGCGCTCGCGGCGGCCTCCGGCCATGCCACGCTCGCCGTGCGGCGTCGGCCGAAGGTCGCGATCCTGGCGACGGGCGACGAACTCGTGGCGCCGGGCGAGACCGCAGGCTGGGACCAGATCATCGCCTCGAACGCTCTCGCGTTGGCGGATCTCGTCCGGGCGTCAGGTGGGGCGGCAATCGATCTCGGCATCGCGGGCGACAGCCTCTCAGCCCTGGAGGACGCCTTTCAGCGCGCCCGTGCGGCCGGGGCCGACCTTCTGGTAACGCTCGGCGGCGCCTCGGTCGGAGACCATGATCTCGTGCAATCGGCACTCCACCGGGAGGGCCTCGAGCTCGCGTTCTGGCGGATCGCGCTTCGGCCAGGCAAGCCCCTGATGCATGGCAAGCTGCGGGACATGCTGGTGATCGGTCTGCCCGGCAACCCGGTCTCGGCGATCGTCTGCGGAATCCTGTTCGTCGTGCCGGCGATCCGAGCGCTTCTCGGCGACCCCACGGCCGGCGTCGATCCGAGCGAGCCGGCCCGACTCGGTCGGGCACTCCCAGCCAATGATGGGCGCGCCGACTACATGCGCGCGCGACTCGAGACCGATCCAGACCGCCTGCCCGTGGTCTACCCGGAAGACCGGCAGGATTCTTCGATGCTGTCCATCCTCGGGCATTCCGAAGCACTGCTCATCCGTGCGCCCCATGCTGGACCTGCGGTGGCCGGCGACCCGTGCCGGATCATTCGTCTCGACCGCAGCCTGTTCTGAGGCCCAGAGGGGCGAACCGCGAAGCCTCCAACCGCGCTGTCGACCAAGTCCGCCGGCTGCGCAATGACGGCGTGAGCGGCCAGTCGCGCTCCAAGCGCGGAGACATGCAGGGCGCGCTGCCAGATTTCGGAGATAGGTGGGTCCCGGAGCCGAAGCTCCGGGTTCTGTTTCTACGGTTACCCTACCGCAAGATGCTTACGCCGCGAGGCGGGCATCCATGACAACGTTATCGTTGGCATTTAGAGTTTTGGTCAGATGCCTGGAATAGGGTCGCCTACGCCAAACCGGTCGAAACCTTACCGACAGTCGCACCGTCTCTCGCCGAAACGAGATAGGACTCGCGATCCCTTTACCGCCCAGTCGATCCTGTTTCGCCCCCATCAGAAGCGCATCACGATGCGCTTATGGTGGAGGCGCCGGGTACCGCCCCCGGGTCCTGAAACGTTATTACGAACCGGTCATCAACCGCATGGGGAATATGGTCGGGCGCGCCGTAGAAATCAACCGGCGCCCACGATTCCGAGGAGCCTCGGCACAGAATGCGGATGGTCGCGGCGTCCGGGCAACGGACCGATCGGAGTGAGGTTGTCGGGAGCGCCGTAGACCCGCTACAGCCGGGAACATGTCAGATCTCGCAGCCTTGCTCGACCGTCTCAAAACCGCCCAGCGCACGCTTGTCTTCCAAGCAGCGGATCTTCCGATGCTTCCGCCTGATGGGACGCTGCGGAAGATTGCCGACCTCGAGAACACGATTGCCGCCGTCGAGGCCCTGCTCGATGAGGAGCAGCACGCGGATTCGCGCCTGTGACTTGGCGAGAGGAGCGCAATGCGCTGTCCCGGGCACGCCTCGAACGCGCCACGCCGGTGGTCTTTCCGGCGACGGTCTTGCGCCACGCGCACGCGCAACCCCTGACGCCACCGACGCCACGTCTCGCTGTGGAGAGCTACTGGCGCCATCACCTCCTTCGCGCGGATTGCGTGGCCCGCGCGCTCGCAGCACGCTCCGGCCAGCCAGAAGGGTGGACGTGGCGCCTGGGCAGCGAGAAGGGGACCGGTCTACCGCTCACATTTCGGATGCCGCCGTCGCCCTATCGTGAGCCTGCCTTTGCGCGGGGTCGCGGCTATTGCTGCGTCTGCGGACAGCCGGTCTACCGCTTCGGCTGGCACAAGGACCTCTGGGGGACCGGGGTCCCGAACCGGAACGCCAGTTGGCATTCCGCCTGCGTGGCGGCCTGGAAGCTCTGGATCGCACCAAGCGAACACGTGAAAGTCCTGAAGGCTCGGCAAAGGCACCGGTGCGCCAGTGCGGGCAAGCGTCTGTTGAAGAGTGCTGAGGTGGATCATCGGGTGCCGCTGTACCGCGTCTGGCAGGAGCATCGGAGTACGCCATGGCCCGCGCTTTTGGCGTTCTGGGGCACACCCAACCTCCAGGTGGTCAACAAGGTGATCCATGCCGAGAAATGCGGTCAGGAAGCGAGCGAGCGCGCAACGCGGCGTCGCCTCGCGGTTGCCGAGATGTCACCGGCGACCACGGACCCATTCTCGCCAGTGGATGGCACCGTCAGCGACCTGCAGTGAAGGGCCCGACCACGGTCTTCGTTCGCTCGATCATCGCGAGTAGCACGGTATGGAACGCCTGCTGAGCCTCCGACATCCCGGTCGGATCGCCGTTGCGGGTGAGGTCGGCAAGAAGCGCGTCCATGGCATCGGCGCGCCCCTGTGGGTCCGGCTCGGCGAGAGCGAATTTCAGGATGGCGTTCTGAGCCGCTCCGAAGTCGTCCCGATCCGCCTGATCGATGTAGGACCGGAGATCGCGCGCGCATTCATCGTAGGATGTCATGCCGGGCACCATGGCATGGGACACGCCCCGGCGGCCAGATCTTTGCCGCGGATGCGCCGAAAGACCCTTCGTCCGCGCCGCAACCCGGGCGAACCCTCACAAATGCCGTCCGACACGCTCATCATCATCTGCCGCGATGAACCCGGCCAGCACGCGCGCCGGTGTCGTGTAGACGATGCGCACTCTTCTCGGCATCGGGCCGCAACCGATGCAGACCGCATAGTCCCAGCGCTTCCAGATACGCGTGTTGCGCTCCTCGACCTCTCTCTGCCGCGCCCGGCCAAGATCGATGAGGCGCCTCGTCTCCGCTGCCTTCTCATCGCTCGTCGCACCGGAGTTCGGCGAAATCGCAGGACGCGGTTGCGGCTTGCCTTGTGCCATCACCGGCGCGGTAGCCACGAAAATCACGGCCGAGACCATCATCACCATACGCATTGAGGCTCCTGAACTTTTCAGTGAGCACTCCCCTTAGCGTATGCCATACGGCTGATGACGGCAGAAAGTTTCCGGATATTCCAATCTATCTATCTGACAACCGCGGCTTTACAGATTTTTTGTCTGTAATCGTACGAAACTACTGCTCAAAATCCCGATCAAAGGCGCATCATCTGGCTCAATCACCGAACGCCGACACTTCAAAAAAGAATCTTTGATCCAATGCCAATGGCGGAGCCTCGGCGATCGCTTCCAACGAAGATCGGAGTGTAACAGGCGCGCCGTCGAACCGTGGAAAATCCATCGAGGATTAATCAACAAGACCGCGAATTCCGGCCAACGAAAAAAAGCCCCGCGGGCCGAAAGCCGCGGGGCTCCGTCTATGACGTTTGTGATGGATCAGCGAGTGCCGCTTCCGCTCGCGCTGCCCTGCGGCACGGCGCGCTCGGGTTGGCCGGCATTCCCACCCGCGGCCGAATCCGTCGTGATGGTTCCCGCCCCATTCGCACCCGGTGCGACCACGACATTTCGATCGTTGCCGGTTGTGTTCGGCTGTCCCTGAACGACTGTTCCGGTCGATCCTGGCTCACGCGCGACCGGCGCAGTCTGGGCAAGCGCCGGAGAAGCGATGGTCAGGGCCAGGGCGGTAACCGCTACAATCTTTTTCATGTTGTCTCCTTGCTGGAAAAACCAGCGTCTGGGCAAATAACTGTTTGCGCGCGATAAGGTTGCTCACGCCCTTGGCGCCACCGGACGGGTCGAGCGGGCGAGGGCCGAGAGTGTGTGGAGGTCGACAGGGTCAGGTCATGGCCACGACCGCGACACCGACGATCATCAGAAGACCGCCCAGGATGCGCCAGAGCGTGGCCGGATGCTGCTCGAAGCCGACCCAGCCGAAATGATCGAGGGCGATCGAGGTTGCAACGCCAGCGGTCACCAGAACGCCCAGGAACGGCGCGGCACCGATCTGGCGAGCGATCAGCAACTGCGTGATCACGATCCCGCCCCCGAGCACGCCACCGAACCAAGCCCACCAGGGAATCTGCGTAGCCTGTTCGTAGCTCGGCAGCGACAAACGACCCGAGATGAGCCCGACCGTCAGAATACTCAGCACGGTTCCGGCGCCGACCACGAGGCCGGCCACAAGAGGCTGCGGCAGGTTCTTGGCGAGGGCTCCGTTCATGCCAGGCTGGATCGCGTTGGCGATGCCGGCGAGCAGGACGAACCCGTAAAAATACCACATGCTCAGGTCCCATGGGCTTAGGAAAGACCCTCGCGACGGGCCAGGTCCTGCAGGTAGGGTGCCGGTCGAGGAAGTGCTCAGGAAAAACATCCAGCTTTATGTCGTTGATCTCACTTCAACCCCTTGAAGTGTTCGGCCGCCGCCACAATAGCGCTTTGGTGGCCGGACGAACATTGGAATGCAACAGTTCCAGCTAGACGCGCCGTTCCTGCCTCCATGCCGAGAAACAGTGCCGGTACGGTTGAACAAAACGGGCCGCTTCACCGTTTGCCCGGAAGTTCAAGCAAGTGGAGGAAAACAATCATGCGTATGACCACGATCGCTCTCGCCACCGCGACGATCCTTGGCCTGTCCGGATCGGCCTACGCCCAGACCGCCACTGGCGGCAGCACCGAACGCAATATGACGAACCCCGGAAGCGTGAAGTCCAATTCCGAAAAGGGAATGGAGCGCTCGATGGGTACGCCGGCCGGCGGATCCGCGGGCGCGGCGGTCGGTGACACAACAGGTTCCACGAGCGGCCATAGTGGTGGTGCGAATACCAGCACGGGTGGTACGTCGGGCGCGGCTCCCGGTGCCGCTGGCGCACGCTGAGTTCACAACTCCGCGTGAGACGGCAGAGGGGCTGGGGGTGAACTCCAGCCCTTTATTGCTGCCCGGCGCGAGAGGCGTACGCGAGTGCTTCGAAGCGAAGCACAGCGAGCCGGCGGCAGGGAGGATGCGACGCACGCGGGAAGGTGCTCGCCGACGCCTGATCCGTCGCCAATGCTCATGACGCAGAGATGCTCAAGCGCCCGATGAAGATCCCGGCTGGAACGGAGAGCAGGCGCCAATTGCGAAAAAACGGCAAGATTCTGCCTCACTGCGCAGATCCAGCCGATCGAACAGGGCCGTAAACCGCAGTATTTTGGGGTGCAAACGGATCGGTTACGGCAGCCTCGGATCGATGACGCTTTTGGGTTTCCCTCATAACCGGTCGCGGCGTGGCGAACACTGAAAATGTTTTCCAAACGAATCCCTGCACGGTATCAGGCGTCACCCGGATGCGTGACAGTCACGCCTGGCCATAAACCTCTCTCGATACGTTGCGACCGCCGCGCCCAGCGCGTCTGCTACGCTGGGGTGTCGCCATGTCGACTTCGTCGATGCTGCGACGGGCGGGCTAAGCGCTTATGAACCCAGGTGACTTGGCCCGCCGCCCGTGCTTCCTCGACGCGCGCACTCACTCTAGATCACGCAGGCAATGCGTTGCAACGAGGGAGGCCGCGGTCCGATTCTCCACGCCAAGCTTCGTATAAATCCCTTCGAGATGCTTGGTGATCGTCCGAGGACTGAGGGAGAGAATTTCACCGATATCTCGGCTCGATTTGCCACGCGCCAGCCAGAACAGGACGTCCGCTTCCCGCGCCGTGATCGGCAGCCGCGTTCGCAACCGCTCGATGCCGGCCGCCCAACTGTCGCGCGAGAGACGGAGGAGAATCTCGTCGTTCGTGCGCCCGACGAAACTCAGAGAGTGGGTGGTGTCGGATGGATCGGTCAGACTCAAGGGCGACGGCGGAGTGGGCCTCAGACAATCCTTCAACCAAGCGCAACCGGTCTGCGGCAAGGTCAAGGCCCCGCCGCTCCGAGCATTGTAGGCCGCCAAGGTTGCCGAGGCCTGCGGTGTCGCCCATAGGACGACGCCGTCTGGATCCACCGCGAACAAGGTGCGGCCGGTGCGATCGAGCGCCGCACGCGCGCTCTGAGCCGCCCGCGCGCCAGCGAGATGCACGCGGATGCGCGCTAGGATCTCGTCGGGTGCGATCGGCTTCGTGACGTAGTCGACACCACCAGCCTCCAATCCCTCGACGATGTGCTCGGTTTCGGCGAGGCCTGTCATGAAGATGACGGGCACATGGGCCACAGCCTGCTTCGCCTTGAGGCGCCGACACGTCTCGAACCCGTCCATTCCCGGCATCACGGCATCGAGCAGGATGATGTCGGGCGTGACTTCGTCGACGAGAGCAAGGGCGAGGTCGCCCGCCACGGCAACGAGAACGGTGGCACCGGAGCGCTCGATCGCCTCGGTCAAGAAGCTCAACGTGTCCGGCGAGTCGTCGACCACGAGCACAATGTCGCGCTGCGCGTCAGCCATCATGGGAAAGCCCCTGGAGGACGCTGAGGTATCGGCGCAGGTCGTAGCTGGCAACCAGCCCGCGCATCTCGGCGACGAAGGCGGGGGACGCTGCGGCGTCACGCTCCAGCTGCGCGAGCTTGGCCTCGATCCCGCGGACATGCCCGATCCGCCCGAGGCGGAGCAATTCACCGATCTGCTCGCGATTCGGAAGCGCGAAAGAAGCCGTTGCGGAGCTCTCGACCATGATTTCCGACGCCGCAGCGCGGTGCTGGGGATGCGCGGCATCTTCAGTCCATTCGAGTCCGAGGAGGGTCGTCACCCGCTCGAGCAGATCACGGAGGTCGAAGGGCTTGGCGATGATCGCATCATGGGGGGCGTCGTCACCGCGCACGGGGCTGATCTCGTGCACGTTGGCGGACATCATCGCGATCGGGCCGGAATAGCCAGCCTGACGCAACGTTTTCGCGACCGTCCACCCGCTCATCCCCGGCATCGCGATATCAAGGAGGAAGAGATCGATGCCGTCAGCTCTGGCCAGGCAATCCGGCCCCGATCCCGCTTCGCGGAACATGAGCCCAAGCGGTTCCAAGATCTCCCGCATCAACGAGCGGTGTGCCGGATCGTCGTCAGCGACCATCACGATACGTCGAGCACCGGCGTATCTCCGGTCCGGCCGGTCCGGCGCGATAATTGGTATCATGGCGGGTGCCGGCCGCGTCACCGAGGCGAGCATCAGGCGGACCCTGAACTGGGTACCTCGGCCCACCTCGCTCCGAACCGTGATCTCGCCGCCCATCACCTGTGCGAGCAGGTTGGCGATGGTGAGGCCGAGGCCGGTGCCCGGCGCGCTCCGCGCAGCCGGGGTCGAGCCGCGCTCGAACGGCTCGAAGATGCGCTGGAGATCCGTGTCCGGAATGCCCGGGCCCGTATCGCAGATCGTGAAGACCGCGACCTGACTACGATAGCTGAGATCGAGGGAGACTTCGCCGCGCTCAGTGAACTTGATGGCGTTCGAGAGGAGATTCAGAAGAATCTGGCGCAGACGCTTCTCGTCGGTCGCGACCACCGCCGGTAGCGCCTCCGGCCGGGTGAAGCGGAAGTCGAGCGCTGCGGCCTTGGCCTGCAGCCGAACCATGTCACCGAGCTGGTCGAGGAAATCGCCGAGGCGAATCTCGTCGCGGTGGATCTGAAGCCGTCCCGCCTCCATCCTGGAGATGTCGAGGAGGCCGTCGATCAACCCGGACAGGTGCTGCGCGCTGCGTCGGATGACTCGAATCCCGTTTTGCCGGCCAGGAGGGATCGTCGGGTCACCTTCCAGCAACTGGGCATAGCCGAGAACGGCGCTCAGCGGAGTGCGCAACTCGTGGCTGATGCCGACGACATAGCGGCTCTTGGCGAGGTTTGCCGCCTCGGCGGCCTCCTTGGCGGCCTGCAGCTTGGCGTCGGTGATCTTGTGCGCCTCGATTTCTGCCTCGTGAAGGGCGGTCTGGCGCAGGGTCTCCGTCTGCGCCACCCGCCGGCTCTCTTGTGCGAGCACGAACAGCCAAGCGACGATTCCGAGAATGACGACCAGGATGAAGAACACGCTCGTCAGCGCGGCCCGGAGCATCTCACGGTGCTCCGGGTGCTCCGAGCTGGCTCCCGCATGCACGATGCTGAGGATTAGACCGATCACCGCCACAAGGGTCATCATCAGGGCGAGGTAGCGGCCGAGCGGCGCGCCGATCCAGGCTGCCGTGCGAGCGGGCACGAAGCGCCCGAGCGTCGCCTGTGCCTGCGCCTCCAAACGCCCATGCGGCTTGCACAGGTCGCCGCAGCGGGCGTCGAGAGAGCAGCAGAGAGAGCAGATCGGCCCGTCATAGGCAGGGCAATGGGCCATGTCCTCGCCCTCGAAGGGCAGCTCGCAGACCTGGCAGGTGATCTCGGAGCTGCCCCAGGATCGCTTCGGCTGCCGCGCCAGATACCATCGGCCGCCCGTTCCCCAGGCGATCGCCGGTGCGGCGGCGAAAGCGACGGAAAGGGCGAGGAGCGGGCCGAAGGGCTGGATCGTCGGTCCGAGCATCCCCGCGTGAACCAGGCAGCCCGCCGCCAGGGCAAGCACCATCGCGCCGGTTCCGACAGGATTGATCGCGAACAGGTGCGCTCGCTTGAACTCGATCCCCGGCGGCGAGAGGCCGAGCGGCTTATTGACGGCCAGGTCCGCCGCGAGCGCGCCGACCCAGGCTGAGACGACCACCGCGTAGAGCGGCAGCGTGCTCGCGATGGTCTTATCAATACCGAGCTCCATCAGGAGCAGTGCGATCGCGACGTTGAACACCAACCAGACCACCCGTCCCGGATGGCTGTGCGTGAGGCGCGAGAAAAAGTTCGACCATGCGATCGAGCCTGCATAGGCGTTGGTCAGGTTGATCTTGAGCTGCGAGACGACCACAAACAGACCCATCAGGAGCAGCGCGCCCTCGCGCGAACCCGTGACGTAGCCGAAGGCAATCGTGTACATCTGGGTCGGCTCGGCCGCGTGCTCGGGCGCCACGCCGTGGCCGAGCACCAGAACGGCCAGGAAGGCTCCGAGCAGTATCTTCAGCATGCCCGGCACGATCCAGCCCGCACCGGCCGCCAGCACAGCGAACCACCACTGACGATCGCGGGGCCCTTCGGCGACAGGAACGAAGCGGAGGAAATCGACCTGCTCGCCCACCTGCGCGAGGAGCGCCAGGAGCACGCTTGTCGCGAGCCCGAACCGAGGCCAATCGAAGCCCGCGACCTGCTCTCCGAGTCCCGGAAAGCCGGTGAGCGCCGCGAGAGAACCGGGCCCCTGCGCGGCGATGTAGATGAGCGGCAGCAGGTTCAGGGCGATCCAGATCGGCTGAGACCAGATCTGGAACCGGCTGATCAGCCGGATCCCATAGACCACAAGGGGAATGACCACGCCGGCGGAGGCGAGATAACCGATCCAGAGCGGCAGACCGGTGCACATGTGAAGCGCCAGCGCCATGATGGCTGCCTCGATGGCGAAGAACAGGAACGTGAAGCTCGCGTAGATGAGCGACGTCACGGTCGAGCCGAGATATCCGAAGCCCGCGCCGCGGGTCAGCAGGTCCATATCGAGACCGTAGCGCGCTGCGTAGATGCTGATCGGCGCTGCCGTCGCGGCGATCAGAGCGCCGACCAGGAGAACCCCCGCGAGGGTGTTGGTGAAGCCGGTCGTCATGACCAGGGTACCGCCGATCGCCTCCAGAGCCAGGAACGAGAGTGATCCCAGCGCTGTCTGCGCCACCTCGAAGGCCGACCATCGCCGTGCCTTCTTGGCGGTGAAGCGCAGCGCGTAGTCCTCGAGGGTTTCGTCGGCGACGAAGCGGTTGTAGGCGCGCCGGATCGGAATGATGTGCTGTCGGCCGCTCATCCGGGGTCAGTCATCGCAGGCGGTGCATCGGCAGTTCGCATCGCGAGACCACGCGCAAGATTCATGCACAGGCGCGCCGCTCGCATGCGAAAACCGCAGCCTCGGGATGCCGCCGAGCGACCGTGCCCCGAATGCCTTTCCACACACCCGGCGCTACCATGCGTCGGTGGGGCACCGACCGATATACGCAAAATCACGTATATGCTGCGGTGCAACGGCAAGCCTAGCCTCGACGATGTTGATCCGCGGCCGACGAAAGGTCGACGGACGCGAGGCAGGGCTGGGCACGATGGCAGACGACAACGATCAACGCAGAGATCGCGGCTTGCATTCGCCGCTGCGGCGCAAGCTCCTCATGGGGCTCGCCGGTGCACCGGTGCTGGCCCTGATGCCGCGGGGCGCGCTCGCAGCAGCGCCGACATCGGCGGTCAACACCAGCGGCCTCGCGGTAACGGACAGCGAGGTGACGGTCGGCATCCTGCACTCGGTCTCCGGCACGATGGCGATCTCCGAGACCGGCGCCCAGCAGGCAGAGAAGCTCGCCATCGAGCAGATCAACGCCGCGGGCGGCGTGCTCGGCCGCAAGATCAAGATCATCCAGGAGGACGGCGCCTCCGACTGGCCGACCTTCGCCGAGAAGGCCAAGAAGCTTCTCGTCAACGACCATTGTGCGGCGGTGTTCGGCTGCTGGACCTCGGCCTCGCGCAAGGCGGTCCTGCCGGTATTCGAGCAGTACAACGGCATGCTCTACTATCCCACCTTCTATGAGGGCCTGGAGCAGTCCAAGAACGTCATCTACACCGGCCAGGAGGCGACGCAGCAGATCCTCGCCGGCCTCGACTGGGTCCACAAGGAGAAGGGCGGCGACACGTTCTTCTTCGCCGGCTCGGACTACATCTGGCCACGCACCTCGAACAAAATCGCCCGTAAGCACGTCGAGAACGTTCTCAAGGGCAAAGTCGTCGGCGAGGAATACTTCCCGCTCGGCCACACGCAGTTCAACTCGGTGATCAACAAGATCAAGCTGACAAAGCCGAAGGTGATCTTCACCGACGTCGTCGGTGGCTCGAACGTCGCCTTCTACAAGCAGCTCAAGGCGGCCGGCATCGATCTGTCGAAGCAGGTTCTGATGACGATCTCCGTCACGGAGGATGAGATTGACGGCATCGGCGGCGAGAATATCGCCGGAGCCTACGCTTGCATGAAATACTTCCAATCGATCGACAACGAAAACAACAAGGGCTTCGTGACTGCATTCAAGAAGATGTGGGGCGAGAAAACCGTCATCGGCGACGTGACGCAGGCCGCCTATCTCGGGCCGTTCCTCTGGAAACTCACGGTGGAGAAGGCCGGCTCCTTCGACGTCGACAAGATCGCGGCGGCGTCCTCCGACATCGAGTTCAAGGGCGCTCCGGAAGGATACGTTCGCATAGACCCGAACCATCACCTCTGGTCGAAAACGCGGGTCGGCCGCGCCAAGACCGACGGCCAGTTCGAGATCGTCTACACGAGCCCCGAGCTGATCAAGCCGGACCCGTTCCCGAAGGGCTATCAGTAGGCGCGAGCTTCTGGCGCAGGACTTGCTGACGCTCCAGTAGTCCCATCCGCGACATCGGAGAGCCTCGACGCAGAGGCCCTCGCACGCCCCGTCGACCGGAGAACATGGATGTTCGGTGACTACTCCCTCGGCGATCTCGGCGCGATCTTCGCGATGCAGGGCTTTGCCGGTCTGATCCTGTTCTCGGTCTATGTGCTGATGGCGCTGGGACTGGCCATCATCTTCGGCCAGATGGGCGTGATCAACATGGCGCACGGGGAGTTCATGATCCTCGGCGCCTACATGACCTACCTGTGTTCGTCGTTCTTCCAGGCTCATCTCCCGAGCCTGTTCCCGGCCTACTTCTTCCTGGCGATGCTGATCGCTTTCCTGACCTCGGGCGCCCTCGGGATGCTCGTCGAATGGGGACTGATCCGCTTCCTCTACAAGCGTCCGCTCGACACGCTTCTCGCCACCTGGGGTCTCTCGCTCATCCTCCAGCAGGCCTTCCGATCGATCTTCGGAGCCCGCGAAGTGGGTGTCGAGTTGCCGTCCTGGCTGATCGGATCCGTGCAGGTCACGGACTCCATCGAAGTGCCGATCAACGGCCTGTTCGTGATGGCGGTCACGACTCTCATCACGGTAGGCGTCGCCCTGCTGATCTACCGCTCGCGCTTCGGCCAGCAGGTTCGCGCGGTGATGCAGAACCGGGCCATGGCGGGCGCAGTGGGCATCGATACCGAGAAGGTCGACCGCTACACGTTCGGGCTCGGCTGCGGAATCGCGGGCGTCGCCGGATCGGCCTTCACGATGATCGGCTCGACAGGCCCGACCTCGGGCCAGCTCTACATCGTCGACACCTTCCTGATCGTGGTCTTCGGTGGTGCAGCGAGCCTCCTCGGCACCATAGCGTCGGCGTTCTCGATTTCCCAGACCCAGTCGACGTTGGAATTCTTCCTGTCCGGCTCGATGGCCAAGGTCCTGACCCTGCTCGCCGTGGTCGGCATCCTGATGCTGAGGCCCCAGGGCCTCTTCACCCTCAAGGTCCGGCGCTGAGGATCCTGTCCCCATGACCAGTCCCGTTCAGGCGCTCTCGAAGTCGCTGACCGTCAACGACAACCCCTACATGAAGCCGATGGAGTGGCTCAGCCTCGCGCTGCTCGCTGCACTCATCCTGATTGTCCTGCCGCTTCTGCTCGACGGGTTCCGGCTGAACCTCGTCGGCAAGTACCTCACCTATGCCTTCGTCGCGCTGGGACTGGTGATCTGCTGGGGCTACGCGGGTATCCTCTCGCTCGGTCAGGGCGTCTTCTTCGGGCTCGGCGGCTACTGCATGGCCATGTACCTGAAGCTCGAAGCGAGCAGCCCCGAGAACACCAAGATCCAGTCGACGCCGGGCATCCCGGACTTCATGGACTGGAACCAGATCACCTCGCTTCCCTGGTTCTGGAAGCCGTTCAACAGCCTGCCGCTGACCCTGATCCTCGTTGTCGCGGTGCCGGTGGTGTTTGCCCTCGTGATCTCGGCGGCGATGTTCAAGCGCCGCGTCGGAGGCACCTACTTCGCCATTATCACGCAGGCGATCGCCGCGATCCTGACGATTCTGATCGTCGGCCAGCAGGGCTATACCGGCGGAATCAACGGCATCACCGACCTGCGCACGCTCCACGGCTGGGACATCCGCACCGACAGCGCCCACAACATCCTCTACTTCGTCAATGCGGGCCTGCTGATCGGCTGCATCTTGATCGCGCAGTATGTGAAGCGGTCGAAGCTCGGGCGTATTCTCGTGGCGATGCGCGACAAGGAGGATCGCGTGCGCTTCTCCGGCTACTCGGTGGCGGGCTTCAAGGTCTTCGCCTTCTGCCTCGCCGCCGCCTTCGCGGCGATCGGCGGTGCCATGTTCACGCTCCAGGTCGGCTTCATGTCGCCGTCCTTCGTCGGCATCGTGCCCTCCATCGAGATGGTGATCTACGCAGCCGTCGGCGGCCGCCTGTCGCTCTTCGGCGCGGTCTGGGGCACGCTTCTGGTCAACTGGGCCAAGACGAGCTTCTCCGAAAGCTTCCCGGATCTGTGGCTGTTCGGCCTTGGAGCCCTTTTCATCGCCGTCGTCCTGGCCTTCCCGAATGGTCTGGCCGGTATCTGGCGCGAGCAGATCGAGCCTCGGCTCACGCGGCGGATCGGTTCGCTGCGGGCTCCCGACCCCGCGATCGCGCCCCACAGCGCCCCGGCCGAGTGAGGACGATCCATGAACGCAAGCCTCCTTCCGAACGTACTGATGGGGGCCGAGCCGGCCAAGGATCCGGCGGCCGCTCCCGACTTCCTCCTCGCCGTTGACGCGCTGACGGTCTCCTTCGACGGCTTCAAGGCGGTCAACGACGTGTCCTTCTATGTCGATCCGAACGAGATCCGGGTGATCATCGGTCCGAACGGGGCCGGCAAGACCACGGTGCTCGACCTGATCTGCGGGCGCACCCGGGCGAGCGCCGGATCGATCAAGTACAAAGGCCAGGAGCTGACGAAGCTCACAGAGAGCGCCATCGTGCAGGCCGGGGTCGGACGCAAGTTCCAGACGCCGTCGATCTACGACGACCTGACCGTGTTCGAGAATCTTGAGATCTCGTTTCCGCGGGGCCGTTCGGTCTGGGGAGCCCTAACCTTCAAGCGCGACGCGGAAGTCCGCGATCGCATCCATGAGATCGCCGAGACCATCTTCCTCAAGGATCAGTTGAAGGCGCGGGCCGAGTTCCTCAGCCACGGCCAGAAGCAATGGCTGGAGATCGGCATGCTGCTGATTCAGGATCCGGAGCTCCTGATGCTCGACGAGCCCGTTGCCGGCATGAGCGTCGGCGAACGCATCAAGACGGCTGAGCTCCTGAACCAGATCATCGTCGGCCGCTCGGTCCTGGTGATCGAGCACGACATGAAGTTCGTCGAGGACATCGCCCATCGCGTGACGGTCCTGCACCAGGGCAAGGTGCTCTCGGAAGGCTCGATGGAGCGGGTCAAGAACGACCCGAAGGTCATCGAAGTCTATCTCGGCCATTGAGGCGCCTCGTCATGCTCCAGACTTCCTCCGCCGCAACGACGCGCCCTCCCTCCGCCCTGAACCCCGGCGTGGATCCGGTCCTGGCGATCCGGGATCTGCACGCCGCCTACGGTCAGAGCGAGGTCCTCCACGGCCTCGACCTCAACGTGGCGCCCGGCGAGATCGTCGCCGTCATGGGCCGCAACGGCATGGGCAAGAGCACCCTGATGAAGACCCTGATGGGGATCGTACCCGTCAAGTCCGGGTCGATCCGGGTCGCGGGCGATGATGTCACGAGCCTGAAGAGCCACACGCGCGTCGCCAAGGGTCTCGCCTACGTGCCGCAGGGGCGAATGATCTTCTCGACCATGACGGTGCAGGAAAACATCGAGACGGGGCTGACGGTCACGGGCGCCCGGAGAGTGCCCCAGGATCTTTACACCATGTTTCCGGTGCTGCTGGAGATGAAGGACCGGCGCGGCGGCAACCTCTCCGGTGGCCAGCAGCAGCAACTCGCCATTGCCCGCGCACTTGCGAGCAAGCCGAAGGTCCTGTTGCTCGACGAGCCGACGGAGGGGATCCAGCCCTCGATCATTCGCGAGATGGGAAGGACGCTCAAGAAGATCCGCGACGAGCGCGGTCTGTCGATCGTGGTGTCCGAGCAAGTCCTCAGCTTTGCACTCGACGTCGCCGACCGGGTGCTCGTGATCGAGAACGGGAGTATCGTGCACGAATCCCTGCGCGCCGACATCGACGAGGCGCAGGTGTCCCGCTTCCTATCGGTCTGACGGATGTCGCGCATCATCCATCACTCGCTTCGACCGGCTTCCCGCATGCCTCAGAAGACGACGATCGCGGTCATGGCCATTGCCGGCGCATGGCCGACTGAAACGTGGCGGCGCCCCCGGATCGAAGGCCCCGGCATCAGGCTCGACACGATCCACCCGGCGATCCAGGGGCCGAAGGTGGCGCCTCCGGGCTGAGACAACGCCGGTCCGACGGGCCGGCCGAGGAGATCCGGCGCCGCGCGCGTCGGATGAACGAGAAACGGGACCTTCGTTTCGCAGGGCGGCCGAATATTCCCGGTTTGCAATCGGAGACGGCAGTCCGAATCCATCAGAGGAGCTGCGCAGGAAATGCCCGAGACCCTGATCAAGGTCGATCTCACGCAATCGGCTTACGATAACGACATGGTGCACAACCGCTGGCACCCGGATATTCCCATGGTGGCCATGGTCAAGCCCGGGGCCGACTTCATCATCGAGACCTACGACTGGACCGGCGGCTTCATCAAGAACAACGACTCGGCCGACGATGTCCGCGACATCGACTTGTCGATCGTCCATTTCCTCTCCGGTCCGATCGGCGTCGAGGGTGCCGAACCGGGCGACCTCCTGGTGGTCGACCTCCTCGACATCGGCGCGAAGGCCGAGAGCCAGTGGGGCTTCAACGGTTTCTTCTCAAAGAACAACGGCGGTGGCTTTCTCACCGAGCACTTCCCGCAGGCCCAGAAATCGATCTGGGATTTCGAGGGCATGTTCACGAAGTCGCGCCACATCCCGGGCGTACGCTTTCCCGGCCTGATCCATCCGGGCCTGATCGGTTGCCTGCCCGACCCGAAGCTGCTCTCGACCTGGAACGAGCGCGAGATCGCCTTCGTCAACACAGATCCGAACCGCGTGCCGGCGCTGGGTACCGTTCCGTTCGGTCCCACCGCACATATGGGCCGCCTCACCGGCGAGGCGAAGGACAAGGCCGCCGCCGAGGGCGCCCGCACGGTGCCGCCGCGCGAGCATGGCGGCAACTGCGATATCAAGGACCTGTCCCGCGGCTCGAAGATCTATTTCCCGGTCTACGTGCCGGGTGCCGGTCTCTCGATGGGCGACCTGCACTTCAGCCAGGGCGACGGCGAGATCACCTTCTGCGGCGCCATCGAGATGGCAGGATGGGTGCACCTCAAGGTCGATCTGATCAAGGGCGGCATGGCGAAGTACGGAATCAAGAACCCGATCTTCAAGCCCTCGCCGATCACGCCGAAATACGACGACTACCTGATCTTCGAGGGGATCTCGGTCGATGAGTGGGGAAAGCAGCACTATCTCGACGTTCACGTCGCCTACCGGCAAGCCTGCCTGAACGCGATCGAGTACCTTAAGAAGTTCGGCTATTCCGGCGCACAGGCCTACTCGATTCTCGGCACGGCTCCGGTCCAGGGCCATATCTCGGGCGTCGTCGATATTCCGAATGCCTGCGCGACGCTCTGGATTCCGACGAAGATTTTCGATTTCGACATCAACCCGGGCGCCGACGGGCCGACGAAGTTCATCGATGGGTCAGTGCAGATGCCCCTCTCTCCGGATCTCTGACCATGCCCGTCTACGACTACGCCTGCGCGTCCTGCGGGCCCTTCACGGTCCTGCGCCCCATGGCGCAGTTCCGCGATCCGTATGATTGCCCGGATTGCGGGGCGGAATGCGGCCGGGCCTTCCTGACGGCTCCAAATCTCGCCTCGATGGATGCCGGCAGGCGGACAGCCCATGCCACGAACGAGCGCAGTCGGCACGCGCCGCGGCTCTCGTCGGGGCATGGCGCGGCCTGCGGCTGCTGCAGCCCGACGAAGAAAGCTCAGCCGGACGCCACCAAGAGCTTCCCATCGGCCCGGCCCTGGATGATCAGCCACTGATCCGATCGGAAACCGATCCGCGATGACGGTGCCGGCCCACGGGCCGGAACCCCGGACGCGTTGCAGAAACCACGGAGGAACTTCCCATGATGCACGGAGACATCTCCAGCAGCCAGGACAGCGTCGGCGTGGCTGTCGTCAACTACAAGATGCCCCGCCTGCACACGAAGGCGGAAGTGCTCGAGAACGCCGGCAAGATCGGCGATATGATCATCGGGATGAAGACGGGCCTTCCCGGTCTCGACCTCGTGATCTTCCCCGAATACTCGACCCACGGGATCATGTACGACGCGAGCGAGATGTACGAGACGGCCGCCAACGTCCCGGGCGCGGAGACCGAGATCTTTGCTGAAGCCTGCCGCAAGGCCGGTGTCTGGGGCGTGTTCTCGCTGACCGGCGAACGCCATGAGGAGCATCCCAACAAGGCCCCATACAACACGCTTATCCTGATGAACGATCAGGGAGAGATCGTTCAGAAGTATCGGAAGATCATGCCCTGGACCCCGATCGAAGGTTGGTATCCGGGCGACCGCACCTACGTCTCCGATGGCCCGAAGGGCCTGAAGATCAGCCTGATCATCTGCGATGACGGCAATTATCCGGAAATCTGGCGCGACTGCGCCATGCGCGGCGCCGAGCTGATCATCCGCTGCCAGGGCTACATGTATCCGGCAAAGGAGCAGCAAATCGTCATCTCGAAGGCGATGGCATTCGCCAACAATGTCTACGTGGCGGTGGCGAACGCCGCGGGTTTCGACGGCGTCTACACCTATTTCGGCCATTCCGCGATCATCGGCTTCGACGGGCGCACCCTTGGTGAGTGCGGCGAGGAGGAGATGGGCATCCAGTACGCGGCGCTGTCCAAGTTCTTGATCCGGGACTTCCGCGCGCATGGCCAATCGGAGAACCATCTCTTCAAGCTGCTTCATCGCGGCTATACGGGCATGATCAACTCGAAGGAAAACCGGCACGGGATGTCCGAATGTCCCTACGATTTCTATCGACGGTGGATCGAGGACCCTGACGGGACGCGGGATGCGGTCCGGGCGATCACGCGCCAGAGCGTCGGTACGGAAGAATGCCCGATCGAGGGTATCCCCTTCGTCGGCAAGGGGGAGGGACCGCCCGATCCGCGCTGATCCCGAGGCCCCCTCCCCCGTCACGATGCCACGCGTGACGGGACCTGCCTGTGGCGGGATGCAGGACAATGTGCAGGGCCGCCTGACAGATTCGTTGGCGGTCTCGCGCGACGCGTGAACCGGCGAACACGCAACTCAGTTGTTCCTCCAAAACAACGGAGGAACGCCTGCCATGAGCGGATACTGGCTGTGCGACACCCAGCAAGGCCTGTTTCGGATCGCCTTGATGCGCTTCGCCGACACCCAGCGCTTCATCATTCTCTACGAGGATGAACCGCTCGGCTGCTGCGAGACGCCGGAAGCAGCGCTCAATCGTCTGATCCGCGGAGAAACCAGCCAGCCATCCTGCGGACTCGACATCCGGCGGTTGCCGTTGCCGACAACCCTTTCCGATTGGGTCTACGCAACTTCGGCTTGAGCGAGGCTGCCGCGGCTCGTGAGCCGAGAATGCCGCGCGCTGGTCACGTCCGGGCGGGTTGATGTTCCGAGGCCGGCATGGGCTGTCGAGGACCGAGCCAGAGTGTTTGAGGCCGCCGGTCCTTCGGCGACATCGCCCCGCATGCCGACAGCCCAGGGTGATATGCGGCTGCACGATCCCGAATTCGCAGGCTGCAATCCGGCATTGCACAACATCGATGGGTGCACGTGACGGTCTCGATGGTGTGCTTCCCTCACGCTTCCGGAGGTGATGCCGCACCCCGCAACCCATGGCCCTCGTCGAGATTTTCGACGTCGCCGCCGCGATCCTCGGCGCCGGCATCAACATCGGGATCCTGGTCGCCAACTGGCGATCCGCCGCCCACCACGCGTCAGGCGAACACGATCGCGGTCATCTCCAGATCGAACGCGAGCCCGTTCGAGAGGGCTAGCAGGACCGCCGTGGTTCGCAGTTGCCTCGAAAGCTTGATCTCGGTCCGACGAGCGAGGCGTTCGGCCTCCGCGCGCACCTCATCTTCGTTCGACGCCGCCTGACCGAATAGCCGGGAGACCAGCAACGGCAGTTGCCAGGCCCTGAGTTCCGCCAGTGGCGTGCCCGTCAGTTGTGCGTAGCGCCAGAGATACAGGAATGCGACGGCGTGCCGGATCGTATCCATCGGGAGGAATGCTCCGAGACGGCCGAGATCCAGCCGCCCATGCCTCAAGATCAGCGCGGTGCGGGCTACGTCGGTGGAAGGGCTCCCGGCCCGCGCCTTCTGCCAATCCACGACGTACAAACCCTGCGGCGTGCAGATCGCATTCTCCGGATGGAGGTCACCATGGCAGAGGCTCGTTCCATCCGGAAGCCGATCAAGGACGGACAAGGCGGAGCGCTTCACGCTGTCCGAGACCCGCGCCCGGGCGATCTGGCCACGGAGCATCTCCTGCTGACTGGGCAGATGCGACGCATCGCAGGCATGGATCCGTTGCTGCAGGCGTGCCATGTGCCGGAGCGCGATGAGGAGGCGGATCGGATTGCGCGCAAATCGCCCCATGACGCTTCGCCCCTCGAGTCGCTCGAAGACGATGCCGGTGCGCCCGTCCTCCTCGACGATCCTGACGGGTTCCGGGACAGGCAACCCGAGATTCCAGGCGAGTTTCGTGGCTTCGAACTCGTTCAGAACGGCAGCCGGCTCCCAGGGTATCCGGTAGAGCTTGAGGACCTGCCGGGATCCGTACGCAAACACTTCGGAACTTCGCCCGAACCCGATGCGCGGGCCACGGACGCTTCGATCAATCTGGTCAATCGACATGAAGATTTGGCGCTGCGGAAGCCCCCTGCTCTCGCGCAAGCGAAAGTAGGGGGTCGCCCAAACAGGAGCAATCCGCGCAGCCCCGGCGTCGCCCCCAGTCGAGTGGCCGATGTGCTTGCTCACACATCGCAGTACGGGCTTTATCGATGCTCGCGGCCGACGAAGGATTGAAGCGGCCGGCGGGTTCCTGTCAGGCTGTGCGCCAGACCTGAAGGAACTCGACCGCCCTGTCGTCCTCGCCGGTGAAGACCCCGGCCGTCAGGGCGCCGCCACGAACCGCGGCGGTGTCGAGGTTCGTCCGATGCGTCCGCACATCAGGCTGACCGGACTTCTGCGGCGTGTGGCCGTGCACGACATGCTTGCCGAAATCGTAATCCGCCGAGAGGAACGGCTCCCGGATCCAGAGACGCGAGCGCGTATCGGGGTCGATGCCCCGGCGCCCGGGTCGAAAGCCGGCATGGACATAATAGCGGCGGCTATCCTCATGAACGGTCGGCAGCGCCGAGAGCCAGTCGAGGACCCCGTGCGGCAGATCCTCCGGATCCTCGATGCCGAAGGATGCCAGGGTGCCGCCGCCGCCGTTCTCCTGCCAGGCGGTGGCGCCGAGACCATCCCTGTAGGCGTTCAGCATCATCTCCTCGTGGTTTCCCATCAGGCAGGTGACGGCCTCAGGCTCGCGCTCCCCGAGGTCACGAAGGATCTCGATCACGCGGGCACTGTCGGGCCCGCGGTCGACGTAGTCGCCGAGAAAGACAAGGCAACGGGCACGCCCGGCGCCACGGCGCTCGATCTGTTCCAGCAGCCGCTGCAGCAGGTCGGCGCAACCGTGAATGTCGCCGATCGCGTAGGTGAGGTCGGGCATGTCGCTCCGCGGGTATGCTCGAACGGCTATGGCATACGCTCGCGGTGGATACCGATCACAAATGCGAGGCGTCGAGGATCCGGGATGACGATGCGCGGTCAGACGCCACCGGGGTTGTGGCTGGCCGCTTCCGCCCGGATCGACGGCTTGCCTGAGATGGCGAGCACATCATGCAAGTTGACCGAAGACGCAGCCTGCCCCGCCGACATCGACGCCTCCTGCGCACGTCCGGCATGCACCCGACGCGTCAGCCAACCGGGCGCATCGAAAATCGCGCAGGCATGAACCGCCGGGTTCGCCGCGCATGGGTCTGCCACGCGGCGCGGCGGGAGGCGGATTAACGCGATGCCAGCCGCAATCACAACCATGGCAAGCGCCGGGACGCCACGCCGTGTGCCGAATACCATTCCCAGTTCCCGATCGAGGCCGAAGGTGGTGCACCGTAAGGCATTGGAACCAAGCTGCGAGATCCTCCGAGTCCTTGCCGCACGCAGCTAGGATGCGGCCGTGCCGATCCGTCTCCTGCATTTTGAAGGCAACGACATCGGATCCGATGTGCTTCGCGAGCGAAAAGGCCGCTCTCTGCCCGCAGGGATAGGTCCGATCGCCGGCGTCCAGACAGGTCTGCTTCAGACCAGGTGCGGCGACACCCAGAAGACCCACGACGCGGCCGCGCACGGTGAGCGTGTCGCCGTCGACGACCAGGCCTCGGCCGCTCAGGAGGTCGCCCGCGCCGCCGGCACGAAGCCGGTCTGGCGATCTTCGGCCTGAAACCTGCAGGCAGATCGCCGAGTGGCGACGGGAGCGGAGCATGGGATCCAACGACGGGACCGGATCGATCGAGCCGCCGGCCGTTCTGGTGCGTGCCTTCCTGGCCGATCTGTTGAAGGCGGCACTGACGTCGAACGATCAGCACAGCCAGACCTGGCGTCGCGAAGCGGCAGCCCTGCGCGCAAAGATTCTCGGCCTCGATGCGACGGCCCTCGAGCCCCTGAAAATGGATGGTCTCTGGTGGCTCGCGATCGGCGATGCCGAGACGCCTGAGCTTCGACCGGAGGAGGGCCAGATCGAGTGGGGACAGCCGAAAATCTGTCCGTTCACCCGCGCAGCGATCACGGCGGCGGACTTCGACATCGACCGCGCCGTCCAGCACCTCCGCGAGACCGCCGCGACGGGCTGATTGCGAGTCCCGGACCCGCGACGACGGCTCGAAGGATCCATCGGGGTGCGGCGGGTCGCGGGAATCACGCGGTGTCACCGAAGATCAACGCATCGGGACTATTCGCCGGCGCAGGATCGATCCGCCGCTTTTTGGCCAGATGTCATGGTAGTTCGGCCCCTCGATCATCGGCACGTACGCTTTTGCCCAGGTAACCCACACGTGATTCTGCGCTCCGCAACACTCCTCCTCCTGCTCTCCTTTCCGGCGGTGGCCGCCGAAGCGGTCTCCGGCCCGGCGACGGTCATCGACGGGGATACGATCGAGCTGCACGGATCGCGGATTCGCCTCTACGGGATCGACGCGCCGGAGACGGCGCAGAACTGTGAAAACGCGGCCGGACACGCCTATCCCTGCGGCCGGGACGCTGCTCATGCCCTGGCCGAGCAGATCGGCTCCAATCCCGTCACGTGCGAACCCCTGAAGGCGCCGAAGAGCGAACGGGTGGTAGCGGTCTGCCGAGTCGGTCATGAGGATCTGAGCGCCTGGATGGCGGCGCACGGCCATGCGGTCGCCGACCGGCGCACCTCCGCCACCTATGTTCGGCAGGAGAGCAAGGCCTGGGCGATGCGCCGCGGCCTCTGGGCCGGGATCTTCGTCGATCCGGCCGACTGGCGCCGCACCAGCCGCCGATCCGAGGCGACTGCGAAACCGCCAGCGCAAGACTGAGCGTCAGCGGACAACGCTGGCGCGCGAATCCCCGATCCGTCGCGGATCAGGGTGTCTTCGGCGTCGGAAACGCGGGCTTCGGGCAATCCGGCAAGATCGCCTTGCCGACCGTATTCTGCGGATTGCAGGCCGGAACCGCCGGCTTTCCATCCGTCTCGGCACGCTGCTCCTCACGCGCTGCCGACAGCCACAATCCGAGACCGACCACAAAAGCCATCGCGAGCACGGCAGCGGCGATGAGGGGAAGCCCGCGCCGCATCAGGTCCCCACTCCGGCCGCGCTTTGGACTTGGGGGCCAGGCGTGCCCCTGAGATAGACGAGGACGCTGCCCAGGACGGCCAGCGCGAGCGCTACGGAGAAGAGCAGGAAGAGCCAGCGGGGCATATGCGGACAGGGACTCCGGGTGCGCTTGATCGTGGTCAGGACGCGGGGACTTAACGCCGTTCACCCCTGTTTGTCGCGGGGATCTTCGGAACAAGCCGCAAGCTTGACCGTTACCTCTCAGGGGAGTCGATGGTTCGGGTGAGCGCGATGGCCCTGACAGGACGGTTCTGGTTCAAGAAGACGTGGACCGGGAAGCTTCTTCTCCTTGTGGAGGAGAAGAAGCCGAGTTGGTTGAAGACCGGTGAGTTCAAGCTGCGGTGGCGCGAAGCCAAACTGCTCGACCTCGCCGAGGTGCCGCTCCAACCCTTGATGGACCTCGGACGCCTGAACCGCCCAAGTTACGGTAGTCGGGTGGCGGGGCTGCGGGTCGTGGAGACGCCGCCCGTCGAGAAGGCCTCTTGAAGCGGTGCTTGCGCGTCGCGTATCGCCTCGTAGCCGCCGCACCCGGACGTAACCCTCGGGGCCCCGAGGACGACCATGAGCAACATCTTCGACGCCCATAGCTTCGCGATCACGGCGCATGCTGGACAGATCGATAAGGGCGGCCAACCCTATATCCGGCACCTCGAGCGGGTGGCCAACGCAGCGGTGGCGCGTGCCGGGCATGCCCGTGCCATCGACCGCCTTCCGATCGACCCGATGTCGGTGATGCAGGCCGCGATCCTCCACGATGTTCTCGAGGACACGCCGCGGACGGCGGTGGATCTCCGCGCGGCGGGTTTCGGTCCGGAGATCATCGAGATGGTGACGCTCCTGACAAAACCCGCCGCACGGACCGCCTATTCCGAGCGAATTAAGCAGGTGATCGACAGCGGCAATCTCAGTGCGATCTTGATCAAGATGTCCGACAACGAGGACAACCTGAGCCCGGACCGAACGCTGCCCGACGGTGCGTGGCTGAAGGAGCGATACGCGACAAGCTTCGCACGGCTTACGGAGGCGGCTCGCGCCCTCGGTTACACCGGCCGCTGAACGAACGCGGGGACGTGGGCTCACGGAAGGCTGCCCCTCACGAAGGCGCGCGCGAGAAGCCTGAACTCGGCGGGCGAGGGCGGACACCGCCGATCTGACGCCCGGCCCGGGCGCTCCTCCAGCCAACGTGGTATCGCCGCCAAGGGGCATCGCCGTGACATGATCGGTTTCGTGGCTCGATTGGCACCACCAAGACCGGGCGGCGCACGAGCAACATGATCAGCCGGCAGGATGAACGGCACCGGCCTTGACGTGGCAAAGTCGACCCGACGTGCGTATCGGTGCCGCGTTTCTGAGCAAGACGCACAGAAGTCAGCTTGGTCGCGCTCACTCTTTCGGCTTTACAAGAAAGATCTATTCCTCAGAGTGAAAGTGCTGTTCGGCCTCCACAACGGTGTGGAGCGGCTGTCGCAACAGATGGATCGAGACCTCGCTCATGGAATCAGTCGCCCTCACCCGCCGCACGATGCTGACGGGCGGCGCCGCCCTGGCCACGCTCGGTTCGTCGGCGAGCCTTCGCGCCCAGACGAGTGGAGCTGCTTTCCCGAGCGGGAGCCTCGTCTACGGCATCTCGATGACGGACCTGCCCCTGACCACCGGACAGCCCGATCGCGGCGCGGGTGGCTACCAGTTCACCGGGCTCACGCTCTACGACCCACTGGTGGCGTGGGAACTCGATGTCGCCGAGCGTCCCGGCAAGCTCGTCCCGGGGCTCGCCACCTCCTGGGAGAGCGATCCGGCCGACCGGCGCAACTGGACGTTCCGCCTGAGGGACGGGGTCAAGTTCCACGATGGCTCCCCCTTCGACGCCGATGCGGTGATCTGGAACTTCGACAAGGTCCTGAACCAGCAGGCCCCCCACTACGATCAGCGTCAGGCCTCGCAGGTGCGTCCGCGCCTTCCCTCCGTCGCCTCCTACAAGAAGCTCGACGCCTCGACCGTGCAGGTGACGACAAAGGCTGTCGATGCCCTGTTCCCGTATCAGATGCTGTGGTTCCTGATCTCCTCGCCCACTCAGTTCGACAAGGTCGGCCGTGACTGGGCCAAGTTCGCCTTCGAGCCGGCCGGCACCGGCCCCTATCGCCTGAAGCAGCTCGTCCCGCGCGTGCGCGCCGAACTCGTTCCGAACGATGCCTACTGGAACCCGAGGCGCATGCCGAAGCTCGCGAAGCTCACGTTGAGCTGCGTACCGGAAGATCTCGCACGGGTGAACGCACTGTTGAGCGGCAGCGTCGATCTGATCGAGCTGCCGGCGCCCGACGCGGTGCCGCGCCTGAAGGCCGCCGGGATGCGCATCGTCGGCAACGATACGCCTCATGTCTGGAACTATCATCTCTCGATGGTGGAGGGGAGCCCGTGGCGGGATCTCCGTCTGCGTCGTGCCGCCAACCTGGCGATTGACCGCGACAGCGTCGTGGCCTTGATGGGCGGCCTCGCCACCCCCGCCACCGGGCAGGTGCAATCATCGAGCCCGTGGTTCGGCAAACCTACCTTCAAGATCGGCTTCGACATCGATGCGGCCCGCAAGCTCGTGCGCGAGGCCGGCTACTCGCCTCAGAATCCGCTTCGCACGAAGTTCATCATCCCGACCGGCGGCACAGGGCAGATGCTCTCGCTGCCGATCAACGAGTTCATCCAGCAATGCTGGGCGGAGGTCGGCATCGCGGTCGAGTTTCAGACCGTCGAGCAGGAGGTCGCCTACACGGCGTGGCGCCAGGGCGCGGCCGACCCGAGCCTCAAGGGCGTGACGGCCAGCAATGTCGCCTACGTCACCTCCGACCCGTTCTACGCGATCCTGCGCTTCTACGATTCGAAGCAGATCTCGCCGAGCGGCGTGAACTGGAGTCACTACAAGAACCCCGAGGTCGACGCTCTCTGCGACACCATCAAGGCGAGCCTCGACACGGCCGAGCAGGACCGGCTTCTCGCGCGCATCCACGAGATCGTCGTGGACGATGCCGTACAGGTCTGGGTCGTCCACGACACGAACTCGCATGCTCTCTCGTCGCGGGTGAAAGGGTATACCCAGGCTCAGCACTGGTTCCAGGATCTCACGACGCTGGCGTGATCCTGCGAATTCGCGAACTTCACGTTCCGAGCGCATGTTGGTTCCGATGGCTGGTTTTCAGAGTACCCGTTCGTTCCGCGCGAAGCCGACGGAGACGGTCACCTTCCATCCGCGGATCTTCGGCCGCCGCGGCGCCGTCGCGGCCGAGCATTATCTGGCCCCGATGGCGGGGATTGAGATCCTGAAGCAGGGCGGCAACGCCATCGACGCCGCCGTCGCGGCCTCCCTCGTCGAGGGGGTGGTCAATCCGCAGATGCACACGATCGGGGGCGAGATCCCAATCCTGATCGCGGCGCCGGACGAACGCGAGGTCGTCTGCATCAACGGCAACACCGTCGCGCCGGCAGCGGCGACACCGGAGGCCTTCCGGCGGCGCGGGTTCGACAAGATACCGCCGGAGGGAGCCCTCGCGGCCGGCGTGCCGGGGGCGCCGGGCGCTCTTCTCGAAGCCTTGCGTCGCTACGGACGCCTCAGCTTTGCCGATGTCAGCGCACCGGCCTTCGACCTTGCGCGCAACGGCTTCCCGGTCCATTCGGGGCTGCTGCGCCAGCACAAGTTCGGCATCCTCGACAATGCCGAGCGCTTCCGAAGCGCGTGGACCAGTTCCGGCGACCTGTACCTGCCGAACGGTCGCGTGCCGCAGGAGGGCGAGATCGTTCGCAACCCCGCCCTCGCCGACATGCTGGCCTTCCTCGCCGCGGAGGAGAGGCGTGTCGGCGGGAGCCGCGACGCGGGCCTCCGCGCGGCCTTCGACGCATTCTACAAGGGCGACATTGCCCGTGAGATCGCGACCTTCGTCGCCCAGCGCGACGGTTTCCTGACGCGCGAGGACCTCGCCCGCTTCGAGGTTCCGGTGGAGCGCGCGGTCTCAGTTTGCTACGCCGGCGTCGACCTCTACAAGTGCGGGCCCTGGACCCAGGGGCCGGCGGTACTCCAGTCGCTGTCGATCCTCAAGAACTTCGATCTGTCCGCCCTTGGCCACAACACGGCGGCCTACGTGCACGTGGTCGTCGAGGCGATGAAGCTCGCCTTTGCCGATCGGGAGCAGTTCTACGGCGATCCCGATCACGTCGCGGTGCCCATCGAGACCCTCCTGTCCGACGCGTACGGCGTTGCCCGTGCGGCGCTGATCACCGATGACGCCGATCGCGCCTTGCGCCCGGGCGATGCCTGGACCGGCGGTGCCCTGTTGCCGCCCGCCGACCGGCTCGGTGGATCCTCCTGGGGACCCGGCACCGTCCACGTCGATGCGATGGATCAGGAAGGATATTCGGCGGCCTTCACTCCGAGCGGCGCCTGGATCAAGAGCGCCGAGGTCGTCCCTGCCCTCGGTTTTCCCCTCGGCGTACGCCTCTCGAACTGTCAGTTGCAGCCCGCTCATCATCCGAACGTGCTCGCGCCCTTCAAGCGACCGCGGACGACCATCAGCCCGAGCCTCGCCCTGAAGGACGGCAAGCCGTGGCTCGCCTTCGGCAGCATGGGGGGCGATCAGCAGGACCAGTGGCAGCTGCAGTTCTTCCTCAACCGGGTCGTGTTCGACATGCCGCTTCAGGCCGCAATCGAGGCGCCGAAATTCTCGAGCGAGCACTTCCCTGCCCTGTTCCACCCGCACGACTTCTACCTCAATCGCCTGCGGATCGAGACCAGCATCGGCCAGGACACCCTCGACGGGCTCACCGCGCGCGGCCATGAACTCGATTTGGCGCCCGCCTGGACGGAAGGGTTCCTCTGCGGCACCGAGCGCAATCCCGAAACGGGCGTGCTTGAGGCCGGATCGGACCCGCGCGGCAACAAGTCCGAGGTGTTTCCGGCGTTTGCCCTCGCCTACTGAGCCCCGCACGCCGTCGTCATTTTGCCGCGCGTCCCGAGCGCATGGCGTTCAGGGAGCGCGTGTCGCAGCGCACAAGCCTGAACGGAGCGTCCGACTGGCTTCCGGCAGGGAGCGATCGCGCTCGGGAACCCATCCGCGCCTGCACCGATTTAAACGAACTCGCTGCAACGCAGCGCTCGATGCTCACCGCCTGAGGGGGCGTGATCGCGAGAGGTCATCTGAGGATGCTCGGCAAATTCACCTGTTCCCTGCTTGTTTCAGCCTGCCTTGCCGGACCGGCATTCGCACAATCCGCTCCGGTGCTTCCCACCGCTCCAACGGTCCACGGACCGGCGCTGCTGGTGCACGGCAATTATTGCGGACCCGGCAACAACGCTCCGCTCGCGCCGACCGACGCCTTGGACGCGGCCTGCGCCCGCCACGACGCCTGCACGCCCGAGGGCGGCCTGCCGTCGAAGGCCTGCAACCAGCGCCTTGAACGGGAGGCCGCACGGATCTCGCGAGACCCACGGCAGCCGGAGGATCTCCGCGCGATGGCCGGCCTCATCTCAGCCGGCGCTTCCCTGATGCTGTCGGATTCGGAGAGCCGCCAAGGCCACGCTCTTCTGCCCGCTGGCCTGAACCGGGTCGTTGCCTCCCCGGAGCCGCTGTCGACGGATTTGCCGGCGGATCTGCTGATGGACGAGGGTGACACAGGCGACGAGTGAGCCGACAGAAATATCACTGGTCGAGCAAGGACGGGCCGAGACCCGTCCTTTTGAGCGCCCGACGGGTCCTAGCGGGCCGCCGCGTGCTTCCTGGCAGCGAGCGCCCTGGCCCGCCCCGCCGCCGCAAAGAGATTCAGACGCGTGTAGAGCCCGAAAGCAGACCCGTCGTCGAGAAAGCCGCCGCCGGGCCCTTGGGTCGCTGTCAGGATCTCGTTCGCTTCCGCGAGGGTCAGGGCCGGGAAGGCGGCTGTCAGCAGGTAACCGGCCTCGGGCGCAATCCTTGCGACGTCCTCGACGGCGTTGGCCGTGTGCTGGTGCACGACGGGCAGACCGTAGGTCTGGGTCGCGTTGTAGAAGGCCTCGTTGGCCGCGGGATCCTTGAAGCGGCTGGTATCGACCGTTGCACAGGCCGCAACCGCGTCGCCACAGTTCTGCTTGAGGACGCCTTCGAGTTCCGCCCGCGCCAGCGAGAGGGCGGCCGGATAATCGGAGATCGCAACGACCTTGTCCGCGGCGCGGCTCATCCCGTTGATGACGGCCGGATTGTCGCGGGACTGCCCGACATAGGCTGGATCGTTCGCGAGCAGATGGGCAACGGCGTGCAGCGCGACCGCGCGTCCGCCGATCACATCCATCGCGTAGTGGGCACCCACCACGATCCTGTTGTTCCCGTACTCGGCCGCCCGCGTGATCATCTGCTGATACCGGTCGGGCACGAGGATCGCGAGCAGGAGGGACTCGGTGTAGCCATAGGTGGTGTGGCCACTCGGATAGGACGGGCTGTCCGTCAGGTTCTGGCTCGGACCTCGCAGCCAGTCGAGGCTGTGGGATGCCTTGCCGAAATAGTCATTGCCCCGATACGCAACGAGCCGCGGTTCGGTCTGAAACGGGCGCGAATTGCCGAAGGCGTCGGCGCCCGGGGTTCCGGCCTCGCGTCCATAGGCCTTGCCGAACACGTCGGTCGTCCCACCGATCGTGCTGAGAATGACCGACGCACTCTCGGCCACCGGTGCCTTGCCGTCCGTCGTCGCGTTGGCGAAGAAATACTTGCCAGCATTCGAATCCGACTTGGTTACGTTGTTGGTGTATCCGATCAATTCGGCAACCGCCGGCGACACGCTGGTGAAGGTCTTGAAATTCTCGTAGCGCGCCTGCTCCTGGTACACGTCACCGAGCTTCGAACCCAGGCCATCGGCCAGTTCCGTCGCGTTGCCGTCGGTGATGAAGCAATCCCGCAGCGCAAGCTGCTCCTGCTCCGGAAATGGCAGCAGGATCGGCTGCTTGAGCACACCGGTCTGAATATCCCCGGTGACGGTCAGGTTCGCGGCGAGCGCTGCCCTGCCTTCCGGCGTGCTCAGCAATGTGCTCACCGGTGACAGGCCTTTGAGCGCGACGATGTTCGTCGCCGTCTGGGCGACCGCCTCGAACGGAGCGAAGGCGCAGAGGGCCACGAGGGCAAACTTCAAGGCTGGGTTCATGACACCGGCACGAAACGGCTGCAGCGGAAGCGGATCTTAGCAGACCGGATCGGCTGCCGCATCCGACCGGTCTTCACGGTGTCCCGAACCTGCGCCGACACCGTTCGTCGCCGAGAACCGCGCGAATCGGCGACCGCTCGGGCATCCGCCTCGCTCTGCTGGCCTACGGGAGACCGCCCGAATTCATCCAGCCTTAACCATATTGTCGCCCAAGAAAAGCCAGCCGGGCCGTGATCTTTGCCACACTGGGCAACGGACCCGCCAGCGCATGCCTCGTGGTTACTCTGTGCAACCGCGTACCATTGAGGTTCCGCATGGCGGGCAACCGTTCAGAGACGTGGATCCGAGTGACCACCGCATGGCATACAATCATCTGCAGCGCGCCGGCATTGCCGCGAGACCTTTCCCTAAGCTTGTCCTTGGCAAAGTCTCGTTGACGCTGGCTTTGGCGGCAGCTCTGAGCCTCGTATCCTTCGAGGATCGTTCTCCGAGCCCTGACGAGCCGGCCGTCTCGGCCGTGGCGAGCATGGAGGGGACGAACCTTGCGCAGGAAACACCCGCTGCGTCCGCCTCCGCAGCCGATGATGTCGCGCCGGGTCCAACGCTGGCGCTCGGTCCTGAGGCGGATCAAATGTGGCGCGAGGCCCTGCTCGATGCGGCCCCCCCATGGACTTCGATGCGGACGGAAGACGAACCCGAGCCGCCGACTGCGTTCGCACAGCAAGATTCCAACGACATGCCCTCCGAACCGGCCCAGGGAAAGCCGCTGATTGCCCAGACTATTCCCTTGCCGGTCCCGCGGCCCCCGGAACTGCGGCGCCCGAATCCGTCCGAATGGACCCGTCGGGCTGACCGGCAGGCCGCGCGCCGAGCGACACCCGCGGCACTGCCGTCGACGAACGAGGATAACCGCTCATTCTTCGAGAAGCTGTTCGGCGTGGAAAGGCCCGCCGGTCCTGCGCTCGCCTACGCTGCGCTCGAGAGCAATCCCGTCGACCCGACGCCGCGCCGCCGACTGAGCCCGACGCCGATCCCGGATGGGGGTGGCGGGACGGCGGTCTATGACATCAACGCGCGCATCGTCCACATGCCGAACGGGGACAAACTCGAGGCGCATTCCGGGCTCGGCAACACGATGGACGATCCGAACTTCGTTCACCTGCGCATGAAGGGGGCAACCCCGCCGGGGACCTACGACCTCAGCGAGCGCGAAGCCCTGTTCCACGGCGTCCGCGCCCTGCGTCTCAGCCCCGTCGGTGGGAGCGGCGCTGTCTACGGTCGCGTCGGGCTGCTGGCGCATACCTACATGCTTGGACCGAGCGGCGCGTCAAACGGGTGCGTTTCCTTCAGGGATTACAACAAGTTCCTGCAGGCCTATCTGCGCGGCGAGGTTCAGCGCCTCGTCGTTGTCTCCGGCCGCGGACAAGATCTGCCGCCCGCCATGGCCAGCAGGCCGCGCGACGTGCCGGGACGGTCGGCCCGACTCGGTGTCGACGGATAGGCCTCGGGCGCGCCACTCCGCCGATCTTCCATGCCGACCGGACGCAGATCCGTCGGACGCACCCGCCGCAATTCCGGGCCGGACGGATCTCCCGTGGCCGTTTTTCTCGCTTCCGGTTCACATTTGAGGATGTGTCGACCGATCGCGCGCGCGACGCTGCTCGAGCCGGACTTGAAGCCCCGGCACAGTCTCGCTGGGCTTTCTTCCCCCGATCTTGACCAGCGTGACTGGTCTCTGAGATGAACTTCGCCCCGCGGCCTCACGGCTCGCGGGGCTTTTCGACTTGCTCGTATCTCTCCACGAGAGCCAAACATGCCGGTTCGACAGGGTCGGTTCGGACTTGCGATATTTGGCAGGGCTCACCGCTCAGCGGATCGGAACGGGCCGAACTCGGTCACGATCCAAGCAATGGCGAAGGATGCGAGGCCACTGCGTGACCGCTCCGGCCGGGTTGCGGCCGTCGCGAGCTGAGTCTAGCCGGCCTTACCAGAAGGCCCCCCGGGATGAGGGCCCTTGCCTTCCAACGCCTCGAGCGTGGTGAGAGCGTCGCCGGTCGCGTGGAGGGCCGCCGTGTTGTCGAAGATGCACCAAACATCCCGAGCCTCGTGGGTACGCACCAGAAGCTGCTCAGCGCGTTTCCGAAGTTGGGTCTGCGAATAGGCCGAATAGTAGACATCCGGCGATCCGTGGAGCCGGTAACACGCGAGGCCCGTCCAGCCGCCGGGCTCGTCCGCGCCCGGCACAGGGGGTGGGTCCGAGGCGACGCGCCCGATTCGTAGCGCTCTCAGACGCAGATCGACGGCCGGCGCGAACCAACTCGGGTGGCGCGGCTCGCAGACCAGCGCGCCCGCAAAGGCGCCGCGCAGGCGGGTCAGGAATCCCCCGCACCGATCAGGCTCAAAAGCCAGGCTCGGCGGGAGCTGCAGCAACAACGGTCCGAGCTTCGATCCGAGGCCGGCAACTTCGTCGAGAAAGCGCGCGAGCAGATCGTCGATGTCGACCAGGCGGCGGTCATGCGTGATCGTCCGCGGGATCTTCACCGCGAATCGGAAGCCGTCCGGGACCGACGTTGCCCAACGCTCATAAGTCGCAACGCGATGGGGCCGATGGAACGAGGTGTTGATCTCGACCGCGTTGAAGCAACCCGCGTATCGTTCCAGATGGCTGCCGCCCGATGGAAATTCCGATGCATAACGCTTCGGTACGCTCCAGCCAGCAGTTCCGACCGCAATCATAGTCCCGCTCGTTCCGCTCGAGATCACCACCGATTCCTGCCGGAACGCACTTTGATGCGACCTGGGACAAACGCCACGGTACGAATTAAACCGAACGGCAGGTAAAGCAAAAAGCATACAGTCTATTAACAATTCATGATTTCAAAAGCCCGCAAGTGATGGCAGTTTCTGGCATGCCGCTGAGCAGGCAGTAACTGCTCATCCGGAAGTATTATTCCTGAAGGAACGGCCATGCTTGGCGAACACAAAATATCGACGGTGGTCGTTTCGTCCAACCCGCTCTCGCGGGAGGGACTAAAGGCAATGTTGCGTGCGACCCGCTACGATGTCGTGGAAGAGGCTGCAGAACTTCAGGCGGCTACTCAGCATTTGCCCGAAGGAACCGAGCGCGGGCTTATCCTCGTTGCCTTCGGCGGGCGTGAGGGTGAGATTTCATCTGTCGATCTGAGAAGAGCAGGCGGTGAGACGAAACTCGTCCTTCTCATCAATCGCGACGATTGCGCGGCGATCCCTGGAAATCTGTGCGAGGCTGCCTCGGCCATCGTCGATCAGAACGTCAGCGTCGAGACGCTCTCGCAAATCCTCGAATTGATCTTCAGCGGCCTGACGGTCCAGATGCCGGGAATTTCCGCTCGCTGGACGCCGCGCGCCCAAGCCACTCCCGGACATTCTGACGGACACACCGAGGCCTCCGCTGGTTGGAACAGCAACGTATCGTCGAATGAGCAGATCATCAGCGTGCACAAGCTGTCGCCGCGCGAACTCGACGTTCTCAAGCACCTGGCCGGAGGCGCATCCAACAAGATCATCGCGCGGGCCTGTGATCTTGCCGAAGCTACCGTGAAGATCCACGTCAAGAACGTGCTCCGGAAGCTGAAGACCCAGAATCGCACCCAAGCGGCTCTCTGGGCAATCGAGCACGGGATTCGTGCCCAGTCCTTGTGAGCCCGGCTCATGCCAGATCGACCATTCGTGCTGGCCGCAACCGATGACGGACGACCTGTGAGTATCCCGGTTTCCTCCGGGCAGGTCGAGGCGGGCAATTGTGGAGGGGACGTCCGGATCAGGACTCGTGCGGCTGGGCTCGTCTCGTATCATCCGCGCGATTGAAGTCCGTCCAGAGACCTCGCGCGGAGCGCCAGGCGTCGAGACGGTCGAGCGGCAGCCGGACTTCGACTACGAGATCGTCGTCGAGAAGCCCCTGAACGATATCGGTCGTCGCTTCGGGAAACGCGCCCTGGATCGTGGCGAGGATGCGCGCAATGCGCGCGTGTCGGTCTGGCGTCGGTTCGACGATGACGTGCTTGATGACCCGGATCATGGTCCGCTCATCGCACAGGCCATCCGGGCGGGTCAGCAGGCCAGTTGCCCTGAGACAACCGTGGAGCGGCAGCGTTTCCGAAACGCAACGCTATTGCCGTCTGCCCCCAGGGACGTCCCCCTGAGATGCGGAATCACCGGCCTCGCGGCTGACGAAGAGCGGCGCACAGCGCCGAGCGAACGCATTGCCGTCAGGATCCGATGATCGACCGGATCTTGGTCGCGAGCCCCTCGACCGGGAACGGCTTCGTGATCATCTGCATCCCGACGCCGAGATGCCCGTTCCCGAAGGCCGCATTCTCCGCATAGCCCGTCATGAACAGGACCTTCAGGGTCGGGCGGGTCACGCGGGCCTGATCGGCGAGCTGACGGCCATTGATCCCGGGTAGGCCCACATCGGTGATGAGCAGGTCGATGTCGACGTCCGACTGGAGGATCTGCAGACCGGACGGACCGTCGGACGCCTCGAAGGTCCGGTATCCGAGTTCCTGCAGCACCTCACCGACGAGAGAGCGCACGGTGGTGTCGTCCTCCACCACGAGAACCGTCTCGCCGCGCTCCGCGCGCGGGGCCTGCGCGCTGACCTCGACAGCCTGCTCGAGATCGCCGCGATAGCGCGGCAGGTAGAGCTTGACCGTCGTACCCTGGCCCATCTCCGAGTAAATCTTGACGTTTCCCTCGGATTGCTTGGCGAACCCGTAGATCATCGACAGGCCGAGGCCAGTCCCCTGTCCGAGCGGCTTCGTCGTGAAGAACGGATCGAAAGCGCGGGCGATCACATCCGCCGGCATTCCGGTGCCGGTGTCGCTGACGCAGATGCAGACATATTGTCCGGCTTGCACGCCGACTTCCCGCGCCACGTAGGCGTCGTCGAGGTGGGCGTTGGCGGTCTCGACGGTGAGGCGACCCCCGTGCGGCATCGCGTCTCGCGCGTTGATCGCGAGGTTCAGGACGGCGTTCTCCAGCTGGTTCGGATCACAGAGGGTGAGCCACAATCCGCCCGCGACGACGACTTCCAGCCGGACGTGCTCGCCGAGGGTCCGACGCAGCAGATCGTCCATCGAGCTGACGAGACGGTTCACGTCGACGGGCTTCGCCTCCAGCGGCTGGCGGCGCGAGAAGGCGAGCAGGCGGTGCGTCAGCGCCGCGGCACGCTGCGCGGAGGACATCGCCAAGCCCGCGTAGCGGCTCAGATGCTCGGTGCGTCCCTCGTTGATGCGCGTCTGCATCAGGTCGAGGGATCCGACGATGCCGGTGAGAAGATTGTTGAAGTCGTGGGCGATGCCGCCCGTGAGCTGGCCCACGGCCTCCATCTTCTGCGACTGGCGCAGCTGGTCCTCGGCCTGCTCGCGCTCGGCGATGGCGTCGCGGATGCGCGCTTCGAGGGTCTCGTTGAGCTCGCGCAAGGCGACCTCGGCTTCCTTGGTCGCCGTCACGTCGTAGATCACGCCGACATGCCGCAAGTCCGCGGATTCATTGTCGCGGATCGCCTCGCCCCGACGCGCGAGCCAACGGATCTCACCGGTATCGGCCAGCCGTACCCGCGTTTCGCTGTAGGGCAGCTCGCCAACCTCGCGCAGGCGCGGATCGAGGAGCGGCCTGTCAGCTTCCACCGTGAGGGCGTTCACGGCGCTCGCCGCGAGGGTCTCGCTGGGCATCAGGCCGAGCAGGTTGCAGAACTGCGTCGACACGGCGACGGTGGCGAAGCCCGGCACGTACTCGAACGCGCCGATGCGGCCAGCCGTCTGCGCGATGCGCAGGCGCTCCTCGACACGCTTCTGGTCCGTAACCTCGACGAGGACGCCGGTGAATCGCGACGGTGCCCCGTCCTCGTCGTAGAGGCAGCGCCCGCGCGCATGCACCCACCGGATCGCCCCGTCCGCTCCGCTCAGGCGGTACTCCTTGTCGAAGACCTCGGCTCCGTTCAGGACGCCGCTCACGGCAAGCCGGATGCGCATCCGGTCGAGGGGATGGATGTTGGCGAAGAACGCGTTCGTCCGAACGCCGGCATTCGCGACCGGAACCGCCATTCCGGTGAGGCGAGCGAAGCGATCGTCGACGTGAAGCCGGTCGCCCGTGATATCCCAATCCCACGTTCCCGCGACGCCGGCCGCCGACTGGGTCAGGGTGAGCCGGCGCTGCGCCTCGGCCAGCCGCCCCTCGATGTCGCCGAGCCGGCTCCGGGCGGCTTCCGCCGCGTGGGCCCGCGTCGCATCGATCAGCGAAGCGAAGAAGTTGATCAGATCGCCGCCTTCGTCGAAGACCGGGCAGACATGGAGCTCGTTCCAGAACGGCGTCCCGTCCTTGCGGTAGTTCGTGAGTGCGATCCGGATCTCCTGGCGTGCCTCGACGGCCTCACGGATCCGCGCGACCGCGTCCCTGTCCGTCTCAGGCCCTTGCAGGAGGCGGCAGTTCCGACCGAGCAGATCGTCGGCGTCGTGTCCCGTCAACGCCAGGAAGGCCGCGTTCGCGAAGACGATCGGATTATCGGGCAGCCGAGGATCCGTGACGATCATCGGTTGGCGCGTCCGCTCCAGGGCCGTGAAGAACGGTCCGGATCGCGTCCTGACGGCGGCGCGTGCCTCCGGCAGGGACCAGCCTGCCCCGGGGGCGGCCGCGCGCCCGCTGGCTCCCGGGCGGGTGGTTTTGTCCTTGCTCATCGTCAGACCCCGGCAGGCACCCGCCGGTGGGCAGGCGTCATCATCAGCCGCCCGTTTCGCCGATGGCACGTTCGATGAAGTCGTCGATCAGAAGCTTGAGACTTTCCAGGGACGGCAGATCCATCAACATCGCGATGTATCCCCGAATATCGCGCTCATGCACGGAGAAGTTGATGTAGAGGAAGAGCACGAGAGCCTCCTCGTCATCGTCACCGGCGGCGGAGGGCCGGAAGATGGCTGGTGCGTCCCCGCGAATGATCCTGGGCAGCGACATGGTCAGCGTCCGCTGCAGCATGTTGGCCATGGTGGCGAGGCAGCCGTTCAGGATGATGTTGCCGGTCTCGGTGAGCGCCTCGTCCTCGAGTTCCGCGATCTCCTCCGGAGAGATGTCACCGCCCGTCACGGCGCGAGCGAGCTCACGACCGTTCTCCTTCGGGAAGATCAGCAGGGCACGCCCCGAGAAAGCGCCCTGGAAATCCTGATGGACGACGACGAATTCGGAGGCCTCGCGCTCGGCCACCAGCCTGGCGGCCGTCGCGCGAGAGACGATCTCGATCGAGGGCACCGAGAGGAGAACCTGGACGCCGATCATCTTGCGCAGGCTCGCGGCGGCGCGGCTTACGCCGATATTCACGAGCTCGGTGAACGCATCCTGTTGAAGCGCGCTGAGCTCGATGCTGGCCGTGCTCACCGGGCCGCCTTGCGAAGGCGCAGGGCCGCGCCGGAGAGGAAGCCTGCGAGTGCCTCCTCGGTGAGGGGCTTCGGCAGGAAGGCCGCGTTGACGCTGCGTGCCCGCGCGATGACCTCATCCTGGATATTGGCCGAGATCACCGCGATGGGCATCTCGGGTCGCTCGGCGCGGAGATCGGCGGCGAGATCCAGCCCATCCCGTCCCGGCATGTTGAAGTCGAGGAGGGCGACGTCGACCTTCCGTTCCGCGAGGCACGTCAGGGCCTCGTCCGCGTTGGCGGCCTCGGCCAGCTCCCAATCCGGCTTCAATTGCCGCAGGAGCTTCCCGATGACGATGCGGGCGAGCTTGCTATCGTCGACGATGAGAGCTGTGACCGGCATGCCTGGGTTTGTGACTTTGCGCTGAGACCGACCGGCGATGCGACCGGATCACGGCGTTTATGCGTCCGTGCCGGATCGCCGTGAAGTGTCAATCGGCGGCCTGCCCGTTCTTTTCGTTGGAATGCGGCCACGCAAGGCAGCGCGCAGCGATGGGATCGCCGCAGGTTCCGCGGCGCATCGGCTGCAGGCGCAACAGCACTTGAAGGACGGCGGTGTGCATCCGCGCGCAGGCGCTGAGATCCACCGGCGATGTCGGGCTCTCGAGGAGGAACGCCGCGAGCGTCTCCGCGTCCTCGACGGGACAGGGTCCCTCGAGAACGACGATGTCTGCGGAACCATCGACGACGCGACGCACGCTCATGGGAGGCCCTCCGACAGCGCGCCAGACGTTTCCGTACCAAAGCTCCGGGCGAGCAGCGCCTGCGGATCGAGAACGAGCAGCACGCGGCCGTCGCCGAGCACCGTCGTGCCGGCGATTCCGGGCGCGTCGGCAACCAGGCCGGTGAGCGGGCGCGTCAGGACGTCGAGGCGAGCGCCGAGGCTGTCAACCTCCAACGCAACGGTCTCGGAACTTGAACGCAGGACGAGGAGGCGTGCCTCCGCGTCCGGTGAGCCGTCACCTAGCCGCGCCGTGACTGGCGTGCCGAGGAGGTCGGCGAGCCCTACGACCGGCACCGTGCGCCCGCGATGGACGGTCGCGCGTCCCGGCCCCAGGTCGAGGATCTGGTCCCGGCGCCGGCGAACCACTTCGCCGACCGAATCGAGGGGAAGCCCGTAGAGGTCCGGCCCGACCTTGACCAGCATGATGCGGGTCAAGGCGATCCTGTGGGGCAGCGCGAGACGGATCGTCGTGCCACGGCCGACCTGGCTCGCAACGCTGACGCGCCCGCCGATGCGCGTGGCGGCGGCCCGGACCACATCCATGCCGACGCCGCGGCCCGAAACATCGCTGACGCGCGCGGCTGTCGAGAATCCGGGCGTGAAGATCAGGTCGATGACCGCGGCATCGCTCATGGTCGCGAGCCCGTCGGCCGCAACGAGGCCGCGTTCCCGAGCCGCGGCGCGGATCCGGACAGGGTCGATGCCGCGACCGTCATCGGACAGCGTGACCACGATGCTATCCTCTTGAACCTCGGCGCCGAGCACGATGCGGCCGGTCTCCGGCTTGCCGGCTTGGCGCCGCTCGGCCGGCTCCTCGAGGCCATGGTCGAGGGCGTTCCGAAGGACGTGAAGCAACGGGTCGAACAGGGTCTCGACGATGCCCTTGTCGGCCTCGATGTCCTCGCCCCGCACGTCGAGCGTGACGTCCTTGCCGAGGCTGCGCGCGATCTCGCGCACCGGACGTCGGAAGCGCCGAAAGACCTGCGCCATCGGCAGCAGCCGCAGGCCGGTGACATTGCGATGCAGATCTGCGGCGAGGCGCCCGATCAGGGCATCGTTCTCGTGCATTGCCCGAGAGAGGCCTGCATCCTGTATCCCGTCCACGGCGCGCAAGACGAGATGGTTCAGCGCGTTCCGGGCTACGACGAGTTCGCCGGCCAGTGCGATCAGGGTGTCGACGCGGGCGGCATCGATGCGCAACAGACGGCTCGTCTCGGCGCTCGGCTCGAGCGGGACGGATGGCGGCAGGGCGACACCGTCCCGGCCTTCCAGAACCGATTCCAGCACCCGCGACAGGGCCTCACGGCCCTGCTGTGCGGCGCGCGCGCAGGCCTCGGCCGCGATGCCTCGCCGGACTGAACGAAGCGCATTGGCGGCGGCCTGACCGGCCGCTTCCCGGCGCCCGGCGTCGGAATCCGCGTCTCCGGGCGTGGCGATGACCCGAAGCTGCTCCGTCAGGATCGCGGCGACCACCACCGGCAGGGTAGCCGACGCGCGTTCGACCCCGATGGCCGGTGCCGGATCCACCAGCGGCTCGAGCGTGATCTGGTCGCGGACGACACGGAACACAGCCTCGACCTCCGCGCGCGGCTCGGCGGTGAGGAGCGTGATCGCAAGGTTGCAGGTGAAGGCGTCGTGCTCCCCGGTCTCCGGCCAGGGCTCGACCGGAACCACCGTCAGGGCGACGAGGCTCGGCAACCGGCGCACCAAACCGATCGGATCGTCGCCCGCGAAGAAGCAATCGGCGCGCGGCACGTAGCGAAGGGCGGTGAGAGGCACGCCTTCGGGGAGAGGAAGCGCGTCAGCGACGAGCGCGGCGACCCAGTCCGGCCTCGTGGTCGCGGCGGACTCCGCGGCTCGCGGGATGGGGTGGAGCGTCGGGGCGAGCAGGGCGCGAAACCGGGCGACGAGGGTCCCACCCTCCGACCCGGCGGTCGCGGGCAGGTCCCCCTGCCCCTCGATGGTATCGGTCCAGCGCGCGACCGCATCGAGGGTCTCGAGCGAGAGATCGATGAGAATGGCGTCAACCGCGACGGTTCCGGCGCGCGCCGCGACGAGGCCATCCTCGGCGGCGTGCAGAACTTCAAGCAACGGCGGGAAGTCGAACAGGCCGACCGAGCCCTTCAGCGTATGGAATGCCCGGAAGACGCGGTTCACCGCCTCGCCTTCCCCCGGCGCCGACTCGAGGGCGAGGAGATCCTCGGTGGCGGATTGGATCAACTCCCGAGCCTCGATGAGGAATTGTTCGAACAGATCGTTCACAGCGGCCGCCCGCTCAGGACCTTGACGTGGGCGATGAGCACGTCCTCGGCCAGGGGCTTCACGAGGTAGAAGTTGGCGCCGGCCGCGCGCGCCGCCGCGCGATCGACGGATCCTGCCTCCGTGCTCGCAACCAGCGCCGGGATGGCACGGAGCGGCGCCTCGCGACCGCGCAGGGCGGCAAGGAAGCTCAGACCGTCCATCTTGGGCATGTTCACGTCCACGATCAGAAGGTCGTAGGGATTGCGCAGCAGCATCTCCAGCGCCTCGATCCCGTTCAGCGCCTCGTCCACGACGAAGCCCGCCCGCTGAAGAATATCGCGATAATACAACCGCACGAGACTCGCATCGTCGACGACGAGAACGCGTCCCAACGCGGCGGGCTCGGCAGCCTCAGGCACGCTTCCCCTCCATCGGACGCTGGTAGACGATGGCGTCGGTATAGCGGCAGACGCGGAACAGCGGCGAGACCCGGCTCATCGACTCGGTGTGGCCGAGGCAAATGAAGCCCCCCGGAACGAGGTTGTCGTAAAGGTTGTCCGCGGCGACGCGGCGGGACGCGTCGTCGAAGTAGATCAGGACATTGCGGCAGAACACGACGTCGAAGCGGCCTTGCGCTGCCATCGCGGCCGCGTCCATCAGGTTGCACGGGGAGAAGCGCACGGAGGCCCGCAGATCGGCGATGATCCGCCAAGCCGGCCCGAGGTCAGTGGGCTCCGGCTCGAAATATCGGTCGACGATGTCGGGCGAGAGACGCATCAGCGCCCGCTCGCCGTACCGTCCCGATTCGGCCGCCGCGAGAGCGCGGGTATCGATGTCGGAACCGACGATCTCGATCTCGAACCGATCGACGTCGGGCCAGTTCTCCAGCAGCCAGATCGCGACCGAGTAGGGTTCCTCGCCGGTGGCGCAGGGCATCGACCAGATCCGCACGCGGTCGCCCGGCGCCTTGCCGGTGGTGACGAGTGCCATCAGCGACGTGCTGAGGCAGCGAAGCTGATGATCCTCACGGAAGAAGTAGGTCTCGTTGATCGTCAGCGCATTGATGAGGCTCTCGACCTCGCCATCGAGATCGGCGCGCAGGCGCGCGAAGTAGATCGGAAACGAGCGCGAGCCCGTGTCGGTCATCCGACCCGCCAAGCGCCGCTCGACGAAGTAGCGCTTCGCCGGCGTGAACAGAATGCCGGTTCGCCGATAGAAGAACTCGCAGAATCGCGCGAAATCCGGATCGGTCACGGGCGGGGATTGATCGGCCACATCGCGCTTTCAGGAACCGGTTTCGAGGCGTGCGAGCACGATGTCGATGGCGCCGGGGAGGAAGGGCGCGTCCGCGAAGCGCGCCCGGGCCGCGCGAAGAGCCGGCACGGCGCCGGCCGTCCCGCACTCGGCGAGCACCTCGATCACCGCCGCGCAGACATTGGGGTGCGGCTCGGTTTCGAGTACGGCAGCCAGAAGCGCGCTGGCGGTCTCGGACGCCTGCGTCCGGGCGATCTCCGCCGCGAGAAGCCGCACGTCCGGATCGGCGTCACGGAGCAGGGCCGGCAAGATCGGCAGCACCGCCGCCGGCATCGCCTGCAGCGCCTCCACGCAACTGTTGCGCAGCCCTGCGTCGTCGGAGCGCAGATGCGGGGCAAGGGCAGCCGCCGCGCCCGCGTCGGCCAGCGACACCAGCTTGGCGAGGATCGCCTCGCGCACGCGCGGCACGCCTTCGGCCCCGAGAGCCAAGCCGAGGTATTCCGCGGCGTCGGGTGTCTCGCCGAGCGCGTCGACAGCGGCGAGGCGGCGCTCGGGCTCGGGTGCATGGAGATCCCCTGCCCGGATCGTCGGCCGGGGCGAAGGCGAGTTCGGAGGATCGCGACGGACGAGGGGCATCACGGCACCAACCGGAGGAGTTCTGCGGCGAGGGTATCGAGCGGTGCGACCACGCTTGCACCACCCGCGCGGACGAGTTCCCCCGGCATGCCCCAGACCACCGAGGTCTCCTCGGCTTCGGCCAGGGTCACGCCGCCACGGGCCCGCATCTCCGTCATGCTCCGCGCTCCATCCCGTCCCATGCCGGTCATCAGGATCCCGACGATCCGGTCGGCCTCCACATGGGCGAGAGCCGTCTCGACGAGCCGGTCGACGCTCGGGTGCCAGGGGTGGTCCGGGTGCGATGGGGCCGGCGCCGCGCCCAGGCCTGCGGGGCGTCGCGTGATGATCACGTCCGCATCGCCGCGGCCGATATAGACATGGCCCGGCTCCAGGACGACCGGCCGGGTGACTTCCTGTACGGCGAGGGCGCAGAGCCCGTCGAGACGCCGCGCCAGCGGGCCCGTGAAGCTGCCCGGCATGTGTTGCGCGACGACGATCGGCCAGGCGAAATCGCCCGGAAGTTCGGAGAGCAGCGCGTCGAGAGCCGGCGGCCCCCCGGTCGAGGCACCGACGAGGACGATACCGCCGAGCCGGCGCGCAACTTGCCGGGCCTGACCCTCCGCAGAGTGGTGAACGGCCTGGCGCGGAGCGGGACCGGGTGCACCGATATGACGGGCGCGCACGCGCTCGACGAGGCGATGCGTCGGGCGCAGGCGGGCCTTCGACGCAGCGCGGACCTTCTGCACCAGGCGGGGGCCGAACTCCTCGATGGCGAGGGAGATCGCACCGGTCGGCTTGGCGACGAAGTCGACGGCACCGCGCCCGAGCGCGTCGAGCGTCACTTCGGCGCCCTCCGCCGTGCGTGAGGACAGCATCACCACCGGGCAGGGCCGCTCCAGCATGATCCGGTCGAGGCAGGCCAATCCGTCGAGGCCCGGCATGTTGACATCGAGAGTGATGACATCGGGCCGGAAGGCCGCCTGCATGGCCAGCGCTTCCACCCCGTCGCGGGCGACGGCGACCTCGAAATCCGCCTGCGCCGCGAAGACCGCACCGAGGAGCTTGCGCATCAGCGCCGAGTCGTCGACCACGAGGAGGCGGATCATGCCGTCGCCCTCGCTGCCATCTGCGACACGTCCCGGGCATTGAGCGGTGGTTCGCCCGCCCGACGCAACCCATGTCGCAAACTCGTGAGGAGCCTGCGCGGGTCGATCAGCCGGACCTGCCCGCCGTCATCGGCCGTGCCGAAGCGCGTCACTGCATTGTGCGGATCGTTCACGAGGTCCGGCGCGGGACGCAGCGCAACGTCGCGCGGGCGCAGGACCCCCGAGACGGCGTCAACGAGAAAACCCGTGCGGACGCCGTCGAGGTCGAGCACCACAAGGCGCCGTCGCGGATCGGGCGACCCCGGAGGGTGATCGAACGCGCGGCGCAAATCGATGACGGGAAGCGGTTCGCCGCGCAGGTTGACCATGCCGGCAACGAAGTCCGGCGTGCCGGGAAGCCGTATGATCCCACCCGGCACGCGCCGAACTTCGCTCACCGCCGTCCGGGGAAGCCCGTAGGCCACTTCGGCCAAATCGAGAATGACGAACGGCTCGCCCGGATCTTCGCGCGAGGTGCCCTCGATCTCATGCTCCGCGTCGAGATGATCCCCGAGGGCGTAGGGCGTGTCGTCCTTGAGGAGGTGCTCGGTCGAGAGGACGGAGATCAGATCACGCTCGTCGAGACGGCAGATCGCGGCGAGGACACCGCTCCCGCCACGCTGAAACGCGCGCGGAACCGGATCGATCTGCTCCGGCCCCACACGCAGGATCGGACCGAGCGTCTCGACGACGAGCCCGACATCGCCTCGGCTTGAGCGTGCGACGATGATGCGGGCCTGTGCATCCGGGATGCGCCCCACGAGGCCCAGTCGGGCTGCGAGTGAGAAGAGCCGCAACGGCCGATCCCGCAGGCGCATCGTTCCGAGAACCGCGGGATCGCGCGGTGATGCCGCCGTCACATTCCGCGGGATGCGCACCACCTCGGCCACGTCTTCGAGGGGCAGCGCGTAGGAACGCCCCGCGACCTGGAAACGGATCAACGCCACGTGCTCCGCCTCGCGAGCCTGCGCGGCGGGAGCCGGCCCACCATCCGCGAGAATGCGTCCACGCCGCCCGCGCTTGGGGAAGCATGCTGCGAGGAGCCGAGCGAGGTCGAGACTGTCGACAGTCCCCTCCCGGTCTCTGAGGCGCACGCGGCCCGCCGTCGCGGCGGCGTCCGCGGTGACGTCGTCAAAGACGGGCACGCCTGTCTGCAGGCCTGAGACCCGGTCGATCAACAAGCCGATGGGCTCACCGGCGTCGGCGACGATCATGTAGGCGGGCGTGCCGACCGGCGTTTCCTCCGCGCGGAGGATCCGGCGAAGATCCAGAACCGGAAGCGGCACGCCCCGGAGGTTGGCAAGACCCGCGAGGGCCGCCGGTGCGCCGGGCACCGGCGTGATCGGCATCACCCGCACCAGTTCGCGGACACACTCGGCGGGCAGCGCGAGCAATCGCGGGCCGAGCGCGAAGACGAGATAGCGGTCTCCGGCTGCGTCGCCCGTCCCACTCCGCGCCTCAGGCATTCGGGTCCCGCAACTCGTCGGCGAGCGCGGCGATGTCCTCGACGGCGGCAGCGAGGTCCTCCGCGCCGCGCGCCTGCTGGCGCGCGGCGGTCGCGGCCTCGCTGGCCGCGCGGTCGGCCTGCTCAGCTGCCGCGGCGACCTGCTGGGCGCCCTTCAGCACTTCCTGGGTGGCGACAAGAATCTCCTCGGACCCCTGCGCGATGTCGGCATTGGCCCGGTGCAATTGCCGGAGATCGTCCTCGACCGTCGCGAGGCCGTCCAGCAATGCGCGGTTCTTCAGAATCTCGGCCTCGGCTGCGCCGACGACCAGCTCCAGCGCGCGTCGGACCGCGGCCGCGCCGTCCTGGATCGTCCGCACCGTATCGCGGATCCGGTCGGCGCTGCGCGCGGCGTCGCGGGCCAGCGACCGGATATCAGTCGAGACCACGGCGAACCCCTGGCCGCGTTCGCCGGCGCGGGCCGCCTCGATCGATCCGCTCACGGCGAGCATGCTGATCTGCACCGCAACCAGCGCGATGGAATCGACGATCCTCTCGATGCGCCGGCTGCTGGTCTCGAGAGCCCCGACTTTGCCGAGGCAGGCGCGCGTCTCGCTCGCGGTGCGGGACACACCGGCTGCCAGCCCCTCCAGGGCGCCGCCGGCTTCGCGAATGGACCTGCCGATCCCGACGACCTGCTCCAGGGCCGTCGCGGCGAACGACCGGGCTTGACCGGCCCCCCGCTCCACCTGCGCCATGGCGGAACTCGATTGCTGCGCCGCCGCGCTCTGGATCCCCGTGCCGCGGCTGATCTGATCGATCGCCGCGAGGATTTCGCCGGCGGCGCCGGACAATTCCTGAATCGTCGCCGACAGTTCCTCGGCGCCCGACCCGACCGCCTCGGCGCTCGAACCGAGGGCATTGCCCCCACGCAGTTCCTCGGCAAGCGCCGCGAGCGTCGAGGCCGTGGCTTGGCTCTGATCGAGCGATGCGGATTGCTGCGCGACCGCCTGCTGCGCCTCGGACGCGGCGGCTGCCTGCTCCTCGGCCGCGCTCGCGATCTGCTCGGCGCCGCGCTGAGCCTCGCGGATCGTCGTTTCGTCCTCCAGCGCGGCCGCCAGAACCGCTTGGCTGCCCTCCGCGAGAGTGCGGAGATCGATGCGGGCGCGTTCCAATTGCTGTGAGACGCGCGCCCCGGCCGCAGCCTCGCCTTCGGCGCTCGCAGCACTGGCCCGGACGACCTCGCCGATGCCGAGAACCTCGTCGCGGATCGCCACCGCCAGTTCCTCGACCTCGCGGGCGCTCGCCTCCGACGTCTCGGCGAGCGCCCGCACCTCGTCCGCCACGATCGCGAAGCCGCGTCCGTGCTCGCCGGCCCGCGCCGCCTCGATGGCCGCGTTCAACGCGAGGAGGTTCGTTTGATCCGAGACGTAGCTGACAGCGCCCGTCACCTCGCTGATCGTCCCGGCGCCGCGATCGAGGTCCTCGATGATGCTCACCGTCCCGATCTGGCGCTCGGCATTCGCCTGGATCGCCGTGATCGCGTTGGTGACCTGCGCATTCGCCTCGATGAGGAGGGCCTGGAATGCCGTGGTCTTCTGGCGCGTGAGGTCCGCGCGCTCGCGCGCCTCGGTGAGGTGTCCGACGATCGTGCTGACCGCCGAGAGCGATTCCTGCGCAGCGCCCGCTGCCTCCTCGGCTCCGCTCGCGATCAGCTCCATGGACCGGCGCAACTCCTCGGCCGCCGCGGACGCTTCGGTGACGCCCGCTGCGAGTTCCCCGGTGGCTGCGGCGAGCCGCTCCGCGACCTTCTGCCGGTGCGGAATGCCGCGCTGCCGTGTCCGGCTCCGCCGGACGGCCGCGGGCGCTGCGGTATCCTTCGGCGCCTCGGCGGTCCCAGGAGCCGGAGAGGCACCCTGCGGAGAGGCGAGCCTCGCCTTTTTCACCAACGCCATGGAAGCCCACCCAAGCTGCGCCACTCCCCGATGTTCGGACCCACGAGCGTGGGAGGCGACACAACTCCGGGTTTGCAGGAGGAGGCTCGCGGGGGTCAAGGTCGAAGCCCGCTCGCGGTCAGGCCGGGGCGAGGATCTCGCCCGCTTCATTCGGCGCCACGGTCATCGGCAGGTCGATCGTGAAGCGGGTACCCGAACCCGCCGCGCTGCTCAGCTCGATCTGGCCGCGCAAGGTCGCGACCACGAGGTTGAACACGATGTGGAGGCCGAGGCCGGTGCTGCCCTGGTCCCGGCGCGTCGTGAAGAACGGATCGAACACTTTCCTGGCGTGGTCGGCCGGGATGCCGGCGCCGTCGTCGGAGAAGACGATGCGGACCGCATCATCGCCCACGCGCGTGGCGGTCAGGTCGAGCAGGCCGGACCGTCCATCCGGGTAGGCGTGAACGACGGCGTTGAGGGCGAGGTTGCTGATCACCTGCGCGAGCGCGCCGGGATGTGTGTGCAGCACGAGGCCGTCCTCGCAGGAGACGCGCACCGCGTGCCCCTTGCGGCGCAGCAGAGGTTCGAGCGTGCTCATCAGCTCGATCAGCCAGCTGTGCAACTCGAAGCGCCGCCGGTCCTCGTTGGCCTGGTCGATGGCGACCTGCTTGAAGCTCTGCACGAGGTCGGCGGCCCGCGTCAGATTGGAGAACAGGAGCCGCGTTCCCTCGGCCAGCCGCGCGATTCCCTGTGTCAGCTCCGAGCGGCGCAGCTGCCCTGAATCCACGCTCCGGACGAGGCGCTTGAGGTCACCTTCGAGTGCCGTCGAGGTCATCAGAGCCAATCCGATCGGCGTGTTGATCTCGTGCGCGACGCCCGCCACGAGCTGACCGAGCGAGGCGAGCTTTTCGGCCTGGACGAGATGAGCTTGCGCTTCGCGCAGTTCGGCGAGGGCGGCCTCCGATCGGATCGTCTCCTGGCGCAGGGCCTGCTCGGTCCGGAATTGGCGCCGTGCCCGGAATTCCCGCGCGCCGACGGCGTAGAGCGAGAGCGCATAGGCCATGCCGATCTCGAAGTTGTTCACGAACCGCATGCCCGCCAGCTCGTGCCTGGCGAAGGACTCGCAGACGGCGAAGAACAGCCACGTGACGGCGCAGAACGCGATGAGCGAAGGCAGCCGGAGCGGCAGCAGCGTCGAGACGAACAGGATGACGATGATCATCCCGGCCGCGGCGTGATCGAAGCCCGGTTCCAGCAGCAGGTAGATCAGGCTCAGCACGCAGCCGGGCACGACGCAATAGGCGAGGTAGATCGGCTCCGCGAAGCGCCGGGCGCTCTTGTGCGGGAGCACGGCCGTCAGCGGCAGAAGCACCAGCGCGGCGACGGCGAGGCGGATCGCCAGCGTCGTGATCCAGATGGTCGGATCGAGGATCCAGTCCCAGACCGAGAAGGCGCAGTAAACGAAGGCGCCGAGAATCATCGCGGCCTGGGTGCGGCCGAGGTCGTCGAGCGTGAAGCGCTCAACGAACTGGTCCTCGTCGGCGGATTGTTCGAAGCGCAGGCCGAGCCTGATCAGGAGGTTGTACATCGCAGCAGAACGGACTCGCCTACGCCGGCGCGGGGCGCATCGAACGATCCGGCGGACCGTCGAACCATGGTGTGGCGGAGATGTAAATGCTCGGCGCCGTTCGCTTGAGCGCGTGGTTCGAGAAAGCGCGTCGGCGCGTCCTGCTCCGGGCCCCGTTCAAGGGATGCGCAACCGGAAGAGGCTTGTGTTGATCCTCGGTACGCCTCGATACTGTCCCGGCACCGATGCCGGCGGCCGGTTCCGTCGGCGGACCCGCGACCGAACCGGGTCCTGATCGGCGCTCCGACCGGACCGGAGACACGCGTGACGACACCGACCCTTTTTCTGGCGCGTCCCCGGAGACCGAGGCCTCTTCGGTGGTCGGCGTCATTCACGGGGGCCCTCAGGCGATCCGCAAGGGAATCGAGAACGCGATCCTGGTCGCGATCCCGACGATCGGCACCCTCGCGGCCCCGTTCTGGTTCTATCGCCACGCCATTGGCTGGATCGAGATCACGGCCTTCCTGATCGGGTATGCGGTGATCGGCTTCGGCGTCAGCATCGGGCTGCACCGCTACTTCTCGCACCGGAGCATCCGGCCGAAGCCCTGGCTTGCCTTCGCACTCGGCGCGGCCGGAACCATGTCGATGCAGGGATCGCTGCTGCGCTGGGTCGCCGACCATCGGCGTCACCACGCCGCGACGGATGAGTGCGGCGACCTGCACAGCCCGCATGTCGATTCCCACTGCAGCGCCATCGCGGGCTGGCGCGGTCTCCTCCACGCCCATATGGGCTGGCTCTGGGACGATGCCGTCTCGGATTATGCGATCTACGGTCGCGATCTCCTGCGTGACCCCCTGGTGATGTTCTTCCATCACACGCACTGGTTCTGGGTCGCGATGACGCTGGTCGCACCCTGGGTCTACGGTTACGCCCTCGGGGGCGTCGAGCAGGCCTGGGGATGCCTCCTGTTCGCCGGATGCTTTCGGACGTTCCTCTTTCATCACGCGACCTGGGCGGTGAACTCGATCGGGCACAGCCACGGCTACGAGAACTTCGCCCTGAGCAACAACAGCAAGAACAATCTCGTTCTGGCGCTGCTGACCTTCGGAGACGGTTGGCACAACAACCATCACCGTTTCCCACGCTCGGCCTTTCATGGGCTGACGCGCCGTGAGATCGATATCAGCGGCGGCCTCATCACCATGCTCGAACGCCTGGGCTGGATTTCCGACGTGATCCGCGTGCCGACGGCTCGCCTGAGCACGCTCCAGCGATTTGGAGAGCGCCGGCCCTGAGCGGCGCGACGCCGCTCTGCGGTGCGGCATCACGTGGTCGGCGAGGACACCGGTCAGCGGCACCGACGACAGGCATAGGATCGGCTCGGAGCCGTTTTCGAAATTCCGGGATGTTGCGCGGCGAGCCGTGATTTTGCGCGCGCAATGGGCGCCAATTGCCCCATGGCGTCGGCAGCGCAGGAAAAAATGCGTCCGCCGCGAAGCGTATCCCACGAGAACAGAACCAATTCGGGGCTGCTCCGTGGCGGCTTTTCAACTCACGCAGCGAGATCGGCGACTGTATGCTAGTTGACAGGCCAAGCTGAATCAATCATTCGACATTCCTTCACGCACCTTCATGGAGAGAAAAGTGCAGGAAGACGCAGTGACTACGAGCAGCAACATCGTGGATCTTTCCGCAGAGATCGTCTCTGCTTACGTTGCGCGCAACCATGTTTCAATCATTGATCTTCCTGGCTTGATCGCGACCGTCCATGCGACGTTGAACGGGCTCGCGGCGGGTGCCGCCCCGGTCGCCGCGGCGGACGAGGCCGAGAAGCCGACGCCAGCTCAGATTCGCAAATCGGTCACGCCGGACGCGTTGGTCAGCTTCGTGGACGGCAAGCCCTACAAGACCCTGAAGCGCCACCTCGCGAGCCATGGGCTCGACCCCTACAGCTACCGGGCCCGCTACGGATTGCCGGCGGATTATCCGATGGTGGCAGTCAACTACGCGGCACAGCGCTCGGAGCTCGCCAAGTCGATCGGGCTCGGCCGGGTCGCGGGTCAAGCTTCCGCCGAACAGCCTAAAGCTCGCGGTCCCCGCAAGGCAGCCTGACGCGCGATCGAGCGGAAGCGGGGCTTACGGCGCTTCGAACAGCGGGCGGGCAAGCCCTGTTTCCACAGTCGGGCGGTCAGGGGCGACCGCGGCGGATTTCGATCGAAATCCGTCTCGGTGGCCATGGGCGGTCCGTTCGTCCCGGCCCATCGCTCCGTCGCGACGGCGAATGCGAGGGGCCTCCCCCTGTCTTCTGCCGATGCGTCCCGACCAGACCATTCCAGTCTCCGGCACGAATGTCCTGTGCACGGCGTAGTTGTAAGCTCTCGCCTTCGGCGATGCGCTTGGTAGCCTGCCGGCTTTCGGAGGTTTACCCCATGCGCACGCTTGGCTTGGCAATTCCGCTCTTTTTGGTCCTTGCCGCACCCGCACTTGTTCAGCCCGCATTTGCCCAGACGGCGGCGCCGACCGCAGGTCAAGCGGCGCAACGCGAGCGGATGAAGACTTGCAACGCCGATGCGGGCACGCAGAAGCTGACGGGCGACGCTCGCAAGGGCTTCATGGCCGATTGCCTTGCCGGGAAGAGCGCCGCCGCTCCAGCCAAGACACTGACGCCGCAACAGGAAAAGATGAAGAGTTGCAACGCTGACGCCAGCGCGAAGAGCCTGAAGGGCAAGGACCGGCGCACCTTCCTGAGCACCTGCCTGAAGGGTTGAGAGGCCGCTTCGGGCGCGGTGACGCTAGCCGTCGAAAGCCCTCCAAAGGTCCGTGCAGCCTCTTCTCTGCCGCTCAGATTCAAGTGCGCGCCTCCGCGGCCGGATCTGAACGGCGGAGGCTAACCCGTGTGCGATATCGTGGACAGGCCTGATCCGCCCGGTTTCGCATGCTGCCAATTCTGTCCGCGGATTGTGGGTGAATACCCGCAACGGCGCCCGCTCGGGGCGGCTGGCGCCCGCGACTGTATTCCGACAGGCCATTCCGATGGGAGATGACGAGCAACACTCAGCAGTTCACACGGATGCTCGATGCGATATTTTTCCAGGCAGGATAACCCGGCAACCGGTTTTCGCAGAGATTTCGTGTCGACGCTCTTGATTGGTCGAGCAACGAAGTGGTCTATGGCCGCGAGGGGCCAACCAACTGGAATGTACACGTGTCAGAAACAACGCAAGGCACCGCGCCTGAATTCGTCACGCTCACGGCCGACATCGTTTGCGCCTACGTGTCCAACAACTCCGTACCCGTCACTGAACTGCCGGCACTTCTCGGCCATGTCCACGCAACGCTGAACGGACTTGCGACCGGGCCGGCCCTAGCCTCGGCGGCGCCCGAAGTCGAGAAGCTGACCCCGTCGCAGATCCGCAAGTCGATCACGCCGGACGCCCTGATCAGCTTCATCGACGGCAAGCCCTACAAGACGCTGAAGCGCCACCTGTCCGCCAACGACCTCGATCCGCACAGCTATCGTCAGCGCTACGGCCTGCCGAAGGACTATCCGATGGTGTGCCCGAACTATTCGGAGCAGCGCGCGGAGCTCGCGCGCGCGATCGGTCTCGGTCGACCGGGCGCTCAGGCCTCAGCTTCGGAGCCGAAGGAGCGGACGCGCCGCAAGGCCGGCTGAACGCCCGAGCGCGCAGAGGGTCCTGCGCCTTTGAATATCCACCTCGCACCGTTCCGCCAACCTTCGGGCGGGCAGTGCGAGGACCGGCACAGGCCTGCAGGTCGTGACCGCTCTTCGAACCAGAACCGTATCTCCTTGTACTGATTAGTCTTCTGGTCTTGCCAAGCTTAACCGTATCAGCCTACGTTTTCGGGATGGTCGCCCTGCGAACCGCGTTCCGCGTGCCCGCTCACCCCCGCATCCGGAGAGACGTCATGCTGATCAATCATGAGCGCCGCCTGCTGTCGAAAGCCGCCCAAGCCATCGCCGGACGCATCTCGGTCAAGCGCGAGCCGGACCGGAGCTGGCCCGGAGACCACAGCCGTCTCTGCGCTTTGGCGAGCCTCGGGAAGGTGCGCTGGCTCGGCGAGCAGGTGGGCCCGCATATCGGCGGCACCTACGCCTCGTGGGAAATCACCGAGCAGGGGCTCGCCAGCCTTCAGGCCATGACGTCGGCGTCGGCCGCATAGGCGAACGCCCGGGTGATGCTGGAGCGGAGACCGCTTCGTACTTCCCGGACGACAGCGGGTCACATGGCCGTGAACGCCCGGAGCGCCTAGGGTCCGGCCCCATGGAACTCGAACTCGCCATCATGCTCGCGGCAACGATCGGTGCCATCGCGCTGGTCGTTGCCGCGCTGCCGCGGGCCAAGCGACTGAACGGGTTCGCGCATCTGATCGAGTTGTCGCGCTTGCCGAACGCCCGCCCGAGCCGCCACGGCACGCGGACGCAGCAGGATCGCAGGCGCATCTGATCGCGCCCCGGCACGCATTCTGAACTCTCTCGCCTATCCTCGGTTGTCATCGCGTCGGGCGCTGCGACGAGGATGAGCCTGCATGGTGTCGCGTCTCTCACGTTGGTCTCATCGGATCGGTCTTGCCGCGGCTGCGCCTCCCCTGTTGCTCGCGCTCTGGCTCGGCAGCGTCGCGACCTGGGAGGCCCGGCCCCTGCCCCCGTGCCAAGCCGGCGGCCTGAATCCTCTGAACCCTGCTCAGAAGTGCCGGCGGCCGCCGGTGCCCATCGGCCGAAGCGTCCCGGTCGAGGCCACAGGCTTCGGCTCGATCAGGTTGGTCGAACAGGGGACCGTGTCGGGCGTCCCGGACTTCCGCAACGCGGGATTTTTCGCGACCCTCAGCCTTGCGCTCTATCTTGCGAGCCGCGCCTGCGGCCGCCTCCTCGCGTTCTGCCTGCGCCGATCCGCCAAGACGCATCTGCGGGCTGCACCCGCCAGCGCGTGACCTGATCTCAGGCGTGGCCGCCGTCAGAGATGGACACCTCGAGCCAGTCCCGGACCGATGTGGTCAAGGTGACGGCAGGCCCCCGCACGCCCGAAGGACCTGACGGCATTCCTCCCTAGCTTCGTTGAGGGAGCACGCGCCTATCTCGTCACGATCGGCGGAGACCTGACACCCCGCGCCTTTGTGCCTGCCGAAGGTTGCGGAGGCGCTCGAACAGGGCAGGATGGCGCGCAACGAGCCATGCCTTGCCGTCGCGCAGGCCCTCGATCATCTGGCGGACCAGCCGGCCTTTCAAAGTCAGGTCCTGGTAGACGGACATCAGGGGCTGCGACTGACCGCCGATCTTGGCCTTGTAGCCGTGCTCGCCGATCGTGAAGTCGAAGTAGCCGAGGCCCTGCTCACGGGCCCAGGTCATGGCGCGGCACACGAGCAGGAAGCCCGGCGAGCAGTTGCGCCAGCTCTCGTCGGCGATCGACAGGAGCGTCAAGTGGAACGCTCCGCCGTGGACGAGGCCGTAGCAGGTGGCCACCCACACGTCGTCGACCCGCAGCCCGATCATGCGAGCCGCCCCGCCGGTCAGACCATCGAGCGCGGTCTGGCGATAGAAGGCGACGGCGCTCGGCTGGGTCAGGAGATCGAAGCGGCCGAGCTTCCTGAAGCGATCGAGGCGCTGTTCGAGGAGGACGTCGAACAATGCCCCGACCTCGGCCGCCGTCTCGGCCACGACGAACGAGACGCGGCCACGCCGTTCGAGGCGCCGTCCCTTCATGCCGATCTCGCGCACGACGGAGGCCTTGCAGACCCGCTGGAGGAGAGTCTCGGCCGGTCCGTGGATGGCCATGCCGGAGGTGATATGCGCGGAAGCGGTGGTGCGGCGGAGAAGCGCCAAGGGATTTGGCTGGCCCGACACCGTGGCGGGTATCGCGTCGATGCGAACGAGATCGGCGGCCGGAAGCGCGGTGAGGATGGCGGCCCAGACCCGGTCAGCCTCCGCGGCGGACAAGGTCAGATTTTGGGCCATGAGGGGGGCGATGTAGTCGCAGACGCCGAAATCGACCCAGGCGACGACGCGGTGTCCACGCCGCCTCAGCCGACACATCGGCCACAGCATGAGTGGTTGACCGGTCGCGGCATCGCGCACCTCCGCGAGCAGCAAGTCGGCCGACTCTTGCGACGCGAGATGCTGCAGGATCGCTCCGACCCAGTCGAAGCGCTGATAGGCGGAGGCAACGCCCTCCCGCTCAAGCCTTCGCCAGACGCTGTCCGCGGACGCGAGACTGCGATGAAGGTGAACCGAGAAGTCCCGGCGCGCCGCGGCAGCCGAAGAAGCTTCCGCCATGGAGGCAGGCTGCGAGAATAACGCGCGATCGACGGCATTCATCGGGTGGAGCCTTGCTCAGCGAGGCGCGCATCGTGGTCGAGCGCGCGCAGCGGATGGTGATCGGGATCGCGCGAGGGGGCGCCGCCGTTCGGTGCCGAACCGAACGGGGAGGCCTGAGGGCGGGCCTCGCTAAAGCGGCGCATCCTGAGCCAGACGACGAAACCGGACGCCGCCAGGACGGCGAATTCCGAGACGACACCGCCCACGAGGGCGAGGCTCGGGCGTCCCGCCAGCAGCAGTGCGAGGGCGAGCCCCATGCCGAGCGCGGCACTCCCCACGGTGATCATGGTGATCGATCGGAACTCGCCGAGGATCTCCAGCATGATCCTCGGCATCACCGACACCAGCGTGAAGGTGTAGAACACCCACGCGAGGGCAAGCAGCAGCGGCGAGGTGGTCGCGGTGAAGCCCGGCGACACCACGGGCAGAACGAGGGCGATGGCGGCACCATAGGCGAGACCTCCGAACGCCATCGCGCCCATCCAGACGAGCACGGAACGCCGCACGATCCTGATCTCGCTGCGCCCGAGTTTCGCCGACAGGTCCGGCTGCATCATGTTGGCCACCGCCGTCGCGATGATCCGCAGCGGGACGAAGGCCACCAGCGCGGCCGCGATCGGCGCGTAGGCAGCAGGCCCCGCGAGGGCGGCGACCATCAGGGCCATGCCCTGGCCCTGAAGGTTGGTGGTGGTGACGCTGAGGGCCGACCAGCCGAGTTGCCGCCCGAGGCCGAGGTAGCGGCGACGCGTCCGCCGACGGAAGCTGACGCGAAGGGGCTGGCGCGCGCGCAGCAGCATGATCGCGATCGCGAGAGCGTTGGCGCCCGCCAAGGTCAGGAGCACGTTGCGCAGGATATCGACGCCGCTCCAGAGGACGAGCGCGGTCAGAGATCCGCCGAGGGTGTAGGCGAGATCGCCGATCGCCACGATGGATTGCCGCTCATGCGCGAAATAAGCGGTCCGCAGATGGCTGCGGAAGGCCCAAAGTCCCACGAAGAGGCCGCCGGCCCAGGCGCCGCTCTCGACCCAGGTATCGAGAACAGCGGCAACCATCACCGTCATGGACCCGGCGAGCAGGACGGCAGCCGAGCCGAAGGTGACATCGTGGATGGCAGCCCGTCCGGGGCGAGGCGCCTGCCCGATCAGGATCGCGGCGGGCATCGCCGTCAGGGCCCGGATATAGGTCAGGCCGATGCCGCCAATGACCATCACCAGCGCGAAGACACCGTAATCCTTGGTCGGCAGGAGGTGCAGCAGCGCGAGGTTCAGCGCGAAGCTAAGTGCGCTCTGCATCGCCTCCCCGCCGATCATCAGGATCAGGCGGCCTTGGGCGAACCGAGATCGAATTGCGCTCACGCCCGGCTTTCGGGAGCCGGAACCAGCGACATCGCGGGCGATTTCGACGGGCTCATCGCGTCTCCTCCTCCGGCGTTGCCGCCGCGCCGCACGGTCCCATCGGGCAACGGCAGGTACGGTCGGCATCGATCACGACGGAGCGACCGACACTGATCCGCGAGCCGAGGTTAAAAGCTCCAAGTATGTCTGGCAGCTTAAGGAGGCGACCTATTTCTCTCTTGAGTTTCCAGCCTGTGAACGGGACGCACGCATGAGGCGCCCGTGGGCCTCTCACCGGCCGACGTCCCCGAGCCGGCGCAAGTGCAGTTAACTGAGATACAAGTTGGCGGGGCATCCGCTCTACATCGGCGGCACCGGCTCACCTATGTTGCGCCAACAACGCGCCCGCTATGACGCGCTCCAATGTCGTATGTCACGGATCATTCGGGCTCTCGGCCGCTGGATCTTCGGGATCGGCCGGTTCGCGGGCTTAGGGAAACGGCGATTGCGACGGCGTGCCGGACGGTATTTTCGACGCGAAGGAAGGACCGGACATGTCCGAGGCAGGACGAGCGGGCGGGGCTTGCGACCAGGGCGCGACGATCCTGGCCGACGTCGCGATCATCGGCGCGGGCCTGGCCGGCACGAGCACGGCGATCGTTCTGGCCGAGGCCGGATACCGGGTTGCGCTGATCGACGCGCAGGCGGTCTATCCTTCCGAGTTCCGCGGCGAGAAGCTCGATCTCGATCACATGGCCGTGCTGGACAGGCTGGGCCTCGGCTCGGTCGTCAGGCCGCTGGTGACCCCGATGGAGAAGAGCCGCATCTACCGCTACGGTCGCCTCGTGTCGAAGACGCACCTGCGGGAATACGGGTTCTCCTACGGCTCGCTGATCAATGGGCTCCGGGCAGCGCTGCCGCCGATGGCGACCTTCGTGCGCGGTCGGGTCGCCGGTCTGACGACGGGCCCGGATCGGCAGCGCGTCGAACTCACGGACGGCACCGTGACCGAGGCGCGGCTCGTCGTGCTGGCCACCGGTCTCGGCGACGCCGTGCGGCGCCACGCGGGGCTGCGCCGCATCGAGACATCGAGGGGACATTCCCTCTCGCTCGGCTTCAACATGGCGCTTCCGCGGCCTGAGTTTTCCTTCGATACGTTGACCTATTACGGCTTCAGGCCGGTCGATCGGATGGCCTACCTGACCCTGTTTCCGATCGACGGGGCGATGCGCGGAAACCTGTTCGTCTACCGGACGGCGGGCGATCCCTGGACCCGCGCGTTCCGGCAGGATCCGCAGCCGATCCTGCGCGAACTCGCGCCCGACATCGCCGAACTCTGCGGCGACTTCCGCATCGCCGGTTCCGTCGACATCCGGCAGATCGATCTCACGATCACGGAGGATCCCCGGCGCGACGGGATCGTCCTCATCGGCGACGCATTCTGCACGACCTGCCCGGCTCCGGGTGTCGGCTTCCGGCGGGTCGTGACCGATGTCGAGCGGCTCTGCTCGGTTCACCTGCCGCGCTGGTTCGAGACGCCCGGGATGGGGGCCGACAAGATCGCGCGCTTCTACAACGACCGCGTGAAGCGGAGAGTCGACGGCGCGAGCATCGCATCGAGCTTCTACGCCCGGGGCATCGTCACCGGGACGGGGCTCCTCTGGGATGCGCGCCGGGTTCGCAATGCCGTGGTGCGGCAGACACTGTCTCGGCTCGCGCATTCCTTCCAGCCGGACCGGCAGCCCGGCCGAAGCTGAACGGCCGGGCGCATCGCCATCGGCGCGCGCCGAGCCTCACGGCCGGTGCGGGCGCCTGAAGCGGGGTGCGCGGGCCGAGCCGTCGATGAACTCGTACCCGGCAGCGGCATTCAGGGTGTGCAGGCGCGTCCCCGGCCAAGCCGGCCCGGCCTCGATGCGGGTCTCGACGTGCTGCGTGAAGGCCTCGTCGTCGAGGCGCTCGATGCGGGCCAGGGCGAGCGCGTGGCCGTAGCCGCGGGTGCAGTCCTGGACCGGCCGGATCAAATCGTTGCCGCGCTTGACGATCCGGCCCGCAGGCCGCGCCGCCGCGATATCGATCAGGACGGGATTCGCCGGGTGCGGCGTCCAGGGACCGCGGAAGTCGGGGGCCGACCAGAGGTGCAGCGTGTCCGAGAACGAGCCGTTGCCGAGCGGGTCCGCGGCATCGCTTCCCCGGACGGTCGCGAACATCCACCACCGGCCGCCATGCTCCAACAGCGTCGCGTCACTCGCGGCGATGCCGGAGATCAGCGTCGCCTCCTTGGCCCAGCCCCCCGGAAAAGCAAGCGCGCGGTAGAGATCGATCGTTCCCGCGGCACAGCTCTCGGGCACCATCCAGACAGAACCCTCCCGGGCGAACACGAACGGGTAGGAGAGGTGAGACCCGGTCTCGAGGACGGGCACAGGCACCCCGACAGGGCCCTCGGGGCTGAAGCGTACCGCCGAGATCAACGCCTTGCCGACGCTGTGCACGTATTCCTCGACGAAGAGCCAGGGCTCGCCCCGATGCTCGATCGGGAACGGATCCGCATAGAAGCGCCGACCATCGTCCGCGAGTTCACGCCATCCGCTCTCGGGATGCCGGCCGAGCGCGACGAGGTCCGGACCGTGGAGCCGGCGCCAGCCGACGCGCCAGTGGGGTGCGCAATAGCAGAGATGGTAGAGCCGCCGAACGATCGCTCCGCCGAGCAGGCGGACGGCGCGCCGCCCGAGATCGGGCATCCGGAGACGCAGCGGGGCGGGATCCGGCGCATCGGCGGCGAGGATCGGCGCGCGTCCGTCGAGGGTCGCCCGGATCATCGTCGCGGTCCGCACGAGGGCATCCTCGAACATCGTAAGGGCGACGCCGCGGATCTCGGTGCCCAGGCGGCCGGAACAGCGAAGGCGGTTTCCTTCCACGAGTTCCGCAATCGGCGCGCGCCCGGCCAGAAGGCTCGCCAGCAATGCGGCCTCGCCGCCCTGTCCGTCGTAGAGAACACGCCAGACCGGCACCGGCCCGTCATCCGGAACGTCGCCGCAGAGATCGATGATCCGGTCGGGCGCCTCCGTCCCGGGACTCGGCCACCGCGATCGCGCCGGCGCATCGAGATGCGCGGCGGGACCATCTGCCGGTAAGCCGTGAATTAGGGCTTCGAGGCGGAACAGGAGGTCGGCATTGGCGGGCCAGGTGTCGGGCCCTGGACCGGCCTCGACCTCGACGACGGTGTCGGGACGCCGGGCGAGATGTTCAATGAGGCGGGCGTGCCAGCGCCGTGCATGGCGGCCATCCAGGCGAAGTCTGATCCGCACGTCGTTCGACCCATGGCTGGAAGGATTCCGTTCGACTGTGCCGCGGCATCGCAGGGCTCCGGAGCGACTCCCGAGCGCGGCCGCAGCTCGTCTTCAGCGCAGGCTACCCCCGGACCATGAAGCCTTCCTTCATGGCCAGTGCCCCGAACCGATCTGCCACTATACAAAACTCGTCTTGACAGACGAGCTGCGGGGGATTGTTAACGATAGCCGGAGATAGGCTGTCTCGACCAGACGAACCGAAGCCTGATCTCAAGATCAATGGCCCGAAGGTACGAGCATTGCGAGCTCCGCGGAGCGAGGACCACGGAGCCCGACCTTGAACCAGCAATGGCCGAACGCGGGACACACCCATCTCAGCCTGGCACAGGCGCAGCGGTTCCTGCCGGCCGTCGCCGATCGTCCGGTCCATGCGGAGCGGGAGACCACGGCCGAGGTTGGCGATCTCTGGCGCATCCTGATGCGCCGCCGCCGGATCGTCCTGGGCACGACCGCACTCTTCGCCGTGGCGGCCCTGATCTACGGGTTCCTGGCGACGCCGCTCTACACCGCGACCTCGCAACTCCTCATCGACCCGCGCGACCGGCAGGTCATCACCAACGACCTCAATGCCGGCGTGGTCGCGCCCGATGGCGGCATCACCAAGATCGAGAGTCAGGTCCGGGTCATCGAGTCGGACACGGTTCTTTTGCGCGCCATTGCGGAGGCGGGGCTTGCGGCCGATCCCGAATTCGGCGGACTGCGCGACGGTCTCCTGTCGCGGTCCCTGCGGGCCCTGCGCGAGGTCGTGTCCGGCCCCCAGGCGCAGACCCATAACGGGAAATCACAGGCGCTTCGGAACCTCCGCAGGAAGCTGGCCGTCAAGCGTGCCGAGAAAGTGTTCGTCGTCGACGTCATCGTCACCGCGTCGGATCCGGACAAGGCGGCGTTGATCGTCAACGCCATCGCACGGGCCTATCTCGCCGATCAGGCCGAGGCCCGCGCGGACGCGGCCAAGCGCGCCTCGGGGGAACTGAACGCGCGCCTCGACAGCCTGCGCCGCGACGTCCTCGCGGCCGAGACCCGGCTCGAGAGCTTTCGGGCCGAGAATGGTCTGATCGCCTCCAGCGGACGTTTGGTCGGCGAACAGCAGCTCACGGACAGCAACGCGCGTCTCGTGGCGGCCCGAAACCGCACCGCCGAAGCCAAAAGCCGGCTGCAGGGCATCCGCAGCGCCCGCGGCAGTGCCTTCGACGCGGGCGCGACGCCCGAAGCGATCCAGGCACCGACGATCGAGCGCCTGCGCACGCAATTTGCCGAACTCACCAGCAAGGAAGCCGATCTGCGCACGCAGCTCGGCGAGCGCCATCCCTTCATCACCGCGGTGCGCACCCAGAAGGCGGACGTCAAGCGGCTGATCGATGCCGAACTCGGTCGCATCGTGCAGGGGGCCGAGATCGAGTACCAGCGCGCGCTTGCCAACGAACGCTCCCTCGCCGGGAACCTCGACAGCCTGAAAGCCGAGTCGGTCCAAACCGGCAAATCGAACGTGCGCCTGCGCGAGCTCGAGCGCGACCTCGACGCCAGCCGCTCAGTCTACAACACGTTCCTCGTGCGCTCCCGGGAAATCAGCGAGCAGGCGAATGTCGATGCGACGAACGCCCGCGTGATCACCTGGGCCCAACCGCCCGAGGAGCGGAGCTGGCCGCTGCGCCTCCTCATCCTCGGTGCTGCGATGGGCGGTGGCCTCGGGATCGGCGCCGGGCTCGCGCTGGTGCGCGAATACGCACGGCCGACGCTGCTCTCGCGTCGTCAACTCGAACGGCTGCTCGACGCGCCGGTGCTCGCCACCTTCCCGGAGACGTTCGGGATGCCCGATGGTGCCTGCGCGGCACCGGCGGCCTTTGCGCTCGATAGTCTCTACGCCCTCGCGGGGGTGAAGCCTGGCAAGAACCGGGCGTTGAACGTCCTGGTGACGGCGCCGGCTTCCGAGGCCGCCGAGCGACGGAGCCTGATCGATCTCCTGGCGGCCGTGGCGACGGCGCGCGGGGACCATGTCCTGGTGGTCGAGGCCGAACTCAGTTCTGCGCATCCCGGGACCGGCGGATTGCTCGAAGTCCTTCGGGGCGAGATCAGCTTCTTTTCCGCCTCCGTTACCGATACGGCCACCGGCGCACGCCGTCTGGCCGTGGGTAACGGCCAGAAGCCGGTGCGCGACGCCTTCGAGCGTGAGAACGTGCAGCAATTCCTCGCCCATGTCGCCGAGCGCTACGACCTCGTCCTGATCGATGGCGGCACGCTCACGGAGAACGTCCGGATCGCGCCGCTCGTCGGAGCGGTCGACCGCGTCGTCGTGGTCGCGAGCGGCGGCCGCACCCTGCAGGACGACCTTGTCGAGACCGGCCGGATCGCGGCAGCGCTCGGTCGGCCGCCTTCGGGTGCGCTGTTCATCGACGGCAAGGGCGCGGCGCGGTGATGCCGGCGGAGGCGCGGACCTGGGCGCCGGCTCCGCGGCGCATCGAGATCCGACTTCCGGCCGATCTCGGCCTGATGGTGGCGTCGCTCCTCATCCTCGCCGTCTCGGGCGGCATGCTCTGGGCGGTCGGCCTCAACTACGACGGTCTTACGGGTGGCCAGGCGCAGAAGGTCCACCCCGCCAGCTACCTCTGCGTGCTCCTCGTACTCTGGCAGATGCTGCGTCGGGGAAACCCTGTCGCCAACCTGGTCTCGGCGGCCGAGCACCGGCCCGCGAGCTGTCTCCTGGCCGCAGCGTCGATCGCCATGGCGGCACAGATCATCCTGCGCGGCGCCTCCGGGACGGCAGGTGCGATCGACACGTTCCTGCAGGCCGCTCTCGTCATGATCCTGCTTCTCGAGAGCGATGCGCGAAGCCTGCGCCGCCTCGAGACCCTCGTCCATGCGGTCATGGCCGCCAACGCGGTCCTCGGGATCGTCGAGTTTGCGACCGGCCAGCGCTTCTTCCCATTCCGCCTCGACGGCGCGACCTTCGAGACCGATACGCGCTCCGCCGCCCTCCAGGGTCACCCCCTCGGCAACGCCACGCTGACAGCCTGCTACGTTCTTGCGCTGATCGCCGGGGGCGGCAGCCTCAAGCCCCTGACGCGGCTCGTCATGATCGCGGTGCAGCTCGTTGCCCTCGTGACCTTCGGAGGCCGGTCGGCCATCGTGGTGACGCTCGTGCTCGGGGGCGCCTTCGGCCTCGCGCAGCTCCTGCGCGCCATCGCGCGCGGTCGCATCCCATTGCTCGCGGCGGCAGGCGCCGCCTGTGCCCTGCCACTCGTGGCAACCACGGTCGCGGGCCTCGCCTATGGGGGATTCTTCGACGCCTTGCTCGGCCGGTTCGCCTCGGACGGTGGTAGCGCCAACGCGCGCGTCGCGATGTTCGACCTCTTCAGCCGCCTGCCCCTTCGCGACCTGATCCTCGGACCCGACCCGTCCCTGGTGGACAGCCTGCGCCGGATCACGGGCCTCGAGTGGGGAATCGAGAACCCGATCATCCGGGTCGTGCTCTACCAGGGCGCCCTCATGGCGCTGCTGCTCACCACCGCCGTGACGCTGTTCCTCGTCGAGGTCGGACGCCGGTGCCGCGCCGGCATCGCCATGCCGATGATCGCGTTCGTGGTCCTGATCAACACATTCGAGAGCCTGGGCGGGAAGACGACGCTCCTCGCGAAGTTCGTGATCGTCCTCGTGGCACTCTACCGCCCGTTTCCCGAGACGCGCATCGCGCGAGCGTCCTGATCAAGGGGACGTTGCCTTGAGACCCAGGGCCGAGAGGAGCTCCGCATCGGCGACTCGGGTGTCGTCGTCGATCAGACCCATGCCGTCGAACAGGTTCCAGAAGGCCCAGGGGAAGCCGAACGCTTCCGCACTTTGGCGCACATCGCGGATGTAGCGCGCACGGTCGGCGGCCCCTGCGGCGACGTAGCGGGAATCGCTTCGCAGGGCGCCGAACTCGCCCATCAGGATCTCGCGCTCCGGGATCCCGTTGCGGGTCGCCCAATCGCGCACCGCGACGAGCTGGCGGTCGACGAAGCCGCGGTCCGGCTCGGCGGCGAAATACTCCGCGAGCTTCGCTTCCGTCAGCCGGTAGGCGGCGTCCTTCTCGGCGAGGCTCCGCCCCGGATCGGCACGCATCTGCGCACGCGCGGCGGCGAGCGTCGTGTCGAGGCGTCCGGCACGCGACGGCCAGGGGACCGCGTTCAGGGCGCGGTAGATGGGCTCCTGCATCCAGGGCGCGCCCTGATGCGTGAACAGGTAAGGCTCGTAGAAGTGGAAACTGTAGATCAGCGGCCGGAGCGCGCGGAGCGGCGCGGGATCGAGGGCCGTGAGCCCGCGGATCATGCTGCCGCAGGCCCCCGTCGCAACGAGGGTGAGATCGGGCGCAGCGACCCGGGCCGCGGTCAGGAGGGCCGCCTGGACCGCGTCCCAGGCCGTCGAGCCACAAGCCTGCTGTGGCTCATTGACGGGTTCGAGAACCACCCGGCCTCGATCGTGACGGGAGAGCCTGCGCGCGAGTTCCGCGATGAGGTCTCTATAGGGGCGAAACAACAGGTTCGCCGCATCCCCGTAGAGGTTCTGCGGATTGTAGTGATGCGTCGAGACATTCGCCTGGACGTTCAGGACGAGGTTCAGCTTCGCGTGAAGGACCGCGGCGACCGCCGCGTCGAGTTGGGCGAGAAGCGCAGCGCGACGCTCGCCGGAAAATGCCAGAAACGGACCGGGGTCGATCGGAAGCCGGACGAAGTCCAGCCCGGACCCAGCGAGCCGCGCCAGATCCGCTGGCATCGGAACCGGGCGCTGCTCCTGGAAGGGTGGCCAGCCGTAATCGGTGCGGGGCGCGGGAAACTCCCGCGTAAGGGAGAACCATGGCCACAGGTTGACCCCGCGCCGGAGCCGGATCGGCTCGGGCGCCGAGGCGGCCCGGGCCGGATTCAGGCTCGGCACGGTGAGGAAGGGTGCGCCGAGGGCGAGGCCGAGCGCCCCGCCCAGCGCGCCGCGGCGGGTCGGTCGTACCGCGGCACCCCGAGCTGCCGGTTCCCCTTCGCCCGGTTCCATCACGCGGTGCCGGTCGAGACGTCGGTCGCCCGGTCGTTCGCGGCTGCCTCCGCAGCGAGGTCCATCGCGTAAGTGATCGGGTCGTGCCCGCCAAGCTGGAGCAGCTCCTGCTCGTAGGCTTCGAGGACCGGCCCCCAGGCGAAGAGGGTCGCCTGCCGCGATGCGGCGTCGCGGGCGCGCTTCAGCGCGAGATCGTCCGTCAGGAGACTCTCGATCAGATCCGAACAGCTCTCCGCATTTCGGAAATACGCTTGCTCGGGCCCGGCGGTGCCGCGGTTGAACGGATTGTCGTGCGCAATCACCGCGTTGCCGGCCCAGAGCGCCTCCACCAGCGACGGGTTGGTGCCGCCGACCGAATGACCGTGCAGGTAGGCGCGGGCGTGATAGCGAAGCGCCCTGACGGTCTCCGGTTCGTAGATGGCGCCGGGAAAGATCACCTCGTCGCTCGCCGCCGCACGAACCCGCCGGTGGTAACGGATCGAGGGGTTCATCGTCCCGAGGACGACCAGCTTGGCGTTTCGCCGCTTGCGCGAGAAGGCCTCGACGATCGGCAGGATGTTGTTGTCGGGCTCGATGCGCGCGATCGACGTCATGTAGCCGTTGGGCTCGAGGCCGAGGGGCGCCAGGGAGGCTGCCGGCGCGGCGCGCACTGGGTCGCCGCCGTACAGGATCGTAGCGATCGCCTCGCGCGACCGGCGCGTCGCCAGGTGGTCGGCAATCGCCGGGTGATCGGCGACCAGACGGTGTGAGGTCCACGCCGCGATCCACTCGCTGACCCAGAAGTAGCCGCGCACCGGCAACGACCATTTCGGCCGTCGCCACTCGAGACCGTCCATGTTGGTGATGATCTTGCGCCCGCTGCGGCGCAGGAGCGGCAGGAACACCGCACCGTTATAGCCGAGGACGAGGCAGACGGCATCGCGCTCCGCCGCGTGCCGGACGCAGTGATAATCGAATTCGAGGGTCGCGCGCGGCCCATGCGAACCGACTTCGACGTGGATCTGCTCGATGCCGTTCCACTGGGTGCTGCGGAAGCGCTCGCCGACCGTTTCCACCTCATCCTGGCAATAGACCCCCACCGTCCATCCGCGCCCCGTCAGGAAGAGAGCGAGTTTCTCCGCGAAGGTCTCGAAGCCGCCATGCGCGGCAGGGACACCGCGCGTCCCGAGGATCAGCAGGGAGGGGGCAGCACGTCCCATGTTCAGTCAGCTCCTCTTTGCGTCTGTCCCTGATCGACACGTCACCGGCTGCCGATTTCAGATCTCGGGCCGAATTTGTGCCACTTCCGGACGCGAGTACTTCGCCTGTTAAGTACTCTGCAAATGACGGACCCGGCTTAAGATTTGCTTTTAGGCCTTCGCGGTATCAGGATTGATCGTTAAAGAACTGGAATATTTTACATGACGCGCATCACCTGTGTGCATCAGGGTTTCGAGCTCTACGGGTCCGATCGCAGCTTCATCGAGACCGTCAGGCTGATCCGGGCCGCCTGCCCCACCGCCTGGATCGACGTCGTGCTGCCGCGCACGGGTCCCATCGTGGCGCCGCTCGAAGCCGTCGCGTCGCGTGTCGTGATCGAGCCGCTGTGGATTCTGCGCCGCCGTACGTTGCCACGCCTCGCCACGATCGGGCTCCTCACCCTCCCCTTCGCGGTGGGCCGCGCGCTCGGGCGCATCCGGAGCAGCGATCTCGTCTACGTGAACACCTCGGTGGTGGCGGACTACCTCCTGGCGGCGCGGGTCTGCGCCGGACGCAGCATCGTCCACGTTCATGAGATTCCCGAGGGCGCGGTCCTCAAGGCGTTGAAGGCCCTGATCCGCTGGAGCGGCTGCGACATCATCTTTAATTCGCGGGCGACCGAGCGCGCCTTCGCGATGCCACCGCAGGTTCGTGCGCGCGTGGTCTACAACGGCATCGCGGATCCGGGGCGGACGAAGCCGATGACCTATGACGGCAGCCGTCCGCTCCGGCTCCTGATGCTCGGGCGGATCAGCCGGATCAAGGGACAGGACGTTCTGGTCGAAGCCATCGACCGTCTTCCCGCGGAGATCCGGGCCCGGATCGAGGTACGCATCGTCGGCAGCGCCTTCGAGGATGCGGAGCGCGAGCGTGCGCTCGTCGCGGCGATCGCGCGTGCAGGGCTCTCGGACCGGGTGAAACTGCACCCGTTCGTGGCCGACCCGGCGCCGCATTTTCTCTGGGCGGACGTCGTCACGGTTCCCTCAAGCCTGCCGGAATCCCTCGGCCGGGTCGCGATCGAGGCCATGGCCTACGGGATCCCGCCGGTCGTCTCCGACATCGGCGGCTTGCCCGAAATCGTCGAGCAGGGCCGCAATGGCTGGGTCGTGCCGCCAGGCCGTGCCGATCTTCTCGCCGAAACCCTCACCGGCATCGTCCGGCTACCCGCAAGCTGGTGCAGTTACCCTGCTGCGGCGCGTGAGCGCTATCGCACGGTGTTCTGCGAGGCGGCCGCGTCGCAGGCCATGATCGCGCAGCTTCGCCTGATCCTGGACAATCCGGGCGGAGCCTTGGTCCACACCTGATCCGGAGACATGTCGGGCATCGCCGGGCGGTACGGCGGCGGCGCCCACCGCGTGGTCCGTCCTGTTGCCAGTGGATGATCCCCGAGGGGCTGGGGAAATGCTCGGCAAGGCGGACACGCGGCCTGTTCGAACGCGTGCGTATTCCGCTCCCGTCCGCGATCACCACCCGGGGGTTCTGGCGAAGCGAGATGATTCGGGATCCGGGAGCCCGTTCAAACCAGAGCGATCCGGATGTTGTTGGTGTTTCCCGCAACCGCGAAGGGGATGCCGGCCGCAACCACCACCACATCGTGCGGCTTCGCAAACTCCTCTTCCACCGCGTGCGCCACGGCGCCAGCCACCATCTCCTCGTAGGAACTCACCTCGTCCGCCCGGACGCTGTGCGCGCCCCAGAGCAGGCAGAGGCGCCGCGAGGTCCCGAGGTCGGGCGTCAGCGCCAGGATCGGCACCGCGGGCCGCTTGCGCGCGATGCGGGCGGCCGTCGTCCCGCTCAGCGTGTAGGCCACGATCGCCGCCGCCCCGACCGCGTCCGCCAGGCTCGCCGTGGCGGTCGCGACCGCGTGCGGCGGCGTCTCCTCCTCGCCCGGTTCGGAGGCCGCGATCAGGGAGCGGTAGAGCTTGTGCTCCTCCGTGCGGCAGATGATGCGCGCCATCATCGACACCGTCTCGACGGGGAAGCGCCCGGTGGCCGACTCGGCCGAGAGCATCACCGCGTCGGCGCCGTCGTAGATCGCGGTCGCCACGTCCGAGGCCTCGGCCCGGGTCGGGGTCGGGGCGCTCACCATCGAGTCGAGCATCTGCGTCGCCACCACGACCGGCTTCACCGCCAGACGACAGGCGCGGATCAGCTCCTTCTGGCGGCCAGGCACGTCCTCGTGCGGGATCTCGACGCCGAGATCGCCGCGGGCGACCATCACGGCATCCGACAACCGGATGATGTCGTCGATCCGCTCGAGTGCCTGCGGCTTCTCGACCTTGGTCATCACCCCGGCGCGGTCCCCGATCAGGGCGCGGGCCTCGATCAGGTCGGCGGGCTTCTGCACGAAGGAGAGCGCCACCCAGTCGACACCGAGTTCGAGGCCGAACGCGAGGTCGGCCCGGTCCTTCGCGGTGAGCGGGGAGAGATCGAGGAGGGTGCCGGGCAGGTTGACGCCCTTGCGGTTCGAGATGACCCCGCCGATCACCACCTCGGCCTCGATCGTGTCGGAGGTCAGGCCGACCACCTTCACCCGCACGCGCCCGTCATCGATCAGGAGTTCCTGGCCCGGCGCGACGGCGGCGAAGATCTCTGGGTGATGCAGCGGGATGGCGCGCTTGTCGCCCTCAGTGCCGTCGAGGACGAAGCGGATGGTCTCCCCGGGCATCACGTCGAGCCGGCCACCCGCCACGGTGCCGACGCGAATCTTGGGGCCCTGCAGGTCCTGCAGGATGCCGATCGGCCGGCCGACTTGCTGCTCCAGGGCGCGGATGGCGGCGTGAACCTTGGCGTGGTCGTCCTGGGTGCCGTGGCTGAAGTTCAGCCGGAAGGTGTCGACGCCGGCCAGGAACAGGGCGTGCAGCATCTCGGGCGAGGCACTGGCGGGGCCGACGGTGGCGATGATCTTGGCATGGCGGTGACGGCGCATGATTCGCTCGGCCGCGGACGGCCGCCTCCTGAGGCATGGGCTCGGACGACGCACCGAGGTCGGCGTCATCGACGTCGGGTACGATCGCGCCGGTGGCGGCGACATCGCCAACGGCCGTCGAGGAGTAGCAGATCCGGTGACGGATGAGACTCCCCGCAACGAGGAAAGCTCGGGAGGTCCGAGGGCTCGGCCGGGCAAACTCCCTCCCCATTTTGGAAAGGCCCAACAGCCGAGACCATGCTCGGAACACCGTCGAGCCCCTTGCCGTCGGTGAATAGCAGCCGACCCTCGGCGGAGGGATTCGTCTCAGATTGTCACCGGGTCCGGGCACGCCCCCTCGCAGGCATCGTTGCAACGAAGCGACATCAGCAAAATTCGTTCGTTGTTAACCTCACGCGCTCATCGCCTTTCAACCCCGCTGGTGGCAATGGATCGGTCGTTCAACACTTGGTCACCGAGTCATGTCCCCGTCTTCTGAAAACCTGTTGCTGCAACACCGCGAAGTCGCCGCCGTCGCACTCAGCTCGAGCGCCTTCTTTGCAGCCTTCCTCGTCGCAGCGTGGCTGATCGCCTAGTCTCGCTCGAATATACCCGAAGAATGCGGTCGTCTGGCTGCGCCGAATAGAGGCGTATTACGCGATGCGTGGCTTCCGGGCACTGGTCGAATGCGCCGTAACAGGGATCAGCCGCCGAGCTGATCCTGCCGCTCCCATGCGGCGGGGCGAGCTGCACCGGACGCCGCGGAAGTCGCCACGAGGCCAGCCGCCGGCGCCTTAACGGTCCGGTAACCAACGTCTGCGCATCTGGCGTCATCACTGTAGACAGTGAATGCTGGTTGATAAGCGGAGGGGGAGCCTTGCTCGCCGCTGAGACAACCAAACTCGCCTGACGCCCGCGCAAGAACGGGCACTCGGTCGGCGCGGTGGCCGGGCGCTCAAGTGCTCGCCACCGCGGCCGGACCGCATTCCGCGGTCGCTTCACGATCACGGAAGCGTCAACGGCCTCTGGCAGGAAGCGCGTGCCCGCGCTGATCGTCCCTCCGGGACACGCGCTTCGTGGAAACGCCGTCGCTGCCAGGCGCGGACGATGCGGATACTAGCCCTGTGATCGACTCAGGCGCGCTTCCCCGGCATCGTGGTTCAAGGGCGCATCCAAACCCGGTTGCGGACCCAGCCATGGGTTCGGACGCCGCCGTCATGGTTCGTCCACGGCATGCGCCAGATCAACTCGCTGAACCTCAGTCCAAATCGATTGAGCGCACCGTTCTCCCAGTCCTTGCGGTAGCCCCAGTAGCGGTGGCCAGCCGGCAGGGAGTTCCACCAGAACAGCACCACGCGGTCGCCGCGCGGACCACCGCACATCAACCCGTTCCAGCGCAGGTTCAGTTTCACGCCTCGCACTCCACGGCGTGGCCGCGCCACGCGCCGGCAGGTGTCGGAACGGGGCGCCGGACGATGCTGCGCCTCAGGCGCACATCCGGCAATCGCCAGAGGCAATTCGGCCCAGCGATTCTCCGTAACGCTCACGCAACGGAGCATTCCTGGCGGACAGTTCGCATGGACGACGCTGCGCGCTGCGTCGAATGGAAACCTTGTACCGCTCCGCTCTAGCGCAAACGTGGAGGAATCACGCTTGTGCTGGCGCGTGCCTGAGCGAGGTCCAAGAATTGCGGCCGGCGCGCCATCGACACCCTACCGCTGGAGGCCGTCATCGAACTTGACGGCACAGCGTTGAACCGAGGCCCCCTGGGAGCTGCGGACCTGAACCACGGTCCCGCCCCGCTCAAGGCACGCGATCGAGAACGCGTCGGGCGATCCGAAAAAGCTCGACGCGGAGGCTTGCACCGACTTCTGCACATTCGACCCGGCGTCCATCAGGCGGACTGCCCCGGCCGTCCAGTACGGCTCGCCGTAGCGGTAAAGGCCGAACGCTCCGACGCCGAGCGCCAGCATCGCCAGAAGGCCCCTGCGGATGCGGTATCGGCGCGCGGGCCTATCCACGGCACAATGCGGGCAACATCTCGCATCGCTCAAGATCGGCTGCCAGCACCGCCTGCATCTCAGAAGATGACCGGACATCAGCGGCCCTCCCGAACTCTCGTCAGCACGATCGCCTCCACCGCATCCGCGATGCTGCGCTGTCAGTCCGAGATGGACGGCAGCTGACGTGATCGCTTGCCAATCTACAAGCTCAGATTGCGGATCCCGGCAAGCTGCACGTAGACCCAGCTACGCCCTGCCTCGACCGAATAACGCCTGATGTCCCAACGCGAGCTGGCCTCACGGAGAAGACACGGCTCTGGATGCGGTGAATTTGTACAGGTCCGGACAAATATCGTCGCGAGCGCCCTCAGGGCCGAGGAAAATCGCGTGCAAAGCAACGCGACCAGCCTCCATCGGCGGTCTGGTCTGCGTGACGATCGGCATCGTGCGACGGTGACCCGTGGCGGCCGGCAACCTGCCGCCCGCCGCCTGAACGCGGCCGAAACCTATTTCCTGTTCGCCGATTTCACGGCTGCGCTGACCATGTCCTTCGTAGATGGCGCCGCCGCTATCGTCTTCGGAACGGGTTTTTTCGGCTTCTTCGCCTCGCGACTACCGTGCTTCTTCTCCGCAGCCATCGGTACCTCCTCACTTCGGACCAGCATTATCGCACGGTTTGCCGCGGTCCCGGGTTTAAATTTGCTTCCTCCGCAAAACGGATCGCGGCAGGGGGATCGCCGACGCAGCACTCGAGGGAAGGCATCAAACAGGACCAGCGCTGAGCGACGCCGGGCATTCCGGTTCCGGCAGCGCGTGGGCGTTGATCATCCGAGACGCTTGGCCCAAACGGAGCAGCGTCGGGCGCAGTCGTGCGACATCCCGACAGACAGAGTCCAGAAGGCCTCCCTCCATGTCCAGCAGACGTCACGTGGTGATCACGCAGTTCGGCCCGCCCGAGGTTCTGACACTCACGACCGAAGCGTTGCCCGAACCCGGCGCGAACGAGGCTCAGCTCCGCCAGACAGCCATCGGCTTCAACTTCATCGACGTCTACCAGCGAAAGGGTGCCTATCCGCTGCCGCTGCCGACCGGGCTCGGATTCGAGGCCGCCGGTGTGGTTGAGGCGGTCGGATCCGGCGTTTCAGATCTCCAGGTCGGTGATCGCGTCGCCTACATGAATGCCGGCGTCGGCGCCTACGCGGATTGGCGCAACGTACCGGCGGACAGACTCGTTCGCCTCCCGGACTCGGTGAGCGACGAAGCCGCCGCGTCACTGCTGTTCAAGGGCATGACGGCGCAGTACCTGCTGCGGAAGACGCACGCGGTGCAGCCCGGCGACCTCCTGCTCGTTCACTCGGCGGCAGGCGGCGTCGGACAGATCCTCACGCGTTGGGCGGCGGCGCTCGGTGCCACGGTCATCGGCACGACCGGATCCCCGCACAAGCGCGAAGCGGCGCTTGCTGCCGGATGCGAGGCGGTAATCGACCTCACCGACGCCGCGTGGCCGCAGGCCTTCCTGGAGGCGACGGGCGGTCGGAAGGCGCGGGTGGTCTATGACGCAGTCGGGAAGGATACGCTGATCCGGTCGCTCGATTGCGCGGCCCCGTTCGGCCTCGTCGTCTCCTACGGCGGCGCTTCCGGTCCAGCCCCTGCCATAGAGCCGGAATTGTTGAACAAGAAGGGCTGTCTCTTCCTCACGCGACCCTCGGTGTTCCCGCACAACGCCGATGTCCGAACCTTCCGGGCCAATGCCGCCGACCTGTTCGACGCGATCGGCAAGGGGCATGTCCGGGTCGATATCGGCGAGCGTTTCCCGCTCGACAGGATCGCGGCGGCGCATGCGGCGGCCGAGGCGCGGCGCATCGTCGGCGCCCTGCTGATTACTCCGTGATGGTCGCCCCTGTGGATTGTGAGGGACGCGTTTCCCTATTTTCGAGCGACGTCACGGACCCAACGTCCTCTCGACCGCTCCGATTCAGACTGTGCTTCCGATTCGTGGCGGGCCCGAGCCGAAGCTCAGGCCGAAGCGTTGCCGACGACCGTGATCGTTCACCCCGATTGGCGGGGTGAACGGCCTCAGTAACCGTAATACGGACCGGGTCCGTAATAGCCGTAGCCGTAGGCCGGTGCCGGGTAATAGTAGCGCGGAGCCTGAGAGGCCGCGATCGCGCCCCCGATGATCCCGAGTGCCGCACCGGCAGCGAGCGCCCCGCCCACCCCGGGTCCGCGGCGGTAGCCGTACTGCCGGTAGCCACCGCGATAGCCATAGCCCCCGTGATAGCCGTACCCGCCCCGGTAACCAGGGCGTGCCTCGGCTGCAGGTGCGAGAAGAACGCTTCCTGCGAAGGCTGCGGCAAGCGCCGAGAGAGCCAACGTCTTCATGACAATCCCCGAATGTTTGGTCCGTGACCGCATTCGAACGTTACGGCGCTGAACCGATCCTGAACTCGTCCGACACGAAACGACATGAACGGAGCGGCCTCGGGAAGTGGTATCCAGCTTACTAACGTCGGGGCTGCCGATCGCTCGAAAGAACGCTGCGTTCGGCCCGGACTGGGCTCGGAGCGACAATCTCGTCAGCGTTGCTCGGGTGATTTCTGTCGTTACCGGATGGGCATCGATTACGGGACCAGCGTCGCCCTTCAGGCGATGGCTCGGTATGCGGACGACGCCTCGGTTCCGACCCCTCCGAAAAGCTGCAGACGTCGGTGACTGATGGCGAGCTTCAAAGGCCGATGCACAGGTGAGGTCACTGCTGATCGACAGCCGCCTGTAGAACGCGGCCGTCACCGTCCTCCCGCCCCTGGCGCAGTACCGGTTTGCCGAGATTCCCTGGCCGTTGCGCAAGAAAATGACCGATAAGGGCAAACCGGAGGTCGTCCCGCAGAACCGCTAGCCCGGCGCAGGACCGGCATCGCTCTCGGCACCTCAGCCAGACATGGCGTGGATGAGGCAAGGTTCGATCGCCCTAAGGCTCGGAACCGATCGTTCATCGGCCGGAAAACCGCGGCCGAGCCAGTATCGAGGGAACCGCGTCAGAACTTCACGGATTTCTACTCCGGAAATAATCACCGGAGGAACGCACGATGACGGCTTCACGTCTTGTCAGCGCCGCAGCCATTCTGGCTCTGACCGCCACGGCTGCGCTCGCAGCGCCCTGCAATACGGGCTCGACGAAGGGGAAGACCCCTGACCAGCAGGCCTCGAACGACAAGAGTTCGGCGGTCGACCAATCCAGCAAGAACCTCGCCGGTGGTCAGCAGCCTGCTTCTCCCGGCACCGTCGGTGCGATGAACAACGTCGGCGCCAACCAGATGACCGGCGACAAGCAGGCGTCGAACGATCAGAACACCCGCAGCGGGAGCAAGGATCCGGCGAGCAAGAATCTCGCAGGCGGCGAGCAGCCAGCCTCTCCGGGGACCGTCGGCGCGATGAACAACGCGGGCGCCAACCAGCAGGTAGGACAGAAGGGCGACGATTGCTGATCACGTCGTACGATTGCCGGCCGCGAGCCCGCCCAGCCTCGACTGCGGCGGGCTTCGCCGGTGAGGATGCCCGATCCAGTGCGGAAAACCGGATCAATCGTCCGCGACACCGAGCCGGCTCCGGCACCCGACGCGCGTCATGGCGCTGATGCGCGCTCATCAACGCGCCGCTTCGGCTTTTGACCAGAGCCGACGCTATGCTCAGCCGTAACCGCATCGCCCTCGCCAAGCGTCGAAGCGAGGACCGACCTACGCCCTTCACCATTCTCCGCGCCGGTTCAGACCGTCATGTCCTGGCACCTCGCGCGAACGCTCCGCACACCGAGGAGAGGATTGCGCGCGGGCGGTGATCACCGATTCGGAGCACGCATTTCCGGTGGTGGCCGCCGAGGCATCGCGTCAAGCCGGGGGGCGTCGCGGCATCGATGCGCCGCGCCCGAGTTGCTGGCCCCGGCATCGCCAGCCTATCGGACCCGTGCTCAGGCGAAGCTGTAATCGTCGGAGGTGAGCTGCGCGGCCGATATCCCCGGCAACGCGACCCGAACGTTGCCGTAGATCACGACGGCATGTCCGTGATCCTGAACGATGACCAGCCCCGTCGCGGAACCGTGATGCCCGAGGTGGGAGCCGTGACCCGATTGGTGCCCTCCGCAGCTCGCGCGCGCCGACACATGTTCCTCGAAGACCAGATGGTCCTCTCCGGGCTTGAAATCCGTGATCACGGCACTCGTGTCGGCCGAGAAGGCGAAGTCGTCGCTCCCGCCGCGTCCTGTCAGGATCTGCCGACCTGTCCCGGCGACCAGCATGTCGCCCTGCGGTCCGCCGACGAGCCGCGCCGCATCCGGAGTGCCGATGATAAGCTGGGGCGCGTCCGGCTCCTCGGAGGCGAAATCGCTGGCGTGTCGATCGTAGAAGGCGAAGACGTCCTTCTGGATGGCGCCGGTATCCGTATTGCGGAGGATGATGTCCGACAGGCTCGTATGCTCGATGCTATCGAGCGTGTGCTTGTCAAACTGGTCGTTCTGGTACCAGAGGCGGTCGCCGTCCCGCAGGCGCTCGAACTGCGCGCCGATGATCGTCGCAAAGGTCTCGCCGATGGCGGAGCCCAGCGGATGTCCCTCGGCGAGACCGCCGGTCCAGAGATCGACCGCATCGACCGTGCCGAAGGCCTCGCGCAGCGCCGCGACGGTCGCCTGATCGTCGGTGATCTCGGAGAATTCCGTATAGGGGGCGAGGCCGAGATCCGCGCGGGTCTCGTTGAGGGTGCCGAGGCCGAGGTCACGGCCGCGGGCGATATTGATGCTGGCCAGATCCTGACCGACCGGTGGGTCGATGAGAAAGTTGCGCAGATCCTCGACGATCCGGGCATCCATGGTCTGCGAGGCGTCATCGCCGAGATGGCGCAGGAAGCCGTCCGCGCCGGTGGCAGCCGCGAAGGCCTCCGGCGTCATCCCGAACGTGTCCCGCAGCGCCAGCCCCGGGCCGACGAGGTCGCCGGCCTCATCGATGCGCTCGGTCTCGGCCGAGACGATCGAATGTCCGAACCGGTAGGCCGCGCCGGCGAATTCCACGCTGATGCGCGGATCGATCCCGGAATCGTAGCCCGCATAGGGTGCGATGGCGTCGCGCCCGAGGAGGTGGGGCAGAAATTCGTCATAGGTGATCCGCTGGATCTCGGCGGTCACGATCGCCCGCGCCTGCAGGTAGAGGGCATCCCCGTCGAGTCCCGGATCGGCCGCATGCAGCCGGTCGACCTGGAAATTGTGCTCGCGCAGGAACAGTGTCTGCAGCGCGGTCAGCGATGGGTTCTCGGTGGCGCGCACATCGCCCGCGAGGAAGGAGCCATCGACGACCGGCAGGTTGTCACCGGCAGAGGTCGCCAGATGTCCGTCGGGCAGTTTCAGGCGCGTCGCCGTCGCGGCATCCGAGCCGTAGACCATCGAGGCGTCGAGCCAGCCGGAGATCGCGTTCTCGGCGATCGCCGGTCGATCCGTGCCCGGCCCGGTCTCCGGATCGATGACGGCCCGCGTGATGGGAATCAGGCTGCCGGCCGGGAAGTAGGCGTCTCCGGGCGGGATCACGACGTCGATATGGGTCACTCCATCGCTGCGGCTGAGATCGAGGTCGTGATCGATGAATTGGCCCCAGGCGTAGAGCATGCCCGAGTGACCATCCGGATTGGGAATGGTCGGATCACCCTCGCCGACGACGACGTTGCTGATCGTGCGCGGGTTCGGCCCGCCGAGCGGCACCGAGATGCCATCTAGGAAATGCGCCGCGCCGAGCCGCAGGAAATCAGTGCCGGCAGCGTTGAGCTCGGGCTGCGCCAGGTTGTTGCCCGAACCATCGATGGAATAGAACTCCATGGCGGTAGGTCCTTTCACGGCTTGTCCGTGCGGATTTGCGCGGCCGGTCGCGCCGCTCAGCTGGGCGCAAGCCGCCATACGGCGGCGCGGGCCACCCGATGCGTGTCAGGCGATGGGACGGGTCAGGCGGGGATCAATGGGAGCGTCATCGTCGCTGGGGGCAGGAGGCGCCGCGGAGCCGTCGTGGCTGGCCGGGATGCCTTCTCGGTCCGTTCATGGAAGGCTCTCCTCGCAGGCTCGGACGGCAGGAGCCGCCCGGAAGCGAACGGCCCCGGAGGTCGATCGCACATACAAATGCCGTCGCGGCGCTAAACGGAACAATAGGAGAGGATTCGTTGAGGGTTCGCCAACATATGTTAGCTCAACGCTGCTTATCTGTCCTGGAATGCAACAATCTACGCAATACAAAATAGTAATTTGTAATATATTTAAATTGATACGGTAAGTTACCTGCAATAGATCGCAGATCTATCTTATATTGATTAAATCAAATAAAATCTATATTTACACAATATATCCTGCTCATTTAAAGCTCTCGATACGAATATTTTTTGACAGATTTCATAGTTTCAGCAAGTACCACGATGCCCGAGCACTCGGTAGCGCCGTTGCTCCTGTGCGTACGGCACCGGTCAGACCGCGTTTGCGCAGCGTGTTGGAAGTCTAACGAGGAATTCTCTCGAGACGAGCGCTGCCGGTTATCTCTGATTCTCGGGCGCATAGGCATTTTGTCTTAGCATGATCTACAATCAGCTTGACCGGAAGCGTTCAGGCATTCCGCGTGACATCCAGCGTCGCCCCACGCAGTGCCGCTTTCCGGCGGTGCGTGGGGGTTTCTCAGCTTCGGATCAGAACGGGTGACGAGCTTCCTGGCTGCCGAACTCCCAGTCGCGGAGGCGCGGCTCGAAACCGGCGGGCTTCACGTCGGGATTGGCGATCAGTTAGGCCTTGGTACGGAAGCTCGCCGAGGCGTTGCGGCCTTCCTTCAGGCCGTTCGCGGCGTAAGGCACTGCGGGATCACCCGCGCCCCGTCGTGCTTCCAGCGCTCGGCGGCGCAGCCGGAGCCGTCGGGCGCGTGGCCGCCGTCTGGCGCCGGATGGGTGAGGTCATCGCCGAGATCGTGCATCGGGGTTCCTCCGGCCGCATCATCGCACCGCCGCGAGCGCTTCGGAGAACCCGGCATCGACGATCGCCGCGGCGCGGGGCGCCCGTGCCTGTGGGATCAGCCCGGCGCGGACGTAGAGGTCGATGATGCGCTGCTCGTCGGCGATCACCGCCGCATCGATCGGTACGGTGCGGTATTGCGCCCGTCCGAACCAGCGCAGCGGCACGGCCTCGGGCAGGCCGATCAGCTTCGACCAGACGGCCGCGTACGGAGCGGGGTCCTTCAGGGCCCATGCGCGGGCCCGGGCGAGGCGCTGGGCGTAATCGGCGAGCAGGATACGCTTCGACTTGAGAGCGGCGTCGCTCGCCACCGCGAAGCTCAGGCCCGGCGTGATGCCGTTGCCGTCGCGTACCACGCGCACGAGGCCGGCGATCTCCGCCGCCGAGGTGTAGGGCTCCCAGGTCGACCACGCGTCGACGGCCCCGGATGCGAGCGCGAGCTTGGCATCGGCCGGCGGCAGGAAGTGGAAGCGCACGCTGTCGGCGGGCAGCCCCGCCTCTTCGAGAGCGGCCAGGACGACCTGATGGCCGATGGAGCCGCGGTTTGTGGCGATGCGCTTGTCCTTCAGGTCCTGCACGCGCCGGATGGGCGTATCGGGGCGCACCAGGATCGCGAGCCCGTCCTGGCGGTTGCGGAAGGCGAGGAACGCCTTCACCGGCACGCCTGCCGCGGCGGCGAAGGTGAAGGGCGCGTCGCCGACGCCGCCCGCGTCGATCGCGCCGGCATTGAGCGCCTCGAGGAGCGGGGCCGCAGCCGGGAATTCGCTCCATTCGAGCCGGTAGGGAAGCCCGTCGAGGACGCCCGCGGCCTCCATCAGGGCACGGGCATTGCCGCGCTGATCCCCGACGCGCAACACCTCCTCGGCCCGGACGGGGCCGACGGCGAGGAGCGCCAGGAGGACGAGAACCAGGGCGCGCATCAGGCCGCCTCCGCCGCGCCGCTGCGGCGGCCGAGCACGTCGCGGAACGCCGGCAGCAGCGCGCGCCCGTACTGGAGCGCGTCCTCCAGCGGGTCGAAGCCGCGGATCAGGAACGTGCGCACCCCGAGGTCGTGATAGTCGAGGAGCGCGTCCGCCACCTGCTCCGGCGTGCCGACGAGGGCCGTGGAATTGCCCGCGGCGCCCGTCTCGGCGGCGATCGCCGTGTAGAGGCGCGTGTCGAGGCGGGGACCCGCGGCGGCGGCGGCGAGGAGCCGGCGCGAACCCTCGTTCTGCGGCGCGCCCGCGGGCCCGAGGCCCTTCGCCGTCCTGAGAGCCCGGGTCTCGGCCAGGATGGCGTCCGCCCGCGCCCAGGCTCGCTCCTCCGTCTCGGCGAGGATCGGGCGCACCGAGAGGCTGAAGCGTGGATCGCGCCCGTGGGGAGCGGCCTCCGCCCGCACCCGGCCGATCAGCTCGCGCACTTGCGCTTGCGTCTCGCCCCAGAGAGCGTAGGTGTCGGCGTGGCGCCCCGCGACGGCGAGCGCCCGGGCTGAGGCGCCGCCGAAATAGATCGGGATCGCCGTCACGGGCTTCACCTCCGAGAAGCCGCCCGCGACCCGGTAATGCTCGCCCGCGTAGTCGAAGGGCGTCTGCGAGGTCCAGCACAGGCGGACGATGTCGAGGAATTCCCGCGTGCGGGCGTAACGTTCGTCCTTGGTGAGGTGATCGCCGTCCTTGGCGAGGTCGCGGTCATCGCCGCCGCTGATTGCGTGGATGGCGACGCGCCCGCCCGTGAGGTGGTCGAGCGTCGCGAACTGACGCGCGGCGACGGTCGGCGCGGTGAAGCCGGTGCGGTGGGCGATCATCAGCCCGATCCGGTCCGTCACGGCCGCCACCTCGGCGGCGATCAGCAGCGGGTCGGGTGCCGTCGAGTAGGAGGCGACGAGCACGCGGTCGAAGCCGCCCCATTCGTGCGCCTGGGCGAGGAGCCGCAGATAGTCGGAATCGATGACCGGCCCTCGCGGCGCGTGCGTCTCCGACACTTCACGCGGCGCGACGAAGCCGATGAACTCGGTCGGTTCGGATGGCAGAAGGCTCATGGGGAACTCCTGTGCGAGGGGGCTCAGCCGCCGAGGGCGGTGCGGCCGGCAGCGCTCCGCACGGCATCGCCCTGCGGCCAGTGGATGCGCGCGCAGAGGACGTCGCGCAGATGCCGCTCCAGCGGATTCCTTCGCGAGAGCGCGGCGTTGCCGCAGAGTTCGGCCGCGCGCTGCACGGCCTGGATCGCATTCTCGGTGACGGTGACCTTCACGAAGCCGGATTCCCGCGGGGCCGGAGCGAAGCCCGCATCGGTCTCGGCCGCGAGGCCCGCGATGAGACGGGCATTCACCGCGAGCAGCCGTTCGTTCTCGCCGACCGCCTCCTGGAAGCGCTGCAGGCTCGCCAAGGGTGCGCCGAGGCTGCCGGGCCGGCGCTCGCGCAGGAAGCGGACGAACCAGCCCTGCGCCGCCCGCGCGACCCCGTCATACAATGCGGCCAACAGGGCGCAGCTCCAGGCCTGCTGCAGCGGATCGGGCGCCTGCCAGCCCGAGGGCGGGCGCAGATCCACGGCGTGGGTGCCCGGCACGGACACGTCCTCGAAGACGACGTCGTGGCTGCCGGAGGCGCGCAGGCCGAGATGGTCCCAGGTCTCCTCGATCCGGATGCCCGGTGCGCCGAAGGGCACGAGCAGATTGCCGATGCGCGGCTCCGGCTCGTCGGTGCGCACGAAGACGACGCCGTAGGTGAGCGCCGGGGCACCGGTGGAGTAGATCTTACGCCCGGTGACGCGCCAGCCGTCACCGTGCCGCCGGGCGACCGTCTCGGGCAATCCACCGCGGGCCGGAGTGCCGAGTTCGGGCTCGACCCGCAGGGCGTTGATCAGGGCGCCGCGCGCCGCCGTGTCCCGCCCGACCGCGTCCGAGAGAGCTCGCGGCCAGGGCGAACCCTCACGGTGGATCAGGCCATGCTGAAGCAGCGTCATCGCAAGGACGAGCGCGGTTGCGGGATCGCCCGCGCCGATCGTCCCGACCATCTCCGCGGCGCGCGCTAGTGCCCTGACTCAGACGGTTGGTTCAGGTGCTCGGCTCAGGGCATTGAAGATCGCTGAGGCGGGT
>NZ_VZZJ01000011.1 GCF_008806345.1 Methylobacterium planeticum | reverse complement strand
CCGGCATCCGGGTCTCGCCCTCGCCCGCCCGCCTCGGCTCAACCCTCATCGATCGCCTCAAGGGCTGAACCCGACCCGCGCGGCTGCCCTGCAGCGCACGCATCCGCGCGAAACCCATATCAGAACCCAGCGCATTCAGGTGCGGTTGTGCGCCGCCCGCGAAGGATGCGGACGGACATGTGAGCGGGAACCGATCGCCGGCGCGGTCGAGCGAGCCCCGCGCAGCGGCAGGATGGACGGACGATGGCACGTCAGGACGTGAACGAAGCGCTCCTCGAAACCTCGTTCCTCTACGGCGGCAACGCCGCCTATATCGAGGAACTCCAGGCGGCGTTCGCCCGTGACCCGGGATCGGTCGACCCCGAGTGGCAGACCTTCTTCAAGTCGCTCGGCGAGGACGGCAGCCTCGTCGAGAAGAACGCGGCCGGCGCCTCGTGGCAGAAGCCGAACTGGCCGGTGCCCGCCAACGGCGAGATCGTCTCGGCCCTCGACGGCAACTGGGCCACCCTGGAGAAGGCCGTCGGCGAGAAGATCCGCGCCAAGGGCGAGGCCAAGCCCGGTGCCAGCGAGGGCGCCGCGGTCGTCGCCAAGACCGGCGTCTCCGTCGAGCAGGCCACCAAGGATTCGGTCCGCGCGATCATGCTGATCCGCGCCTACCGCATGCGCGGCCACCTCCACGCCAAGCTCGATCCCCTCGGCCTCGCCCCCCGCGGCGACCACGAGGAATTGCACCCGCAGCATTACGGCTTCCAGGAACCCGACTGGGACCGGCCGATCTTCCTCGACAACGTGCTCGGCCTCGAATTCTCGACGATCCGCGAGATCGTCAAGATCCTGGAGCGCACCTACTGCCAGACCCTCGGCGTCGAGTTCATGCACATCTCAGACCCCGCCGAGAAGGCGTGGATCCAGGAGCGCATCGAGGGCAAGGACAAGGAGATCTCGTTCACGCCCGAAGGGCGGCGCGCGATCCTGAACAAGCTGATCGAGGCCGAGGGCTTCGAGAAGTTCCTCGACCTGAAATACACCGGCACCAAGCGCTTCGGCCTCGACGGCTCCGAGGGCATGATCCCGGCGCTCGAACAGATCATCAAGCGCGGCGGGGCGCTCGGCGTCGAGGAGATCGTGCTCGGCATGGCCCATCGCGGCCGCCTCAACGTGCTCTCGAACGTGATGGCCAAGCCCTTCCGGGCGATCTTCAACGAGTTCAAGGGCGGCTCGGCCTCTCCGGCCGAGGTCGAGGGCTCGGGCGACGTGAAGTACCATCTCGGCGCCTCCTCGGACCGCGCCTTCGACGGCAACAACGTCCACCTCTCGCTCACCGCCAACCCGTCACACCTCGAGATCGTCGATCCGGTGGTGCTCGGCAAGGTGCGGGCCAAGCAGGACCAGCTCGCCAAGCCGAATGTCGACCGCAAGAAGGTGCTGCCGCTCCTGATCCACGGCGACGCCGCCTTCGCGGGCCAGGGCGTCGTGGCGGAGTGCTTCGGCCTGTCCGGCCTGAAGGGCCACCGCACCGGCGGCTCGATCCACTTCATCATCAACAACCAGATCGGCTTCACCACCGATCCGCGCTTCTCGCGCTCCTCGCCCTACCCGTCGGACGTGGCCAAGATGGTCGAGGCACCGATCTTCCACTGCAACGGCGACGATCCGGAGGCCGTGACCTTCGCCGCGAAGGTCGCGACCGAGTACCGGCAGAAGTTCGGCAAGCCCGTCGTCATCGACATGCTCTGCTATCGCCGCTTCGGCCACAACGAGGGCGACGAGCCGGCCTTCACCCAGCCGAAGATGTACCAGCGCATCCGCAAGCACCCGACGGTGCTGGAGACCTACGGGCGCAAGCTCGTGGAATCCGGCGCGGTGACGCAGGAGGCCCTCGACGCCCGCAAGGCCGAGTTCCGCGCGCTCCTCGACGGCGAGCTCGACGTGGCCGGCAACTACAAGGCCAACAAGGCCGACTGGCTCGACGGGCGCTGGTCCGGCTTCAAGGCCGTGCGCGAGGATGTCGACGATCCCCGCCGCGGGCAGACCGGCGTGCCGGCCGACACGCTCCGCGAGATCGGCCAGAGGATCACGCAGGCGCCCCCCGGCTTCCACCTGCACCGGACCATCCAGCGCTTCCTCGACAACCGCGCCAAGGCGGTCGAGACCGGCGTCGGCATCGACTGGGCGAGCGCCGAGGCCCTGGCCTTCGGCTCGCTGCTCCTCGAAGGCCACCGGGTCCGCCTCTCGGGCCAGGACGTCGAGCGCGGCACCTTCTCGCAGCGCCACGCCGTGGTGATCGATCAGGAGAACGAGCAGCGCTACACCTCGCTCAACGGCATCCGCGAGGGGCAGGCGAATCTCGAGGTCATCAACTCGATGCTCTCCGAGGAGGCGGTGCTCGGCTTCGAGTACGGCTACTCGCTCGCCGAGCCGAACGCCGTCGTCCTGTGGGAGGCGCAGTTCGGCGACTTCGCCAACGGCGCCCAGGTCGTGGTCGACCAGTTCATCTCGAGCGGGGAGCGCAAGTGGCTGCGCATGTCCGGCCTCGTGATGCTGCTGCCGCACGGCTACGAGGGCCAGGGTCCGGAGCATTCCTCCGCCCGCCTCGAGCGCTACCTGCAGATGTGCGCCGAGGACAACATGCAGGTCGCCAACTGCTCGACCCCGGCGAACTACTTCCACATCCTGCGCCGGCAGCTGAAGCGCGACTTCCGCAAGCCCCTGATCCTGATGACGCCGAAATCGCTGCTGCGCCACAAGCGGGCGGTCTCCTCCCTCGACGCGATCGCGGAGGGCTCGACCTTCCACCGCATCCTGTGGGACGACGCCGAGCACGAGGAGGGCGGCGTCAAGCTCGTCAAGGACGACAAGGTCCGGCGCGTCGTGCTCTGCTCGGGCAAGGTCTATTACGACCTGTTCGAGGAGCGCGAGAAGCGCGGCGTCAACGACGTCTACCTGATGCGGGTCGAGCAGCTCTATCCCTTCCCCCTCAAGGCGCTCGCCACCGAGATGAGCCGCTTCCGCAACGCGGAGGTGGTCTGGTGCCAGGAGGAGCCCAAGAACATGGGCGCGTGGGCCTTCGTCGAGCCTTATCTCGAATGGGTGCTCGGCCAGGCCGGCGCCGCGGTGAAGCGGGTGCGCTACGTCGGCCGTCCGGCCTCCGCCTCCACGGCGGTCGGCCAGATGTCCAAGCACCAGGCCCAGCTCCAGGCCTTCCTCAACGAGGCCCTGGCGGTCTGAGCCGTCTGCGAACCTGACCTGACGGCGCCGGGAGCCGGCGCCGCCTCCCCTTCCGGGCCGGCGAGCCGGCCCCAACCCCGGCGTGAAGACCCATGGCAACCGATATCCTTGTCCCGACGCTCGGCGAATCCGTGAGCGAGGCCACCATCGGCCGCTGGTTCAAGAAGCCGGGCGACACCGTGGCGGCCGACGAGCCGCTGGTCGAGCTCGAGACCGACAAGGTCACCCTCGAGGTCAACGCGCCGGCGGCCGGCGAGCTCGGCGAGATCCTCGTCAAGGACGGCGAGACCGTGGAGCCCGGCGCCCTGCTCGGCTCGATCGTCGAGGCCGGCGCGGGGGGGGCTAAGGCAGCCTCCAAGGAAGCCCCCAAGGAAGCCGCCAAGCCCGACACCAAGTCCGAGACCAAGGCGGAGAGCCGCAGCGAGGCGCCGAAGGACAAGGCCGCCGAGACCAGGGCCGTCGAGGAGGCGCCTGCCAGGGAATCGGCCGCCGGCTACGGCAACCACGGCGACGCCGCGCCCGCCGGCGCCCGCCCGTCGGGCGACAACGGTCCGGCGGTGGCGAAGCTCGCGCGGGAATCGGGCGTCGATCCGTCGGGGGTCAACGGCAGCGGCAAGGACGGCCGCGTGACCAAGGGCGACATGCTGGCCGCGCTGGCCAAGGGCCCGGCCCAGCAGGCGCCCGCCAAGGAGGCCAGGCCGACGCTGCCGCGCGCGCCCTCCGCGCCGGACGATGCCGCGCGCGAGGAGCGCGTGCGCATGACGAAGCTGCGCCAGACCATCGCGCGCCGCCTCAAGGAGGCGCAGGACACCGCCGCGATGCTCACGACGTTCAACGACGTCGACATGGGTGCCGTGATGGCGATGCGCGCCCAGTACAAGGATATCTTCGAGAAGAAGCACGGCACGAAGCTCGGCTTCATGGGCTTCTTCACCAAGGCGGTGATCGGGGCGCTGAAGGACGTGCCGGCGGTCAATGCCGAGATCGACGGGCAGGACGTCGTCTACAAGAACTACTACCACATCGGCATCGCGGTCGGCACCGATAAGGGCCTCGTCGTGCCGGTGGTGCGCGATGCCGACGACCTCTCGATCGCCGGGATCGAGAAGAAGATCGCGGGCTTCGGCAAGAAGGCCCGCGACGGCAAGCTCTCCATCGACGAGATGCAGGGCGGCACCTTCACGATCACCAACGGCGGCATCTACGGCTCGCTGATGTCGACCCCGATCCTCAACGCGCCGCAATCGGGCATCCTCGGGATGCACCGGATCGAGGAGCGTCCCGTGGTCCGCGCCGGCAAGATCGAGGCGCGGCCGATGATGTATCTCGCCCTCTCCTACGATCACCGCATCGTGGACGGGAAGGAGGCGGTGACCTTCCTGGTGCGGGTCAAGGAGGCGCTCGAGGATCCGGCCCGCCTCGTCCTCGACCTGTGATCCGTCATCGCGTCCCGGACCTGTAATACGGACGTCCTGAAACGCCATCTATCGTTTCATCGGCCCCTTCCCGGCACACCGGGAGGGGGCGCGCTGACAGCGGCCTGGACCGGCCGCGGACCGGCTCCTCGCCGCGATCATGGGGAGGGGCCGCACCACCGAACCGGCGGCCTGGGCGGCGAGAGCGTCCGGTCCGAGGGAACGGCCGCGTGCCCGCGGCCGGCCCGAAGCGACGAGAAGGAAGACCGCACACCATGAGCAGCTACGATCTCGTCGTCATCGGCACCGGCCCCGGCGGCTATGTCTGCGCCATCCGGGCCGCCCAGCTCGGGTTGAAGACGGCGGTCGTCGAGAAGCGGGCGACCCACGGGGGCACCTGCCTGAATGTCGGCTGCATCCCCTCCAAGGCCCTGCTCCACGCCTCCGAGGCCTTCGAGGAGGCGGGCAAGCACTTCGCCGATCTCGGGGTGATCGTGAGCGAGCCCAAGCTCGACCTCAGGAAGATGATGGCCTTCAAGGACGAGGGCGTCGCCGGCAACACCAAGGGCGTCGAGTTCCTGCTCAAGAAGAACGGCGTCGACAGCTACCGCGGCACCGGCCGCCTCGCGGGTGCCGGCCGCGTCGAGGTGATCGCCGAGGATGGCGGCAACCAGCTCCTCGAGACGAAGAACGTCGTCATCGCGACCGGCTCCGACGTGACGAAGCTGCCCGGCGTCACCATCGACGAGAAGGTCGTGGTCTCCTCGACGGGCGCCCTGGAGCTCGCGAGCGTCCCGAAGCGGCTCGTGGTCATCGGGGCGGGCGTGATCGGCCTCGAACTCGGCTCGGTCTGGCGCCGCCTCGGCTCCGAGGTGACGGTGGTCGAGTATCTCGACCGGGTCCTGCCCGGGATGGACGGCGAGGTCGGCAAGCAGTTCCATCGCATCCTCGGCAAGCAGGGCATCGCCTTCAAGCTGTCCTCGAAGGTCACCGGCGTCGAGGTCGGGAAGAAGGGCGCGACCGTGACGGTGGAGCCGGCCGCGGGCGGCGAGGCCGAGAAGCTGCAGGCCGACGTCGTGCTCGTGGCGATCGGCCGCGTGCCCTACACCGAGGGGCTCGGGCTCGAGACCGTCGGCGTGCAGGTCGACAACAAGGGCCGGATCCAGACGGACAGCCATTACGCCACCAACGTCACGGGCATCTATGCCATCGGCGACGTGATCGCGGGGCCGATGCTCGCCCACAAGGCCGAGGACGAGGGCGTGGCGGTGGCCGAGCTGCTCGCCGGCCAGTCCGGCCACGTGAACTACGGGGTGATCCCGAACGTGGTCTACACCTTCCCGGAGGTCGCCTCGGTCGGAAAGACCGAGGAGGAGCTGAAGAAGGACGGCATCGCCTACAATGCCGGCAAGTTCCCCTTCACGGCCAACGGCCGCGCCAAGGTCAACCACACCACGGACGGCTTCGTGAAGATCCTGGCGGATGCCACCACCGACCGGGTGCTCGGCGTGCACATCGTCGGCGCGGATGCGGGCAACCTCATCGCCGAAGTGGCGGTGGCGATGGAGTTCGGCGCCAGCGCCGAGGACGTCGCCCGGACCTGCCACGCCCATCCGACCCTGACCGAGGCCGTGAAGGAAGCGGCGCTCGCCGTCGGCAAGCGGGCGATCCACATCTAGGGAGCCTCGGGCCGTCTGCGGATCGATCCACGGCGGCTTCGGGCGCCGTCTTCGGATCCGGGCTCGGAACGCGCTCCCTCCCGGGGGAAGATCGTCCCGGCGGCCGGCCCGTTCAGGCCGAGCGCCGGGTCGGCGCGAGGTCGGCGACGCGCAGGAGGGCCGTCGGCGCCGGCGGAGCCGTGAGCGCGTTCAGCAGGTAGGGCCGGCGCAGGCCGAGGGCATGGTGCAGCGCGAGGTCGATGTCGCGGGCATAGAACGGCATCTTCAGGACGAAGGAGACGCCAAAATAGCGCGCCGCGTGCGCGATCGGCTCCGGGTCGCCGGTGGTCATCAGGGTGAGGCGCGTGTCGAGGTTCAGGGACTGGACCTGGCAGGCGAGCTCGAGCCCGTCGAGGCCCGCGAGGTTCGCGTCGATGAAGGCGAGGCTGTAGGCGCCCATGCGCAGGAGCTTGAGGGCGTGACGCCCGCTGTCGGTCTCGTCCACCACGAGGTTGAAGCCGCTGCGGGTCAGCACCCGGCCGATCATGCTGCGGCCGGCCTCGGAGGAGGCCGCGAGCAGCACCGAGGTCGGCTCCTGGCGGCGCGCATTGGCCTGGAGCAGGCTGTCGATATGGTCGGGGTCGAGGGGGATCTTCAGGACCTCGTAGGCCTGCAGGCTCTGGGCGAGCTCCTGCCATTGCGGGAAGACGCGCGCCGCCACGAAGACGAGGCAGGGGAGGTTGCCCCCGCGCTTGCGCGCGAGCGCCACGGCCTCCGGGCCGCTCAGGCCGTCGAGCTGCAGGCCGACGAAGCCGAGCGACGGACGCTTCGTCAGGATGATGTCGATGAGTTCCTGGCCCGAGGCCGCTTCCGTGATCTGCGCCGCGGGGTCGAACCGGCGGACGATCGCCGCGAGGGCCGTGCGCCGGCTGGCATCGGCGTCGGCGATGAGCACGGTCGCCGATGAGGCGCCCCGGGGCGCTGCGCGGATGTCGGTGAGAGGGTCCGGCATGGCCTTCCAACGGGATCGAGATCAGGTCGGGGCCACCTTAGCGGGTCAAATGTAAGCGCCACCTTAACTTGAAAATATCCTCGCCATTGCAATCTGGATGTCAGGTTTTGCCCAATTCTGGCGCGCGACTGGACCAATCTCCAGAATGCGCGCGGGGAAAATTTCACCCCTGATCAAGGTGAGGCCCGCCGCGCGGCGCGCGGATGTGCAGCATCGAAGGCGCTCATCAGGCGGGCCGCGTCGATCTGGGTATAGAGCTGCGTGGTCGACAGGGAAGCGTGTCCGAGCAGTTCCTGGATGGCCCGCAACTCACCGCGGCGGGCCAGGAGATGCGTCGCGAAGGAGTGGCGCAGGGCGTGCGGCGTCGCGCTCGCGGGCAGGCCGAGGGCGCCGCGCAGCGAGGCCACCGCGTACTGGATGACGCGCGGCGAGAGCACGCCGCCCTTGGCCCCGACGAAGAGCGGCCCCTCGGGGGTCAGATCGTGCGGGCAGGCGGCGAGGTAATCCGCCACCGCCTGCGCTACGACGGGCAGGATCGGCACCATGCGCGCCTTGTCGCCCTTGCCGCGCACCGTCACGGCGTCCACGCCCGGCACCGGCGCATCCCGCCGGGTCAGGCCGAGGGCTTCGGAGATGCGCAGGCCCGCCCCGTAGAGCAGCGCCAGCACCGCGGCGTCGCGGGCGAGGATCCAGGGCGCCCGGTCCTCGCCGGCCCGCAGGTCGGCGGTCGTGATGGCCCGGGCCGCGGGCACCGGCAGCGGGCGGGGCAGGCGCCGCTCGACCTTGGGCGAGCGCACCGCGCCGAGGGCCGCCACGCTCGAATGCCCCTCGCGCTCGAGGTGGCGGGCGAAGGAGCGCACGCCCGCGAGCCCCCGCATCAGGGAGCGGCCCCCGACGCCGTCGGCCCGGCGCGCCGCCATGAAGCCGCGCACGTCGCGGGGCTTGAGGGCCACGAGGCCGGCGATGGTCGGCGTGCCCTGGCGCCCGTCGAGGTGCACCAGGAATTGACGCAGGTCGCGCGCGTAGGCCTCGACGGTGTTCGGGGCCATCCGCCGCTCGCGGGCGAGCCCGTCCTGCCAGGCGTCGATCGCGGCCCGCAGGGCGGCGTCGCCCGGCAGGGTCAGGTCGGAGGCGGGGCTCAGGGGCATGGTCATCCTCTCGCGGCGGATCGGCCCATCTGACGCCTGCGCGGTTGACGCCCGGTTGAGATCGCGGAAGGTCCCGGGGCCCGCCTCAGGCGTGGCCCCCGCCGCCGAGAGCCCATGAGAGGTCGCCCATGTCGAAACCCGTCCATGCCATGATCCGCGTCCTCGACGAGTCCCGCTCGCGCGACTACTACGCCCGCGCCTTCGGCCTCGCGGTCGCCGACCGCTTCGACTTCCCCGACTTCACCCTGATCTACCTGCGGGATCCGGCCTCGCCCTTCGAGCTCGAGCTGACCGTCAACAAGGACCGCACGACGCCCTACGATCTCGGCGACGGCTACGGCCACATCGCCGTGACGGTGGACGACGTCGAGGCCGAGCAGGCCCGCTTCGCCCGCGAGGGCCTGCCCGCCACGCCGGTCAAGACCCTGAAGCACGCGGATGAGGCCCTGGCGCGCTTCTTCTTCGCCACCGATCCGGACGGCTACAAGATCGAGGTGATCCAGCGCGGCGGCCGCTTCGCCTGAGGCGGCCGGGTGGTCCTCGACCACGCGGACCGACCGGCCGTGAAGCGCATGCGGGTTCGGGGTGCGTTCTCGAAGCGGCCCGCGCCGGTGTGGGATGGACGTCGTCCGGTGCCGGGCACGGACCGGCGCGCCCTTCACAGGCCGGCTCGCGGCAGCCGACCTGGCAGCGGAAGCCGACGAAATCCCCTCCGGTCGATGCACGCCCGGAGAACATCCCCCCATCAGCACATCGTCCTGAGTATTCGATCGAATTTCTCAATGAAAATAGGCTAATCTTGGCTCGATGCTGGTGCCAAGCTCGGCAACAGGAGCCGATGCGACGCAAAACCATTGCCCGATGGCCTCGATTGCACAGGTTGATCCGAGATGGATGCCGGGCAACTCGAGGTCCGCACCGACGATCCGCCCGACGCGCCCCGCGCCTTCGACCGGATCGGCCGGACCACGGCGGGCGTCGCGGCGGCGGCCGCCCTGATGCGCGGCATGAACGGCCGCCGCCGACCCGGGACCTGACCGGAGCGCTTCGCCGGCACGACGAAGCGGGCCCTCAGGCGGCCACGCCCGTCGGCAGGCGCGCGCTGAGCGTCGCGTAGACGGCCGCGATCGCGTCGAGCGCGGCCTCGCGGCCGTATTGCTCCGAGCGGGCCCGCGCCGCCTCGCCGAACCGGCGGCGGCGGTCGCGGTCGGCGAGGAGCCCGGTGATGGCGCGCTCCGCCGCCGCCGCATCGTCGGGCGGGACCAGGATCGCGGCCTCCTCCCAGAGTTCGCGGAAGGTCGGGATGTCGGAGAGGACCAGGGCGCAGCCCGCCTGCGCCGCCTCCAGCACACCGAGCCCGAAGGGCTCGTAGCGGGAGAGCGAGGCAAAGATCGGCCGTGCCGCGAGGCGGGCGGCGAGGTCCGCCGCCGGGATCGGACCGAGGGCCTGGACGCTTTGCAGCGCGACGCGCTCGCCCTCTGGGCTCTCGATGCTCCCCGCGGCCTGGACCGGGACGGGCAGGCCCTCGGCGACCCGGTCGAGGGCCGTGAGGTTGCGGCCCCGGTCCCAGAGCCGGCCGCTGGTGAGGACGAGGGGCAGTCCCTGGCAGGGCGAGACCGGCCCGGGCGCGCGCCGGCCGGGACGCACCACCAGGGGCGGGGCCTCGAGACCGTAGGCGGCGGCGGTCAGCTCCGCGAAGGCGTGGGTCGGCGCGATCAGCAGGTCGGCCGCGCGCAGGCCCTCCGCCGCGAGGTCGCGCTGCCAGGTCAGGTCTGGGCTCAGCGGCGCCTCCTCGAGGGTCGCCCACCGCGTCGCCGCGCAGTCGTGGCAGGTCACGACGGTCGGGATCGGGATGCCGCCGCCCGCGATCAGGGCCGGATCGTGCAGGTGCGCGATATCGGCCTGCAGCCGCCAGGCGAGGCCCGCGATGGCGTCGGCCGCCTCGCGCAGGGCGGTGCCGTCCGGGGCGGCCGGGTCGAGGCTCAGGCCCGTCACGACGAGCCGGCACTCCGCGATCGCCGCGGCGCTGGCCGTCTGCTCCGGGCTGGGGGCCGGCCCGAGGACCGCGAGGGTGGTGGAGACGCCGCGCCCCGAGAGGCCCGCGGCGAGTTCGAGGGTGTAGCCCCAGAGGCCGCGCGCGGCCTCCGTCGAGAGCAGCACGTGCAGTCCGCTCAGCGAGGCGCGCATGCGATCCTCCGTCCAGCGCCGCCCCTGATCAGGTTCCGCATCGGCCTGCCGCCATCCCCGCACCGCCCTCTCGCGGAGGGCGCGGGGGCAGCATCGGTGACGCGGAGGGGGCCGTCTTTAACAGATGTGGGTATTCGCCGACGACTGTAGCCGGGCTTGTCAAAAAGGCCACGGTGCTACCGGGAACAGCGGCAGTTTCCCCGCCGTTCTTGCCGGCCATAACGAAGAGGAGGCACGTGAGGATGGCCTCGCAAGACGCTGCGAAAAACGATTCACCGGACATTGATTTTCGCCAGAGCGATGAATTGCGCCAAGGTCATTTGGGCGCGACATGCCTGCATCTCTGCGTCGACATGCCGGGGATGTTCTCCGAGAAGGCCGACCGGCACACCTCCTCCTGGATCGGCACCGGCCTCGGCGCGGGCCTGCAGGCCCGCGGCAACGACACCCTTGTGGTGACCGGCGGCGAGACCGATCTCTGTGGTCTCTCCGCCGTGCTGGGGGCGGTCGATTGCGGCTACCGGGCCGCGGTCGTCGCGGACGCGCTCTGCATCTCGTCCGACCTCGCGCACCAAGCCCTTCTCACCCTGCACCGCTCGCGCTACGGCCGGCAGGTCGAGACCGTCACCACCGGGACGGTCCTGGAAAACTGGACTCGATGACCACGACCACCCGCATCGTCTGCATTCGCCACGGCGAATCCACCTTCAACGCCGCCCACCGGGCCACGGGCCGCGATCCCGGCCACATCGACGCGCGCCTGACGCCGCGCGGCCAGGCGCAGGTGGCGGCCGCCCGCGACGGCCTGCGCGACATCCCCTTCGAGCTGGTGGTGACCTCGCCGCTGACCCGGGCCATCGAGACCACGATGGGGCTGTTCGGCGAGCACCCGGCCGACCCCGAGATCCTCGTCGAGGTGCTGCACCGGGAGTGCCAGGAGAGCAGCTGCGACGTCGGGCGCGCCGCCTCGCAGATCGCGGCGGAGTTTCCCCATCTGCGCGTCGACCATCTGCCGGAGATCTGGTGGCACGCGGAGGGCGATCCGAACGCGGGCGGCTACCACATCGAGCCGCGGCCCCTGTTCGACCAGCGCGTCGCGGGCTTCCGCGACTGGCTGAAGCACCGGCCCGAGCGCACCATCGCGGTGGTCGGGCACGGCACCTTCTTCTACCACCTCACGGGCGAATGGCTCGACAATTGTCAGAGCACCGAGCTCGACCTCTCGGCGCGCCCCGTCCTCGTCTGAGGGGCGCCGGCCTCATTTCGGCTTGGCCTCGGCCTTGGCCGGGTCGCTGACCTTCTCGCCCGCCACGCACTCGGTCACGAAGGTGTCCTTGACGGTGCCCTGCATGCCGGTCTGGTCGGCGCGGGCGCTGCATTCCTGCTGCGGGTCCTGGGCCGAGCCCACCGTCGCGGGCGGCTTCTCCTCGGCCGAGGCGGCGAGGGGGACCGCCAGGAGCGCGGTCAGGATCAGGCCGGAGCGGACGAACGACATGGGAACCTGCGGAGAGACGGTGGGCCGCGATGCGAGGACCCGCCCGGGGCATCCCGGGCCCGACCTCGCCTCGGCTGAGAGAACACGCGGGCGCGCGGCCGGTTCAATGCCGCGTGGCCCCGCACCGGCGAGGCTCCGTCAGGCCCGCGCGACCGCCCGCGCCGCATCGAGGCGGTCGCGGGCCCGCACCACCTCGATCTCGGGCGCCTGCCGGCCGATGCGCAGGGCCTCGTCCAGGATGGCGACCGCGTGGGTCCAGGCCTCCGGCAGGAAGGGGTTCGCGCCTTCCGCCACCTCCGCCGCGCAGCGGGCATCCTCCGCCGCGCGCAGTGCCGCCGTGGCGGTCCGGGCGATGCAGGCGGCGAGCGCCCCCCGGAGCCAGGCGCGCCGCGCCGAGGCGGCCTCGGCGGCGGCGCCCCCCCTCCACGCGGCGGCGCGCGCCGCCGCGACCGCGGCGCCAAGATCGGCGGCGGCCTCGCAGCGCGCGGCGAGATCGGGCATCCCGGCCCGGTCGAGGAGGGGCGGCAGCAGGCGCCGGACGCTCTCGCGCGCCAGGAAGCCCGTGCGCGCGGCCTCGGTCTCGGCCGTGTCGGCGGAGCCCGAGAGGCGCAGCACGAAGGCCATCAGGCGCGGGCGCTCGGCGTCCGGCATCGCATCGTTGAGGCCGAGGGCGTAGGCGGCGAGCGGGGGCGAGAAGCAGGGCGGACAATCCGAGGAGGCGCGGATCGCCCGGTAGGGCAGGCCGGCGGCCACGATCGCCGCCTCGTTGATGCAGGTTCCGCCGTCGGGGCCCGGGAACGGGTGCGAGCCCGTCAGCAGCCGCCAGTGGAGGATGTGCTCGAAGCCCGCCGTCATCGCCGCTCCCGTCTCAGGGCCGGAGACTGGCACGGGCCGGGCGCCCTGGCGAGGGCCTTGGCGTCGGGACGCGGGCTCGGGCCCCTGCCGACTGACCGACTGACCGACTGACCGACTGACCGACTGACCGACCGACCGGCGGGCCGCGGCGCTCAGGCGCCGGTGCCGACGGCGAGGCCCGCGAGCATCGCGAGGCCGAGCACCAGCACGAAGGCGGCGGCGAGGAGTTCGAGGGCGCCGACCGCGAGGAGCCCGGCCTCACCGCGCCCGCCCGCGAGGCGCAGGGCCAGGACCTTGGCGAAGACCGCGAGGCTCGCGAGCGCCCCCGTCGTCAGCGCGGTGCCGAGCGCCATCGCGAAGGTCGCCAGGACGCCGGCGCAAAGCATGCCCTGCGAGGCGCAGAAGACGAGGATCAGCACCGCGCCCGCGCAGGGGCGGGAGCCGGCCGCCAGCACCACGCCGGCCCGCTCCCGCCGGGTGCCGAGCCGGCCGATCGCCTCCGCGTCCGCGAGGTGGACATGCCCGCAATCCGGGCCGCAGGCCTGCTGCGGCGTGCCGAGGGCGGCGAGCCGGCCGGCCTTGCGCCACGTCACCGCGAGGCCGATCACCGCCACGAGGGCGAAGCTGACGGTCTCGATCGCGCCGCCCGCCCGCGTCATCCCGGCCGCGGTGGTGCCGAGCAGGAGGACGCCGATCCCCACGATGGCGATCGCCACCAGCGCCTGCAGCAGGGCGGCGGCGGCGCTGAGGCCGAAGCCGCGCAGCAGGGCCCGCTCGCCGGCCACGATGTAGCCCGCGATCACCGCCTTGCCGTGGCCGGGGCCGGCGGCGTGGAACACCCCGTAGGCGAAGCCGAGGCCGACGAGCGGGCCCCAGCCGCCGCCCGCCTTGAGGGCCGAAACCGCGCCCTGGAGGCTGCGCGAGAAGCTCGCCTGCAGGGCCAGCAGCCAGCCGCCGAGGCCGGTCGCGGCGGGGGCGGCCTCGCGGAAGCCGATGCCGAAGGGGGAGCGGGGCGGGGGCGCGGCGATGCCGGGCGCGACCAGCCACATCAGGCCCGCGAGGACAAGGCCCGCGAGGGCGACCGCCCCGGCGATCAGGCCGAGCCGCAGGGCGAGCCGGCCGCGGGCCGAGGCGGCGGCCGGGAGGGCCGCGCCTACGGACACGCCACCAGGATCCGGTTGGCGAACTGGACGCCGAAATTCGAGGCGGCCGTCAGCGCCTCGAAGAAGGCCTCCGTCATGCCGGGCTTGCCCGCCTCGGCGGTCTTGGCCTCCTGCGTCTTCGGCCGGGTCACGGTGGCGGCGCAGCCCGCGGGGGCGCCCGCGAGGCGCGCGGCGTCGGCCCCGTCCGCGAGGCTGAAGGCGACGAAGTAGGTCGGGTCATAGACCTCGAGCGCGACGACGCCTCGGCCCTGCGGGGCGGGCGCCTTGAGGGGCAGGAGAAAGGTCAGGGTCAGGCCCTCCCCCTGCATCATCATGCGGGGCTCGGCCGGATCCCCGAAGGCCTGCTCCTTGCCGCCGACCTTCAGCTTCGTGAAGTAGCCGAACTCGGCGAGGTTGCGGGTGTTCTCGGTGGCGAGGTCGGCCAGTTCGTCGGGCGTCAGCCTGCCGTCGCCGTTCCGGTCGAGCCCTTGCGTGACGAAGGCCGAGTAGGCGGCGTCGAAGGTCCAGGCATGGCGGATCCCCGTGACCTTGCCGCCCTCCGCGTAGTCGATCTCGGCCTTGGCGGTGACCCAGACATGCGGGTGGGCGAGGGCCGGACCGGCGAGGGCCAGAATCAGGACGGCGGGAAGGCAGGCCGCGCGGGCCGAGGCGCGGCTGCGGAGGGGCGAGGCGATCGGCATGGTCGCGGGACGCTCGCGTCTCGTGGTTAACGAACCGTCAACGGGCCGGCCGTGGAAGGGCCGCCCCGAGCCCCGTTCCTCGCGTTTCAGTGGGGCGAAAGCGAGGCGCCGGCGGTGGCACGCCGGCGCCCGGGGAGGCGGCCCCGCGGGGCCGCCGGACGGCGCAGACCCGCCCTCAGTTGCCCGCGACCTCGGCCGCGGCGACCTCGACCACGTCGCCGCGGCGGGAGAAGGCGACCGTCGCGTCGCGCCCGTCGGCACCCATGCTGCCCGGGACCGAGAGGGTCACGGTCTGGTCGGCGTTGAGGGTGGTGACGAGGCGCACGACCTGGGGCTGGTCGCCGTGGGTGTTGGTGGCCGCCAGGGTGGCGACGACCCGGTAACCGTCCTGCGCGGCGGTGTAGTAGATCGATCCGCGGAACGTGCCGAGGTCGACGCTGTTCGCCTTGAGGGGCTTCAGTTCGACGGCGGAAGCGCCCGAGATCAGGGCGAGCGAGAGGGTGGCCGCCGAGAGGGCGAGGGCGAGCTTGCGCATGGGGATGTGGCCTGTGCGGTTACTGTCCGCCGGGAGTGCCCGTACGGAAAGCCGGTTGCACCGGGAGACCGCACTATGCTCTGGGAATGGTGCGATGCGAAAGAGGCTTTACCGCATCGCACAAATGTCGAGCGCGCATGGAAGATGCAGAATTGTACTGTTGACCGCATAAATCTGCATAGCGCGGCGGCCGAAACCGGAAATATCCGCCGGCCGAATACAAATCGGATTTGCGAGGGGTTTGAAGAAAATTCAATCGCGGCGGAGCAGGGCCGCCACTTCCGCCTGCTCGGCCGGCGTCAGGGTCTCGGGCCGCCGGGGCGCCCGGCGCCGCGCCAGCCGCCAGATCCCGAACGCGCCGGCCAGCAGCACCAGGGCGGGCGTCAGCCAGAGCAGCAGGGTGTGCAGGGCGAAGACCGGGCGCAGCAGCACGAACTCGCCGTAGCGGTTCACCACGTAATCCTCGACCGCCTTGTTGTCGTCGCCGGCGCGGATGCGCTCGCGCACGATCAGGCGGAGGTCGCGCGCGAGCGGCGCGTCGGAATCGTCGATGGACTGGTTCTGGCAAACGAGGCAGCGCAGGCCCGCCGAGATCTCGCGGGCCCGCGCCTCCTGGGCCGGATCCTTCATCACCTCCTCGGGCTGCACCGCGCCGGCCGCACTGGCCTGCGCGACGAGGAGGAGCACCAGGGCGATCCGGCGCGGGCTCATTCGGCCGGCACCGCGCTCGGCGGCAGGGCCTTGGCCCGGGCGCGGGTCGGGGCGCCGACGCGCATGCGCCGGTCGGTGAGCGAGACGGCGCCGCCGAGCGCCATCACCACGGCGCCGAGCCAGATCAGCAGCACCAGCGGCTTGTAGTAGAGGCGCAGGCCGATGAGGCCGCCGGGCTGGACCTCCCCGAGGCTGGCGTAGAGCTGGCTCGCGCCGACCGTGAGCAGGCCCGATTCCGTCACGGTCATGCGGCGGCTCGGGTAGAAGCGCTTGCCGGTATCGACATGCCCGATCTCGTCGCCCGCGCGGTTGCGGACGGTGAGGAAGGCGGCCGTCTCCTCGTAGTTCGGCCCCGGGCGCGGCGCGACCCGCTCGAGGGTGGCGACGTAGGGGCCGGTGGCGAGGCTCTCTCCGGCCTTCAGGGTCGCGAGGCCCTCCGTCGCCCAGCCCTGCGCGGCGATGCCGAGCACCACGATGCCGACGCCCCCATGCGCCAGCGCCGTGCCCCAGGCCGAGCGCGGCAGGCCGAGCGCCCGGCGCCAGACGAGGCGGGGGGAGCGGGTGCGGCTGGCGCCGTAGCCCCGGGCCCGCGAGACGATCTCCAGCACGGAGCCGACCACCAGATAGGCGCCGAGGCCGATCCCCACGGGGGCCAGCACGGGCCCGCCCCAGGTCAGCGCCAGGGTGGCGAGGCCGACCACGAGGGCGAGGCCCATGGCGGCGAAGAGGCGCTGCGCCGCGGCCAGGGCGTCGCCCCGCTTCCAGGCGAGCGTCTGCCCGAAGGGCACGATCAGGAGGAGCGGCACCGCGAGGGGCACGAAGGTGCTGTTGAAGAAGGGCGGCCCGACCGAGATCTTCTCCCCCGACGCCATCTCGAGGACGAGGGGATAGAGCGTGCCGACGAAGACGGTGGCGCAGGCGGCGACCAGGAACAGGTTGTTGAGGACGAGCGCCCCCTCGCGCGAGATCGGCGCGAACAGGCCGCCCTGGCGCAGCAGCGGCGCCCGCCAGGCGAACAGGCTCAGCGAGCCGCCGATGAACAGCACCAGGATGGCGAGGATGAAGACGCCGCGGGTCGGGTCGGTGGCGAAGGTGTGGACCGAGGTGAGCAGCCCCGAGCGCACGATGAAGGTGCCCATCAGGGAGAGCGAGAAGGTCAGGATCGACAGGAGCACCGTCCAGATCTTGAGGGCGTCGCGCTTCTCCATCACCACGGTGGAGTGCAGCAGCGCGGTCCCGGCGATCCAGGGCATCAGCGAGGCGTTCTCGACCGGGTCCCAGAACCACCAGCCGCCCCAGCCGAGCTCGTAATAGGCCCAGTACGAGCCCATCGCGATGCCGAGCGTCAGGAAGCTCCAGGCGATCAGCGTCCAGGGCCGCACGGCCCGGGCCCAGACGGCGTCGATGCGCCCCTCGATCAGGGCGGCGGCCGCGAACGCGAAGGTGATCGAGAAGCCGACATAGCCGAGATAGAGCAGCGGCGGGTGGATCGCGAGGCCGGGATCCTGCAGCAGCGGGTTGAGGTCGTTGCCCTCGATCGGCGCGGGCGTGACCCGGGTGAAGGGGTTCGAGGTCGTGATGATGAACAGCACGAACACGAAGGTGACGAGGCCCTGCACCGAGAGGGTATTGGCCCGCAGCACCGGCGGCACCGACTCGCTCGCGCCCGCCACCAGCGCCCCGAACAGGGTGAGAATCAGGACCCAGAGCAGCATCGAGCCCTCGTGGTTCCCCCAGACGCCCGAGAGCTTGTAGATGAAGGGCTTCGTGGTGTGGGAGTTCTCCACCACGTTCTGGACCGAGAAGTCCGAGGTGGCGTGGGCGTAGGTCAGCGCCGCGAAGGCGAAGAGCACGCAGGCGAAGGCCCCGAGCGCGGCGGGCTTGGCCACCTGCCGCAGCGCCGGGTCGCCCGAGCGCGCGGCCCAGATCGGCATCACCGCCTGGACCAGAGAGAGCGCGAGCGCGAGCGCGAGCGCGAAATGGCCGACCTCGACGAGCACTGGCTATCCTTCCTTATCGGCCGCTGGCCGCGTGACCGGCGCGGCTCATCGCTCGCTGCGGGGTCCGAGCGTCGTCTCGCCCAGAACCCTGTCACCCAGAACCTTGTCGCCCAGAACCTTGTCGCCCAGGGTCTTGTCGCCGAGAGCCTTGTCGCCGGGGGGCCTGTCCTCGGCGGAGGCGGCCCGGGGGGACGCCGAGGCCTCGCCCTCCTGTCCCTTGTCCTCCTTCCCCTTGCCCTCTTTCCCCTTGCCCTCCTGCCAGCGGCCCTGCGCCTTCAGGGCGTCGGCGACCTCGCGGGGCATGTAGGATTCGTCGTGCTTGGCCAGCACGGTGTCGGCCCGGAACAGGCCGCCGGGCTCCAGCGTCCCCTCGGTGACGACGCCCTGCCCTTCGCGGAACAGGTCGGGCAGGAGGCCGCGATACGTCACCTGCACGGTCGCGTTGGTGTCGGTGACCGCGAAGGCGACGGTCTGGTCCGGCCCGCGCTGCAGGGAGCCGTCCTTGACGAGCCCGCCGAGGCGGAAGCGGGTGCCCGGGGCGACGCCCTGGTTGGCGACCTCGGTGGGGGAGCGGAAGAACACGATCGAGCCGCTCATCGCGAACAGGATCAGCCCCACCGCGAGCGCGAGCACCGCCCCGCAGGAGGCGATCAGGATGAGGCGGCGGCTCTTGCGCGTCACGGTCTCTGTTCCGTCCCGGTCCCGTCATTGGGTCGATCGGACCGGTCCCGGCCCGAGGCGTCCCTGAACATTTCTAAACTTAGAGACAGGGTGTCGGCTGCCCGGCCGGCCCGGTCAAGACCCGGACCCGGGACCGATTGTCAGGGGGCGGCCCGCCGGGAAGGTCGGCGGCTCAGGGTTTCCCGCCGGTGCCGTGCAGGTCGAGCTCCCGCGCCAGCGCGTCGAGGCGCTCCACCGCGCCGGCATCGGCCGCGAGCGCCATGCGGGCCCGGTCGAGGGTGCGGCTCGCCTGCTTGCGCTCGCCGAGCACGCTGTAGGACCGCACCAGGCGCAGCCATTCGTCCGCGGTGCCGCCCTTGGCGCTGAGGCGCCGGTCGAGGCCCGCCACCATGCCGCGGACCGCGGCGTCCCGCTCGGCCGCCGGCATCGCCTTGACGGCCGCGACCGCCGCGTCCGTGTCGGCTCGCGCGGTGCCGTCGTCGCCCGCGGTGGCCTGGTCGGCCGCAGGGGGCTTGCGCTCCTGGGGCTTGCGGTCCTGGGCCTTGCGCTCCTGGGCCCGCGGCGCCGCCTTGCCGGTCGCGAGGCCGAGCTCCGTGGCCTGCGCGTCGAGGCGCTCCAGCGCCTGCCCGTCCGACCCGAGGGCGGCGCGGGCCCGATCCAGGGCCGCCAGCGCCTTGTCGCGCTCCCCGAGGACGCTGCGGGAGCGCACGAGGCGCAGCCACTCGTCGATGCTGCCGCCCTGCTTCTGCAGGCGCTGCTCGAGCCCGTCCACCATGGCGCGGATCGCGGCGTTCTGGTCGGAGGGCGGGGCGGCGCCCGGATCCGGCGCGACGGTCCGGTCCTCGGTCGCCGGCACGGCCTCGCCCTTCAGGCGGGCGAGGTTCTCGCGCACCAGGGGCAGCCAGGGCGCGTCGGCCGGGCCGGCCAGTTCGAGGGCGGTGAATTCCCGGATCGCCTCCGCGGGGTCGCCGGCCTGCTCGGCCGCCCGGGCGAGGTAGAACCGGGGCTTGGCCGCGTGCGCGTCGAGGGCGACGGCCCGGGCGAAGATCGCCTTCGCCTCCGGCGAGACCACGCCGTTGCCGGACGCCACGAGCGCCTCGCCCCAGTCGGAGAGCACCTGCGGGGTCTCGCCCTTGAGGCGGCTCACCGCCTCGTAGGCATGGGCCGCGTCGTCGAAGCGGCCGAGCCGCATGTAGACCGGGGCGAGCACCGCCCAGCCCCGGGCGTCGCCCGGCTCGCTCGCGAGCTTCGCCTCGATCTGGCCGATGGCCTTCATCAAATCCTGGTTGCTCGATTGCGCCGCCTGGCGGTCCGCGGCCGTCTGGGCGGGCAGGTCCGGCGAGCCGTAGAGGCCGTAGGCGAGGAGAGCCACGAGGGGGATGGTGGAGAGGGCGAAGGCGGAGGCGGCCCGGCGCTGGCGCAGGTGCGGCTCGGCGAAGCCCGCGGCGTCGGCCATGGCGGGCAGGCGGCTCGCGCGCAGCAGGCGGCGGGCGGCCTCCGTGCGGGCGGCCTCGGCCTCCGCCGGCGCGATCAGGCCGCGGCCGAGGTCGCGCTCGATCTCGGCGAGCTGGTCCTCGTAGAAGCCGGCCTCGGTGGCGGCCTGGGCCGCCTCGGGCACGGGTCCGGCGGCGCGGCGCGACATCGGCCAGAGCAGGGCGAGCACCGCCGCGCCGGTCATGAACGCCAGAATGAACCAGATCGCCGTCATCGGACCCCAGTATGTCGGACCCTCGCAGCCCGTCACCATGTAAAGACGGGTCGAGGCCCGCACGACGCCGCCCTCGGGTGACACGGTGTCACGTGATGCGGGGCGGGCGGCGCAATCTTAGCGGTACGGGGTGGCCGAGCAAATGCCCGGGCGGCGCTCGCCCGTGCGAGCCGCAGGCCTTGCCCGCCTCAATGGTGCGCGACGCCCGCCGGCGCGTCGCCCGGCACCTCGAGCACGGCGCGCAGGCCCCCGAGGGCCGCCGCCTCCAGGCGGAAGCGGCCCCGGTACAGGGTGGCGAGGTCCGCCACGATCGAGAGGCCGAGGCCGGAGCCCGGCTTCGTCTCGTCGAGGCGGCGCCCGCGCCCGAGCACGGCCTCGCGCGCCTCCGGGGGCAGGCCCGGCCCGTCATCCTCGATGGCGACCAGGAGGTGGGGATAATCGTCCTGCGCCACCGCCTCGGCCCGGATCGCCACGCGCCCGTTCGCCCATTTCGAGGCGTTGTCGACGAGGTTGCCGACCATCTCCTCGAAATCCTGGCGCTCGCCCCGGAAGCGCAGGCCCGCCGGCACGCTGACCTCGTAGGCGATGTCCTTGTCGCGGTAGATCTTGCCGAAGGTGCGCACGAGGCCGGCGAGCGCCGGCTCGACCTCCGTCGAGGTGCCGAGGGTGCCGGCCAGCGCCGCCGCCCGGGCCCGGTCGAGGTGGTAGTTCACCTGGTCGCGCATCACCGCGGCCTGCTCGCGGATCTTGAAGGCCAGGTCCTCCGGGGCGTCGGCGCTGCCGACCTCGTTGACGATGATCGAGAGCGGCGTCTTCAGCGCGTGCGCGAGGTTGCCGACCTGGGTGCGGGCGCGCTCCAGGATCTCGCGGTTCGTCTCGATCAACAGGTTCACCTCGCCGGCCACGGGGGCGATGTCGCGCGGGTACTCGCCGGTGATGCGGTCCGCCTCGCCGCGCCGGATGGCGCCGAGCGCCGCCCGCATCTGCGCCAGCGGCGCGAGGCCGAAGCGGATCTGCAGCAGGGTCGTGAGCGCCAGGAACAGGCCGAGCAGCCCGAAGGTGATGAAGAGGGAGAAGCGGAAGCGGTCGACGTCGTTGACGATCTCGTCCGCCGGCCCCGCGACCCGCACCGTGTAGCGTCCCTCCTCGCCGAGATCGACGTCCCGCTCGATGATGCGCAGCAGCCGGTCGTCCTGGCCCCGCCCGTAGCCCTGGCGGATCTGGCCGATGCCGGCCTTGCCGTCCGGGCTGGTGGCGGGCTTGAGCGGCACGCCCACGAGGGAGCGCGAGGTGCGCTGGTCCCGCGGCTTGGCCTCCGGGCGGCCGACCTGCCAGTACCAGCCCGACAGCGGCAGGTCGAAGCGCGGATCGCCGAGGGTGAAGGAGCGCTGCTCGGGGTCGCTCGGCGAGACGAGGTCGGTGGCGAGGTTGTTGGCGTAGACGAGGAGGCGGCTGTCGAAGGCCCGCTCGGTGTTCTCGCGGTAGAGCGTCGTCAGGATCCAGGCGGCGATCAGCAGGATCGCCGAACTCGCCAGCAGCGCCGACACGGCGAGCCGCACCGCGATGGAGCGGCGGCGCAGGGAGAGCATGTCCAGGACGGCGGTCATGAGCGGGCGATCATGGGCAGGCGATCATGGGCGGATGGTCTTGGGCGGACGGTCTTGGGCGGACGGGGCTGCGGACCGGGCGCGAGCCGTCCGCGTCCGGGCCGGCGGTTCGTGGCGGTGCGATACCATTCCTTGGAGGGACCGGGAAGTTCGGCGGGGACTGGCCCCGGAGGGCGGCGGCGGAACGGGTCGCCGCGCCCGCACTCGTCCGTTCAGTCCCGCGGGACAAACAAAAATCGTCCCGCGGCGATCTGTTTAAGAAAGATTTGATCTCATTCGTAGCCTGGACAGACCACCGATAACGGTCGGATCGGCGACCCTTGCTTAGGATGTCGCCCTTAGTCTGCTTGTCTGGCAGTCTGAGGTTCGAGTTGTATTCGGATGTTCGCTGACGACCGGCGCGGCAGCATCGCCGCCATCTTCGCGTTCGCGCTTCCCGCCCTGCTGATCGGGGTCGGGGGCGTCATCGAGACGTCCCGCGCCGTGACCCTGCGGAGCCGCCTGGCCAGCGCCGTCGAGCTGTCCTGCACGCACGCCCAGGCCTTCGTGAATGCGCGAAAGCCCGAGGACATCAAGGCGGGCGATCTTGAGAAGACCTACCCGAAGGAGGTCTCCGAGATCGCATTGCGCAATTTCGCGGGGAAGAATCTCGGTTCCGTCGTCCCGCTTGCCACGAACACGGACACCTCCGTGCGCGTCGAGGCGAGCACGACGATGCCGCTGCTCTTCGCCGGCCTGCTGAACAAGGACGGCATCCCGCTCTCGGTGCAGCGTGACTGCCCCGTGATGTCCGCGAGCCAAGCGGCGATGAAGAGCACGAAGCCCGAGCTGCTCGTCACGGAATCCTTCGAGCGCCCGAGCCACGGCGTGAGCTACGACACCTGGGCCGTCCTCGGCACGGCGGCGAACGGCCGGGCTTGGAACGGCTGGACGACCACGGCCGGCGGCATCGAGATCAACGGCCAGCGGCAGCTGGCCAGCAACGCGATCCGCTTCGGCGATTTCTTCGCCGAGCTCGACAGCGATTGCGAGAATCGGGCCGCCGTGCCCGGCACGCCCGCATGCAGGTCGAACTCGACGATGTCGCGCATCCTGAACCTGACGGCGGGGAACTACGTGATCCGCTACTGGTACATCGCGCGGCTAAGGGATCCCGCGCGGCCGGGTCAGGTCATCTGCGGCCAGAAGGACAGCGACGTCTCCTGGTACCAGTACGACGGGCAGACCAACCGGATCGAGGTCTTCGTCGAGAAATCGGGATCCTACACCTTCGCGGCCGCGAACATGGTCGATGTCTGCGTGCAGTCCGACACCTGGATCGAGCGCGTGATCCGGTTCACCGTCAAGGATGCTTCCGAGTACCGCATCAGCTGGCGTGCCGCGGGACGGGAGGACGCCTATGGCGGCCTGATCGACAATCTCCGGATCTGCCGCAATGACTGCCCGCTCTGATCCGCCGGGGCCGGGCCGGCCGGGTCTGCCCGCACGCGGCCCTCGCCTGGTCCGCTTCGGCACCTGCGCGCGCGGCGCCGCCGCCGTCGAGTTCGCGCTGCTGGCCTGGCCGATGGTCGGGCTGGTCCTCGGGATCCTGCAATTCGTCATGATCCAGTACACGCAGGTCCTTCTCAACGACCGGCTGCACGTCTCCGCCGCGATTCCGGAGGCCGAACTCCTCGCCGGAGACCAGGCCGGCTACAAGACCCGCCTGTGCGAGCGGATCGTCGTGGTCGTGATGGCGACCTGCCAGGCAAGCCTCCTCGTGGAGCTCGCGCCGCTCTCCGCCACCCCGACCGCCGAGACCGCGGTCGCGGGCACCACCTTCGCGCCCGGATCGAAGAACGACGTCATGCTGCTGCGCGCCTCCTTGCCGGTGACGGTCTTCGTTCCCTTCATCCCCCGGGTCGCGGCGCGGTCGTCCGTCGTGTTCCGGCGGACGTGATGGCGGGGGCGCGCATCCGGGGGCCGGGGATCCGCCGCGCCAGCCGGGACGGCAGCCTGACCGTCGAGTTCGCGCTGCTGGCCGCCGTTCTGCTGATGATCCTCGGCGGCCTGATCGATATCGTCAGGCTCTCCGGGATGAACCGCGAGATGGAGCGGTCCTCGACGCAGATCGCCGCGATCCTGACGAGTTGCCTCGCGACCGGCGACGGCGCCTGCTTCAGGAATACGCTGCTCAACTACCTGGACCGGCAGTCGAACGCCCTGGTGAGCCTGCCCTCGAACACTTCTGCGGCCCCCCGCAGGACCCTCGTCAGCATCGTCCAGGTCGCCAAGGTCGACGACGCGCTGCGGGTCTGCGCGGGCAACACGACCTATCTCGACCCCGACGTCGCGCAGAGCGCCAGCGCCGTCCTGTCCAACCGGAACACCGCGGTCGTGGTTGTCATCGAGACCGACTACGTCTCCCTGCTTCCGAAGCTCACGGAGGTCTTCCTGCACCAGACCGGCTCCCGCCTGCGGGCCTGGACGACCTCGGTCTACGCGATCTCCGCCTCGGCGGCCGCGACCCAGGCCGCGACCTGCTGACCGGGCGGGGCGGCGCGCGGCGCGCTCACACCCGCGCGGCGGGCTGGGTCGGGTCGACGAGGTAGCCCAGTCCCCGCACGGTCTGGATCAGGTCGACCGCGAGCTTCTTGCGCAGGCGCCCGACGAAGACCTCGATGGTGTTCGAGTCGCGGTCGAAATCCTGGTCGTAGAGGTGCTCGGTCAGCTCGGCCCGAGACACGACGCGGCCGGTATGGTGCATCAGGTAGGAGAGCAGCCGGTACTCGTGGCTCGTGAGCTTGACCGGGTTGCCGTCGACGAAGACCCGGCCCGAGCGGGTGTCGAGGGTGACGGGGCCGCAGGTGATCTGGCTGGACGCGTGGCCGGCGGCCCGGCGCAGCAGCGCCCGCACCCGGGCCATCAGCTCCTCCATGTGGAAGGGCTTCGTCACGTAGTCGTCCGCGCCCGCATCGAAGCCGTCGACCTTGTCGGACCAGCGGTCGCGGGCGGTCAGGATGATGACCGGCGTCTTGATGCCGGCGCGGCGCCAGCGCTGCAGCACCGTGACCCCGTCGGCCTTGGGGAGGCCCATGTCGAGGATGATGGCGTCGTAGGGCTCGTTCTCGCCGAGATACGCGCCCTCCTCGCCGTCGAAGGCCTTGTCGGCGACGTAGCCGGCCTCCTCCAGCGCATTGACGACCTGGCGGTTGATGTCCCGGTCATCCTCGACCACGAGCAGGCGCACCTGACAAACCTCCGTTCTGCGACCGGCGCTGCGGGCCGATCAATACTGGCCGGCGACTTCGCCGGTCTTGGCATCCACCATGACGTGCACGAAATGCCCGTCCCGGCGCAAGGCCGTCAGCATGTAGACGAGACCTTCGTCGTGCCGGCACAGGCTGGCGCGCTGGATCTCGGCCCGCGGAATCACCGTGCGGGCGGCGCGGATCGCCGCCACCGGCTCGATCACCCGGCGCTCCGCCACCGCCTCGCGCAGGTCCGCGGCGGTGAGGCAGTTCTCGGCCCGCGGCGGCGGCGCGCTCTGGACCTGGGTGAGCGGGGGGCTCGTCGCTGCCCCCTCCTCGGCGAGCGTGCCGATCGCGCCGGTGGCGAGCGCCACGACGGTCAGGCAGCCGGCGAGAAGGGTGAAGACGTAGCGCATGGGCAGGGACTGTCGCGCTCGGGCACTGAATGCCCCCTGAATACCGTCCTCCGCCTGCGCCGCCCAACCCTGCGCCTCGGACCGTACCCCGGACCCGCCCCCTCTGCGCGCTCCGGCGGTCCGGGCCGGGCTTCGACGGGGGGCGGGGGACAGGGGGAACACGACAGGTCTCACGGTTCGGCGCGGCGGATACTGGGAAGCGTTACGGTTGAAGCCCCGTGCGGTTCCCGCCCGCGGGGCGCTGTCCCATCACGGTTTCGCGCCGGCCCGCCCGGCGAGGCGCGCGAGGCTCGCCCGCAGGGCGGTGCTCACGAAGACGTGGCTCTCCACGTGGTCGAAGGCGGCCTTGCGCAGGGCGGCCATCGAGCCCTCGAAGCCGCGCCGGGCCGCGCGCAGGCGCCCGTCCGCGGCGCGGCGGCGGGCGCGCGCGGCACCGGGCCGCAGGGCGGGGTCGGCGGGGACGGGAGGCAGCATGGTCGGATCCTCGCGGGGTCGGCACGGAGGGGCATCGCGGAGGCGTGTCAGGGGCGCCCCTGTCGGCGCAGGTCCGCGAGCAGGCGCAGCATCTCGTCGAACCGCTCCCGGGCGCGCTCGTCGTTGCGCTCCAGGCCGCGGGCGATCTCGGCGGCGAGCCGGGCGAGGTCCTCGAGCACCCGGCTGCGGCTCTCGAGGGCGGCCGCCACGGCGGCGTTGGTCTGGGAGGCGCGTTCCAGGGCGGTGGCGGTGGCGCCGGCCTCGCCGATCCGGGCCTCCAGCGCCCGCAGACCCTGCCGGTGCAGGTGCAGGCAGGCGAGGCCGAGCAGCACGGCCACGACCCAGCCGGCGCCCCCTTGCGCGAACAGGAGCCGGGCGGCCTCGAGCGCGATCCTCTCCATCGGCCGCCCTCCCGGTGCGGTGGCGGCCGCGTCAGGCCGCGGGTTCGTGCCCGCCGGCGGGCGGGCGGGCGCTCCGGGCCCGGGCCGCCGCGATCCCGGGCCGCAGGGTGTTGCCCGCGTCGGCCGAGGCCTCCAGCCGCAGGCTGCGGAACACCTTCTCGGCGAGGCCCTCCAGCCCGCCGGCCTCGCGCAGGAGCCAGGCCGGGGCCTGGTCGACGGCGCGCTGCACCGCCGCCGCGATCACGGCGGAGCCCAGCGGCACGCTCAGGGTCCGGCCCTTCACGGCGCCCGAAACGGCGTTGAGGGCGTAGTCGCCGACATTGCGCACCAGCCGCTCCACCAGGGTCGTGGTCACGAGGACGCGCAGGGGGCCGGCCATCCGCGCCAGGGCGGCGGCGGCGGCGCCCGCCGCGAGGGGCACCAGGGCGCTGCCGAGGCCCTGCGCGAGGGCCGCGAGGGCATCGCCCCAGGGCAGCGCCACCGCCCCGGGATCGCCCGCCCCGGGATTGCCCGCCGCGGCGCGCGCCGCCGCCGGCGCGAGGAGGGCGGCGAGGCTGAGGCCGGAGGCGGCGAGGATCGTCGAGGGGCGCGACTTTGCGGAATGTGACTTTGCGGAATGTGACTTGGCGGAAGACGACTTGGCGGAATACGACATGGCGTGGTCCTGAAGTTGGAGGCGGGGATGGCTCAGCCGGCCAGACGGGCGCGCAGGGCCGCCCACAGGCGGGCGAGGAGGCCGGGCCCGGACGGGCTGCGCGGGCGCGGCGGCGAGGGCGGGCCCGCGGCCCCGGCGCCCGTCCCGCGCGGGATCGGCCGGCGCTGAGGCGCGAGGGGCGGGGCAACGCCGCCGGGCCGCGGGATCGGGCCCGGGTCGTTCCGGCGGGCCCGGGGCAGGGCGAGGCCGTAGGGCGTGCGGAACTGGTCGGCCTCCGCGGCGCGGCGGGGGATCACGCAGGCCGGGCGGTCCCAGAGCAGGATCGCCGCCCCCGCCCCCGCCCGGTCGCCGAGGCGCAGGCGGCGCAGCACGGTCGAGCGCAGGAAGGCGGCCGGGCCGATGTTGAAGCAGAGGGAGACGAGGGCGTCGAAGGCGTGCTCGGGCAGGCCGGGCGGCACCGCCTCCGCCACGAGGGCCACCGTGCGGGCGACGTCGCGGCCGAAGAGCGCGTCGGCCTCCGCGGGCGTCAGGCGCAGGCCCGCCCGGACCGCGGGCGGGCCCGCCGCCGAGGTGTGGCCGACCCCGATGGTCCAGATGCCGACCGCGTCGCGGTAGGCGTCGAGGCGCACGCCCTCGCGGGCGACGAGCACGGCCCGTCCGATGGCGCTGAGCTCCATGGCTGTCTCCGGATCTGCGGGGAGGGGGCGGGGGCTCACGCGAGGGCGTGGCCCCAGAAGTCGGTGTCGGCCGCCGCGACGTAGCCGTCGGCACCGGTGAGGCGGGCGAAGACCTCGACCGCGTCGCCGGCCTGCAGGGCGAGGAGCGCGCCCGCGCAGGCCACCGAGACCCCGTCGACGAGGCCCGTGGCGGCGCCGCGCCCGCGGCCCGCGGCGGTGCCGTTGCGGTGGAACCGCACCTGGAGGGCGCTCGGCGCCGCGGATCCGTTGCGCCGATAGGCCAGGCTCGCGCCGAGCCGGTAGGTGCCGGCCTCGGGGGCGACGAAGCGGCTGCCGGACGCCGCGAAGGCGCCCTGCTCGTTCACCTCGCCGATGTTGAACTGGACCCGGGTCCAGGTGTCGGCCGGCAGGTAATTGTCGAAATTGGTGGCGGCGGCGAAGCGCACGAGGTTCGTCAGCCGCAGCCAGCGCGTCCCGTCGTAGCCCCGGAAGGCGGCGGCGGTGCTGTCGAACACGATCTGGCCGGCCCCGAGGCCGCGGGCCGGAACCCCGGCGCGGGGCTGCAGCTCGAGGGCGCCGTTGCCCCGCACCTTCAGGACGGAGCGCCGCGCCGTGCCGCCGAGATCCGTGGTCTGGATATCGAGGGCGGTGCCCTGGGCGGCGGCCGAGAAATCCTCCTCGGCGAGCCCCTGGAGCGAGACCGCGTCGCCCGAATAGGCGCCCCCCGCGTGGAACCCGCGGCCCAGAAGGGCGAAGAAGCGGTCCCCCGCCCGGACGGGGGCCGGCGCGCCGGGGGCGCCGCGCCCGACCCGGGCGAGGATCGCGGCGCCGGGCGCGGCCCCCGCTCCGGCGCCCTGCAGCGCGTCGAGGGCGACGAGGGGGCCGCCGCCGCCCGTCCCCGCCGCGACCGGCGCGCCGGCCGGGCCCGCGCCCGGCGCCGCGGCGGTGCCGAAGCCCACGAACCCCGTCGCCGGGTCGACGCGCCACGCCTCCGTCCAGGCGAGCCCGTCGGCCGAGACCCGCGCCGCGAGGGCGTCCTCCCCCGAGAGCCCGATCTCGGCCCGGCCCGAGAAGCCCGTCTGCATCAGGAGGGACAGGACGTTGCCGGCCTCCGGCTTGTTGAGGCTCACGCGCAGGTCGCCGCTGCCGCCCTCGGCCCGGGTCCGGGCGGTCCAGAGGGCGGCGTTGAGCTTGGCCGCGAAGGGGTTCCGGGCGTCCGCCTCCGTGCCGATCCCGAGGCCGACGAGGTTGTGGAAGGCCTTGAGGCTCGCCCGGAAGCTGAGCCAGCCGCGCCCGTCGAAGAGGTAGAGGTCGGCCTCGTCGATCACGTAGGCGAGCCAGCCCGGCCGCGGCACGGTGCCGGCCCAGACCCCGTCCGCGAAGCGCACGACCTGCCCCGACAGCCCGGCCCAGGCCCCGCCGGGCTCGCGGGCGGCCACGAGGTAGCGGTCGCCCTCGGCCGGGTTCGCGGGGGGCGCGGCGCGGTCCTTGTCGAGGCAGGCGAGCTGTACCAGCGCGTCGAGCAGGCCGAGCGCCTCGTTGTGGGTGACGTGCTTCTGCGCCTGCCCGGCCGCGATCAGCGGCAGGGCGAGGTGGCGGGTGGTCTCGGGCATGGAGGCTCCGGGGGATGCGGGCGGGACGGTGGCGTGTCCCCGGCCTCACCCCGGGACGGGGCGGCGGGGGCGGCCCGGCCTCACCCGGCCCGCACGGGGATGCGGGCCCGGCGGGCGGGGCCGCGGCCCGCGACGGTGCCGAGCTGCGCCACCGCGACGTCGATGGCCGTCTGCGGGCCGCCGAAATCCGCGGCCTCGTCGGCGGCCGGGTAGAGCAGGGACGGGGCGGCGGCCGTCAGGCTGCGCAGGGGCCGGCCGTCGAGGCCGAAGAGATCCACCGCGTAGGCGTCCGAGGGCTCGTCGAGGGGCACGTCGACGGGCTCCCAGGCGTCGGCCGCGCGCCGGGCCCGGCGGGTCCAGCCGAGCCGGATGCCGGCCGCCTCGCGCCGCGCCCGCAGGTGCACCGGGCTCAAGGGGGTGATCGCGGCGAGCCCCGCGCTCGCCGCGACCTCGGTGAAGAGCGGGTCGGCCGGGTCGCGCCCGGCCGGGCCGATCCGGTAGCGGAACGGCCGGCCGGCCTCGTCGAGGCGCTCGACAAGGGGCACCACGGCCCCGTCGTCGAGGCGCACGATCAGGCTGCCGGCGGGCGCGGCCCGGCCGGCCGCGGCCTCGCTGCCGCCGAGCCCGCGCAGGAGGCGGGTCAGGCGCCAGGTGCCCGGCCCGACGAGCTCGGCGCCGGCCGCCGACAGGATCTCCACGGAGCCGTCCGGCCCCCGGACCGCGAAGAGGTTGCCGCCGGCGAGCGCCCCGGCCTCGTCGATCGCCCCGAGGGCGCCGGCGTTGCGCAGGGCGACGGTGAGCCGGGCGGTCCGGTCGAAGCGCCAGAGCGGCCCGGGGGGCAGGGGCTCGCGCAGGGTGCCGAGGCAGGCCGGGTAGTCGACGAGCCGGTGCAGCGCGAGCGGCGCGCCGTCCCCGGCCCCGCGCCAGACCGCGACGTCGCCCGGCCAGGGCTCGGCCGCCACCGCGAGGACCTGCAGCGCCGCCGGCTCGCCCCGGTCGAGCGGCAGGTCGAGGGCGACCGCGAAGGGCGGCCCCGGGAAGACCGAGGCCGGAGGCCGGGCCGGCACCGGGGCGCTCTCGCGGGGCGTGAGCGCCGACCCGTGCAGGGGCAGGGCCTGCGTCTCGATCCGCCGGCCCGCCGGGCTGTCGGCGATGCGCAGGATCTTGTGCGGGCCTGCCCCCGGCAGGACGAGGCAATCCCCGGGCTCCAGCTCCACCCGGCGCGGGCTCAGGGTCAGGCTGGCGCTGTCGCGCCCCGCGATCGCCGCGTCGAGGCGGGCCTCGGCCAGGGATTCGGCGCTCTCGCGGCGGGTCACCACCGCGGCCTCGATGCGGGTCTCGCGCCGGCGCGCGCCGGCGGGCCGGATCGCGGCGGCGGCGGCCCGGCGGTACGCGGCGCTCTCGGAATCGGTGAAGCCGATCTCGAGCGCGCGGGGCAGGGCGCTCTCCTCGGTCCGGACCCGGCGCAACGGGGCCTCGTCGTCCTCGCCGCGCACGAGGTCGCCGGCGTCGAGGATCGTGGCCGCCCGCTCCACGCCGCGGATCCGCAGGCGGCCGGCCACCGCCGAGACGTCGAGGCCGTAGAGCTGCGCCAGGGGCTCCAGGGCGGCGCGGGCCGAGAGCGCCCGGTCGATGACGTAGCCGTCGAGATAGGCGGCGGCCTCGATCCGCGCCGGCGCTGGGATGCCGAGATCGGCCAGGATCGCGGCGACCAGCCGGTCGAGGTCGAGCCCCTCGATCCGCCCCGTGATCCAGTGGCCGAGGCGCCAGTTCCCGGCATCGGCCCAGACCGCCTCGTAATCCGGGAAGGCCGGGAAGGGCCGGGCGTCCCAGGCCCAGACGAAGATCGCGTCGGGCGTCACCATCGGGGCGCCGTAGAGGGGCGAGACCGGGTTGTGGGCGGGGTCGTGGCCCGGCAGGGCGGGATCGAACCGGGTCAGGATCGCCTCGAGGCCGCGGAGCTGGATCAGCTCGTCCCGGGTGGCGCGGGAGCCCGGGGGCGCCGCGTTCTCGGAGGATTTCGGGTCGGGGAAGACGTTCGGGCCGTTCGTGCCCTTGTCGACCGCCGGCACGCCGATCTCGGTGAGCCAGATCGGCTTCGAGGCCGGCACCCAGGCGGTGCGCCGGGTCTCGAGGCCGCCGTCGCGCTCGAGATGCGGGTTCGACCACCACCCCACGAGGTCCTTGGCCCGGTAGATCCAGGGCCTGGCGTGCGCGCCGTCGGTGATCGGGGTGCGGATCTGCGCCCGCCGGTCTTCGGCGCTGGCGTAGTACCAGTCGAAGGCCTCCCCGGCCGCGAGGCGGCGCTTGAGGTAGTCGCGGTCGTAGATCGTGGCGGCCTCGGCGCGGTCGGCATGGTCCGGCCCGTCGCGCCAGTCCGTGATCGGCGGGTAGTAGTCGATGCCGACGGCGCCGATCGCCGGATCCGCGAAGAGATCGTCGAGGGGAAAGCGGATCTCCGCGCCCCCCTCCCGCACGTCGGCCCCGTACTCGGTCCAGTCGGCGGCGTAGACGAGCGGGACGCTCCCCCCGAGCCGGCCCCGCACCGCGGCGGCCAGGCGGCGCAGGGCCGCGACCGCCGGGTAGGACTTGCCCGCCGCGCGCACCCGGGTCAGCCCGACCAGCTCGCTGCCGATGATGAAGCCCGCGAGCGGGACCCCGGCGGCGGCCCAGCCGGCGGCGAGGTCGGCGTAGTGCAGCACCATGCGGGCGAGCCCGCGCCCGCCCTCGAAGAAGTCCGAGACCTGCGTCCCCGCCGCCGCGGTGCCGTCGGGGCTGCCGGGCAGGCCCGGGGCCGGGTCGCAGGTGATGCGGCCCCGCCAGGGATAGGGCGGCTGGCCCGGGGCGCCGGGCCTGCGCGGGTCGGGCAGGGCGTTGCCGTGGGGCACGTCCATCATGACGAAGGGGTAGAGCACGACCTTGAGCCCGCGCCGGTGCAGGTCGGCGACGAGGCGGCCGAGGCCGGCATCCGAGGGGGTGCCGCCATAGGCCGGGCCGCCGCCCGGCGCCCGCGAGACCACGCCGACCTGCGCCCGGCCGAGGCCCGCCACCGACCAGACGTCGCCCCGGGTCGCCTTGCCGCCCTGGTCGACCTTCGGCGCCACGGTGCAGCGCCCGGCCCGCAGGTCGTCCCCGAACCACGACACCACCACGGAGACCCGGGACAGGCGCGGGCAGAGGGCCTGCAGGGCGTCGAGGGAGGCGGCGACGTCGGTGGCGCGCTGGAGCTGGAAGCGGTTGGCGGCCCGCGTCGCCCCGAAGCCCGCATCCTCGGTGACGAGGTCGGGATCGAGGCCGAACTCGTTGGCGCCGGGGATCAGGTCGACGGCCCGGATCGTGCCGGCGAGCCCCGCCACCGGGCGCACTACCTCGAAGGCGAATTGCGGGATGCGGTTGCCGAAATCGGCGAGGGCCAGGCGCTCGAACACCACGTAGGCGAGGCCCCGGTAGGCCGGGGCGCTCTCCGCGCCCTCCTTGGCGACGATGAGCGGGTCGGGCTCCTGGTCCGGGCCGCCCGCGTGGACCCGCATCGCCAGGGTGGTGAGGTCGAGCTCGCGCCCGTCCGCCCAGACCCGCCGCACGAAGGCGATCTCGCCCTCGCACAGGCCGACCGCGAGGTTGGCGTAGTAGGCATAGGCCGTGCGCACGGTCTTCTGGCCGCCGCCGCCCTTGGCGCCCGTGCCCGCGCGCTCGACCGCGGTGTTGGCGACCTCGAGGGGACGCGTCGCCCAGATCAGGGTCCCGCCGAGCTTCGCCCGGCCGTAGACCCGCGGGATCGGGTCGCCCTCGGTGGAGGACAGGCCGGCGACGTCCGAGAGCCGCGGGCCCTCGACGAAGCGCGGGCCGGCGCGGGCGCCGAACAGCGCCCCGTCGAGGCCCGCCCCCGCGATCGCCCCGGCCGCCCGCCCGATCATCCCGCCCACCGGCCCGCCGAAGGCCGTGCCCGCCGCCGCGCCGGCCGTGGAGAGGATCAGCGTGGCCATGGCGGGCTCCGGGGCGGGGCGCGGGGTGGGTTGCGGATCCGTATCCGACCGGATACGGATTGCGGGTGCCGACGATCCTCGTGTCAGACGTCTTCAAGCGCTGGCTGAGCGGCCTGCGCGATCAGCGCGCCAAGGCGCGCATCGCGGCGCGGATCCGGGCCGCGACCCTCGGTCATTTCGGCGACGTCGAACCGGTGGGCGATGGCATCTTCGAGATGCGCATCCACGATGGCCCGGGCTATCGCCTGTACTATGTCAGGCGGGGCGAGGCGATTTACCTGCTGCTCGTCGGCGGCGATAAATCGAGCCAGAGCCGCGACATCCGGAAAGCGAAGGCGATGGCCGTCGACCTCGATCGAGATCTTCCATGACCCGCTTCACACCCTTCGACGCGTCCGAATTCCTCGACAGCGAGGACGCCATCGCCGCATACCTCGCGGCGGCTCTGGAGGATCCCGATCCGGGCCTGTTCGTCGCGGCGCTGGGCGATGTCGCCAAGGCGCGCGGCATGACGGAGATCGCCCGGGAGGCCGGGCTCGGCCGCGAGAGCCTCTACAAGGCGCTCACGCCCGGATCGAAGCTCCGCTACGAGACCGTCCGCAAGGTCATGGACGTCCTCGGCGTCAAGCTGACGGTCTCGTCGGGCTGAGTGCCGGCGGCCCCCGGAGAGGCGGCGCCCGGAAACCGGAACGCGTGCGCGAGGTGGCGCCGCCACCAGGGCGTCAGGGCGACCTCGGCCACCCGCGCCCCGTCATGGGCGTGGATCATCGTCCCGGCGCCTGTCGCGACGGCGCAGTGGCGGGCGGGCAGGTGCCGCCGGAAGGCGAAGAGCAGGACGGCGCCGGGCTCCGGCCCGTCGCGGGCGAGGGCGAGGGGGACGAGGTGGCGCCCCGCGGCCTCCGCCAGCGGGTCGGTGCCGGCGGGCGCCGATTCCGCCCAGGAGGCGGCGTAGGGCGGGGCGGCCTCGGGCTCGGGCCCGAGCACCCCGCGCCAGACCCCCCGGATCAGGCCGAGGCAGTCGCAGCCGACCCCCTTCAGCGAGGCCTGGTGCCGGTAGGGCGTGCCGAGCCAGTCCCGCGCCTCGGCGACGATGGCGGCGGGGTCGATCTCGATCGCGGTCGCGCGGTGGCGCATGGCGCTCTCCTCAGGGGCCCGGGGCGGGGCGGAACAGGCTGCCGCCGTCGAGGCCGGGGCCGGAGCCCGGGGCCGGGCGCAGCACGACGTCGTTGCCCGGCAGGTGCGGGAAGCCCTGAAAGTTCACCGTGTTGGCGAAGGTCCCGGCGCAGGTGGCGAGGCGCTTGTCGCAGCCCGGCGTCAGCGTGAGGGCATCGCCCGGCGCGACCGGGCGCGGGGGCGCCTCCCAGAGCTCCACGAGGCCCTCCGCATGCGCCCGCACGTCCGCCGCGAGCCCCAGATTGGCGCCCCCGGTCCAGGCGAGGCGGCCGCCCGCGAAGGTCGCGTCGGGGGCCGGCCGCCCGAGATCGAGCGCCAGCACGCCGGGGCGGGGCACCGCCCGCACGGTGGCGGGGACGCGCAGGCGCGCGGCGTCGACCCGGCAGAGCGGATCGCCGAGATCCGCCCCGCAGGTGGCGCGGTAGCTGCGCCCGCGCTCGGCATCGAGGCTGTCCATCACCCCGCGCAGCTCCGCCACGAAGGCGTTGCCGGCCCGGCGGATCTCGCCCAGCGTCCCGATGTCGAGGAGGAGGCGGGTCTCCGGGTGGGTCCAGTCGACGAGCCAGGTCTCGACGGTGGCCCCGTCGTAGAGCCCCCCGGCGATGTCGGCCTCGCTCAGCCCGAGGGCGCTGAGCGCCCCCGCCACGTCCCCGCCCGAGACCGCGAAGCCGAGCTCCCGGCTCGCCTCGGCCGCCTCGAGGCCGGTGCGGGCCTCGTGGACGAGCCCCCCGAGGCTGAGGTCGCGGTCGTGGTCGGTGAAGCCGAGGGCGCGCCCGTCCCGGCGCCGCAGGGCCCAGCACTGGCAGAGCGTCGTGGCGCCCTCCTGGAGGCGGGCCGCGAGGTCCGGGGGCAGGTCGCGCATCGGGGGGCTCCGCCTCAGGGTACGATCTCGATCAGGGGCACCTTCGGGATCTCGCCCGCCGTGAAGGCCTCGAGGTTCACCAGGAGGGTGTCGGTGTCGAAGCGGACCGGCACGTCGAACTCGAACCCCGCCGTGACCGCGGCGCCCGGCGGCGGGGCGGCGCCCGGCGCGAAGGTGATCAGCCCGGTGGCGGCCTCGCAGGCGAAGCGCGCCCGCGCCACCTCGACGCCCGCCACCGCGACCCGCACGCTCTCGGCGACGGGCTTGGCGATGGCGCGCCGATAGGGCGCCGGGCCGGTGCCGTAGGTCTTGGCCAGCGCGAACGCCCGCGCGGCCCCGTCGCCGGTCCCGAGCACCTGGTCGGCCGGGCCGACCGCGCGGCCCGGCGGCCCGGAGCGGAAATCCACCCGGTCGCGGTAGCGGAAGCCGTAGAGGCGCCCGCGCCGCTCCTCGAAGAAGCTCAGGACGGCGTGGAGGGCGTCGAGGCTGCGGATCCCGAAGCCCGCATCGTAGCGCCGGCGCGAATCCGCCCAGCGGCTGTTGCGGTGCTCGCGGCCCGAGGCCAGCGTGACGATCTCGGTGAGCCGGGTCGGGCCGCCGCTGCCGCGCAGGCTGACGTCGAGGGGGAAGCGCACCTCGTGGAAATCGGCGGGCATGCGGGGCTCCTGACGGTTCCTGGCGGGGCTCCTGGAGGGGCTCCTGGCGGGGCTCCTGGCTGGGCTCCTGGCGGGTTCGGGCCTCAGAGCGCGCGCTGCCCGCGGGCGACGGCGCGGGCGAGGTCGGCGGCGACCTGCGCCTCGGAGCGGCGGAAGCCGGCGAGGTCCGGGGTCGCGATGTTGACGGTGACGCTGACCGGCCGGCCGGCGGCGCCCGCGGCCACGCCGAGGCGCCCGTCGCTGCCGCGGCGCAGGGGCAGGATCGCCTCCGGCCCGGCCTCGCCCATCAGGCCGGTGCCCCCCTGCATCGGGAAGTAGGTCGGCGCCGCCACGACCCCGCCCCCCGCGAAGGGCCGCACCCGGCCGGCCCCCACCACCCCGCCGCGCGCGAAGGGCGTCTCGTCCCCGAGGGAGGCGGCGCTCATCAGGCCGTTGACGAGGCCCGTGACGCCCCGCTTCACCGGGCTCAGGGCGGCCTTGGCGGCGATCCCCGCGAGCTTGCCGGCGAGCGAGCCCAGCACGCCGTCGAGCTGGCGCCCGGCCCCGAGGTTGCGCGTCAGCGCCCCGGACAGGCTCTGCCCGAACCGCTGGGCCAGCCGGTCGAGGGTGTCGAGCTGCTTGATGCGCGCCGCGTTGGCGCGGTCGAGGTCGGTCTCGGGCATGGGGGCTCCGGGGGATGGGGGCTCCGGGGGATCGGGGGGCATCCGCTCACCCGTCCGGGAACGCCGCGAGGAGGCGCGCGAGGTCGGTGCGGCGGAGCGGATCGCGGGCGGGGGCGGGCCCGGCCGCGCGGGCGAGCTCGCGGGGCGTCGCCGCCCAGAAGGCGGCGGGCGGCCAGCGCAGGCGGTGCAGGCCGAGGCTCAGCGCCGCGTCCCACGGGAAGGCGGGGATCGCTCCCGGCTCGGGGCCCCCCGTGGCGCCGGAGGGTCCGGGTCGGGATCCCCGAACGCCGCCGCCAGGACGGCGCCGAGGGCCCCCGTCACCGCGTCGAGGCCCCCCGCCAGGGGAAGGCGCGCCACCGCGGCGTCGTCGAGGTCGTGGCCGCCGCCGCGGAGCGCCGCGCCGAGGAGCGCGATCAGGTCGCGGCTCGCGAGCCGGCCCCCGGCGAAGCGCTCGGCGAGGCCGGCGAGGTCGCCCGCCGCCAGCGCGTCCTCCAGCTCGGCGAGCGCCCCGAGGGTGAGGCAGAGGGTGTAGCGGGTCTCCCCGAGGGCGAGGGGCACCTCGCCGCGCCTGCGGTTCGCCATGGCCGCGCCGCCTCCCTCAGAGGGCCGTGAAGGCGAGGGCGCCGGCGGAATCCAGCGCCATGTCGAAGGTGACCTCGCCCGCATGCTCGCCCCGATACTCGAGGCTGACGATCTGGAACGGCCCCTCGATGGTGCCGAAGGCCGGCACCACCACCTGGAAGGTCTCGATCACCCCCTCGAAGAAGAGGTGGCGCAGGCGCAGGTCCGAGGCCTCGTCCCGGAACACCCCCGAGCCCGCGATGGCGGCCCGGCGCATGCCCGCCCCCGCCAGCAATTCCCGCCAGCGCCCGGCGGAATCCGCGTTGGTGACGTCGACGGCCTCGGCGTTGAAGGCGATCTGCCGGGCGCGCAGGCCCGCCACCGCCGTGAAGCCGCCGGCGCCGTTGCCGGCCCTGATGAGAAGGTCCTTGCCTTTCTGGGCGGTCATGTCGGGCTCCGGGCTGGGTCTGAGGCGGCCTCGGTGACGGCCGCGAGGGTCAGGGTGGCGCGGGCCTCGCCGCTGCGCGGGTCGCGGGTGGCGGCGAGCGCCAGGACGCGGCAGGTCACGAGGGCGTGGCCGGCGAGGACGAGGCCGGGGTCGGTGAGGAGCCCCGCCATGAGGGCCGCCGCCTCGAGGGCGGTCCGGCTCGATCCGGGCCTCGCGAACACCACGAGGGCGAGGGTGTGGGCGTGGCGCTCGGCCCCGTCCACGGAGGCGTCGCGGATCTCGGCATCGCCGAACAGCGCGTAGACGGGGGAGGCCCCCCGCGGTGGCTCGTCGTGGAGGCGCAGGCTCCCGCCCATCAGCCGGGCGAGGGCGGCGTCGCCCGCGAGCCGCGCCAGGATCGCGGCCCGCATGGCGAGGAGCGGCGAGAGGGGGAGGGCCATGGGCGCGCTCATGCGCCGGCCCCCCCGATCTCCTCGACGCGGCAGACGAGGTCGCGCCCGCCGGCCTCGGCCTCCGCGATGCTGCGGATGGCGAAGCGGCGCGGCCCGCAGGCGAGGCGCATGGCGGGGGTGAGGCCCGGCCGCCTGCGCAGGGTCACCTGATGGGTCGGGACCGGGTCGGCGCGCCCGCCCGCCACGCGCTCGGGGGCGCCGAGCGGGACCATCGCCCCCCAGAGCAGCGGCCCGGCGACGTAGCGGCGGATCACCCCGCCGAAGCCGTCGGGCTCCTCGACGGGGGTCTCGAGCACGAAGCGCCGCCGCCGCGCCCCGAGGGAGGGGCGGCGCGGGGCCGGGTTCTGTGCCATGGCGGATGTCCGGATGCGAGGGAAGGGGGTCAGAGGAGCAGGCGGCGGAAGGGGGCGGCGAGCGCCGCGACGTCGGCGGGCAGCCCCCGCGCCCGGCCTCCGTCGAGCCCCCCGCCGAGCCCCCCGCCGGGCTCGTCGCCCCTGTGCTCGAACCAGGAAGCCGCGAGGCGCCGGATCGCCAGCCCCAGGGGCGCCGGCAGGGCCGGGCCGTCGCCCCCGAACCCGGCCGCGAGGTCGATGACGAGGGGGGCGCCCGTCGGGTCCAGCGCCGGGTCGATCCGCAGGGACGCGACCTCGAGCCCGTCGCCGCGCAGCTGCACCAGGCCCGGCGCCAGCTCCGCCACGGTGCCGTTCGGCCCCGCGCGCCCGGCCCGCAGCAGGGCCGTGACGGGGCTCAGGGGGAGCGGCAGGACCGCGCCCGCCGGCCACTCCGCCAGGGTGAGGCGGAAGCGGCCCGGCACCAGGATGCGCCGCGTCTCCTGCTCCAGGGCGATGCGGGCCGCCCCGACGAGGGCCATGACCAGGCCGTCCTCGGCGCCGCCGTCGTCGGGGTCGAGGCGGAGATAGGCCCGCATCTCGGCAAGCGAGACCGGCTCGACGCTCGGCGCCTCGACGCGTATCGGGGTCATCGCGGGTCTCCGGTCTGGCCACGGGGCGCTTGGGGGAGTGTGATGGTTGCGAATCGGATCGGGGGCGGCCTGCGCGGGATCGCGGCGGGCCTCGTTCTCGCCGGCGCCCTCGCGGGGCCGGCGCGCGCCGTGATCGGCGGGCGCGAGGCGCCGGAGGGGGCGGCCGCGAGCGTGATGGTCCTGTCCTCGGATGGCGGCGTCTGCAGCGCCGTCGTGCTGAGCCCCGACACGGTGCTGACGGCGGGCCATTGCGCCGCCGGCCGGGCCGAGCACCGGGTGCATTTCCGCGACGAGGCCGGGCAGCCGGTGCTGGTGGACCTCGCCGCCCGGACGGTGCATCCGGGCTACGATTCAGGCGCCATCGCGGGGCGGCGCCGCTCGATCGACCTCGCGCTCCTGCGCACCGCCACGCCCCTGCCGCCGCGCTTCCGCGCCGCCGCGCTGAGCCCCGCCCTGCCGCGGGCCGGCGAGACCCTGACCCTGGCGGGCTACGGCGTGGCCCGGCCCGGCGAGGCCCGCAGCACCGGCACCCTGCGCGCCGTGGGGCTGCCCGTGGTCGAGCCCTACGGGCCGAGCCGCATCCTGGTCTGGCTCAAGCCCGCCGCCGGCCGGGCCGGGGCCTGCCAGGGGGATTCCGGCGGCCCGATCACCGGGACGGGCGGGGTCCTGGCCGTCTCGGCCTGGGTCGGGGGCGCCTGCGGGACGCTCTCGCAGGGCGTGCTCCTCGGGCCCCAGCGCGACTGGATCGACCGGACCCTCGCGGGCTGGGGCCGCGCGGCGACCTGGGAGTGAGGCCGGGCGCGGGCGACGCGGCGCGCCGCGTCGGCGCGCCGCCTGGACAACCCGGTGCGCCGGCTGTGTAGTCCGCCGGACCGGGGCCGTGGAACCTTAGCTTGGCCGGCCCATTGCCTTACGCTACGCTCGATCGGCCTTCGTCCCCGATGGCACCCGGTTGCGGGAGAGACAGATGTTCGCGATCCCGCTCCGCACGGCGTGCCTGGGCGCCCTCTTCGGCCTCGGCCTGATGCCGCTGCCCGCCGGGGCGGTGATCCAGGGCCAGGTCTCGCGGGACCCGAACGGCCTGCGCGCCTCGGTGGTGCGCATCGAGAGCACGCAGGGCGAGATCTGCTCGGGCACCCTGATCGCCCCCGACCTCGTGCTGACGGCGGCCCATTGCGTGATGCACCGGGCCGGCTACAGCGTCATCGCGGTGGACCGCAGCTTCCGCCAGCGCCGCGTCGGCACGGTGGCGGCCTCGATGCACCCGGATTTCGTGCCCGGCACCACGCCGGAGGACCAGCCCGGCGTCGACCTCGCGCTGATCAAGCTGGCCGAGCCGCTGGGCTCGGACTTCCAGCCCCTCGATCCCCGCGGCGGCGGCGGCATCGCGACGGGCGAGACCGTCGACATCGCGGGCTTCGGGGTCGTCGCCGAGAACCGGCGCAACACCGCCCGCACCCTGCGCGAGGCCCACCTCGTCTCGATCGGTTCGCTGCAGGTCGCCAACCGCGTCACCGTGGTGACGGACCGGCGCCGCCTCGCCGAGACCGCCGGCGCGGGCGCCTGCCTCGGCGATTCCGGCGGCCCGATCCTGCGCGGTGGCCCCGGCGGCTACCAGATCGTCGGCGTCGTGAGCTGGTCGAGCGGCGCGATGCAGCAGAATTCCCGCCAGCGCACCGCCTGCGGCGGCTTCACCGCCGTGACGCCGATCGGCGAGCACGCGGGCTGGATCAGCTCCCGGGCGGCCGAGCTCGGCCAGATGCAGGCGAGCGACCCGATGCCCCGCGGGCGCGGCAACCGCTCGGACTGGATGGCGCGGCCGGCGCGGCCGCGCTGAGGGCAGGGCGCATCGTGCGGTCGGGGCCTCCGGCGTGTGGACCAGGGCCTTCAGGGACCAATCGCGGCCCCGGCCGTCGAGGCCGATCCCGGCGGCACGATCGTCGCGGCCCCGTGCGTAGCGCGTGACGAAGGCGTCCTTGGCCGCCAACGCTGCTGACTTCGAAGCTAGCAAGTGCTCGCGCCGGTCGGCCATGCTCGAAATCCTTCAAGGACGCGGATGACTATCGACGCTTGACAAATCGAGGACTGTCTGGATCGGGTTCGCATCACTGATGCCATGGTTCGTTCCGGAGAACAGGAGGCCGACCGGCCGTCCTTCCTGCGTCGCGACCAGAGCACCGTTGTCGCCGGCCTCGCGCTCGTGCGCGGCCGCGTGGTGGCCTGGGCCCCGACCTGAGCCTCGACCTGGGCCCTGACCTGAGCCTGCCCGGGCCGGTTGCCCGCATCATCGCCGTCACCGCGATCGTGACGGCGCATGAGACCGACCGCCCGCGCCGAGGCGGCGGTCAGTACGCCTTGGCGTGGCCCGTCACCTGCACCTCGACGTCGAAGTCCCGGAAATGGTCGGGCAACTCCCGGGCCGCCGAAGGAGACGGCACGAAGACCTTCACGGCCCAGCCGTCGCCGCTCTGGTTGAGACCGAGGCCGACTGCGCGGTCGGCTCGGCCACTGGCGTACAGGGAGGTGAACGCGTCCTTGGCCTCCATGGCAGCTGGGCGCGACGCCCGAAGCTTGTCTCGCTGGTCAACCATGATCGGCTCCTTCACCCCCGGTGTAGATATCGATCTCGAGTGAATTTAGAACAGTCTGGATCGGATTTGCATAGGTGATGCCACGGCCGTGCCGTCCCCCGGTCTTCGTCCCTGCGAACAGGAGGGCGACGGGCCGCCCGTCCCGGCTGCAGATCAGCGAGCCGCTGTCCCCTCCCTTCGAGAAGGTCTCGCTGATGCCGGCGACCGCGACCTGTTGATTGAACAGGGCGTATTTGGGTCTCGGGCCGCCTATCATCTGCACCTTGACGTTGTTGACGCCGACCGCCTCGACCGTACCTTCTGTGAATCCCGTCGTGCGACCGACCTTCTGCACCGGCACGTCGTCGAAGATGAGATCTTCAGGCTCGCCGATCGTCCACGCCCGCGGGCTCGTCGACAGGACGTCCATCGTGCATCCGTCGCAGCCGATGCCCTCGGACAGGAGCGCGAAGGCGCAATCGACGAGATTGGCGGCGTCGGGCGTGAAGTCGATGGGGACGTACTCGTGAAGGGTCGCGACCTGGTTCACCGATCCGCGCCTCGGGCCACCGTCCAGCCGCCCGGGCTGCAGCACGATATCGCCTCGCACGCCCCTGTTGGTGTTCGCCAGCACGTGATTGTTCGACAGGATGCCGATCCCGCCGCCGTTCCGGCTGACGCCGAAGCACCCGATCGTTCCCGCCGTGACCCGATGATGGCCCACCGATGCGCCCATGCGCAGCGGCCGGCAATGACCCGTGTTCGCGGGCGCCTGCCGGCGCACGGGACCCGTGACGATGACGCGCGCCTCATTGCCGGCGATGCGCATGGCGGCTTCGACGACGGGATGGTGGATCAGGCGCCGGCGCTGGATGAAGATCCCGAGTTTCAGATCGCCGTCGGATTGGCTCCTGTCATTCGACTTGACGATGCCGACGGCGATCTGTTCTTTCGGATCGAACGTCTTGTTTCTGCGCGCCATGATGATGTCATGATGTGCTTCCGTGCCGGGAGATGCTACGAAGATCGGCTGATCGTCTTCGTCTGATAAGGGCGATACGATTTCAGAATATTTGAAAGCTCGGAGAAAAACCTCCGCCTTGGCATTCTCGGCCCCATCAAGATTCATGATAATCAGTCCGGAAGCAAATCAAGGGCTTCATCGTCGAGCCCTTTAAGCGGTTTATAAAGACGATTGTTCCTGGAACAGAGCCTTATAGTTCACGAGAACGAGATTTGTCCCCAAATTTCCGGGGCGTTGCCGCACCGCCGCACCGCCGCGCGGGCGGGCCCCCCGGGATGCTCCCCGGGGGGCCCGCCATTGGCTCAGGCGAATTTCATGAGCTTGATCGCCTCGTGGTCCTGCACGCCGCCGCCGACCCGCTTGGTGGTGTAGAACAGCACGTAGGGCTTGGCCGAGTAGGGGTCGCGCAGGACCCGCAGGCCGGTGCGGTCGACCACCAGGTAGCCGCGGCGGAAGTCGCCGAAGGCCAGGGACAGGCTGCCGGCGGCGGCATCCGGCATCGCCTCGGCCTCGGTGACGGGGAAGCCCAGCAGCATCGCGGCCCGGTCGGCGGCGAGCGGCGGCTGCCAGAGGTAGTTGCCGTCCAGGTCCTTGAACTTGCGGATGGCGCTCTGCAGCCGCCGGTTCATCACGAAGCCGGCGTTCTGGCGGTAGCCGGCGCGCAGGGCGTAGACGAGGTCGAACAGCACGTCGGCCGGGTTCTGGGCCGGGAAGGCCCCGGCCGCGCCGGTCCCGACAAAGCCGATCTTGCCCGGCATCCAGGCGGCGTTGGCGACGAGGTCGGCGCTGAGGAAGCCCTTCGGCCGGCTCACCCCGTTGCCGGTCACGAAGGCGACGCTCTCCTGCTCGGCGAAGGCGGTCTCGACCTCGTCGGCGAGCCAGGCGTCGATGTCGACCACGGCGTCGTCGAGGAGGGTCTGGGTCGCGGCCGGCATGGCGTAGAGCTCCATCGCCGGGACGTTCAGCTCCGACAGGGCGGGCCCGTCGGTCTGGGGCCGGGGCGCGGTCTCGGCGACCCAGCCCGCCTGCGGCGCACCCGTCGCGACGGCCCGCTTGTACTGGCCCCCCGAGATGGTGCGCACGCTCGCGATGGCGCGGATCGGCGAGAGCAGGCCGAGGCGGCGCAGCACCTCGCGCTCGATCGTGGGCGGCACGAGGTAGCCCCCGTCCGGGCCGGAGCCCGCCGAGAGGGCCTTCTCCTCCAGGCGCTTCAGCCCGGCGCTCTCCCCGGCCCGGACATAGAGGTCGAAGGCGGCCTTGTGCTCGGCCCCGAGGGGGTCGCGGCGGGGCTCCGGGCCGGCGAGGGGCGGGCGGGCCCGGTCGAGGCTGAGGCGGTCGAGGCGGGTGCGGGCGGTGTCGAGGGCCGCGTCGATGCGGGCGAGCTTCTCCTCGGTCAGGACGTCGCCCGGGCGGCGCCCCTCGAGCGCGGCGAGGCGCGCGTCGTTCGTCTCCTTGAAGGCCTCGAAGGCGGTGGCGAGCTCGGCCAGGGCGGCCTTGGCCTCGCCCGGGCCCCCGGGGCCGGCCCCCGCCTTGTTCTCCAGGCCGGCGCCGGTCTCGAAGGCGGCGGCGGATTGGGGCTCGATCGCGCTGTGCTGGGACATGGATGCCTCGTGGCTCGGGGGAATCAGGCCCGCGCGGCCGGCCGCAGCCGGATCGCGGGACGGTGGGCTGGCGGGGGCGCGCGGCGCGGCGCGAGGCGCCGGGCGAACGCGCGGATCTCGGCGGCGAGGGGGGCGCCCCCCGCCGGCGGCGCGGTGCGGGCTCCGGGCTGGAGCGGGAAGGTGACGAGGGAGATCTCCCAGAGGTCGACCGCGCTGAGCCGCCGGTAGCCGGCCCGGTCGGGGGCGGCGGAGAGCGTCCGGAAGCCGATCGAGAGCCCGTCGAGGCCGCCCTCGCGCATCAGCGCGTCGACCTCCCGGGCCCGCTGCACCGCGAGGTTGAGCCGGCCCTCCACGAGGAGCCCGCGCGCGTCCTCGCGCAGCGCCAGCCAGCGCCCGATCGGCTCGGCCGGATCGTGCTGCCAGAGGAGCCGCACGCCCGCAGGCCCCCGCCGCGCCAGGCTTCCGGCGAAGGCCCCGCGCACCACCACGTCGCGCCCGAGATCGGGCACGCCGAACAGGCTGGCATAGCCGGTGAAATGGCCGTCCATCGCACTCCCCTCCGGTGAGCCGGGGCGGCCGCGCCGGCCCGGGCTTGGTGATCCGGGCTTGGTGATCCGGGCTTGGTGATCCGGAATTGGCAGCCGGAGGCGGCCCGCCGGCCTCAGCCCTCCGTCCCCGGCCCGTAGCCCACCGCCGCGCGCTTCTCGTCGGCGGTCAGGAACGCCGCGCCCTGCAACCGGCGCCAGAGGGATTCGCGCTCGGGCGCCAGCGCCTCGACGGCGTCGAGGTCGGGTTCGAGGCTGGCCGGCCCGAAGGCGGGCTCGAGCCAGTGGGCCAGCGAATCGGCGGTGCGGCGCACCAGGGGGATCACGGTCTGGCGGTAGAAGGCGCGGTTCGCCTCGGCGTAGTTGGCGTGGGTGTTGTCCCCCGCGAGCCCGAGGAGCAGCGGCGGCACCCCGAAGGCGAGGGCGATCTCGCGGGCGGCCGCGGCCTTGGCCTCGACGAAATCCATGTCCTTGGGCGAGAGCGCCAGGGGCTTCCAGTCGAGCCCGCCCTCGAGCAGCAGCGGGCGCCCGGCATTGCCCGCCCCCTGGTAGTTCGCCTCGAGCTCGCCCTTCAGCCGGCTGAACTGCGCCTCGCTGAGGACCGAGCCGGCGCCGTTGGCGAAGACGAGGGCGCCGGAGGGGCGGGCGGCGTTGTCGAGGAGCGCCTTGTTCCAGGCGCCCGCCGCGTTGTGGATGTCGAGGGCCACCGCCGCCGCCTCCATGGGCGAGAGGCCGTAATGGTCGTCGGTCGGGTGGAACAGGCTCAGGTGCAGGATCGGCGGCACGCCCTCCCGGTCCTGGTCGTAGCGCAGCGTCCGGCCCCCGGCCGCGTAATCGTAGGCGGCGGGCCAGCCGTCGGGCCCCGGCACCACCCGCATCCGGTCGGGGCGCAGGGCGTAGAGTTCGCGCGGGCGCCCGTCGAGGCTCACGGCCTCCAGGTAGGCGTTGCCCGAGACCATCAGGTGCCCGTAGAGCGTCTCCATCAGCCGCGCCCCGCCCTCGCGCGGGTTCGGCCGGGCGAGCAGCGCGGCGACGGGCCGCGCCGCCTCCGCGCCCGGCCCGGTCAGGATCAGGGGCAGGGACGCCGCGGCCTCGGCCACCAGCCGCACCGCCCGGTGCACCACGGCGTTGCGCTGGAACCCCTCGCGGGCGAGCGCGGTCCCGTCCCGGGCCGTCCACACCGCCCGGCCCTCGCCGGTGAGGATGAAGGCCGGCCCGCCGAGGGGCGCCCCCTTGGCCGCCGGCACGTAGCCCGCCGCCCGCGCCAGCCGGGTGATGAGGTTCGGCATGGGGTGACCTTTCGCGAGCGATGATCCTCCCCCGTGCGGGAGAGGTTTGCCCGCGGAAGCGGGCCGGGGTGAGGGGTGCGACCTCTCCGGAAAAGTCGCATCCCTCACCCGGTCGGCTTGCGCCGACTCGACCTCTCCCGGACGGGAGAGGTGGGCGAGCCGCCGCTTCGGGAGGGCGGGTCGATGGGTGCGGGTGGCGCGACGGGCCCCCTCTCCCGGCCGGGAGAGGGTTGGGGTGAGGGAGGCGCGTTGTCCGAAGAGGTCGCACCCCGCACCCGCTCCGCGATCGTGCACGCGACCGCTCCCGGACGGGCGAAGTGGGGCGCCCGTCCGGGACGGCCGGCCCCCGGCCCCCTAAAGCCGCCGGATCCGCGGTTCGGGGCCGGGGCGGAGCAGCAGGTGGGTGATCGCCCAGACCAGGGCGTCGAGGCGGTCCGGGGAGGCGCCCGAGGTGAGGCCGTCGGGGCCGAAATCGCACATCTCGTCCTCCAGCGCCGGCAGCGGGCCGACATGGTGGACCCGGCCCTGCGCGTAGAGCACCGAGACCGGCTCGGCGCGCAGGTACTTGCCCCGGGTCGCCCGCACGGCGGTGACGGGGACGCCGGGATCGATCTCGGCGAGCACGGCGGTCGCCATCTCGCCGCCCTGGTTGACCTCGACCACGAGGCTGTCGGCCTGGAGCCGGTGGTAGAGGGCGAGGGCCGCCGAGGCCCAGGCCTGCGGGGTGGCGCGCCGCAGCGTCGCGTCGGCGAGCACGAAGGCCCGGGCCCCGTCGCTGCCCGCCGCCACGATCCCGCAGGCATCCGCCCGCGGCCCGGAACTCGCCGGGGGATCGACCGCCACCACGATGCGGCCGAGCTCCGGCGCCCGCGCGCGGCGCCCCGCCTCGATCCCGTCCCGGCTCCAGAGGGCGTCGGCCCGGTCCTCGATCAGCGCGCCGTCGAGCTCCTGGCGGCCGAGGCGGGTGCCGGCGTAGCGCCCGACCACCGCCTCCAGGAAGGCCGGCGCGAGGTTCCGGGCGTTGTCGGCGGTGCGGGCCCGGCTCACCACCACGCCCGGGTCGCCGAGGAGGCGCCGGATCAGCGGGATCGGCCGCGGCGTCGTGGTCACCAGGTGGCGCGGGCGGCGGCCGAGGCGCAGCCCGAACTGCAGCATGTCGTAGGCGGCCTCCGGGTGGCGCCACTTGGCGATCTCGTCGGACCACGCCGCCCCGAACTGGGGGCCGCGCAGGGAATCCGGCTCCTCCGCCGAGAAGGCCAGGGCCACGGCCCCGTTCTCCCATTCGAGGCGCCGCCGGGTCGGGGACCAGCGCGGCCGCGGGCCCCGGGCCGGCAGGCCGAGGAGGCCCGAGGGCCCCTCGATCATCACGTCGCGCACATCCGCGTAGGTCTCGCCCACGAGGGCGATCCGCCCCACCGCCTCCGCCGTGAAGGCGGGGTCGCCGAGGGCCAGCGCGCTGACCCACTCGGCGCCCGTGCGGGTCTTGCCGCAGCCGCGGCCCCCGATCACCGCCCAGGTGGTCCAGGGGGCGAGGGGGCAGGGGGGCAGCTGGTCGGCCCGGGCGAGGTGGAGCCAGTCATGGCTGAGCACCGTCAGGAGCGGGGCCGGCAGGCTCGCCAGGAAGGCCGGCATCCGGCCGCTCGCCTGCGAACGCCGCATAGCGCTGCGCGATCGCCGCGCGCAGGGCGGGCAGGTCGCGGGCATGGGGCAGGGTGCCCGGGATGGTGCCCGGGACGGCGCCCGGGAATCCGGCCGGGACGTTGCCCGCGAAGGCCTGTGCCGAGGCGGGGTCGTGCGCGTCGCCATCGTCCCCTCCCGTCCCGTCGCCCGTCCCGTCGCCCGTCCCGTCGCCCGTCCCGTCGCCCGGCGCGTCGGCGCCGGCCGCATCCGGCCACCCCTCGGCGGCCTCCAGCTCGTCGAGCAGGCGCTTCAGCCCGCCGAGGTCGCGCAGGACCCGGGCCGAATCCGAGACCCCCGGGCCCTGGCCCTGGAGCGCGGCGTCGAGACCGGCATCGAAGAGGGCGATCTGCCGGGCGACGTGCCCGCGCAGGGCCGCCCGCAGGCTCGGCCCGTCCCGGGTGCGCTCCGCATCCGCCGGGGCGGGGGGCAGCCCGGCCCGGCGCCGGCGCCCGAGGAGGCCGCAGGCCCTGAACAGGCGCCCCCCGCCGGAGCGCGCCGCCCCCAGGGCGGCGGCGAGGTCGGCGAGGTCGACGGCCGGGTTGTGGTAGAGCCGGACGAGGGCCGCCCGCCGCGCCTCGGGCCAGAGGGCCGGGTCGAGGGCGAGGGGCTTCGCGTAGGTCGCCGGGCGCCAGCCGGCGCGCCGGTTCCAGGTGCTGACGGTGTTGGCGGGTACGCCGGTCTCGGCCGCGATCGACGCCATGGTGCGGTCGGTCGCGCACATCAGGCGCGCCACCGCCTCGTGCGCCTCCGGAGGATGGCCCGCCAGCGGCATGTCCCCCTCCGTCGCCCGTCTCGTCACACTTCTGGAGCGTGGGTCATGGATAGCCGAGGAGCGTCGCGCTGTCAACCATAAAAGCCTATTTTGAGCTTTTATTCTGATCGGGCCGGGTGGCCGGTGGCGGACGGGGCGCGGTCGCGCCCTCAGGCGGAGGGCGCGTCGAGGCGGCCCCGGTGGCGGGCGACGAGGCCCCGGATGGTCGGGGTCAGGGAGGAGCGCACCGGCCAGGATTCGAGGGCCTCCGCGAGGTCCGCGGCGGCCCGGGCCTGGGCGCTGAGGCCGTCGAAGCCCGACAGGTAGTCCCAGATCGCCCGGTCGGCGGTCTCGACCCCGACCGGGTCGTCCGCGGCGATCAGGGCGTCGAGGACCTTCAGGATGGACTCGAGGGGTGTCATGCGGCCGATATGGGGCGGGGGGCGGAGCCCTTCCATAGGCGCGCGCCTGCCGTCGGTGCGGCCCGGGCCTTGCCGCGCGCCCGGCCTCAGGGCCCCGCATCCCGGCGCGCGCTGGACCGGGCGTCGCGCGGCCGGGCCGGGTGGCAGGCCCGGGGTCGCGGCAACCCTCGGTCGTGATCCCCCGGCGCTCCCGGCTCCAGGCCGGCTCCAGGCCGGCTCCAGGCCGGCTCCGAGCCAACTCCGAGCCGGCTCCAAGCCGGCTCGGAGCCGGAACGGCGCACCGCTCGGCACGTTGACCGGCGCCTGCATTGCGCACATCAGCCAGGAGCAACGGGCGAATCGGGAGCATCATGGCAGCCGACACACCATCGACCGGGACGACGCCGGGCCGCTTCGAGGTCGGAGATGCCTTCCGGCGCTTCGCCGATTTCGTGCCGCTGATGATGTGGCGCGCCGACCCCGAGGGGCGCGCGGTGCACCACAACGAGTGCTGGCTCACCTTCACGGGCCGCACCGCCGAGGAGGAGATCGGCGAGGGCTGGCGCCGCGGCCTGCACCCGGACGATTTCGACCGGCACGCCACCCTGGTGGCGGACGCCTTCGCGGCGCGCGAGCCCTTCACGGTGGAGTTCCGGCTGCGGCGGCACGACGGCGCCTATCGCTGGCTCCTCGAGACCGGGCGCCCCCTCGAGGACGAGGGCGTGTTCCACGGCTATCTCGGCTCCTGCTTCGACATCACCGACCGCAAGCACGCCGAGGAGAACATCGAGAAGGCGCTCGTCGAGAAGGAGACCCTGCTCGCCGAGGTCTACCACCGGGTCCGCAACAACCTGCAGGTGATGGTCAGCCTGATCGGCCTCTACGGCCGCGCCGCCCCCGACCTCTGCCGCGGCAGCTTCGAGGCGCTGGGCCAGCGGGTGCGGGCGATCGCGCTGGTGCAGCAGCACCTGCACGAGGCGCCCCACATCGCCTCGATCGACCTGCGCGACTACCTCCACCGCCTCGCCTCCGGGCTCGGGCAGCTGCGCCGGGCCGGCCGCATCGGCGTCACGGTGGGCGGGCGCGGCACCAGCTTCGTCGAGCCCCGCACCGCCAACGCCCTCGGGATGATCGTGGCCGAGATCGTGGCCGAGTGCCTCGACGCCACCGCCGAGAGCGTGGCCTGCGCCATCGCGATCGACATCGACGCCACGGCGGGGGGGCCGGTGGGGCTCAGCATCGTGTCGGGGTCGGGGGACGCCGTCGCGGCGGGGCGCCCGAACGTGCCGAAGCTCGGGCCACGCCTGATCGCCGCCTACGCGGCCCAGGCCGAGATCGCCGTGCGGGGCACGGCGACCCTGGCCGACCCCCTCGAGCTGCAGCTCCCCGAGGCCCGGGTCAGCGCCGACGCCTGAGGCGGGCCGCTCCCGCCGGCCCGGCCTCGCCGCACCCGGCCTTGCCGCACCCAGCCCTGCCGCACATAGCCTTGCCACCTTGCCGCCTTGTCGCGGCCGAGTCGCATCGAGGCGCGCGCGGCCCTATATCCTCCCCGACGCCCCTTCGACCTCAGCCGGCTGCCGATGCTTCCTCCGATCCACACCATCATCGAGAACTTCGAACTGATCGAGGACTGGGAGGAGCGCTACAGCTACGTGATGGAGCTCGGCCGCGCGATGCCGCCGCTGCCCGCCGACAAGCACAGCGAGGCGAACCGGGTGCATGGCTGCGAGAGCCAGGTCTGGCTCGACTCGCATCTCGACACCGCCCAGGACCCGCCCCGGGTCAGGCTCCTGGGCGACAGCGATTCGAGCATCACCCGCGGCCTCGTGGCGATCATGATCGCGATCTACGACACCAAGCCGCCGGACGCGATCCTGGCCACCAACGGCCTCGACGTGTTCAAGCAGCTCGATTTCGGCAACCACATCAGCTCGAAGCGCGCCGGCGGCCTGCGCGCCATGGACGAGCGCATCCACCGCGAGGCGCGGAAGCTCGTCCAGCCGGCGCAGTGAGCCGCGCCCTCCGGCGCCGGCCCCCAGGAGGGATCCGCCCTCAGGCCCGGGCCCGCCACAGCCGGGTCCGGGCCCGCGCGGGCCCCACCGCCTCGCGCTCCAGGCCGTAATGCTCCGCCAGCCGCCCGAGGGCGATGCGCGCCACGACCTTGGCGGAGCGGGCCGGCCAGCGCCGCTCCAGCTCGATCCGCTCGAGGCCCTTCAGGTGCCCGCAGAGGTCGAGGAGCAGGCCCGACAGGTCGCTGCCCACCGCGTCGAGGGCGCCGCGCACCCGCTGGCGGGCGGCCAGGATCGCGTCCGAGGCCGAGGCGGGGTCGCGCGGGCCCGAGCCGTCGACCCGCGGCGCCCCCCAATCCGTCCCCATCCGGGGCAGCATCATGGCGCCCGTCATGTCCCGGCGCAGGCGCTCGCCGGCCTCGTAGGAGGCGGCGTCGAGGAGGGGGGCGCCGTCGCGTCCGCGCCGCCGCGCCATCCAGGCGAGGGGGCTCTCGGCGGCGTCGCGCAGGCGCGCCTGGGCGCTCGCTTGGGCGCCCCCCGGGGCGCCGGGCGCCTCCGCATCCGGCACGAGGTCGAGGTGCTGGCCGAGGAAGGCCGCCTCCGGGCCGAGCTCGCGGACGGCCGCGGCGCGCCGCAGCCGGGCCTGGCCGGCGGGGCCGAGGCTGAGCCGTCCGCGGGGGCCGGGCTCCCGCGCCGCGAGGTCGGCCGCCACCAGGCTGTCGCCGGCCGGGGCGGGGAAGCGGCCGCCCCCGACCGAGACCCCGGCGCCGCCGCTGCGCAGGATCAGGGTGCCGTCCTCGATCGGGTCCGGGATCGCGTAGGCGCCGGGGGCCGCGAGGGCGGCGAGCAGGCGGAGCGCCTCGCGGGACAGCGGGGCTTCGGCCGCCGAAGCGGGGCGGGAAGCGGCGCGGCAAGAGGAGCGGGAGGGGGAGCAGGAACCGGATCGAGGGTCTTTGTTCATGATTTGTTCCGCCACGCACACGCAACGGAGGTTGCGTCACCGAACTTGAGGTAACGGAAATATATCCTAGATCAAGACTTGACGCCGTTTTCCCAGTGGAGCGTCACGCTGCCGGGGAGCGCGTCGGCGGGTGCTTCAGCACCTCGGCGATCTCCTCCTCCGACTTGCCCTCCACCGCGTAGCCCATGCGCTCCAGCCGGGCGATCAGCGACGCGCTGTCCGCCGCCGAGCGCGCGGCCCACTCGGCCAGGACGGCGTTGGTCCGGGCGAGGGCCGCCGCGGGTTCGTCCGCCGCGCTATTCTCGGTCCGGGAATCGTTGGTCCGGGAATCGTTGGTCTGAGAATCCTGGGGCTGGGTCATGGCGGCCTCCGGATCAGCCGGCCGTCCCGCTTCGACGGGGATCCGCGAGCGGGGCAGTCGCGTCCTCAGCATAATGAAGGCAGGGCGCGCGCCGTTCCCGCCGGGAAGCGCCCGGGATCTCCCCGGGCGGTCATGTCAGGCCCGTGCGATCAGGCGGCCTCGTCGTAATCGCCGCTGCGGGACTGGCCGAGGCCGATCGCCTTGGCGAGGTCGGAGCGCGCCTTGGCGTAGTTCGGGGCGACCATCGGGTAATCCGGCGGCAGGCCCCACTTGGCCCGGTACTGGTCGGGGCTGAGGTCGTATTTGGCGCGCAGGTGCCGCTTCAGGGACTTGAAGGTGCGCCCGTCCTCGAGACAGACGATGTGATCGGCGGTCACCGACTTCTTGACCGGCACGGCGGGCTGCTGCGGGGCCGCGGCGGCCTTGGCCTCAGGTTGTCCGCTCGCAACCTGGACGAGGGCCCCGTGGACCCGGGCGATCAGCTGCGCCAGCTCACCCGGGGGGACGGGGTTGTTGCTGACATAGGCCGAGACGATGTCCCCGGCGAGCTCGATGAAATCGACCGCGTGTTCTGTATCGTTCATGATCGGAAAAATTCCCTTGACGCGCTGCGAGCATCGAGGTCCGGACGTCAGGTACCCATCATACCGTCGTTGTCCGGCATCCGGCGGACAGCTCCATCAGCTTCCACCCGACTACCCGCAAGTGATCTTCGAAGTGTGGCGGCCCCTCCCGCCACGAGATCTCTGTAGGATATCTGGAATGCACTCGCAAGACAGATCGGCTATGCATGGATACGTGAAATCAACTTTCCTGCATAATATTTCAATTTGACGGGATTGCCCGATCACACACAATCACGCCGAAGCGTCCAAGCTTTACAGTTCTAGGTTGTGACACCCCGGCGCAGGCGCGGGCGGCCCCCCGGAACGCCGCGGATCCCGCGTTCCGGCCGAGAAAGCTCCGGGCCTTCCGCCCCGCGCATGGCTCCCCGCGCCTTGCTCATTGGGCGTCCGCACGGCACATGCAGCCGACGGCGGCCCCGCGCCGCCACCCCGCTTCTCGAATGGATTCCGGCGATGGCGTCTGATCGCTCCACCTTGACCGCTCGAACCGAGGCGCCGGTCGCCGCGGCCCGCCCCCACAGCTACACGGTGCACGGCCGCACGCTCACCGACGATTACGCCTGGCTCAAGGCGGAGAATTGGCGCGACGTCCTGAAGGATCCCGCCGCCCTGCCGGCCGACATCCTGGCGCATCTCAAGGCCGAGAATGCCTACGCGGAGGCGGCGCTCGCGGAGGTCTCGGATCTGCGCACCACCCTGGTTGCCGAGATGCGCGGGCGCATCCGCGAGGACGAGAGCGGCGTGCCCGAGCCCGACGGGCCCTTCGCCTACTACACCCGCCACCGCGAGGGCGGCCAGCAACCCCTGGTCTGCCGGCGCCCGCGCAATCTCATGGTCCTGACGGGCCAGGACAGCGAGACCGTCGCCGACGACAGGCCGGAGGCCGGGGAGACGATCCTCCTCGACGGCGACCGGGAGGGCGAGGGTCAGCCCTTCTTCGAGCTCGCGGCCGCAGTCCATTCCGACGACCACGCCCGGCTCGCCTGGAGCGCAGACACCAAGGGCTCCGAACTCTACACGATCCGGGTGCGGGAGCTGGAGACGGGCCGGGACCTCGACGACCGCGTCGAGGCGACCTCCGGCGAGGCCGTCTGGTCTGCGGATGCGACGGCCTTCTACTACGTGGCGGTCGACGCCAACCACCGTCCGGCCCGCGTCATGCGCCACGTCCTCGGCACCTCCCAGGACGAGGACGCGACGATCTACGAGGAGCGCGATCCCGGCTTCTTCGTGCATCTCGGCACGACCCAGTCGAAGACCTACCTGACGATCACGGCGAGCGACCACGAGACCTCGGAGGTCTTCCTGCTCGACCGTGCCGCGCCGCGCGCCGCGCCGCGCGTGGTCGAGCCCCGCACCCCGCTGCTGATCTACTCGGTGGAGCATTGGGGCCAGCACCTGTTCATCCTGACGAACGCGGACGGGGCCGAGGACTTCAAGATCGTCACCACCCGGCTCGACGCGCCGGGCCGGGAGACCTGGCGCGAGCTGATCCCGCACCGGGCCGGCGTGATGATCCGCCACCAGCACGTCATCGGCGGGCACCTCGTGCGCCTCGAGATCGAGAATGCCCGGCCCCGCATCATCGTGCGCGACATGCAGGGCGAGGAGCACGCGGTGGCCTTCGCCGAGGAGGCCTACTCCCTCGGCCTCCAGCCCGGCCACGAGTTCGAGACGGCCCTGATCCGCTTCACCTACTCGTCGATGACGACGCCGGCCGAGACCTACGATTACGACTGCGTCACCCGCGCGCGCCAGCTGCGCAAGCGCCAGAGCGTGCCGAGCGGGCACGACCCGGCGGCCTACGTCACGCGGCGCCTCTTCGCCACGGCCCCGGACGGGGAACGCGTGCCGATCTCCCTCCTGCACCGGCGCGACCTCCCCCTCGACGGAACCGCGCCGCTCCTCCTCTACGGATACGGATCGTACGGCACCCTGATGCCGGCCTCCTTCCGCACCAACCTGCTGTCTCTGGTCGATCGCGGCTTCGTCTACGCCATCGCGCATGTCCGGGGCGGCACCGAGAAGGGCTGGCGCTGGTATCTCGACGGAAAGCGCGAGAAGAAGCCCAACACCTTCACGGATTTCGTGGCCTGCGGGCGGGCCCTGATCGAGGCGAACTACACGGCCGAGGGGCGCATCGTCGCGCATGGCGGCAGCGCCGGCGGCATGCTGATGGGGGCGGTCGCGAATCTCGCGCCGGACCTCTTCGCCGGCCTCATCGCCGACGTTCCCTTCGTCGACGTCCTCAACACCATGCTCGACGGCGACCTGCCGCTGACCCCGCCGGAATGGCCCGAATGGGGCAATCCCGGCGAGAGCCTGCAGGCCTTCGAGACCATCCTGTCCTACTCGCCCTACGACAACGTCGCGGCCAAGGCCTACCCGCCGATCCTGGCCCTCGGCGGCCTCACCGACCCGCGGGTGACCTATTGGGAGCCGGCGAAATGGGTCGCGAAGCTGCGCGCCACCATGACGGGCGGCGGCCCGATCCTCATGCGGATCAACATGGAGGCGGGCCACGGGGGCGCCGCCGGCCGCTTCGACCGCCTCGAGGAAGTCGGGCTGATCTACGCCTTCGCGCTGCTCACGGTGGGCAGGGCGGCGGAGAGCACGGCGTCGAGCCACCGGACCCTCGGCGACACCGCGCCCGCGACCTAGGCCGACATCAGGGCTGCGCCGCGGGCGGGCGGACCTCGATCGGGCGGTTCTCGGGCGGCACCGGGGGCTCCGCATCGCTGCGGGCGCGGCGGGCCGCCTCCTCGGCCTCGCGGGCGCGGGTCTGGCGGGCGCTCTCCTCCGCGGCCGCCTGCTGGGCGCGCTGCCGGGCCTGACGCGCCGCATCCTCGGCCGCCTTGTCGGCGGCGGCCTTGTCCGCCGCAGCCTTCTCGGCCGCGGCCCGGATCGCCGCGGCGCGGGCCTTGTCCATCTCGACCCGGGCGCGGCGGCGCTGGCGCTCGACCTGATCGGCCTCCAGCAGCTCGATCTTCTCCAATTCCCGCTGGAGCACCAGGGCGGCGAGGCCGCTCGTCAGCGGCCCGGCATCGAGGCTGCGCGCGGGGGCGGCGAGGGGGCCGGTCAGCCCGAGCTGAACGGACGGCGTGCCGCCGCTCCAGTCCTTCGGAACGTTGCCGCCGGTGAGGATCCCGCGCGCGTCGAGGCGCCCGGTGCGGAAATCGTAACCGAGGGTGCCGCTCCAGCGTGCCGCCCCGAGATCGAGCTCGAGGGGGCTGGCGCGCAGCGTCCCGCCGACGATGGTGGTGGGGGCGGCGGCCGGCCCGGCGGCCTTGGCGGGGGCGGCCGAGAGCGCCTCCCCGACGATGGCGGCGAGCCGGCCCTCGCGCAGCGGATCGTCCTCCGTCAGGACGCGGGCGAGGGCGCGGCTGAGGGCGGCCGGGTCGGTGCCGGGCAGCGTCAGGCCTGCGAGCCTGACATCGCCGCTGCCCGCGAGGTTCCCGATCAGCGCGGCCGGGCTGTCGCCGGTGCTGCCGAAGCGCAGAGCCGCGCTGAGCCGCCCCTGGATCGGGCCGCCATCGGCCAGGAGCGGGATCGAGGCGTCCGTGAGCGTGCCTTCTCCGGAGAGGCCCGCGGCGGCGCCCTGCCGGGAGAGGGTGGCGGAGCCGGCGAGCCGGCCCTCCGCGAGCTTGCCGGTGAGTTCGCGCAACGCGAGCCCGCCCTCGTCGAGCCCGAGCGTGAATGCGGTCGCGGTCGCGGTGAGCCCGCGCCCGAGCTCGAAGGTGCCGACCCGCAGGTCGAGGTCGAGGCGCGGCCGGCCCGTCGGCGGGGCGGCGAATCGCGCGCTCGACCAGGGGCCGGTCTGCGCCGCGTCCGCCCCGCGCGGGGCCGCCGGCAGCACGAGGGCTGCGGCGAGCTGCGGCAGGGAGAGGCGGTCGAGGGTGCCGGTGCCGGTCACCGCGCCGTCGGGCGCCCGGACGAGCTGGGCCGATAGCCTGCCGCCCGCGATCGTCCCGGAGAGGTCGGCCCGCGCATCCCCCCCGGCCCGCGACAGGGACAGCGTGAGATCCCCGGGCCAGGGGCCGGGCAGCGCGGCCGCGCCCAGGAGGGGCAGGAAGGGGCCGAGATCGGCGCCCTCCGCCCGCAGCTCGCCGGACGCGGGCGGACCGGCCTCCGGCGCGAGGGCGATGGGCCAGCGGGTCGACACCGTCACGCCGGCGATGACGCCGCCGACGCTCACGTCGAGGCCGGAGCCCGAGGCCGCGCGCTTGCCCGAGAGCGTCAGGGTCGCGGCCTGGCGCAGGCCCGCGACGTCGTCCCGCCCGAACCAGGTCCCCGCCCGCGGCGCCGCGATCGTCAGGTCGAGCCTGTCGACATGGCCCGCCCGGCTCAGGAGCGAGACGTCGAGGCTGCCCCCCGCGGCCGTGCCGGTCGCGGCGATGCGCAGCGCCTCCGCCTCGCCGGCGCCCCGCTCCACGGTGACGCCGAGATCGAGGGCGCCGGCCCGCAGGAAGGCCGGGATCAGGCGCGCCTCCGCGACCCAGACCCGGTCGAGCAGGGCCAGCAGCGGTGCCGCGACTGGGGCGGTGAGGCGCCCCGTGATGCGCCCGGCCCCGTCCGGGTTGATCCGGCCGGACAGCTTGGCGTTGGCACCCGCGAGGTCGGTCACGTCGAGGCTGTCGACGACGAGGCTCGAGCCGTCCGACTGGATGCTCGCCGCGATGGTGCCGTTGCCCGAATTCGCGCCGGAGGGCCCGTAGCGCACGTCCCGCGCCTTGATGGTCAGGCCGAGATCGCGGCCGTGCAGGCTCGCCAGCGCGTTGCTGAAGGAGGGCAAGGCCGCGATGTCGATGCCGCGCGCCGCGATCTGCGCGTCGAAGCGCCCGCGCCCACCCGCCTCGCCGGTGGCGTAGCGGGCATTGCCGGTGACGCTCGCCTCGCCGAGCTGGAGGCGGAGGTTGCGCAGGGAGAAATCCGGGGCGGCGGCCGAGAGATCCGCGCTCGCCTCGACCGGGCGGCCGTCGAGGATGCCGACGAAGGGGCCCTCGAAGCCGAGCTTGCGCAGGTAGCGCCCGGCCCCGTCCGACGCCGCCGCCTTGAGGGAGACCCGGCCGGTGAAGCGGGGGCCGGGCTCCGTGTCGATCTCGCCGCTTCCCGTGAGCGCCGCCGCGCCCGGCGCCAGCGCCTGTAAGCGCCGGAGGAGGAAGCCGCCGGTCCGGTCGAGGGTGCCGGTGAGCTTCAGGCCCGACCAATCCTCGAGCCCGAGCGCGAGGCTCTCCACCGCGAGGTCGAGGTCGAGCATCACGGGCAGGCCGGTGGCGCCGCGCGGCGGGCCGCGGGCGATCAGGGCCTGGCCCGCGGTCGAGATCAGGAAGGCGTCGAGGTCGATCCGGCGCGCTTCCAGGCTCAGCCCGGCGCGCCAGGCGCGCAGGTCGATCTGGCCGGAGCCGGCGAGCCGCATCGCCTGGCCCCCCGGATCGATCTCGGCGTTGACGCCCTCGAAGCGGGCCACCGCCCCCCGCGCCTTGAACTTGCCGCCGAGGGAGAAGGGCAGGTAGGGGCCCGCGGCCTGGGTCGGCGGGCCGACCACGAGGCGGGCCGAGCCCTCGGATTCCGGCACCATGGCGCGGGGCTGGCCGGGGCGGGTCCCGGCGGCGGGGTCGAGGGGCGCGAGGGTGATGCGCGCATCGGCCTCGAAGCGCGGCTGGGTGTCGCCGCCGCCCGAGAGCTTCACCGTGACGGCGCCCTCCGGCGTCGGCTCGCCGCTGGCGAAGCGGAACGGCACCCCGCGGCTCGCGCCCTCCACCCGCCAGGGCCCGGCGAGCGACGGGGCCTGCACCCGCAGGTTCTCGGCGCCGACCTGGTCGGTGCGCCCGGTCGCGGGCACCAGGGTCGTCAGGAGGAATTGCTGGATGCGCAAATCCTCGATGGCGAGGTCCCGCCCGCGCAGGGACGCGGAGAGGTCGGGCGGCAGCAGGATGGCGTCGCCCTCGGCGACCGGCAGCCTCACCTCGGCGCGGCCGATCCGGGTCTCGGTGAAGCGGACCTCGCCCTTGAGCAGCGGCGTCAGCGCGATCTCGGCCTTGACGAAACGCGCGTCCAGGGCCGGCTTGCCCGGCTCGTCGCCGAGATGCAGCCGGTCGAGGCGCAGGCGCGGCGAGGGCAGGAGCCGCACCTCGATCCGCCCCTCGCTGCGGGCCTGCAGGTTGAGGGAGCGGCCGATGGCGCGGTCGACGGTCGTCCGCAAGCCCTGCCAGTCGATGAAGGGCGGGACGGCGAGCGCCGCGACGAGGATCAGGATGACGGCGCCCGCAAGCGCGGTCAGGATGTCACGCACCGTGTTCGTTCCGCCTCACGTCCCGCGCCCCGGAGCGGGTTCCACGGGACCACGATGCCGCCTCCGGCGCCCGATCGGGCTGGCCGGCCCGGGCCCCCGGAGCGGACATAGCATAACGAAGCCGGTCCTCACCCCCAATCCGCCGCCAGGGTGAACCGGCGCGCATCTCAGCGGCGCGGCAGGATGACCGGGACGGGCGCCGGGTTCGGGCGAAGCATCTCGTTGCGCTGGATCTGCATGCGCAGCTCGTTCGACTGCGTCGTCTGCTGCTGGCGCAGGGTGCGGGCCTGGCTCTGCTGCGCGAGGGAATTGTTGATGCTGTTGAGGTTCGAGCTCGGAAGCCCCTGGGCCGGGGCCGGCGAGCCGATCAGAAGCAACAGGGGGGAGAGGGCGGCAAGGTGCGGCGCGCGCATGGCGGGTCCCGTGTTCGAGGGCGGCTAGGCCCGATGTGACGACACCCCCGCCCCCGATCAAGGCCGGTCCGCCGGCTGCCGGATGGCCTCGACCCTCGACGCCGTTCGCGTTTTGGTCCAGTGAAGGCCGATGCAGAAGTCCCCTGATGCGGCGATGACGCCTGGACCGGACGCGCACGCGCCGCGCCCACCGACCTCCCTCGCCGCCCGCGCCATGGCCGGGCTGAAGCCTGCCGCGGCCGCCTATCTCGAGGGCCTGAATCCCGAGCAGCGCCGGGCCGTCGAGACGACGGACGGACCCGTCCTCGTGCTCGCGGGCGCGGGCACCGGCAAGACCCGGGTGCTGACGACCCGCATCGCCCACCTCATCGCGACGGCCAAGGCGCGCCCCTTCGACATCCTGGCGGTGACCTTCACCAACAAGGCCGCGCGGGAGATGAAGGCGCGCATCGGCGCGCTGGTGGGGCCGGCCGGCGAGGGCATGCCCTGGCTCGGCACCTTCCACGCCATCGGCACCAAGATCCTGCGCCGCCACGCCGAGCTCGTCGGCCTGAAATCCGACTTCACCATCCTGGGCACCGACGACCAGCTGCGGCTGATGAAGCAGGTCATCGCCGACCAGAACATCGACGAGAAGCGCTGGCCCGCCCGCGCCCTCGCCTCGGCCATCGACGGCTGGAAGAACCGGGGCCTCGGCCCCGAGCAGGTGCCCCCCGGCGAGGCCGGCGCCTTCGCGTTCGGCAAGGGCGGCGCTCTCTACGCCGCCTACCAGGCCCGCCTCGCGACCCTGAACGCCGTCGATTTCGGCGACCTCCTGCTCCTCTGCCTCAAGCTCTGGCGCGAGAACCCGGACGTGCTGGAGAACTACCAGCAGCGCTTCCGCTACATCCTGGTGGACGAGTACCAGGACACCAACGTGGCGCAGTATCTCTGGCTGCGCCTGCTGGCGCAGGGGCACCGCAACGTCGCCTGCGTCGGCGACGACGACCAGTCGATCTACGGCTGGCGCGGGGCCGAGGTCGACAACATCCTGCGCTTCGAGCACGATTTCCCGGGCGCCGCCGTCATCCGGCTGGAGCGCAACTACCGCTCGACCGGCCACATCCTCGCCGCCGCCTCGGGGCTCATCGCCAAGAACGAGGGCCGCCTCGGCAAGACCCTGCGCACCGAGGAGGTGCCGGGCGAGCGCGTGACGATCAGCGGTGCCTGGGATTCCGAGGAGGAGGCGCGGCTGCTGGCCGAGTCGATCGAATCCCTGCAGGCGACGAAGCATCCGCTCGCCGAGATCGCCGTGCTGGTGCGCATCTCGGCCCAGATGCGCGAGATCGAGGACCGCTTCGTTCAGCTCGGTCTCCCCTACCGGGTCATCGGCGGCCCGCGCTTCTACGAGCGGGCCGAGATCCGCGATGCGCTGGCCTACCTGCGCATCACCGCCAACCCCGCCGACGACCTCGCCTTCGAGCGCATCATCAATACGCCCAAGCGCGGCCTCGGCGACGCGACGCTTCAGCAGCTGCACGGCTACGCCCGCTCCGAGCGGATCCCGCTGCTGCTCGCCGCCCGCAAGCTCGTCGAGACGGACGAGTTGAAGCCCCGCGTGCGCTCGACGCTGCGCGCCCTCGTGGAGAGCTTCACCCGCTGGGCGCGCGCCATCGAGACGATGCCCCATTCCGAGGTGGCCCAGACGATTCTGGAGGAATCCGGCTACACCGAGATGTGGCAGAAGGACCGCTCGGCGGACGCCGCCGGGCGCCTCGAGAACCTCAAGGAGTTCGTGCGCTCCATGGAGGAGTTCCCCGACCTCGCCGCCTTCCTCGAGCACGTCGCCCTGGTGATGGATGCGAGCGAGGCGGAAGGGGCCGACCGCGTCAGCCTGATGACGCTGCACGCCGCCAAGGGGCTCGAATTCGACACCGTGTTCCTGCCCGGCTGGGAGGACGGCCTGTTCCCGAACCAGCGCGCCCTCGACGAGAGCGGGCGCGCCGGGCTCGAGGAGGAGCGCCGCCTCGCCCATGTGGGCCTGACCCGGGCGCGCAAGCGCGCCAAGCTCTCCTTCGCGGTCAACCGGCGCATCCACGGCCTCTGGTCCTCGACGATCCCCTCGCGCTTCATCGACGAGCTGCCGGAGGCGAGCGTCGACGTGATCGAGGCGCCCGCCCACTTCTCGGCCGGCGCCTCGCGCTTCGACCGCAACCCGCAGCCCTTCGGCTCGTCCTACGGGACGCCCGGCTGGCAGCGGGCCCAGGCCAACACCTCGGCCGGCGGACGCAATTTCGGCTCCGCGCCCGGCGGGCGGGCGGCCGGGCGCTCCGCCGGCGGCCCGCGCCAGATCGAGGGCGAGCTCATCGCCAAATCGACCGGCAGCCCCTCGGCCTTCTCGGGCGGAATGCGGGTCTTCCACACCAAGTTCGGGCCCGGAACCGTGGCGGGGGTCGACGGCAACAAGCTCACCGTTGACTTCGACAAGGCGGGCCGCAAGATGGTTCTCGACAGCTTCCTCCAGCCGGGGTGAGGCGTCCCGCCGGCCAAGCCCGGACTACAGGGGGCGGCAGGGTCGGCCGGTATCGCCCGAACGCGGGCGAGCAAGGGCTGAGGTCGTGTCGGATGCCGCGTCATCCTGCCTGCCCCGTGCGCTCCATGAGCGCCTGACCCCTCCCTTCCACGCCATCTCCGAGTGTTGCCGATTTGACGCAGGCCTCGCCCCGCATGGTCACGCGGCTGTCGTGACCCGCTGGGCATGGTGCGGGCATTGCATGCGTCAGATCAGCACCGCGCGTTCGAAGGGCCGAGCGCTCTCCACAGGCTTTGCGTGGCGCGGTGGAACCTGCGTGCCCGCTTGCGATTGGCTCACAGGTAAGAGGAGCAACGCAGTTAGACAGGTTTCGCGATACGGCGCATTGGCAAGTCCAGGTTGGCAAGTCCAGTTGGAGTGTTGATCGATGAAAAGACGGCGCGCACGACTTGAGCTGGTTGAAGATCGCCCGGTCCGCATGCACCGGACCCGCTTCGATGAGGAGCGGAACTTAAGCCCCATCCAACCCCTGACGGAACGACAAGCCGAGTACCTCGACGCCCTCGCCCTCCACGCCCAAGTCATCGTGCTCGGCCCCGCCGGCACCGGAAAGACCTTCATCGCCGGGACCCGCGCCGCGGACCAGCTCCGGCAGCGCCGGATCGCCAAGGTGGTGATCACCCGGCCCAACGTCCCCTCCGGCCGCTCCCTCGGCTTCTTCCCCGGCACCCTCGAGGAGAAGATCGCCCCCTGGGTCGCCCCCCTGACCGAGGCCATGAAGGAGCGCATGGGCGCGGCCGCCTTCGACATCGCCCTCAAGACCGGCGACATCGAGATCGTGCCCTTCGAGGTGATGCGCGGGCGCACCTTCAAGAACTGCCTCGTGATCCTCGACGAGGCGCAGAACACCACCACCGCCGAGATCAAGATGTTCCTGACCCGCATCGGCGACGATTGCCAGGTCATCATCAACGGCGACGTCTCGCAGACCGACCTGCGCGAGACCTCGGGGCTGCGCACCGTCATCCACCTCATCAAGAGCCGCATGATGCCCGTCCCCGTGGTGGAGTTCACCCGCGACGACATCGTCCGCTCCGGCATCTGCGCCGAGTGGGTGAAGGCTTTCGAGGAAACGAATCTCTGATCCAGAAGTTGTAGCCGGCGGGTCCCTGCGGAGACCCGCCGCGCCGCGAGGCGCGAGACCCCTCTCCGGGAGCCCCTTCCCGGAGAAAAAACCGGGTGCCGCGCTCGGAATTCAGAGACCAGGAGTCTGCTCAGTGAGGAAATTGTCCTTCGCCATCGCCGTTCTCGCCACGCTCGGCGGTGCGAGCCTCGCGACCTCCGCCTCGGCCGCTCCGGGCGCGCCCATGGGCGTGACCGCCCCCGACGCCATCACTCATGTCTACATGACCCCGATGGAGCGCCGCATGATGCATCGGCGCATGGAGCGCCGGGCGATGCACCGTCACATGGAGCGTCGCATGATGCGCCGCGAGATGCGTCGGGACATGCGCCGCGGCATGTGAGTCGCCGGCATCACGGCAATCAAGAAAGGGGTCCCTCGCGGGGCCCCTATTCTTTTGACCGGGACGCGCGTGCGTCCGCAGCCCTCAATTCTTCGCGGGATCCGCTGCGCGCTTCTCCGGCGCCTTGGCCTCCACCTTCGCCGACTTGACGACGGGCGCCGGGGCCTTCCTGGCCGGATGGGCCGCCGCGTGGGCGTTCCGCGCGGCCTGAACCGGCGTGGGCTCGGGCTGGGCCGGCAGGGCGGCGTCGACCGCCGGGGTCGCGGGGGTGGGGGCCGGCGCGGCCTTGCCGAAGAGGGTGCCGAAGACCTTCTGGTAGGCGGACGGGTCGCCGTCCGCATCCGCCACGGTGACGCGGGCGGGAGCCGCAGGCTTGCTGGGCTCGATCGACTTGTTGGGTTCGACGATGGGCTCCGCCTGCTTCGCCATCAGGGTCGGCGCCGCGGTCTTCTTCTCGTCCTTGGGCGTGCCCTTCCTGGCGAGGGCGGCGGCCGCGGCCTTGGTGGGGATCGGCGCCTCCGCGGCGGCCATCATCACGGGCCGGCCCTTCGCGTCGACCTCGACCTCGCGCGGACCGGCGGCCAGGCTCTCGGGCCGGCTGACGTCGCCGAGATTGTGGCGTGCATAATCCTTGGGCGCGTAGGCCAGTTCCTGCTCGGATTGGGAGCCGAGGCTCGCGATGGCGCCCGTCGTCTGGCCGCGGAAGACCGGGTTCTGGTCGCCGTCGTCGTAGACCACGCGCGTCGCCGCCGTGCCCTTGGCGATCAGCGCGGCGATCTCCTGGTTGTCCTTCTCGCGCTTCTCGGCGACCAGCGTGTCGACCTTCGGGCTGCACGAGCCCGCCGCCGCGTCGGCCCCGCCGAAGACGTAGCGGTTGCCGCACTGGCCCACCTTCGGCTCCTCGCGAAGCGCCTCGAAGTAGTCCGAGCCCTCCTTGAGGTTCTTCCAGAACGGGGCGTTCGGGTCGTTGCGGAACTTCGCGACGTTCTGCGCCGTCATCCGGAACGGGTAGGACTGGAACTGGAAGGCCCGCTGCCCGCCGGCGAAAGCCTCGCGGGCGACCGCGTAGATCTCGGCCATGGACTCGTCCGTCATGGCGAAGCACCCGGCCGACGAGCAGGTCCCGTGGACCATGATATAGTTGCCCGTGCGGCCGTTCGCCCGGTCGAAGGCGTTCGGGTAGCCGGTGTCGAAGGAGAGGTAATAGGCCGAGTTCGGGTTCATCTGGCCCGGGGTGATCGTGTAGAAGCCCTCCGGCGCCTGACGGTCGCCCTGCTTGGTCTTCGGGCCGAGCTGGCCGGACCAGCGGCAGATCGGGAAAGTCTTCAGGAGGGCGTACTGGCCGGAGGCGCCGCGCTTCCAGACCTCCATCTCCGCTTCCTTCTTGTAGGCGCGGATCAGGATCGGGTCGCCCTGCGACATCCCCTTGGTCTGCATGAGCGCGAGGGTCTTCGGCGGGATCGGCGTCAGGTGACGGGTCGAGCCGCCGCCGCCGAACGTGCCGTCCTGGCAGGCGCCGAGGGAGAGCGCGAACGCGATGAGACTCGCAACCGCGAGCGGACGCAAAGCCATGGGGAACCCCGTCCTCAAAACCAACCGTCCGCGGGGGATCCACCCGTCGAACGTCACTCCCCAACCCATTAGCCCCGTTAAACTTACCCGGGCCTTACCGCAATGATCCGGAAGACACGGTGGCGCCCTCCTGTGCATAGCGCTCAGGGCCGGCCGGGATGTGCGGATTCACGCTCGACAAGCGCCGCGAGCGCCCGGTCGTCCGCCGGGTCGGCGAAGCGCAGGCCGACGGAGGCCGAGCGGGTCTCGAGGGACAGCCAGCGCAGGTTCGGGCCGGCCTGACGCAGAGCGGCACGCGGCTCGGTCTGTCCGGCGGCGACCTGGATGACGATCAGGCGGTTTCCATCGCCATGACGCGCCAAAACGTCGCAGATATGGGCAACGACCTCGGCCTGCGTGTCGAGCGCCGTCATCATCCAGAACTGGTTCCGGGCCCGAGGCGTGCCGAGGGCGGTCCGGAACCGGCGCACCCCCTCGGTCAGGAAGGTGTAGTCGGCCGCGCTCGAGGCCGGATCGTGATGGTTGAACACGCAAGGGTGGTCGTAGCGCTCCCGGTAGAGCCGGTGGCGGCAGCGGCCGATTCCGGGCTCCGGGCGCTCGGCGACCGGGATGGTCTCGAATTGCGAGCGGTCGAGGAGGGTGGCGAAATCGTCCGCGAGGCAGTCGCGGACCATGCCGGGCGTCGAGAAGATCCAGTCGAAGGGCCCCGACCAGGTGCGCAGGCCGAGGGTCTTCAGCACCTGCGCCATGTGGCAATGGGTGCCGAGCGAGACGTGGTTGACGAGTCCGGGCTCCCGCGCGGTCCGGCCGCCGATGCGGCGGAGCGAGCGCAGGAGGCCGGCGGCGCGGGGGATGGCGAAGGGGATGGGGAAGGGGCGGCTCGACGAGCCGTCCCCGGTCCGGCTCACAGCTTGCGCCCGATCTCGAGGAACTTCGCGGCGCGCCGGTCGCGGATCTCGGCGGCGCCCATTCCGTCGAACTCCGCCAATGCCGCCGCGAGGGCGGTGCCCGCGGCCGTGATCGCCCCCTCCCGGTCGCGATGCGCGCCCCCGGTCGCCTCCGGCACGATGGTGTCGATGATGCCGAGGCGCAGCAGGTCCTGCGCGGTGATCTTCATGGCGGTGGCCGCATCGTGCGCCCGGCCCTGGTCGCGCCACAGGATCGAGGCGGCACCCTCGGGGGAGATCACCCCGTAGATCGCGTGCTCCAGCATCAGGACGCGGTTGGCCGTGGCGAGGGCGATGGCGCCCCCCGAGCCGCCCTCGCCGATGACGAGGGCGACGTTCGCCACGCCGAGGGCGAGACAGGCCTCGGTCGAGCGGGCGATGGCCTCAGCCTGGCCGCGCTCCTCGGCTTCGATGCCCGGGAAGGCGCCGGCGGTGTCGACGAAGGCGAGGACCGGCAGGCCGAAGCGGTCGGCGAGCTCCATCAGGCGCACCGCCTTGCGGTAGCCCTCGGGCTTGGCCATGCCGAAATTGTGGCGCAGGCGCGTCTCGGTGGTGGCGCCCTTCTCCTGGCCCAGCACGCAGACGGGCCGGCCCTGGAAGCGTCCGAAGCCGCCGACGATCGCCTCGTCCTCGCCGAAGCTGCGGTCGCCCGCCAGCGGGGTGAAATCGGTGATCAGCCCGGCGCAGTAATCGACGAAGTGCGGCCGTTGCGGATGTCGGGCGACCTGGGTCTTCTGCCAGGGCGTGAGATTGGCGTAGATCTCGGCGAGGGCCTGGGCCGCCTTCACCTCGAGGCGTCCGACCTCTTCGCTGATCGAGACGGCGCCGTCGCGCTCGCCCACGGCGCGCAATTCCTCGAGCTTCGCCTCCAGCTCCGCAACGGGCTTTTCGAAGTCGAGATAGGAGCGCATCACACCGTCTTCGGAGATCGTATCGGAAGAAAGGGTCCGGCCCACCGCGCGTGTCCGAGCCGCCAGGGGGCCGTCTCGCAGGCGCATGTGGCAACGATACGGCGTCGCCGCGAGGCGCCCGGCCCCAGGCGCCGCGGAAACTGGCGAAGCGGGACCGGCGTGTCAACGGCGCCGGGGCGCGGCGACCGATCGAGCGGCGTGCCGGGAGCGGGCGACAGGTTCGTGCGAGCGTCACCCCGCGGGGCCGCCCGGACGGGTGACCGCGCCGCATGCCTCCCGCTACAACACCGGACCGACGCCGCCATCGCCTCGCGCCGGGGCCGCCAAGCAGTGAGGACACCCATGATCCTGAAATCCAAGGCCGCCGTGATCACCGGCTCCACGAGCGGAATCGGCCTCGCCATCGCCAAGGCGCTGGCCCGCGAGGGGGCCGACATCCTGCTCAACGGCTTCGGCAAGCCCGACGAGATCGAGGCGATCCGGTCCGGCATCGAGGCGGAGTGCGGCGTGAGGGCGCTTTATTCCGGCGCCGACATGACGAAGCCGTCCGAGATCGCCGCCATGATGGAGGAAGCCGAAGGTGCCTTCGGGCGGATCGACGTCGTCGTCAACAACGCGGGCATCCAGTTTGTCTCGCCCGTCGAGGAATTCCCGCCGGAGAAGTGGGACGCCATCATCGCCATCAACCTGTCCTCCGCCTTCCACACCGTGCATGCGGCGGTGCCGGGCATGAAGGCGCGGGGCTTCGGGCGCATCGTCAACGTGGCCTCGGCCCACTCCCTCGTGGCCTCGCCGTTCAAGTCCGCCTATGTGGCGGCCAAGCACGGCATCGCGGGCTTCACGAAATCGGTGGCCCTCGAACTCGCCACCCACGGCATCACGGCGAACTGCATCTCGCCGGGCTATGTCTGGACGCCCCTCGTCGAGAGCCAGATCCCCGACACCATGAAGGCGCGGGGGCTGACGAAGGAGCAGGTGATCGAGGATGTGCTCCTCAAGGCGCAGCCGACGAAGGAATTCGTCACCGTCGATCAGGTCGCGGCGATCGCGGTGTTCCTGTGCTCGCCGGCTGCGACCCAGATGACGGGCGCCAACCTCTCGGTCGACGGCGGCTGGACCGCGCAGTAGCGCGGCCCGCCCTCCGGCCGCGGCGGCCGGAGGGCGAGAGTTCCGGCGCGGCTCAGCGGCGCCCGTGCAGGAGCAGGGCGAGGCCGTAGCCGACCGCGCCCGCGATGAGCAGCGCGACGAGGGGGTTCTCCTCGACGCGCGAGCCGACGGCGCGGCTGCCGTCGCGCAGGTAGGCGCTGCCGCGGTCATAGGCGTCGCCGGCATAGTCGGCGGCATCGTCGGCGACGTTGCGCAGGGTGTCCTTGGCCTGGCCGTAGGCGTCCTGGGCCTTGCCCTGCGCCTCGCGGAACCGGCCCTCGACGGATTCGCGGGACGATCCGACGAAGTCGCCCGCGGCGCCCTGAACCTTGCCGCCGAGTTCCTTGGCGGTGCCGGCGATGCGATCCGTATCAACCATGGTGGTCTCCTCTCTCGGTCTCCGTGCGGCTGCGCGGGGAGCACGGCCGCCGGTATCCGTCGGTCACCAAACGCCCGAAGGGGCGTTTGTGCACCGCCACGGCGCAGTTTTTCCTGAAGCCGGGCCCGTTGGGGTACGGGCGCGTCCCGTCGCGTGGACCGGGGCGGATCCCTCAGGGTTTCTCCCCGGCATTCCGGGTCGAGGCGACCGTCGCGGCCGGACCAGCTCCCACGCAGCGGACCACACGAAGGCGGTACCCTGTCCGCCGCTGCCGCCGTGCCGGGCGCCCGCCTCTGCAGCCTCCGACGCGGCCTGACCGGTCAGTGGCCGCCCCGGCCCCGCCGCGCGAGCATAGCGGCGATGCCGGTCAACGCCCGCAGGAGGCGCTCGGAATCGGTCGCGGCCCGTCCCTGCGCCGGCCGCCGGACCCGGGCATGAGGCGGCGCGCGGGGCGGGATGTGCAGGAACAGGACCGGGCACGCCTCGGCCAGCGCCCGGTAATAGCTCGCATTGCAGAGGTAGCGCCCGGCATCCCGCGAGGCCGCCGCCGGAACCCCGTGGCGGCGCAGGACGGCGCGGGCCGCCGCCGCCACGCTGCTGCGCCGTTCCGCCGGGCCGTCCGCATCGAGGGTCAGGCGCGCGGGCCGCGTGCCGGAGGCGTCGGGGAACAGGCGGCTCGCCCGGTTGCGGCCTCGCATCTCGACCCGCAGCCGCTGGGCGCTGGCGGCGACGCCGAACATCAGCACCGCCACCGGCCGCTCGGCCAGGGCGGGCACGAAGGTCTCGGGGATCGCGTCGTAGCGGGTGCGCAGCTCCAGCACCCGCGGCGGCTGCCCCAGCGCCAGTCTCAGGCGGGGGAGCGTGCCGAGGCGGCGGGCGAGCGCCGCGCTCGGGTTCACCGGCATGCGCGGAAAGGGACCGAACCCGGTGATCAGGAGGGGACCGTGTCCCGTCACAGGCCGATCAGCGTCGCGATGGTCTCCGCGCCGGCGGCCGGCGAATGCGCGCCGCCCGCGACCGCGGCCTCCGCCTCGGCCGTCGCCTTGCGCACCTCGGGGGAGCCGACGAGGCGCTGGTGCAGGCGCTCGTGCACGAGGGCCCACATCCACTTCACGTCCTGCGCGCGGCGGCGCTTGGCGATCTCTCCCGTGGCGGTCAGCTTCTCGCGGTGGTCGACGACCTTCTGCCACATCGCGTCGAGGCGCTTGTTGTTGAGCCCCGAGATCGTCACCACGGGCGGCGTCCAGGTGGCCGAGGGCGGCGTCAGGATATGCAGCGCCGCCCGGTATTCCGAGGCGGCGGCGTTCGCCCGGCGCTCACCCTCGCCCTCGTCGGCCTTGTTGACCGCGATCATGTCGGCGAGTTCGAGGATGCCCTTTTTGATGCCCTGCAGCTCGTCGCCCGCCCCCGGCAGCATCAGGACGAGGAAGAAGTCGGTGAGGTCGGCCACCGCCGTCTCAGACTGGCCGACGCCGACCGTCTCGACGAGGATCACGTCGAAGCCCGCCGCCTCGCAGAGCAGCATGGTCTCGCGGGTCTTGGCGGCGACGCCCCCGAGGGTGCCGGAGGAGGGCGAGGGCCGGATGAAGGCGTTGGGGTCGACGGCGAGGCGCGCCATCCGGGTCTTGTCGCCGAGGATGGAGCCGCCGGTCCGCGACGAGGAGGGGTCGACGGCGAGCACCGCGACCTTGTGGCCGGCCTCCGTGAGGTTCGCCCCGAGGGCGTCGATCGTCGTGGACTTGCCCACCCCGGGCACGCCGGTGATGCCGACCCGGATCGCGCCGCCCGTCTGGGGCAGCACCGCGTCGATCAGGTCGCGCGCCGCCGTCCGGTGATCCGCGCGCTTCGATTCCGCCAGCGTGATCGCGCGTGCGAGGGCGGCGCGGTTGCCGGCCAGCAGGCGTTCGCGGAGCGTGTCGAGGTCGAGTGCGGGAGGAACGGCCATGCGCCCTTCATGCCGGGAGCGCGGCCGTTCGTCGAGGGGAGGCGCGCATTTGAAACGAAGGCGGTATTGCCCTCTAAAAACGGCATCGTCTCAGCCGAAGGCGGACGCCGCGAGAGTTGCAGTCTCGCGCTGTCCTGTTCAGACGATGGATGACGCGATCCCTAGATCAGCGCCACCGTGATGGTCAGAGACCACGCGCTGGCGTTTTTCGTCACCGTGATGGTGATGATCGCAAACCCGATCACATGGCTCACCCCCTCTCCGATCCGCCCACTCGAATGGCGGCGTCGGGCCAACTCGCCGCAAGCCCGCCTGCAAGCGGGCCGTCGCGATCGGAAGAGGTGTCGCCTGACGATCGAGGATCATGCGGTGGCCTGTGCGTGGCCGCAAGCAACCCTGGGGTGAGCCGCCCACCCTGTGCCGCGGGCGCAACAGCCCGGGGCCCGCCCGCAATTCTCAGGCGGCACCGCCACGCCCGTGCCCTGTCATGGCCAAGATTGTCAGCCAGGGGCTAGGGATGACCGGACCGGGCGCATCGGCGTCCGGCCATCCGTGCGGGACCGACACCATCATGATGCGCCAGACAGATCGGCCCACCCGACGCACCTTCGTCCGCCTCGGCGCCCTGATGGGCGTGGCGGGCCTCGCGCCGAGCCTCGGGGCCTGCGTGGCGGACGGCCTCGTCACCGGCGCGGTGGTGACGCCCGAGCGCCAATCGGCCCTCGACGTGATGCCGGTCCTGCTCGTCGCCACGACCCGCAAGCCCGTCGGCAGCCCGCCGAAGCCCCCGTATTTCAGCTCCGAGCGCGGCCGTGGCCTGAGCTTCGCCGAGGTGCGCCTGTCGCCCCCGGATCGCTCGCTCCTCGGCAAGGTCTCGGCCGTCGTCACCGGCGACTGGACCATCGGCACGGTGCCCAAGGTCGAGACCGGCGGGTCGGCGGCGGGGGCCTTCGCGCAGGCGGCGCTCGGGCGCGACGTGCTGATCTACGTCCACGGCTACCGCGAATCGTTCGAGTCGGCGGCCGTGAGCGCGGCGCGCCTGTCCGACGGCATCCGCTTCCGCGGCGTCTCGGGCCTGTTCACCTGGCCCTCGGCGGCGGCGACGTTCGATTACGGCTACGACCGCGAGAGCGCCCTCTGGTCCCGCGACGCCTTCGAGGACCTGATCAAGGCCCTCGCCAACTCGCCGAGCGGCGGGCGCATCAACATCGTGGCCCATTCCATGGGCACGCTGCTGACGCTCGAGACCCTGCGCATGGTGCGGGCGGAGGCCGGCGAGGCCGCGATGGCGCGCATCGGCGCCGTGGTGCTCGCCGCCCCGGATATCGACATCGACCTGTTCACCAAGGGCGTCGAGCGGCTCGGGCCCGACGTCAACAAGATCACGGTGATCTCCTCGACGAACGACCGCGCCCTCGAATTGTCGAGCACCATCGCGGGCGGCATCGTCCGGGCGGGCGCGGCCGACCGGGAGCGCCTGGAGGCCCTCGGCGTCCGGGTCGCCGACGCCTCCGATTACGGCGGCGGCCTGATCAACCACGACCTGTTCCTCTCGAACCCCGAGGTCCAGGGCGTGGTCAAGCGCGCGATCGCGCGGGGCGGCGGCGGCGCCTGAGGCGCCCGCCGGCCCCTCTGCGCGATCGGCCTCAGGCCGTTCGCGTCGTCATGGTCTGCGGCGGCTGGACCTCGCCGGGCAGCGCGTCCGGCGCCTCCTCGATCGCTGCGAGCGCCGCGACCTCGTCGGCCCAGACCCGGAAGCCCACGAGGGAGTTCGGCCCGAAGGTGTGGGTGAGCGGCACGTCGGCGGCGTCGCGCCCGAAGGCCACCATCACGCGCCCGATCCGCGGCTTGTTGTTGCGCGGGTCGAAGACGTGCCAGCGCCCGCCGAGGAACACCTCCATCCAGGCCGCGAAATCCCCCGCCGCGTGCGGCTCGGGCTCGCCGATGAAGCTGATGTAGCCGGTGCAGTAGCGCGTCGGCACGTTGAGGGCCCGGCAGAAGGCGACGGCGAGGTGGGCGAAGTCACGGCAGACGCCGCGGCCGCCCGCGTAGGTGTCCATCGCGGTCCGGTCCCGGTGCGAGAACTCGTACCCGAAGGTGACGTGCGCGTGCACGAAGTCGCAGACCGCCCGCACCCGCGGCCAGCCCGGCGCCAGATGCCCGAACAGCCGCCACGCCTCGTTCGAGAGGAGGTCCGATTCGCAGTAGCGGCTCGGCAGCAGGTAGATCAGCGATTCGGCGGGCAGCGCCTCGATCGCGTGCTGCTCGGCCTCCGGCTCGGCCGGATCGGGCGCTCCCCCGTCCCGGATCACCACGTCGGTCCCGATCGTGAAGTTGCCCGCCGGCGCGACGAGGCGGCCGCAGACATTGCCGAAGCTGTCGCGGTAAAGCTCGACCGGGACCGGCGGCACCGTCGTCAGCGCGTCCTCCGCCTCCAGGGCCGGAACACGCGACGGATGCACGTTGAGCATGACGATCATCGGCGTCGGGTAGGGAAAGGCATAGCTCAGTTCGCACCCGAGCCTGATCCGCATGGGCTGTGCTTCCTTCGATGAGGGGTGAGAGGGGCAGCCGTGCCCGCGCGGGTTCGTGCAAGGAATTTGCCGGTTGCGCCGACGGGGAGACGGCGCGCGCGTGAGCGATATAGGGCGGCGCGCGAGGGTTGGCGGGCCGTGCGTTCACCCCTACAGGGTCTGCGCGACAAACGCAGAGGGATTTCGACCGATGTTCACCCTTGAGATCGACGGCACGGCGGTGGCGGTCATCAACGGGACCGAGGAGGTCGCGCGCGACCTCTTCACCTGCGACGGCTTCAAGGAGGATATCCAGGCGATGACGAGCGAGGGCCGCCCGCTCTGGAACGGCACCTCGGAGCTGAAGATCCGCCCGGCCACCGAGGACGAGGTCGAGATCTTCGAGGATGCGCTGGCCGAGGATGATTCGGAGGCGGATTTCGAGTCCGACCCGCGCCACGCCGAAGCCGGCGACGCAGAGGCCGACGAGGACGAGGCCGACATCGTCTTCCTGCTCGACATCGACGAGGACGACGACACCCTCGATTCCTGAGCCCTCAGGCTTCGCCGAGCCAGTCCGTCACCCCCGCGACCGAGCGGAAATCCTCGATCGCGTGGACCCTGGCGTCGGGGAGCGCCGCCCGCGCCATGGTCGCGAGGGCATGCCCCGGCCCGAGTTCGAGGACGGCATCGGCGCCGTCCTCCCGCGCCGCCTCCAGGCAGGCGGCCCAGTCGATCCGTCGCGAGATCTGCAGGGCGAGCTTCTCGACGCCCGCCTCCGCATCGAAGACCGGCGCGCCGTCGAGGCCGCTGAGAAGGCGTGCTCCCCCGCGGGGACGCAGCGTCGGCGCCTCCGCGAGGCTGGCCCGGAACCGCTCGGTGGCCTCCGCGAGGAGCGGCGTGTGCGAGGGCGTGTGCACCGGCAGCAGCACCGCGCGCTGGGCCCCGGCCGCCAGGGCCTCCGCGCAGAGGCCCTCGAGGATGGCCCTCTCGCCGCCCACCACGACGCTGTCGGGCGCGTTCAGGATGGCGAGGTGGCAGCCTCGCGCGCGCGCCATCGCGTCGATCCGGGAGACAGCCAGTCCGCGGATGCCCGCGAGCCCGTGGCCGGGGGCGGCGGCCGCATCCATCGCCTCGGCCCGCGCCGCGGCGAGGCGCAGAACCGTCTCGGGGGCGAACCGGCCGGCGCAGCCCCAGGCGGCGAGGTCCCCGATGCTGTAGCCCGCCACCACGACGCGGGCGGGGCGCGCGCGCTGCACGATCGTCCAGGCCGCCAGCCCCGCGACGCAGACGAGGATCTGCCCCGTCCGGTTCTCGTGCAGACGCGGACCGCCGGTGTGGGCGACCGCGCGCGGATCCGCGCCGAGGAGGGGCCCGGCCGCCGCGAAGATCGGCTGCGCCTCCGGATGATCGGCCGTGAGGTCGAACATGCCCGCGTGCTGGCCGCCCTGGCCGGAGAGCAGCACCGCGAGCGTCACCGGGCCTCTCCCCCGGCCGCATCGCCTTCGGCCGCATCGACGAACAGCGTCATGGCCAGGAGATCCGCCGCCCCGCCGGGGCTCAGGTTCCGATCGACGAAGCGCCGGTGCAGGGCTTCGGCCCGCGCCCGCCAATCCGCCCGGGCGACGCCGCCCTCGGCGATGAAGCGGGCGGCCTCCGTCCGGGCGAAGGCGTAGCCCTCCGGCCCGCCCCGGTGCAGGAGGTTCGTGTCCTCGAGATGCGCGATCAGGGCGAGGCAGGCCTCGACCCGCGCCGCCTCCGGATCCTGCGGGCGCAGCCGCCGCCCGCGCCGGAGCGCCGGCAGACCGACGCCGTAGAGGGTCGGGAAGCCCGCGGCGGCTTCCGCCGGCGCCCCCCCGACCCCGTGCCGCCGGCGCGCCCGAGCGCCGGGCGCGTGCAGCAGCACCGGCCCGTCGAGGATGCCCTCGGCGTAACGGGACCGGACCAGGGCCCCGAGGGGGCCGCCCGCGAAGGCCGTCTCGCAGCCATCCCGGTTCCGGTTCCGGTCGATTTCGAGGATGCGGCCGCGCGTGGGCTGCGGGGCGCGGTCGGTTCGGGCCGGGGGCCCCGGCCGCGTCGCCCCGGCCGCCGCGCAGAGGAGCCCGAGGCCGAAGATGGCGCCGCGGTGGGTGTTCACGCCCCCGGTCGCCGTGCGCATGGCGGCCTCGGCGGCGATGCCGATGCGGCGCAGCGCCGGCATCGGCTCGCCCGCCGCGCCCGCCCGGGCGAGGTCGGCGAAGGCGGGTTCGAGGGCCGCCGCGCTCGCCCGGAAGGTGTCCGCATCCATGTCCGCGTGGCTGCCGCTGTCCACGTGCGAGACGAGGCCGGGCTTCGGATAGGTCTCGAGCTCGCCGTGCAGGCAGGCGACGGCGAGGCGGGCGATCGCTTCGGGAAGGCCGGTCTCGGCGGGGGCCCGCCACGCGACCGCGAGGGCGCTCACGCGGCCTCTCCCGTTGCCTCTCCCGCGCACCTCCCCGTGAACAGGTCGCGCGCCGCGCAGAGGACGAGCCCGTCGCGGTGCTTGGCCAGCACGTCGTCGTCCGGGGCGGCCGCGTGAAGCTCGCGCCAGTTTACGCCGCGCCCGTCGGGCAGGAGGATCTCGCCGTCGAGGCGCATCGGCGCATCGGCGTCGAGGGCCGCGAGCGCGTCGAGGAAGCGGGGATCGATCGGAGGGGCCACGGGCCAGAGCAGGTCGAGGTCGGAGCGGCCGGAGAGGTAGGCGAGGCCGGTGAGGTGCTGCCAGAGCAGGCTGCCGAACAGGAGCGGCGCGCGGTCGTGGCGGCGGCCGAGGGCGTCGAGGGCCGTGAGGGTCGGGTGCCAGGCCGGGGGCGCCGCGTCGAGGGCCTGTGCCACGGTGACGGGCGGGCGCGGCCGCACTGCCTCGGCGGGCAGGGTGAGGCCGATCCGGCGCTTGCCGTCCGCGGGCGGCAGGGGCAACCCGACCGGGATGCCGTCGCGCGCCTCGCCTGGGTTCCATCGCCGCAGGATGACCGGCCAGCCCCCCCGCGCCCAATCCGCAACCCGCGGCACGCCTGCAAGATCGGGCCGCGCCGCGAGGGCGGCGGCCCAGGCGCCGGGCTCCGGGTCGAGGAGGTCGTGGCGCCGGTGGCACCCTGGCCGGGCGGGCTCAGCCAAGGGCGGCTTCCCGCACCACCTGGGCGGCGATCTCCTGCGCCACCGGCCGGCCGGCCCGCTCGCGCCCGAGGGCGTCGCGGGTATCGCCCGCCGGCATCGCGTCGATCACGGCCGCGATCTGCGGCGCCAGCGGCCGGGCCGGGTCGAGCACGCCCTGCACGGCCCCCGTCTGCACCATGTTGTCGAGGCCCGGCGCGAAGACCGGCGTGTCCTTCGCCATGGCTTCCAGCTTGTCGAGGGGCAGCTTGGTGACGCGGGCGACCGAGGGCAGGTCCATCACGCTCGGATGCGCGCCCGGAAGCCCCACGAGGACGCGGGTGGCGAGCGCCGTCGCGATGAAGGCGCCGGCCGCGGTGTGGCCGTAGACGAGGCCGACCGTCGGATGGCCGCTCGCATCGGCCAGGAGCAGGGTCTTGGCGAGATGCGCCAGGTACTCGTTCAGGCCGAGCAGCTCGTCGCGCCGGCTCATGCGCTGGCTGTCGGAATCGACCGCCACCAGGATCGGCGTGCCGCCGCCGGCCCGCACCACGTCGAGAACGAGGCGGCTGAGGCGGGCGGCCCCCTCGATGCCGAGGGGCGTGTTGCCGTCGACGCCGACCACCGCGAGGCGTGCGCCGCGGAACGGGCCGTCGCCGCTCACGAGCCCGTCCGCGACCGAGACCGCGTGGCCGTCGGGGAAGAGCGAGGTCAGGATCTCAGCGAGCGTCATGCGTGGTCTCCCCGATCTGGGCCAGCAGGGCGTCGAACTCCGCCGTGGTCATGGCCGGGATCGCGGCCGGGTCGTTCGCCCCGAGCCGGGCCCAGATCTCCGTGCCGTCGCGGCAATCGCCGAAGCGCGCGATGCGCTCTTCGAGGCGCGCCTGCTCGGCCTCGAGCGTCGCGAGGTCGAAGGCCGGCGCGGTGTCGATCAGCCGGAGCGCCGCCGTCCGGAAGGCCGCCACCGTGTCGTCCGCGAAGGCGTCGGCGCCGCCGGTGAGGCGCCGGTGCTTGCCCCCCATGGTGCGCCAGACGAGGGCCCGGTCGCGGGAATCGAATTCCTCCGCGCCCTTGTTGGTCTCGATCACCTCCGGGCCCGAGACGCTGATGCGCCCGCCCTCTGAGACCGCGAGCCGCGAGCAGGTGCCGGCGATGAGGCCGCCGCCGCCATAGGCCCCGGCCCGCCCGCCGATGAGGCCGATCACCGGCACGCCCGCCGCGCGCACCTGCGTGATCGCCCGCATCACCTCGGCGATGGCGGTCTCGCCCGCGTTGGCCTCCTGCAGGCGCACGCCGCCGGTGTCGAACAGGATCAGGAGCGCGGCGGGCTTCTGGTCGAGGGCCGCGCGCAGGAGGCCCACGAGCTTGGCGCCGTGGACTTCCCCGAAGGCGCCGCCCATGAAGCGGCCCTCCTGCGCGGCCACGAGCACGGCCTGCCCGTCGAGCCGGCCGGCACCGACGATCATGCCGTCGTCGAAGGCGCGGGGCAGGTCGAACAGGGGCAGGTGCGGGCTCATCCGGCGCTGCTCGGGGCCGATGAACTCGCGGAAGCTCCCGGGGTCGAGGAGGCCGTCGAGGCGCGCGCGGGCGCTCGCCTCGTACCAGCTCGTCGTGGCGGGATCGGTGATCCGGTCGCTCACGTCAGACCTCCATCAGCCGGGCGCCCTGGAGGAGGCGCAGGGACACGGTGTCGGGACGGGCACCCCCGTCGTTGATGGTGATGCGGATGCCGCCGGGCTGGGCGCGGGCCACGAAATCGGCCACCACCGCTTCCCAGACGTCGCCGTAGCCGTTGATCGGCGTCTCGATCTCGACCGTGCAGGCATCGGGCGGCAGCGCGCGCTCGAGCAGCACTTCGAGGTTGCCGGAGGCCACCACGCCGGTGATCGCCTGGGCCTTCGCGCCGGCAAGCGGCTTCTTCGTGGCGTGCCGGAAGGTCAGCTTTTCCATCGCTCAAGACTCCTGGGGGCCGGACCGCGCGGAGGCGCCGCGACGGACCTCCCATCCGTTCGGGAGAGGGACCCGCGTCCGGTCCGGCGTGCCGCGGGACGCGCCGGCCGCGGGGCGCGCGCGCCGCGGGACGAGCGGGGCGGACATCACCAGTTCCGGAACTTCGCCGGCGGCTCGTAGAGGCCGCCGGACCAGTGCACGAGGTCCTTGATCGACTTTGCCGCGAGCAGCGAGCGGTCGGCGTCGAGGGGCTCGATGCCGAGATCCTCCGGCCGGCGCACGATGCCCCGCGCGCGCAGGCGCTCCACCATGGCGCGGTCGCGCCCGCGCCCGACCTCGGTATAGCCCGCCACGCCCCGGATCGCCTGCTCGCGCTCGTCGGCGTCGCGGCATAGGAGGAGGTTCGCGATGCCCTCTTCCGTGACGATGTGGGTCACGTCGTCGGCGTAGACCATCACGGGGGCGAGTTCGAGCTTGAGCTTGCGCGCGAGTTCGAGGGCGTCGAGCTTCTCCACGAATGTCGGGACCAGCTTCTCGCCGAAGGTCTCGACGATCTGCACCACGAGCTTGCGCCCGCGCATCAGGGCCGGGTCGCCGGTGACCAGGGCCTCGCGGCCCGCCTTCATCCAGGTGTCGGAGGGGTGGCGGCGCCCGTGCGGGTCCGAGCCCATGTTGGGCGCGCCGCCGAAGCCCGCCACCCGCGACTGGGTGACGGTCGAGGAATGACCCGACAGGTCGATCTGGAGAGTCGAGCCGATGAAGAGGTCGCAGGCGTAGAGCCCGGCCGTCTGGCAGAAGGCGCGGTTCGAGCGCAGGGAGCCGTCCGCCCCCGTGAAGAAGACGTCCGGCCGCTCGCGGATGTAGCGGTCCATGCCGACTTCCGAGCCGAAGCAATGGACCTGGCTGACCCAGCCCGACTCGATCGCCGGGATCAGGGTCGGGTGCGGGTTCAGCGCCCAGTGCGTCGCGATCTTCCCCTTCAGCCCGAGCCGCTCGGCGTAGGTCGGCAGCAGCAATTCGATCGCCGCGGTGCCGAAGCCGATGCCGTGGTTGAGGCGGCGGATGCCGTACTCGGCGTAGATCCCCTTGATCGCCATCATGGCCATCAGGATCTGCGTCTCGGTCATCGCGGCCGGGTCGCGGGTGAAGAGCGGCTCCACGTAGAAGGGCTTGTCGGCCTCGACCACGAAGTCGATCCGGTCGCCCGGGATGTCGACCCGGGGCACCCGGTCGACGATCTCGTTGACCTGCGCCACCACGACGCCGTTCTTGAAGGCGGTGGCCTCCACCACGGTCGGCGTGTCCTCGGTGTTCGGCCCCGTATAGAGGTTGCCCTCCCGGTCGGCCGAGACGCCCGCGATCAGCGCCACGTTCGGCGTCAGGTCGATGAAGTAGCGGGCGAACAGCTCCAGGTAGGTGTGCACGGCGCCGAGCGCGATCTGGCCGCCGTAGAGCATCCGGGCGATGCGGGCCCCCTGCGGGCCCGAATACGAGTAGTCGAGCCGCTTCGCGATGCCCTGCTCGAAGATGTCGAGATGCTCGGGCAGGACGATGCCCGACTGCACCATGTGCAGGTCGTGCACCCGGGCCGGGTCGCACTGGCTCAAGCCCCGCGCGAGGCAATCGGCCTGCTTCTGGTTGTCGCCCTCGAGGCAGACCCGGTCGCCTGGGCGCAGGATCGCCTCCAGCAGGTCGACCACCGAGGCGGCCGCCACGACCTTGCCCGCCGCATGCGCCCGGCCCGCCTCGATCCGCGCATCGCGGGCTGCCCGTTCCCGACGCCAGCCGCTCATCCGCTCCGCTCCCTGCTCGCGTCGCCGTCCGTATACGGGATGCGCCGGTCAAGGGCATGCCGCATCCAGAGCGCGCGTTCAATCCCCCTTTTGTATCCTGTATTGCGCATAAGTCAACTCTGTGTATTCTGAGCGCAATAAAAAACGAATCGGCGGATACAGGAAGGAAGCGCCACATGGCTTGTGCATACACAACGCGCATCGGGGCCGGTTTGGCTCCCGTCCCGTTCTCACGGTCGGGGGATGGCCGATGACGATCTTCGGCGTCGCGCTCCTCGCCCTCTGCACCCTGATCGGGGTCTATCTCGGCGACCTTCTCGGGGTCGCCCTCGGCGTGAAGGCCAATGTCGGCGGCGTCGGCCTCGCCATGATCCTGCTGATCGCGGCCCGCGTCTGGATGCTCCGCAACGGCAAGCTCGGACACGGCACCAAGCTCGGCGTCGAGTTCTGGGCGACGATGTACATCCCCATCGTGGTCGCGATGGCGGCGCAGCAGAACGTCGTGGCGGCGGTGAGCGGCGGCCCGATCGTGATCATCGCCGCCACCGGCTCGCTGCTGATCTGCTTCGCCTTCGTGGCGCTGCTCGGCCGGATCGGCCGGCGCACGGCCGAGACCAGCCCCGAGGTCGAGCACGGCGGCTCCGTCATCGGCGGCGACACGGACGGCGAGCCGGCTCGGCCCGCCCCCGCCCTCGCGACCGACCGGAGGTGAGCGCCATGCTGCACATGATCGAGCACGTCTTCGTCGAGCAGAGCCTCGTCACCGCCTTCGCGGCGGTCGGCGCCCTGATGCTGATCTCGAATTTCATGGGCAAGCGCCTGACCCGCGGGCGCGTCCACGGCTCGGCCATCGCCATCGTCCTGGGCCTCGTCCTCGCCTATGTGGGCGGGCGCATCACGGGCGGGCAGAAGGGCGTCGCCGACATCCCGGCTCTCGCCGGCATCGGCCTGATGGGGGGCGCCATGCTGCGCGACTTCGCCATCGTCGCCACCGCCTTCGAGGTCGACGTGATCGAGGCGCGCCGGGCCGGCCTCCTCGGCGTGGCGGCGCTGGCGCTCGGCACCGTGCTGCCCTTCATCGTCGGGGCGCTAACCGCGATGGCCTTCGGCTACCACGACGCGGTCTCCATCACCACGATCGGCGCGGGGGCCGTGACCTACATCGTCGGCCCGGTGACCGGGGCGGCCCTGGGGGCGGATTCCACCGTCATGGCCCTGTCGATCGCCACCGGCGTGACCAAGGCCGTGATGGTGATGGTCGGCACGCCCCTCGTCGCCCGGCTGATCGGCCTCGACAACCCGCGCTCGGCCATGGCCTTCGGCGGCCTGATGGGCACGGTGAGCGGCGTCGCGGGCGGGCTCGCCGCCACCGATCCCAAGCTCGTGCCCTACGGCGCATTGACGGCGACGTTCCACACCGGCATCGGCTGCCTCGTCGGCCCGTCGCTGTTCTTCCTGATCGTGCGGGCGCTGGTGGGATGAGGCGGGCCTGCCCGCACGTCTAACGGAGGGGAATGCCTCGCGCGGCCGGACGGCGGCCGCGCGAGGCATCGGGGGACGCCATGGATGGGATCGTCGAGGCGCGCGGCCTCCTCTCGGACCAGATCCGCAACGCGCTGACGGACGAGATCGCGGCGGGCACGCTCGCGGCCGGCATCGCCCTCGACGAGCAGGAGCTCGCCGACCGCTTCGGCGCCTCGCGCACCCCGGTCCGCGAGGCCCTGCGCCAACTCGCCTTCAGCGGCCTCGTGGAGGTCCGCCCCCGGCGCGGCGTCGTCGTCACCCGGATGACGCCCGAGCGCATCATGGACATGTTCGAGACCACCGCCGAGGTCGAGGCGATGTGCGTGCGCCTCGCCACCTACCGGATGACGCCCCTGGAGCGCAGCGCCCTCCTCGACCTGCACGAGCAGTCCGGCCGCCTCGTCGATGCGGACGATTTCGACGCCTACGACGCCCTCAACCGCAGCTTCCACGAGGCGCTCTACCGGGCGACGCATAACGGCTTCATGGCCGAGCAGGCGCTCGCGATCCGGACCCGGCTCTCGGCCTTCCGCCGGACGCAGCTGCGCCAGGGCGAGCGCATCCGCCGCTCGCGCGCCGAGCACGGGGAGATCCTGGCCGCCATCGCCGAGGGGGACGGCGAGGCGGCCGCCCGGCGGATGCGCGCCCACATGCTCAACGCCGCGAGCGCGCTCGGCCGCTACGTCGCCGAGCACACCGGCGACTGAGGCGTCTCAGCTCAGCACCACCACCTTGGCGCCGACACTGACGCGGCCGTAGAGGTCGATCACGTCCTGGTTGATCATGCGGATGCAGCCGGACGAGACGCTGTGGCCGATCGAGGTGGGCTCGAGGGTGCCGTGGATGCGGTAGAGCGTGTCCTTGTTGTCCTGCCACAGGTAGAGCGCGCGCGCGCCGAGCGGGTTGCGCGTGCCGCCCTCGACGCCGAGGCCGCTCTGGAGCTTGGTCACCTCGCGGGCGAGCTTCGGCGTACGGGCGATCATCTCCTTGGGCGGGTACCAGTCCGGCCAGGCCTGCTTCGAGTTGATGGTGGAGGTGCCCGACCACGAGAAGCCCTGCTTGCCGACGCCGACGCCGTAGCGGCGGGCCCGGCCGCCCGGCTGCACGAGGAACAGGTGGTGGGCGCGCGGATCGATCACGATCGTGCCGGGCTCGTGGCGGCCCGGATAGGCCACCTCCTGGCGCAGGAAGACCGGATTCGCCTTCTTCCAGTTGAAGGCCTGGACCGGGAAGGGATCGTCGGTGACGGCCGCGTAGGCGCGGGCATAGTCGATCGGGCCGTCATCGACCGGCCGCTCGACCATCGCGCGCTGGCCCGGCTGACCGGGCTGGCCGCGCGGGGGGGGCGTCTCGTCGAAGGCGCGGCGGCGCGGCGGCTCGGTCTCGGTGCCCGGCACCGGGCGGCCGTAGGATTCCTGGCCCGAATACGGGACGTACTGGCCGCCCCGGCGGCGGTAGAGAGCCCCGTTCTCGTCGCGGTAGAGCCGGTCGTCGTCGTAGCCGGCGAACCCGTCGATGGCGTCCCCCGGCAGGGGACCGCTCTGCGCGAGCCCGGAGAGCGTGGATTTGAGCAGCACGAGGCCCGTCATCGAGCCGGTGAGCACAGTGCGGCGCGTCAGTCTGGACATGGGTTTCGAGACGTCCCTTCGAGCCCTGCCAGTCATCCGATGGACGAGGCGCGGGCCTGGTGTTCGGCCGACCGCACGCTGGCGGCCAAGCTCGACTTGTGCAAGCTCCTAGCAAAGTTGGGGGGCCCGCGTCACGTGTCGGGATCTGCATAGCGGGGTCGCATGACCCTGCGAGGCCTCGCGTTCGAAAGATGGTCGACGGATCGTCAACGCCGCGGCGAGCCTGTCCGTCAGCTTTCGCGCGCGGGCTCTTCACCATTTCGGATGAGATCGTGGGAAAACCCGGTGTTTCCGATTGCCGAATGCTGAGACCGGGCGCATATCGCCGATCGTCCCGCTTCCCCTCGATTCTCGGATTCGTCCCGTGCCGGTTCCCCTGTCTCGGCCCGTCCGCACGACCTCGGCCGTGCTCGCCCTGTTGGCATCCTGCCTGGTCGCCACGCCCTCGGAGGCGCGTCGCGGCGAGACGCCCCCAGCCGCCGCGGCCCCCGCCAAGCCCCCCGCCAAGCCCCCCGCCGCGCCGGGCGTGACCCCGGGCGTCACCTGGACCGCGGGCGAGGCCCCGGCGGCGAACTGCACCCGCAGCCGGCGCAAGCTCTGGCAGGAGGGCGAGGGCTGGATCGTCCGCACGGTCACCGCCTGCCGCTGAGGCCGATGCGCTGTCCGGCCCGCACGCGGGCGGTTCGGCCGCCTCCGACAGCGGACCGGAATGCCTCACGCCGCCCTTCGCTCAGGCGGCGCGCACCGTCTGGATGAAGCGTCCCACTTCGGCCGCGAGGGTCTCGGAGTGGTGCGACAGGCCGGAGGCCGCCCCGAGCACCTCGCCTGCCGCTGCTCCGGTCTGCTCGGCTGCCCCGGCCACCCGGGCGATGTTGCTCGTCACCTCGCCCGTGCCCATCGCGGCCTGCGAGATATTGCGCACGATCTCCTGGGTAGCCGCGCCCTGCTGCTCCACGGCGGCCGCGATCGAGGTCGCCACGGCGCTGATCTGCTGGATGCGGCCCGTGATGCCGCCGATCGCCGTGACCGCCTGATCCGTCGAGGCCTGGATCCGGCCGATCTGAGCGGCGATCTCTTCGGTTGCCTTGGCGGTCTGACCGGCGAGATCCTTCACCTCGGCCGCCACCACGGCGAAACCGCGACCCGCCTCGCCCGCGCGGGCCGCCTCGATCGTGGCGTTGAGAGCCAGCAGGTTCGTCTGGCTCGCGATCCCGGAGATCATGCCGGCGACGTCGCCGATGCGCGCCACGGTCGCGTTGAGCTCCAGGACCAGCGCGCCGGTCTGATCCGCCTCGGCGACCGCGATCCGGGCGAGATCGGCCGAGCCGCCGACCTGCCGGCCGATCTCCCGGACCGAGGCGCCGAGTTCCTCCGCGGCCGCCGCCACCGTGCCGACGTTGCCCGCCGCTTCCTCGGCGGCCGACGCCACGGTGGCCGACTGGCTGGCGGCCGTGGCCGCGGTGGCGGTCATGGTCCGGGCCATGGCCTGAAGCTCGGAGGCCGAGGACGACACCAGCCCGATGACGTTGAGGACCGTCGCCTCGAAGGTCCGGACGACGTGTTCGACCCCCTCCCGACGCGTGACCTCGACCGTCGCGCGCGCCCGCTCGGCGTCCTGCTCGGCCGAACTGGCACGGCCGAGCTGCATCTGCGCCTCGTGCTCGGAAGCCGCGAGCGTCACGAACGCCTGTGCGATGGTCCGGCAGGTCCAGATCAGGACGCCGGCTTCGATCAGCACGATCACCGCGTGCAGCACCACCCGCGCGACATCGAGGTCGGCGCCCGGGAAGACCAGGGCCGGCATCACGAGATCGAGGGAGAGGTGGTGCAGGGCGGTGGCCAACGTCGCCGCCAGGATCACGCGCCAGTCGCACCATCCGACGAGGACGGCGAGACAGGCGAAGAAGTACAGATGCAGATCGATCTGCCAGGGATGGTCGGTGAAGACGACGAGGAGGACGGCCGCCATGCCGACCAGCGCGAGCGCGCTCACGAGCCGTGTCGCCGTGCCGACCGGGTCGCGCAGCCAGAACACGGTCACGATGCCGGCGAGGCAGATGGCGGCGACGATCGGAGCCTGGGCGGGCAGGCCCCGGGTCAGGATGGCGTCGGCTCCCGCAACGATCAGGACGTGCCCCCACAGCAGCAGGATCAGGAACCGGGCGAAGGACGTTCGCAGACCGTCAAGGTGTCTCATCGCGGCGAAGCCTCGGTTGGGATGGATGCGGCGCGCAAGGCAGCGGGGCCGCAGCGTTTGGCCAGGTCGGCATTGAGGACGAGGTGGGCACCGGCGGCGTAGAGGCGGGAGACGAAGCCGTCGCTGTCCGAGCGAGCGAGGATGACGTTGTCCGAACCGCCCGCGTTCACGATCGCGCCGTCGGCCTGCGCGACGATCCGGGCGAGATCGGTCGGATCACTTCCCGGCGCCACGACGACGGCCACCACCTTCGCGCTTGGCAGGGCCAGGAGCGCGAACGGCACGACGATCGCGCCGAAGCTCCCGAGAAAGCCGAACACACGCGCAGCATGGCGCTCCCATAGATGCCGCGCCGGTGGCGTCCCGTATCCGCAGGCTCGTGCATGAGGGCCCATGAGGACCGAACCTCCCGGCAGGCCGGCAGAGAATTCCCGACAACGTCTCGATTGTCTACGTCTTGTTGGGTTAATGTTTTGCATAGACTCGGTAAGACGGGATTAAATCAAGTAAAAGTTGCAATTTTCCGAGACAAAGGCGAGTGATCGTCGCTCAGGGCCGTCTCGACGACGGCGTGGCGCGACGGGGCGGCCCCGAGCCGCGCGGGGGTGTCCGCGCATCCCGGAACCAGGACCGGCCCCCCGCGCCCGCACACCACGAACCGGCGCGATCCGCGCGGGTTTCGAAAGTGTCCTCCTCCGGCGGATCCGCCGCCGGCGAGCCGCCCGTTTCCTGGGCAGGCTGCCTTGCGGTGCAGCAATCTGCCGCTCGCCCCCCGGCCCGACCGAACGGGAGCGCCGCAGCCGGCAGGCGCCGCCGCGGCCGCCTCTGGCACGGTTGCTGCTTAGTCGTCCCCGTCGCCTCCCGGCGGCACGCGGGGCAACGGCGCCCCGCAATGCGGACGGTGTGAGTCCGGAAATCCCGGAACGAGCGGTCGCCACAGGCACACCGCGCCACAAGACGAGCACCCCCATGGCCAGTTTCAAGACCGTGATGAAGTCGGGTCACCCGCCGACGCTGTTCTCTGCCTTCCTGTACTTCGATTTCTGCTTCGCGATCTGGGTCCTGAACGGCGCGATGGGCCCGTTCATCACCGAGACCTACAAGCTCACCCCAGCCCAGACCGGGTTCATGATCTCGCTGCCGATCCTGGCGGGCGCGATCATGCGCTTCCCCCTCGGCGTGCTGGCCCAGTATATCGGCCGCAAGAACGCGGCGATCACCGAGATGAGCCTCATCATCGCCGCGATGGCGTTCGGGTTCTTCCTCGTGCACTCGTTCAACGACGTGCTGGCCATGGGCGTGCTCCTCGGCATCGCGGGCGCCTCCTTCGGCGTCGCCCTGTCGCTCGGCTCCGGCTGGTTCCCGCCGGAGCACAAGGGCCTCGCCATGGGCATCGCGGGCGCCGGCAATTCCGGCACCGTGCTCGCCGTGCTCTTCGCCCCCCCGCTCGCCCAGGCCTATGGCTGGCAGGCGGTCTACGGCTTTGCCGGCGTCGTGATGCTGATCCCCCTCGTGGTGATGATCGTCTTCGCCAAGGAGCCGCCGGACCGCGAGCACCAGTCCTTCAAGCAGCACGTCGCCTGCCTGTTCGAGAAGGACGGCTGGGCCTTCAGCCTCGTCTACATCATCACCTTCGGAGGCTTCATCGGCCTATCGAACTTCCTGCCGACCTTCTTCTACGAGCAGTTCGCCGTGACCAAGGTCGAGGCCGGGCGCCTCACCATGCTGGCCGCCATCATGGGCTCGGGCATCCGCATCGTCGGCGGCTACTTCGCCGACCGGGTCGGCGGCATCCTGGTCCTGTCGGTGGTGCTGCTCGCCGCGATCGGCTCCTTCCTGCTCCTCACCGCGGCGCCCTCGCTCGCGCTGACCACGATCCTGTTCATGCTCTGCTTCGCCGCCCTCGGGGCCGGCAACGGCGCGCTGTTCCAGCTCGTTCCCCTGCGCTGGCCCACCAACACCGCGGTGGCCGGCTCGATGATCGGCGAGGTCGGGGCGCTCGGCGGCGCGATCCTGCCGAACGTGATGGGCCTCTCGAAGCAGTATACGGGCTCCTTCGCAATCGGCTTCGTCGCCTACGCGGTGATCGCCGCGGTGGTGCTCGGCTGCCTCTTCGTCTGGCAGCGCAAGTGGGTCGGCACCTGGGTCGGCCCCCGCGGCAAGGTCCTCGACCCGGCCCCCCGCACCGCCGCGCCCGAGGGCCGGCTGGAGCCCGCCACGGTCTGACGCCGGGCGCCGGACAGCGGCTCGGGACGGCAAGGAAGCGGGGGCCGCCGGCCCCCGCTTTCGCGTTCCGGGCCCCGCGCTCCGCGCCGGCCGGCGCGCTTGTCAGCCCGGCGCGCCCATGCTCAACCCACGGTATGTCCGACACGAGCCGACCCGCCCCGCGCCAGACCAAGCGCTTCGAGCAGAAGCGCGGGGCGATCCTCGACGCGGCCGCCAAGCGCTTCAACGAACGGGGCATCCGCGGCACCTCGCTCGCCGACGTCTCGGGCAGCGTCGGCCTGATGACGAACTCGATCACCTACTATTACCGCCGCAAGGAGGACCTCGCGGCGGCCTGCTTCCTCGCCAAGATCGCCTGGCTCGACGCCCTGATCGCCGAGGCCGAGGCGGCGCAGTGCCCGGAGGCGCGGCTGCGCCTGTTCCTCGACCGCTACTGCCGCGGCCTCGCCGCCATGGCGACAGGGGAGCGCCCGGCCCTGATCCGCTTCCACGACGTGCGCGCGCTGCCGAGCCCCCAGGCCGAGACGGTGTTCGCGGCCTACAACGCCTTCTTCCGCCGCATGCGGGCCCTCTGCCTGGAGGCGGACGCGGTGGCGGGCCTCGGCCGGACGGCGCGCAACGCCCGCACGCACCTGCTCGTCTCCGTGGTGCAGACCATGCGGGTCTGGATCGATCGCTACGAGCCGGACGATTACCCCCGCGCCGGCGCCCGGGTGGCCGACCTCGTCCTCAACGGGCTCGCGGCCCCCGGCAGCGCCTGGCCGCCGGGCCTCGACCTCGCCCTGCCGGATCCCGAATGGGCGCCCACGGACGCGTTCCTGCGCGCCGCCACCATCCTGATCAACGAGCAGGGCTACCGGGGCGCCTCGGTCGAGAAGATCTCGGCGCATCTGCGCGTCACCAAGGGCTCGTTCTACCATCACAACGACAACAAGGACGACCTCGTCGCCAACTGCTTCGCCCGCACCTTCGATCGGATCCGCCGCACGCAGGACGCCGCCGAGGCCGCCGGCGGCACCGGCTGGGAGCGGCTGGCGGCCGCCACCGCGACCCTCGTGGCCCACCAGCTCTCGGAAGCCGGGCCGCTCCTGCGCTGGATCGCGGTCGGCGCCCTGCCGGACGGCCTGCGGGCGGACGTGACCCGCACGATGCACCGGCTCTGGGAACGCGTCGCCTTCCCAATCGCCGACGGCATCGCGGACGGCTCGATCCGCCCCTGCGATCCCTCCATCGCCGCGCAGGTGGTCAACAGCACGATCGACGCCGCCTCCGAACTCGACCGCTGGGCCAAGGACATCGATGCGGCCGCGGCCCAGGCGAACTACGTCTACCCGCTCCTGGCTGGACTCTACGCGCCGCCGCCGGGCTGAGGCGCGGACGTTTGGCCCGCGCCCCGGGACTTGCTCTCAGGTCGGCGTGCAGGTCATCCCGTTCCGCCGCGCGTTCTCGATGCAGTGGGTCTTGCTCACATAGGCTTCGGTGGATGCGCCGACGATCCGGCCGTTCGAAGCCGTGCGGCGCCAGCGCCAGCCTCCGACGACCTGATAGATCTCCCAGGTATCGCCATTCCCGTCCTTGCAGGTGCTCACAGGCTCTCTCGCGCTGAAGAATCAAACTCTAGGTTTGCAAGGCAACTCTAGCGGGTGTGGTTCAACGATCCAAGCCGCTGGTCACGCGCATCACCAGCGCTGTCGGACCGGTTCGTTCGCCGCCTGCGCCGCAGGCGCCGGCAGGATCCGGTGGGAAAATCACCCGAGGGGTCGAGGCCACCGGCATCGGCGCTCCGCGTCGCAGGGGGCCGGCTCCCATGCGTCGGGAGGGATTGCGCCCCGGCGGAAAGCCTGGAAACTCACCGCCCTCGGTTGCATTCGCATTCGATGTCCAGATAATGAATTCAATATACGTTACGCGTGGCGGCGGGCCCTGACGGCCCCGTCGCATCGACGGCGAGCATCCCGAACGGGAGCGGCCGGCGCGCATGACAAGCCGGGCCAAACCGGCACGACGGTTGGAAACGAAAGGGAAGGCTCATGATGAAGCGCCTGAGCGCGACGAACAGCGTGCTGTTCCTGCTCTGCCTGATGTATTTCATCACCTATCTCGACCGGGTGAACATCGGCACCGCCGGTATCGAGATCATGAAGGATCTCGGCATCTCGAACACGCAGTTCGGCCTGATCCTGTCGGCCTTCGCCTACCCCTACGCGATCTTCCAGGTCATCGGCGGCTCGGTCGGCGACAAGTTCGGGGCGCGCCGCACGCTCCTCGCCTGTGGCATCATCTGGGCGGCCGCGACGATCCTGACGGGCTTCGTCGGCGGCATCGTCAGCCTGTTCCTGGCCCGCGTGCTCCTCGGCTTCGGCGAGGGCGCCACCTTCCCGACCGCGACCCGCGCGATGCAGAACTGGACGGCGCCGGGCCGGCGCGGCTTCGCGCAGGGCATCACCCACGCCTTCGCGCGCCTCGGCAACGCGGTCGCCCCGCCGATCGTCGCCTTCCTGATCTACCATGTCGGCTGGCGCTACAGCTTCGTGATCCTCGGATTCGCGAGCTTCATCTGGGTCGTGGTCTGGTACATCTACTTCCGGGACGACCCGTCCGATCACAAGAACATCACCCAGGCCGAGCTCGACCTCCTGCCCCCGCCCCGCAAGGTCGGCGCCCAGCAATCGGTGCCGTGGGGCCGCCTCACGAAGCGCATCCTGCCCGTGACGCTGACGTATTTCTGCTACGGCTGGACCCTGTGGCTGTTCCTCGGCTGGTTGCCGACCTTCTTCAAGCAGAGCTACGGCCTCGACCTGAAGAACTCGGCGCTCTTCGCCTCGGGCGTGTTCTTCGCGGGCGTCGTCGGGGACACCCTGGGCGGCGTCCTCAGCGACGGCATCCTCAAGCGCACCGGCAGCATCAAGCTCGCCCGCCTCTCGATCATCGTGGTGGGCTTCCTCGGGGCGGCGGCGAGCCTCGCGGGCGTGTTCTTCACCCGGGACCTCACCGCGGTGGCGCTGCTCCTGTCCTCGGGCTTCTTCTTCGCGGAGCTCGTCATCGGCCCGATCTGGTCGGTGCCGATGGACATCGCGCCGAAATTCGCCGGCACGGCGAGCGGCCTGATGAACACCGGCTCGGCGGTCGCCGCCATCGTCTCGCCGATCGTGTTCGGCCTCGTCGTGGACATGACGGGCGACTGGAGGCTGCCCTTCGCGGGCTCGATCGGCCTCTGCCTGCTCGGCGCCGTCCTGGCCTTCACCATGCACCCGGAGCGTCCCTTCGTCGAAGACGCCGACGAGGCGATCCCGCCCCTGCCGGGGGCGGCCGCGGTGACCCGCTGAGGATCCGGCCGATGCAGGACGACGCAACCCAGCGCAGCGGCCCCCTCGCGGGGGTTCGGGTGATCGAGCTCGCCCACATCATGGCGGGGCCGGTCTGCGGCCTGATGCTCGGCGACATGGGCGCCGAGGTGATCAAGGTGGAGAAGTTCGAGGGCGGCGACGACACCCGCCGCTCCGTCCCGCCGGCGCTGGAGGGCGAGAGCGCCGCCTACCTGATGATGAACCGGGGCAAGCAGGGCATCGCCCTCGACCTCAAGGCGCCGGAGGGCAAACTGGTCCTGCGCCGCCTGCTCGCCGGGGCCGACATCCTGATCGAGAACTACCGGGCCGGCACGATGGAGCGCCTCGGCCTCGGCTACGACAGCCTCAAGGCCGAGTTCCCGGGGCTCATCTACGCCTCGCTCTCGGGCTTCGGCCGCTCCGGCCCCTACGCGGACCGGGCCGGGTTCGACCTCGTGGCGCAGGGCATGAGCGGGCTGATGAGCATCACCGGCGAGGGCGCGGGCCGGCCGCCGATGAAGTGCGGGCCTCCGGTCACCGACATCACCGCCGGGATCCTGGCGGCCATGGGGGTGCTCGCGGCCTACGTCCACCGGCTGAGGACCGGGGAGGGGCAGGTCGTCGACACCTCCCTGTTCGAGGCCGGCATCACCCTGACCTACTGGCAATCGGCGATCAGCATGGCGACCGGCGTGCCGCCGGGCCCGATGGGCTCGGCCCACCCGCTCAACGCCCCCTACGAGGCCTTCGAGACCGCCGACGGCTGGATCACCATCGGGGCGGCCAACCAGACGAACTGGCTGCGCCTCCTCGCCGTCCTCGGGGCGGAGGATCTGGCGAACGACCCCCGCTTCGGCCAGAACCGCGACCGCATGGCGAACCGCGAGGCCTTGGCGGCCGCCCTCGCGCCGCATTTCCGGGAGGCGAGCTCGGCCGACTGGCTCGCCCGCCTCGAGGCCGGCGGCGTGCCGGCCGGCCCCGTCCTCGACGTCGCCGCCATGCACGCGGACCCGCAGACCCGGGCCCGCGAGATGGTGGTCGAGGTCGACCACACCCGCATCGGCCCGATGCGGACCCTCGGCCTGCCGGTCAAGTTCTCGCAGACCCCCGGCCGGGTCCACGGGCCGGCGCCGCTCCTCGGCGAGCACAGCCGCGCCATCCTGCGCGGCGCCGGCTACCCGGAGGACGAGATCGACGGCCTGATCGCGCGCGGCGTCGTGCGCGAGACCCTGGCGTGATAGGGCCCGACGCGCGCCCGCACCGTTCCGGACGAAGGATCCCGCGATGACAGCCGACACCGCCTCGCCGACCGACGAATTGCTGTTCACCAAGGATGCGGGCGGTATCGCCCGCATCGTCCTGAACCGGCCGCAGGCGCGCAACGCCCTCACCTTCGCGATGTACGAGGGCCTGATCGGGCTCGCCCGCGAGATCGAGGCGGATGCCGGCATCAAGGCGGTGATCATCACGGGGGCGGGCGAGAAGGCGTTCGCGGCCGGCACCGACATCGCCCAGTTCCGCAGCTTCACGACGGCCGAGGACGCCCTCGGCTACGAGCGCTTCATGGACCGGGTGCTCGGGAGCCTGGAGGGGCTGCGGGTGCCGATCATCGCGGCGATCGCGGGGGCCTGCACCGGGGGGGGCGCGGCGATCGCGGCGGCCTGCGACCTGCGCATCGCCACGCGCGACGCCCGCTTCGGCTTCCCGATCGCCCGGACGCTCGGCAATTGCCTGTCCCAGGGCAACCTGAAGCGGCTCTCCGGCCTGATCGGCCCGGCCCGCGTCAAGGACATCCTGTTCACCGCCCGCCTCGTCGGCGCCGAGGAGGCCCTGGCCATCGGCCTCGCGAGCGAGGTGGTGGCGGACGCGCCCGCCCTCGAGGCCCGCGCCACGGAGCTGGCGACGCTGCTGGCCGGCCACGCGCCGCTCACCCTCCGGGCCACCAAGGAGGGCCTGCGCCGCCTGCAGGAGGGCGATACCGGCCCGGGCGACGACCTCATCCTGCAATGCTACATGAGCCAGGATTTTCGCGAGGGCATGGAAGCCTTCCTGGCCAAGCGCCCGCCGAACTGGACGGGGCGCTGAGGCGCCGCTCAGTCGCCGGCCGCGTCCCGCAGCATCGCCTGCCGCAGGATCGCGTTGATCTTGGTCTGGTAGCCGCGACCGCCGGCCCTCAGCCAGGCCAGCACATCCGCATCGAGGCGGACCGTGAGCTGCGCCTTCACCGGACGGTAGAACGGGTTGCGCGCCGCCTTCGCGAAGAACGCGGCGTTCAGCTCCGGCTCGTCGCTGGTGTCGATCGCGGAATCGGGCAGGGCGGCGAGGGCCGCGATCTCCGCCCGCTCCGCCCCGGTCAGGGCGTGCGCCCGCTGTGGATCGAGATCAAAGGTGACGCGATCGTTCCTGCTCATAGCCTCGTCGCTCCTGCGTCGTGGCCCTTCGGGCCGAGATGATCCGGATGATCTCCGAGCCGTCCTCCGCGTCGTGCACCGCATGGGCGACGAGGAGCATCAGGACTCCGTCCACGAGCCCGAGGGTCCGCCAGCGGAATTCGCCGCCCTCGATCCGATCCTGTTCGCTGAGCGCGAAGGGATCGACGAACACGCGTGCCGCCGTCTCGAAGCCGACGCGGTGCTTGCGCAGGTTGCTCTCGGCCTTTGGCCGAGTCCCAGGTAAAGCGCAGCGTCATCATCGCAAGTGTAGTTACGGATCCGTAGCGACACAAACGAGCCCGACACCGCTGCCCCAGAACGCGGAGCGGCCCGGACCTCCCGGGCCCAGGCCGCTCTGCCGTTCGTGGCCGCCCTCGCCCGTCCTAGCGGGTCGTCGGCAGGAGCGCGTTCGGCAGCCACATGGCGATGCCGGGGACGAGGCAGAGGATCAGGATCGCCACCGCCATCAGGATCACGAAGGGCAGCGTGCCCCAGATGATGTCCGAGAGCGGGATGTCGGGGGCGATGTTCTTGATCACGAAGATGTTGAGCCCCACGGGCGGGTGGATCAGCCCCATCTCCATGGTGATCGTCATCACGACGCCGAACCAGACGAGGTCGAAGCCGGCGGCCTTGAGGGGCGGCAGGATGATCGGCGCCGTCATCAGGATGATCGAGACCGGCGGTAGGAAGAAGCCCAGCACGATCACCATGGCGAGGATCGTCACCAGCAGCACCCACTTGGAGAGCTGCATCGCCACGATCGCGGCCGCGGCCGATTGCGAGATGTGGAGGTAGCTCATCACGTAGGCGTAGAGGAGCGACATGCCGATGATCAGCATCAGCATGGTCGATTCCCGCAGCGTCGCGGTGAGGATCGGGCTGACGTCCTTCGGGCGCCAGACCCCGTAGATGATCGCGATCAGGCCGAGGGCGAGCAGGCCGCCGAGGCCGGCCGTCTCGGAGGGCGTGGCGTAGCCGCCGTAGAGCGCCACCATCACGCCGGTGAGCAGGATCACGAAGGGCAGCACCCGCGGCAGCGTCGAGAAGCGCTCCCGCATGCTGTAGGTGTCCTCCGCCAGGATCGGCGAGGTCACGCCGCCGCGCTCGTAGGCCACCTTGGCGGAGGCGTATTCCGAGCGGAAGCGGTAGACCGCCCAGGCCGCGAACAGGCCGACCAGCAGGAGGCCCGGCCCGATGCCGGCGAGGAAGAGCCGTCCGAGGGACTGCTCGGCCGCCACCGCGTAGAGGATCATGGTGATGGAGGGCGGCAGCAGGATGCCGAGCGTGCCCCCCGCCGCGATGATGCCGGCCGCGAAGCCCGGCGAGTAGCCGCGCTTGCGCATCTCCGGGATGCCGGCCGAGCCGATGGCCGAGCAGGTGGCGGGCGAGGATCCCGCCATGGCGGCGAACAGCGCGCAGGCGAAGACGTTGGCGATGCCGAGGCCGCCCGGGATGCGGTGCATCCAGGCATGCATGGCGGTGTAGAGGTCCTGGCCGGCCTTGGACCGCCCGATCGCCGCGCCCTTCAGGATGAAGAGCGGGATCGACAGGAGGGTGATCGAGGCCATCTCCTCGTAGACGTTCTGCGCCACCGTATCGAGCGACGAGCCCGGCATGAACACGAACATGAAGGCCAGCGCCACGAAGCCGAGCGCGAAGGCGATGGGGATGCCCGCGAGCATCACGCTCAGCGTCGCCCCCGCGTAGAGGAGGCCGATTGCCGCGACACTCATCGATGGCTCCCCGTGATCTTCGTGTCCGGACGGGTGTTGCCCAGGGGATCGCCCAGGGGATGCGTGCCCTCCGGCGTCAGGTCGGGGCGGCCGTGGACGTCGCGGTTGATGTCGGCCCCGAGGCCGATCTTGGGCTTGGCCCAGCCGGCCTTCTCGGCGCCGTAGAGGATCTCCTCGGCGATCTGCAGGGCGAACTGGAGGCCGAGCAGGCTCATGCCGACCGCCATCAGGACGTAGGGAATCCAGAGCGGCGGCCCCCAGCTCGACTGCGAGACCTGCCCGTCGACCCAGGCCTCGTGCAGCAGCGTCCAGCTCTTCCAGGCGAAGAACACCACGAACACGAAGCTGACCACGTCCGCCATCAGCAGGCGGGCCCGGTTGGCCCGGGGCGAGAGGAAGCCGGTCAGGGCCTCGATCGCCACGTGGCCGCGCTTGGCCTGGACGGCGGCGGCCGAGAAGAAGGTGGCGCCGACGATCAGGAACACCGCCATCTCGTCCTGCCAGTCGGTGGGCTCGTGCAGGACGTAGCGGATGACGACGCTGTAGCTCAGCACGAGGCAGGCGCAGACCAGGGCGCCGCCGCCGAGCAGCATGATGACGTGGTTGACGGCCTTCAGGGACCGGTCGAAGGCGCCGAGGAGCCCCGGCACGCGGGGCTCGGGCGCGGCGTGCGTCTCGGCTGCCGCCGAGGCCGCGTCGAAGGCGTGGCTCATGACACCTGCTCGGCCAGCTTGAGGAGCTCGGCGCAATTGGCGTTCTTGCCCGCGTAATCCTTCCAGGCGGTCTCGCGGGCGATGTCGCGCCACTTGCCCAGCGTCGCCTCGTCGAGGTTCTGCACCTTGGCGCCGGCCTTGGCGAAGATCTCCTCGACCTTGGTGTCGTCGGCCTTCGCGCCCGCCTGCCCGAAGGTCTCGAGCTCGGCGCCGATGGTCATGATCAGGTCCTGCTGGTCCTTGGGCAGGCCCGAGAACACGGTCTTCGACATCATGATCGGCTCGAGCATGAACCAGTAGGAGCGCTCGCGGCCCGAGGTGAGGGCCTTCGCCAGCTCCTCCAGCCGGAACGAGATCAGGCTGGTGGAGGAGGTGATCACCGCGTCGCACGCCCCCGTCTGCATGGCGGCGTAGGATTCGCTTGAGGGGATCGACAGGGTGGCCGCCCCCGCCTGCTTCATCATCAGGTCCATCTCGCGCGACCCGCCCCGGACCTTGAGGCCCTTGGCGTCCGCGGGCGCGTAGAGGGGCCGCTCGCGGCTGGCGACGCCGCCCGATTGCCAGACCCAGGAGACCAGGATGATGCCCTTCTGGTCGAGGAGCTCGGTGAGCTTGCGGCCGACCGGCGCCTTCTTCCAGGCGATCGCCTGCTCGTAGGAGCTCACGAGCGCCGGCATCAGGCCGATATTCATCTCCGGGATCTCGCCCCCCGCGTAGGGCGAGGGGTAGAGCGACATGTCGAGCGCGCCCTTGCGCATGGCGGCGAACTGGGCGTTCGTCTTCATCAGCGACGAGCCGGGATAGACCTGCACCTCCAGGGCGCCCTTCGAGCGCTCGGCGATCGCCTGCGCGAACTTGCGGCACATCCGGTCGCGGAAGTCGCCCTCGTCGATCGTGCCGCCGGGAAACTGGTGCGACAATTTCAAGATCGTGGCCGCGCGCGCAGCATTCAGGCCGAAGGTCAGGATGGCGGGGGCCGCGAGGCCCGAGGCGAGGAAGTGGCGTCGTGTCAGCGGCATGGCGTTCTTCTCCCGCGGCGCACAACGTTGGCGCCGTCCTTGTGCGGTGCACCGTTTTATATTGAATGCACCGTCTGATATATAGAAGAGGGTCTCTTGTATATTTTGTCAACCGTCTTGCATAATAGCGCCGGTTGGAAAATTCTTCCCACCGGGAGGGAAGCGCGATGAGCCAGGCCCAGCGTCTCAAGCAGGCAATCGAGGACGAGATCGTCGATGGGCGGCTCGCCCTCGGGGCGCGCCTCGACGAGGTGCAGCTCGCCGAGCGATTCGGCGTTTCGCGGACCCCGATTCGCGAGGCCCTGATCCAGCTGACCATGACGGGTCTCGTCGAGACCAAGCCGCGCAAGGGCGCGATCGTCAGCGCGCCCGAGCCGCAGCACCTGCTCGCCATGTTCGAGACCATGGCGGAGATGGAGGCCTCCTGCGGCCGCCTCGCGGCCCGGCGCCTGATTCCCGAGGACGAGGCCGCCCTGCGGGACGCGCTCGCCGCCTGCGCCCGCGCGGCGGAGGCCGGCGACACCGAGGCCTATTACCAGGAGAACTACGTCTTCCACACGGTGGTCTACCGCGCCTGCCGCAATGCCTTCCTGGGCGAGCAGGCCCGCCAGCTCAGCCGCCGCCTCGCCCCCTTCCGCCGCCTGCAGCTGCGCGTCCGCCAGCGCCTCTCGCAATCGCTTGCCGAGCATGCCGCGATCGTCGAGGCGATCGCCTCCGGCGATGAGGTGCGGGCGGCCGAATCGCTGCGGGCTCACGTGGTGGTTCAGGGCGACCGCTTCTCCGACCTCGTGGCGAACATGCGCTCGATCAACGCGGCGGCGTGAAGGGCCTTCAGGGCCCGATCGCCGCTCCCGTCCGGCTCCCCGGGCCTGACGCGCGCGTCGGGCCCGAGGCGGCCTCCGAGGCGGCGTCCCGGGGTGACGCTCCCGCGTCGCCGCCTCAGGGCTCGGCGGTCTGGTCGGCCGGGACGGGGGCCGAGCCCTGCTCGCCCCCGGCGTCGCCGTAATTGGCCGCGATGACCTGCTTCTTGCCGCGGATATGCTCGCGCATCAGGATGCCGAGGCCGCTGCCGTCGCGGGCGCGCAGCAGGGCGATCATCTCCTCGTGCTCCGCGACCGCCCGGGCCCATTGCTCGGCGGTCTGGTGGGCGCGGTAGCGCGAGCGCTGGATGCGCCCCGACAGGCTGGTGTAGATGCCCGCCAGGGTGGCGTTGCGGCTCGCGCTCATGATCGCCTCGTGGATGGCGCGGTTGAGGCGGAAATATCCGGCCTCGTCGGCCTGCTCCCAGGCGGCGACCATGCGCGCGTGGTCCGCCGCGATCACGTCGATGTCGGAATCCGTGATCGTCCGGCAGGCGAGGTCGGCCGCCGTCGCCTCGAGGCCGGCGATCACCTCCACCATCTCCTCGATCTCGATCTGCGAGATGCTCGCCACCCGCGCCCCGCGGTTCGGCAGGAGCTCGAGAAGGCCCTCGGTCGCCAGGATCTTGATCGCCTCGCGCAGGGGCGTGCGCGAGATGCCGAAGCGTTCGGTGAGTTCGCCCTCGTTGATGCGGGCGCGCGGCTCCATTTCGCCGGACTGGATCAGCTCGCGCATCCGATCGGCGACCTCGTCGTGGAGATATCGCCGGCTGATGCCGAGTCCCGGATCAATTTTGTTCATGGTTCAACGATTTTTAGGGGGTGGAGCCCGAACTCCAAGCTACGTTTAAGCTCCGGCGAATTCAGTGTCGAGGGATCAAGGCACGATCGAGTACGCGGACCACATGTTCCGCATCCCGTCCGAGCCCGTCGTGGATCTGGTGCCGGCAGGAGGTGCCGTCCGCGACCACGAGGTCGTCGGGGCCGGCCTTGCGGAGCGCCGGGAACAGGGACAGCTCGGCCATGGCCAGGGACACGTCGATGGTGTCGGCGCCGTATCCGAAGGCGCCTGCCATGCCGCAGCAGCTCGACTCGACGACCCGCACGTCGAGGCCCGGCACGTGGCGCAGGACCGTCTCGACCGCGCCCATGGCCCCGAAGGATTTCTGGTGGCAGTGGCCGTGCAGGTGCGCGACCCGGCCGCCCTGGTCGGCGAGGCCGAGGGCGATGCGTCCCGCCGCGAGGTCGGCAGCGAGGAGCTCCTCGAGGAGCAGGCTGTTCCGGGCCAGGAGGTCCGCCTCGGCGCCGGGCAGCAGGGCCTGGAACTCGTCCCGGAAGGTCAGGAGGCAGGAGGGCTCCAGGCCGACCACGCGGGCACCCGCGCGGAGGAAGGGCAGGAGCGCCGCGAGGGTGCGGCGCGCCTCGGCCCGGGCGCGGTCGGTCTGGCCGGAGGCGAGGTAGGTGCGCCCGCAGCAGAGCGGCCGGCGGCCCTTCGGCGGATAGACCCGGTGCAGCCGGTAGCCCGCGGCGGTGAGGACGCGCTCGGCGGCCTCCAGGTTCTCGCGCTCGAAGGCGCGGTTGAAGGTGTCGCCGAACAGGATGACGTCCCGGAAGCTGCCCGCGACGTCGTCCGGATGAGCGGCCTCGCCGGTCTCGGCCCAGGGCCGGCGCCAGCGCGGCAGGGTGCGCCGGGCCGAGAGGCCGGCCACCCGCTCGGAGAGCCGCGCCAGCGGGGCGTAGCGGTCGCGCAGGTTGAGGAGCGGCGCGAGCTTGGCGGCGATCCCGGCATAGAGCGGCAGCCCGGCCACCAGCCGCTCCTTGAGGGGCAGACCGTGGCGGGCGTGGTAATGGTGCAGGAACTCGACCTTCATCTTGGCCATGTCGACGCCGGTCGGGCATTCCCGGCGGCAGGCCTTGCAGGAGACGCACAGGTCCATCGTGCGCTTCATCTCGGGGCTGGTGAAGGCCTCCGGCCCGAGCTGCCCGGAGATGGCGAGGCGCAGGGAATTCGCGCGGCCGCGGGTCAGGTGCTGCTCGTCGCGGGTGGCCCGGTAGGAGGGGCACATTGCCCCGCCCGCGAGCTTCCGGCAGGTGCCGTTGTTGTTGCACATCTCGACGGCCGCGCCGAAGCCGCCCCAGTCCGACCAGTCGAGGGCGGTCGCCATGGGCTCGGTCGCCGCGTAGCCGGGCCCGAAGCGCATCAGCGCCCGGTCGTCCATGTGCAGCGGGCGCACGATCTTGCCGGGGTTGAGTCGGTTGTCGGGGTCGAAGCCGTCCTTCACCGCCTCGAAGGCGCGGGCGAGGCGGGCGCCGAACAGGGGCTCGACATAGTCCGAGCGGGAGATGCCGTCCCCGTGCTCGCCCGAATACGAGCCCTTGTAGCGGCGCACCAGCTCCGCGGTCTCCTCCGCGATGGCGCGCATCGTCACGACGTCGCCCCCGTCCTTCATGTTGAGGATCGGGCGGACGTGCAGGCAGCCGACGGAGGCGTGGGCGTACCAGGTGCCGCGGGTGCCGTGCCTGGTGAACACCTCCGTCACCGCGTCGGTGTAGTCGGCGAGGTGCTCGAGGGGCACCGCGCAATCCTCGATGAAGGAGACCGGCTTCGCGTCGCCCTTCATCGACATCATGATGTTGAGGCAGGCCTCGCGCACCTCCCAGACGGATTTCTGGCGGGCGGGCTCGGGCACCTCCACCACGGCGTCGGCGAAGCCGTGGTCGCTCATGCAGGCGTCGAGGCGCCTCAGGTCGCGCATCAGCGCGTCGCGGTCGTCCCCCGCGAACTCGGCGAGGAGCAGGCAGTTCGGCCGGCCCCGGGTGATGTCGGCCAGCGTCGTGCGGAACAGCGGGATGTCGGCGCCGAGCACCAGCACGTTGTTGTCGACGAGCTCGACCGCCACCGGATCGAGGTCGACGATCGCCCGGGTGGTCTCCATCGCGGCGCGGAAGGAGGGGAAGTGGCAGACCCCCATGACCCGGTGCACCGGCAGGCGCGACAGCCTGAGCGTCACCGCCGTGGTGGCGGCGAGGGTGCCCTCCGAGCCGACGAGGAGGTGGGCGAGGTTCGGGCGCGGCTCGATCAGCGCGTCGAGGTTGTAGCCGCCGACCCGGCGCTGCACCCGCGGATACATGCGCAGGATCTCCGCGCGCTCGGATTCGGCGAGCGCCACCATGCGGCGGGCGAGGTCCTCGGCGCGGGCGCCCCCGGTGGCGCCGCCGGCCTCGTTGCCGGTGAGCCCGAAGCCGAAGGGCGTGCCGTCGTGGAACAGGGCCTCCAGGCTCAGGACGTTGTCGCTCATCTTGCCGAAGCGAAGCGAGCGGGCGCCGCAGGAATTGTTGCCCGCCATGCCGCCGATGGTGCAGCGGGTGGCGGTGGAGGGCTCGACCGGGAAGAACCAGCCGTCGGCCTTCACCCGCGCGTTCAGGCGCTCCAGCACCATGCCGGGCTCGACCGTGACGGTGCCGGCCTCGGCATCGTAGGCCAGGATGCCGTTGAAGTGGCGCGAGCAATCGACCACGAGGCCGGAGCCGATCGGCTGGCCGTTCTGCGAGGTGCCCCCGCCCCGCATGATCACCGGGACGGCGTGCTCGGCCGCAATCGTCAGGGTGGCGGCGATATCGGCGGCGGTGCGGGGGAAGACCACGCCCGCGGGGACGATCTGGTAGATCGAGGCGTCGGTGGCGTAGCGCCCCCGCGTGAAGGCGTCGAAGCGCACCTCGCCCTGCAGCGCCTCCGCGAGGCGCCGGGCGAGCCCGGAATCCTGGCGGGCCGCGGCCCTGCGGCTGGTCACGGGCTCAGCGCTCGCTGCCATCGCGTCGTCATCCTCCTCGGGCCCGGAAGCGGGCTTCTTGTCTCCAGTTGAATTTGTAATACAAAATTCAACTGGAATGAAGCGGCGCAACCCGGGGAGGCATCGTGCCTCTTGCCTGGGCAGGCTGACCCCCGGATGCGCGGCGACGCGGATTTTGCATTCACGTCGCCGCGATCATACGCATAACCGGCCGGCCGAGACGACCCGCGAATGCCGAGGCGAGGGACCCCGTGACGATCGACCTCTTCAGCGACACCCAGACCCGCCCGACCCCGGGCATGCGCGAGGCCATGGCGCGGGCCGTCGTCGGCGACGAGCAGTCGGATTCCGACCCGACGACCCGCGCCCTCTGCGACCGGGTCGCGGCGCTCCTCGGCCAGGAGGACGGGGTGTTCATGCCCTCGGGCACGATGTGCAACCTCGCGGCGATCCTGGTCCAGACCCGGGCCGGCGACGAGATCATCGTGGACGACCAGTCCCACATCTACAACACCGAGGCGGCGGGCTCGGCCGCGATCGGGGGCGTCTCGGTGGCGCCCCTGAGGACGGCGGCCGGGATCTACAGCCCGGCGCAGTTCGAGGCGGCGATCCGCCCGCCCGCCCGCACCGCCCCGCGCTCGGCCCTGGTCTCGATCGAGCAGACCACGAGCTTCAGCGGCGGCTCGGTCTGGGACCTTGCCGACATGCGCCGCATCCGCGACATCGCGCAGGGGCGGGGGCTCAAGGCCCATATCGACGGGGCGCGCCTCCTCAACGCCGTGGTGGCCACCGGCATCCCGGCCGCCGAGTACGCGCGAGGCTTCGACAGCGTCTGGCTCGACCTCAGCAAGGGCCTCGGCTGCCCGGTCGGGGCGGTGCTGTGCGGCTCGAAGGAGTTCGTGGTCGAGGCCTGGCGCTGGAAGTACCGGCTCGGCGGCGCCATGCGCCAGTCGGGGGTGATCGCGGCCGCCGGCCTCTACGCCCTCGACCACCACATCGAGCAGCTGCGCACCGACAACCAGAACCTGCACCTGCTGCACGCCGCGATCGCGGACCTGCCGGGCCTCGGCTTCGACCCGACCGCCGGGCAGTCGAACATCCTGTGCTTCTCGGTCGCGGGCTTGGGCGTCTCGGCCGCCGCCTTCGCCGAGGCCTGCCTCGCCGAGGACGTGCGGATCCGGGCAATCGGCAGCCAGATCCGCGTCACCACCCATCTCGACGTCGACCGGGCCGGCGTCACGCGCGCCGCCGCGGTGATCCGGGCGGTGGCGACGCGGCTCGCGGCCGAGGGCTCGGCGATCAAGGGCGCGTCGGCGCAGCGCTGAGGCCGGCTTGCGCCGGCACCCCGCGCCCCTATCCTCGGGCGCGACCGAGAGGGGAGACCGCATGCAGGCCTATCGTGCCCTGGAGAGCCGCTTCGCGCGCCTGGCCGCGCTGCAGGATGCCGCCGGCATCCTCGGCTGGGATGCCCAGACCCTGATGCCGGAGGGTGCGGCGGGTCCCCGTGCCGACCAGCTCGCCGTGCTGAAGGGCCTCGCCCACGACATCCTGACCGGGCCCGAGACCGTCGACGGCCTCGCGGCGGCCGAGGACGAGGCCGCGGGGCTCGGCCCCTGGGAGGGGGCGAACCTGCGCGAGATGCGCCGCGCCTGGATCCACGCCTCCGCGGTGCCGCGCGACCTCGTGGAGGCGAGCTCGCGCGCCGTGTCGCGGGCCGAGATGACCTGGCGCGAGGCGCGGCGCACCGCCGATTTTCCCCTGCTCGCCCCGGACCTCGCCGAGGTGCTGCGGCTGCAGCGGGAGATCGGCGCCGCCAAGGGGGCGGTGCTCGGCCTCGCGCCCTACGACGCGCTCCTCGACGGCTACGATCCCGGCCTGCGCCGGGCCCGGATCGACCCGCTCTTCGCCGACCTCCGCACCTGGCTCCCCGATCTCGTCGCCCGGGCCCGGGCGGCGCAGGCCGCGGACGCGAGCCCCCAGGCCCTCGACGGCCCGTTCCCGGTCGACCTCCAGCGGGCGATCGGCCTCGTGCTGATGGAGGCGGCGGGGTTCGACTTCACCCGCGGGCGCCTCGACATCAGCCTGCACCCGTTCTGCGGCGGCGCCACGGACGACGTGCGCATCACCACGCGGTACGACGAATCCGACGTCACCCGCGCCCTGATGGGCGTGCTGCACGAGACCGGCCACGCCCTCTACGAGCAGGGCCGCCCGGCCGCCTTCCGCCAGCAGCCGGTGGGGGCGGCCCGCGGCATGAGCCTGCACGAGAGCCAGTCGCTGATCGTCGAGATGCAGGCCTGCCGCACCCGCGAATTCGCCGGCTATCTGGCGCCGCTCCTCGCCCGCACCTTCGGGCGGGACGGGGGCGCCTGGAGCGCCGACAACCTCCACCGCCTCTACACCCGGGTCGAGCCCGGCTTCATCCGGGTCGATGCCGACGAGGCCACCTACCCGGCCCATATCCTGCTGCGCTACGAGATCGAGACCGCCATGATCGCGGGCGATCTCGGCGTGCCGGACCTGCCCGGCGCCTTCAACGACGGCATGCGCGACCTCCTCGGCCTCACCGTGCCGGACGACCGGGTCGGCTGCCTGCAGGACATCCACTGGCCCGGGGGCGCCTGGGGCTACTTCCCGACCTACACCCTCGGGGCCCTCGCCGCGGCCCAGCTCTTCCGCGCGGCGCGGGCGGACGAGCCCGATCTGCTGCCGGCCCTCGGGCGGGGCGATTTCACGCCGCTCCGGGTTTGGCTGCGCCGCCACGTCCACGCGCAGGGCAGCCTCCTCGAGACGGACGAGCTGCTCGCCGCCGCCACCGGCGCGCCCCTCGGGACGGAGGCCTTCCGGGCGCATCTGGAGGCGCGCTACGCGGCCCCATGAGCCGTTCCGCCCCGCCCGAACCTCTCCGCCCATGCCGCGTTACGCCGGTGTAAGGAGATTTTCGATGTCCACGCCGAGATTGCTTGCCGCCGCCCTGAGCTTCGGGGCCCTCACGATCCTCCCGGCCGCGGCCCAGGCGCCGGCCCAGACCGGCACGGGCGGGGGCCCGGCCTCCACGGTCACGGCGCCGAACACCTCGTCGGTCGGCCGCACCAAGCCCCCGGGCGCCGCCGCGGGCGGGATCACGCCGGGCGACCGCACCGAGCGCACGCCCCAGGAGAAGGCGGACGACCAGATCCAGAAGGGCATCTGCATCGGCTGCAACGCGAAGTAGGGACGCGTGCCCGGGTCTCACAGTTCGAGGATGTCGACGCCCGCACCGAGCCGGTCGCGGGCGAGGTCGGCGACGTGGCGGTGGTGGGTGAACAGGATCGGCTGGATCCGCCCGCCGAAGGAGGCCAGGGCCTCCAGGCCGTGGCCGGTGCGGGCGTCGTCGAAGGTGAGGAACAGGTCGTCGCCGATGAACGGCGCGGGCTCGGCGCGCGCCGCGTAATCCTCGAGGTAGGCGAGGCGCAGGGCGAGGTAGAGCTGGTCGCGGGTGCCCTCGCTCAGCCCCTCCACGTGGACGAGCCCCCCGGCGGCGCGCAGACCGGCGAGGCGCGGCGTGTCGGCCTCGTCGTAATCCTGCGTCAGGCCCGCGAAGGCGCCCCCCGTCAGCGCCGCGAACAGGGCGCCGGCCCGGGTCAGCAGCGGGTCCTGCTGCCCGGAGCGATGGCGCCCGATGGCGGTGCCGAGGAGCAGGCTCGCGAGCTTGAGGACGGCCCATTGCCGGGCCGTGGACTGGATCTCGGCCTCGGCGGCCTTGCGCTGGGCCAGGGCCAGCTCGGCGCCGATGCCGCCCTCCAGCGCGGTGCGCCGCCGCTCGCCCCGGTCCCGGTCCGCGAAGGCGACCTTGCCGCGCTGGTCGAGGTCCTCGTCGTCCATGGCGAGCTGGCGCAAGCTGGCCTCGATCGCGTCGGCGGAGGCCGAGGCCAGGTCGGCCCGCAGGCTCGCCTCCGCGACGCCGTCCGCGGCGCGGGCCAGCTCGGCCCGGCGCCCGGCGCGCTCGCGGCGCAGGGCATCGCGGGCGAGGAGCCGGGCGTGGAGCGCGGCGGGGTCGTCCCTCCCGGACGCGTCGCCGCCGGGGGGCGCCGCAGCCCCGTCCGGCCGGTCGGCCAGATGCTCGGCGAGGCCGGCGCGCGCCGCCTCCACGGCGCGAAGGGCCGCGGCTTGAGCCTCGGCCGCGGCGGTGCGGCGGCGACCGAGTTCCTGCCGCCGGGTCTCGGCGCGCGAGGCCTCCTGCAGGCGGCCGTGGAGCGCCTTCATGGCCGTGCTCGGGGGCAGGGCGCCGAGATCCGGTGCGAGGCCGGCCGCCAGCCCCGAGACCGCCGCCCGGTAGGCCTCCATGTCGCGCCGGATGCCGTTGATCCGGCGCCGGTGGCCGTCATGCTCGCGCAGGACCGTCGGGACGGAGCGCCACGCCTCGAGGGCGCTCTCGGCCTCGTCCGGTTCGGCGCCGGGCGGCAGCCCGATGGCCTGGACCGCCTCGCCCCAGGCCGCGAGCCAGGCGCCGTGCCGGTCGGTCGCCTCGGAAAGCTCCGCCTCGATCCGGGCGATCTGCTCGGCGGTGGCGCGGGCGCGGGCCTGCGCCTCGCGGGCCGCCTCCCAGGTCGTGGCGAGGGCCGCGACCCGGTCCTCGACCCGGGCGAGGATCAGCCCGACATCGAGCCCGGCGAGATCGGGCAGCCCGGCCCCGCGGCCGAGATCCGTCAGGGGCGCGCGGCAGGCCTCGATCCGGGCCACGAGGTAATCGTGCTCGGCGCGCCGGGCCTCCAGGGATTCGTGGTCGGCGAGCAGGGTCTCGACCTCGGTGAGCCAGGCCGCCATCTCGGCCGGCGGCGCCGGCTCGATCCCGGCGGGCTCCCAGGCCCGGCGCCAGGCGGCCCAGCCCGTCTCCAGGCGCGCGTCGATCTCGCCGAGGGCGGCATGGGCGGCCTCGGCCTCGGCCTGCTCCGCCTCCAGGCGCTGCAGGTCGGCGGCCTGCTCGGCCGCCCGGGCGGCATCGGCCACGAGGTCGTCCGCCCCGCGGTCGGCCGCGAGGATCGCCGCCTCGCAGCGGGCGACGTCCGCGGGGCCGCCCGCGCCGGGCTCGCCGAGGGCGGCCGCCCGCAGGGGGGCGAGCCGGCGGTCGCGCTCGGCCCGGAGCGCCAGCAGCTCGGCACGGGTCGGAATCGGCCGGCCGGCCTCGCGGCGGCGCAGGCGCTCCCGGGTCTGGGCCAGCGCCCGCGCGGCGCTCTCGCCGCGGTCGAGGGCCCGGTTCCGGTCGCGCTCGAGGGCCTCCATCTCGCGGCCGAAGCGCGCGACCGCCTCGTGCGAGGGGTGGCGCAGGTCGGCGAAGCGCGGCAGGTCGGCCACCGGCGGCGCGAGCCGCGAGGCCTGCGCCTGGATCTGCTTGGCCTCGCGCCGGATGGCCGCGTCGAGGGCGTCCCGGCGCGCCACCTCGTCGCGCACCGGCGCCAGGGTCTTGAGATCGGTCCGCAGGGGGCCGGGGTCGATCAGCGGCGCGGCGCCCCCCTCAGGCCGGGTGATGCGGGCATGCTCGGCCCGGCGCTGGGCGCGTTCCGCCCGCATCCGGCCGAGCGCCGCGGCGAGGTCGCGCCCGGTCCGGAGCAGGCCCTCGATCCGGGTGCGGGCCGCGTCGGAGGGCTGGCGCGCGCGCAGGGCCTCCGCGTCGGGCAGGCCGATGCGGGTCGTCAGGCGCCCGAGGTCCTGCGCGAAGCCGTCCGCCTCGCCCTGGAGGCGGGGCAGGTCGATGCCGCCCTTGTCGAAGCGGTCGATGCCGCGAAACGCCTCCAGGATCTCCTCGGCCCGGGCGAGCAGGCCCGCGTCCGCCGGGACGGCGGCGAGGTCGCGGGCGGCCTCCGCGAGCGTCGCCCGGGCCTGCGCCTCGGCCGCCTCCGCGTCCGCGGCGCGCGCGAGGCAGCGTCCGAGCCGCTCGGTCCAGGCCTCCGGCACGTCGGCGAGGTCGGCATCCGCCTCGGCGCGCTCGGTCAGCGCGTCGATCTCGGCGATGAGGGGCGTCACCCGCTTCAGCCGCTGCAGGCGCGCCTGCTCGGCGGCGATCCGGGCGCGCTCCGCCCGGATCTCGTCGAGCCTGCGCGCCGCCCCCTCGATCTCCTCGTTGAGGTCGCGCCAATCGCCGGAGCGCAGCTCGCCGTGGCGGATCGCCTTGCGGGCCTCGTCGTAGCGCGCCAGCGCCTGGTAGAAGGTCCGGTGCTGCGCCGCCCGGGGCATGAAGATGTCGGCGGCCTCCGCATCGAGGTTCGCCTGAAGGGTGGTGTAGCCGCGAAGCCCCGAGGCCGCCGCGAACAGGCTCGCCCCGACCTCGCCCTCGCTGTTCAGCATCTCGTGCCCGCCCGCCCGGAGCGACGGCGCATCGAGGCCGAAGGCGCGGCAGAACACCTCCCGGCTCAGGCCGCCCAGGAAGGGCGCCAGCGCATCGTCGGGCAGGGCCGCGTCGGTGCCGTCCACGAGGGTGTTCCTGTTGCCCTTGCGGCGGCGGAAGCGGAGCGCCTGCCCGTCCGAGCCGAGGATCTCGGCGCCGATGCGCATCTGCGGCATGTCGTGCAGGAAGGCGAAGCGGGTGCGCGGCTCGATGCCGAACAGGAGATCGGTGACGGCGGCCAGCGCCGAGCTCTTGCCGGCCTCGTTGGCGCCGAGCACCACGTGCAGCCGGGCATCCTGCCGGAACGTCACGCGCCGGTCCGTGAAGGGGCCGTAGCGCTCGAGGTCGAGGGAGAGGATGCGCATGGCCTAGCAGGTCCGGCCGTGCAGGCGTCCGAGGATCACGGCCTCCGCCTCGGCGCAGAGGGCGTCGAGCTCGTCGGCGAGGTCGCCCTCGTCGCGGGCGAGGCCGCCCGGCATCTTGGCGGCGATGTCCGCCAGCGCCGCCCGGGCCCGGGCCCGGAATTCCGGATCCTGGTCGAGGGACGCGAGCAGCGTCGCGGGGTCGATCGCCATCGTGCCGCCGGGCGGCCCGGGATGCGGGGCCGCGCGGGGCCGCGCCGTCTCGATCCTCAGCCGCTCCAGCCAGATGTCCTCGTGGACCCGGTGGGCCGCGGCCTGGATCTCGGCGGTGAGGCTGTCCCGGTCGGCCGCGAGCCGGTCATGGGCGGGCGTCTCGCCGTGCAGGCGCACCCGCACGGCGAGGAGACGGCCGGCGGCCTCCGCGGCGAGACCCCGCAGGGCGGCCTCCACCGCCGCCAGGGCGGCGCGCTCGTCGCCCGCCTCCGTGAGGTCCACCGCGAGGTGATGGAAGCGGGCGTGGTCGACGATGAGCCGGCGCAGGGTCCTGACGCGCCCGTCCGCGACCTCGACCGCCACGGCGCCCTTGGCGCCGCATTCGCGGATCGAGCGGCCCTGCAGGTTGCCGGGAAACACCACCCAGGGGTCGCGCGCGAGTTCGGCGTAGTCATGGACATGGCCGAGCGCCCAGTACTCGTAGCCGCGCCCGGTCAGGTCCGCGACCGAGCAGGGGGCGTAGGTCGCATGGGCGGCGTGGCCGGTGCAGGAGGTGTGCAGCACCCCGATGTTGAACCAGCCCGGCAGCGGCGCCGGGTAGGACAGGGCGTAGTTCTCCTCCACCGCCCGGTTCGGGAAGCTGCGCCCGTGCAGCGCCACCCGCAGGTGCTCGAGCCGATGGGTGTCGGCCCGGGTCGTCGGGTAGGTCCGCACCGAGTCCGGCAGGGTGATCGCCTTGGTGATCACGCTCTCGGCGTCGTGATTGCCCCGCACCAGGATCACCGGGATGCCGGCCCGGTCGAGCCGCGCCACCTGCCGGGCGAAGAACAGCCCGATCGTGTTGTCGGACCAGTCGCCGTCGTAGACGTCCCCCGCCACGATCAGGAAGGCGGCGCCGATCTCGATCGCCTGGCTCACCAGATCCTCGAAGGCCCGCCGTCCCGCCGAGGCGAAGCGCCGGGCGATGTCGGGATCCTTCAGGGCGAGCCCGGTCAGCGGGCTGCCGAGATGGAGGTCGGCCGCGTGGATGAAGGTGAAATCGTTCATGAAGTGTTCTGAATGGAAACCCTGTCTCGCACGGATCGGCCGCGGGGGAAACGCCGTCAAGCCAGGGCGCGCGGGAACCCTCCGGCTCGTCCACGCTTCTCCACCGAACCCTGTCCCAGCCTCGACAGGAACCGCCCGCAACGCTTAACCAGAGCAGTGCGGACCGGCGCTCCCGGGGGCCGCTTCCCGCGCGACATCAGCGAGGCACGAACAGGACGCATGCCCGATCACCCGCACGTCCCGCCGCTGGGCTTCCACGCCACCGGCAGCGCCCCGATCCGCGTCGCCACCGGCCCCACCCGCACGCGCAAGATCGTGAGCTGGAACCTCCTGCGCCGCACGGGGGCGGCCGTCGCCGACCTCATCGCCTTGATCGAGCAGGAGAATCCCGATCTCCTGCTGATGCAGGAAGCCACCCGCGACATCGCCGCCCTGCGCGAGCGCGTCGGCGGCGCCTATGCCTGGGCGCCGCTGCCGGGCCGCATCCACGGCCCTGCGATCTGGAGCCGGCGGCCGTGGACGACGCCCCCGACCGTGATCGCGCTGCCCTCCGGCGCCCTGTTCGACCGGGTCTGCCAGGTGCTGAACCTCGGTGATTTCGGGGTCGCCAACGTGCATCTCTCGCATGGCCAGATGCTGAACCGGCGCCAGCTCCGCTGCCTCGAGCGGAACCTGCCGCCCCGGGCCGCGGTGCTCGGCGACTACAACATCGTCGGCCCCGCCTTGCTGCCGGGGTTCCGCGACGTCGGCCCCCGGCGCCCGACCCACAGCATGGTCGAGGTGCTGCCGCTCCGGCTCGACCGCTGCCTCGTGCGCGGGCTCGTCTGTCACGAGCCCGCGGTGCTGCCGCGCGGCGCCTCGGATCACCGGCCGATCGTCGTGCACCTCACGCCCGCGACCGAGGAGGTGCGGCGCCCCGGGCGGACCGTCAAAGGTATGGTAGCAGCAGTCGGACGCCTGCGTCGCGCAGGCGGACGGGCAGCGCACGCGCCTTGAGGTCCTCGCGCATCAGGCGGGTCTTCATCTTGCCGTGCATGAACCGCTCGAGGTCGCGGGCGAGGCTCGTGTCGTAGATCTCGACGTTCAGCTCGAAGTTCAGCCGGAAGCTGCGCGTGTCCCAGTTGGCGCTGCCGACGAAGCACCATTCCCCGTCGACCACGAGGGCCTTCGAATGGTCGAAGGGCGGCTCGTCGAGCCAGATCCGGACCCCGCTCTTGAGCAGCGGATCGACATGGGCCCGCGTCGCCCAGTCGACGAAGCGGTGGTCGCTCCGCCGCGGGATGACGACGTCGACGGTGACGCCCCGGATGGCGGCGAGCTGCAGCGCGTTGATGACGAGTTCGCCCGGCAGGAAGTAGGGCGTGACGAGGCGGACGCTGCGCCGCGCGCAGGCCAGGGCCTCAAGGACCACGAACTCGATCTTCTCGACATCCGCGTCCGGGCCCGAGGTGACCGCCCGGGCCGTGATCCCGCCCGCGGGTTCGAGGCGCGGGAACCAGCGCGGCCCATCGAGGTCGGCGCCCATCGCGAAGGCCCAGTCGCTGGCGAACGCCATCGACAGCTGCTCGACCACGGGGCCCTCGAGGCGGAAATGCGTGTCGCGGATCGGGTGCGGCGGGTTCTGGGCGACGCGGTTGCCGTCGGCGATGTTGAGGCCGCCCGTGAAGGCGATCCGCCCGTCGACGATCAGCAGCTTCTTGTGGGTGCGCAGGTTCAGGAACGGCATGCGCCAGGGCAGGGCCGAGTGCATGAAGCGCCCGACCGGGATGCCGGCCCGGTGGAGGCGGTGATAGACGCGCGAGCCGAAATAGCCCCCGCCGATGCCGTCGATCAGCGCGCAGACGTCGACGCCCCGGGCCTGGGCTGCCACCAGCGCGTCGCAGAACTGGCGCCCGACCGTGTCGTCGCGGAAGATGTAGCTCGAGAGCGCGACGCTCTCCCGGGCCGATTCCAGCACCTCCAGCATGACCGGATAGGCCGCGTCGCCGTTGCGGAACATCCGCACCGCGTTGCCCCCGAGGGAGGGGAGGTTGGTGATCCGGCGCACCGCCTTCTCGAGGGGGTGGAACGCCTGCGCGACGACCGCCTCCGGCAGGCGCGGCTCCCCCGGCTTCGGGGTCGGCGTCGGGCGCAGGCGCCGGGCGCGGCGGGAGACGCGGTTGATGCCGAACAGGGCGTAGAGGCCGGTGCCGAAGATCGGGGACAGCCAGGCGAGGCCGATCCAGCCGATCGCGACGCTGACCTCGCGCTTGTGCAGCAGGACGTGCACCGTGACGACGAGCGCGAGCCCAATGCCCAGGAGGGCCAGGACGTCCGCCCGGATGGCGGACAGGGCTTCGAGCCATCGGTGCAGGGCTTCTTCCAACGCATCCGCTCAGGTCGCCCGGGGAGCTTCATCCTTAGGGGAACGCTCCGGGCCGAGACAGGGCGGGGCCGGGAATATCCTGTTGGCGGGCGGGTGTCCTTAGTCTTGCCGGGTTTGTGGGGGCAGATGGGCCTCTGAGCCGTCCCGGGTGGGACGGCGCGTAGCCAAGGATCGGCTGGACATGCCCGTGATCGGACTTTCCCTCGCGATCCTGCCGGTGGTGGCGATCCTGGCGATCCGCGCCGTGCTGAAGCTGATTCTCCTTCCGTTCCAAGTGCTTCGCCTCGTCACGCGCGGGCGCTTCGGGCTCGGCCTCGCCCTGGTCCTCGGGCTCTGCGCGGCCGGCGCGATGCTGGGCGAGGGGCCGCACGGGCTGGTGTCGCAGGCCCTCGCCCTCGCGTCCCGCTGAGGCGGCCGCAAGCGGAACTTATCATGAACGACCGCGCGATCGTCATGAACGATCCCGCGGCCTTCGGCCGGGTCAGCCGGCCCGGCGCGCCAGGTCGCTCGCCAGCACCAGTTCGGCCGGCCGCCCGCTCAGCTCGGCCATGTGGTCGAACCGGGCCGTGAAGCTGCCGACCCCGGCGCTGACCGAGCGCAGCTCCACGATCAGGTCGGCGGTCTCGGCGGCGGGGATCAGCGCCTGGACGAGGTCCCAGCCCGGCCAGCCCGGCCGCGCGTCGTAGCCGAGGATCTGCCCGCGCCGGCCGGTGACGAGGCCGGTGGCCCGGGCGGTGGCGCCGGAGGGCGTCGCGATCTCGACGGCGAGCACCGGCTCGAGCAGGACCGGCCCGGCCTTGGGCAGCGCGTCGTCGAGGGCGAGCCGCGCGGCGATCTGGAAGGCGGCGTCCGAGGAATCGACCGCGTGGGCCGACCCGTCGGTCAGGGTGACTTCGAGGTCGACCAGCGGGAAGCCGAGGGGGCCCCGGCGCAGGTAGGCCCGCGCCCCGGCCTCGACGGAGGGGATGTAGTTGCGCGGCACCGCGCCCCCCACCACCGCGTCCGCGAAGCGGAAGCCCTCGCCCCGGGCGAGGGGCCGCACCGCGATCTGCACGTCGGCGAACTGCCCGTGCCCGCCGGTCTGCTTCTTGTGCCGGCCGCGGCCCGCCGCCGCGCCCCGGATGGTCTCGCGGTAGCCGACCTTCGGGCGGCTCGCCTCGACGCCGACGCCGAAGCGGGCCGACAGGCGCTCGATCGCGGTCCGCAGGTGCATCTCGCCCTGCCCGAGCAGGCGGATCTCCTCGAGGTCCGCGTCGTGCTCCACCACGAGCCCCGGATCCTCCTCGGTGACCTTGGCGAGCGCGCCGGTCAGGCGCACGTCGTCCTTTCGGTCGCGCACCCGGATGGCGCTGGCGTAGACCGGGCTCGGCGGGGCGGGCCCGATCGCCCCGGGGGCGGCGCCGCCGGCCGCGAAGCCATGGCCGCCGGCCGCGAAGCCCTGGCCGGTGCCGATCCCGTCGAGCCGGGCGAAGCCCGCGACCGCGCCCTCCGGGGTCGCCGGGATCCGGGCGGTCTGGCCCCGGTCGAGGGCGACGAGGCCGGCGATCCGGGTCGCCGCCCCGTCCGGCCCCGCCACGGCCTCGCCCTCCTGGAATGTCCCGCGCAGCACCCGGGCCACCGAGAGCTTGCCGCTGAAGCCGGCATGCCGGGTCGCCAGCACCCGGGCCAGGGGCGGGCCGGCCTCGGCGATCCCGAGGCGCGCCCGGGTCTCGGCCAGCCCCGGGGCCTCGTGGCGCAGGGCCTTGAGCAGGCGCCCGATGCCGTTGCCGCGCAGGCCGGAGCCGATCAGCACCGACACCGCCAGCCCCTCGCGCAGCTCCCGGGCGAGGTCGGCGAAGATCCGGTCGGGCGGGGGCTCGGCCTCGGTGATCAGGGCCTCCATCAGGGCGTCGTCGTGGTCGGCGAGGCGTTCCAGCAGGGTGAAGCGCTCCTCCTTCTCCTGCGGCAGCACCCCCTCGGGCAGGGCGATCAGGGTGCTGGGGGCGTGGGGGCGGTAGACGAAGGCCCGCTCGAGGGCGAGGTCGATGTAGCCCGTCGCCGCCCCGTCCTCGACGATCGGGATCTGGCGCAGCAGCAGCGGCACCTGCGACGCCCCCTGCAGCAGGGACAGGGTCTCGCGCAGGCCCTGCGTCGCCGTATCGATCTTGTTGACGAAGAGCAGGCGGGGCACCCCCTGCGCCTCGAGGGCGCGCATCACCAGTTCGAGGGCGGGCAGCTTGCGCTCGTCCGCCTCGCAGACCACCACGGCGGCGTCGCAGACCGCGAGCACCGGGTTCATGGCGTGGGCGAACTCCACCGCGCCGGGGCAATCCACCACCGTGAACGCCTCGCCCAGATAGGTGAGCGCGGCGACGACGGGCTCCGTGCCCCCGCGCGCCTCCGCCCCCTCGCGCCCGCTATGCGCCGGCCCGCCCGCGCGCTCGACCAGAGCGTCGAGCAGCACGCTCTTGCCGCTCTGGGCCGGACCCACGAGGGCGATGCACCGAGGTTGCGACGCCATCCTGCGCCTCCCCTGCTTCGAGATCCTGCATCATATCGTGAGATCCGGGACCGAAAGACGCGGATCATGCGAAAAAATGCAAACGGTACGGTCGCGGCTGCCGAGGACGGCCCCGGCCCGCCCGCTCGGCGGAGCGGTGCCGCTCCGCCGGGATGGCGACCGAGCCGACCACGCTGGCACCAGCGACCCAGGGCTGGTCTCCGCGCGCGCGCCTGCCGGCGCGATGGCAGAGCGCCCCACCTCTCCCGTCCGGGAGAGGTCGAGTCGGCGCCAGCCGACCGGGTGAGGGGTGCGACCTCTCCGGAGAGCGCGCCTCCCTCACCCCAACCCTCTCCCGCACGGGAGAGGGGGCGCGGCGCGCCTCCCGCGCTCACTACGGAACCACACATCACTCCGGACGGCGGTGCGCCCACCTCTCCCGTGCGGACGGGGCGGCGCGTCGCCCGACCCGCGGTGATTGCGTCATCCCGGGCGCGCCGGCGTGCTACACTCGGCCAGGAGGGACTCGGCCAGGAGGGCCGCGCCATGCCGAAGCCTGTCGATGCCGGTCCGGGTGTTGTCGACCCGGAACCCACCTGCCACGTCCTGCGGGCCGGGCCCGCCTTCGTGGGCAAGCAGGGGTTGTCCTATTCCCCCGCGATCTCGGCGGAATCCGTCGACGCGCGGGGGCTGCACATGCAGATCGTCACGATCCCGCCGGGGGCCCGCGCCAAGGCGCACAAGCATGCGGGCCACGAGACCGCGATCCACATCCTCAGCGGCCGGTCGGGGATGTGGTACGGCCCCGCCCTCGAGCACCACGCCGAGTGCGGGCCGGGGGACTTCGTCTACATCCCCGCCGGCATGCCGCACCTGCCCTACAACCCGAGCGAGACCGAGCCCTGCATCGCGGTGATCAGCCGGACCGACCCGAACGAGCAGGAGAGCGTGGTGCTGCTGCCCGAGCTGGACCCGCCCCCGGGCCGGGACCCGGCCGCCGCGGGCGGCAGGACGGACGCGCGGTAGAACGGCGGTCCGCACCCGCACCATGCCCATCGCCTCGAGATCGGCGACGGGATGGTCGACGGGGCGGGTCATCGCGGCCGGGGCCCCGCCGAGACGCAGGGGCCGCTCAGCGCCCGCGGGCGGCAGCCCGGTCACCGGCGCCGCCGCCGTCCGCGGGGTCCGGCGGGACCGCCGCGGACGGCCGCCACGGCCTCACCCGGGGCCATGCCGGCGCCTTCGGCGGACGGCCCGGACCCCCGTGGCGATCCATCCGGCCGCGCGGCCCTCACGCCCCGCGCAGCTGCGCCCCCGCCGGCAGCGCCGCCTCGGCCCGGGGCTTCGCGCCGATGAACAGGGCCATCATCGCGGCGATGAGGCAGAGGATGCCGGCCGCCACGAAGGCGCCGAAATAGTCGCCCGTGCCGGTGCGGATGGTGCCGGCGAGCCACGCCGCCACGGCCGCGCCGATCTGGTGGCTCGCCGCGATCCAGCCGAACATCAGGGCGGCGTTCTCCTCGCCGAAGACGCGCCCGGCGAGGTTCACCGTGGGGGGCACGGTGGCGATCCAGTCGAGGCCGTAGAACACCGCGAACAGGGACAGGCCGTAGAAGCTGAGGTCGAACGAGTAGGGCAGGAAGATCAGGGACAGGCCGCGCAGGCCGTAATACCACGCGAGCAGCCGCCGGCTGTCGAAGCGGTCGGTGAGCCAGCCGGACGCCGTGGTGCCGACGAGGTCGCACAGGCCCATCAGGGCGAGCAGCCCCGCCGCCGTCACCTCCGGGATGCCGTGGTCGATGCAGGCCGGGATCAGGTGGGTGCCCACGAGGCCGTTGGTCGAGGCGCCGCAGATGAAGAAGGTGCCCGACAGGAGCCAGAAATCCCGCGAGCGCAGGCCGGCGGCGAGCCCCATCAGGGCGCGCCGGGCCGGGTTGATGCCGCCGACCGGCGCGGGCTGCAGCGCGGTCTCGCCGAAGCGCGGCAGGCCGAGATCGGCCGGGCGGTCGCGCAGCAGCAGCAGGACCAGGGGCACCAGGGCGAGGGCGGTCGCCGCCACCGCGAGGGAGACCGCGCGCCAGCCGTGATCGACCACCACGTGGGCGAGCAGCGGCAGGAACACGAGCTGCCCGGTGGCGCTGCTCGCCGTCAGGATGCCGAGGACGAGGCCGCGATGGCGCCCGAACCAGCGCCCCGCGACGGTGGCGCCGAGGACGTTGGCCACCATGCCGGTGCCGGAGCCGACGACGAGGCCCCAGAGCAGGATCATCTGCCAGGGCGTCCGCATCCAGGCGGTGGCGGCGGTGCCGACCGCCAGGATGACGAGCGCGGTGCAGACCGAGCGGCGCAGGCCGAAGCGCTCGATGAGGGCCACCGCGAAGGGGCCGATCATGCCGTACAGGAAGATGTTGAGGGCGATGGCGAGGCTGATCGTGGCCGCCGACCAGCCGAACTCGCGCTCCCAGGGCACGATTAGGATGCTCGGCGTCGCCCGGATGCCGGCGCCCACGAGGAGCACCACGAAGGTCACGCCGGCGACCACCCAGGCGTAGTGCAGCCGGCCCGGGGCCGGGGCGGGCGGGAGCGCGACCGCCGGATCGGGACGGCCTTGGGACGATGGCGACATGCGGGTCCGCTCCTCTGGGGCTTGCGGCGTCGAGAACGTCAGGACTGGTCCGGGGCGGCGGAGGCTTGGGCCTGGGCCGCGAGGGCGGCGGCCTCCGCGGCGATCGCGGCGGCCTGGTCCGCCAGGGTGGCGGCCCGCCCCTCGGCGAGCCGCGCCTGGATCGCCCGCCAATGGGGCAGGGCGGCCGCGATGGCGGCCTCCCCGGCCTCCGTCAGCGCCGCGACCCGCTCGCGCTGGTCGCGCCGGCCGACGCTGAGCCGGACGAGGCCGCGGCGCTCGAGCGGATCGAGGTTGCGGCCCATGGTGGAGCGGTCGAGGTCGGTCTCGGCGGCGAGCCGCGTCACCGCCACCGGGCCGGTGCGGGCGAGCGTGCGCAGCAGCCCGAACTGCGTGACGCGCAGGCCCGCCGGCCGCAGGGCCTCGTCATAGGCCGCCGTGACGCTGCGCGAGGCGCGGCGGAGCGCGGTGCAGAGGCAGGGCAGGTCGGGCGCGTCTTGGGGCATGAGCCTGGAGAATGAGCTCGGGACAGGATGTCGGGAACGGCACGAAGGGGCGGCGAGGGCGGACGCGCCCCGCGGAGAGATGTGGGTATATACCCTTTTCTCGGCGGGGCAAGGGTTTTGCGCCGGCGGGGCAACGGATCTGCGCAGGCGGGGCAGGGGATCTGCGCGGGCGGGCCTCGGGCCCGGGCCGCGGCGGTCCGGCGCCGCCGTGTCAGCGAGCGTACGCCCGCGCGGGGGCCGAGTCCGTGCGGGCAAACGGCATGGTCGCGGACCGGAGATCAGCGTACGATCCCTGCCCAGACAGTCATCGCTAAGAGATGACCGGGGCACCAGGGATGGAGCACGCCGATGGGTAGGCTATTCGAGGAGCGCGAGCGAGCGGCTGAACTCATGTTTGCTCGCGACGAGGAGGCTCGTTTCATTGCACGGTGCCGGCGCATGCGAGGATTGGCGTCCTTCGTGGCGGATAAGCTTGGCGTTGACGGGCAGACGGCCGAGGCGTACGCGGTCGAGCTGATCGGCGCCCTGGTCCAGGGCATGAAGGACGACGCGCTGCTGCTGCGGGTCCAGGCGGACCTCGCCGCCAACGGCGTCAGCGAGAGCCTGCCGACCCTGCGGGCGGCCCTCGACCGGGCCACCGCCCAGGCGCTGCTCGACGGCGGCGCCATCGCCAGCCGGGAGGTGCGGCCGGCCGGGTCCGGCTTCGGCGCCCGCTGAGGCGCGCGACGGTTGCCCTGCGCGGGGCTCTCCCCGCGCAGGATGCGGTGTTGCCCTGCGCGGGGAGAGCCCCGCGCAGGATGCGGTGTTGCCCTGGGCGGGGCGCGGCGGCGGACGGGGTCGCGTTCCACCCGGCCGATTCCGCCCTGATGCGGGCGAGCCCCGCCGCCGCGGCCGCGAGCGCCTCACGGGCCGCCCTCGATCACCATGATCAGCGCGTCGAGGTCGATCCGGCCCCCGATGGTGGCGTCGCCGGACCGGCTGGCATCGCCGCGCGGGGGCGGCTCGTTCGCCTCGGCCCGGCGCTGCAACCCGGCCACGACGGCGCCTCGGTTGGTCGTCCGCAGGTCCTAGCGGCTGTCCCGGGCCGGAGATCGTGCCGCGCCGGCCGGGCGGGGCCGGGTCGCGATCCCGCCGGCGGCGCGTTGGTCCCATCCGGGCCGCCGGCCGTATGGCGCCGCCGCGCCGGTTCTGGTATTCGGTATGCCAACAAGGGAGGCTCGGGCGCCGCATGACGATCCTGTTCCATCACCCCGCCGCGCGCGCGCACCTGACCCCGAAGGGGCATCCCGAGCGGCCCGAGCGGATGCAGGCCGTCGAGACCGCGCTCGCCGCGGAGGGCTTCGCGGGCCTCGACCGGCGCGCGCCCGAGCCCGCCGCGCTCGCCTCCGTGATCCTCGCCCACCCGGAGGAATGGGTGCGGGCGATCCTCGACGCGGTGCCGCGGGAGGGTCTCGTCGGGATCGATTCCGACACGGTGCTGTCCCCGGGCACGGCCGATTGCGTGCTGCGGGGCGTCGGCGCCGCGGTGCAGGGGGTCGACGCGGTGATGCGCGGCGAGGCCCGCAACGCCTTCTCGGCGATGCGCCCGCCCGGCCACCACGCCGAGCGCACCCGCGCCATGGGGTTCTGCATCTTCAACAACGCCGCGGTGGCGGCGCGCCACGCGCGGCAGGTCCACGGGGCCGAGCGCGTCGCCATCGTCGACTGGGACGTGCACCACGGCAACGGCAGCCAGGACATCTTCTGGGACGATCCCTCGGTGCTGTTCTGCTCGACCCACCAGATGCCGCTCTACCCGGGCAGCGGCGCCGTCTCGGAGGCGGGGGAGCACGGCACCATCGTCAACGCGCCCCTGCGGCCGGGGGCGGACGGCGCGGCCTTCCGCGAGGCCTTCGAGGCCCGCGTGCTGCCGCGGCTGGAGGATTTCGCCCCGGATCTCATCATCATCTCGGCGGGGTTCGACGCGCATTGGCGCGACCCGCTGGCGAACCTGATGCTCGAGGCGGAGGATTTCGCCTGGGCGACCCGGGTGGTGATGGAGGCCGCGGGCCGGCACTGCGACGGCCGGATCGTGTCGCTGCTGGAGGGCGGCTACGACCTCAAGGGCCTCGGCGACTCGGTCTCGGCGCACGTGGCGGCCCTGATGGAGGCCTGAGCGGGGAGACCCGGGCGCCCGGAGGAAGGCCGGTCGGCGAGGCAGGCGAGCGAAGCTCCCCCTCCCGCATCGACGACCGGTCCCCGGCGGGCCGCGGCGCGGTTCGGAGAAACCGGCGGCCCGTGGCGGGGGTTATCGCGCCGCGCGCGCTCCGGGTCCGTGCGCTGGATCACATCCGGGACTTGCGGGAGGTGGCGCCGCCCGTCGCGCGCCGTCAGGCCGCCTTGAGGGCGCCCGCGGCCTCCAGCGCCCCGGCGAGCGCCCGCTCGCGCTGCTCCGGGCCCACCGCGATCCCCTCGGCGACGATGATCTCCGGGTTCGCGATGCCCATGAAGGCGAGCACGGCGCGCAGGTAGGTCTCCGCGTGCTCGGCGGCGGCGTAGGGCGTGCCGGGGCCGTAGAAGCCGCCGCGGGCGATCGCCAGGATGACGCGCTTGCCGCCGACGAGGCCCTCGGCCCCGCCTTCCCCGTACCGGAAGGTCCTGCCCGCCACGAGGATGCGGTCGATCCAGGCCTTGAGCTGGCTCGAGATGGTGAAGTTGTAGAGCGGCGCCCCGATCACCACGATGTCGGCGGCGAGGAACTCCTCGAGCACCGCGTCGCCGAGGGCGACGTCCGCGAGGACGTCCGGGGTGTTGCCGGCGTTCGGCTGCCGTGCCGCCAGCGTCGCGCCCGAGAGGTGCGGCAGCGGCGTCGCCGCGAGGTCGCGATGGGTGACCGCGAGGCCGGGGCTCTCCGAGCGGAGCCTGTCCACGATCGCCGCCGACACGGTGCGGCTGACCGAGTGGGCCCCCAGGATGCTGCCGTCGACATGAAGGAGCTGCATGTTTGATCCTCGGTATCAGAATTGTACCGAGGTGCTAGAGATGACCATGTCCGGCAGCGCGCAAGGAGGCACAATCTTGGAACCGGGGCACAGCGAGGGAACCGGACGGCGTGACGATCATGCCTCGCCGGAGGCGGAGGCGGGCCCGCGGGAGACGAGCCATGCCCCGCGGGAGACGAGCCATGCCCCGCGGGCGAGCCATGCGCCGCAGGCGAGCCATGCGCAGCAGGATTGCCGCCTCGTCGGCACCGTGCTGGCGCGGGTCGGCGACAAGTGGAGCGTCCTCGTGGTGATGCTGCTGCGGGACGGGCCGCGGCGCTTCAACGAGCTGAAGCGCAGCATCGGCGGCATCTCGCAGCGGATGCTGACCTTCACCCTGCGGGGCCTCGAGCGCGACGGCCTCGTGACGCGCACGATGTACCCGACGATTCCGCCGCGGGTCGATTACGCCCTGACGGATCTCGGCCGCTCCCTGCAGATCCCCGTCCTGGCGCTCGGCACCTGGGCCTTCGCGCATCTCGACGAGATCGAGGCGGCGCGCCGCCGCTTCGACGCGGACGGGCGGGCGGCGGCGGCCGCGCCGGACCCGGCCCGGCCCTGATCTGTGCACAACCGGGACGCGGTGCCCGAAGTGTCCCGGTTCGTACATTCGCCCCCGCTTCCGCCGCGAGCGGAAACAGGCCAAGCTGAGGCCAAGAGCGCGGGGCAGAGGGACAGAGGCGTGGCTGGCGAACCGTTTTGGCGCCCGATCCCGATCGGCGCTCCGGCCCTCGGCCTCGCCCTCGCGCTGAGCGCGGCCCCGGCGCGCGCCGACCTGCAGATCCTCGCCGCCAAGATCGTCGCCGGGGAATTGTGGGTGCTGGGCTCGGTGAACGAGCCGGAGGCCGAGGTCACCCTCGACGGGCGCTTCCCGCAGAAGACCGACAGCCGGGGCAACTTCGATTTCCGCGTCGTCTACCATCCGGCGAGCTGCATCGTGACCCTCCGCTCCCCCCGCCAGGAGCGCCAGGCCGTCGTCGGCGAGTGCGGGCAGCAGGGCCCCGCGGGGCCCGCCGGCCCCCCGGGGCCCGCCGGTCCCCCGGGACCCGCGGGCGCTCCGGGGGCGGTGGGCCAGGCCGAGACGAGCGCTGCCGCCAACCCGGTGCCGGGGCCGCCCGGGCCTCCGGGGCCGCCCGGACCCGCGGGGCCGAAGGGCGAGCCCGGGGAGCCGGGCCGCGACGGCGCGCCCGGTCCGCAGGGCGCCGCGGGCGAGCGGGGTGTCGCGGGCGAGCAAGGCGCCGCGGGCGAGCAAGGCGCCGCGGGCGAGCGGGGGCCTTCCGGCGCGGCGGGCCCCGCGGGCGGCGTGGGGCTTGTCGGCGAGGCGGGCCCGGCCGGCCCGCCGGGGGCCGACGGGGCCATGGGGCCTGCGGGCCCAGCCGGACCGCCCGGTCCGAAGGGCGAGCCCGGCCCCGGGGGGAGACCCGGGCCCGCGGGGGGACCCGGGCCCGCCGGGGCTGCGGGCCCCGCCGGTCCGCCCGGCGCCCCCGGCAAGGTCGGGCCCCGCGGTCCGGCGGGTCCCGCCGGCCCGCCCGGTCCCCGCGGCTCCGCCGGCGCGCGCGCCGCCCCGCGCCAGCTCGACCCGCTGCCGCTGCAGACGGCCCCCGGGGCGGCTCAGCCCTATTGAGGCCGCGGCGGGCGCGGTCTCGCTTCCGGTCCAACTTGCGTTCCTCGGCGCGCCCGAGCCCTGACAGACCCGGTCCCCCGCCCTATGACTGATGGGGCCTGAGGAGAGCGTGAGCGCAATGACCGTGACGACCGTGCCGACGACGCCGTTTCCCGACCAGAAGCCCGGGACGTCGGGCCTGCGCAAGAAGGTGCCGGTCTTCCAGGAGCCGCGCTACGTCGAGAACTTCATCCAGGCGATCTTCGACACCCTGCCGGAGCGCCAGGGCGCCACCCTGGTGATCGGCGGGGACGGGCGCTTCCTCAACCGCGAGGTGGTGCAGACGACCCTGCGGATCGCCGCCGCCAACGGCTTCGGGCGCGCCCTGGTGGGGCAGGGCGGGCTGCTCTCGACGCCCGCCGCCTCCTGCGTCATCCGCAAGCACGGGGCGATCGGCGGGATCGTGCTCTCGGCGAGCCACAACCCGGGCGGGCCGGACGGGGATTTCGGCATCAAGTTCAACACCGCCAACGGCGGGCCGGCGCCCGAATCCGTCACGGCGGCGATCCATGCCCGCACCCGGGTGATCGACGCCTACCGGATCGTGGAGGCCCCCGACCTCGACCTCGACCGGATCGGGACGACGCAGCTCGGGCCCCTGGCGGTCACCGTGATCGACCCCGTGGCCGATTACGCCGCCCTGATGCGCGAGCTCGTCGATTTCGACGCGATCCGGCGGCTCTTCGCCTCGGGCTTCCGCATGCGCTTCGACGCCATGAGCGCGGTGACGGGCCCTTACGCCACGGCGATCCTCGAGGGCGCCCTCGGGGCGGCGCAAGGCACCGTCGTCAACGCGGTGCCCAAGCCCGATTTCGGCGGCCACCACCCCGACCCGAACCCCGTCCACGCCCACGACCTGATGGCGGAGATGCTCGGGCCCGACGCGCCGGATTTCGGCGCGGCCTCGGACGGGGACGGCGACCGCAACATGATCGTGGCGCCGGGCCTGTTCGTGACCCCGAGCGACAGCCTCGCGATCCTCACCGCGCAGGCCCGGGCCGCCCCCGGCTACGCGGGCGGGCTCGCCGGGGTGGCGCGCTCGATGCCGACGAGCCGGGCCGTCGACCGGGTCGCGGCCCGACTCGGGATCCGCGCCTACGAGACGCCGACGGGCTGGAAGTTCTTCGGCAACCTGCTGGATGCCGGCCTGATCACCCTCTGCGGCGAGGAGAGCGCCGGCACCGGCTCGAACCACGTGCGCGAGAAGGACGGGCTCTGGGCGGTGCTGCTCTGGCTCAACATCCTGGCGGCGACGGGGGAGCCCGCGCGGGCGCTGGTGCGGGCCCACTGGGCCGATTACGGGCGCGACTACTACGCCCGCCACGATTACGAGGAGGTCGAGACGGCGGCCGCCGGCGCGGTGATGGAGGGATTGCGGGCGCGCCTGCCCGAGCTTCCGGGCCGGCGCGTCGCCGGCCTCACGGTGGCGGCGGCGGACGAGTTCCGCTACGTCGACCCCGTCGACGGCTCGGTCACCGAGCAGCAGGGCCTGCGCATCCTGTTCGCCGAGGATGCCCGGGCGGTGTTCCGCCTCTCCGGCACCGGCACGGCGGGGGCGACGCTGCGGGTCTATCTCGAGCGCTACGCCGCCCAGGAGACCGACGCCCCGATCGAGGCGATGCTCGCCCCCGTGGTCGAGGCCGCCCGCGCCCTCTCGGACATCGCCCGGCTGACGGGCCGGGCCGAGCCCAGCGTCGTCACCTGAGGCCGGACCGCCGACGGGGTCGCGCAAGAATTCGCGCAAGAATTCGCGCAAGCATTCGCGCATGAAAAAACCGCCGGCGCCCTCGCGCCGGCGGCCGTGACGGGTCGGCGGGCCTCAGGCGACCGCGCGCTGGCCGGCATCCGACGCGCCCTGGGCGGTCGGCACGGAGGCGATCGTCTTCAGGATCTGGGAGGCGATCTGGTAGGGGTCCCCTTGCGAGTTCGGACGGCGGTCCTCCAGGTAGCCCTTGTAGCCGTTGTTGACGAAGCTGTGGGGCACGCGGATCGAGGCGCCGCGGTCGGCGACGCCGTAGCTGAACTCGTGGATCGAGGCGGTCTCGTGCTTGCCGGTCAGCCGCATGTGGTTGTCCGGGCCGTAGACCGCGATGTGGTCCTCGCGGTTCTGCCTGAAGGCGTCCATCAGGGCCTCGAAATAGGCCTTGCCGCCGGTCTCACGCAGGAAGGTCGTGGAGAAGTTGGCGTGCATGCCCGAGCCGTTCCAGTCGGTGTCGCCGAGCGGCTTGCAATGGTACTCGACGTCGATGCCGTACTTCTCGGTCAGGCGCTGGAGCAGGTAGCGGGCGACCCACATCTCGTCGGCGGCGCGCTTGGAGCCCTTGCCGAAGATCTGGAATTCCCACTGGCCCTTGGCCACCTCGGCGTTGATGCCCTCGTGGTTGATGCCCGCCGAGAGGCAGAGGTCGAGGTGCTCCTCGACGATCTGCCGGGCGACGCTGCCGACATTCGCGTAGCCGACGCCGGTGTAGTACGGGCCCTGCGGCGCCGGGAAGCCGGTCTCGGGGAAGCCGAGGGGACGGCCGTTCTTGTAGAAGAAGTACTCCTGCTCGAAGCCGAACCAGGCGCCGGCATCGTCCAGGATGGTGGCGCGCTTGTTCGACGGGTGCGGGGTCTTGCCGTCCGGCATCATGACCTCGCACAGCACCAGAACGCCGTTGGTGCGGGTGCTGTCGGGGAAGACGCGGACGGGCTTGAGGACGCAATCCGAGTTGCTGCCCTCGGCCTGCTTGGTCGAGCTGCCGTCGAAGCCCCAGAGGGGAAGCTGCTCCAGCGTCGGGAAGCCGTCGTATTCCTTGATCTGCGTCTTGCCGCGAAGGTTCGGGACCGGCGTGTACCCGTCGAGCCATAAGTACTCGAGCTTGTATTTTGTCATTCCGCGTCTCTCGTCCGTTGAGGCTGCGAAAACGGCGGAATCCCGGAGGACCCCTGACCATCGGCGACCTGCGCCGGCTGAAGCACGCGGTATGCCAAACGGTCGGCGCGAGGCCGGATCCGGGGCATCGCGAGCCGGAACCCGGGCCGCCCCGGGCGGGTTCCCGTCCTTGCCCCCGCTGCCGCCGAGGGCGCCGGGCCCCTCGGGTTGATCGCACGTTCGTGACCAGGACTGCCCGTTCGCCGGGCGGGATCCGGCCGCGAACGGGCGCCGACACGCCCCCGCTCTGTTCATCGGGCGGGCATCTGCACAAATCCTATACACAAATGCCCAAGATCGCGGCCGGGATCGCGTCGATTCCGGTGCTGCGCGTCAGACCCCGAAGATCGACCAGCCGAGCCGCTTCGTCAGCGCCTCGAGGGCGATCCGCCCGAGATGGGAATTGCCCGCCGCGTCGAGGCCCGGCGACCACACGGCGATCGAGGCCTTGCCCGGCGCGATCGCCAGGATGCCGCCGCCGACCCCGCTCTTGCCCGGCAACCCGACCCGGTAGGCGAATTCCCCCGAGCCGTCGTAATGGCCGCAGGTCAGCATCACGGCGTTGATGCGCCGCGCCCGCTCCGGCGAGACCACCGAGTAGCCGGTCGCGGGGTTGCGGCCGGAATGGGCCAGGAAGCGCCCCGCGGTGGCGAGCTGCCGGCAGGACATCGCGATGGCGCAGTGGTGGAAGTAGACGCCGAGCGTGTAGTCTACCGGGTTGTCGAGCACGCCGAAGGACCGCATGAAGTTCGCCAGCGCGACGTTGCGGAAGCCCGTGCGCTTCTCGGAGGCCGCCACCGCCTCGTCGATGGTGATGGTCGGGTCCTGCGCGAGCGCCTGCAGGAAGCGCAGGATCTCGCCGAGCGCCTCGCGGGGCTGGTGGCCGGAGAGGATCACGTCGGTGACCGCGATGGCGCCCGCGTTGATGAAGGGGTTGCGCGGCACGCCCCGCTCCAGCTCCAATTGCACGATCGAGTTGAACGGGTTGCCCGAGGGCTCGCGCCCGACCCGGCGCCACAGCCGGTCGCCGATCATCCCGAGGGCCAGCGTCAGGGTGAAGACCTTCGAGATGCTCTGGATCGAGAAGGGCACGTCGGCATCGCCCCCCACCGCGACGGTGCCGGCGGCGTCGATCACCGCGAGGCCGAAGGCCCGGGGATCGGCCCGCGCCAGCTCGGGGATGTAGCGCGCGACCTCGCCCCGGTCGGGACGCGCGCGCATCTCGTCGGCGATCGCGCGCACGACGCCCGCGAGATCGGGCACGGGCTCGCTCATCGGCGGGTTCCGGCCGGGCGGGGCGTCGGGGCGGGGATCGGGAATCGCGTCGGCATCGGCGGCACTCTGGGCGGGGTCCGTCTTGAGACGGAACGGGGTCTCGGACGCAAGGGGTGCGCCTCGCCGCCCGCCGGGGCCGCCCTTGTCGCGATGCAGCAATCCGCCGCGAGGTGCGCTGCGGCTCAACCTGCACAGTGTCTGTGCAGGGTAAAATATCGGGCAGAAGCTCAGTGGCTGGGCAGGCGCGAATACTGTGCAGCGCCTTGATATGGCGAAAAAAGATTGTAGGTTTCATTGGTACGATAGATGGTCAAGACTTTCGAAAGGGATGAGCGATGATCGCCGCATCCGAGATCAAGAGCCGATTCCGCCGCCGCCTGCACGCTGCCGACCTGCGCAAGGACACGCTTCGGCAGAAGCTGATCGAGGAAGGTACCCGCGTGCTCGAGCCCGTGATCGGCGTCCTGGCGGTGATGGCGGAGGTGCTCGACGAGGAGGGCAACGCGCACGGGCGCATCGAAGGCCTGTCCATCGAGGTGGACGACGAGGATCTGGTCTGCCTCCACCCGGCGCTGCATCGCGACGCCGGCCCCGAGCACAAGCTGACGATCAAGTACGGGCCCGTGCTCGGCGGCAGCAACTTCCTCTCGGTCTCCGGCCTCGGCAGCAAGTATGCCGAGACGCTGTTCCCGGCGCCCACCAACGCGATCTCGAGCCTCGGCCGCTCGGTCGGCAACGACCTGCTGCTCGAGGAGGGCCGCGCGGGCGAACTCGCCGACATCCTGCGCGACCTCGTGGAGGAGTTCTACGCGGGCGAGGCCGAGCCGGCGCCGGTCCACCACCTGCGGCTGGTCCAGTCGGCCTGAACCGGGCGCGCGGCGCCGAGCGGGGACGCGAGAACGGGCGGGATGCGGCGGGACGGGAAACCCGGGGCCGCCCTGCCGGTTCTCCCGTCATGCCCCGCCACGCGCCGCCTGAGTTCCGCCCCGACCCCGCCGCCCGGGGCCGGGCGTGAGCGACCCGACCTATCCCCCGCTCGACACGCCGAAGCCCGTCGCCCCGGACCTCTGGATCGTGGATAGCGGTCCGCTCCGGGCCCTCGGCCTGCCGCTCCCGGTGCGGATGACCGTGATCCGCCTGCAGGGCGGCGGGATCTGGCTCCATTCGCCGACCCGCTACGACCCGCGCCTGCACCGGGACATCGAGGCCCTCGGGCCGATCCGACACCTCGTGGCCCCGAACGTCGCGCATTGGACCTTCGTGGCGGACTGGCAGCGGCACTGCCCCGGCGCCCAGACCTGGGCGGCGCCGAACCTGCGGGAGCGCGGCCCGGTGCGCCGCTCGAACCTGCAGATCGACCGCGATCTCGGCGAGGCGGCTCCGGCCGAGTGGTCCCGGGATCTTCGGCAGGTCGTGGTGCCGGGCGGTCTCGGCTTCCGGGAGGTCGCCTTCTTCCACGAGGCCAGCCGGACCCTGATCCTGACCGACCTCGTCCTCAATCTCGAACCCGCGAAACTGCCCTGGCCGGTCCGCCCGCTCGCCCATCTCGTCGGCATCACGGCGCCCGATGGGCGCGCGCCGCTCTATCTCCGGCTCGTGGTGAGGCGCCGCCAGCGCGAGGCCGCCCGCGCCGCCGCCGCCCTCGTCGGGCTCCGCCCCGAGCGCGTCGTGTTCAGCCACGGGGCCTGGTTCGACCGCGACGGCACGGCCCGCCTCAGGCGCTCGCTGCGCTGGCTCCTCGATTGAGCCGCCGCGCCCCGGCCCGACCGGCCCGGGATCCGCTCAGGACTTGACCCGCCTGGGGATCGGCCGGCCGCGGCAGGCCGCGCGGTACTGCTGACGGGACAGGCCGGTCATGTGTCGGTTGTCGGCCGCCAGGGTGCAGGCCTTCTTGCGATCGGCCTTGCTCAGCCCGCCATAGCCGCTGCTCGGGACGTCGGTGGGAGACGGGGAGATGTAGGTCTGAGCCTGGGCCGGGATCGCGAGGCAAGACGACACGAGGATTGCTGACAAGAGCCGCTTCATTCCAGCCTCCAAGACCTGAACGACTTCAGCAACATCCATGCCAAGCTGGGCCGTATCTGTCCTCGGACTGCCCCGGGGCGGATCTCATCGCTCGCCCGCGCCGCCGATGCTCGCTGCAGGTGGGATCGGCACAAGGGGAATCAGTGCAGGTGGAACTCCGCGCCGACGGCCCGCCATTCCGCGGGCCGGATGAGCCGGCTATGGGCCACCGTCACCGAGTGCAGCGGGCCGTCGAGGCTCGCCTGCCAGAAGGCCAGGAAGCGCTTCAGCTCGGGGAAGTCGGGGAACAGGTCGTGGTGCTGCCAGACGAAGCTCTGCAGCAGGTGCGGATGGTCGGGCAGGCGATACAGGATCTCGGCCGTCGTGAGACCGTAGCCTTCGAGTTGGCGGCGGAAGGCCGGCGACACGGTCATGCTCACGAACCTCGCTCGCGCGTGTTGGACACCCTCGGCAGGTTGACGCCAGGACGCCGATCAGGCAAGAGGCCGCGCAAGAAATTCTTATTCAGGCCAAGCGCTTAGCACTCATCTTGCGGGTTTGCTGCCAAGCTTGCCCGGGTGTCGGGCTCCCGCCCCGGGGCGCCTTGCTCAGCGGCCGAGGATAAGGATCGCGGCGACCAGGATGACGAAGGTGGCGGCGCCCGAGAGCGCCACGATCCGGCTCGCGTCGGCGCGCTCGGCGGCGGCGGCGGCGTCGGCCGCAGGGGGCGCCGGGGCCGCGGGGGCCTGCGCGGCGGTCGCCGGGATGTCGACGCGCGGCGCCGCGCCGGGGGGCGGAGCCGGTGCCGGGGCGAGCGCGACCGGCTCCGGCAGCGGCCGCAGCTCCGTCGGCCGGGCCAGCATCGTCAGGGTTTCCTCGAACTCGACGGGAACGCCCGCCTCCTCGATCTCCAGCACCACCAGGGCGATGTCCTCGGCGCTCATCCGGTCGACCGGGAGCCCGGTGAGCAGATCCTCGGGGGCGAGCCGCCCCTTCCGCTTCCCGAGCTCGATCAAGCGCTGGAGCGTGTCCGTGTCGATGCCGGCTGCCATCGTTCCTCCTCTGGCCGCGCGGGCCGGGCCTCCTCCGGGGCTCGGACGAGGCCCGCCCTGATCGATCAGGTGTTCTCGACCTCGGCCTCGGCAAGGGCTTGGTCGCCGCGCGGACCGCGATGGGCCGATCCTCCGAGACGCGGATCCGGTGGCGGGCCGCGCGATGCGGCTTCGCGCCGACTTTGCCCCCGGGCGCGGCCGGGGCAGAGTGTCGGCCGGGCCATCCGGCCCCCACCCTGACGAACCGGAGCGAACCGTGACGGGGCCACTCACGCAGCGGCGCGCATCGGGCGGGCGCCTCGCCCTCACGCTCCTGGCCGCCGGGCTCGGTCTCGGTATCGGTCTCGGCCCCGCCGCCGCCATCGAGGGCGGCACCGCCGCCCGGGCCGGCGATCCGCTGGCGCAGGCGACGGTCGGCATCGGCACCCTGACCCAGCCCGAGGAGAGCCTGCGCCTCACCCGCTGCTCGGGCGTGCTGATCGCCCCCGATCTCGTCCTGACCGCGGCCCATTGCGTCAACGGCGACCCCCTCGGCGCCCTCGTGGTGTTCTATCGCGGCAGCGGGCCGGTGAAGCCGGTCTACGTCGCCCGCGTCCTGGCGCGCTACAGCCCGGATCCCGGCGAGCTGCCCTCCGGGACGGAGGGCGTCCGCCTCGCGGACCTGTCGCTGGATCTCGCGGTGCTGCGCCTGTCCACGCCGGTCCGGGACCGGCGCCCCGTGCCGCTCTCGTCCGATCCGCGCCGCGTGCCCTCCGCGCTGCGCGTCGCGGGGGCGGGGCTGTCGGGGCGCTCCGTCGGGCAGTTGCGCACCGCGAGCCTCAGTCCGGTCGCGGCGTCGAGCACGGGCCTGACCATCGCGCGGGTGAATGGCGGCCGCCTGTGCCTCGGCGATTCCGGCGGCCCCGTCGTGGCGCAGGACCGGCGTGGCCTGTTCGTCTGGGGCGTCGCCAGCGCGGTCATCACCGCGCAGGCGCCCTGCGGCGGCTACGTGGTGATCGCGCCCGCCGCGCAGGTCTTCTCCGCGCGGGGGGCCGGTTCAACGCACCGGTTCGCCACAGCATCGTCAGCGGGTTCTCCTGCACGAGGACAATGAAGGGATGTCTTCGGGCCGGGTCAGGGCCAAGCGTTCGTATTAGTACCTCCGCGGCCGGTCCAATAAATCGCTGATCAGTGCGCGCCTTTAACACACGGTTAACTATATTTTGCTTGAAATACGCTTCCTTACTGCGAGTACCCACGGTGGGGCGGGGCGCCGCTTCGCTGCGTGAACTCGGCGAAATCTCTCGGCAGCACCGGGGGCACATCGACAAGGGAAGCAACGATGTCCAAGGTTCTCGTCGTCACATCGGGCAAGGGGGGCGTCGGCAAGACGACCACCACGGCGGCGCTGGGCGCCGCCATCGCGCAGAGCGGATCGAGCGTCTGCGTCGTCGACTTCGACGTCGGCCTGCGCAACCTCGACCTCGTCATGGGGGCCGAGCGCCGCGTCGTCTACGACCTCATCAACGTGGTCTGCGGCGATGCCAAGCTCTCGCAGGCGGTGATCCGCGACAAGCGGCTGCCGAACCTGCATCTCCTCCCGGCCTCGCAGACCCGGGACAAGGACGCGCTGACCGACGCGGGCGTCGCCCGGGTGATGGACGAGCTGCGCCAGAAGTTCGACTGGGTGATCTGCGACTCGCCCGCCGGCATCGAGCGCGGCGCGACGCTCGCCATGCGCCACGCGGACGTGGCCGTGGTGGTGACGAACCCCGAGGTCTCCTCGGTGCGCGATTCCGATCGGATCATCGGGCTCCTCGATTCCAAGACCATCAAGGCCGAGAAGGGCGAGACCCTCGACAAGCACCTCATCCTCACCCGCTACGATGCGGCGCGCGCGGCGCGGGGCGACATGCTCAAGGTCGAGGACGTGCTCGAGATCCTGTCGCTGCCGCTGCTCGCGATCATCCCGGACAGCCAGGAGGTGCTGCGCGCCTCGAATGTCGGCTGCCCGGTGACCCTGAACAACCCGCTCTCGGCGCCGGCCCGGGCCTACGCGGACGCGGTGCGCCGCCTCCAGGGCGAGACGGTGCCGATGAGCGTGCTGAGCGACCGCCGGTCCTTCCTCGAGCGCTCCTTCCTCGACAAGTTCTTCGCCAGGAGGGCCGCATGAATCTCCTCAGCTTCCTCAAGGTCCGCCAGACCGCCCCCCTGGCCCGGGAGCGCCTGCAGCTGATCATCGCGCACGAGCGCGCGGAGGTCGGGCGCTCGCAGCTCGTCGACATCCTGCGCGAGGAGATCCTGGCCGTCATCGCCAAGCACATCGCGATCGACCGCGACAAGGTGCAGGTCCGGGTCGAGCAGGGGCAGGAGGTCTCGACCCTCGATCTCGACATCGAGCTTCCGGTCAATTTCAACGCGAAGAAGGCCGCCTGAGGGGCGCAGGCCCCCGGCCGGAGCCCGCCGCCGCGGGAGGATCCGGGAAAGGCCGCGCCGACCCGGTCTTCGCCCCAGTTCGGGCCCAAAGCTCTGGCTCAGTCGCGTCACGGAGGCTCATGCCCGCCGCCGCATCGCGTGTGGACGGCGCAGTCGCCGCCGTCCGGTTCAACTCGCCCCGGCCTCCGATCCGGTCCCTCCAGGCAGAGCCGCAGCGCGGAGACGTCGCCCGTGTTTCCACTTCTCAACCGGCGGCTCTCGCGGCGCGCCGCCCGGCAGGTGTCCTCGGGGGTCACCAAGCTCCTGAAGTCGGCCGCCAAGCTCAGCGAGACCGCGGCGCGCAAGGGCGGCGCGGTGGTGCGCCAGGCCCGGGCGGGCCAGCGCGCCCTCGAGGCGGAGCAGGTGAGCCGGCCCTCGGGGCAGTTCGTCGACGTCGACGGCCTGCAGGTCCACTACATCGCGCGGGGCCGCGGGCGCCCGGTCGTGCTGATCCACGGCAACGGCACGATGGCGGAGGATTTCGTCATCAGCGGCCTCGTCGACCAGCTGGCCAAGCGCTACCGGGTCATCGCCATCGACCGTCCGGGCTTCGGGCACACGGAGCGCCCGCGCCACCGGATCTGGACCGCCGCCGCCCAGGCCCGCCTCGTCCACCGGACCCTCGAATGCCTCAACGTCGAGCGGCCGGTGATCGTGGGGCATTCCTGGGGCACCATCGTGTCCCTCTCCCTCGCGGTCCAGGCCCAGCGGGAGCTGCGCGGCCTCGTGCTCCTGTCGGGCTACTACTACCGCAGCCAGCGCGCCGACGTGACGATGATCGCGCCGCTCGCGGTTCCGGGCGTCGGCGACGCGGCCCGCTCCCTGATGCCCGCCGCCCTCGGGCACCTGCTCGCCCCGCAGGTGTTCCGGCAGGTGTTCAAGCCGCAGCCGGTCCCGGCCCGCTTCAAGGCCCGGTTCCCGGTCGGGATCTCGATCCACCCGACCCAGGCCCGGGCCAGCGCCGAGGACACCGCGAGCATGAACGCGGCCGCCTCCCAGCTTCAGCCGCACTACGCCAAGCTCCGGCTGCCCACCGCCATCCTGACCGGCGAAGCCGACGCGATCGTCGACGCGACGGCCCAGTCCGCCCGGCTGCACGCGGAGGTGGCCGGCAGCACGCTGGCGGTGCTGCCCGGCCTCGGCCACATGATCCACTACGTGGCCAAGCCGCAGATCGTCCGGGCGGTCGACGGCCTCATGGCCCTGACCAGCAAGGGCCTGCGCTGGGACTGAGCGTCCGGACCGGATCGCGGCTGTCCCGGCCTCAGGCGCCGCCCGTTCGGGCCGCCTCGGCCGGCGCGCCGCGCCGTCGCCCGACGTAGAAGCCGAGGGCCGCCACCGGAGGCCCGATCGGGGACGTCGCCACGAAGAACCAGACGAAGCCCAGATCCTCGATCACGGATCCCGCCGCCCTGCGCCGCCAGGTCGAGCCCGTCGAGCAGGCCGGGGCGCGGGCGAACGATCGTGGTCTCACGGCGTCGAGAGGGCGAGCACGGATCCGGCGCGCGCCGGCGGAGCGGTGCGGCGGCCTGCCGGCCGGAACGCACGGAACCGCTCCGACGCGGCGGCCGCGCGGATGCCGGCCGTTTCGGCTGTATCATGGCGCGCGCCGCGCCAGTTCGAGCGGGCCTGCCGCGGCCATCCGTGGCGCCTGCTCGGTGGGGCGCGAGCGATGTCCAGGGCGATCCAGGATCACAACGAGCGCGCGGCGACGGTCTGGAATTCGGGCGGGGCGGCCTACGACGCGGTGAGCCACCAGATCTCCGCGGCGCTGGAGCACTGCGTCACGCGGCTCGACCCTCTCCCGAACGAGCGGGTGCTCGATCTCGCCACCGGCACCGGGTGGACCTCGCGGTTGCTGGCGCGGCGGGGCGCTCGGGTCACCGGCATCGACATCGCGGCCGACCTCCTGGCCTCGGCCCGGACCCGCGCGGCGGCGGAGCGGCTCGACATCGCCTACCGGCTCGAGGACGCGGAGGCGCTCTCGTCCGCCGACGCGGCGTTCGACGTGGTCGCGTCAACCTTCGGCGTCATGTTCGCCGGCCGACCCGAGGCAGCCGCCGCCGAGATGGCGCGCGTGTGCCGCAAGGGCGGGCGCCTCGGCCTCGTGACCTGGACGCCCGACGGCACCGTCTTCGAGATGTTCAAGGTGATGCGCGCCTACATGCCGCCGCCCGCCGGCGCGCCGCCGCCCTCGCCGTTCGCGTGGGGCCAGCCCGAGCGCCTCCGGGCGCTGCTCGGGGACGCCTTCGACCTCAGGTTCGAGCCCGGCGCCTGCGTCTACTACGATTGCGACGGGGAAGCGGCCTGGGAGGTCTTCGTCAACGGCTACGGGCCGACCAAGGCGCTGGCGGGCAGCCTCGACCCGGACCGCCGGGCGGACCTGCGGCGCGATTTCGTGGCATTCCACGACCGTTTCCGGACCGAGCTCGGGATCGCCGTGCCGCGCGCCTACCTGCTCACGATCGGCACGCGCCGCTGAGGTCCCGCACCCGCATTGATGTTCCGGTCGGGCGATGCTTCAAACCCTGCCTCCGCCTCTCCGGCGGTCGGGAGATCACGATGCAGAGAACATCGACGAAACGCCAAGTCCTGCTCGGCCTCGCATCCTGCGCGGCTTTCGCGGCGTCGCCGGTCGCGCCGATGACGGCCGCCCGCGCCGCACCCGCTGCCGGGGGCGCCATCGAGACCGAGAGCTTGCGCATCCCGACGCAGGATCCCGGCATCGAACTCTACATCCGCAACAAGCGCGCGGTCGGGCAGGCAGCCTTTCCGGCCGAGAAGATCCTGCTCTACGTGCATGGGGCGACCTACCCCGCCTCGACCTCCTTCGACCTGCCCCTCAACGGGCTCTCGATGATGGATTACCTCGCGGGCCAGGGCTACGACGTCTACCTCGTCGACCTGCCGGGCTACGGCTTCTCCAGCCGCCCGCAGCCGATGAGCATGCCCGCGCAGGACACCAAGCCGTTCATGCGCACGCCCGACGCCGCGCGGGCCGTCGGGACCGCGGTCGACTTCATCCTCAAGCGCCGCGCCGCCGACAAGCTCAACCTGATGGGCTGGTCGTGGGGAACCTCCACGATGGGGCTCTACACGAGCCAAAACAACGACAAGGTGAACCGCCTGGTGCTCTACGCGCCACAATGGCTCGCCAAGGCACCGCCGAACCTCGGCAATACCGGCCCGCTCGGCGCCTATCGCGGCGTCTCGCGGGATAGCGCGAAGGATCGCTGGCTCAAGGGCGTCCCGGAGGACAAGAAGGCCGACCTGATCCCGCCGGGCTGGTTCGAGCAATGGGCGGATGCGACCTGGGCGACGGACCCGGTCGGCACCGCGCAGAGCCCGCCCGTGCTGCGGGCCCCCAACGGCATCATCGCGGATTCCCAGGACTACTGGCAGGCCGGCAAGCCGCTCTACGATCCCGGCCTGATCCGCGTGCCGACCCTCGTCATCCACGCGGAGTGGGATGCGGATCTGCCGAGCTACCAGGCCCAGGAGTATTTCGCGAAGCTCACGAACGCGCCCTACAAGCGCTTCGTCGAGCTCGGCGAGGGCACCCATGCGGTGATGATGGAGAAGAACCGCATGCAGTTCTTCCGCGAGGTCGGGGCCTTCCTGAACGAGGTCGATCCCGTCGCGCTGAACTAGCCGCATCCCCTCCGAACGGCCGGGCCTCCCGGGCTTTCGCCCGCGATCTCGCCGCAGATCACGTGCGGACGATTCAGCCCGGCCGTCGCCCCAGACCTCCGAGAAAGGCCTCGGCCGAGCGCAGACTGAGCGCCATGATGGTGAGCGCCGGGTTCGCCGCGAGGGAGCTCGGGAAGGTCGAGCCGTCGCAGATCCAGAGGTTGGGCACCTCGAAGCTCTGCCCGAACGGGGTGACCACCGCCTCGTCGCCGTCGCGGCCCATCCGGCAGGTGCCGATCGTGTGGGCGACGCGCTCGAGCACCCAGATGTCGCTGGCGCCGGCCGCCTCCCAGAGCGCCTTGAGGGTCCGGGTCGCGTGCGCGTTGAGGGACTGCTCGTTCCGGCCGTAGCCGAAGCTGACCTGCGCCTTGCGCATCCCGAGGGCGTCGGTCTCGTCCGACAGGGTCAGGACGTTGGTGTCGCAGGGCAGCGTCTCGCCGTTGATGCCGATGCCGGCGACGTGGTTGTAGCCGTCGAGGTAGTCGCGCAGGGCGGCGCCCCAGAGGCCGCGCCCCCGCGCGACCGAGGCGCCCCAGGTCAGGGGCTCGACGCCGAGGCTCTGGATCAGGTAGCCGCCGGCGAAATCCGCATCGCCCGGGCGCACCATGTCCTCGCTGATGAGCGAGGAGGGATAGCCGCGGTTCATCCGCATCTCGCCCGGGAAGCTGCCCCAGACCTGGGTGGCGACGTGGCCCATGTAGTTGCGGCCGACCTGCCCGCTGCCGTTGGCGAGGCCGAGATGCAGGAGGAGGCGCGGCGTCTCGACGGCGCCCGCGCAGAGGAAGACCGTCCCGCAGCGCAGCCGGTGGTCGCGCCCGTCCCGGCGGTAGAGCACCGCCGTGATCCGGCCCGCGCGGTCTTGCTCGAGCCCGTGCACCCGGCTGTCCGGGCGGATCTCGGCCCCGCGGGCGACCGCGAGGGGCAGGTAGGTCACGTCCATGCTGGTCTTGGCGCCGTTGCGGCAGCCCTGGTGGCAGTAGCCGCAATGGATGCAGGCGTGCCGGGTCCCGCCGCCCTCCTGGGGGAAGTCGCGCGACACCACCGCGGCCGGGGCGTCGGTCGCGCAGAGACCCAGATCCGCGCAGGCCTTGGCCATGACCCGGGCCGGCGCGTTCCGCGCGACGGGGGGAAGCGGGTAGCGCCGGGCCGGATCCCAGGGGTAGGCCTGCGGCCCGGAGACGCCGATGAAGGCCTCGACGCGCTCGTAGAAGGGCACCAGCTCGTCGTGGCCGATCGGCCAGTCGAGCCCCATCCCGGACTCGCCGTGGAGGCGCAGGTCGCGCCGGTCCGCGCGCGGCGTGAAGGCGCCCCAGTGCAGGGTCGAGCCGCCGACGCCCGTGCCGCTGTTGTTGCCCCCGAAGGCCTCCGGGGTCGAGCCGCCGCTGAGGCGCTCCTCCGTCCAGTAGATCTCGTCCGCCAGCGTCTCGTCGAAGCCGAAGCGGGCGGCCTCAAAGTTCGGGCCGGCCTCCAGGGCCACGACCCTCAGGCCCGCCGCCGCGAGCCGGGCGAGCAGGGGCGCGCCGCCGGCCCCCGTGCCGATCACGACGGCGTCGACGGCCTCGTCCGGCGCGTGGCGGCGCATCGCGTCGAGGTTCATCGCGCCCGTTCCCCCGTCGCTGCCGGTTCCCAGGGTTCCGGCGCGTCGATGCCGACCTGCGTGAAGCCAACCATGCGGTCGACGTCGTCGCCGCCCGCCCCGATGCCGCCGTAGCCGAGGCGCGCCAGGGCGGCCGGGTGGGCGAGGTAGGTCCGCACCGCGTCGGCGCGCAGATCCTCGAACCAGAGCTTCAGGCCCTCGGCGCCGAGACCGTCCCGGGTCTCGACCGCGGCCGAACCGGCGGCGACCGAGGCCAGAAGCCCGTCCTGCGCGGCGGCGTCGAGCGCCAGGAAGGGCGCGCCGTGGCGCTCGCGCGCCGCCGCATCGAGGGTGGCGAGCGCGCGGGCATAGGCCTCCGCGTCGGGCGGCAGCGTGGCGAAGCGCCAGCCGTCGCCGCCGCCGCGGGCGAGCCGCGCCTCGATCCGGGCGGCGAGATCGATCCGGCCGCCGCCGTCGAAGGCCTGCGGCAGCACCCGGGCGAGGACGGCGCGGAGGATGGCCAGCGCGACGGGATCGAGGGCGACCGGCTGGTGGGCCGGATCGTCGGGGGCGGCGCGGGCGAGCAGGACCTCGCGCAGGCGGCTGTTGACCCGCTCCGAGGCGATCAGGGCCCGGTAGGCCTCCGGAAGAGGCGGGCCCGGATCGACCGCGGCCGGGGCCTCGGCAGCGTGCCCGGCGATGAGGTCCGCCACCGCGGCCGGACGCTCGATCGGCAGCAGGTGGCCGGCGCCCGGGAGCGTGACGTGGCGGCCTCGGGCGAGGTGCGGCAGGGTCAGGGCCACCTGCGCCGGCGGGCCGAGATCGGCATCCTCCGTGCCGCTGAGGACGAGGGCGGGCGCGCGCAGCACCCCGATGCGGCAGCTCCAATCCTCGCGGGCGCCGTCGCCGAGCCAGGCCTTCCAGGCCTCCGGGTTCGCCCGCAGCACGTCGGCGACGGCGCGGGCCTGCGCGTCGGCCGCGAGCGGGGCCCCGGTGTTCCGGCGGATGAAGCGGTCCGCCTCGGCGCGGCGGACGTCGGGGCCGGCGTCGATCCAGGCGATCATCGCCGCCCGCGCCGCCTCCGCCATGGGCTCGGGGCTCGGCGGCGAGCCCGCGACGAGGACGAGCCCGGAGAAGCCCGCGAGGTCGGGTGCGCCGTCCTCCGCGCGGCGGGCGAGGGCCAGCGCCACCTTCGCCCCCATGCTGTGCCCGGCGAGCCGCCAGCGCGCCGGCGCGAGGGCCGCGATGCGCGCCGCGACGTGGTCGGCCATGGCGGCCACGCCGCACCCGGGCAGGTCGGCCGCGGCGCCGAACCCGGGCAGGTCGATCGCGACGCAGCGCAGGCGGCCCGCGAGACGCTCGGCGACGCGATCCCAGGTCTCCGCGCTTCCGCCGAGGAGGTGCAGGCAGAACAGGACGGGCGGCTCGGCGGCGGGATCGGGCATCCGGGCGAACTCGCGCCGGTTCCGCGAGGGTCAAGGCGGCCGGCCCCGCGACCCCTCGCTGCACCCTGCGTCCTTCGAGCCGACGCCGCGCGGACGCGAACTTCTGCCGCAGGGACGCGTGCGCGCGATCCACGTTGGCAGAAGCAGCGCGCCTGCACCGCATGCGCCTCGCGGAAGCCGAGAAAGACCGAGACATGACCGCAGACCCACGCAACGCCGGCGCGCGTCCGCCCTATCCGGGCCACCAGCAGCAGCCGCGCCCGGGTCTCAGCTCGAAAATGACGCCGGAGCCTGACCACGGTGAAACGAGCTATGTCGGCAAGGGACTCCTGACCGGACGTGTCGCACTCATCACCGGCGGCGATTCCGGGATCGGCCGGGCCGTGGCGATCGCGTATGCGCGCGAAGGAGCCGATGTCGCGATCTCCTATCTCGCCGACGAGCAATCCGACGCCGAGGAGACGGCCGGTTGGATCAGAGAGGCCGGGCGGCGCGCCGTGCTGCTGCCCGGGGACATTCGCGACGCGGACCATTGCCGCGCCCTCGTCGACCGCACGGTGGCGGAGCTCGGCGGTCTCGACATCCTCGTCAACAACGCCGCCGCACAGGTCGTCAACACGAGCCTCGATGACGTCAACGCGCACGACCTCGAGGGGACGTTCCGGGTCAACGTCTTCGCGATGTACCACCTCTGCCAGGCCGCCGTGCCGCACATGAGGCCGGGGGCGGCCATCATCAACACGACGAGCGAGCAAGCGAAGATCGCCGACAAGACCATGCTGATCTACGCGGCGACGAAGGGCGCGATCGCGAGTCTCACGATCGGCTTGTCCAATCTGCTCGCACCGCAGGGGATCCGGGTGAACTGCGTCGCCCCCGGCCCCATCTGGACCCCCATCCAGCCGATCGTGAAGAGCCCGGACGAGCTTGAGACGCTCGGTGCCCAGACACCGCTCGGGCGAGCCGGGCAGCCGGCGGAGCTTGCCCCGGCATACGTGCTGCTGGCCTCGCGCGAGGGCAGCTACATGAGCGGAGCGTTGGTACCGGTCACCGGCGGCGTGCCGATGTTGTGATCGATGCCCCGGTCAATGCTGGCGTCGCAGCGCCGGCGCCGGCCAAGCTGAGACGCGGCCCGCCCGACGCCAGGACGTGATTCGACGCCGTCTGACACGGCACGTGGCGGCTCGCGCAGCCCGGCACGGTTGGATCGTGTGATCCTTATCCAGATGAAGGCCCCGGATTCGCGTCGCTCGCAGGAATTTAGCCTGCTGGTAACCGTTTTCCGAGAGGCCCGCGCGCGACACCATCGATCTTAAGGGGCCGCGCGGAGAGATGTCGTCGGGCATGAGCTGACGAACGCTGCAGGAGCGCGGTGGTGCTGGACGGACTGATCGTGCTCGTGTCCGACGGCCCGAAGCGGAGCGCGGCACTCGCCGACGGCCTGGGCCTCGTCGGCCGGTGCGAGGTCGTCTCGCCCGACATCCGGTGGGACAAGCTGCCCGGCGTCTCGGCGGTCGTGACCGATCTGGACCTGACCCGCGCGAATGCCATGACGTGCCTGCTGGCCCTGCAGCGTCAGGCCTGGGGTGCCGGCCTTCCGATCCTGTGCCTCTCGCATCGCAGCTCCGACCGGGCGCTTCGCCAGGCGCGCATGCTCGGCGCGAGCGCCTGCCTGCCGGTCTATGCGGAGCCGCACGTCGTCGTCACCGCGCTCCTCAACCTGATCAACCCCGCCGAGGGGAGCCTCAATGCCAGCGCCCGCCAATGCGCCGAGCGCGCGGCCGCCGCCCTCGAAGGGCTCTTCGGCGTCGCCGAAGCCTCGCGGTTTATCGACCTGCAGGCGGTCGACGGCTGCGTCGATCCCCTGCTCTCCGCCCTGCGGGACGGCGGCCTTGCACGCTGGCTCAACACCATCCGCGCCCATGACAACGCCACCTATCAGCATTCCCTGGTGGTGGCGGGGCTCGCGGCCCAATTCGCCTCCCATATCGGCTTTCCCGAGGCGCAACGGCAGCGCCTGGTGCGCGCCGCCCTCGTGCACGACATCGGCAAGTCGCGCGTTCCGCGCAGGCTCCTGCTCAAGCGCGGCCCGCTCGATTCCGAGGAGGCGGCCGTCATGCGCACGCACACGGTGCTCGGGTTCAAGCTCCTCAGCGCCAGTGCCACCGTGGACCCGGCGATCCTGGACGCAGTGCGTCATCATCACGAGATGCTCGACGGCTCCGGCTACCCCGACGGCCTGAGCGGCGATGCCATCAGCGATGTCGTCCGCTTCCTGACGATCTGCGACGTCTACGCGGCGCTGACGGAGCGCCGTTCCTACAAGCCGGCCATGAGCTCCGCGGAGGCGCTGCAGGTCCTGCACGGGATGAGCGGCCGCGTCGAGCCGCGCTTCGTGCACGCCTTCGGCAAGGCCGTGGCGCAGGCCGGATAAGGCGCCACCGAGCGGCAGCGCGATGCCGCTGCCCTCCGATCGGGGCAGGCGCGCGAACGGGCCGTCGTTTCAGGCTCGGCGCGCCGGGCGTCCGGGTGCCTGCGCCTCGGACGCGGGAGAGGGAGGCGGCCTCCTCGACGGCGCTCCGGATGACCCGAGGCCGACCTCATGCGTTGTCGGCGGGCGGCAGCCCGGTTCCGGTTCGGCTGCCGGGTTGGCTCGGGCCGCGGCCCGAAGCAGGCTCGTCGACGCCTGCGAACGGAAGGAAGCGCCATGTCCAGAATCGATCGCCGCACGCTGCTGGGGACAGCCGGCCTCGCGCTCGCCGCCACCGGTGCCAGGGCAGCGCCCGAGGGTATCGGCGCGAGGGCAGCGCCCGAAGGCCCAGGAGGGACTGCGCCCGCCGCCCCGACACCCGCGGCGGACGTGACCCGGACGCTCGCGCGCTACGTCGTCGGCGCCCGCTACGAGGACCTGCCGGAGGCCGTCCGCCGCGAGGGCACCCGCACCTTCCTCAACTGGGTCGGCGTCGCCATCGGGGGGTCCCACCACGAGACCCTCGACGTCGCGGTCTCGGCGCTCGCCCCCTTCTCGGGGCCGGCGCAGGCGGGGCTGTTCGGACGCACGGAGCGCTTCGACATCATGAACGCCGCCTTCCTCAACGGCGTGTCGAGCCACATCTTCGACTACGACGACACGCATCTGAAGACCGTGATCCACCCGGCCGGCCCCGTCGCCTCCGCGATCCTGGCCTACGCGGAGATGCACCCGGTCTCGGGGGCCGACTTCCTCAACGCCCTGGTGCTCGGCGTCGAGACCGAGTGCCGGATCGGCAACGCCGTCTACCCGAACCACTACGATGTCGGCTGGCACATCACCGGGACGGCGGGCGTGTTCGGTGCAGCCGCCGCGGCCGGCAAGCTGATGGGCCTCAACGAGCGCCAGATGGTCTGGGCGCTCGGCCTCGCGGCCTCGCAGCCGGTGGGCCTGCGTGAGTCCTTCGGCTCCATGAACAAGAGCTTCAATCCCGGCCGCGCCGCGGCGAACGGGCTCTTCGCCGCGATCCTGGCCGCGAAGAACTACACGAGCTCCGACGGGATGATCGAGGCCAAGCGCGGCTGGGCCAACACGGTCTCGACCAAGCAGGATTACCGCGCGATCACCGACGGGCTCGGCACGCGCTACGAGGCCCTGCTCAACACCTACAAGCCCTTCGCCTGCGGCATCGTCATGCATCCGGCGATCGACGCGGCGGTGCAGCTGCGCGACGAGAACCGCCTCACCCCGGACGAGATCGAGCGGGTGACGATGAAGGTGCACCCCCTCGTCCTCGAGCTCACCGGCAAGACGACGCCGCGCTCGGGCCTCGAGGGCAAGTTCAGCATCTACCACGCGGTCGCGGTGGCGCTGGTGGAGGGAGCGGGCGGCGAGAAGCAGTTCAGCGACCGCGCGGTGCGTGATCCCGTCATCACGGCCCTGCGGGGCCGGGTGGCGCCGGTGGTGGATGCCGCGATCAAGCCCGAGCAGGTCGATCTGACGATCACCCTCAAGGACGGCCGCAGCCTGAACCGGTTCATCGCCCACGCCATCGGCAGCGTCGAGCGCCCGATGAGCGACGCCGCCCTGGAGCGCAAGTTCACCGATATCGCCGAGGGCATCCTGCCGGATCCGCAGACCCGCCGCGTTCTGGACCTCTGCTGGCGGATCGCAGCGCTGCCGCAGGCCGGGGAGGTTGCTCGGGCCGGCGCCCAGGCCTGAGCGCCGCGAGCCTGCGGGTTACCCCGAGCCATCGCGGTGAGCCGCGGCGCACCCGCGCGTCGCCCTCCGAAGAGGGGCCGGCTCGCGAGCGGCTCCGCCTCTCGCACGCAACCCATGCGCCCGGAGGAACTTCAGGTCACGCACCGACATTGGCCTCCACGACAAGGCGGGCCTCCCGGATGCTCCAGTTTGCCGCTCTGTGGCTGTTGCTCTCAGGCATCTACCTGCTGTTTGCCGGCACCCTCAGCCTGACTGAGACCGCAGCGGCCGTGCTCTGCGGCCTGCTCGCAGCGATCTGGACCCGATGCGCCGGCGATCCGGGCGAGATCCGCTTCCGGCTGAGGCCGGATCTGTTTCGACCTGTGTTGCGAGCGGCGAGCGAATTGCCGGGGCAAACGTTCAGCGTGGGCCTTCGCTTGGCAAAAGCAGCCGTCCGTGGCGGTTCGGGCGGCTCGGCCCTGACGGCGGCGTCCTCCACCCTCAGTCGGTTCTCCCTGGCTGATTCGAACCCGGAAGCCCGAGCCGATCGGGCCGTCGGGATCCTGGCAGCCTCGCTCGCCCCTCGCAGCTACGTGGTGCGGCTCGATCCGGAGAGGGGCATCGTGGTCATGCACGATCTCTCAGTCCGGTCCGAGTCCGGGACGGCGGCGTGAGTGCCTGGGGCTGGGCCGCGGCGGCGCTGCTGCCGCCGCTCGCTCTCGTCATCGCCGCCGGTTGGCGCGGGAGCCTCGGGCAGCGCTTCGCTGCCTATCAGCTCGCCGGCTCGATCGGCACGATCCTCCTCGTGTTCCTGAGCTTTGCCACCGATCAGCCGTCCCTGACCGATCTCGCCCTCACCCTCGTGCTTCTCACGCTGCCGGGAACGCTCCTGTTCGCGGTGTTCCTGGAGCGCTGGCTGTGAGTGCCGCGATCCTGCCCGTTCTCCTCGCCCTCCTCGTCGCGGCGAGCTGGGTCGCGGCTCTAGCGATCCTCCGGCTGCGGCGTGCCCTCGACCAGTTGCACGCGGTCGCGTTCGTTAACATCGCGGCGGCCGTCCTGCTTGGGGCGGCCGCAATCCTGGCGGATGGCCTCTCCGGGCGCTCCCTGAAGATCCTGTTCCTCGGCGGATGTCTGGTCCTCTGGGGCGGCGTGCTCGCCCATGCCGCCGGCCGGGCCCTGTGGCTGCGCGAGGGACCGTCCGCGTGACCGTCCTCCTGAACCTTCTCTTCCTGATGATCGCCGCGACGGGAGCCAGCGTGGTCCTCATTCGCGAGCCCCGGCGGCAGGTCTTCGCCATCGCCCTCAACGGCCTCGTCCTGACCCTGCTGTTCACGGCACTTCAGGCGCCCGACGTGGCTCTCTCCGAACTCGCGGTGGGGACGGCGGCCGTCCCGCTTCTGTTCATGATCGTGCTCAGCGCGGTCCGCACCGCCGAACCTGGCCAGGACACGCAATCGGGCGAGGACGCATGAGCCCGCGGCTGCGCCTCTGCGTGCTGGCGCTTGCCGCCCTGGTCCTCCTGCCCTGCGCCGCGTCGGCGATCGGCGCGCTTCCCGAATTCGGCGGCCGGATCGCCGCCTACGGCGCCGCCATCAACGCAATCGCCCCGGCCGAGCGCCACGTCGCCAACATGGTGAGCGCGATCAACTTCGATATCCGTGGCCTCGACACGATCGGGGAGGAGTTCATGCTGCTTGCCGCCGTGACCGGCACCGTGGTGCTCCTGCGCGGCAGCCGGGGCGAGGGCACGACCGACCGGGCGGTGCGACTGCCCGGCCGGGCCGCGCCGCGGCGGTCGGACCTCGTCGTGCTGGCCTGCCGGGTCGCCGGCCCCCTGACGGCGCTCTTCGGCCTGTACGTCGTGCTTCACGCCACGGTGACCCCGGGCGGCGGGTTTCAGGGCGGCGTCATCCTTTCAAGCGCCACGCTGCTGATCTACCTCGGCGACGGCTACGCCGCCTGGCGCGATAGCATCCGAAGCCACTGGCTCGACGGGATGGAGGGAGGCGGCGCGCTGCTTTTCGTCCTGTGCGGCCTCGCGCCGATGCTCGTCGGAGGCGCCTTCCTGGAGAACCTGCTCCCCCTCGGCCGGTTTCGGGACCTGTTCTCGGGCGGCTTGATGCTGATCGAGAATCTCGGCGTCGCCGCGGCGGTGACCGGCGGCTTCACGCAGCTCGTCCTCGAATTCATGGAGGAGACCCGCGAGCCCGACCAGCCCGACGATCCGGACGGGGCCACCCCGTGAGACGCCCATGAGCATTCCATGAGCCTCCCATGAGCATTCCATGAGCCTCCTACCCTACGCGGTCGCGGCGTGGCTCTTCGGGGTCGGCCTCTACGGCATCGCGACGAGCCGGAACTACATCCACCTGATCGGCTGCCTCTCGGTCTGCCAATCGGCCACCTACGTGCTGCTTCTCGGGATCGGCTACCGCTTCGACGCGATCGCCCCGATCTTCTACGATCATCCCCCGGGGACCCCCGCGGTGGACCCCGTGATGCAGGCCCTGGTCCTGACCGACATCGTCGTCGGGGCGACCTTGACGGCGCTCCTGCTCGTCCTCGCTCTGCAGGTCTACAAGCGCACTGGCACGCTCGATCCCGAGCGGCTTCGCCCGATGCGGGGGACGCGCGCTCCCGGGCCGCGGCCCAGAAGCACCGATCGGCCGCCGACGAAGCGCGCCGCGCCGCCGGCGGCCCGCTCATGATGTCCGCGGGCATCTGGCCGACGCTCCTGCCGAGCGCCGTCCTGCCGCCCCTGCCGGTCGCGATCCCCCTGGCCATGTGTGCGCTGATGCTCGGGCTCGCGCATCGCCTGCCGGGCCGCGTGCCAGACCTGCTCGCGGCGCTCACCGCCCTCATGGTCGCCGCCCTGAGCGGATTGATCGCCCTCCGGGCCGCCGACGGTCCCCTGGTCTACTGGTTCGGCGGCTGGGCGCCCCGCGACGGTGCGGCGCTGGGCATCGGCTTCTCGATCGACGCGGCGAGCGGCTGGGTCGCGGCCTTCATCGGGCTGCTGTTTGCCGCGAGCTTCGTCTTCGCCTGGGGCTACTTCGAGACGACCCACGGGCACTTCCAGATCCTGATGCTGCTCTTCCTCGCCGCGATGGTCGGATTCTGCTTCACCCGCGACCTGTTCAACCTCTTCGTCTGGTTTGAGGTGATGAGCGTCGCGGCCTTCGCGCTCACGGCCTACCACCTCGAAGAATCCGCCCTCGCGGGCGCCCTGAACTTCACCGTGACCAACAGCCTCGCGGGCTTCCTGATGCTCGGTGGGATCGGGCTGATCTACGCCCGGGCCGGCACCCTGGACTTCGAAGGGCTCGCGGTCGCGGTGGCGGGCGCCGGGCGCGACCCGGTGGTGGTCGGCGCCTTCTGCCTCGTCGCCACCGCCCTGATGATCAAGGCCGCGGTGATGCCGTTCCAGTTCTGGCTCTCCGATGCCCACGCGGTGGCCCCGAGCCCGGTCTCCGTGATCTTCTCCGGCGCGATGGTCTCGCTCGGGCTGTTCGGGCTCGCCAAGCTCGTCTGGACGGTCTTCGCCGGGTCCGACCAGATCCGGGACGCGGTCTCGCTCCTGCTGATCGCCGGGGGCAGCGCCACCGCGTTGCTCGGTGGCTGGATGGCGCTGCTGCAGCGCCACCTCAAGCGCCTGCTCGCCTTCTCGACGATTTCGCATGCGGGCATCATGCTGCTCGGCATCGGCGCGCTGTCGCCGGGCGGCACGGGCGGGCTGCTGCTCTACCTCGTCGGCCACGGCCTGGTGAAGGGCGCCCTGTTCATGGTGGCCGGCATCCTTCTGGCGACCCGCGCCGGCATCGACGAGATCGACCTGCGCGGCCTCGGGCGCGGCATCCTGCCGGCCGGCTTCGCCATGGCGCTCGGCGGCCTCCTCCTCTGCGGCCTGCCCCTCGGCCTGCTCGACCAGGGAACGCGCCTCCTCCAGGGTGCCCTCTACGCGCAGGGACACGGGTTCGCGCTCGCGGCCGCCATCGCCGGCGCCGGCCTGACCGGCGCGGCCGTCTTGCGGGCCGCCGGCCGCATCTTCCTCGGTTGGGGAGCGGATCCCGGGGACGAGGCGCAGGCACCGAGCGCGTCGGAGCGGGAGAAGGCCAACCGTCCCCTGTGGCTCATGCTGGCACCCTGCTGCCTTCTCCTCGCTCTCGATGTGCTCGCTCCTGAGGAGCGGATCGCCGGCATGGCCGCCCATGCGGTGCCGAGCTTCCTGCGGCAGGCGGGCACCGCCGCTCTCCCGCCCGGCCCAGGCTGGACCGCCTGGCTCTCACTGGCCCTCGCCCTCGGAACCGCCGCCTTCGCGCTCTTCCGCGAGCGCCTGCCGGACTGGCTCGACCGCTCCGTCCGCACGACTCAATCCGCTCCGACCCGCGCCCTCGAGGCGCTGCACAGCGGCCTGATCGGCGATTACGTGACCTGGCTCGCGGCCGGCCTCGCCCTCATGGCCGCCGTTCTGGCGCTCGCCTGACGGCATCGCCGCGGCACAATGCCGGCGCACGCGCGGCTCCTCGTCGCGCGCACCGTCCGCGTCCGGAGCGCAATCGGCGCTGCGATTGCGCAACCTCTTCGACCCGACGCCCCCGACACGATTCGACCCTGTGACCTTTGCCCGAGGAGGGCCGGGCCATCATCCTTCGGGCCAGGACTCTTCCACCGCCCCGTTGCACCCTGCGCGGGCTTAGGCTACTGAATCGCCACGGTCAGCACCCGTAGCTCAGCTGGATAGAGCGTTGCCCTCCGAAGGCAAAGGTCACACGTTCGAATCGTGTCGGGTGCGCCAAAACCTGAGCTTGCGTCGCGCTTGGCGTTTCGCCGAACTCAGCTCTCCCCAAGGTCAGCCGGTCGAACACGCAGCTGTCATATACGGTGCGTGGCACGGCAGTGGAGACGCACTCGCCGGTGATGCTCCGTCCGGCAGGCTCGGATAAAGCGTGGCTCACGGGCATGAAGGTTCGCGAACGCGCGTGGGCCCACGAACAGGGCGTTTGATCGATGAGATGCCCGAAGGGGATGCGATCTCCGGGGTATATCTGCGGGCGTCCCTACTGAGATATTGTCGAAGAACAGATATACCAAGAATTATGCCTTCGACTTTCTCTTTGCCATCTGCTTGGCAAGCTTCCTGAGTATGTTCCGGACATGAGAACGAACCGGATACTCCTGGGTCGACGTGGTCTCCGGGTTGGATTCGTCGATGGAACTCGGGCGACTGCCCTTCATCACCAGACTCCGATGCGCGACCCTGGCAGCAAGATCATCGCAGAACGCAAATGCGTACCACAAATGATGGTACTAGATCGTGATTTTGTGTTCGGATCGGCGATGAATCAGCGCAGAATCTAGGTAGTCAGCTTGAGGTTAAGATGGGTGGCTACCCCGATGCACTCATTGACACAGGCCCGCACGATTCTGTTAACTTTTTCGACGCCCTCGGTGATCCGGCCCTGCCTGCAAGAGGGATCATCACCAGAGGGGAACGTGGGGCAGCGCTTCTACTTCGACCTGCGGGGCAACCGAACGGTCATCATCGACCAGGAAGGCATCGTCGCAAATGATCTCAACGAGGCCATCGTGGAGGCTCTCGCGGCACTGCGTGAGATGCGCGCCAGCGGAGAGTTGGACGAGTTCGGCGACGGCTGGAAGCTGATCATCCGTGACGAGAAGGGGGGCGCGCGGAAGGCCTTCTCGATCTGGTGAGGTTCGGACGTCAGGTAGCACTGCGATCGCCGCGGAAGTCTGCGACCGCGATCGCGCATGGGTTCGCCTCGGATCGGTTCGCGAGTCCATCCCGTGGGTCGGCATTCCGACGCACGATCACACGCGCTAACCCTTGTGGTGGCAAAGTGGATCGACCCTGCCGCCTAACCCTGCCGCAGGATCGCCAGGATGGCCTGGATCACGGTGGCGCCGCCGATCGGTGCGATGAGCAGAAGCAGCGCGTTGACGGCGATGAGCCAGATGAGCACCCGCTCCTGACGTTTCGTGAGCCGGGGCTCGCGGCGTGGTGGCTCCCAGGGTGGCTTCCACCCTCCCTCGGCATACATCGGCGTCTCCAAACCGGGCTCTGCCCTTCCATCTAGCGTCGGCCGCCGATCCTGCGAGGGCGCGGGGACCCGCGAGCCGCGGACGAATCTCAAGGCTCGCGGAGCGTTGGTGCCGACCTCGCAACGACCGGGACCATCGTCGCTCGTCTGACGGGCGACCGGCGACTTTGGGAGATCAATACCGGGACTGGCCAAGCCGGAGACAGCGGGCTTCCCGAAGACAATGAACGGACCCGTGGACGTCCCTATGCGCTCGGGAGAGAGGCCGGACGGAAACGCTGATGCCGATGGCACAGACATCGGGCGCCGTCCGCCCCGGACACGTCTTCACCAGAACTGGATCTCATCCCATCAAAATTCGATGGGTCGAATGCAATCGCAAGTATCTAAGGTGGCGGCGAATAGCAGTCGAAGCGTTTGACATGGAACGAAGTGTTGCCAGATCCACTGGCCGTCCAGGACGCTGAAGCCGGGTGGCACAGGCGGCGAGGCGTTTGCGATTTGGGTTCGACCTGCAAGATTACCAGGGGAAAGTATTCGTCGGAACAACCGGAGAACAGGCAATGGCATTCAGGACCTCACAGCGCGTCCGAAGTCGCCGCGACGGAATCTGTCCGCGGATCGCAAGGCGGACCTGAGTGCCGGAGATTTTCTGTTCGGTTGAACGGCCGAATCGAGACACTGGCGAGTCGCTCGATGCCGGCGTCTCCCCGCCACTGGACCGGCGATGCGTCGGGACTGCCGCTTCGAACTGCCCAGAGTCGCGTCACGCTGCCTGCGAGGCACCCTGCTCCGCATGCCACACGGTCGACAGGTTCAGGCATGCTGTGAGAACCGTCCGATTGTTCGAATCGCGGACGATGAGGTTAAGTCCTCTGTCCGCATACCGCTCCGGTTGATCTTCCGCGATCTGACACAAGGCGATCAGCGCTTCTGAGGAGACCGCCCTCGGATTTGCGCATTCTGTTCCTTCCTCGTCCCGAGTCGAGAGATGAAGGTCATGGAAGTCAAAGAAGTATCGGGCCATCAGAATGACCTTTCGGGCTTAGCTTGTGCCAGAGAAGAGAGTTGCCGAACATCCCGCCGAATCGGGTGTGCGGTTCACTATATCCCCGATTGGAATGCCAGCAACAATAGCCTCGGCGCGTACGGTTTCGCACGAATTGGCCAGCGGTCATTACGGCTTGGTCAGTCCGTGAACTGAATTTCGTTGTCGTGCAAAATCTTAGCCCCGCGCGCTGAATCATCGCGCTGGCGCAAGCGGGTCTTCCGGAGTGCCGGAACGAACCTCAGCCCGCGTGATATGGTTTTTCGGTCACGTTTGAGCCAGGGCAGCCTCGGGATGCCGGAACGCCAATCACCGGCGGCAGCCGCAGCCGGGATCGGGGCGCTTACCCGCTGGACGGCTGGAGGCCGTGGCCGACCTGTCGGTCCGACGGCTGAGGTAGGAACATGCCTGTCAGGCAGTCCAATTGAGATCCAGCGAGAGTTCAACGTGGAATAAAATGACCCTGCGCTTGTCACGAACGTAAGCCGAAAGCTTGATGTGATCGGAGCCCTCGTTGCTGTCTCGTGCTAGTGCGATGAGAAGCTGTCTTGCATGGGCTTTCGCGGCGAAATCATCTTCCGCATCAAATCCTTTCGTGTCTTTTGTCAGTTGCGAACCTCTCTGTAAATCTACGTAGTACCGTGGCATAGAAATGCTCGCTGACGCATGCGTGAGCCATTCTACGCAGATACGAGTTTCGCTGGAACTGAGTAATAGTCTTGTGCCCGGAAAATTCGGCGTATCGATTCCGGCGTCAGGCCGCATCGTCCCGCGCGTGCTTCGGGTGCCAGGAGGCAGACAGGTTCAGGGTGGCCGTCAGGACTGATTGATCGGCGGAATTGCGCACGATAACGTTCAGCCCTTGGCCGGCATAGCGGTCCGGATGATCCTCCGCGATCTGACACAGGGCTCTCAAAGCTTCCGTTTTGACGGCAGCACGATCCAGGCATTCTGTGCCTTCATAATCATGAGCCGACAGGTGCGTGTCATGAACGTCAAAGAAGTACCGGGCCATTCATTTGACCTTCTACAGCTAGCGCGTGACGGGACAATGCTTGCTGCGCAATGCAGCGGTCCGGCGGTGAGAGGCGCCTTATCCATAACCGGAATTGCGCTGGCAACACCTTCGTCCCGTACGGAAGCGCACGGACTCACAATTGTTAGTTCGCGCGGACGCGTTTCACCCAGCAAAAGCCGCCGTTGCAGAAAGGCTTAGCCCTTGATGCTCGCCCTCTATCGGCAGAGCCTGTGGCAAAGCTGCCATATCGCGCCGCGCGCAGGGTCCCTGCCGATGTGGCACGCGGACCGTCAGCCGGACGCCAGACGACGGTGTTGTCGGGCCTGAGGCCGCCCGAGCAACCAAGTTCATTCGCGAGCGACGCCGCTCGATGGCCCGGGTTCCCGAGGGACCTGGAGCGAGAAGGACCTGGATCGACAGGGTCGTAGCCCCGATGGGGTATTCAGTGAAATGACTACGCAGGCCGATCATGTGCGTATTCCCTGACGCCTGCGCCCGGGAATGAATGTCCGGAGCACAGACGAAAGCAATGCATCGTCGGGGAAGTAGAATGCTGCTGGAAGGCCAAGCCGTTCCTGCATGCGTGAGCGGCTTCCCGAGCCAGCCCATCCTTGGATGCTCATGTCTCTGCCAAGCCCAGCTTCATGGGCCCGAACCTGCTCGGGTGGTTCCTGCTGATCGCCTGGGAAGCTGCGCAATTGGGCGATCACAGCCTCTGGTAGGATGGAATCCGGAGGGCAACGTACCTTGCGTGCCGTGCGCCCGTCTAATGGACCTTCGCGGGCGCGGCTGCCCGTCGAACGAGGCCGGCCAGGCCAGACACGGCGACCACGAAGGCCAGTCCGACGAGGCAGAAGAACCCCAGGACATGTCCGGGTCGCCCTTGCGCGAGAAGGATCGACACGATGACCAGGGACAGCGCTAGGGTGGTCAGGACGCTCAAACCGGTCTCCTCCTGAGGTAACGTCCGCCGGACTAGCGCACTCCAGTGTGGCGGGAACACGGCCCCGCTCCCGGCGCTCCCCGATGACGTCCCTGCCGCCTGGAGGCAGCAGGGTCTGCGGTCGTTGCCGGATATGGCTCCTCGAGGCACGGGCCGCACCTGCGGAACATCTCGGCTGCGCCCAAGGTCGCGAGGCCTTCGCCGACCGATTTCCGGGGCCGCCCGGGCGCTCGCCCGTACCACCTCGCGGCCGGTCCCGGATGTGCCGGATTCCCGCCCACCGGAGCCGGAAACCGCACATGTCGGATCCTGCCACGGTCAGTTTCTCCCCGGTCCCGTCGGAGGGCCGGCCGGCGGCCCGGATCGATAGCCGCGTCCTGTCATCGTCGATGATGGGCTCTGCGGGATGTGCTCGCGTCTGGTGCGTTTCGTCCTCCGGGCGAATGGGCGCAGGGAGCGGCATCGCTTCGCTCCGGCACAGCCGGAGACCGGTGCGGCCTTCTACGACGCCCTCCCGCGTCCGATCAGTCCCGAGGCGACGGTCCTCCACGTTGTCGACGGCATCGCTCTGACGACGGGCAGGGCCGTCCAGGCGCTCCTGCGGAGCCTCGGTTTGCCGTGGGGCCTGCTCGTCGGAAATCTCGGGCTCCGCCAGTCCGCTCGGTCGATCGGGGGCCGGCCTCGCGCGGGCCATGCGGATGCGGCTCGTGCTGGAGATGCTCCAGGGCCTCACGCACCTCGCGATCCTCGGGGGGCACGCTGCATCGGGGAGACGCCCTCGCCCCGCGACGGCTCCGCATCCGCGCCCGGTGAGCTCCCGGCCCGGGAGCGCCGATGCGGCGCTACGGGGCAGGCAGATGGACCGTGAGGCTGCCGACCTGCCGCTTGACCGGATAGGCCGCGTCCATGGCCTCGGCCACGGGCGGATTGTAGCGCTGGTCGAACAGCGGGTCGCCGCGCTGCCCCGTCGTCGCGAAGAAGCCGAACGCGCCAGCCCGAACCATCGCCACGAAGGCAGCCTCGTCGTAGAGGCCGGTATGCGCGAGCTCGGCCGCGATGGCGGGTTCCCAGAGCACGTCGCGCCCCGCGCGGATCGGCAGCGTCATGTCGTCGGAGATCACGGGCCGGTCGGCGGCACGGATCAGGCTGGTCAGCCGGTCCTTCGCATCCGTCTCGGCCTGGGCGGCGGCGATCCGTGCGTCCCAGCGGGGCGCGAGGATCGCCTGCGCCGGTAGCCCTGCGAGGACGAGGAAGACCAGGATGGGCCCGGGGCGAGCCCGGGAAGCGCCCGTCCGGTGCAGCGCCGTCGCGACGGCGGGCCTGAGGCCGAGGCCGACGAAGACCGCCACGGCGTAGGACCATTCGGTGAAGTAGTTTTCCGCAGACCCGACCTTGATGACCATCGGGAGCAGGAGCGTCTTGATCGCCAGGTAGGTGCCGGCAAGGAGGAGCGCGGTGCCTTCGCGGCCGGCCCCGTCCCGGGCGGCCCAGGCATTCCGGAACTGGGGCCAGGTGCGCGTCGCCCCCAGAACCGCGGCCGCGACGAGGAACACCTGCTGACCGATGAGGAGCGGAACGTAGAGGATCCGCTGCGGGTCGATGCGGTTCACGTTGTAGAGGAAGACGTGGCGCACGAAGCCGCCGTCGGTGAGCGCGCACAGGATGACGAGCGCCGCGGATCCCATCGCCACGCATCCGGCCAGCAGACGCCACGCGCGTTCGGGCCGGACGCGGTAGAGGACGAGGAACGCGGCCGCGGGCGCCGCAATCGAGACCTGCTTGGTATAGACCGCGAGCACGAAGGCGAGGGCCGCGGCTTCGACGAGGCGGGGCCGCTCGAGCGCACGGACGGCCAGGACGAGGCCCGCGAGGCTGAAGGCGCAGGCCAGCATGTCGACGCGCATCAGCGGCGCCCAGTTGACGACCGGGGCCGCCACGAAGCAGCTGAGCCCCGCAAGGCCCGCGCAGGCGCGGCGCACGGCCCGGGATTCTCCGCGCCCGATCGCATCGCGCGTGAGGATGCCGACGAGGACGGCCGACGCGAGCGTCGCCAGCAGGCTGACGAGGCGCCCGGCCACAAGCGCGTCGACGTCGAGCCCGTGGGCGAAGGCGCCCGAGGTCAGGTAATAGACCGGCGGATAATGGTAGACGATCGCCGGAAACGCGGTCAGCGGCGCGTAGGCCCGCCCGTCGAGCATGGTCCGGAGTTGCTGCCAGACGATGCCTTCGCCGTAATTGAACTCGTACGGGTAGGGCAGCACCGCGACCGCCGCCCTCAGGAGGCTCCCCGTATCGATGAGGAACAGGAGGCCGGTCAACGCGAGCCCCGCGCCGATCCAGCCGCGGAGCGCGGGCAGACGCCGCGTCGGCGCCGGTGCGCCCGTCACGGGGCGGCTCCCGGGCGGGCACTGACCAGCATCTGCTTGCCCATCGGCTTGAACGGCGCGCGCAGGTAGGCGCCGATCAGCGGCGCCGAGACCGGCAGGCGCGACTTGACCGTCAGCGGCAGGAAGCGCGGGCGGACCTCGTCGACCGCCCAGCCATGCGCCCGCAGGAAGTCCGGCAGGCTCACATGCGAGTAGACCGCGACGTGGGTGTAGTCGTCGAAATACTCGCGATAGGCGTAGCGGTAGTTCGGCTGGAGCAGGGTCAGGCGCCCGCCCGGTGCCAGCACCCGCCGGATCTCGGCGAGGGCCGTGACGCAGACATCCTGCGTCAGGTGCTCGAAGAGGTTCGAGGCGAAGACGAAATCCACGCTCGCGGTCGCCACCGCGCTGAGGTCCGTCACCGGGGTGATGATCGCTTCCACGCCCGGCGCGACGTGCTCGGCAAGTCCGGGCCAGTGATCCACGGCGATGCGCCGCCGCGCCACCACGGCGTTGATGAAGTTGCCGTAGCCGGCGCCGAGGTCGAGCACGCAGGCCTCCGGAGCGATGCGGTGCCGGAAGTGGTAATGCCACAGGGCCTTCCACAGGACGTCGCGGCGCGGGTCATGGGCAAGGCGCGAGCCGTGATAATCGCCACTCATCGATTCGATCCACTGCCGTCTGCCGGCTTGCGTTCCGTGGGTCTGCGGCCGGTGCGGGACGCGCCCGGGCGGGGTGCCGCGGTCGCGCTCAGGCGGTGCGCCGCCAGTCGAACAGCAGCCCGACGATCATGCGGGATCCGACCGTGAAGCCGCGCCAGTTGTTGACGTTGCCGCCCTTGCTCACCCCGACGCGCTGATGGAAGGTGATCGGGCATTCCAGCAGCACGAGACCGCGGGCGAGGGCCCGGTCGAGAAAATGGGCGTTGAACTCGAGGTTCACGGCCGGGTTCAGCGTGTCCAGGAGACCGATCAGGGCATCCCGGCGGCAGAGCTTGTAGGTCGTGCCCACATCCGTGATGGTGCCGCGGCCGAGATGCTTGGCCTCGAGCAGCTTCCCGACGAACAGGTTCCCGTAATAGATGAACGTGCTCAGCTGGGTGATGTACTGGCGCAGCGGCTCCACGGTCCGCGTGCCGTTGACGATGTCGGCATGCGGCGCGTAGGCGAGCAGCTTCTCGATGTCGTAGGCCCGGAAGGTGCTGTCGCCCTCGCACAGCACGACGAAATCCGTATCGGTGAACTTCACCGCCTCGCTCAGGCAGCGGAAGACGCAGCGGCCGTAGCCGGGCTCCAGTTCGTCGAAGACGAGGGCGCCTGCATTCTGCGCGAACACGGCGGTGCGATCGCGGCTGTTGTTGCTGACGACGATCACCCGCTCGACGAGCGGATGGTTCAGGAAGTCGGCAACCGCGCCGCCGATGCTGTTCTCGTCATCGTAGGCGGTCAACGCCACGGTCACGCGGCGGCGGCGGACGGGCTCGAAGCGAACCGCGACATCCGGCTTCTTGTACTTGAGGAGGACGAGCAGATCGAACAGGGCCAGCGTGATCCCCGTCAGGATCGGCAGGCCGCTGTACCAGACGAGCGCCTCCGCGACCGGATCGAGCAGCGCGTGCTGCTGCAGGAGATAGCGCGGGAAGACGAGCAGCACACCCGCGAGATACATGCAGACGCCGAAGCAGAAGCACAGGACGCCGTAGAGCAGGAACGGCTTGTGCAGCCGGCTCGCGGCTCGCCCCTCCACTGGCTGTCTCATGTGGATCCGCACTCCCGTTCGGCGGCGGGTGCATCCGCGGCGTCGGTGGGTGCCACGCTATCGCGACGAGGTTAAGCCTTTCCCCTCCGCTGCGGACAAGCGCGCCGCCCGAGCCCCGGACGCGGATGCCGCCCCCGCCGGAGCAGGAGCGGCACTGGGCCTCGCGAGGACCTGTCGGCGCTTCGTCGGTGTCGGCGTTTCGCCGGACCCTAGAAGTCACGCTGGACGCGGGCGCGCACTTGGTAGACGTCCTGCGAATTCACGTTGACGCCCGGGCGGGTCGCGTCCGGCGTGCGGCCCTGGTTCAGGGAGACGCGGCTGTAGAGGCCCTCGGCGCCGATATCGAGATCCTTGACGGGCGACCAGATCAGGCTCGCGCCGGCGACTATCTGGTTGAGGTCGCGCAGGATCGGGCTGAGGGCATAGCCCGACGGGCTCGTCAGGAACGAGGCCGGCACGTTGCCGGCGACGGCGCCGTTCGAGACGCTGAGCGCGGCGCGGCCGGACTTGCCGTACCTGACCTCGCCGTAGCTTCCGAAGACGGCCGAACGCCACTCGGGCGACCAGTAATGAAGGAACGAGCCGACCACCGTGAAGCTCGTCGAGAGCTCGATCTTGCCGGTGATCGGGTTGACCACCGCGTCGTTGAAGTACTGGTCGAAGGGCGAGTTGTTGGTCAGCCGGGTGTTCTGGAGGTAGGTCGCGGTGTAGGCCTGGAAGCCCGTATAGGACATCGCGCCCTCGCCGTAGGCGCCCTGCAGGTAGAGGGCGTCGCCCGGGGCGATGAAGGGCGCGTTGATCTTCACGCCGCCCTGTACGGCCCAGCCGTACTCGTTCGAGGGGCGACGCACCGCGGCGAGCGAGGCCGCTCCGCCATTCAGGCCGAAGATCGCGCCGGTGGGCTGGCCGATGCCGACCTCGTGGACGGCGGCCGAGAGCTGGGCCGAGCCCCAGGCCTGGTCGAGGCGCAGCGCGCCGACGAAGTCGGGCGTGCGATTCTTCTGGGTGACGTCGTAGTAGACCTCCGAAGTCGGCAGGCCGGTCAGCGGATTGAGCGCGTTGGCGACCGGGGCGAGCGAGGCCGAGTTCGTGAAGATGCTGAACGAGGAGTTCGCCGAGGTCGCGTTCGAGATGGACGAGAAGACCGGCTGCCAGCGGAAGGTCGGGTCTTCGAGCGAGACCGTGGCCGACCAGCCCTCGCCGAACTTCGCCGTGTAGGCGAGCAGGTTCGTGGAGGCGACGTCGGAGCCGAGCGTCACCCCCATGATCTCGAAATCATGGGCGTAGAAGTCGAAGAACGAGGAGGCGCGGCCGGCGGTCAGCCCGGCGAACTGCACGAAGGCCTTGTCGACGTTCACGTATTGCTGGGCGCGGCCGAACGTGTCGGGGCCGAGCGCCGGGAAGGCGTTGCCGACGCGCTGCTGAGAGCCGGAGGTCACGAAGTTGCCGGTGCGGCTCTGCACGTCGAGGCGCGTGAAGGCGCGCAGCGTGCCGTAGGCGGTCTGCGTGCGGGCATCGACGTTGAGGCGCATGGCGCCGCGATAGTTCGCGAGGTCGCTGCCGCGGGTGTAGTTCGAACCGACGACGCCGGCCTCGAAGCGGGCACGGCCCGAGATGCGCAGGCAGGTGTCGGTGCCCGGGATGTAGAAGAAGCCTGCGCCGTAGGCCGAGCAGACGCGGACGAACTCGATCGGAGCCGCCTTCTTCACCGGCAGGTCGGCCGCATAGGCAGAGCAGACCGGAATGAAAGCTGTGGTTGCAAGTATATGTGAGATTCTAATGGTCACGAAAGCCTCCATCGCACGAGGGAAGTGTTGATCCGTCGCGATGTGTGCTGTCAATGACGCCCGGCTCGATATTGCCTATCCAGAAAAAACCGGAGAATTGATGTCGTAAATGCGCAACTATGCTGTCGTACGACGTGAAATATTAATGTTCTTTGTCTTGGAAATTGAAATCTTATTGATCTCGAATGGTCGGATTGCGGTCGGGGGACGACGGGACGCCTGCCCCCGGTCCGGCGTCCCGCAGGGCCGGACGGACAGCGCGTCACTGTCTAATTGCACACACAATCGGATCGTGCGTATGAACGGCCATCGGGACGGTGCCGCTTTCGGGTCACGCTCCCGTTGGAGAGGCGGCGCGCGTCGTGTCGGAGGCAGATCCAGGGCCCATCGCCATCCTCGTGGTCGATCTGGATCGGGTGATCCGCATGGTCACGATGGATATGCTGGAGGAGGCGGGCTACCGCGCCCTCGAGGCGCGCGATGCTCGGGAAGCCGTGGCACTGCTGGAGCGGCACCGGGACGTGCGCCTTCTGATCACCGGCCAAACCCTGCCGGGGCAGATCGACGGAATCGGGCTCGTCCATCTCGTTCGCAGCCGCTGGCCGAAGCTCGGGATCCTCGTCACCTCGGGCGCGCTGAGCCGCAGCGGGCGCGAATTGCCGGCGGGCGCGCGGCTCGTCCGCAAGCCCTACCAGTTCGACGATCTGCTCCGCGAGGTCGAGGGCCTGATCGGTCCGTCCGCCGAAGCGGGCGAGGGCGCCCGGGTCCTGCCGGAGACGATCAGCGTGCCGATGCCCTCCGGGCAGGCGAGCGGAGGCGCGACCATCGCCGGTCCGACGCCGGAGCCCGACAAGACATAGGGCCGCGACCCCAACAGGGGCCGCGGCGGCGATCTCAGCGGAACAGGATCAGGGCCTTCGAGAGCGTGATCCAGACGCCCCACAGGAT
>NZ_VZZJ01000010.1 GCF_008806345.1 Methylobacterium planeticum | reverse complement strand
GACGGCATCGTGCGCCAGGCGCTCGCCTGGGAGGACGCCCTCGGCCGGCGCAACCGGGTCTGACGCCGGTGCGGGCCCTGTGGCGCGGCCTCGTCGTCGCCGCGGCCGTCCTGGCCGCGCCAGGCTCGCTCGTGGCGCCAAGCTCGCTCGCCGCGCCGGGACCGCCGACCTCCGCGGCGGCGGAGGCGCCCGAGGGCTTCGCCGCCTTCGTCGCCGGCCTGCGCCCCGAGGCGCGGGCCCGCGGGGTGTCGGACGCGATCTTCGCGGCGGCCTTCCGGGGCGTGACCGGTCCCGACCCCGACGTCCTCGCCCGGACGAAGCGCCAGGGCGAGTTCGCGCGGCCGGTCTGGGAGTATCTCGTCGGCGCCGTCTCCAGCGGGCGGATCGCGCGGGGCCGGGCGCGGGCGGCCGCCCTCGCCGACACCCTCGCGGCCATCGAGGCCCGGACCGGCGTGCCGCGCTGGATCACCCTCGCGTTCTGGGGCGTCGAATCCGATTTCGGCGCGAGCGCCGGCAGCGTCCCGACGATCCGGGCCCTCGCGACCCTGGCGCAGGTCCGGCACCGGGGCGACCTGTTCCGGCAGGAACTCATCGCCGCCCTGGTGATCCTGCAGCGCGGCGACATCGCGCCGGAGCGGATGAAGGGCTCCTGGGCCGGCGCGATGGGGCAGGTGCAGTTCCTCCCCTCGACCTTCCTGCAGCACGCGGTCGATTTCGACGGGGACGGCCACCGCGACATCTGGACCTCGGATGCCGACGCGCTGGCCTCCATCGCCGGCTACCTCAAGGACCTCGGCTGGAACCCGGCCGTATCCTGGGGCTACGCGGTGAGCCTGCCGGCCGATTTCGACCTCAGCCGCTACGCGGGCGATTTCGGCGAGTTCGCCGGCCGGGGGGTGCGCCGCACCGACGGCAAGCCGCTGCCCGCCACGGGTCGGGCCAGCCTGTTCCTGCCCGGCGGGGCCGGGGCGCCCGTCTTCCTGATCACCGACAATTTCGAGGTGGTGCGCGCCTACAACACCTCCGATTCCTACGCCCTCGCGGTCGGCCACCTGGCGGACCGCCTCGCCGGGGCGCCGGCGCTCGCGAGCCCCTGGCCGAGCGGGGCGCGGCGCCTCGACGCCGCCGGCCTGACGGCGCTCCAGCGCGGCCTCTCGGCGCAGGGCCTCTACGCGGGCGAGGCCGACGGCCGGGCCGGTCCGAAGCTGCGCGAGGCGGTGCGCCGCTACCAGATCCGCGAGGGGATGGTGGCCGACGGCTACGCGGCGCCGGAACTCCTCGACCGGCTCGGGGCCCGGCCCTAGATGGCGGATTTAGACGCGCGGCCCGTCCTTCTGTATGGTCGCCTCCGCGAGCCGGGCCGGATCCGGGGCGGCCGGTGGGCCAGAGCTGCGTAGCGAGGGTGCGTATGACGAAGCTCCGATCGCGGATCGGCCCGCGGCCCGCGTTGCTCCGGGCGCTCCTCGGAACGGCCTGCCTCGCCGCCGCGCTGAGCCTCACCCCCGATCCCGCCGCCGCCCAGTGGGGCGATGCCTTCGAGCAGCCCCGGACCGATCCCTACGCGGCGCCGCCGCGCCGGCGCGCCCGGGACAATTACTACCGGGACGACAGCGCCTACGGGGGCCGGCAGGCGCGCCGCTACGCGCCGCAGCCGCAGGAGGCCCCACGCCAGTTCTACTGGCCCTGGGAGGACCGGCCGCAGCAGGCCCAGCCGCAGCCGCAGCCCGAGCCGAGCTACCGCCCGCCCAGACCCCGCGCCCCGGCGGCGACCGCCGACGCGCAGCGCCTGCAGAAGCGGCGGGTCCGGCCGGCCCCGGTCGCGGCGCCCCCGAAGCCCGTGGCGCCCAAGGCCGCGCCGAACACCCAGATCGCCGTCTTCGGCGATTCGCTCGCCGACCATCTCAGCAAGGGCCTCGACGACGTGTTCGAGGACAATGCCGACGTCGCCGTCCTCGACCGCGCCAAGGGCGATAGCGGCCTCGTGCGCAAGGACGTGGTGGATTGGCCGAAGGCCGCCGAGGATTTCCTCAAGGCGAACCCGAAGGTCAGCTACGCCCTGGTCATGGTCGGAGCCAACGACCGCCAGCCGATCCGCGAGGGCGACCAGAGCGTCGATCCGCTCACCGACCGCTGGCGCGAGATCTACCGCGACCGGGTCGACGCGATGGTGAAGGTCTTCGCCGACCGCAAGATCCCGCTGATCTGGGTCGGAACCCCGCCAATGCGCAGCGAGGGCCTGACCACCGACCTCGCCGCCATCAACGACATAGTCCGCGAGCGCGTCGCCCGGGGCGGCGGCACCTACGTGGACATCTGGCCGGGCTTCGTCGACGACCGCAACCGCTACACGCCCTCGGGCCCCGATCTCGAGGGCCAGAACGCCAAGCTGCGCACCCAGGACGGGGTGCACTTCACCCATGCGGGCGCGCGCAAGCTCGCCCACTTCGCCGATGTCGAGCTGAAGCGCCTGATGGGCGCGGCGAGCCCGGCCCCCGCCGACCAGCCGGCGGCGGTGGCGGCCACCCCGGGACCGACCCTCGACGGCGCTCCTCCGAAGCTCGACGACACGGCGGCGATCGACCGGCAGATCACCGCGATGCTGCCGAGCCTGCCCGAGCCGCCGGGCATCCCGGCCCTGCCGGTCAAGCCGCTTGCCGGGCCCGTGGTGCCCCTCGGCCGGGCCGAGGTCTCCCCCGGTGGCGTCCTGATGAGCGGCCGCCCGCGCGACGGCGACACCTCCGGCAACGTGGAACGGGCTCTCCAGCGCGGCGCCGCCCCCCTGCCGCAACCCGGCCGCGCCGACGACTTCCGCTGGCCGCCGGGCTGACCGCGACCGCCCGCGTCGCGACACCCGCGCCCGGTCCGAGATCCGAGGCGCGATCGTGGGTCCGGCCAGCGCCTCCGAGCGACGATGGGGCGCGGACGAAGCGCCTCACCGCTCCCGTACGGGAGAGGTCGGGTCCGCGACAGCGGACCGGGTGAGGGGTGCGACGTGCCCGGACAAGGCGCATCCTCCACCCCGGCCCTCGCGGAGCGGGAGGGGGGGCGCGTCGCGATACCGGGCGGCATCCCGAACCGCGCCGCGGGTCCTCCCCGGCGGCAGACCGGCTCAGCGCGGCAGGACGCTCGTGCCCATGAGGGCCAGGTCGATGGAGCGGGCGGCCTGGCGGCCTTCCCGGATCGCCCAGACCACGAGGGACTGGCCGCGGCGCATGTCGCCGGCGGCGTAGATCTTCTCGTGCGAGGTCCGGTAATCGTCCTCGTTGGCCGTCACGTTGCCGCGCTTGTCCATGACGATGCCGGATTGCTCCAGCATGCCCTTGCGGATCGAGCCGGCGAAGCCGATCGCCATGAAGACGAGGTCGGCGGGGAGCACGAACTCGGTGCCGGGGATCGGCTGGCGCTTGGCGTCGACCCGGGCGCAGACGACGCCCGTGAGGCGGCCCTTCTTGCCCTCGAGCCGGAGCGTCGCGGCCTGGAATTCGCGCTCCGCCCCCTCCGCCTGGCTCGAGGAGGTCCGCATCTTGGTCGGCCAGTAGGGCCACACCGTCAGCTTGTCCTCGCGCTCCGGGGGGCGCGGACGGATGTCGAGCTGCGTCACCGAGAGGGCGCCCTGGCGGAAGGCGGTGCCGACGCAGTCGGAGGCGGTGTCGCCGCCGCCGATCACCACGACGTTCCGGCCCGAGGCGAGGATCGGCTCCTCGCCGTTGCCGGGCATCGGCTCGGCGCCGACGCGGCGGTTCGACTGGACGAGGTAGGGCATGGCGTAATGCACGCCCTCGAACTCCTGCCCGGGCAGCTGCGGGTTGCGCGGATCCTCGGCGCCGCCGGCGAACAGGACCGCGGCGAACTCCGCGGTCAGCTCCTCGACGGACTTGGTGACGCCGATATTCACGCCGTAATGGAAGACGACGCCCTCGGCCTCCATCTGCTTCACGCGCCGGTCGATGTGGCGCTTCTCCATCTTGAAGTCCGGGATGCCGTAGCGGAGCAGGCCGCCGGCCTTCGGCTCGCGCTCGAAGACGTGGACGTCGTGACCGACGCGGGCGAGCTGCTGGGCGGCGGCCATGCCGGCGGGGCCGGAGCCCACCACCGCGACGCGCTTGCCGGTGCGGGTCTCCGGGACCTCCGGCTTGACCCAGCCCATGTTCCAGGCCCGGTCGGCGATCGCCTGCTCGATCGTCTTGATGGCGACCGGCTGGTTCTCGAGATTGAGGGTGCAGGCCTCCTCGCAGGGCGCGGGGCAGATGCGGCCGGTGAACTCGGGGAAGTTGTTCGTGGAGTGGAGGTTGCGGGCGGCCTCCTCCCAATCCGACTGGAACACGAGCTCGTTCCAGTCCGGGATCTGGTTGTGGACCGGGCAGCCGGTCGGACCGTGGCAGAACGGGATGCCGCAATCCATGCAGCGCGCCGCCTGCTTCTTCAGGTCGTGCTCGTCGAGCGGCAGCGTGAATTCGCGGAAGTGCCGCACCCGGTCGGCGGCGAGCTGATACTTCTGCTCCTGCCGGTCAAATTCGAGGAAGCCTGTGACCTTGCCCATCGATCCGTCCCTGGGCTGGCGGATCGCCTGATCCCGCCCCCTTGCATCGTCGCTGTCCGTCCGGGGCGGCCGGTCCGAGCCCGGCCGCCCCCGTCATGGTCCCTGGGTGGCGGCGCTACTCGGCCGCCACCGGCATCCGGGCCATCTCCATCTCGCGCAGGGCCCGGCGGTACTCGACCGGCATCACCTTGACGAACCGGGTGCGGTAGCCCGCCCAATCGTCGAGGATGGCCTGGGCCCGAGGGCTGCCCGTGTACTTGAGGTGATTGGTGATGAGCTGGCTCAGGCGCTCCTCGTCGTGGCCGGACATGTTGGCCAGGATGTCGACCCGCCCCTTGGTCTCCAGGTCGCCGTCCTGGTGGAAGCGGCGCATCAGGTCGTCCTCCTCCTCGACGGGCTCGAGATCGACCATCGAGAGGTTGCAGCGCGCCGAGAACGAGCCGTCCTCGTCGAGCACGTAGGCGATGCCGCCCGACATGCCCGCCGCGAAGTTCCGCCCGGTCTCGCCGATCGACACGACGACGCCGCCGGTCATGTACTCGCAGCCGTGGTCGCCCATCCCCTCGACCACCGCGATGGCGCCGGAGTTCCGGACCGCGAAGCGCTCGCCCGCCGAGCCGCGGATGTAGCACTCGCCCGCGATCGCCCCGTACAGGACGGTGTTGCCCGCCATGATGGTCCGGTCCGAGGGCGAGCGCAGCGCGTCCGTCGGGCGGATGATCAGCTTGCCCCCCGACAGGCCCTTGCCGACATAATCGTTGGCGTGGCCGGTCAGCGCCAGGGTGATGCCCGCCGCCAGCCAGGCGCCGAAGCTCTGGCCGGCGGTGCCGGCGAGCTGCACCCGGATGGTGTCGTCGGGCAGCCCCTCGTGGCCGTGCGCCTTGGCGACGATCCCCGAGAGCATCGCGCCCGCCGCCCGGTCCGAGTTGCGGATCACGTCCGAGAGGGTCACGGGCTCGCCGGTCTCGACGGCGGCCTGCGCCCCCGCGATCAGGCGGCGGTCCAGCACCGTGTCGATCGGGTGATGCTGCTTCTCGACGTGGCGGATCGCCGCCTCCGGGCCGACATCGGGCCGGTGGAACAGCTTCGAGAAGTCGAGGCCGCGCGCCTTCCAGTGCGAGATCGCCTCGACCTTGTCGAGGAGGTCGGAGCGGCCGACGAGCGCGTCGAGCTTGGTGAAGCCCATGGCGGCCATCAGCTCGCGCACCTCCTCGGCCACGTAGAAGAAGTAGTTCACCACGTGCTCGGGGGTGCCCTTGAAGCGCTTGCGCAGCACCGGGTCCTGGGTGGCGACGCCCACCGGGCAGGTGTTGAGGTGGCACTTGCGCATCATGATGCAGCCCGCCGCGATGAGGGGCGCGGTCGAGAAGCCGAACTGGTCGGCCCCGAGCAGGGCCGCGATCATCACGTCGCGGCCGGTGCGGATGCCGCCGTCGGCCTGGAGCGCGACGCGGCCGCGCAGGTGGTTGAGCACCAGCGTCTGCTGCGTCTCGGCGAGGCCCGTCTCCCAGGGACCGCCCGCGTGCTTGAGCGAGGTCAGCGGGGCGGCGCCCGTGCCCCCGTCGAAGCCCGAGATCGTGATGTGGTCGGCCCGCGCCTTGGCGACGCCCGCCGCGACGGTGCCGACGCCGACCTCGGAGACGAGCTTCACCGAGACGTCGGCCGCCGGGTTGACGTTCTTCAGATCGAAGATCAGCTGGGCCAGGTCCTCGATCGAGTAGATGTCGTGGTGGGGCGGCGGCGAGATCAGGCCGACGCCGGGCGTCGCGTAGCGGACCTTGGCGATCTTGGCGTCGACCTTGTGGCCGGGCAGCTGGCCGCCCTCGCCGGGCTTGGCGCCCTGCGCGACCTTGATCTGCATCATGTCGGAATTGACGAGGTATTCCGTCGTGACGCCGAAGCGGCCGGAGGCCACCTGCTTGATGGCCGAGCGGCGCGAGCGCCCGTCCGGCAGGGGCTTGAAGCGCTCGACCTCCTCGCCGCCCTCGCCCGAGTTCGAGCGGCCGCCGAAGGAGTTCACCGCGATCGCGAGCGTCTCGTGCGCCTCCTTGGAGATCGAGCCGTAGGACATCGCCCCCGTGGCGAAGCGCTTGACGATGTCGGAGGCCGGCTCGACCTCGGCGAGGTCCACCGGCGCGCGGCCGAGCTCGGCCGCCTCCTTGATGCGGAACAGGCCGCGCAGGGTCTTGAGGTGGTTCTCCTGCTCGTTCACGAGGCGCGCGTACTCGCGGTAGCGCTCGGGCACGCCGAGGCGCACCGCGTGCTGCAGCGTCGCCACCGTGTCCGGGGTCCAGGTGTGGACCTCGCCGCGCAGGCGGTAGGCGTACTCGCCGCCGACATCGAGGGCGTGCCGGTAGATCGGCGCGTCCCCGAAGGCGTCGGCGTGGCGGCGCACCGTCTCCTCGGCGACCTCGGACATGCCGATGCCCTCGACCGTGGTCGCGGTCCCGAAGAAATCGCGCGCCACGAACGCCGAGTTCAGCCCCACCGCGTCGAAGATCTGAGCCCCGCAATAGGACTGGTAGGTCGAGATGCCCATCTTGGACATCACCTTCAGGAGGCCCTTATCGATCGACTTGATGTAGCGGTAGATGATCTCGTCATCGACGAGGTCCGGCGGGAACTCGTCCTTCATGCCGAGCAGCGTCTCGAAGGCGAGGTAGGGGTTGATCGCCTCCGCGCCGTAGCCCGCCAGGCAGGCGAAATGGTGCACCTCGCGCGGCTCGCCCGATTCGACCACGAGGCCGACCGAGGTGCGCAGGCCCTTGCGGATCAGGTAGTTGTGCACGGCCGCCGTGGCGAGCAGCGCGGGGATCGGGATCCGGTCCGGCCCGACCGCGCGGTCCGACAGGATGATGATGTTGTAGCCACCGCGCACCGCGACCTCGGCCCGGTCGCAGAGGCGGTCGAGGGCGCCCTCCATGGCGGCCGCCCCGGTCTCGGCCGGGTAGGTCATGTCCAGGGTCTTGGTGTCGAAGCGGTCCTCGAAATGGCCGATCGAGCGGATCTTCTCGAGGTCGCCGTTGGTGAGGATCGGCTGGCGCACCTCCAGGCGCTTCTTGCGGGAAGCGCCCTCCATGTCGAGGAGGTTCGGCCGCGGCCCGATGAACGAGACGAGGCTCATCACGGCCTCCTCGCGGATCGGGTCGATCGGCGGGTTCGTCACCTGCGCGAAGTTCTGCTTGAAGTAGGTGTAGAGGAGCTTCGCCTTGTCCGAGAGCGCCGAGAGCGGCGTGTCGGTGCCCATCGAGCCCACCGCCTCCTGGCCGGTCACGGCCATGGGCTGCATCAGGAGCTTGAGGTCCTCCTGGGTGTAGCCGAAGGCTTGCTGGCGATCGAGGAGCGAGACGTCCGAGCGCGAGGCGCGCGGCACCACGGGCTTCAGGTCCTCCAGCACGATCTGGGTGTTCTTCAGCCACTCGGCGTAGGGGTGCGCGGCGGCGAGCTCCCCCTTGATCTCCTCGTCCGAGACGATGCGGCCCTTCTCGAGGTCGATCAGCAGCATGCGGCCCGGCTGCAGGCGCCAGGACTGGATGATGCGCGAATCCTCGATCGGCAGGGTGCCCATCTCGGAGGCGAGCACCACGAGGCCGTCCTCGGTGACGATGTAGCGGGCCGGGCGCAGGCCGTTGCGGTCGAGCGTCGCGCCGATCTGGCGGCCATCCGTGAAGCAGACGGCGGCCGGGCCGTCCCACGGCTCCATCAGGGCGGCGTGGTACTCGTAGAAGGCGCGCCGCTCCTCGCTCATCAGCGGGTTGCCGGCCCAGGCCTCCGGGATGAGCATCATCATGGCGTGGGCGAGCGGGTAGCCGCCCTGGACCAGGAACTCGAGGGCGTTGTCGAAGCAGGCGGTGTCGGACTGGCCCTCGTAGGAGATCGGCCAGAGCTTCGAGATGTCGTTGCCGAACAGCTCGGAATCGACGCTCGCCTGGCGGGCCGCCATCCAGTTCACGTTGCCGCGCAGCGTGTTGATCTCGCCGTTATGCGCGACCATCCGGTAGGGGTGCGACAGGCGCCAGGTCGGGAAGGTGTTCGTGGCGAAGCGCTGGTGCACGAGCGCCAGCGCCGAGACGAAGCGCGCGTCCTTGAGGTCGAGGAAATAGTGGCCGAGCTGGTTCACCAGCACCATGCCCTTGTAGACGATGGTGCGGCTCGACACCGAGACCGGATAGAACTCCATCAGGCTGGCGTCGCCGAGGCCGTAGACCTTGCCGGAGATGACCTTGCGGGCGACGTAGACGCGGCGCTCGAAGCCGTCCTCGTCCGAGACGCTGGCGGGCCGGCCGATGAAGACCTGCCGGTGGTGCGGCTCGGTCTCCTTCACGGCCTTGCCGAGATCCTCGGAATCGACCGGCACGTCGCGCCAGCCGAGCAGCGGCAGGCCCTCGTCGGCCAGCGCCCTCTCGACGATCTCCTCGATGGTGCGGCGCGCCGCCTCGTTCTTCGGCATGAAGAACTGGCCGATGGCGTATTGCCCGGCCGGCGGCAGCTCGAAGCCGAGGCGCGAGCACTCCTCCGCGAAGAACACGTGCGGGATCTGCACCAGGATGCCGCAGCCGTCGCCCATCTTCGGGTCGGCGCCGACGGCACCGCGATGGTCGAGGTTCTCGAGGATCAGCAGGCCCTGCTGCACCACCGCGTGGGTCTTGCGGTTGTGCATGTCGGCGATGAAGCCGACGCCGCAGGCATCGCGCTCGTGGGCGGGGTCGTAGGCGCCCTGGGCGGCCGGGAGCGCCGGGTCGCGCACGACGAGCGGCTTCATCGTGTCCCGGGTGGCCGGGATCTGCGCCGGAACGGCCTCGAAGCTTACAGATGCGGCCACGCTCAACACCCCTTCGTCTGTCCGACCTGCTCGCATGCGAGCATGTTTCATGCCCGGGCATCAAGCGATGCCGGGCTCACGCCAATCTACGACGGGTCTTGGTCGGGTCTTCGGTGTCGAAGCGCCCGCTCACCCGCGGGCTCGACGCCGGCCTGTGCTCAGCCGGCGTGGGCCCGGATCGCCCGAATGGCGACCGGCTTCAGATCTCGTTTCGACGCTGCGATGCTCACGTCCCGAAACCTCTGCCTGCCCTCGAGGCCCTGCCGAAAATGGGACAGCGATGCTGTCCTAACGACGGAAAGTGACAGATTTTAATCGGTCCAGCAAGGCCCCGGATGCGGGGCCGGATGGGTTTTGCAGCGGGCGTCCCCCGCCGGCCGCAGGGCGAGATCGCCGCAGGACCCGGCGCGCCGTGTCCTGCCCCGCCGCCGCGCCAGGAATCTCGGCGGAGACAAGCCGGAGACACGGCGGAGACAAGCCGGCGCGGTCTCGCCCGGTTTGCCCCGCAATCTCGCCCTAATCCATGGGTTAACAAAGTCTTGCCGAGCACAAGCGGCATGCGGGGCAACGACCCCGCCAGGACCGCCGAAGGACCCGCGAGGCGGGCCTTCGGCACGCGGCGGATCTGATCGGCGGCGAGGACCAGGGTCTCGCGGCCGCTCGGGACCGCCCTCAACCCAGTGGGACGACGCCCTATGGATGCGAGCCGCACGCTCTTCCGCAAGCTCCCGATGGCCGCCACGATGATCGCGCGCGCGCTCCGGCCCGGCCTCGCGGCGGCGGCCCTTATCCTCGCCGTCGGCGGGGCGGCGCAGGCCCAGTACGTCTTCGAGGACGAGATCCTGTCGCCGCGGGCGGTGGCCTGGCGCCTGAGCGAGCGCGGCTTCAGCGGCCTCAGCCGCCCGCGCTTCGACGGGCGCGGCTACGTGGTCGAGGCCTTCGGCCCGAACGGCGCCCGCCTGCGCCTCTTCGTCGATGCCCATGACGGCGCGATCGTCGGCCGCGAGCGCCTCGGGGCCGACGTCTACGCGCCCGCCCGGGTGGCCCGGCCGATGCCGGGCTTCGGCTGGACCGAGGAGGACGCCGAGCCCCGGCGCCCGCTGCGCCAGGCCGAGCGGCAGATCGACCGTCAGGGCGAGCGCCTGCTGCCGCCCGCCGAAATCCCGAACCCGGCGGGCCGCGCGCTTCCGCCGCGGCCGGAGCTCTACGGCCGCGCGGAGCCGGTCCGGCCCGCCATCGCCGGGCGACCGGCGCCCGCCGATGCCAATCCCCTGGGGGTGAATCCGGATGCCCGGGGCCGGGCCGAGGCTCCGCGCAAGCTGAGCCGCCTCGCGCCCCCGAAGGCCGGCGAGGCCAAGCCCGGCCATGCCCGGACGGCGCCCGAGGCGCCGGCGCCGAAGCTCGGGCCCGCCGAGGCCAAGGAACCGAGCAAGGAGCCGAGCAAGGAGCAGGGCCAGGAACCGGGCAAGCAGCAGAATGCCGCCCGGGATCCGGCCCAGGATATCGGCAAGGATGCCGCCAAGGATGTTGCCAAGGAGGCCGCGCAGCCTCAGCCGAAGCCCGAGACGCCGGTCGCGGCGATCGAGCCGCCGAAGGCCGCGCCGGTGCCAGCCCAGACCCCCGCCTCGGTGCAGCCGCCCCCGGCCGAGCCGAAGCCGCCGCAATCGGCCGCTCCCGAGACCAGGGACGTCGAGAAGGCCGCCGAGGCCAAGGCTCCGGAGGTCAAGCCCCTCGAGGTCAAGCCCGCCGAGAAGGCCTGGAAGGATCCGCCGGCCGAGGACAAGCGCAACGTCCGGGTGATCGGCGGCGCCACCATCGTGCCGGGCGGCGGAGAGGCGGGCGCCGCCGCCGACTAGGCGGCCGCCCGGAAGCGTCGGGCCTCCGGGCTCACGCGCCGAGAGCTTACGCGCCGAGAGCTCACGCGCCCAAAATAAGGCGCTCGGCGCCGGCGAAGACCGTCAGGTTGTCCGAGCGGGCGATGGCGCAGAGCGTCATGCCGTGAAGCCGGGCCCGGTCGAGGGCGAGGGAGGTCGGCGCCGAGATCGCGACCAGCACCGCCGCGCCGAAATGGGCGGCCTTCTCGACCATCTCGAACGAGCAGCGGCTCGTGATCACCAGGAACCCCTCGGCCGGGTCGGTCCCGGCCCGGATCAGGGCGCCGATCAGCTTGTCGAGGGCGTTGTGGCGCCCGACATCCTCGCGCACCGCCACGAGGGAGCCGTCGAGGCGGGCCCAGGCGGCGGCGTGGACCGCCCGCGTCTCGTGGTTCAGCCGCTGCGCGTCGCCGAGCGCCGCGAGCGCCCGGCTGATCGCCGCCATCGCCACCCGGGTGCCCTCGGCCCGGCGCGGCTCGGCCATCGGCAGGGCCGCGAGGTCGTCGATGCCGCAGACGCCGCAGCCGGTGCGACCGCTGATCGCACGCTTGCGGGCGAGGTGCTCGCGCAGGCGTCCCGGCACGAGGTCGACGAGGAGCCGCAGGCCCCCCTCCCCGTCCTCGACCCGGGCCGAGCGGATCTCGTCCGCCGTCGCCACGATGCCCTCCGTCAGGCTGAAGCCGTAGGCGAAATCCTCGAGGTCGGCGGGCGTCGTCATCATCACCGCGTAGGGCACGCTGCCGTAGACGAGGTTGACCGGCATCTCGACCGCGAGGGCGCGCTCTCCCGCCCGCGGATCGGCCGCGTCGTAGGCGATGACCTCGGTCGCGACCGAGAGGGCGGTCCGGGGCGCCCCGTCCTCGGATGCGGGCTCGGATGCGGCCGTCTCCGTCGCGCTCGTCCTGGTCTGTTGCATCGGTTGCTGGCCCGCGGCTCGCTCGAAGTCCGGCCGGGACCGGCCCCGGCGCGCCCTCGCATGATAACAGTCCGCACGGGTTCCGGCGCCCCCGGCGCGGGCCGTCCTGCGGCACGGGAAGTTTTTTCGCGCTCTGCAAGAAAGCGCATGATGCGACGCTGTTGCGGTTGCACCTTGAACTTCCTTGTGGTCTGACACCGCGATCGGATCCAGGCGGGTTTTTGCTCGGCCGGGGTTCACACACGTCACAACCACATCGCGCCGGTCTCGACAGAATCAATGGCGCGAGCGGTCGACCACAAGGTCTTCAAGGGGAGCCACGAGAGGCACATGCGGACGGCGCAGACGCAACATCGGTCATCGTGGGGGCTCGCCGCGCTCGGCGCCTTCCTCGTCTCGTCTTCCTCGGCCTTCGCGGCGGGCATCGGCCAGCCCGAGCCGTGGCAGATGGACCGCCAGGTCCCGGTCACCGAGAACGCCCGGGACATCCTCTCCTTCGAGGTCGGCCTGCACTGGCTCTCGCTGGCGATCTCGGTCTTCGTCCTCGGCCTGATCCTCTACTGCGTCTACCGCTTCAGCGAGAAGGCGAACCCGACGCCGTCTCGGACGACCCACAACACCCTGATCGAGGTGGCCTGGACGATCGTTCCGGTGCTGATCCTCGTGGCGGTCGCGATCCCGTCCTTCCGCCTCCTGCGCACGCAGCTCTCGGATCCCAAGGCCGACGTGCTCGTGAAGGTGATCGGCCACGCCTGGTACTGGTCCTACGAGTACCCGGCCGACCAGGGCGGCGGCTTCGCCTTCGACGCCAACCTCGACGAGGACAAGCAGCCCCGTCTCCTTGGCACCGACAACGACATGGTGGTGCCGGTGAACAAGATCGTGAAGATCCAGGTCACCGCCGCCGACGTGCTGCATTCCTGGGCGATGCCCTCCTTCGGCTTCAAGATCGACGCCGTCCCGGGCCGCCTCAACCAGTTCTGGTTCAAGGCCGACCGTGAGGGCACCTATCACGGCCAGTGCTCCGAGCTCTGCGGCCAGCGCCACGCCTACATGCCGATCACGGTCCGGGTCGTGAGCGACGAGGCCTACGCCCAGTGGCTGACCGAGGCGAAGACCAAGTACGCCCGCATCGACGACGGGTCGAAATTCGCCGACGCCCGCTAGCGGCGCGGCAGGACCGGGGGCGCCGACGGTGGCCCCGTCCGCCACCCCAATCGAGAGATCACGAGAAACCCGAGCAAGGTCAGCATCGATGGCTACCGCCGCAGCACACGCCGGGCACGACGCCCACGACGATCACAAGCCCTCCTTCTTCGCCCGCTGGTTCCTCTCCACGAACCACAAGGACATCGGCACGCTCTACCTGCTGTTCGCCTTCTGCGCGGGCATCGTCGGCGCGTTCCTCTCCTTCGGCATCCGCATGGAGATGGAAGAGCCCGGGCTGCAGTACTTCTCGAACCCGGCCACCTACAACGTGTTCGTGACCGGCCACGGCCTCATCATGGTGTTCTTCATGGTGATGCCGGCGCTCATCGGCGGCTTCGGCAACTGGTTCGTGCCGCTCATGATCGGTGCGCCGGACATGGCGTTCCCGCGCATGAACAACATCTCGTTCTGGCTCACCGTCGCGGGCTTCTGCAGCCTGCTCTGCTCGCTCTTCGTGGAGGGCGCGCCGGGAGCCTCGGGTGCCGGCACGGGCTGGACCGTCTACCCGCCGCTCTCGACCGCCGGCCATCCCGGCCCGGCCGTCGACTTCGCGATCTTCGCCCTGCACCTCGCGGGCGCGGGCTCGATCCTCGGCGCGATCAACTTCATCACGACGATCCTCAACATGCGCGCGCCCGGCATGACGCTGCACAAGATGCCGCTCTTCGCCTGGGCCGAGCTGGTCACCGCCTTCCTGCTGCTCCTGTCGCTCCCGGTTCTCGCCGGCGCGATCACGATGCTGCTCACCGACCGCAACTTCGGCACGACGTTCTTCGACCCGGCCGGCGGTGGCGACCCGATCCTCTACCAGCACCTGTTCTGGTTCTTCGGCCATCCGGAAGTATACGTGATGATCCTGCCGGCCTTCGGCATCGTCTCGCACATCATCGCGACCTTCTCGAAGAAGCCCGTCTTCGGCTACCTCGCGATGGCCTACGCGATGGTCGCGATCGGCGTCGTCGGCTTCGTCGTGTGGGCGCACCACATGTACACGGTCGGCCTCAGCCTGCAGACGCAATCCTACTTCGTCTTCGCCACGATGGTGATCGCGGTGCCCACGGGCGTGAAGATCTTCTCGTGGATCGCCACGATGTGGGGCGGCTCGATCCGCTTCACGGCCGCCATGCACTGGGCGGTCGGCTTCATCTTCCTGTTCACGGTCGGCGGCGTCACCGGCGTCGTGCTGGCGAACTCGGCGGTCGATAAGTACTTGCACGACACCTATTACGTCGTGGCGCACTTCCACTACGTGCTCTCGCTCGGCGCCGTGTTCATCATCTTCGCGGGCGTCTACTACTGGTTCCCGAAGATGACCGGCCACGTCATCCCGGAATGGGCCGGCAAGCTGCACTTCTGGCTGGCCTTCATCGGCGCGAACGTCCTGTTCTTCCCGATGCACTTCCTCGGCCTCGCCGGCATGCCCCGCCGCTACGCCGACTATCCGGACGCCTTCGCGCCCTGGCACAGGGTCGCGACCTGGGGCGGCCACATCTTCGCCCTCGGCATGATCGTGTTCGTGATCGGCGTGATCCTGGCCTTCCGCTCGAAGGTCCGCGCGGCCGACAATCCGTGGGGCGAGGGTGCCACCACCCTCGAGTGGACCCTGTCCTCGCCGCCGCCCTTCCACCAGTTCGAGACGCTGCCCCGCATCGTCGACGAGCCGGGCCGCCACTGACCAGCTTCGCGAGGACCGCCCCGGCGGTCCTCGCCCTTTCCAGGCTCCTCGCCGCGCGAGGGACCCGGAAAGGGCGATCCGGCTCACGGGCGAGCCGGCACGACGCCCTCGCCGCGGCCCGGCGCGCCCGGCCACTTGGAAATTTTCTCATTCGCCGGTGCGATCGGCGACGGCCGGCGGGTCCGGTCAGCCAAACACGGTTGTGGTCCTCATGACGAGCCTGTCGAACAGCCTCACCGCCGGCGCCGAGGCGACGCGCTTCGCACCCGCTCCCGCCGCGGTCGGCGGCGACGTGCCGGATTACTTCGCGCTGCTGAAGCCGCGCGTGATGGTGCTGGTGATCTTCACCGCCCTCGTGGGCATGGTGGTGTCGCACGGCCACGTGCAGCCGACGATCGCGGCGATCTCGCTCCTGATGATCGCGGTCGGCGCCGGCGCCTCCGGCTGCCTCAACATGTGGTGGGATGCCGATATCGACGCGGTGATGACGCGGACGGCGAAGCGGCCGATCCCGGACGGGCGCATCCAGCCGAACGAGGCGCTCGCCTTCGGCCTGACCCTCTCGGTCGGCTCGGTGCTGGTCCTCGGCCTCGCCGCGAACTGGCTCGCGGCGGGCCTCCTGGCCTTCACCATCGTGTTCTACGCCGTGATCTACTCGATGTGGCTGAAGCGGGCGACGCCGCAGAACATCGTGATCGGCGGTGCCGCCGGCGCCCTCCCCCCGGTCATCGGCCAGGCGGTCGTCTCGGGCAGCGTCGGCATCGAGTCGATCGTGCTGTTCCTGATCATCTTCATCTGGACGCCGCCGCATTTCTGGGCGCTGGCGCTGGTCAAGGCCGGCGAGTACGCGAAGGCCGGGATCCCGATGATGCCGAACGTGGCCGGCCCGCAATCGACCCGCCGCCAGATCGTCTACTACACCCTGCTGCTCGGCCCCCTCGGCCTCGCCCCGGTGGCCCTCGGCTTCGGCGGCCTGCTCTACGCCGTCATCGGCACCCTCGGGGGGCTCGGCATGCTGGCCTTCAGCATCCAGGTGTTCCGCAACCGCGAGGGCGAGCCCGAGAAGCGCGCCGCCATGGGCATGTTCGCCTTCTCGATCCTCTACCTGTTCCTGCTCTTCTCGGCGCTCCTCGCCGAGCAGGGCCTCGGCCTGTTCCGGCCCGTCATCGTCTGAGCATCATGCAGGACCCCAAGATCGCCTATCGTCCCCTGAGCCCGGAGGAGGAGCAGCGCCGCCGCAAGCGCTCCATCGCCATCGCCCTCGCCCTCGGCGCCATGGTGGTCCTGTTCTTCGTGCTCACCATCGCGAAGCTCGGGCCCCAGGTCCTCAACCGGCCGCTCTAGAGATCCATGACCGATCGCAAGACGCCCCCGAACCCGAACCGGACCGCCAACCGCACGGCCCTGGCCTGCGCCGGACTCGTCGTCGGCATGACCGGGCTCGCCTTCGCGTCGGTGCCGCTCTACGACGCCTTCTGCAAGGCCACGGGCTACGACGGCACGCCGCTGCAGGGGGCCGCCCCCTCGGCCGCGGCCGCCCGGACCGGCGACAGCATGGTGGTACATTTCGACACCAACGTCGCCTCGACCCTGCCCTGGAAGTTCCGGGCGGAGAGCCCGAGGGTCGCGGCCAATCTCGGGGAGACCACGACGGTGTTCTTCCGGGTGAGAAACACCGGCACCACGCCCTCCACCGGCATCGCGACCTTCAACGTGCAGCCCGGCCTGATGGGCGGCTACTTCGTCAAGGTCGAGTGCTTCTGCTTCAAGGAGCAGACGCTGCAGCCCGGCGAGGCCATGGACTTCCCGGTGGTGTTCTACATCGACCCCGCGGTGCGGGCCGATTCGAACACCAGTCACCTCAGCGAGATGACCCTGTCCTACACCTACTTCGCCTCGAAGAACGGCCAGCCCGCCGCCGCGGCGGTTGCGACAACGGGCGATACGGGCAAGAAGTCGAATTTCTGAGCGCGCGCGTGACAAGCCACCCGCGCGCACATAATGGGTTCAAGCTTGAGGGTTCGGCGCGTCCGGCCTTCGGGGTCACAAGAAATCAGGGCCGGTGCCGGGTGCGGCGAAGGGCCGGGGGTCGAGGAGAGACGTTCAGATGGCTGAGGCGCACGCCAAGAATCACGACTTCCACATTCTCAGCCCGAGCCCGTGGCCCCTGATCGGGGCCTTCTCGGGCTTCCTGATGGCCTTCGGCGCCGTCTTCTGGATGAAGAGCCTGTCGATCGGCAACCTCGCGGTCGGTCCCTACATCTTCGGCGCCGGCACCCTCGGCGTGCTCTACACCATGTTCTCGTGGTGGAAGGACGTCGTCCACGAGGCGAATTCGGGCGACCACACCCGCGTCGTGCAGCTGCACCACCGCTACGGCATGATGATGTTCATCGCCTCCGAGGTGATGTTCTTCGTCGCGTGGTTCTGGGCCTATTTCGAGGCCGCCCTCTACACCGCCGACCCGATCCAGGCGACGCGCGTGGACTTCACCGGCGGCACCTGGCCGCCGAAGGGCATCGAGGCCTTCGACCCCTGGCACCTGCCGCTCCTCAACACCCTGATCCTGCTCACCTCGGGCACCACCATCACCTGGGCGCACCACGCCCTGCTGCACGGCGACCGCAAGGGCCTCAAGTACGGCCTCTGGCTGACGATCATCCTCGGCGTCCTGTTCACCGCCTGCCAGGCCTACGAGTACCACCACGCCGCCTTCGGCTTCTCGGGCAGCATCTACTCGTCGACCTTCTTCATGGCGACGGGCTTCCACGGCGCCCATGTCATCATCGGCACCATCTTCCTGGCGGTCTGCCTGTTCCGCGCCTATGCGGGCCAGTTCACGCCCCAGCAGCATCTCGGCTTCGAGTTCGCCGCCTGGTACTGGCACTTCGTCGACGTGGTCTGGCTGTTCCTGTTCGCCGCGATCTACGTCTGGGGCTCGGGCGCCGGCCACGGCGCGCACTGACGGCTTGCCATCGACGACCGCCGCGCGCTGCGAGGGCGCGGGGACGGGATCAGGGCCCTGGAAGCCCGGGAGGGGCGGCGCGAGCCGCCCTTTTTCGTGGCGGCCCGGGCCCCGGCCTGGACCCGTGCCCGGAGCGACACGCGTGAACCGGATCCGGACCTTGCCCGCCCCCATCCCGACGGGCCCGAGCGGGCGCTGCCCCCGCTGCGGGGACGTGCATCGGTTCGCGGGCTTCCTCAGCCTCAGCCCGCTTGCGAGGCCTGCGGCCGCGACGATTCGGGCTTCGCCTCGGCGGACGGGCCGGCCTTCCTCGTGATGTCGATCGTCGGCCTCGTGGTGGCGGGCCTCGCCCTCTGGCTCGAGATCGCCTACGAGCCTCCCATGCGGGTTCACCGCGTGGCGGGTTCCCGCTCGATCGGGCTCGGCCTGCTCCTGGTCCGGCCGCCGAAGGGGCTGCTCATCGCCCTGCCATTCGCCAACAGGGCCGAGGAAGGACGCTGCGAGACGTGACCACGACGACGATCCGTGCAGGGGCCTGGCGCGATCTCCTGGCGCCCGGCCTCGCCGCCCTGGTGGCGCTGGCGATCCTCCTCGGCCTCGGGACCTGGCAGCTCGCGCGCAAGGGCGAGAAGGAGGCCCTGATCGCCCGGATCGTCGCCCGCTCCAAGGCCGCACCGGAGCCCCTCCCCGCCCCCGAGGCCTGGGACCCCGCCCGCGACGAGTTCCGGCACGTGCGCGTCGCCGGCACCTACCTCAACGACCAGGAGACCCTGGTTCACGGCCTCGCGGCCGGCGAGACGCCGGGTCGGGCGCTCCAGGGCTACTACGTCATCACGCCCCTCAGGCGGGACGGGGGCGGCCTCGTCCTGGTCAACCGCGGCTTCACCCCGACCGAGCTGAAGCGGCCGGAGGACCGCAGGGCCGGCCTCGTCGAGGGCCCGGCCACCGTCACCGGCATCCTGCGCGCGAGCGAGGCCCGCACCCTGTTCGTGCCCGCCCCCGACCCGGCCCGCGGCGAGTGGTTCAACCGCGACCTCGCGGGCATCGCGGCCGCGCGGGGCCTCGGCGAGGTGGCGCCCTACTTCGTCGAGGCGGATGCCGAGACGGGCTCGCAGGCCTGGCCCCGCGGCGGCCAGCTCCGGGTCGATTTGCCGAACAACCACATGCAGTACGCCTTCACGTGGTTCGGCATCGCCGCCTGCCTGATCGGCGTGTTCTCGGTCTTCGCCTGGCGCCGCCTCCACGAGGCGGCGCCGGGGCCGGCGGATCCGGAGGGAGCCAGGGAGGCGGCGCGGCGTTGAGGCGCCGTGCGCTTGCCGCCGGCCGGCCGCGCCTTACACTTCCGAGGTCACGTCCGCGGAGCTGATGCCCGATGCGCGCCGTCCTCGCCCTCCTGGCCCTCGTCGCCTGGGCCCTTCCGGCACGGGCCCTCGACGACCCGGCCCGGGAAGCCGCCCGGGCCGCCATCACCCGGCAGGTCGAGGCCCTCGGGCGCGACGACGCCGAGAGCGCCTTCGCGCTGGCGGCGCCCTCGATCCAGGCCCTGTTCCCGACCCCCGACGTCTTCATCGGCATGGTGCGCAGCAACTACACGCCGATCTACCGTCACCGCAGCTTCGTGTTCGGCGAGGCGCGCGAGACCGCCGAGAACGGCCTGTCGCAGGACGTCGCCATCCAGGACGCCTACGGGGTCGACTGGAGCGCCGCCTACAGCCTCGAGCGGCAGGCCGACGGCAGCTGGCGGATCACGGGGTGCCGCCTCTCGAAATCCCCCGGCACCAGCCTGTGACACCGGCTTCGACAGGCGCCCTTGCATCGTGTAGAGGGGGCGCCTTCCCCGGAGGCCCCTTTGCTGCACGTCTCGACCCGCGGCGCCGCCGCGCCGCTCTCGTTCTCCGACGCCCTCCTGGCCGGGCTCGCCCGCGACGGCGGCCTCTACGTCCCCGAGAGCTGGCCCCGGATCGCGCCTGAGGCGATCGCGGGGCTCGCCGGCAAGCGCTACGCCGACGCGGCGAAGCGCGTCCTGCGCCCGCTCATCGACGGCGAGATCGCGGATGCGGACCTCGACGCGATGATCGAAGCCTCCTACGCCACCTTCCGGCACCCGGCGGTCTGCCCGCTGACGCAGCTCGACGACAACCTGTTCCTGCTCGAGCTCTTCCACGGCCCGACGCTCGCCTTCAAGGACGTGGCGATGCAGCTCCTCGGGCGGCTGATGGACCACGTGCTGCGGGCCCGGGGCGCCCGCGCCACCATCGTGGGCGCGACGTCGGGCGACACCGGCAGCGCCGCGGTCGAGGCCTTCCGGGGCCTCGATCAGGTCGACGTCTTCATCCTGTTCCCGCACGGGCGGGTCTCGGAGGTGCAGCGTCGCCAGATGACGACGGTGGGCGCCGGGAACGTCCACGCCATCGCCATCGACGGCACCTTCGACGATTGCCAGAATATCGTCAAAGCCCTGTTCCAGCACGCGGACTTCGCCGATTCGGTGCGGCTCTCGGGCGTCAACTCGATCAACTGGGCCCGCGTCGCGGCCCAATCGGTCTACTACTTCACCAGCGCGGTCGCCCTCGGCAGCCCGCACCGCCCCGTCTCCTTCGCGGTGCCGACCGGCAATTTCGGCGACATCCTGGCCGGCTGGGTCGCCAAGCGCATGGGGCTGCCGATCGGGCGGCTGATGATCGGCACCAACGCCAACGACATCCTGGCCCGCACCCTGGAGCACGGCGCCTACGAGCTGCGCGGCGTGCAGCCGACCACCTCGCCCTCGATGGACATCCAGATCTCCTCGAATTTCGAGCGCCTGCTGTTCGAGGCGCTGGGCCGCGATTCCTCCGCCCTCGGCCGCCTCATGGCCGGGCTCAGGCAATCGGGCGGCTTCACCCTCGAGCCCGGCGTGCTGGAGAGCGTGCGGTCCGAGTTCGACGCCGCCGCCGTCCCCGAGCCCGACGTGATGGACGAGATTACCCGCACCCACGCGGCGACCGGCATCGTGCTCGATCCCCACAGCGCCATCGGGGTACGGGCCGGCCGGCACCTCCTGAGGAAGGACCCGGCGACGCCGGTGGTGGCGCTCGCCACCGCCCATCCCGCCAAGTTTCCCGACGCGGTCGCCACGGCGACGGGAGGCCACCGCCCCGCCCTGCCCCCGCACCTCGCCGACCTGATGGAGCGCGAGGAGCGCGTCTCCCGGGTGCCGAACGACCAAGCCGCGGTGGAGGGCTTCATCCGCGAGCGCGCCCGCATCACCCGGGGCGCCTGAGGCATGAACCGGCACTTCGACACCCACGGCGCCTCGCCGGACCTCAGGATCACGCGCCTCGAGAACGGCCTCACGGTCGCCACCGAGGCGATGCCCGGCGTCGCCACCGCGACCCTCGGGGTCTATGTCGGGGCGGGCTCCCGCCACGAGCGCGCCGACGAGAGCGGCCTCAGCCACCTCATCGAGCACATGGCGTTCAAGGGCACGGCGACGCGCTCGGCCCGGCGCATCGCCGAGGACATCGAGAATGTCGGCGGCGAGATCAACGCCGCGACCAGCGTCGAGAGCACGAGCTACACCGCCCGCGTCCTCGGCGAGGATGCGGGCATCGCCCTCGACGTGATCGGCGACATCCTGACCCGCTCCACCTTCGACGCCGGCGAGCTCGCCCGCGAGAAGGGCGTGATCCTGCAGGAATACGCCGCCGTCGAGGACACCCCGGACGACGTGGTCTACGACGCCTTCACGGAGGCCGCCTTCCCGGAGCAGCCGATCGGCCGTCCGATCCTCGGGCGTCCCGAGACGATCCAGAGCTTCGACCGCGCCGGGATCGAGGCCTACATCGCCCGCGAGTACACGCCGGACCGGATGGTGCTGGCCGCCGCCGGCGCCGTCGAGCACGAGGCGATCGTAGCGGCGGCCGAGCGGCATTTCGGCGGCATCCGGCCGGCGGCGGCGCCCGCGGCCGTGCCCGGCGCCTACGGGGGGGGCGAGCGGCGCCTGCAGCGCAAGCTCGAACAGGCGAACCTCGTCATCGGCCTGCCCGGCCTCTCCTTCCGGGACGACGGCTACTACGCCCTCCACATCTTCGCGCAGGTGCTGGGCGGCGGGCTGACCTCCCGGCTCTGGCACGAGGTGCGCGAGACCCGCGGCCTCGCCTACGAGATCCAGGCCTTCCACTGGCCCTTCTCGGATTGCGGCCTGTTCGGCATCGGCGCCGGCACCTCGGGGACCGACCTGCCCGAACTCGTCGACGTCACCCTCGCGGCGACGGTCAAGGCCGTCGAGGACGTCGACACGGTCGAGATCGCCCGCGCCAAGGCGCAGCTCAAGGTCGCCCTGCTCTCGGCCCTCGAGACCCCCGGCGGCCGGATCGAGCGCAACGCCCGCCAGCTCATGGCCTGGGGCCGCGTCATCCCCTCCGCGGAGGTGATCGCCAAGGTCGACGCCGTCACGGTCGAGGACGTGCGCGCGGCCGGGCGGACGCTGCTGACCGGAGCCCCGACCCTCGCGGCGATCGGGCCGATCCGCAAGCTCCCGAGCCTCGACCGGATCGCCGCGCAGCTGCGTGCCGCCTGAGCGGGGGCGCCGGCCCGGCTTGTTTTGGCCGCAAAGGCGCGCGATCGAAAATCCGCAGGTCACGGCAGGAAGCGGTGGGTGTCCCCCTGCGGCACGGGCACCGCGCCTTGTCCGCCGACGGGCCCGCCTCTACCAGAGCCCGGAACCTGAGCCGCCCTCGTCGCCGCCCGGCCGGAACCCACACCCGTTGCGCATCCTCGCCACCGTCCTCGCCGCCCTCTTCACGGCCCTGATCGGCACGCTGTGCAGCGGCGCGCCCGCGGGGGCGGTGGAGGCCGTGCGCGTCACCCTCGACGCGCCCGTGGTCGACCTGACCCCGATGATCGAGCGCTACCGCTCGGACGGGGACCTGATCCAGATCTCGACGGCGCCGGGCAAGGACGGCATCGTCCGCCGCATCGTGGTGAAGGCCCGCGATGCCGGCGCGCGCCCGGACTGGATGGTGTTCGCGCTGACGAACGACACCGACGAGCAGATCGACCGGCTCCTCGTCGCCCCGCATTTCCGCCTCGTCGGCTCCGGCGTGGTCTGGCCCGACCTCGGCGGCTCGCGCATCGCCGCCATCACGGCGAGCCAGGGCATCCGGCCCGAGCGCGACGAGAACCCGGAGGCCGACCAGTTCGTCATCACCCTGGATCCCGGCACGACCGTCACCTTCGTGGCGGAGCTGCGCGGCCCCAACGTCCCCCAGGTCTACCTCTGGGACCAGGAGGCCTACCGCAAGAAATCGACCGGCCTGACTCTCTACAAGGGCATCATCATCGGCATCGCAGGGCTCCTCGCCCTGTTCCTGACGATCATCTTCGTGGTCAAGGGCGCGATCATCTTCCCGGCGGCGGCGGCGCTGGCCTGGTCGGTGCTGGCCTATGCCTGCATCGATTTCGGCTTCCTGCAGCGGGTCTTCCCCGTCACCGAGGTGGCCGAGCGGGTCTACCGGGCCTCCGCGGAGGCGATCCTCGGCGCGACCCTCCTGGTCTTCCTGTTCGCCTACCTGAACCTGTCGCGCTGGCACGTGCGCTACAGCCACGTCGCCTTCTTCTGGCTGGCGTTCCTGGCGGGCCTCGTCGGCCTCGCGGTGTTCGATCCGCCCGTGGCGGCGGGCGTCGCCCGCATCTCGATCGCCGCGGTGGCGGGCGTCGGCCTGCTCCTCATCGTCTATCTCGCGGCCCATAACGGCTACGACCGCGCCATCCTGCTGGTGCCGACCTGGGCGCTGCTGCTGGTCTGGGTGGTGGCGGCGGGCTTCGCCATCACGGGCCAGATCGGCTCGGACCTCGTGCAGCCGGCGCTCATCGGCGGCCTCGTCCTCATCGTCATGCTGATCGGGTTCACGGTGATGCAGCACGCCTTCGCGGGCGGCGGCCTCACCCATGCCCTCGTGTCGGACACCGAGCGCCGGGCGCTGGCGCTGACGGGGGCGGGCGACGTGGTGTTCGACTGGGACGTGCCCGGCGACCGGGTCTTCGCCGGCCAGGAGATCGAGGGCCAGCTCGGCCTGAAGCGCGGCGCCCTCGAGGGCCCGGCCGCCAACTGGCTCGGTCTGCTCCATCCCTTCGACGTCGAGCGCTACTCGGCCGCCCTCGACACGGTGATCGAGGAGCGGCGCGGGCGCATCGTCCACGATTTCCGCCTCCGCTCCGCCTCCGGCCCCTATTACTGGTACCGCCTCAAGGCCCGGCCGGTGATCGGCTCGGACGGCGAGGTCATCCGCATCGTCGGCACCATCGCGGACGTCACCGAGGTGAAGACCGCCGAGGAGAGGCTCCTGCACGACGCCGTGCACGACAGCCTGACGGGCCTGCCGAACCGCGAGCTGTTCGGCGACCGCCTCGATGCGGCCATCGCCTTCGCGAGCCAGGACGCCCGGCTGAAGCCCACCGTGATCGTCCTCGACATCGACCGGTTCAAGGGCATCAACGACGCGATCGGGCTCTCGGCCGGCGACTCGATCCTCCTCACCCTGTCGCGCCGCCTCGGCCGCCTCCTGCGCCCGCAGGACACCCTGGCGCGCGTGGCCGGCGACGAGTTCGCGGTGATCCTCGTCTCCGAGCGCGATCCCGACCGCATCCTCGCCTTCGCGGAGATGATCCGCCGCGCCATCGCGACGCCGATCACCTACGCGGACCGGGAGATCTTCCTCACGGTCTCGATCGGCCTCGCCCTCTACGAGACCGGGGCTGCGCTGAAGCGCGACGAGGTGTTCAAGGCGGCCGAGCTCGCCATGATCCAGGCCAAGCGCGGCGGCGGCGACCGGATCGAGGTGTTCCGCGCCAACATGCGCAACGAGCGCTCCGACAAGCTGATGCTGGAGAGCGACCTTCGCCGCTCGCTCGAACGCAACGAGATCAAGGTCCTGTTCCAGCCGATCGTCCGCCTCGAGGACCGCACGGTGGCGGGCTTCGAGGCGCTGCTGCGCTGGGACCATCCGAAGCTCGGGCGCATCCCGCCCTCGACCTTCATCCCGATCGCCGAGGAATGCGGCTTCATCGTCAATCTCGGGATCTTCGCCCTCGAGCGCACGGCGCTCGAGCTCGCGGCCTGGCAGCGCTCCCTCGACGTCGAGCCGCCGATCTTCGCCTCGGTCAACGTCTCCTCGCGCCAGCTCCTGCGCCACGACCTCCTGCACGACGTGAAGACGGTGCTGGCGCGCTCGGGCGTGCTGCCGGGCTCGCTCAAGCTCGAGCTCACCGAGAGCCTCGTGATGGAGAACCCCGAATATGCCGCCCAGATGCTGACCCGCATCCACGACCTCGGCGCCGGGCTGTCCCTCGACGATTTCGGGACGGGCTACTCGGCCCTGTCCTACCTGCAGCGCTTCCCCTTCGACACGATCAAGATCGACCAGTCCTTCGTGCGCCAGATCGCGACGGGCAAGACCGCGATCCTGCGCTCGATCGTCCGGATGGCGCACGAGCTCGGCCTCGCCATCGTGGCGGAGGGCGCCGAATCGGAGGCCGATGCGCAGGCCCTGGCGGAGCTCGGCTGCGAGTACGCGCAGGGCTACGCGTTCGGCGAGCCCATGTCGATGCTGCAGGCCCGCCAGCTCGTCGGCGCGGCGCCGGAAGCCGCCTGAGCCGCAGGCTCGAACAGGGCCGCCAGCGCCGCCGCGAGGCCGCGCGGATCCACGGGCTTGCGCTGGACCGGCAGGTCCGGCCACATCAGCCGCATGGCGCGGGGCAGCACGCCGGCGGTGCAGACGAGGATCGGCACGCCCGCCGCCTTGAGCCGCTCGGCCGTCGGGGTGGCTTCGCCGTCCGCGAGGTTGAGGTCGAGGAGGGCCGCGTCGATGGGGGCGCCCTCGATCAGCCGGATCGCGTCGCGGTTGCTGCGCGCCGGTCCGACGACGCGCCCGTTCGCGTCCTCCACGATGTCCATCAGCTCCATGGCGATGAGGCTCTCGTCCTCGACGATGAGGATGCGCCGACCGCTCAACATCGGTCCCTCCGAGGCACGGGTGCATGCGCGGCGGAGGACGCCGCGTCCGCGGCACGTGTCGGGGCGGGGCCGGGTCGACCCGGCTGGCACCGCGCCGCGCGAGGGGTGCCGGCGGATCAGGATGCGGCCGCCGCCGGGGCGCGTCAACTCGCGGGGCCCCGCCGCCGGGGCGCGCCGGGACAATGAAATTCGCGTTCGCTCCGGGAACCCGGCCGGCGATCCGAAGAGGTTCCGGGAGCCGGCATTTAAACCTCCCTTAACCATACGCCTGCAAGGATCTGTGCGCGGTCCGGTTGTGCCTCTCGGCACGGTTCATGACCGTCGAGGAGAGGCGTGATGGCCGAGTCGGCGCGGCGGGTTCGTGATGGGGGTGGTTCGGATGTCGTGCGTCGGCTGATCGCCCGTCCGATCCGGATCGATGTCACCCGCCCGAGCGCCCCGGCGCCGGTCTACGAGGCCGAGCCCGACGAGGACGAGGGCGAGGCCGAGAATGCCGACCTCGCCCGCCTGCGCGGCGAGATGCTGGTGATGAAGGCCGTGCTGCAGGCGGAGCGCCAGGAGAGCGCGCATCTGCGGGCCCAGGTCCGCAGCGTCGCGGAGGCCGAGCCGCTGACCCCGGAGGCCCGCGCCGTGCGCGACCGCTGGTCTAGCCTCGTCGACCGCCTGCTGCTCGCGCCGCGCTGACCGGCATCCTCCGCTCCAATCCCGGGAGACGGCCATGAGCGCCCGCTGCTCACTCGTCGTCAACGGCAAGTCCGTGCGCATCTCCACCGGCGACACGCCGCTCGAGGCCGCCCTTGCCGAAGGCATGATCGCACCGACGCCGGGGCTGCACGGCGCCGGCCTCCTCGGCCAGGCCGCCGGCCCCGCCGCGCGCCGGGCGCAGGCGCGCAGCCACCGCGCCGAATCCGTCAAGCTGCCGCTGCCGCGCCCGCAGCCCCCCGTCAGCCTGCCCGAGATGCGCCCGGCCGCCGCCGTGAAGCGCACCGGGACGGTGACGGACATCCGCCAGCTCGCCCCGCACGTGACCGAGCTCGTCGTCACGGTCACGCGCCGCCTGCCGCTCGAGCCCGGTCACCAGGTGGTCCTGACGCTGCCGGGCTTCCCCGCCCTCACCCTCAGCCCGACGCTCCGGGTCGACGGGTCGGCGGAGCTGAACGAGCTTGTGTTCCACCTGACCAACGATCCGGAGGCGCCGGGCCTCGCCGCCGCGCTCGGGGCGGCGGTCCGGCTCGGCGCCCCCGTGAAGGTGAGGGGCCCGGTCGGGCGGGCGCATTACCGGCCCGGCGGCGGCCGCCTCCTGCTGGTCTCGGCCGGAACCGGCTTCGCGCCGATCTGGTCGATCGCCCGGGCCGCCCGCTACATCGAGCCCGCCCGCGACATGGCGGTGCTCGTCGGCACCCGCGATCCCCTCGACCTCTACATGCGCCCGGCCCTCGACTGGCTGCGCGCCACCGGAATCGGCCGGATCACCCTCGTGGCCGACCGCAGCCGCCAGCGCCCGCCCGACGTGCGTCCGGGCCCCCTCACCGCCCACCTGCCGCCGCTGCGCACCACCGACGTGGTGCACGTGGCCGGCTGCGCCTCGGCGGTCGGTGCCGTCGAGGTCCTGGCCGCCGCCGCCGGGGCGCGCTGCTACGCGGTTCCCTTCCTCGACCCCTGAGCGTCGATTCCCCTCCGGACCGTCCTCGGTCCGGACCCCGATCTCGATCGACCGCATGCGGCACGTCCGTGCCGGCTTTCGAGGCTCGCTGGGGAGACGAATACGCATAACGGTCGCTCTGCGGCCGATTGCATGCGGTGCTCGTCGGAGATCCTCAGGTCTTGATCGGTACGATGCGCGCGACGGTCCTGAAGCCCCGCACAAGGCGTGACCGATGGCTCGGTCTATGCCTCCGAATACCGCGCAGCCTGCGGCGATCCGGCCATCGCCAAGCTGATCAAGACGGCGCGCCGGCCCGCCGGCCTGCTTCTCGGGCTCGCATGCAGCCTGAACCCCCGGAAGCAGGCCCTTCGCCGAGGCGCCGCCTGCGTCGCGGCCCCGCGGGGGCGGGGCCGCCGGGTCGGCCGCTCAGGCGACCCGCACCCGCCAGATCTCCTGCGCGTATTCCCGCATCGAGCGGTCGGAGGAGAACCAGGCCATGCGGGCGGTGTTGAGGATCGCCCTGCGCCACCACGCCGCCGGATGCGTCCAGGCCGCGTCGATCTCGCGCTGCGCCCGCCAGTAATCCTCGAAGTCGACGGTGAGGAGGTACTGGTCGCGGTGGCGCAGGTCGTCGGTCAGCGGCCGGAACCGGTTCGGCTCCTCCGGCGAGAACCGGCCCGAGGCGATCATGTCGAGGGCAGCGGCGAGGCGCGGCGAGGCCAGGATCGCGTCGCGCGCGAAGCTCGGCTCGGCCATCCGGGCCTGCACCCCGGCCGCGTCGAGGCCGAAGATGAAGATGTTCTCGGGGCCGACATGCTCGCGGATCTCGATATTGGCGCCGTCGAGGGTGCCGACCGTGAGCGCGCCGTTGAGGGCGAACTTCATGTTGCCGGTGCCCGAGGCCTCCATGCCGGCGGTCGAGATCTGCTCCGACAGGTCGGCGGCCGGGATGATCGCCTCGGCGAGGCTCACCGAGTAATTCGGCAGGAACACCACCTTGAGGCGGCCGGCGACCTCGGGATCGTCGTTGACGGCCTTGGCCACGTCGCAGGCGAGCTTGATGATGAGCTTGGCCTGGGCGTAGCTCGGCGCCGCCTTGCCGCCGAAGATCTTGACCCGCGGCGTCCAGTCCTTGTGCGGCTCGGCCTTGATGGCCTGATAGAGCGCCACCGTCTCGATCACGTTGAGGAGCTGGCGCTTGTATTCGTGGATGCGCTTGATCTGAACGTCGAACAGGGCCGACGGGTCGATGTCGATGCCCGTGCGGTCGGCCACGATCTCCGCGAGGGCCTCCTTGCGGGCGCGCCGCATCGCGGCGTAGCGCTTCACGAAGGCGGTGTCCTCCGCGAAGGCCTCGAGCCCGCGCAGGGCCTCGGGCTCGTCGAGCACCCGCTCGCCCACCGCCTCGACGGCGAGGCGCGTCAGCTCGGGATTGGCGTTGTGCAGCCAGCGCCGGAAGGTGATGCCGTTCGTCTTGTTGACGATCTTGTCGGGGTCGAGGGCGTGCAGGTCCTTGAACACCGTCGAGCGCATCAGGTCGGTGTGGAGCGCCGAGACGCCGTTGACGCGGCGCGCCCCGTGGAAGGCGAGGTGGCCCATGCGGACGCGGCGCCCGTGGCTCTCGTCGATGAGCGAGACCGTGGCGAGGTGGGCGGCGTCGTGCCGGCCGTGCTTGCCCTGCTCCTCGAGATGCATCCAGTTGATCAGGTAGATGATCTGCATGTGGCGCGGCAGCAGCCGCTCCATCAGCTCGACCGGCCAGGTCTCCAGCGCCTCGGGCAGGAGGGTGTGGTTGGTGTAGTTCAGGGTGTTGGTGGTGACGTGCCAGGCGTCCTCCCAGGTCAGCTGGTGCTCCTCGAGCAGGAGGCGCATCAGCTCCGGCACCGCGATGGCCGGATGGGTGTCGTTGAGCTGGATCGCCGCGTGGTCGTGCAGCGAGCGCACGTCGCCCCGCTCCGCCACGTGGCGGCGGATCAGGTCCTGCAGCGAGGCGGAGGTGAAGAAGTATTCCTGGCGCAGGCGCAATTCCTGGCCGGCGGTGGAGGAATCGCTCGGGTAGAGCACCCGCGAGATCGCCTCGGCGCGCGCCCGGCCCGAGACCGCGCCGACATGGTCGCCGCCGTTGAACTGGGCCAGCTCGATCGGCGCCTCGGCCTCGGCCTTCCACAGGCGCAGGGTGTTCACGTGGCGCCCGCGCCAGCCGACGACGGGCACGTCGTGGGCCACCGCCAGCACGGTCTCGGCCGGCTGCCAGTGGCGCCGGATGACGCCCTCCGACACGGCCGACATGGTGACGCTGCCGCCGAAGCCGATGGCGTAGGTCGCCTCGGGCCGCACGAATTCCCAGGGGTTGCCCTCGGAAAGCCAGGTCTCGGGCGCCTCGCGCTGCCAGCCGTCGTCGAGGGATTGCCGGAACAGGCCGTGATCGTAGCGGATGCCGTAGCCGATCGCCGGGATCGACAGGCTCGCCATGCTCTCCATGAAGCAGGCGGCGAGGCGCCCGAGGCCGCCATTGCCGAGGGCCGCGTCCGGCTCGGCGCCCTCGACCGTGCCGAGCTCGACGCCGAGGTCGCGCAGGGCCGCGCGCGTGGTCTCGACGAGCCCGAGATTGTTCATGGCGTCGGACAGGAGCCGGCCGATCAGGAACTCGAGGGAGAGATAGTAGACCCGCTTGTTCGGGATCGCCTGGTCGCCCGCCATGCAGGCCTCCACGATCCGGTCGCGCAGGGCGAGGGCGGTGGCGGCGAACCAGTCGCGCTCGCGGGCGGACGCGGGGGTCTTGCCGACCACGAAGGCGAGCTTGCCGAGGATCGCCTCGCGCAGGTCCGCCACGGCGTCGCCGGTGGAGGCCCGGGCCGGCGCGCTCCAGCTCTCCTTCGCCTTGGCGTCCTGGCGGCGCCGATGACCGCTGCTCGGCTTGTGGCTCATCTTCCCGGCGGCTTCCAGAATCTCGTTCAGCACGTGCAAACCCCCATCTTCGCCGCCGAAGCGCCAACGGTCACCCGGATCCTGCTCCGCTTCTGTCGGCGGAGATCCGTCCCGGGACCCGGAATCGGGTATCGTGTGTCCAAGCGGCGGTCTTGTCGAGACGTCGGCTGCGTCTGCATCGAAGCGTGCAAGCGCTGTGCCCGGTCCCTGTGTCGTCCCGGACACATCCCGCATCGTCGCACCCAAACCCGGCCTGAATTTGACCCGAGACCCTTGAAGATAAACTGAACAGGGCAACCTCCCGCGGGCGCCGCCCGGGCCGGCGCATGCGGGCGAGGAGTGACGCATGGCCGATGTTGCTGGCGAGGACAGCGCCGCGGACGCCGCCCGCCCGACCGCCCTGAGCGGCTCGGCCTCCCGCGCGGTCCCCGACCGGACCGTCTGGTGGAAGCGCGGCACCGTCTACCAGGTCTATCCGCGCTCGTTCCAGGACACGGACGGGGACGGCGTCGGCGACCTCAAGGGCATCACCCGCCGCCTCGACTACCTCGCCTGGCTCGGGGTCGACGCGGTCTGGATCTCGCCGATCTACCCCTCGCCCATGGCGGATTTCGGCTACGACGTGGCCGATTACTGCGGCATCGATCCGCTCTTCGGCACCCTCGCGGATTTCGACGAGCTCGTGGCCGAGGCCCACCGGCACAAGCTCAAGGTCATCCTCGACTTCGTGCCAAACCACAGCTCGATCGCCCATCCCTGGTTCCGCGAGAGCCGGTCCTCCCGCGAGAACCCGCGCCGGGACTGGTACATCTGGCGCGACCCGGCCCGGGACGGGGGGCCGCCGAACAACTGGCTCAGCAATTTCGGCGGGCCGGCCTGGACCCGCGACGAGGCCACCGGCCAGTACTATTACCACGCCTTCCTGCCCGAGCAGCCGGACCTGAACTGGCGCAACCCCGCCGTGCGGGCCGCGATGCACGACGTGCTGCGCTTCTGGCTCGACCGCGGCGTCGACGGATTCCGCGTCGACGTGATCTGGCACCTGATCAAGGACGAGGGCTTCCGCGACAATCCGGAGAACCCGGACTTCCAGCCCCATCTCCCCGAGATCAACCGCTTCACGCAGGTCTACTCGGCCGACCGGCCGGAGGTGCTCGCGGTCATCGCGCAGATGCGCCGCGTGCTCGACGCGTACGACGACCGGGTCCTGATCGGCGAGATCTACCTGCCGATCGAGCGGCTCGTGGCCTATTACGGGGCGGATCTCGACGCGGCCGACCTGCCCTTCAACTTCCAGCTGATCCAGACCCCCTGGCGCGCCGACGCGGTGGCGGAGCTCGTCGAGAACTACGAGGCGGCCCTGCCCCCGGGCGGCTGGCCGAACTGGGTGCTGGGCAACCACGACCAGCCCCGCATCGCCGCCCGGATCGGCGCTGCGCAGGCGCGCATCGCCGCGATGCTGCTGCTCACGCTGCGGGGCACCCCGACCCTGTATTACGGCGACGAGATCGGCCTCGACCACGTCGTGATCCCGCCCGAGCGTGTGCAGGACCCCTGGGAGCGCAACGAGCCCGGCCACGGCCGCGATCCCGAGCGCACACCGATGCAGTGGGAGCCCGGCCCCTTCGCGGGGTTCTCGACGGTGGAGTCCTGGCTCCCCCTCTCGGCCGACGCCGCGGCCCGCAACGTCGACGCGCTGTGCGACGTGCCGGACTCGATCCTGACGCTCTACCGGCGCCTGCTCGGCCTGCGCCGTGAGCATGCTGCGCTCGCGATAGGCGGCTACCGCACCGTCCCGACCGGGCCCGAGGCGATCTTCGCCTACGAGCGGACCCACGAGGGCACCCGGATCCGGGTCATCCTCAATTTCGGAAACGCGCCGCAGGCGCTCGCCCTGCCCGAGGGCAGCGCCTGGACGGTGCTGCTCTCGAGCGCGGCCGGCCGGACCGGCGAGCGGGCCGCGGGCCAGATCCCGGTGGCGGGGGCCGAAGGGCTGATCCTGCTCCAAACCTGATCACCGGCCTTGCCGCGACGGAATTCTTACTGCATTGCGGTACGGCGAAACCGAAGTTTAACCCTAACCGTGGCCTGACTTGTGCATCGCAGCGGAACCGGCGATGCGCGAGGGCGTTCAGGATGTCGACGTTGGTTGCGGGCGGCGCCCGCCTTGGGCAGTCCGCCCGCCGCGAGAATGCTTACATGGCGTATGCCGAGCCCGTTGAGGACCGTCCGTCCGCGTCCGGATCAGCCCCGACCGATTACCGATCCGCCCTCCCCGACCTTCGCACCTCGCTCCAGCCCCGCATCCTCTACGCCACCCCCGAGATGGCGGATTTCGTGAAGACGGGCGGCCTCGGCGAGGTCGCGGGCGCCCTCCCCCGGGCCCTGCGCCGCCACTTCGACGTGCGGGTGCTGATCCCGGGCTACCGCCAGGTCGTCGGCGCCTACCCGGACATCCCGGTGGTGGCGCGCCTCGAGGCGCAGGCGGGGGTGCCGGCCTGCGACCTCGGCCTCGTCGAGACCGGCGACGGCCTGCGCATCTACGTCCTGCTCAGCCCCGAGCTCTATGAGCGCGACGGCACCCCCTACGGCAACGCCGACGGGGATTTCGGCGACAACGACCTGCGCTTCGCCCGCCTCAGCCTCGCGGCCGCCGAGATCGCCCTCGGGGCCGACCCGGCCTGGGCCGCCGACCTCCTGCACCTCAACGACTGGCAGGCCGCCCTGGCGCCGGCCTACCTCGCCTGGCGCGGCCTGCGCGTGCCGAGCGTGCTGACGATCCACAACCTCGCCTACCAGGGCCTGTTCCCGCGCGACAACCTCGCCCGGCTCGGCGTGCCCGACCACGCCTTCCAGATGAACGGCGTCGAGTTCTACGGGCAGCTCTCCTTCCTGAAGGCCGGCCTCTACTACGCCTCGCACGTCACCACGGTGAGCGAGACCTACGCCCGCGAGATCATGACGCCGGAATCCGGCTGCGGTCTCGACGGGCTGATCCGCACCCGCGCCCAGCAGGGGCGCCTTGCCGGCATCATCAACGGCATCGACGAGAGCTGGGACCCGCGCACCGACCCGCACCTCGTCACCCGGTTCGAGCCCGACGACTGGAAGGGCAAGCGCGCCAATGCCGAGGCGGTGCGGCGGCAATTCGGCCTCGCGGTCTCGCGTGGGCCCCTCTTCGCCATCGTCTCCCGCCTCGTCCACCAGAAGGGCATCGACCTCTCGATCCAGGCCGCCGAGAGCATCGTGCAGGAGGGTGGCCAGCTCGTCGTCATCGGCCAGGGCGAGAGCCGCTTCGAGGACGCGCTGCGGGGCCTCGCCCGCAAGCACCCCGACGCGGTCGGGGTCCATGTGGGCTTCCAGGAGACCGACGCGCGCCGGATGTTCGCCGGCAGCGACTTCCTGCTGATGCCCTCGCGCTTCGAGCCCTGCGGGCTGGCGCAGATGTATGCCCAGCGCTTCGGCTCCCTGCCGATCGTGCGCCGCACCGGCGGGCTCGCCGACACGGTGGAGGATGGGGTGACGGGCTTCACCTTCTCGGAGGGGTCGCCGAAGGGCTTCGGCAGCGCGATCCGGCGGGCCTTCGACACCTTCGGGCAGAAGAAGCGCTTCAACGCCATGCGCCGCACCGCGATGGCGCGCAGCTTCGGCTGGGACGGCGCGGCGACGCACTACGCCGCCCTCTACGCCCGCGCCTTCGGCAACAACGCGGCCGTGCGCTGGCGCGCGGCCTGAGGCCTGTCACGCCGGACGGCGCGGCGCGCCAAGCCTGAACACAAACATATCTTCGACTTCCCAACGGGGATGCTCGGGGCCCGGCAGCCTTAATGCACTATCATCGAATCTCTCTGTAGATTTCCCCTGAATTCAGGGGACGTGCAGCATGGGCTCATTGGTCAAGACCTTCTCGACGCTCTGCGTCGTCAGCCTCGTCTCCGGCGCCGCCCTGGCGCTCGCCATCGAGCGCTACGGCAGCGCCGTCACCGGCATGGTCGCGGCCCACGAGGCGCGCCTCGACTCGATCCTCCTGGCCGACGAGATCCGGCAGGGCTCCGACGACCTGACCCGCCTCGGCCGCACCTACGTGGTGACCGGCGACCCGAGCTGGAAGCGGCAGTACCAGGACGTCCTCGACATCCGCGGCGGCCACAAGCCGCGCCCGACCGATTACCAGCGGATCTACTGGGACTTCGTGGGGGCCGGCCAGGCGAAGCCGCGCCCGGACGGCGAGACCGCCTCGATCGCGGCCCTGATGGACCGGCTCGGCTTCGCCCAAGCCGAGAAGGACAAGCTCGCGGAATCCGTCCGGAACTCCGATGGCCTGGTCAAGCTCGAGGTCGAGGCCATGAACCTCGTGGAGGGCAAGGACGCCGGCGGCCGGCCCCTGGCCGAGCCGAACCCGGATCGGGACCGGCTCCGGGCGGTCGCGCTGCTCCACTCGCCGGCCTATCACGGCTTCAAGGCGCAGATCATGCGCCCCCTCGACGACTTCTACGGGATGCTCAAGAGCCGCACCGACGAGGCCGTGCGGGCGCAGGGCGTCACCGCCCGGTTCTGGTTCGGCGTCGTCCTGGCGGCCCTCCTCGCCACCATCGCGTCGGGCCTCGGCCTCGGCTGGTTCGCCTACCGGGCCCTGGTGCGCGGCTACGCCGCCATCGGCGCCGCGATGGGCGGGATCGCGGCGGGCGACTACGCCACCGCGGTGCCGGGACAGGCCCGGGCCGACGAGGTCGGCGACATGGCGCGGCGCCTCGAGGCGTTCCGGCAGGACCTCGCGCGGGCCCGGGACGACCAGACCACGGAGGCGGAGCGCACGCGCCTGCAGGCGCGCCGGGCCGAGATGGACGCGGTCGCGGCCTCCTTCGAGGCGGCGGTCGGGGGCATCCTGCGGACGGTCACGGCCTCGGCCGGGCAGGTGCGGGAGACGGCCGGGGCGATGACCGGCACGGCGAGCGAGACGGCGAGCCGCTCCAGCGCCGTCGCGGAGGCGGCGCAGGCGGCCTCGGCCCATGTCGGCAGCGTCGCGGTCGCCGCGGAGGAACTGAGCGCCTCGGTGCAGGAGATCGCCCGCCAGGTCGGCGGCTCGGCCACCCTGGCGAAGTCCGTCGCGGCGGAATCGAGCCGGATTGCGGGCCTCGTGGAGGATCTGAGCACGGCGGCGACGCGGGTCGGCGACGTCGTGGCGATGATCAGCGCCATCGCGAGCCAGACCAATCTCCTCGCCCTCAACGCCACCATCGAGGCGGCGCGGGCCGGGGAATCCGGGCGGGGCTTCGCGGTGGTGGCCTCGGAGGTGAAGGCGCTGGCCGGGCAGACCGCCCGCGCCACCGACCAGATCCGCGAGCAGATCGGCGCGATCCAGGGCGCGACGCGGCAGGCCGTGGCGGCGATCGCCGGGATCACGACCCGGATCGAGGAGATCAGCGCGGTCTCGGCCGCGATCGCGGCCGGCGTCGAGGAGCAGGGCGCGGCCACGAGCGAGATCGTCCGCAGCGTCGGCGAGGCGGCGGACGGGACCGGCGCCGTCACCGCCAACATCACCGGAGTGGCCGACATCGCCGACGAATCCGGCAAGGAGGCGACGCGGCTCCTCGACCACGCCACCGCGATGTCGCGCCAGTCCGATGCGCTCGACGCCGAGATCGCGCGCTTCCTCGCGACCATCCGGGCGGCCTGAGGCCGCCCTGGCCCGAGGCCGCCCTGGGCGAGGGTCAGATCTCCAGCACGAAGATCATCGTGCCGAGCGGCGGCAGGGTCAGGTCCAGGGATTGACCCTGCCCGTGGCTCGCCGTCGCCTCCGCGTGGAGGCCGCCCATGTTGCCGACATTCGAGCCGCCGTAGCCCTCGGCGTCCGAGTTGAAGGCCTCGCGGTAGAATCCCGGCGCCGGCACGCCGATGCGGTAGCCCTTGCGGGCGACCGGCGTGAAGTTCGCGACCACGATGGCGATCTGGTTCGGCTCGGCGCCCTTGCGGGCCCAGGCAATGACGCTGTTGTCCTGGTCGTCCGCCACGAGCCACTGGAAGCCCGTATGCTCGGCATCGCGGGCGTAGAGGGCCGGCGTGGTCTGGTAGAGGTGGTTGAGGTCGCGGATCACGTCCTTGACGCCCCGGTGCAGGGGATCGTCGAGGAGGTGCCAGTCCAGGGACTGGTTGTGGTTCCACTCCCGCTCCTGCCCGAACTCGCCGCCCATGAAGAGCAGCTTCTTGCCCGGGTGGCCCCACATGTAGCCGTAATAGGCGCGGAGGTTCGCGAATTTCTGCCAGCGGTCGCCCGGCATCTTGCCGAGCATCGAGCCCTTCCCGTGCACGACCTCGTCGTGGGAGAGCGGCAGGATGAAGTTCTCCGAGAAAGCGTAGAGCAGCCCGAAGGTCAGGTCGTGATGGTGGTAGCGCCGGTGGATCGGCTCCTTGGAGATGAACTGCAGGGTGTCGTGCATCCACCCCATGTTCCACTTGAAGCCGAAGCCGAGGCCGCCCGTGTATGTCGGGTGCGAGACGCCGGGCCAGGAGGTCGATTCCTCCGCCACCGTGATGGTGCCGGGGGCGTGGCTGTAGGTCGCCTCGTTGGTCTTGCGCAGGAAGTGGATGGCGTCGAGATTCTCGTTGCCGCCGTACTGGTTCGGGATCCACTCCCCCGCCCGGCGCGAGTAGTCGAGGTAGAGCATCGACGCGACCGCATCCACGCGCAGGCCGTCGAGGTGGTAGTGCTCGAGCCAGAACCGGGCATTGGCCGCCAGGAAGGTCGCCACCTCGGCGCGGCCGAAATTGTAGATGTAGGTGCCCCAATCCTGGTGGAAGCCCTGGCGCGGGTCGGCGTGCTCGTAGAGGTGGGTGCCGTCGAACTGGCCGAGGCCGTGGGCGTCGAGGGGGAAGTGGCCCGGCACCCAGTCGAGCATCACGCCGATGCCGGCCTCGTGGGCCGCGTTGACGAAGGCGGCGAAATCCTCCGGCGTGCCGAAGCGGCTGGTCGGGGCGAACAGCGAGACGGGCTGGTAGCCCCATGAGCCATCGAACGGGAATTCCGTGATCGGCAGCATCTCGATATGGGTGAAGCCCATCTCCTTGACGTAGGGGATGAGGCGGGCGGCGAGCTCCCGGTAGGTCAGGTAGCGGTTGCCCTCGTCGGGCACCCGCGCCCACGAGCCGAGATGCACCTCGTAGATCGAGATGGCGGAGTGGCGCGGGTCCTTGGCGCCCCGCGTCGACATCCAGGCCTTGTCGTGCCAGGTCGGCTCGCTGGTGCCCTGCAGCACCGAGGCGGTCTCCGGCGGCTTCTGGGCCGCGAAGGCGAGCGGGTCGGCCTTGAGGGGCAGGAGCGACCCGTCGGGGCCGCGGATCTCGAACTTGTAGTGTGCGCCGATCTCGAGGCCGGGCACGAACAGCTCCCAGACGCCCCCGTCCTGCCACAGGCGCATCGGGTGGCGGCGGCCGTCCCAGTCGTTGAAGTCGCCCACGACGCTGACGCGCCGGGCATTCGGGGCCCAGACCGCGAAGCGGAAGCCGTCGATGCCGTCGAGCTTGCCCGCCTGCGCGCCGAGCACGCGGTAGACCACGTTGCTGCCGACCTCGCGCAGGGCGTTGATGTCGTGCTGCTCCAGGGACGAGCCGAAGCCGTAGGGATCGTAGCGGCGCCGGGCCTGGCCGTCCCAGCCCTCGACCTCGATCTCGTAGAGCGGGCGGCCCTCCCCCTCGACCCGGGCGACGTGGAACCCGTCCGGGTGGCGGCGCTCGAACGGGACGCTGCGCCCGCCCGTGATCAGGGCGGCGGACTTCGCCTCCGGCAGGACCGCGCGGACCTCCCAGGTTTTCGGATCGATCTGGTGAGGCCCGAGCACCGCGAAGGGGTCGCCGTGGCTGCCGGCCATCACGGCCGCGATGGCGTCCGGGTGGACGCCCTTCGGCGTCTCCGCCCTCGCGGGCTCCTGCGGCGCCGCCGGTTTCGGGGCGAGCGGCGGGACGTCCGCAGGTCGGGCCGCCCCCGATGCGAGGTCGGCCTTGCCCGCGAACTTCTCGTCAATGCCCGTCATTCAGATGCCTCTCTTGGTCTCGTCCAGAATGTTGAGAACCCCCCGTGCGGGGATTTCGATCCAGTCCGGGCGGTTGTTCGCCTCGTAATCCACCTCGTAGAGCGCCTTCGTCAGGAGGCAGAGCTTGAGCAGGCGGTCGTGCGTCGCCGGGTCGGTGACGGCGGCGCGGCTGTTGCGGGCGGCGACGTCGTAGCCCTCGAGGAAGGCTGCATCGATCATGCCGCGCCAGGCGATCGAGGCGTTGCGGGCGCGCTCCTCGGAATCCGAGAAGCGGCTGGCGATCTCGCGGGTGACGGTCTCGGCCCCGTACGCGAAGGAGCGCAGCATCCCGGCGACGTCGCGCAGCGGCGTCGACTTCGCCCGGCGCTCGTCGGCCGGCCGCGAGGGCTCCCCCTCGAAGTCGACGATGACGAGGTCACCCTCGGAGGCGAGCACCTGCCCGAGATGGTAGTCGCCGTGGATGCGCGTCTTCCAGGCGCCCTTCGGCGCCGCGGCGGTCAGGCTCGCGATCAGCGTCTCGACCTCGCCGCGGCGGGCGGTGAGCGCGGCGATCGCGGGCCGGGCGGCGTCGAGGCCGCGCTCGGCCATGCCGGTGAGGCCCCGGAAGGCCCGGTCCGCCTGGTGGCGCGCGTCGCGCCCGAGCACGTCGAGGTCCTCCTGCGTGAAGGGCTCCGCCGCGAAGGCCGGGTCCGGCGTCTCGATCGCGAAGGCGTTGTGCATCTCGGCGGTGCGGCGCCCGAGGAGTTCCGCCCAGCGCAGATGCGCGTTGAAGGCCTCCTCCGGCGAGGGCGCCTCGCTCTCGGGGGCGAGCACCACGGTGTCGAAGTCCCGGCGCAGGCCCTCGAGCATCAGGGTCCAGGCATCGCCCTGGTTGAGGACGAAGCGCTGCAGCACGGCGAGCGCCGTGCGGGTGCCGTCCGGCGCCACGTGCTCCAGGGTGCCGAGCAGCGCCGGGGTGTTGGCGAAATGGGCCTCCTCGGTGAGGAAGCGCCCGACCTCGACCTCGGGATGGGTCCCGGGCTGGAGCCGGCGCAGCAGCTTGAGCATCATCTTCGCCCCGATGGCGATCGAGGTGTTGCTCTGCTCGGCCGAGAGGCGGCGCACGTCGCTCTCCTCGAAGGGCATCTCGGGGTCGAAGGCCGAGGTCGACGAGAACACGAGGGTCCCGGTCTCGCTCGGGATCTCGCGGCCCGCCCGCATGCTCTCCACGAGGCTGATGGCGAAGGCCGGCGAGGCCGCGGCCCCGTAGAGGAGGCCGGTGCGGGGCCCGCGGCGAACCCGGGCGACCGCGTGGCTCAGGAGGCCCTCGTCCTCGCGGCCCTCGTCGACGCCGACCGGGACGAAGTATTCCTGGCGCTCGCCGTTCGAGAGGTTCACGGCCACCCGCGGCAGCAGGAACCTGGCCTCGCCGTGCCCCTCCTTGAGGGCGGCCGAATCGGTGACCTGCACCGACCGGATGCGCGAGCCCTTGGCGCCGAACCAGCGGCGGCTGGCGATGAAGGGCGGCACCACGGTGCGCTCGAAGGCGGTGCGCTCGCGCCCCGCCATCAGGGTCTCGATGCCCCCGGTCAGGACCAGGGTGAACAGTTCGGGCGGCTCGGGCTGGGGCCCGACCGTGCCGGTATTGGCCGCCGAGAGGGTGAACCAGTAGAAACCGTAGGAGGGCAGCGTCAGCAGGTAGGGCAGCTCGCCGATGGGCGGGAACTCGCTTCCGCCGGTGAGCTCGATCGGCACGGCGCTGCGCAGTTCCGACAGGTCGAGCTGCACCGCCTGGGGCGCCCGCGACAGGTTGGCGACGCAGAGCACGCGCTCGCCCGCGAACTCGCGGATCCAGGCCAGCACCTTCCGGTTCGACGGGTACAGGAACTGCATCCCGCCGCGCCCGAGGGCGACGCTGTTGTTGCGGATCGCGATCATGCGCCGCGTCCAGTTGAGCAGGCTCGTCTGCGAGCGCGTCTGCGCCTCGACGTTGATGGCGTCGAAGCCGTAGATCGGGTCCTGGATCGCGGGCAGGAACAGGCGGGCGGGGTCGGAGCGCGAGAAGCCGCCATTGCGGTCGGGGGACCATTGCATCGGGGTGCGCACGCCGTCGCGGTCGCCGAGATAGATGTTGTCGCCCATGCCGATCTCGTCGCCGTAATAGAGCACCGGCGTGCCGGGCATCGACAGGACGAGGGACTTCATCAGCTCGATCTTGCGCCGGTCGTTCTCGAGGAGCGGCGCGAGGCGGCGGCGGATGCCGAGGTTGATCCGGGCCCGGCGCTCGGCGGCGTAGAAGGACCAGAGGTAGTCGCGCTCCTCCGCGGTGACCATCTCGAGGGTCAGCTCGTCGTGGTTGCGCAGGAAGATCGCCCATTGGCAGCCCTCGGGGATCTCCGGGGTCTGGCGCATGATGTCGGTGATCGGGTGCCGGTCCTCCCGGGCGATCGCCATGTACATGCGCGGCATCAGCGGGAAGTGGAATGCCATGTGGCACTCGTCGCCGTCGCCGAAATACTGGGCGGTCTCCTCGGGCCACTGGTTGGCCTCCGCCAGCAGCATCCGGTCCGGGTAGCTCGCGTCGAGGGCCGCCCGGATCGCCTTGATGACGTCGTGGGTCTCGGGGAGGTTCTCGCAGTTCGTGCCGTCTCGCTCGATCAGGTAGGGGATCGCGTCGAGGCGCAGGCCGTCGACGCCCATGTCGAGCCAGTAGCGCATCACCTCGATGACGGCCTCGAGCACCGCCGGGTTGTCGAAGTTGAGGTCGGGCTGGTGGCTGTAGAAGCGGTGCCAGAAGTACTGCTTGGCGACCGGGTCCCAGGTCCAGTTCGAGGATTCGGTGTCGAGGAAGATGATGCGGGTGTCGCCGTAGGGCTTGTCGGAATCCGACCAGACGTAGAAGTCGCGCTCGGGGGAGCCGGCCGGCGCCTCGCGGGCCCGCTGGAACCAGGGATGTTGGTCCGAGGTGTGGTTGATGACGAGCTCGGTGATGACCCGCAGGCCCCGCTCGTGCGCGGCGTCGACGAAGCGCCGGAAGGCGTCCATGTCGCCGTAGGAGGCGTTGATGTCGCGGTAATCCGCGATATCGTAGCCGTCGTCGCGGAGCGGCGAGGGATAGAACGGCATCAGCCAGATCGCCGTGACCCCGAGGTCGCGGACGTAGTCCAGCTTCTGCGTCAGCCCCTCGAAATCCCCGATCCCGTCGTTGTTCGCGTCGAAGAACGACTTGACGTGGATCTGGTAGATGATGGCGTCACGGTACCATTGCGGATCGCTGCGATCGATCATCGCGTCGCTGCCTCATGCGTCGGATCAAGGGCGTTCGTTGCCAGCTCCCGCACGACGTGATCGGTCGGTCGATGAATGCGAACGGTGGGAGGGGTTACGACCCCATCATCTGGGCGAGAGCGCGACGGGACGGCCCGCCGCGGCTGGCTCCTGCTGACACGCAAAGGCCCTACTCCGCAACCCGCCGCGGCACCCGAAGGCGCCAGATGATGCAGGAGCGCTCCGCCGGGTCGAGGGCGATGCGGTGGGACTTGCCCCGCAATTCGAAGGTGTAGCCCTGGAGCAGGTCCTCGACCTCGACCGAGCCGTGGTCGGGCTGTCCGAGGAGCCAGAGCGGCACCTCGTAGGTGCATTCCTGACGGTTCTTCGGATCGAGGTTCACCATCACGAACACGCAATTGTCGCCCTCGGGCGTCAGCTTGGCGTAGGCGATGATGCTGTCGTTGAAGGCGCCCGTGAAGTGGACGTTGCGGAAGTCCCAGAAGGCCGGGTTCTCGCGCCGGATGCGGTTCAGCTTGACGATGTGGTCGCGGATGTTGCCCGGCCGGTCGTGGTCCCAGGCCTTCAGCTCGTACTTCTCGGAGTTGAGGTACTCCTCCTTGCCCGGGTAGGGCGCGGCCTCGCACAGCTCGAAGCCGTTGTAGATGCCGTAGACCGACGAGAGCGTGGCGGCCAGCGTCGCCCGCACGACGAAGCCCGGGCGCCCGCTCGTCTGCAGGTAGTGCGGGTTGATGTCCGGCGTGTTGGCGAAGAAGTTCGGCCGGTAATAGTCGCCCATCGGGCCGGCGAGCTCGAGGGCGTACTCGGTCAACTCCTGCTTGGTGTTGCGCCAGGTGAAGTAGGTGTAGCTCTGCTGGTAGCCCGCCTTGGCGAGCTTCTTCATCATCTTCGGCCGGGTGAACGCCTCGGCCAGGAAGATGACGTCCGGATAGCGTCCGTTCACCTCGGCGATCATCCACTCCCAGAACGGGATCGGCTTGGTGTGCGGGTTGTCGACCCGGAAGATGCGCACGCCGCGCGCGGCCCAGCCCATCACGATGTCGCGAAGCTCGATCCAGAGCGAGGGCAGCGCGCCGCCGTAGAAGTGGACGTTCGAGATGTCCTCGTACTTCTTCGGCGGGTTCTCGGCGAAGCGGAGCGTGCCGTCGGGGCGCCACTCGAACCATTCGGGGTGGGTCTTGATCCAGGGATGGTCGGGGGAGCACTGGATCGCGAAATCGAGGGCGATCTCCATGCCGTAGGCGTGGCTCGCCGCCACCAGGCGCTCGAAATCCGCGAGCGTCCCGAGTTCGGGATGGACGGCCTCGTGGCCGCCCTCCGCCGCGCCCACCGCGTAGACCGAGCCGACGTCGCCGGGTTCCGCCTTGAGGGTGTTGTTCTTGCCCTTGCGGTTGGTGCGCCCGATCGGGTGGATCGGGGTGAAGTAGAGCACGTCGAAGCCGAGCTCGCGGATCTCGGGCAGGCGCGCGATCACGTCGTCGAAGGTGCCGTGGCGGTTCGGGTCCCCCGATTGCGAGCGCGGGAAGATCTCGTACCAAGCCGAGAACCGCGCCGCGAGGCGGTCGGCGATGACCGGGATCTCGACCGGGTAGCGCGAGGCGTTGACCCGCTCGGCGTTGCGGCGGATCAGCGTCGTGGCCGCGGGGTCGAGGATGCGGCGGAGCTGGGCGGTCGAGCCGGTCTCCTCGGCGGCGATGGCCGACACGAGGGCGGCGAGGCGCTCCTTGTCGCGCCCGGTGGCGAGGTCGGCGGCGGCCTGAACCAGCTCGATCCCCTCGATGGTCTCGAGGGTGAGGTCGAGTCCGGCATCGCGCTTCTTCATCGTGTCCCGGACCCAGGACGAGAAGGCGTCGCGCCAGGCCTCGATGGTGAATTCGTAGCGGGCGTTCCTCTCCAGCGGGAAGTGGCCGCTCCAGCGGTCGTTGTCGACGAAGACCATGCGGTCGCGCCGCCACGCGGTCTCGCCGACGACGCGGGAGAGGATCGCCGCGTTGATGATCTCGTGCCCGTCCGAGAAGATGTCGGCCTCGACCTGCAGGCTCTCGCCGACGACGCGCTTCACGGGGGAGCGCCCGCCGTCGATCTCCGGGGTCACGGCCTCGATCACGACGCGGCCCTCGCCGCTCGGCCGGCCGCGGCTCGGCAGGGTCGCGACCTTCGCGGCCTCGGCCGAGAGGATGCGCAATTCGCCCGGCACGAGGTCGATGGCGCAGCCCGCGTGGAAGGCGATCGGCTCCGCCTCCGGGGTGCGGTCGACGAAGGGCCCGAGCTGCCCGCCGGTCCGGGCGATCAGCGCCCCGGCATCGACCGGGGCGTTGCGGGCGGTGGGATTGTGGAGGACCAGCACCGCGTGGCGGGCGGAAGCCGGGTGGCCGGTATCGAAGCGCACGAGGGCGACGGCGTCGGCGTCCGGCGCGGACAGGCGCAGCTGCGCCCCCTCGACATTGGCCGCCGGCAACTCGGCCTTCAGCGCGTTGATCGCCGCCACGAAGCGCGAGATGTCGAGGCCGGTCCCGGTCTCGCGGTCGGCCGGATTCGTCTCGACCACGTGGAGCGCGCGGGTGTAGCCCCACTCGTAGCCGATCGGCATCAGCACGCCCGCCGAGAAGAAGGCCGCCAGGGCGTAGCGGCCGCGCAGGCGCTCGGCCAGGGCGGCCGGGCCCCCCGCCGCGCCGGCGGCGAGCCGGGCCATGTCGTGGTTCTCCGGAAAGGCGATCGAGGGCGCGAGGGTCCGCAGGCGCTCGTATTGCTCGATCGCCCAGCCCGCCCTCAGGTCCCACCAGGCGAAGGAGTTGAACAGGTAGTCGAACCCGGCGCCCGCGGTGGCGCGGGCCTCCGCGAAGGTGCAGCCCAGGGTCTCGGCGGCGAACAGGCAGGCGTGGTCGCGGCCCTTGGCGCCCTGGATCAGCGCGCGCCAGACCTCGGGCGGCACCTTGTAGGCGGCGTCGCACCGGAAGCCCGCGACGCCGAGGCCCTGGAGCCGGGCGACGTAGCCGTCCCAGATCCGGGTCAATTCGGAGCGGGCAGGCTCGGAATGGTAGTCGAGCTCGGCCAGGTCCCCCCAGACCGTGCGCTTCGACGGGTCGTCGGGATCGACCGCGTAGGGGCTCGCGGGCCGGCCGGCCTCGTCCTTGACGAACAGGTCGGGGCGCTCGCTGGCGAGGCGCCCGTCATTGGCCGCGTGGTTGACCACGAGGTCGGTCATCACGCGCAGGCCCTCGGCCGCGGCGGCGGCGCAGAAGCGGCGGATCTGCTCGTCGTCCGGGGTGCCGTCGAGGTCGCGCAGGCGCTCGTCGAGGCTGTCGATGTCGGCCACCGCGTAGAGGCTGCGCGAGCCCCCGGTCTGGTGGAAGGGGTTGAGGTAGACCCAGTCGAAGCCGAGCCCGGCGATGCGCGGCAGCTCGCGGGTCCAGTCCGAGACCCGGCCGACGAGGAGCGGGAACAGGTTGTAGATGCGCGGCCCCTCGGCCCGGGGCGCGAGGCCCGCCGGCAGCGGCACGCCGCCCGCGCCGGTCGCCGTGCGGGTGCCCTGGGCGGTGGTCGGTGCTGTGGTCGGTGCGTTCATGCTGGCCTCGGCTGATTGACGCGATGGTCTCGACGCGGGTGTCGTCTCAACGGCCCGGACCCCGCCCGGGTCCCCCTCCCGGCTCCGGGACAGGCCCCGACCGGCGGGGATGGCCCTCCCGGCGGGAGGGCCGGGCGCTCGGCGCGCGCCCTATTCCGTCCGGCGCAGGACGGCGTAGGGCAGGTCCGCGAACAACCGGCCGAGATCGGCCGGCCCCCCCTCGCAGGTCGCGCCCGTGACGATGTCGCGCCAGCGGCTCTCCTCGGGAAGGTCGATCTCGGTGCCCGCGAAGGCCTCGCCCGACCAGCGCCCCTCCCGCACCATCTGGGACACGAGGCGCGGCACGGCCACCAGCAGGTCGCCCGTCTCCGTCATCGCATCCGATCGTGTGAAGGCGATGACGTAGCCCGCCCGCTCCCCGCGCGCGGCGACGGGCTGGTAGCCGGCCTCGGCGTAGAAGCCGGGGCGCTCGCCGCGGTCGGCCAGGAGCGCCCCGAGCGTCGCCTGCTTCACCCGCCCGTCCGGCCAGCTGGCCAGGAGGTCGGGGGCGGGCCCGCGCGCCTCCAGCGCCCGGCTCAGGGCGGCGTAATCGACCGGGCGGCGGTTGTCCGGGTCGACGAAGGAGAAGTCCCAGAACTCGGTGCCCTGGTAGGTGTCCGGCAGGCCCGGCAGGGTCGCCTTGAGGACGGTGCGCCCGAGGCTGCCGATCATCCCGAGATGGGCGAGGCGCCGCGCGAAGGGGCGCAGCTTCGCCAGGAAGCCCGAGCCCGGCGCGATCAGGCCCTCGAACAGGGTGCGGACCGCGCCCTCGTAGGCCTCGTCGACATTGACCCAGCTCGAGCGGCGCTTGCCCTCGCGCAGCGCCTTCTCCGAATAGGCGGTGAGGCGGGCCCGGAAATCCGCGATCGCGGCGTCGTCGTCCCGCTCCAGGAGCTCGATCGGCCAGGCGCCCAGGATCGCCTGGAAGAACATCCACTGGTCGTTGGCGTCGGGGGCGGGCTCCTCGTCGAGGCTGCCGAGATGGGGGGCGGCGGTCTCGCGCCAGAGGTCCCAGGCCCGCGCCCATTCCTCGGGCATCTCCGAGAGGGCGAGGAGGCGGGTGCGGGCATCCTCGCCGCGCTTGGTGTCGTGCGTCGCCGTGGTGATCATGGCGTTCGGCCAGTCGCGGGCCCGCGCCGCCTGGAGCGCGTGGAAATGCTCGGCGTCGATGCCGTACTCGCCCGGATCGCCCCCGACCTCGTTGAGGCCGAGCAGCATGGCGTAACGGTAGAACAGCGTGTCCTCCAGGCTCTTGGCCATCACCGGCCCGGTGAGCTGCTGGAAGCGGCGGCGGAAGCGCAGGACCACCCGCGGCTCCGGGCGCCCCGGTCCCGCGGTCTCGACGCGGCCGAGGAGCGCGTTGGCGGCGAAGTCGTGGACCGAGCGGTCGGGCAGTGCGCTCCAGCGCTTGGCCTTGGCGACCGCCCCCTCGATCAGGCGCACGTCCTCGGCCTCGACGTCGCTCTCGTCGAGGTCGGGGGGCAGGTAGCTGCGATAGGTCGGGAAGCGGGCGATGATCTCGATCAGGGCCCGCCGGATGGCGTTGACCGAGAAGTCGCGGGTGCGCCGGTCGGAATCCGCGATCTCCTTGAGGTCGGCGGTCAGCACCTCGAGCTCGCTCGCGAAGCTGATCTCCAGGATCTCCGCCTTGGCGGCGCGGAGCTGGAAGCCGTAGGGCTCGTCGTAGCCCGTGGCCCATTCGTAGAGGCGCTTGATCCGGCCGCGCTTGGCCGCATCGACCAGGATCCCGTCGAGTTGGTTGAGCACGTCGTAGCCGGTGGTGCCCGCCACCGGCCAGGGCCGCAGGCGCTCGCCGGGCTCGAGGATCTTCTCCACCACCACGTAGAAGCCGGGGCCGATGGCGGCCTGGAGCGCGCGGGCATAGCCGAGCGGGTCGGCGAGCCCGTCGATGTGATCGATGCGCAGGCCGTCGATCCGGCCCTCGCGCACGTGCCGGAACACGGTCTCGTGCGAGCGGTGGAAGATGTCGGACTTCTCGACGCGCAGGCCCGCGAGCGCGTTCACGTCGAAGAAGCGCCGGTAGTTGATGTCGCTGGACGCCACCCGCCAATGGGCGAGGCGGTAGGCCTGGCTCTCGAGCAGACGGTGCAGCGGCCCGAAGCTGTCGGGCCGGCCCTTGAAGCCGTTGAGGAGCCGCAGGGTCCGCTGCAGCGCGTCGCGGATCGCGGGGGATTCGCGCACCACGTCGGCGAGGCGCTGCTTCAGCCCCTCCGCCTCCTCCGGGAAGGCGCGGCGGCGCTCCGGCACCGTCTCCTCGCCCATCACCCGCAGGCGCTCGGAGATCGAGAGCAGCTCGGCCGAGGCGTCGTCGTCGACCTCGCTCGACGCCGCCAGGACGCGGTTCAGGATGGTCGGGTAGTTCAGCGGCCGGATCGGGAACTGGTGCTCGTAGTGCCAGACGCTGAAGGCGCCGGCCGCCCCGTCGAACTTCAGCTCCAGGGTGCCCTTCTCCAGGGCCTCGCCGTAGCGGTCGCCGAGGAACGGGATCACGAGGTTGCGGTTCGCGCCCTGGCGCTCCCAGTCGATGTCGAAGGCGTGCGCGAAGGGCGAGAGCGGGCCCCATTCGAGCACCGAGAGCCACCACGGGTTGTCGGCGCCGCCGACCCCCATGTGGTTCGGCACGATGTCGAGGAGGAGCCGCAGGCCGTGCGCCCGCATGGCGTCCGAGAGCCGGATGAAGCCGGCCTCGCCGCCGAGCTCGGGGTTGATCGCCCCGTGGTCGACGATGTCGTAGCCGTGGGTCGAGCCCGGCCGCGCCTTCTGCAGGGGCGAGGCGTAGACGTGGCTGATCCCGAGCCGCGCCAGGTAGGGGACGATCCGCTCCGCATCCGCGAAGGTGAAGTCCTTGTGGAACTGCAGCCGGTAGGTGGCGCGGGGCGCGTCCGTGGCGAGGCGCGCGGCGCCCGAGCGCGGGCCCCGCTCCTCCGCCGAGAGCGCGGCGGCGAGCTTGGCCAGCGGCCCGCCGGGGGCGGCGATGGATTCGAGGTCGCGGTCGAGCTTGCGCCGCCAGTTCGGATAGCCCTCGGTGGAGCCCGGCACGTTGGCCTGGCTCAGCTCGGACACCACGTCCTCGTACTGCACGGCGGTGAGCATCGAGGGGGCGCGGGCGAGGTAGCGGGCGGCGGCCTCGAAGGGCGCGGCCTCGGGCGGGTCGTAGGAGGGCAGGAGCTGCTCGGAGGCCAGGACCTCGGTGAGCTTCTGGCGCTCGGTGACGCGCTCGCCGCGCTCGGCATCCGCCCGGTCGGCGTCGTAGAGGCCCAGCGACTGTCGCGTGTCGGTGTCGACGCCGCGCCACCAGCCGACGAAGGTCGGCAGGTCGTGGGTGGTGATGGCCGTCAGGGCGTCGCGCGGATAGGCGCCGGGCGCCTTGAAGCCGCCCCCGTGCTCGCGCTCGAAGGCGAGGATCCGGTAGCTCAGGATGCCGGCCTGCATCAGCGCGTCGGAGAAGCCCTCGGGCGCCGTGCCGAGGTCCTCCGCGATGACGAGGCACTTGTTGCGGTGGCTCTCGAGGCGCAGCACCGCCAGCATCGGCTCGAAGGGCATCGCCACGTAGGCGCCGTCCCGGGCGCTGCCGGAGACCGGAATCAGGTAGAGCCGGGCGAGCTGGAAGGCGTGGTCGATGCGGATCGCGCCGGCATGGCGCATGTTCGCCCGCACCAGGGCCCGGAAGGCCGCGAGCCCGTCGCGCTCCATCTCCAGCGGGTCGAAGGCGGGCAATCCCCAATCCTGGCCCTTCGGGGCGAGGAGGTCCGGGGGGGCGCCGATCGAGACGCCGTTGGCGAAGCGCTCGGGATGCGACCAGACCTCCGAGCCGCCGCGGTCGGCGCCCACCGCGAGGTCGCGGTAGAGCCCGAGGCGCATGCCGGTGTCGAGGGCCGCCTCGGCCGCCTCGCCGAGCTGGCGGTCGGCGAGGTATTGCAGCCAGGCGTGGTAGCGCACCGCCTCCGCGTGCTCGGCCGCGAAGGCCCGCACCGCCTCGGTGCCGGCGCGGCGGTACGCCTCCGGCCAGTCGCCGAGCCAGTGCGCGCCCTGCCCGCGGAAATGGGCGGAGATCGCCTCGAAGGTGGCGTGGGATCGCAGGGTCTCCCCGCCCTCCTGGCGGAATTCGTCGAAGCCCGCATCGGTGCCGGCGCGCGCCCCGGATTCCTCCCAGAGCGCCCGCAGCACGGGCGACAGCACCTCCCAGACCCCCTGGTGATCGACGAGGGCCGCGTCGCGCAGGGCCTCGATCCGCGGCCGCTGCTCGCGCAGCAGGGCTTCGGCCCGCGAGCCCTCGAAGCCGGGCAGCCGGTCGGGCTCGATGAACAGGGTCTCGAGGAAGAGGCGCGAGGAGGGCGAGTAGGGCGAGATCTTCGAGCGGTCGCTCTCGAACAGGGCATGGACCGGGCTGAGCCCCAGGAAGGAGGCGCCGCGCAGGCCCGCATCCGTCGCGGCCCGCCCCGCATCCGCGTAGGTGCCGATGCCGAGATTGCCCGGCGAGCGCAGGCCGTAGAGCTGCGCCGCGAGGCCCCAGTCGCGGGCGCCCTCGTCCGCGTAGGCCCGGGGACGCCAGCAGCGCTGGGGCGCGGCGATCACCCAGGAATCGGCCCGCGCCTCGCCGAGGCTGACGCTGAGGTGATGGTAGCCCGGCGTCAGCGGCGGCAGCTCCAGCGCACCCTCGGCGCCGAGCGCCATCCGGCCCTCGCGCGCCTGACCGCGCTCGTCGACGAGGCGCCAGGCCAGGGTCCCGGCCCCGCCGAGCACCGGAACCCGGTGGCTGCGCCGCGCCTCGACCGGCAGCAGCGGCGGGATCAGGCCGCGGCGCAGGGCCTCGACCGCCCGCAGGCTCTCGGCCACCTCCGCGTCGGTCGCCACCGGAAAGCCGAGGGCGGCGAGCAACCCCCGCCGCGTCTCCAGCGCGGTCTCGACCCGGGCTCCGAAGGCGTCCGTGTAGCCGGCCGCGACGCCGACGAGGTCGGCGAGCTGTTCGAGGGTGCCGCTCACTGATGTTGATCCGTGGTCTGGGGTTCGTGGGTGGGGTGCGGGGCGCCGTCGGCGCCGCATCCGCGTCCCGGGCCGCCGCGCCCGGCGGACTGACTGACAGGCGCGGGTGGCGCGACGGGCCCCCTCTCCCGTGCGGGAGAGGGTTGGGGTGAGGGGTGCGACGTATCCGGATGCGTCGCACCCCTCACCCGGTGCGCTGTCGCGCACTCGACCTCTCCCGGACGGGAGAGGTGGGGCGCAGGGCTTTCCGCGGCATACCGTTCAGGGGAGCGAGCAGCGCGACCCGCCCCCTCTCCCGTGCGGGAGAGGGGTGCGACGTATCCGGAAAAGTCGCACCCCTCACCCGGTGCGCTGTCGCGCACTCGACCTCTCCCGGACGGGAGAGGTGGGGCGGGCCGCCCTCCGCGACGGGCACGGGAAGCGCGACGCACCCCCTCTCCCGCGCGGGAGAGGGTCGGGGTGAGGGAGGCGACCTCTCCGGACAGCGCGCCCCCCCCACCCGGTGCGCACGCGACCGGCCCGGAGGGGGTGGCGCCGCCGCGCGGGACCGGGCGCGGGATCGCCGCGTCAGGGATGCGTCGGCCCGGCGCCGGGTGCGGCGTCATTCCGCGGGGCTCGTCAGGAAGAGGCCGGTCCAGGCCGGGAGGGCGCGGGCGGGATCGGGGGCGTTCGTCCAGACCGTGCGGGCCGCGCCGGGATCGATCCCGAATTCCCGCGTGCCGAGATTGGCGACGAAGCGCAGGGTGCCGCCGGCGAAGCGCCAGGTGCAGTCGACCACGTCGGGGCGCGGCAGGGTGGCGGCGGCGCCCCGGTAGGCGGTCTTCGTCAGGGGCACGACGTGCTCGCGCCGGAGCGCGAGGAGCCGCGTCGTCTCGGCCAGGACCTCCCGGTGGGGCGAGCGCTCGCGCTCCGACCAGTCGAGCTTCGAATCCCGGAAGGTCTTCTCCTCGGTCGGGTCCGGGATCACCGAGGTGTCGTCCGCGAAGGCCGCGAAGCTCTTGAACTCCCGCCGCCGCCCCTCGCGCACCGCCTTGTTCAGCGCCGCATCCGGCGCGAAGTCGACGAAGAACAGGAACGGCGTCGAGGCCGACCATTCCTCGCCCATCCACAGCATCGGGATCTGGGGGGCGAGCAGCAGCCCGGCGCGGGCGAGGTCGAGCTGGGCCGGGTCGGCGAGCTGGCTCAGGCGCTCGCCGAGCGCCCGGTTGCCGACCTGGTCGTGGTTCTGCAGGAAGGTGACGAAGGCCGAGGGCGGCAGGTGGGCCGAGGGCTCGCCGCGGGGGTGGTCGCCGAGGGTCTTGAAGGGCTCGCCCTGGTAGGCGAAGCCCTCCGACAGGCAGCGGGCGAGGTGCTCGACCGGCTTGTCGGCGAAGCTCTCGTAATAGCCCGCATCCTCCCCGGTCAGCAGCACGTGCCAGCAATGGTGCAGGTCGTCGGCCCACTGGGCGTCGTGCTGGAGCGGGGTGCCGCGGGCGTCGCGCTCGAGCCAGCGGGCCTGGTTCGCCTCGTTCTCGAGGATCAGGTGGACGTGCCGGTTCGGCAGGCGCGCGCGCACGGTCTCGCCGAGCTCGGCCAGGAAGTGGCGCTCGGAATCGTCCAGGATCGCGTGGACGGCGTCGAAGCGCAGGCCGTCGAAATGGTACTCCTCCAGCCAGTAGAGGGCGTTCTGCAGGAAGTACTGGCGCACCACGTGGCCGCTCTCGGCCCCGTCGAAGTTGATGCCGGCGCCCCAGGGGGTCTGGTGGCGCTCGGTGAAGAAGGTCCTGGCGTAGGCGTGGAGGTAGTTCCCGGCGGGGCCGAAATGGTTGTAGACCGCGTCGAGGAAGACCATCAGCCCGAGGGCGTGCGCCCGGTCGATCAGGCGCTTGAGGTCCTCGGGGCGGCCGTAGGCGGCGTCGGGGGCGTAGGGCAGCACCCCGTCGTAGCCCCAGTTGCGGGTCCCCTTGAAATCCGCGATCGGCAGGAGCTCGATCGCCGTGACCCCGAGGTCGCGCAGCGCCGCGAGCCTGGCCTCGAGCCCCGCATAGGTGCCCTCCGGCGTCGCCGTGCCGACATGGAGCTCGTAGATCACCGCCTCCTCGAAGGGGCGGCCGGTCCAGGCGGCGTCGCCCCAGCGATAGGCCGCCGGGTCGACGAGCTCGCTCAGGCCCGAGACGTCGTCCGGCTGGAAGCGCGAGGCGGGGTCGGGCACCACGAGGTCGCTGTCGATGCGGAAGCCGTAGCGGGCGCCGGCCCGGACGCCCGGCACCTCGGCCCGGCGCCAGCCCTCCCCGGCCTCGGGGAGCGCGTGGTCGGCTCCGTCGACCACGAGGGTGACGTCCCGGGCGGTGGGCGCCCAGAGGGCGAAGCGCGCCCCGGTCCCGGAGAGCTCGCTGCCAAAGGCCATCGTATGGGCGCGCCGCATCAGGCCACCATCCTCATCTGTCGCACATGTGCTGGCGTGTCGGGGGCCGCCATCCTGAGAAGGCCGCCCGGATCGGTCTGGTTCCCCGCACCGCAACTATGGCGGCGCAGGAAAGCGGCAACCGGTGCCCCGCGCCGGTCCGGTGCAAAATGCGACGCCTCGGCCGGCGATTGCGGGGCGCGGGGCGCGGATCGGGGCCGGGGCGGCGGGGCCCTCAGGCGGTCCCGGGCACGAAGCCCGCGACCGTCCCGTTCCCGCCGGTGAGCACGAGGACCGAGCGGGCCGGCATCGCCACGTGGGCGCCGGCGCGGACGGGGGCGTGGCCCGGCGGCACCGCCCCGGTCGGCAGGGCCGTGTCGAAGACCGGGCGCCAGGGCCCGCCGATCAGCGGGCTGAGGGCGAAGTCGCAGGCCGCCTCCCCGGCATTGAGGAGCACGAGGACGCGCTCGCCATGCGCGATGTCGTTGCCGATCTGCATGCCGAGGCAGCGCCGCGCGGCGTCCCCCCAGTCGGCCTCGTCCATCTCGGTGCCGTCGGGGGCGAGCCAGTGCACGTCGCGCAAGGGGGCGTCGGGGGCGATGCGGGCCCCGTCGAGGAAGTCGCGGCGGCGCAAGGCCGGCTGCTCCCGGCGCAGGCGCGTCAGGGCGGCCACGAAGGCCGCGAGGTCCGGGTCGGGGTCCCGCGCCCAGTCCATCCAGCTCGTCGGGTTGTCCTGGCAATAGGCGTTGTTGTTGCCGCCCTGCGTGCGGGCGCGCTCGTCGCCCATCAGCAGCATGGGCACGCCCTGCGCCAGGAAGATCGTGGCCAGGAGGTTGCGGGTCTGGCGCGCCCGGAGCGCCCGGATGCCGGGATCCTCCGTCGGGCCCTCGACCCCGTAATTGCGCGAGACGTTGTGGCCGTGCCCGTCGCGGTTGTCCTCGCCGTTGGCCGCGTTGTGCTTCTCCTCGTAGGCGACGACGTCCGCCAGGGTGTAGCCGTCGTGGCTCGCCGCGAAGTTGATGCTGGCCAGCGGCGAGCGGCGCGAGGGCGCGAAGATCTCGCGGGAGCCCGACAGCCCCTGCGTCAGCTTCGGCAGCTGGCCGGGATCGCCCCGCCAGAAGCCCCGCACGCTGTCGCGGAACTGGTCGTTCCACTCGCTCCAGCCCCGCGGGTAGCCGCCGAGCTGGTAGCCCCCCATGCCGATGTCCCAGGGCTCGGCGATGAGCTTGACCCGGGCGAGCACCGGGTCCTGCGCCACGGCCTGGAAGAAGGCCGCCCGCGGGGTGAAGTCGTGGGGCGCGCGCCCGAGGCTCGAGGCGAGGTCGAAGCGGAAGCCCGCCACCCCGTAGGCCGTCACCCAGTGGCGCAGGGAATCGAGGATGAGCTGCATCACCCGCGGATGGGCCGCCTCGAAGGTGTTGCCGCAGCCCGTGCAGTCGATCTCGCGGCGCGGGTCGGCGGGGTCGAGCTTGTAGTAGGCGGCGTTGTCGATGCCCCGGAACGAGAGCGTCGGGCCGGTATGGTCGGCCTCCGCGGTGTGGTTGTAGACGACGTCCAGGATGGTCTCGATCCCGGCCGCGTTGAGCTCGCGGATCGCCGCCTTGAGGCCGGTGATGCCGCTCGCCCCGAGATAGCGCGGATCGGGGGCGAAGTAGTTGAGCGGCGAGTAGCCCCAGAAGTTGACGAGGCCGCGCTCGACCAGGAAGCGGTCGTCCGCGAAGGCCTGGATCGGCAGCAATTCGAGGGCGGTGACGCCGAGCTTCCACAGGTGCTCGATGATGGCGGGGTGCGCCAGGGCCGCGTAGGTGCCGCGCTCGGCCTCCGGCACCTCCGGGTGGGTCATCGTCAGCGCTTTGACGTGCGCCTCGTAGATCACGGTCTCGGACAGGGGCCGCCGAACCGGCTGGAGCGCGAGGTCGGGCACCTCGGGGGCGGTGACCACGCCCTTCGGCATGTGCAGCGCGCTGTCGCGGCGGTCGATCTGGTCCGGCCGCTGCAGGCCGCGCCGGTAGGCGTAGAGGGAATCGTGCCAGTGGATGCGCCCCGCGATCTCCCGGGCGTAGGGGTCGAGGACGAGCTTGGCCGGGTTGAAGCGGTGGCCCCGGGCCGGGTCCCAGGGCCCGTGCACCCGGTAGCCGTAGAGCTGCCCGGGCAGGACGCCCCGGAGGTAGCCGTGGAAGACGTCGTCGGTGCGCCGGGGCAGGCGGATCGTGCGGGTCTCGTGGCGCTCGCCCGGGTCGAACAGGCAGAGGTCGACCGCGGTGGCGTTCTCGGAGAACAGCGCGAAGTTGACGCCGCGCCCGTCGAAATGCGCGCCGAGCGGAGCCGGCACGCCGTCGTCGACCGCGATCATGCGCGGCGCGACCGGACGCGATCGGCGGCCCCTGGCATGGTCCGGCGGGCTACTCGGCCGCGGCGGCGGCCGTCGGCGGCTCGCGCTCCACGGTGCGGAAGTTCTCGAGCTCCGAGAGGAAGTTGCGCGCCCACCAATCCACGTCCTCGCGGGTCATGCGCTCGACCATGGGCTTCCAGCGCTCCAGGCGCTCGCCCCGCGGCATGTAGAGCGCGGTCCGGATCGCCTCGGCGACCTCGAAGCGGTCATAGGGGTTCACCAGCAGCGCCTCGGGCAGCTGGCGTGCCGCGCCCGCGAACTTGGAGAGGACGAGGACGCCCGGATCCTCCTCGCTCTGCGCCACGATGTATTCCTTGGCGACGAGGTTCATGCCGTCGCGCATCGGCGTCACGAGGCCGACGCGGGCGGCCCGGTAGAGCCCTGCCAGGACCGGCCGCGGATAGGCCTTGGTGACGTACTGGATCGGGGTCCAGGCCGGGTCGCCGAGCGCGCCGTTGATCTCGCCCACGGTCTCGTTGACCTCGCGGGAGAGCTGCTCGTATTCCGGCACCTCGCTGCGGGATTTGGGCGTGATCTGGATGTAGACCAGGTTGCCGCGCTGGTCGGGATTCGAGGCGAAGAAGCGCTCCACCGCCTCCATGCGCTCGGGCACCCCCTTCGAGTAGTCGAGCCGGTCGACGCCGACCAGCAGCTTGCGGGTGCGCAGGCCCGCGATCGTGTCGCGCACGGTCTTGTTCGAGTTCGCCTTCTCGGCCGCGTCCTTGAAGCCCGCCACGTCGATCCCGATCGGGAAGGAGCGGATGCGGGTGCGGCGCCCGTCGACCATGAGCGAGCCGCCGCCCAGCGGGATCGCCCGCAGCGTGTCGCAGAGGTTGCGGTGCAGGTTCTGCACGTCCGGGTCGGTCTGCAGGCCGATCAGGTCGTAATCCGCGATGGCGCGCAGGAGGTCGTTGCTGGCCGGCAGGGTGTTGAACACGTCCGCGGCGGGCCAGGGGATGTGGTGGAAGTAGCCGATCGGGTTGGCGATGCCGAGGCCGCGCAGCTCCGAGGCGAGCGGCAGCAGGTGGTAATCGTGCACCCAGATGATGTCGTCGGGCTCGACGAGCCTGGCGAGCTGGCGCGCGAAGATCCGGTTGACCCGGCAATAGCCCGCATAGTCCGAGCGCGAGAAGGCGCCGAGGCCGAGCCGGTAATGCATGATCGGCCACAGGGCCCGGTTGGCGAAGCCCGCGTAGTATTCCCGGTGGTCCTGGGGTGAGAGGTCGACCACCGCGTACTGGACGCGGTCGCGGTCGATCAGGGTCGGTTCCTCGGAGGGGTCCTCGACGACGTTGCCGCTCCAGCCGAACCACAGCCCCTCGTAGCCCGTGAAGGCTTCCTTCACGGCAACGGCCAAGCCGCCGGCTGCCACCGCCTTGCTGCCCTCCTCGGGCACGGCCACGCGGTTCGATACGATCACTAGGCGTGCCACGAAGCCGGCTCCGGTCCTCAGGGCGCGAGCGCGGAGGACCCCGCGCTCGACCATACGTTTCCTCGGGTGAACGCGCGGAAGCCGAGCGCGATCCGTTGGCGCTAGCCAAGCGCGATCGCGACCCCCGGGTCAAGATGCCGAATCCGCGCTCGCACGAGGAAAATCCCGGCCTGTTCCACTCCGGACGGCCGCGATGCCCTGTGAGGCCGCGCGGCCCTGGCTCCCGATCCCACCCGCTCAACCTTGGCCGATGCTGCGCCGCATCACCTGAACGAAGCCTGACTTGCCGCCCCGCGGGAGACCCGATCGCCGCCCCGTCCCCCGCCCGATGCCCCCGCGTGCCGGGGCCCGGAGCAAGGCGCGGGCCGGCCCGGGATCCCCCGGGGGGACGGTGCGGAACCGGCGGCAGCCGGGGCGGTTACTCAGCCGACATCATGCCTCACCCCGACGCGCCTCCGGCGGCTCCGCCCGGCGCCTGCGCAAGGAGTACGCCCCATGGCCGCCAGCGAGTTTCCCCATCAGACGTCGGGTCACGCCGGTGGTCCCGCCTCCCCGGCCTCGGCCGCGGCGTCTTCCGCGGCTTCTTCCGCGGCCCCGCCCGCCGGGGCCTCCGCGGCGGACGAGCAGGCGGATTGGCGCGGTCTGAAGGGCGACGTCGAGGACATCGCCGACGTTGCGGTCGAGCGCGGGCGCGGGCTGATGGATGCGGCCCGGGCCCAGGCGCAGGATTACGTCGAGCGCCGCAAGGGCGACGCCGCCCAGTCGGTCAGCGACCTCGCCCGGACGCTGCGGGATTCGAGCCGCACCTTCGACGACCGCCCGAACATCAAAGCCTTCTTCGACAGCGCCGCCGAGGGCCTGGAGCAGCTCGGCGGCTCGATCGAGGCGCGCAGCTTCACGGACTTCTACGAGGAGGCGGAGGCCTTCGCCCGGCGGGCGCCGGTGGCGGTCGCGGTCGGCACCTTCGTGGCGGGCTTCATCGCCGCCCGCTTCATCAAGTCGTCGAGCCTGTCCGAGGACCGCGACTTTGACGGCCGCCACCCCAGCCACCGCGCCTGAGGTCGCCGCCCCATGTCGAACGGACCGACCCCGACGCCACCCCCGGGCGCCAGCAGCATCCAGAGCCTGATCGGCGACGCGCTGCGCGAGACCAACGAGCTCGCCCGCAAGGAGATCGCCCTCTTCCGCACCGAGATGGCGAGCAACGTGCGCTCGCTCTTCATCGGGCTCGCCTGCTTCGTCGGCGCCGCGGTCTTCGCGGTGGTGGCGCTCCTCGTCCTCGTCGATGCCCTGGTGAAGTGGCTTGCCACCATCGTGGGCTCGGAATGGCTCTCCGCCCTGATCGTCGGCGGCGTGCTCCTCGTCCTGGCGATCGGCATGGCGCTCTGGGGCCGCTCCGCCATGTCGCTCTCGACGCTCGCGCCCACCCGCACCACGCGCCAGGTTCGCCAGGACGCCCGTGCCCTGTCCGAGAGGGTTTCCTGATGAGTTCGATGAACGAGTTGGAGAAGGACATCGAGGCGAGCCGCGCCCGGCTAGACCAGACGATCGACCGGATCCAGGACCGGCTCTCGGTGTCGAGCATCGTCGACGAGATGCTCGGCTCGGCCCGGCGCACCCCCCTCAACGGCGTCTACGACGGCGCGCTCGAGGCGGTGCGGCGCAACCCCGTCCCGGTCATGATCATCGCGGCGGGCATCGGCTGGCTCCTGCACCGGATGTCGAACGACGCCGCCGCCGAGAACCGCCGGCGGCGGATGCGACGCGCCGCCGAGCGGGTGCCGGTCCTGAACACCGGCGCCGCCCGCGTCTACGACCCGGACCAGCCGACCCGGCACCCGGCCCGCGACCTCGCCGAGGAGATGCAGGCCTGACGCGGCCAAGGCGCGCAGAGACGTCGCGCCGAGACCCCGCGCCGAGACCCCGCGCCGAGACGTCGCGCCGACCCCCGCACCGCGCTCGCCCGCGACCCACCCCGATCGAGGCCCGGACGGGCCATCCAGACCGATACGAGGAGCAACCGATGAGTGACCCGATCAAGCCGAACCCGCCGGGCCGCACCCTCCCGGACGAAATCGCCGCCGCCTCCGGCCTGCCGAGCGGCTCCGCCGCCGGCTCGCTCCACGCGGTGGGCGCCGGCGGCACCGACCGCCCGCCGCCGGGCAGCCTCGACCCCCACGCCAAGCCGCAGGATTTCAGCCTGAGGCCGGACCCGGCCGGCGTGCACGACCCGCTCGGCGCCGGCAACACCGACCCGCATGCCCGCACGGCGAGCTTCGACCATACCCTCTCCGGCGCCACCCGCCAGGCGCAGGACGCGGCGTCCCAGGCCGCTTCCCAGGCGGCCGACAAGGCCTCCGGCCTCGCCGACCAGGCCCGCGACAAGGCCACGGATCTCGCGGGCCAGGCCCGCGACAGGGCCTCGGACCTCGCCGGCCAGGCCCAGGGCCGCGCCGCCGACCTCGCCGACAGCGTCAAGGGCGCGGCGCAGGACGCCCGCGAGCGCGCCGCGGACGTCTACGACGACGCCCGCACCTGGGTCTCGGACATGGGCCGGACCCATCGCCGCCGGGTCGAGGACGTGGCGAGCCGCGGCCGCGACCAGCTGCACCAGGGCCGCACCGCGGTGGAGCAGTTCGTCACCGAGAACCCGCTCCTCGTCGGCGTCGTCGGCGTGGCGGCGGGCCTCCTCCTCGGGGCGCTGCTGCCGCGCACCCGCCAGGAGGACCGCAACCTCGGCCCCTACGCGGACGAGCTGCGCGACCAGGGCCTGCGCTACGCCCGCGACGTCACGAGCCGCGGCCGCGAGTTCGTGGAGAGCGCCCTCGACCCGGACAACCTCAATGCCGCCGCCCAGCGCGCCGGCGTCCAGGGCGAGCCCGCCGGCGGCTACCAGGGCAGCGACCGGACCGCGCACCGGCTCTGAGCCGCGGCCCACCGGCAAGGTCCCGACACGGGCGGCGCCTTCGCGCCGCCCATCTTCGTTCGGGCTTGCGGGCGTCGCCGGACCGATGATGTGCGGGCCGGGTCCGTGCGTCGAAACCGCCGCTTCGGCGTTGTCGCACCATGACCGACAGCCCCATCACCCCCGGCGCCGCGCCCGCCGACACCCCGCGCCTCGGCTTCTGCTGCAAGTTCATCCCGGACGAGCCGCCCGGTACCCACAAGACCCTGAAGGCGGCCCGCGAGGCGGCCCTTTCCATGAACGTCACCAGCGTGACGATCGCCTACCTGCAGAGGCTCGCCCCGGCCGCCGCGCAGGTGAAGCTCGCCGAGACCGTGAGCCACAACCTCGTGGCCCTGCGCCGCCAGATCGAGTGGGTGGGGGCGCGCCCGCCCCTGGAGCGGCTCCTGCGCATGGCGAGTTCGATCCTGCCCGCCTACACCCACCCGGCGATCCGGCCCCTCTACGCGCAGGCCGACCTGCGCCGGGCGGTGGAGACCGGCCTCGCCGAGGCCGGCGCCCGGGCCCGCGCGCTCGGCGTGCGCCTCAGCCTGCATCCCGGCCCGTTCTGCATCCTCGCCTCACGCAACCCCGCGGCCCTCCGGAACGGCATCGAGGACCTCGACTACCACGCGGAGCTGATGGACCTGATGGGCTACGGCACCGGCTGGCACCCGCACGGCGCCCACATCAACATCCATGTCGGGGCCCGCGACCCCGGCGTCGCGGGCTGGCGCGAGACCCTGCCCCGGGTCAGCGCGGTGGCCCGCAACCTCGTCACCGTCGAGAACGACGAGAATGCCTTCGGCCTCGACGCGGTCCTGGCGCTCGCCGACCTCGTCCCGGTGGTCCTCGACCTCCACCACCACTGGGTCGAGAGCGGCGGCCGGTACCTCGAGCCGGAGGATCCCCGCATCGCCCGCATCCGCAGATCCTGGCGCGGCGTCCGCCCGGTCGCGCATGTCAGCGTCTCCCGCGAGGCGGTCCTGCCCGGCCACGATCCCGACGCGCTCCCGGATTTCGCCAAGCTCCGGGCGGAGGGCCATTCCTGGCGCGACCTCGCGGCCCATTCCGACCTGATGTGGAACCGGGCCCTCAACGCCCTGGTCGCCCGCCACCTCGCCTGGGCCGATTTCGAGATCGAGGCCAAGTCGAAGAACCTCGCCTCGGTCGGGATCGCGAGCCAGATCGGGGCATCCGGAAGGGGGATCGCCCTCGCGGCGGAGTGAACGGGCGCCCGCGGGGCGAATCCGCGGAATCGTTCATGATAAGTTCCATCCGCGGAACCTCGACGCCCCTGCCCCGAGCCGTTATCGCAGGCAGCCATGAAGACAGCCGATTGCGACATCCTGATCATCCCGGGCCTCGCCGGCTCCGAGGCGGAGCACTGGCAGGCCCGCTGGGCGAGCCGCCTCGGCACCGCCCGCCTCGTCGAGCAGGACGACTGGCACGCCCCCGAGCCGGCGGCCTGGCGCGCCCGCATCGTCGAGGCGGTCGCGGGCGCCACGCGCCCCGTCATCCTGATCGCGCACAGCCTCGGGGTCGTAGCAAGTGTCGAAGCCGTCAGCGATTTTCCCCCCGGCACGGTGCGCGGCGCCCTGCTCGTGGCGCTCCCCGACGTCGAGGAGACCCCGGACCTGCCCGCCGCCGTCAGGGCCTTCGCGCCCCTGCCGCGCGAGCCCCTGCCCTTCCCGTCGCTGCTGGTGGCCAGCCGAAGCGACCCCTATTGCCGCTACGAGCGCGCGGAGGATTTCGCCTATGCCTGGGGCTCGCTCCTCGTCGATGCCGGGGAATCGGGCCACATCAACGTCGCGAGCGGCCACGGGCCCTGGCCGGAGGGGTTGATGCGGCTTGCGGGATTCCTCAGGAATCTCTGAGGCTTGGCCCAGGTCTCTTCCGGCGCGGCTCAGGGCACGGGCGCCGAAACGGAGCCCCGTTAACCCCTCGTTTACCAGGATGGGTCTGGATGGGACGCGACGAGGGCGGTCATCGCTCGCAGGAGATTCATCGTGACGAGAAAAGAGCTTCTGACCAGACTCGAGGCGGTGCAAACGGCCCTCGGCCCGCGCGCCAGCACGTCGTTCAACAGCTCGATCTTCAACGATGCGGCTCTCCTGAAGCGGATCGAGATCTTCGAGGCGCAGCTCACCGCCGGCGAGAAGCCGAAGGTCGCCGACTACACCGGTAACATGTTCAGCCGCATCGCGAATCGCCGGAACGCGACCGCCGCGCCGGCGCCCGATCGCAAGCTCGCCTCGGGCGAATAGACCCGCGGCTACTCCTTCTCGCGCTCGCTCCCGGCCGGGCGCAGCAGCTCCCCCGCCACGTCCGACAGGCGCGGCGGCGCCTCGCGGGTGAAGGGCAGCGGCCGGCAGACCGCGAGCGCCGCCAGGCCGAACCGGGCCGTCATCAGGCCGTTGAGGACTCCCTCCCCGAGCTTGGCCGAGACCCGGGCCGCGATGCCGAGCCCGAGCACCTGCTGCATCATGCTCTCGCCGACCGCCATCCCCCCCGTCACGGTCAGATGCGCGAAGGCGGCCCGGGCCAGGCGCAGGAAGCCGAGGAAACCCGGCCGGCCGCCGTAGATCTGGGCGATCCGGCGCAGGAGCCGCACGGCCGAGAACACCACGAAGGCGACATCCACGATGGCGCGCGGGCTGAGGGCCGTCACGGCGGAGACCTGCTTGGCCGCCGTCGCGATGGCGTTGCGCGCCTGCCGGTCGAGGGGAGCCAGCAATTCGTGCTCGGCGAGGCCGATGCGGTCGTCGACGTCGAGGATCGAATCGCCCAAGGCTTCCAGGCGCTTACGCCCCTCCGCCAGTGCGCCGCGGTCGGCGTAGAAGGCCGTGAGGTCGCGCACCACCGCCTGCGCCGCCGTATGGTCGCGGGTGCTGATCGCCGCGACCGCCGACGCGCGCAGCCGCTCGATCCGGCGCTCGCGCCAGAGTCCCCCGAGTTCGCGCCCGACGATGGCCAGGAACGCGACCGCCGCGAGCGCCAGGAGGGCCAGCGCCACGCCGCCGAGCCAGGGGGCGGCCTGGAACAGGTCCGCGATCAGGCGCTCCACCGAGAGCCCGACCGCGAGGGACACCAGACCGCCGAGAGCCAGGAGCAGCAGCGACAGCCACGGCGCCCGGCTCTTCGGGGCGACCGGAACCGGCGTGCCGTCGGCGGCCTCCAGGATCTCGAACGGCTCCTCGACGATCCGCACCTGGCTCGATGGCGCAGGATCGGACGCGACGCCCTTGCCGGCGGTGGGGTCGGCCGTCGGAATCCGGAACGCGCGGGGGCGCTGGGAAGAGCTCATGGGGTCACCGTCGACACTCGGAAGGGTGCGTGCATCAGGCGAGCCTGTCGCCGATCAGGAACTGCATCGCCCGGTCGAGCCGGATCTGCGGCAGGTGGCCGGGCCGGCCGAGCGCATCGGGCCTGATCAGCGGAGGCCGGAAGCGCGGGAAGCGCAGGGAGCCCGGCGCGACCGCGCCCTCGAGCACCGCCTCTGGCCTCGCCGGCAGCTCGCCCGGAAACACCGCCGCCTCGCTCACGCCGTCGAAGATCTCGTCGCCCACGCGTTCGCCGGCCTCAGGCGTGCCGGAAACGGCCCGGAAGCTCGCCGCGCCCTCGTGAACGGTGGTCTCGCGGGTGGCCCGGACGGAGGCCAGCGCCACGGTGCCGACGCGCGCGCCCGCGGCCTCCGTCCGGCGCATCGCCCGCGAGACGAGGAGGCGCAGCAGGGCATCGAGCCTGTCGTGGCTGGTCTGGTGCAGGTGATCGGCCTTCGTGGCCGCGAAGAGGATGCGATCCGCCCGCGGCGCGAACAGGCGCGACAGCAAGGTGTTGCGGCCGATATTGAGGCTTAGCAGCACCGAATCCAGGGCTTCCTCCAGCTCGGCCAGCGCCGCCGGCCCGGCATCGACCGCGGCGAGGACGTCGACGAGGACGATCTGCCGATCGACGCGCTGGAAATGGTCGCGGAAGAAGGGCTCGACCACCTTGGACTTGTAGGCTTCGAAGCGCCGCTCCATCAGGCCGGCCAAGCTGTCCGGAGCCAGGGCTTCCGGCAGGTTGTCGAGGGGCGCGAAGGTGAGCGCGGGCGAGCCCGCGAGGTCGCCGGGCATCAGGAAACGCCCCGGCGGCGTCGTCGCCACGGATTCCGGCCCGGCCCGCAGGGCGCCGAGATAGGCCTTGAACGCCTGGCTCGCCCGCTCGGCCAGGGGCTCGTCGAGAGGCGCAGCCGGATCCAGCCCCGCCAACATGGCGAGCCAGGGAGCCGCGATCTCCGCGCGGCCCGCGCGCCGCGTGCCGGCGATGGTGGCGCGGGACCACGCGGTGTAGCTCTGCTCGATCAGGGCCAGGTCGAGCAGCCACTCGCCCGGATAATCGACCACGTCGAGCATCAGGGTCGCCGGACCTGAGCGCCACGCGCCGGCACGCTCGTACTCGATCGCGAGGCGGAACTGGCTGATCCGGTCGGTGGAGCGGGGCCAGCGCCGGTCCTGCGCCAGCGCGGCGATGTGATCCTCGTAGGGGAAGCGCGGCACGTCGTCGTCGGGCTGCGGCACGAGGCGGGCGCGGCGCAGGCGCCCTTCCTGGGCGGGTGCGAAGGCCGGGAGCGCATGGGCCTCGATCAGGTGGTGGATCAGGGCCGTGGTGAAGACCGTCTTGCCGGAGCGCGCCAGTCCGGTGACGCCGAGCCGGAGAGTCGGCTGGATCAGGAGGTCGCTCGACGCCTCGGCGAAGGCTTTGACCGCCAATCCGGCGCGCGCGGCGAAACTGTGCAGGGGCGGCAAGGCGAGACTCGACGGGTGGGACAGGGGCCGCGCTGAGGTGGCGCGCGGAAGCGGCGGCTGCAAGGCTCTCCGGACAAGCCTCGCGCCCTAGGGGCTCGCCTGCGCCGTCGCGGATGCGCGCTCGGAGCCCGCGCCGAGCCGTGCGACCGCGGCCTCGACGAGGTCCGGGCCGGCCCGGAGGGTACCGAGTTCGACGCCCGACATGGCGAGCATCACGGGTGCGAGGTTCGGGGTCGGTGTGCCTTCGGCCGAGAAGAGCCGAAGGTCGTCGCCCGGCTTGAGCCCGACGCTGAGGGCGATGCGGGCGGCGTAGTTGGCGATCCGCACCTCGTCACCCCCGCAGAGGGGAGCCGGGAGCCGCAAGTCGAGGAGCGGCAGGCCCGCTGCGATCGCGGGAAGCGCCGCGGATTCGGCAACCAGCCGATCCGGCGCAAGGCTCGGCCGTGCGAGCAGCGCGCTCGGATCGGCCGCGCCGCTTACCCTTGCGGTTCCGGGCACGGAACGGCCGGAGCTGGACGATGTCGGCGGTCCAGCGATATCGGGGACCGGCCGCAAGGCGGGGAGCGGAGCCTGCGCCACCCGCCGCCGGGGCTGGCCCGCCATCCGCGCGAGGGGAGACCAGGGCTGGATCCGAAGCTCGGTCCGGGGCACCGCCGGTGTCCGGACGCGCGCGAATGCGAGGCTTCGCGACACCCCGCCGCGCCCGTGGCGTGCGAGGAAGCGGGCACGCAGCGTCCGCCCGAGACCCCGCGGCGCGATCGCCGTCGAGACCGCCGGCCCACGGCTCGCCGACCCCCTCGCGAGGATCGGGTTCGGGAGGCCGCAGGAGGCCGGGGCCCAGCGGCGAACGATCGTCAGGGCGGTCTTGCGTCCGTAGTCGCGGTAGTAGCGGCGTAGCAGCTGGGCGGCCGCATCGGCGCCATCGGCCGCACTGGCAAAGCCCGTATGACCCTCCGCGTCGGCTCCGATCTCGCCGGACCATCCTGCGCGCTTTATGCACCAGTAGTTGTTGAGCTTCACGCAGCGGGCGACGAACTGCGGATCGGTGGTTGAGTAGCGAGCAACCAGCGCGAGCGAGGCCGGCCGAAGCGCATCCCCGGCCTCCTCGCGCCAGTTGGTGACGGCCCGCGCCTCCGGGGCGAACCGGGGCATGGTGGGCGCGACCGTGGCCGTCGCGAGGACGGTCGGGGCCGTTCTCACGGTGGCGCGCAGTGTCTCGAGCCCCACATCGATCCGCGGCAGCAGCGTCGTCAGGGCGAGGAGTGCGGTCAGGAGCACGGAATCCGCATCGGCAAAGCTTGTCGGGTCTCAGGCAACGAACCGTGATGGTTTCCGGTTCAATTCCCGTCGCGCCCCGGGACCGGCCTCACGCGGCGACCGCCTCGACCCGCGCTGAGCCGTCCTCAAGGATTGAGCTGTCTGAGGACCGCCTCATGCAGACGCGGATCGCCCGCCGCGACGACGCGGCCACCCTGCGTCGCGGGACCGCCGTCCCAGGCCGTCACGACGCCCCCGGCGCCCTCGACGATCGGAATGAGCGCGACGATGTCGTAGGGCTTCAGGCCTGCCTCGACCACGAGGTCGATCTGGCCGGCCGCCAGCATGCAATAGGCGTAACAATCCGTGCCGTATCGCGCCATCCGCACCGCGGACTGGACGGATTGGAAGCGATCCCGCTCCTCACCCTCCTCGAACAGGCGCGGGTCGGTGGTGGCCAGGATGGCGTCGGCGACGGCCTCGCAGCGGCGCGTGCGCAGGACCCGCTCGCCGCGCGGGCTGCGCAGCCGCGCGCTCGCCCCGTCCCCCGAGAAGCGCTCGTCGAGGAACGGCTGGTGCATCATCCCGCGGACGGCCACACCACCCTTCGTCAGGCCGATGAGGGTGCCCCATGTCGGCAATCCCGCGATGAAGGCGCGGGTGCCGTCGATCGGGTCGAGGACCCAGACGCACTCGGCATCCAGCCGCTCCGAGCCGAATTCCTCCCCCAGGATGCCGTGCGTCGGGAAGGCCTGACGGATCATGTTGCGCAAAACGACCTCCGCCGCCCGGTCAGCCTCGGTGACCGGGTCGAAGGCCGCGCCGTCGTGAGCCTTGTCGTCCAGGCCGAAATGCGCGCGGAAGAACGGCAGGATCGCCTGTCCCGATTCGGTGGCGAGTTCGTCCATGAACCGCGCGAGATCGACGACGCTCATCAGCTGACACCCTGTTCGGCGGGATCCGGATCGATGTGACGAAGCGAGTTCGCGGGCGCGGCGTCAAGCCCTTCTGCGCCGGCCATCACGGCCCCGCGTCCGGTCTCGGATGCCTCCGGTGCCGTGGGGGAAGCGGCATCACGGAGGGCGGCCAGCACTCCTTCGACCGCCGCACGCAGCGAGGTAACATGGGCGTCAGCCCCCATCGTCGCCTGCTGCGCGGAATCGGCCGGGATCTCGTCGTCGGCACGCCAAAGGCCCACCGCGATCCGCGCCCGTGGTATCCGCCGCTTCAGTCGATGGACGAGACGCCGGAGATGCGTCGGTTCCCCGCTCACGGCGAGCGAGACGATGCAGGCCATGAGGGCGGGGCCCGGATCGAACGTCGCGATCCTGCTCCGGGACAGCTCCGAGAAGGTAACGACCCGTGTTCCGATCCCCCGCTTGGCCAGGAGTTGCGCGAGGATCGCTGCGGCGGCGCCATCGACGAAGCCGCGGCCGGAAACGCAGAGCACGGCGCCCTCCTGCCGCCACGGCTGCGGAACCGCGTCCGGTGAAGGCGCGCCGGGCACAACGGGCTCGCGCCCGCAGGCCGGGTCCACGCCCGCCCGGCTGAGCATGAGCCGGTTCGGCTCCGCATCGGCCCGCGGCGTGCTCTCGTCGGCGTGCTCGGCGAGTTCCTCGATCAACCCCGCCAGGGAGGCCCGAATGTCGGTCTTCTGCTCGGCTGTGAGCACGCCCCGCGCCGCATCACGCGCGGCGAGCTCCAGGCCCTTCATCACGACCTCGTCATAGTAGGTCGAGAGCGAGCATTCCTGCAGGATGAGGTCGGCGTGCTCCTGCACCTCCTCGGGATCGTCGGCGAGGATGCGCTGATAGAAATTCTCGACCGGCGTCAGAGCCGGCTGGTCGCCGAAGAGCACGTCGAGGAATTCGAGCCTGTCGACATGGCGCCCGAGCACGACGAGGCAGACGGTGAGCGGGGTCGAGAGCAAGAGCCCGATCGGTCCCCACAACCACGTCCAGAACAGGGCCGACACCAGCACCGCGAAGGGCGAGAGGCCCGTCGAGTGTCCGTAGAGCATGGGCTCGACGATCTGCCCGACAAGCGGTTCGAGGATCAGGAATAGGATCGCGGTGGCGATCACCATGCCCCAGCCGGGATCGACCGCAGCGGCGAGCGCCAGGGGAAACACGGCGGAGAGGAAGGCGCCCGCATAGGGCACGAAGCGCATCAGCGCCGAGAAGATGCCCCAGAGGACGGGGTTCGGAACGCCGATCAGGTAGAGCCCGACCCCGACGACGAGGCCGAAACAGGCATTCAACGCGAGTTGGACGAGGAAGTAGCGGCTCAGGCGCCGGGCAGCGTCATCCATCGCGAGCGTCGTCCGGTGAAGGTCGCTCGATCCGGCAAGCCGGATCATCCGGTCGCGCAGATCCTCACGCTGCATCAGGATGAAGAGGAGCACCACGAAGACGATACCCGTGATGGCGAGGGGATGAAGCACCGGTGACAGCACGGTGCCGGCCATCTCGATCGGCCCGGGCGGGCGGTCCTTCATCTCGACGATGACGGGCTTGGGTTCCGGCGCAGCAGAGGCCGGCGGGGCCTTGACCGCGCTGTCCTCGTTGCTGTTGCCGGCCTGATGGATCGCGCGACCGATATTGGCGACGTAGCTGGTGGCCTGACCGACCGGGCTGTCGCGCAAGCCCTCAACCTTGCGCTCGATGGTGGTGCGGTAGCGGGGCACGTCCTGCGCGAGGTCTGCGAGTTGCACGCCGATCAGGGTCGCTAGCGCCGCGACGATGCCGAGGGTCGCCGCTACCGCGATGCCGACCGCGACGATCCGCGGGAGCCTGAGCCGCCGCAGGAGGTTCACGATCGGCCCCAGCACGAAGGACAGCAGGACCGCGATCGCGATGGGGATGAAGATCTCGCGCCCGAAATACAGGATCGCCACGATGGCCGCCCCGACGACGATCGGCGAGGCGAGCGCCGCTTTCGGAACCTCGGCGGCGGCTATGCGTGTCGGGCGCGGCGGGACGAGGGATACCTCCGAACTCGTGTCTCTGGCCATTCCGATCCCGTCTCGAACGCTACGCGGGCGACGGTGCCGTTCCTCGGCTGGGCGTCGCCGCCTGAGGAACGGCGTCGTCGGCCAAACGATCCTTGCCGATCGCCAGGATTGTCACGGATCCGTGATCGCGGATCCGAGGGAGATGCGTCGCGTATGACGCACCGTGCGGTACGCGCGCAGAGCCTCACACGACGACCGGGGTGACCACCTGCCCGCCTGTGCCGAAGACGCGCTGGTATCGGGCGATCTCCGCCTCCGGTCCGATCGCCTTGGTGGGGTTGTCGGAGATCTTCACTGCCGGGCGCCCATTCGCCTCGATCACCTTGCAGACGATCGAGATCGGGTCGAGGCGGCCGTCCTGGCCCAGTCCCCGGAAGTCGTTGGTCAGGAGCGTGCCCCAGCCGTAGCCGATGCGCAGGCGGCCGTGGAAATGGGCGTGGATCTGCTCGATCGTGTCGATGTCGAGGCCGTCGGAGAAGATCGCGAGCTTCGTCGTCGGGTCGCACCCGCGCGCCTGCCACCAGGCGATCACTTCCTCGCCACCCGCGATCGGGTTCTTCGAATCGATGCGAATGCCGGTCCAGGCGGTCAACCAATCGGGCGCATCGGCGAGGAATCCCGTCGTCCCGTAGGTATCGGGAAGCACGACCAGCAAATTTCCCGCGTAATCCTGCTGCCAGTCCCGCAGGACATCGTAGGGCGCTTGAGCCAGCGCGGCGTCGTCTTCCGCCATCGCCGCGTAGACCATCGGCAACTCGTGGGCGTTGGTGCCGACCGCCTCGACCTCCCGACGCAGGGCGATCAGGCAATTCGAGGTGCCCAGGAACCGCGCGCCGAGTCCTGCGCTCATCGCCTCGACGCACCAATCCTGCCACAGGAAGCTGTGGCGGCGGCGCGTGCCGAAATCCGCGATCGAGAGATCGGGCAAGGCCTTGAGGCGCTCGATTTTCTCCCATACGCGCGTCATGGCGCGGGCATAGAGCATCTGCAGGTCGAACTTGCCCATGTCGCGCAGGACACCGCGCGAGCGCAGCTCGTTGAGGATCGCGAGCGCCGGAACCTCCCACATGGTCGTCTCGATCCACGGGCCGTGGAAGGTCAGGGCGTATTGTCCGTCACGCACCTCCAGCTCGTATTCGGGCAACCGGAAACCCTCGAGCCAATCCATGAACTCGGCCGAGAACATCTGGCGCTTGCCGTAGAACGTGTTGCCGCGGAGCCAAGTGGATTCTCCGCGTGTCAGGCGCAGGGAGCGGGCGTGGTCGAGTTGCTCACGCAGCTCGCCGACATCGACGAAGTCGGCGATACGCACGCGCCGCGTTCGGTTCTGGATGCCGAAGGTGACGCTGGTGTCGCGATGGCGACGAAAAATCGTCTGCGCCATCAACAGTTTGTAGAAATCAGTGTCGAGCAGCGACCGAACGATCGGGTCGATCTTCCAGGTGTGGTTGTACACCCGGGTCGCGAGGTCGATCATCGTCTGGCAGTCCCGCCTGCGGCCGTTTTCCCGTTGAACGGTGCGGCAGCCCTGCGGTCAAGTCGGCCGGGATCGGCTCTGCCCTGCAAAGAAGGGGGCGCCCCTCGGAGGCGCCCCCCAACGTGACAAGGCCTCGTCGCCGTCGAACGGTTCAGGCGAGATTGACCTTCTTGGTCTCGGTCTTTGGGCTCTCGCCGGTCACCGCAGCCTTCACGTACCCGTAGATGTGCAGCATCGTCGAATTCGGGCTGTCCCAGTACTCGCCCTTCTCGGGATGGACGCGCAGGAGTGCGACCTCCGGGTCCTCCTTGCCGTTCGGGAACCACGTCTTGAGGGCCTCGCTCCACTTGTCATTGATCGTCGCCTGATCGGTCACAATCTCGGCCTTGCCGGCGACCGAGACGTAGGTCTGGCTCGACGGATCGGAGTAGGCGAGGTTGACTTGGTTGTCCTTGCTGATCTCAGCGGTCTTCGGTGAGTGCAGCTTGGTGAAGAACCACAGGTCGCCGTTCTCATCGGCGTCCTGGCACCACATCGGGCGGCTGTAGAGCTTCCCGTCGGGATCTGCGGTGGTCATCATCGCCACCTTCACGTCCTTGATCAGTTCGAACAGCTTCTTCGCGCCCTCATGGTCGCGATGGTTGCCCTGGTGCATGGAAAAAAGTCTCCAACTCGTCTGGCAGGCGCCCGGATCGGCGGAGCGCCGGTTTGCGCTCCGGCCGCCGGGGGCCCGAAGATCGTCTCGACAACGGACAAGCCCCGCGATGGTTTCGCGGCAGCGGGGCCCGGCCGGTGATCCCTCCGGCACGTCGGGGCGCGGGCGTCGGCTCTGGCGCGGCGCAGGGAAGGCGGGTTACAGGGTTTGCGAGCGACGGCGGGCAGGCGCAGGGTGTCAGACCGCCCCCTCGGAAGATCAGGAGTTTGCCCTTGGCCATCACCCGAGAAGACGTGCTCCGGGCGCTCGCGACCATCACGGTGGATGCCGGCGGCACCACGCTGCCGGGGTCGGGCCGCCTCTCGCAGGTGGTGGTGGATCCGACGAACCGCGTCATGTTCTCGATCCTCGTCGATCCGAGCGAGGCGGAGCGCTTCGAGCCGGTTCGGCGGCGTGCCGAGGGTGCCGTCCTGGCGATGCCCGGGGTGTCGGGCGTCTTCGCGAGCCTGACCTCCGAACGGGGACCCAACGTGCCGCAGCAGCCCGCGCCGCAGACTGCGCGGCCCGCCGCGCCGCCACGCGGAGCCGCACCCGGTCCCGGCCCGGCGCTGCCCGGCGTGCGCCACATCGTTGCGGTCGCCTCGGGCAAGGGCGGCGTCGGTAAATCGACGACGGCGTGCAATCTCGCGCTGGCGCTCCTGGCCCAAGGGCTGAAGGTCGGGCTTCTCGACGCGGACATCTATGGGCCTTCCGTGCCGAAGCTGTTCGGCCTCTCCGGCAAGCCGCGGGTCATCGAGGGACGAACCCTCGAGCCGATGCAGGGCTACGGCCTCAAGGTGATGTCGATCGGCTTCCTGATCGAGCCGGAATCCGCGATGATCTGGCGAGGGCCGATGGTCCAGTCGGCCATCACCCAGATGCTGCGCGAAGTCGCCTGGGGCGAACTCGACGTTCTTCTGGTGGACATGCCGCCCGGCACAGGCGACGCGCAGCTCACCATGGCGCAGGCGACGCCCCTGTCGGGTGCGGTCATCGTCTCCACGCCCCAGGATCTCGCGCTCATCGACGCGCGCCGCGGCGTGACCATGTTCCGCAAGGTCGCGGTTCCGATCCTCGGCGTGATCGAGAACATGGCGACCTTCATCTGCCCCCATTGCGGGCAGGCCTCGCACATTTTCGGACATGGGGGGGCACGCGCGGAGGCGGAGCGCCTCGGCGTGCCGTTCCTGGGCGAGGTCCCGCTCAACATGACGATCCGGGAAACCTCGGATTCGGGTCGCCCCGTCGTGGCGACGGATCCCGAGGGACAGCAGGCGCAGGTCTATCGCGAGATCGCCCGAACCCTCTGGAAAAACCTCTCGGGAGCCCCGAGCGGCCGCACCGCGCCGACGATCGTGATCGAGTGATGCCGTGACCACCGTTGGGGTGATCCTCGCGGGTGGGTTGGCCCGCCGGATGGGGGGAGGCGACAAGCCGCTGCGGATGCTCGCAGGTCGCACCCTCCTCGATCGCGTGATCGGCCGCTTCGCGCCGCAATGCGACGCGGGGCTCATCCTGAATGCGAACGGCGATCCCGCCCGGTTCCCGCACGACCTGACGATCGTGCCGGACGGGATCCCGGGCAATCCCGGCCCCCTCGCCGGCATTCTCGCCGCACTCGACCACGCGGCCGAGCGAAACCCCGATGTCCACCAAGTCGCCAGCGTGTCGGGCGATGCGCCCTTCCTGCCGGGCGATCTCGTCGCGCGCCTCGATGCTGTCCGAACGCAATCGGGAGCCCCGATCGCCGTCTCGGCCTCGGGCGGACGCCAGCATTTCACGACCGCCCTCTGGGCCGTCTCGCTCCGTGCCGATCTCCGGACGGCGCTGGTCGAGCGCGACGAGCGCCGTGTCGGCGCCTACCTCGCCCGCCACGGTGCCGCTGCGGCGGAATGGCCGATCGAGCCCGTCGATCCATTCCTCAACGTGAACACGCCGGAGGATATCGGCGTTGCCGAAGCGCTTCTTGCGCGGATCGGAGTCCCGTAGAGGCCGGGCATGGCCTCTCTGAGATGCGCGAAGGGCTCGCGCAGACCTGCGCGAGCCCTTCGATCACCATCGACGGCGTGGAACGTTACGCGGCCGCGACCGTCGCCTTGACGATCTTGTCGGGATCGCGGACCGGCTCGCCGCGCTTGATCGTATCGACGATGTCCATCCCTTCGACGACCTTGCCCCAGACCGTGTACTGCTTGTCGAGGAAGCGGGCATCGCCGAAGCAGATGAAGAACTGCGAGTTCGCCGAGTGGGGGAAGTTCGTGCGGGCCATCGAGCAGGTGCCGCGCACGTGCGGCTCACTGTTGAACTCGGCGTTCAGGTCAGGGAGGTCCGAGCCGCCCGACCCCGTTCCGGTCGGATCGCCGGTCTGAGCCATGAAGCCGTCGATGACCCGGTGGAAGGGCACGCCGTCGTAGAAGCCCTGCTCCGTCAGGGTCTTGATGCGCTCGACATGGTTCGGCGCGAGGTCGGGGCGCAGCGCGATGACGACGCGGCCCTTGGTGGTCTCCAGTACGATGGTCTCGTTGTCGGCCATTCTCTTACTCCTTTACCGGTCAGGTCCCCGATAGATGAAACGCAGCGCCAAGGGGCGCCCCGCGATCGCCCGCCCGAGGGCGGGGGTGATGTGTGCCGGCATGCAGCGCCGGATTGCGCCAAGTGTCACGCGCACCAGAAGGTTGCGGCTGCCGGCTGTTGGCGCCCCCGCCGCGAAGGTGATGCGGGGCGGCCCGACCAGTGTCCCGTCCTGGCGCAGCGACATCCGCGCCGTGATCTGGACGTCCTCCAGTCTCTCCAATCCCGTCGGTGCCGTCCAACAGGCGACGAGCACCAGGAAAAGCTCCGGGAGGGTATCGGCCGCAACCGCCGGTCTCTCGGACAGCGGGACAACGACCGTACCCCGCAGGGTCTGCGGAAGGCTGAGGGGCGGCTGAAGCGGCTCCTCGCTTTGCGCGGCCCCGGAATGCGGAAGCCCGAGTGCGGTCAGGACAAAGGCCAGGGCGGCTTTGCGCACGATCACGACACGCCGCGCCCAGCCGCATCAGTCAGCGAGGCCGGGCATGCCCCGCCGCACGCTACTTCGCCTTCTCGGCGAGCTGCATCTTGACGATCTTGTCCGGGTTCTGGACGGCGCCGCCCGGCGCGCCGGGCGCTGCCTTCTTGATCTTGTCGACGACATCCATGCCGCTCGAGACAAGGCCGATCACCGTATACTGCCCGTTGAGGAAGGGCGCGTCGCCGAGGCAGATGAAGAACTGCGAGTTGGCCGAGTTCGGATCGGAGGAACGGGCCATGCCGAGGGTGCCCCGGCGGAACTGCGAGGACGAGAACTCGGCCGGGATGTTGGGCAGGCTCGATCCGCCCGTGCCGTTGCCGTTCGGGTCACCGGTCTGGGCCATGAAGCCGTCCATGACGCGGTGGAACTTCAGGCCGTTGTAGAAGCCCTGACTGATGAGGGTCCTGAGCTGCTTGACGTGCTTTGGCGCAAGATCGGGCCGCAGCTCGATCGTGACGCGTCCGTCCTTCGTGTCGAGGTAGATGGTGTTTTCATCCGCCGCCCGGGCCGCGGAGGAGAGCCCGAGCGCGACGGTGAGCGCGAGCACGAGGACGGCATTCCGACGATTCATCAGCGAGGGTTCTCCTTCAAGGGCGGGCGCAGTCCTGCCACACCGGATCAGGGTTTGAAACGGGCAGCGAGCCGATCTGCGACGCTCGGCGGCACGAACGGCGCGACATCGCCGCCCATGGCGGCGATCTGGCGCACGAGCGTGGCGGTGATCGGCCGGACTTGGATCGAGGCCGGCAGGAAGACCGTCTGCACCTCCGGCGCCATCGCGGCGTTCATGCCGGCGAGCTGCATCTCGTAGTCGAGGTCTGTACCGTCGCGCAGACCCCGGATGAACAGGGTCGCGCCGAACCGGCGTGCCGCGCTGACCGCAAGGTCGTCGAAGGTCGCGATCTCGAGGCTGGTGCCTTCCACGGCCGCGAGCGGCGCGCAGGTCTCGCGCAGGAGGTCGGCGCGCTCCTCGGCGGTGAAGAGCGGCGCCTTGCCCGGATGGACGCCGATCGCGATCACGAGGTTCGGTACCAGGCGGCACGCCTGGCGCACGACGTCGAGGTGACCATTGGTAACCGGGTCGAAGGAGCCGGCGTAGAGGGCGGTTCGGATCATCGCCGGTCGGCGTAGAGCATTTCGTCCGTCAACGGAACCGCCGACGCCGGGCCTGACGCCGCTCCGCACCGTTCCGGTCGAAGCGGCGTCAGGCCCGGCCATGCACCAAGTCGTGGATGAAGCCGAGCTTGCCCACCACTTCGGGCGCCAGCACGAAGGGATAGAGGTCGCTGATGCCCATCGCGCGGTTGACGCTGTTGATCGCGAAGACGAAGGGCAGCCAAGCGTCGATGATCTGTCGGATCCCCTGCGCCGCATAGGGATCGAAGTCGATCCGGGCCGAGATCTCACCCTGCGTGTCGACCGCCGGCTGCACCTGGAGACCGAAGGCGCTCGCCATCTCCAGGGTGTCGATGATGTGGAGGTAATGCGCCCAGGTCTCGGCGAAATCCTCCCAGGGGTGCATCGTGGCGTAGGACGATACGTAATGCTCGCGCCAATCGGGCGGGGCGCCCTGCGCGTAGTGGCGCTCGAGCGCCACCGTGTAGCTCTGCGTGTCATCGCCGAACACGGCTCGGCAGGCTTCGAGCCTGCCCTGGTCCCGCACCAGGATGTCCCAGTAATGATGGCCGACCTCGTGCCGGAAGTGCCCGATCAGCGTCCGGTAGGGCTCGCCCATGGCTGAGCGTCGCTTCTCGCGCTCCGCATCGTTGGCCTCCACGAGGGCGATCGTGATCACGCCGTCGTCGTGCCCGGTCATCACCTTGGGCCCGCTCGCGGGCGGATCGGCGAGGAAGTTGAAGATCAGCCCGTGCTGGGGATCTTCCGTGCGTGTCTTGAGTGGCAGGGTCCAGCGCAAGAGCGTGTAGAACAGCCGGTGCTTGGCGAATTCCATCTGCTGCCATGCGAATAGGGACGGGAGATCGCTGACATCCGGAATCGTGCCGTTGTGACGGCAGGCGAGACAGAATGGATCCGATGATCCCGGCGGCACGAGCCAGTTGCAGGCGTCGTGAGCAGCGTTGGCGCAGAAGCGGCTCGGGCGATCCGGAACGGCCAAGGGCGCCCAGACCCCGTTGCCGGCAGGTTCGAGCGCTGAGAGCGTGCCGGTTTCCGGAAGATAAGCCAGGCGGTGGCCGCAACGCTCGCAGGCCCGGTTCTCAAAGTACAGGATGTTGGCGCAGAACTGACACCGGAACAGCTTCATCGTCCGAGAACCTCGCGATCACCTCCGTTTCTTCTGGAAGTGGCGCGCGTTGGCGAGAGTTCCGGCTGGACGTCCGCGCTGTCAGGCCGCGAGGGGGTGGCCGGGGGCCGGCGTCGGTCGAACGTTCTGAGCCGACAGATAGGCAGCCAGGAATTCCGAGGGGGTGTGGCGGGCACCGCAAGGGCGCGTGATCGTCACGTCGGCGAGGCCGCTTCCGAGGAGAGCCAGCGCCTTGTCGAGCGCCTCCGTCATCGAGGTCCGCTGAAACGCAACGGAACGAGCCGCATGGGTCGCACTGACTTGGAAGTACACGGGCTGTGACCTCGAGAAGAACGTGGGAGAGACGAGCCGCAGTTGCGGTCTGATCAGGCCGGGACGGCTGAGTGCATAAACGGTGCAATAACGGCAAATCATGGAGGAAGATTTGACGAAAGCCGGTCTGAGCCGGCCGAGGCTGCTCAAAGTTTGAGCGGGGCACATCCGTGGGCACCAAACGAAAATGGGCGCCCATCGGGCGCCCGCTTTGAATATCGCTGAAGATTGGCTGACCTTCAGGCCGCCGGCTCGTCTTCCGGCTCGTCGTCGCCCTCGCCCTCGATATGTTCCACGGAGACGACGCGCTCATCCTTCGCCGTGTTGAACACCGTGACGCCCTGAGAGGCGCGCCCGACGACCCGGATGTCGTCCACCGGGACGCGAATGAGCTGGCCGCCATTCGTGACCAGCATGATCTGGTCGGCGGGCTCGACCGGGAAGGACGCGACGAGGCTGCCGTTGCGGGCATTCACCTCCATCGCCTTGATGCCCTTCCCGCCACGCCCCGAGACCCGGTACTCGAAGGAGGACGTCCGCTTGCCGTAGCCGCGCTCGGAAAGGGTCAGGACGAACTGCTCCGCGGCGCCCATGCTGATGTAGCGATCCTGGTCGAGGTCGATCGAGGCGGCCGCCTCATCGCCCTCGGCATCGGGAACGGTCGGCAATTCGACGGCCTCGCCGGTGGCGCGCCGATCGGCGTTGGCGCGCCGGATATAGGCTTGGCGCTCCTCCGGACTGGCTTCGAAGTGATTGAGGATCGTCATCGAGATGACCCGGTCACCCGTGCCGAGGTTGATCCCGCGGACGCCCGTCGAATCCCGGCCCTTGAAGACGCGGACATCTTCGACGGGGAAGCGGATGCACTGGCCGTTGGCCGTGGTCAGCAGGACGTCCTGGATCGGCTTGCAGATCTCGACATGGACGATGTGATCGCCCGGATCGAGCTTCATCGCGATCTTACCGTTGCGGTTCACCTGCACGAAGTCCGAGAGCTTGTTGCGCCGGACGCTGCCGGACGCCGTCGCGAACATCACGTCGAGTTCGTCCCAGGAGGTCTCGTCCTCAGGCAGCGGCATAATGGTGGTGACGCGCTCGCCCTCCGCCTGTAGCTGCAGGATGTTGACGAGGGCCTTGCCGCGGGCGTTCGGAGCCGCGACTGGCAGGCGCCAGACCTTCTCCTTGTAGACCTGGCCCTGGCTCGAGAAGAACAGGACGGGCGTGTGGGTGTTCGCCACGAACAGGCGCGTGACGAAATCCTCGTCCCGCGTGGACATGCCGGATCGCCCCTTGCCGCCGCGCCGCTGCGACCGGTAGGTCGAGAGCGGCACGCGCTTGACGTAGCCGGCATGGGACACGGTCACGACCATGTCCTCGCGCTGGATCAGATCCTCGTCCTCGACGCTCGAGTCGTAGTCGAGGATCTCGGTCCGGCGCGGGGTGGCGAAGAGTTCGCGGACCTCGACGAGCTCGCTCTTGACGATGCCCTGGATGCGCGTGCGCGACCGCAGGATATCGAGATAGTCCGCGATCTCCGCAGCGAGCTTCTTCAGCTCATCGCCGATCTCGTCGCGGCCGAGGGCGGTCAGCCGTTGGAGGCGCAGGTCGAGGATGGCACGCGCCTGCACCTCGGAGAGGCGATAGGTCCCGTCATCCGCCACGCGGTGGCGCGGGTCGTCCACGAGGGCGATCAGGGGCGCGATGTCGTGCGCCGGCCAGTCGCGCGCCATCAGGGCCTCCCGGGCCGTATTCGGGTCCGGCGAGGTTCGGATCAGGCGGATCACCTCGTCGATATTGGCGACCGCGATCGCGAGGCCGCACAGGACGTGGGCACGCTCGCGGGCCTTTCCGAGCAGGAATTTGGTGCGCCGGGAGACGACTTCCTCGCGGAAATCGACGAAGGCCTGAAGCAGGTCCTTCAGGTTCATCAGTTCCGGGCGCCCGCCATTCAGCGCCACCATGTTGCAGCCAAACGAGGTCTGCAGGGGCGTGTAGCGGTACAGCTGGTTCAGGACGACATCGGCCATCGCGTCGCGCTTGATCTCGACCACGATGCGCATGCCGTCGCGGTCGGATTCGTCGCGCAGGTCGGAGATGCCCTCGACGCGCTTCTCCTTCACGAGTTCGGCGATCTTCTCGATCAGCGTGGCCTTGTTCACCTGATACGGGATCTCGGTGAAGATCAGAGCCTCGCGCTCCTTGCGCAGCTCCTCGACGTGGGACTTCGCCCGCATGATGATGGAGCCACGGCCCGTGGCGTAGGCTTGGCGCGTGCCGACCCGGCCCAGGATCGCACCGCCGGTCGGGAAATCCGGACCCGGGACGATCTCGTTGAGGCCCTCAATCGTGATCGCAGGATCGTCGATGAGCGCGATGCAGGCATCGATCAACTCGCCGAGGTTGTGAGGCGGAATGTTCGTCGCCATGCCGACCGCGATGCCGCCGGCACCGTTGACGAGCAGGTTCGGAAAGCGGGCCGGGAGGACGGACGGCTCCTCGCGGGACTCGTCGTAGTTCGGGCCGAAATCGACGGTGTTCTTGTCGATATCGGTCAGCAGCGCCGTGGCGGGCCGTGCGAGGCGCGATTCGGTGTACCGCATCGCGGCCGCCGGATCGCCGTCGACGGAGCCGAAATTGCCCTGCCCGTCGATGAGCATCAGGCGCATCGAGAAGTCCTGCGCCATGCGCACCAAGGCGTCGTAGATCGATTGATCGCCGTGGGGATGGTAGAGACCGATCACGTCACCGACGATGCGGGCGGATTTGACGTATTTGCGGTCAGGCAGATGGCCCGACTCGTAGGCCGCAAACAGAATGCGCCGATGCACGGGCTTCAGGCCGTCGCGCGCATCCGGCAGCGCCCGGCTGACGATCACGCTCATGGCGTAATCGAGGTAGGAGCGGCGCATCTCGTCGGTGATGGAAACGGGCTTGATGTCGGTCGCGGGCGGCGGTGCGCCCGCACCTTGATCGTTCTTTTCTGCCAAGATCTTGTTCCGTCTCGCGAACCCTGAGGTCAGAGCCGCATGCCAGAGCCGTGACGCGCCGCCAGCACACTCGTCCCGGTGCGCATTCCGGCCATCGGGAATACGAATGATATCAGTTGGTTAATTAATCATCACGAGCCCCTCACGCAAGCCGCCTTCGGGTGCCGCGGCCGATCAATTCGCGGCCCTCGACTGCCGCGAGAGATGCTTCGGCGGAGGGCGTCCATCGCCGTCCCGCCTCCGATCCGCGCATCCGTGGGAACATCGCTCGACGGAAGCGCCGTGATCGGGGCTCATTGCAGGCGCAGGTCGCCCCGGCCTGCCTCCAGCCACCGCCTGAGCTTGGTCCAGCGCCGCCGCGTTCGTGTGCCGCGCACCGCCATCGCGATGGCCTTGCGCTGGCCGATCAGCACCACGAGGCTGCGCCCGCGGGTGACGCCCGTGTAGAGCAGGTTGCGGGCCAGCATGGTCCAGTGCTGTGTCGTCACCGGGATCACCACTGCCGGATATTCCGATCCCTGGCTCTTGTGGATCGTGGTCGCGAAGGCGGGTACCAGCGTGTCGAGTTCGGCGAACGGGTAGGTCACCGCGCGCCCGTCGAAATCCACGATCAACAGGCCCTCCTCCGGATCAATCCCGGTGACGCGCCCGAGATCGCCGTTGAAGACGTCGCGGTCGTAATCGTTCTGCGTTTCCATGACCCGGTCGCCCGGCGCGAAGCGCCAGCCGAAGCGCTCGACCTGCGCGGGCGGGTCAGGATTCAGGACCCGTTGCAGCTCCTGGTTCAGGTTGCGCGCGCCGAGCGAGCCGCGGATCATCGGCGTCAGGACCTGAACGTCCCGGATCGGATCAAGGCCGAAGCGCTTCGGGATGCGTTGCGTGACGACCTCCACGAGCTTAGCGACGCCGTCATCGGGATCGTCGATCTCGACGCAGTAGAAGTCGCTCTCGGCGCCCCGCTTCGGCCATTCCGGCATCTCGCCCCGGTTGATGCGATGCGCGTTGACGACGATCCGGCTCTCCGCCGCCTGTCGGAACACTTCGGTGAGCCGCGCGACGGCGATCTGGCCCGACGCGATGATATCGCCGAGGACCTGGCCCGGACCAACGGAGGGCAGTTGGTCGACATCGCCGACGAGGAGAAGGCCCGCAGGTTCGGGGAGCGCCTTCAGCAATGCATTCATCAACGGCACGTCGACCATCGAGGTCTCGTCGATGACGAGGAGATCGCAATCGAGCGGGTTCTCGGCGTTTCGGCTGAAGCCCCCGTTGCGCGGATCGATCTCCAGCAGCCGGTGGATCGTCCTCGCCTCGAGCCCGGTCTGCTCGCTCATGCGCTTGGCGGCCCGGCCCGTCGGGGCGGCGAGGATCACCCGCACGCAATTGGCGGTCAGGATGCGCAGGATCGAATCGAGCGTCGAGGTCTTGCCGACGCCGGGGCCGCCGGTGACGACGCAGAGGCGCGACCCGAGGACGAGGCGCACGGCCTCGACCTGCGACGGCGAGAGCGTCTTGTGCGTGCGGCCCTCGACCCAGGGGAGCGCCTTGTCGAGGTCGATCGCCTCCCAGGGCGGCGGGCCGGCGGCACGCAGCAGCAAGCGTTCCGCGATGCTGCGCTCCGCCCCGTGGAGACCCTTGAGGAACAGGCAGGGCTCGCCGTCGAGCTCGTCGGCAATGACGGTGTCCCCGGCGCGGAGCGTGACGGCCGTCGCGAGGCGCACCGCCTCCGCGTCGACGTCCAGAAGCTTCACGGCGAGGCCTGTCAGTCGCTCGGCGGGCAGACCGCAATGCCCCTCGTCCATCGCGGTCTGCAGCGCGAACGCGATGCCGGCGTTCAGGCGCTGCGGCGCGTAGCGGTCGAGCCCGAGACGCATCGCGATGGCATCGGCGGTCCTGAATCCGATCCCGCGGATGTCGCGGGCAAGGCGATAGGGATCCTCAGTCATCACGCCGATCGCGTCGTGGCCGTAGGTGCGGAAGATGCGGACCGCCCGCGCGGTGCCGACGCCGTGCGCGTGCAGGAAAATCATGATCTCGCGCACGGCCTTCTGCTCGGCCCAGCCGCGGACGATGCGCTCGGCGCGCTTCTTGCCGATGCCCGGAACCTCCATGAGGCGGCCCGGCGTGGCCTCGATGATCTCGAAGGTGCCGGCCCCGAACAGCGCCACGATCGCCTTGGCCATGGCGGGGCCGATGCCGCGCATCTGGCCGCTGGCGAGGTAGCGCTCGATGCCCTCGATGCCGGTCGGAGGGGTTGCCTTGAGGGTCTCGGCCTTGAATTGGAGGCCGTGGGCGCGGTCGGTGATCCAGTGGCCCGTGGCGGTGATCCACTCGCCGGCGCCGATGGCGGGGGCGTGGCCCACGAGGGGCACGAGGTCGCGCCTTCCCCGGACCGCGACCTTGAGGACGCAGAACCCGGTCTCGGCGTTGTGGAACGTCACCCGCTCCACCGTGCCGGCGAGCACGTCCGCGGGCGCCTCCGGGTGGAATTCACCGGGCCGGACCATGCGGTTCATCGGATCCCCTCAGGGGCTGACCGGCATCTCTACCAGAGTTCCTGCAACTTCGGGTTCCGGATCCGGCGGAGTTTCCGCCGAAAACACAACCGTGCCGCGAGAATCAGGCCGCGGCGGCCCGGCGTTGGCCGGTCTTGCGGCTGGGCCAGCCGAGGGCGACGAGGCGGGCCTTGGCGTAGTCGCGGACCTCGTCGCGGGTGCCGCGCGGCATCGCGTTGAGGGTCGCCTGCGTCTCGGTGTCGAGCATCAGGTCCGTGACGGCGTTGACGGATTCGGCCTCGTCGATGCGCCGCTTGAGGTCGCCTTCGGCCTCCGTGACCGCGTCGAAGGCGTCGGATTCATGGAACTCTTCATGAACGGAATGCACGGTCGCGGGCTGGCCCTGGCGGAACTCGTCCGCCTCCTCCTCCGAGTAGACGAGGCCGTGCAGCTCGATCAGCTTGAGGATGACCCGGTCCTTGCCGCGCTTCTCGGCCATCGCGTAGACGTAGGCCGCCTGCTTGCCGGACACGCGGTAGTTGACGTTGATCAGCGCCTCGCCGAGCGACCATTCGAGGCGCTCGGTACCGGGCTTGGCCCCGGGCAGGCGGCCGCTCACCAGGATCACGGCCTCGTCGCGCTCGGCCCGGATGATCGTCGGCGGCTCGAACACGATGCCGGCCTGGGCGGCGATGCGCTCCAGCGTCTTGTGGTAGATCACGGCCGTGCCCTGCACGCGCCAGACGTTGCCCGCGAAGGGCTCGCCGTAGCGCACCAGGATGTCGGCGATCTGCTTGTCGGCGGTCCGCATGGGGGCTCGCTCCGAAGGCTCGAATCGGGATGGGCCGGTGGCCTCCGGGACCGTCGGATCCCCTGAGACAACAATCGGCCGTTGTTAAGTTCCTATTTTGTTCTAGTTCTGAGATATGGCGATTTCGGGCCCGCGCACAAGGGCAGGATCGTCGCGGGCAGGATCGTCGCGGCCAGGATCGTCGCGGCCAGGATCGTCGCGCGGTCGGAAGCGTCGCTGGGGTGCCGGAAACGAGAGGACCCGGGCATCGCGCGATGCCCGGGCCCCCGAGGCCGAAGGAGGTCGTCCGCGTCGGTCGTCCGCGTCGGTCGTTCTGGGGCGGCGCGCGCCCTAGAACGGGATGTCGTCGTCGAGGTCGTAATTGCCGCGCGAACCGCCGCTGCCGGTCGTGGCCGGGCGCCGCTCGGAACCGGAGGAGCGCCCACCCCCGTAATCGCCGCCCCGCGAGCCCCCGCCGCCGGACTCGCCGCCGCGGCTGATCTGGCCGCCGCCCTCCTCGTCGGCGCCCATCTCGCCGCCGCCGCCGCCGCGCCCGTCGATGATCGTCAACTCGCCGCGGAAGCGCTGGAGCACCACCTCGGTCGTGTACTTCTCGACGCCCGAGTTGTCGGTCCATTTCCGGGTCTGGAGCTGGCCCTCGATATAGACCTTGGAGCCCTTGCGCAGGTACTGCTCGGCCACCCGGGCCAGGTTCTCGTTGTAGATCACGACCGAGTGCCACTCGGTCTTCTCCTTGCGCTCGCCGGACGCCTTGTCCTTCCAGGACTCGGACGTCGCGAGCCGCAGGTTGACCACGGGATCGCCGGAGGCGAGACGCCGCGTCTCGGGGTCGCGCCCGAGATTGCCCACCAGGATCACCTTGTTCACGCTGCCCGCCATCACGCTCTCCTCAGCTGTCGATCTCACCGGGCCGTCGGGCTTCGCCAAGAAACCCGACCGGGCCTCCGTCTTGAGGCCCCCGCACCGCGCCCGCAATCGGGGCGCGGCACTTGTTCACCGGTTCCACAACCGGCGAACTTTGTCATTCGTTCTATATCTGTTCTATCGGGCCCGCAAGCGTCGGGGCCCTCCCCTGGGGCCTCCCCTGGGCCATTCCCTGGGCTCGGCGCGCTGCCGGCACCGGGCCCCGCCGGATCAGGCGACGCGCACCACGAGCTTGCCGAAGTTGCGGCCCCTCAGCATCCCGATGAAGGCCTCGGGGGCGTTCTCCAGCCCCTCGACGATGTCCTCGCGGTAGGTCACCCGGCCGGCCTTGAGCCAGTCCGAGACGTCGCGCTGGAAGGCCGGGGCCTGGTCCGCGAAGTCCCAGACGATGAAACCCTGGAGGTGCAGCCGCTTCGTCAGGATCGCCCGCATCAGGAGCGGCGTGCGGTCGGGGCCGGCGGGAAGCTCGGTGGCGTTGTAGCCCGCCACGAGCCCGCAGACGGGCATGCGGGCGAAATCGTTGAGGAGCGGCATCACCGCCTCGAAGACCGCGCCCCCGACATTCTCGAAATAGACGTCGATGCCCCCGGGGCAGGCCGCCGCGAGCGCGCCGGGCAGGTCGTCGCCCCGGTGGTCGAGGGCCGCGTCGAAGCCGAGCGTCTCGGTCAGGTAGGCGCATTTCTCGGGGCCCCCCGCGATGCCGACCACGCGGGCGCCCTTGATCCGGGCGATCTGGCCGACGAGGGAGCCGACCGGGCCCGCGGCGGCGGCGACCACCACGGTCTCGCCGGGCTTCGGCCGGCCGATGGTCAGGAGCCCCGCATAGGCGGTCATGCCGGGCATGCCGAGGATGCCCAGCGCGGTCGTCGGCGGGGCGAGGGCGGGATCGACCCGGCGCAGGCCCTTGCCGGTGGCGATCGCGTAATCCTGCCAGCCCGAGAAGGCGGCCACGAGGTCGCCCACCGCGTAGGCCGGGTCGTTCGAGGCCGCGACCTCCGCCACGACCTCCCCGGTCATCGGCTCGCCGATGGCGACCGGCTCGGCGTAGGATTTCGCCGCGCTCATGCGCCCGCGCATGTAGGGGTCGAGGGAGAGCCAGCGGGTGCGCAGCAGAATCTCGCCGTCGCGCGGGGTCGGCGCCCGCCCCTCCTCCAGGCGGAAATGCGCGGCGCTCGGCTCCCCGTGCGGGCGCGAGGCCAGGACGATGCGGCGGTTGACGGCGGCCATGGGCGGACTCCGGTGCGGCTTGAACGGGCATGTCGAGACCCGGGCAGATGGGGCGCCGGCGCGGCTTCGCAATCGCCGCCGGCTTCGCGTCGGGGGCCTTTGCGTCCCAAGGGCCTGCGGTGGCGGGATCGGCGTCGGCGGGATCCGCGCAGGCGATCCTGCGCGGATCCCGTGATCCGATCGCGGCCTCCGGCGTTGTCCGGTCTGGTGGATCGAGCGGGACGGGAGCCGGCATGGTGGGGCGCAATCTCGGCGCGGCGGGGCTGGTCCTCGCGATGGCGGGCGGCGGGACGGGCGGGGCGGCGGCCGGCGGCGATCCGCTGGCGCAGCACCTCTGGACCTCCCGCGTCCTCGTCCTGTCGGCACCGGACGCCGCCGACCCGCGGCTGAGGGGCCAGCGCGAGGCCCTGGCCTCGGCGCGCACGGATGCGAAGGCCCGGGACCTCGTCGTCGTCGAGGCGGTCGGCCCGGGTGCGGAGGCGGAGACGCTGCGCCGGCGCCTCGACCTGCCGGCCCGGGCGTTCCGGGCGGTCCTCGTCGGCAAGGACGGGGGCGCGAAGCTGACCGCCTCCGAGCCGATCGCTCCGCAGCGCCTGTTCGCCACGATCGACGCCATGCCGATGCGCCGGGACGAGATGCGCCGGGACGAGATGCGCCGGAACGAGATGCGCCGGGACGGGCGCTGAGGCGGCGCGGGAGCGTCCGGCGACGGGCCCCGGCGGGCCCCCAGGAAAAAGGGCGGCTCACGCCGCCCTGATCCTCGGACAGGGGCTGGCTGCCCCAATGGCAGCGATGCCGCCTCAGTAGCAGCGCTGGACCAGCACTCGGCGATAGCCGTAGGGCGTCCAGCGCGTGCGGGGCACCGCGTAGCAGCCGCCGTAGCCGTAGCCGGCCGGGGCGTAGCCGTAGCCGTATCCGGCGGGCGCGTAGCCGTAGCCGTAACCGTAGCCCGGGTAGCCGTACCCGCCGTAGCCGCCGTACCCGCCGTAGAGGCCGCCCGCCGCGAGGCCGAGGCCGACACCGAGGCCGAGCCCGCCGAGACCGTATCCGTAGCCGCGGCCACCCCAGCCACGGCCGTAATAGCCGCCGCGGTAGCCACCGAAGCCGGCGCCGCGATAGCCGCCGAAGCCGCCCCGGAAGCCACCGCCCCCGAAGCCGCCGCGGAACCCGCCGCCGCCGCCGTGGAATCCACTGCCGCCGAAGCCGCGCGCATCCGCCGCCGCCGGCAGCATGGCCAGTGCGCCGGCCATCGCGGCCGAGGCAAGAAGTACACGCTTCATCACTTTGTCTCCGACCAAACTCGGTTTTGCCAAACCAACTCGCGCCCCATCGGAGGAAAAACGCGGTCGCCGTGAGAACGGTTCACGGTCTGTTTGCCACGCCCGTTGCCGCACCCCGCCGGCGCATCCGGCCCCGGCCCCCGTCGAAGACTGCGGAATCGGCCGCGCCTGCTTGAAAACCATCACAATTTCAGGCGAGGAAGCCGCCGCGCGTCGCGCGGCGCGGCGGATCGGGGCCCCGGGAACTCACGATGATGTTACGTTCGGCGCAAGGCTGTCGGCTCGTCCTCCTGCTCGCGGCCCTGGCCGGCACCGGCCCGGCCGCCGCCGAGACCCTGGCGCGGACGGCGACGAGCCCCCAGGCCGCGCCGGCGCCTCAAGCCGCGCCGGCGCCTCAAGCCGCGCCGGCGGCCGCCGGCTCCGGCCCCTGCCGCGCCGTCCAGGCCGAGGGCGAGGCCTACACGGTCTGCGTCGTCGACCTGAAGCGCCAGCGGGTCCGCCTGTTCTGGCTCGGCACGGACGGGCTGCCCTACTCCTCCCTCACGAACCTCGCCGAGAAGCAGGGCCCCCGGCTCAGCTTCGCCATGAATGCCGGGATGTACGACAAGGGCCAGGCTCCCGTCGGCCTCTATGTCGAGGAGGGCCGGGAGATGAAGGGCGTCTCGACCGCGAACGGCCCGGGCAATTTCCACCTCAAGCCGAACGGGATCTTCTACGTGAAGGGAGACCGGGCCGGGGTCGTCGACACCGGCCGCTACCTGAAGGCCCGGATCAAGCCCGACTTCGCCACGCAATCCGGGCCGATGCTGGTCATCGACGGCCAGATCCACCCCAAGATCTCGTCGGACGGCCCCTCGCAGAAGATCCGCAACGGGGTCGGGGTCCGGGACGACGGCCGCACCGCCGTGTTCGCGATCTCGGAGCGCCCGGTGAGCTTCGGGGCCTTCGCGCGCCTGTTCAGGGACGATTTCGGCTGCCGCAACGCCCTGTTCCTCGACGGCAGCGTGTCGAGCCTCTACGCGCCGGGCCTCAACCGCTCCGACCTCAGCCGGCCGCTCGGCCCGATGGTCGGCGCGGTCGCCCGCTGAGCGCCGCGGCGCCCTCAGACGAGGCGCGCCCGGGGGCCGAGGGCCGCCGTCAGGCGGTCGCGCACGGCCGGGCCGATCGCCTCCCCGGAGGTGATCCGCACGACGGGCATCGCCCGCCCGACCGGGCTGCGCGGATCGAGGGTGAAGGCGAGGTGGTGCGGGCCGATCTCGAGGGCGACGACGCCGTCGCGCTGGGTCAGTTCCTCGCCCAGGAACTCGACGGAGAGCCCCGTCGCGTCGATCTCCACGATGAAGTAGCCGGCGGGCTCCTCCTCGTCGTCCGCCCCCGCGATCAGGCAATGCCCGTCGGCCTCGTCGATGCGCACGCGCTCCACCGCGAAGCTGACGCCCTCGGCCGGCGCGGCGCCGTTTCGGCCCGGCGCCATGCTCAGCGCTGCCCGAACTGGGTGTCCCGGAACAGGTCCTTGAAGGCGCGCGGCTGCGAGCGCCAGTACTGCTTCGGGGCGCGGATCCGGGCGCCGAGCTCGGCCGCCGCGTGCCAGGGCCAGCGCGGGTCGTACAGCATGGCGCGGGCGAGCGAGATCGCGTCGGCCCGGCCCTCGGCCAGGATCGCCTCGGCCTGGGCGGCCTCCGTGATCAGGCCGACCGCGATCGTGGTCAGGCCGGTCTCCGCCTTGATGCGCTCGGCATGGGGCACCTGGTAGCCCGGGCCGAGGGTGATCGCCTGCCGGGTCGAGAGGCCGCCGGTGGAGACGTGGATCGCGGGGGCGCCACGCGCCTTCAGGCACCGGGCGAGCTCCACGGTCTCGTCGAGGGTCCAGCCCTCCTCGACCCAGTCGGTCGCCGAGACGCGCATCCAGACGGGTTTGCCGCTCGGCACCACCGCGCGCACCGCTTCGAACACCTCGAGGGGGAAGCGCATCCGGTTCTGGAGGCTGCCGCCGTAGGCGTCGGTGCGGCTGTTCGAGAGGGGGGAGAGGAACTGGTGCAGCAGGTAGCCGTGGGCCCCGTGCAGCTCCACCGCCTCGATGCCGAGGCGCATGGCGCGGCGGGCGGTCGCCACGAAGCCGTCGCGCACGCGCTTGAGGTCCTGCGCGTCGAGGGCGTGCGGGGGCATCTCGGCCTCCCCGTGCGGGATCGCGGAGGGCGCCTCGGTGCGCCAGCCCTGGGGGGATTCCGGCGGGATCTGCTGGCCGCCGATCCAGGGCGCCTCGCTCGAGGCCTTGCGGCCCGCATGGGCGATCTGGATGCAGACCGGGATCGGGGCGTATTCGCGGATCGCCCCGAGGACGCGGCCGAGGGCCCGCTCGGTGGCGTCGTCGTAGAGGCCGAGGTCCCAGTCGGTGATGCGGGCCTCGGGCGAGATCGCGGTCGCCTCCAGGGTCAGGAGCCCGGCGCCCGACATGGCGAGCTGCCCGAGATGCATCATGTGCCAGTCCGTCGCCGCGCCGTCCCGGGCCGAGTACTGGCACATCGGGGCGATCAGGATGCGGTTCTCGAGGGTGAGGTCGTCGAGCGCGAGCGGTTCGAACAGGCGGGCGGTCATGGGCGGGGGCTCCGGGACGGGACTGCCCGCCATGTGGCGCGCCGGGGCCGGCTTGGCCAGACGCCGCGGGTCGTTTCGCGCGGGACCGCGCCCGGTCCCGGCCGGGTTCGCCGACACCCCGGGCCTCGGCCGGGTTCGCCGATGCCCCGGCCTCGGCCGGGTTCCCCGCTTCCCCGGGCCTCAGCCCGGCTCGCCGATGCCCCGGGCCCTGAGGCTCTCGCCGATCTCGTCGAGGACGGCGGCGTCGTCGATGGTGGGCGGCAGGGTCCAGGGCTCGTGGTCGGCGATGCGCTTCATGGTGCCGCGCAGGATCTTGCCCGAGCGCGTCTTCGGCAGGCGGTTCACCGTGAGGGCGAGCTTGAAGGCCGCCACCGGCCCGATCCGGTCGCGCACCAGCGCGACGAGCTCGCGCTCGATCTCGCCCGGGTCCCGCGCCACGTCGGCCTTGAGCACCACGAAGCCGCAGGGCGCCTCGCCCTTGAGGCTGTCGCGGATGCCGATCACCGCGCATTCGGCGACGTCGGGATGCGAGGCGAGCACCGCCTCCATGCCCCCCGTCGAGAGGCGGTGGCCCGCGACGTTGATGATGTCGTCGGTCCGGCCCAGCACCGTGATGTAGCCGTCCCGGTCGATCACCCCCGCATCCGAGGTGTCGTAGTAGCCCGGGAAGGTGGTGAGGTAGCTCTGCGCGAAGCGCGCGTCCGAGCCCCACAGGGTCGGCAGGCAGCCGGGGGGCAGCGGCAGGCGGATCGCGATGGTGCCCATCGTGTCGGGGCCGACGGGCCTGCCGCCCTCGTCGAGGACGCGCACGTCGTAGCCCGGCATCGGCACGCAGGTGCTGCCGTGCTTGACCGGGAGCTGCCCGAGGCCGACCGGGTTGCCGGCGATCGGCCATCCGGTCTCGGTCTGCCACCAATGGTCGATGACGGGGCGCCCGAGGGTGCGCTCGGCCCAGGCCACCGAATCCGGGTCCGCCCGCTCCCCCGCCAGGAACAGGGTCCGGAAGCGCGCGAGGTCGTAGCCCCCGACCCGCTCGCCGCGCGGGTCCTCCTTCTTGATCGCCCGGAGCGCCGTCGGGGCGGTGAACAGGCAGGCGACCCCGTGCTCGGCCACCACCCGCCAGAAGGCCCCGGCATCCGGGGTGCCGACGGGCTTGCCCTCGTACAGCACCGTGGTGCAGCCGATCAGGAGCGGCGCGTAGACGATGTAGGAATGGCCCACGACCCAGCCGATGTCGGAGGCGCAGAAATAGACCTCGCCGGGATGCACGTCGTAGAGGTTCGGCATCGACCAGGCGAGGGCCACGAGGTAGCCGCCGGTGTCGCGCACGACGCCCTTCGGCTTGCCCGTCGTGCCCGAGGTGTAGAGGATGTAGAGCGGGTCGGTGGCGCGCATCGGGACGCATTCCGCCCGCCGTCCCGCCGCCCGCGCCGCCGCCACCGCCTCGGCCCAGTCCCGGTCGCGCCCGGGCACGAGGCCCGCGGCGCAGCGGGGCCGCTGCAGGATCAGGCAGGCCTCGGGCTTGTGGCGCGAGGCCGCGATGGCGGCGTCGAGGAGCGGCTTGTAGGCGACGACGCGGCTCGGCTCGATGCCGCAGGAGGCCGCGAGCACGACCTTGGGGCTCGCATCCTCGATCCGCACCGCGAGCTCGTTCGCCGCGAAGCCCCCGAACACCACCGAGTGCACGGCCCCGATCCGGGCGCAGGCGAGCATGCCGACGAGCGCCTCGGGGACCATCGGCATGTAGAGGATCACCCGGTCCCCCGGCCCGACGCCGAGATCGGCCAGCACCGCCGCGAGCGTCGCGACCTCGTCCTGCAACTCGGCATAGGTGATGCGGCGCTTCGTGCCCGTGACGGGGGAATCGTGGAGGATCGCGGCCTGCGCCCCGCGCCCCGCCGCCACGTGCCGGTCGACGGCGTTGTGGCAGGCGTTCAGCCGGCCCTCCGGGAACCAGCGGCCGTAGGCCCCCGCCTCCGGGTCGAAGGCGCGGCGGGGCGGCACCGCCCAGTCGATGCCCGCGGCGGCCCCCATCCAGAACGCCTCCGGATCGGCGAGCGAGGCGGCGTGGACCTCGGCATAGCGTCCGGGCAGCGGCGGGGCGGCGGTCATGGCGTCTCCTGTCGGATCTGCGGCCGGCTTGCCGACGGGTTCGTGATCGGACCCGCGGCCTTGGCGCCATCCTAGCAGAGGACCGGGACGGGACGGCAGGCCCCCAAAACAAAACCGCCACGCTGTTCAGAGGACAGCGCGGCGGCGGACACGAGACGAAAGGGGTTGAGGCGAGAGGCCCGTCAGTGCACCGTATCGGCGGAAGCCTGGAGCCGGTTGATCTCGTCCTTTAGATGGAGTTTCCGTCGCTTAAGCTCTGCGATTCGGAGGTCGTCTTCCGCGGGCTTGTGGATCGCTTCCTGAATCTCACGCTCGAGGGCTTCATGCTTCCGGGTGAGTTGGCTCAGATGCGTCTGCAGCGACATGAGTCGTTTCTCCTGTCATCGTTCCGACAGGGCGACACTGGCACAGGATGAGCCGGCTGTCGAAACCATTCCGATGGCCATGCTTCACGAAAACTTGCCGCTAGCGCGGCCGTGGCGCATGGTCGGGCACACGCGTTCCGGGGTTCGTTGGCGGCAATGACGGTTGAGTTGGTCCAGGATGGTCAATCCGATCTCGCCGTCGAGCTGTCGCGGCTGAAGGAGGAGCATCGCGACCTCGACGGCGCCATCGCGGCGCTGGAACGGAGCGTGGCCGGGGACCAGCTGCAGATCCAGCGGCTGAAGAAGCGCAAGCTCACCCTGCGCGACCGGATCTCCTACGTCGAAGACCAGATCACCCCCGACATCATCGCCTGAGGCGAGGCCCGCCCGGGCGCGCTCCACGGCCAAATCGGCCCCCTGCCTTGCCGGGGCGGGGGCGCGCCTGTATTCGGCAGGTTCGGGCCGGCGGCGCCTCACGGCCCGGTTGCGGCTTCCACGCACAGCACGGATTGGACGACGATGGCGGCAGCGCCCCCGGTCGCGATCATCATGGGAAGCCAGTCGGACTGGGCGACCATGCGGCATGCGGCCGAGACCCTCGAGGCCCTGGCCGTCCCCTTCGAGACCCGCATCGTCTCGGCCCACCGGACGCCGGACCGGCTCGTGGCCTTCGCCACGGGCGCGAAGGCGGCCGGCCTCAAGGTCGTGATCGCGGGCGCGGGCGGCGCCGCTCACCTGCCCGGCATGACCGCCGCCATGACGAGCCTGCCGGTCCTCGGCGTCCCCGTCGAATCGAAGGCGCTGTCGGGCCAGGACAGCCTGCTCTCGATCGTGCAGATGCCCGCCGGCATCCCGGTCGGCACCCTGGCGATCGGCCGGGCCGGCGCCGTCAACGCCGCCCTCCTGGCCGCCGCGGTGCTGGCGCTCTCGGACGCGGCCCTGGCGGCCCGCCTCGACGCCTGGCGCGCCGCCCAGACCGCCGCCGTGGCCGAGCGGCCGGAGACAGAGACGAGCCCGTGACAACCCGTCCCATCGAACCCGGTTCCACCCTCGGCATCGTCGGGGGCGGCCAGCTCGGCCGCATGATCGCGCTGGCGGCGGCCGGGCACGGCCTCAAGGTCCACGTCTTTGCCCCCGATGCCGACAGCCCCGCCTTCGAGGTGGCCGCCCTGACGACGCGGGCCGCCTACGACGACGCCGCGGCGCTGGCGCGCTTCGCCGAGAGCGTCGACGTCGTCACCTACGAGTTCGAGAACATCCCGCGCGAGACCGCCGAGATCCTGGCCGCCCGGGCGCCCCTGCATCCCAGCGCCTCGGCGCTCTCCGTCACGCAGGACCGGCTCACCGAGAAGCGCTTCATCAACGGGCTCGGCATCCCGACCGCCGCCTTCCGGGCCATCGACAGCGGCGACGATTTCGACCGGGCCCTCGAGGCGATCGGCCGCCCGTCCGTGCTGAAGACCCGGCGCTTTGGCTACGACGGCAAGGGCCAGCGCATGATCCGCCAGGAGGGCGCCATCGAGCGCTCGGCCATCATGGCGGAGTTCGGCGGCGCGCCCCTGATCCTCGAGGGCTTCGTGCCCTTCGAGCGGGAGGTCTCCGTCGTCGCCGCCCGCTCGGCGGACGGCTCCTTCGCGGCCTACGACCTCTGCGAGAACGAGCACCGCGACCACATCCTGGCGGTGACGCGCGTCCCGGCCGCCGGGGTCTCGCCCGAGACCGCCGCGAGCGCCACCGAGATCGCCCGGCGCATCGCCGAGGCCCTCGACTATGTCGGCGTCCTCGCGGTCGAGATGTTCCTCGTGCGCGAGGATGGGGGCGAGCGCGTCGTCGTCAACGAGATCGCCCCCCGGGTCCACAATTCCGGGCACTGGACCATCGAGGGGGCGCTGACCTCGCAATTCGCCCAGCATGTCCGCGCCGTCTGCGGCTGGCCCCTCGGGGACGCGGCCCGCACCGGCGGCATGGCGGTGGAGATGCACAACCTGATCGGCGACGAGGCCGATGGATGGCGCGCGATCCTGGCCCGGCCGGGCGCCCACCTGCACCTCTACGGCAAGGGCGAATCCCGCCCCGGCCGCAAGATGGGCCACGTCACCCGCCTGATCCCCTGAGGGGGACGGGCGCGCCCGCGAGCCCGCCGAAACTGGGGCTTTGGCATCACACCCGCGCGGCGCGAGGCCCCGGCTCGGCCCGATTGTCCGGGGGCGCCGGAGCGGGCCATACCTTCGCCACATCCGATCGCTTGAGGCTGAATGTCGCCGCTTCTTAAGCGGGCGTTCACCGCGATGCGGGATCGTGCATCGCACGTCGCCGACCGGGTCTTGCCGGTCGCGGACCGTGGCCGGAGCGGGCTCCGGGGCGGTGCGGCGGGGATCGGCGATCGGACGAGGAACAGTCGGAAGCGCGCGCCTGCGCGCTCTGCCGAGGAGAGCGGGGCGATGACTTCACTGAGCGTGCGGGCACCGAGGGCGGGGCTGATCGGCGCCGCCTTACTGGCCGCGATGGCCCTCGCGGGCTGCGAGACGGTGGGCAGCGCCGCCGGCCCGAAGCAATTCGCCGTGCTGGAGACGGACACGACGGGGGCGACGACCGTCAACATCGCCTCCCTGTCGGAGGTGATCGCCCGCAACCCGAACGACGCGGCAGCCTACAACACCCGCGGCGCGGCCTATGCCCGCGCGGGCCAGTTCGGCGACGCCATCGGCGACTTCACCAAGGCGGTGCAGCTCGATCCGAACTCCGCCTCGGCCTACAACAACCGGGCGCTGACCTACCGGCAGACCGGCCGCAACGACGCCGCCCTGCAGGATTTCTCGAAGGCGATCTCGGCCGACCCGAATTACGGACCGGCCTATATCGGCCGCGCCAACGTGCTGCGCGCCCAGGGCGACCTCGACGGCGCCTCCTCCGACCTCAACCAGGCGATCCGCCTGACGCCGGAATCGGCCGAGGCGTACCACGCCCGCGGCCTCGTGCGGCAGAAGCAGGGCCAGAACACCCAGGCCATCGCGGATTTCGACGCCGCCATCGACCGCAACCCCTTCGTCAGCGCGCCCTACGCCGCGCGGGGCCAGAGCCTCATCGCCACGAACCAGTTCGACAAGGCGATCGAGGACTACAACGCGGCCCTCAACGTCAACAACAAGGACGCGACCTCCTGGGCCTATCGCGGTCTCGCCTACGAGAAGTCGAACCGCAAGAAGGAGGCGATGGAGAGCTACCAGCGCGCCGCCCAGATCGACCCGGGCAACCCGGTCGCCAAGCAGGGCCTCGGGCGCGTCCAGGGCGGCGTCGGCTCGCTCTTCAACTGAGCGATCGCCGGATGTTTCGGGGGCGGGTGCCGCGGGGGGCGCCCGCCCCTTTTCGCGTCCGGCGGCTCCCGCCGGCCAGCCTCACCCCTCGAAGCGCTCCGGCCGGCGGTGCTCGCCGATGATCCGCCGCACGGTGCCGGTCGAGGAGCGGTAGACCACGGTCTCGGTCTCGATCGCGCCGGGCCGGAAGCGCACCCCGCGCAGCAGCGCGCCGTCGGTGACGCCGGTGGCCGCCACGATGACGTCGCCCCGGGCGAGGTCGTTCAGCTCGTACTTCCGGTTCGGGTCGCTGATGCCCATCCCCTCGGCCCGGGCGCGCTTGTCGTGGCTGTCGAGGATCAGCCGCCCCTGCATCTGCCCGCCGATGCAGCGCAGGGCGCCGGCCGCGATGACGCCCTCGGGGGCCGCCCCGATGCCGAGATAGATGTCGGCCCCGGTCTCCTCCGGGCTCGTCGTGAAGATGATGCCGGCGATGTCCCCGTCCGAGATCAGGCGGATCCCCGCCCCCGTGGCGCGCACCGCGCTGACGAGGTTCATGTGCCGCGGCCGGTCGAGGATGATCGCGGTGATCTGCGAGGGATGCACGCCCTTCGCCTTGGCCAGCGCCGCGATGTTCTCGGCCGGGCTGGCGTCGAGGTCGACGAGGCCGGGCGGGTAGCCGGGGCCGATCGCGATCTTCTGCATGTAGACGTCGGGGGCGGCGAGCAGGCTGCCCTTCTCGGCGATGGCCATCACGGCGATCGCGCCCGGCATGTCCTTGGCGCAGAGGGTGGTGCCCTCGAGCGGATCGACCGCGATGTCGACCGCCGGCCCCTCCCCGCTGCCGAGGCGCTCGCCGATGAACAGCATCGGGGCCTGGTCGCGCTCGCCCTCCCCGATCACCACCGTGCCGTCGATCGGCAGGATGCTGAGCTCGCGGCGCATCGCGTCGACGGCGGCCTGGTCGGCTTCCTTCTCGTTGCCCTGGCCGCGCAACCGTGCGGCGGCGATGGCGGCGCGCTCGGTGACGCGGGCCAATTCGAGGGTGAGGGTTCGCGCGACGATCCCGCGCGGCCCCTGTGGGTTCGCCTCCACCATCGTTTCCTCGCCCTGATCACGCCCCGGGGGCCGGCTCTTTGCCGGACCGGAGCCGCGCTTCCGGCGGGACGGAACCGTCCCGCTGAGCCCGTGTGCCTGCCGTTGTAGCGCGTTTTGCGGTCCGGGCTCTCGAACGCTCGAAAAAATCCCCAGCGCTTATTCGCGCTCGATCCGGATCAGCTGCGGCGCCTCGGCCAGGAGCCCGTCCGCCGCGATGGCGTCGAGGGCGGCGCGGATGTTGCCCTCCGTCGCCGCGTAGGTGATCAGCACCAGCGGCACCGGCTGGCCGGAGCGCCCGTGCGGATCCTGCGAGGCGGCCATCTCGGAGCGCCGCTGCAGGATGCTCTCGAGGGAGATCTCGCGCTCGGCCATCCGGGTGGCGACGCCCGCGGCGACGCCGGGGCGGTCGTGCACGGTGAGGCGGATGTAGTAGCCGCCCTCGTGGCGCTGCATCTCGACGCGGGAGGCGGGCTGCATCCGGCCCGTCGGGCGCCCGAAGGCGGGGCGCACCGGGCCCGCGGCCACGTCCGCGATGTCGGCCACCACCGCCGAGGCGGTGGCCTCGCCGCCGGCGCCGGGGCCGATCAGGGTCAGCTCGCCGACCGCGTCGGCATCGATCGTGACGGCGTTCGTCACGCCCATGACCTGGGCGATGCTGGAGGAGCGCGGCACCATGGTCGGGTGCACGCGCTGCTCGATGCCGCCGGCCGCGATCTGCGCCACGCCCAGGAGCTTGATGCGGTAGCCGAGCTCCCGCGCCATGGTCAGGTCGAGGGGCTGGATCGCCGAGATGCCCTCGACCGAGACGCCCTCCGCGTCGAGGGCCGTGCCGAAGGCGAGGCTCGTCAGGATCGCGAGCTTGTGGGCGGTGTCGAAGCCCTCGACGTCGAAGGTCGGGTCGGCCTCGGCGTAGCCGAGCGCCTGCGCGTCCTTGAGGCAGGCCTCGAAGGTCAGGCCCTCGAGCTCCATCCGGGTCAGGATGTAGTTGCAGGTGCCGTTGAGGATTCCGTAGACGCGGCTGATCGCGTTGCCGGTCAGTCCCTCGCGCAGGGCCTTCACGATCGGGATGCCCCCCGCCGCGGAGGCCTCGAAGGCGAGCGCAACGCCCGCCTCCTCGGCGGCGCGCGCGAGGGCGGCGCCGTGATGGGCGAGGAGCGCCTTGTTGGCGGTGACGACGTGCTTGCCGGCGCCGAGCGCCGCCTCGACCACCGCCTTGGCGGCACCCTCGGACCCGCCGATCAGCTCCACCACGGCGTCGACCTCGCCCGAGCGCGCGAGGTCCACCGGATCGTCGAACCAGGTGATGCCGGCCAGGTCGAGGCCGCGGTCGCGGTCGCGGTCGCGGGAGGACACGGCGGTGACCCGGATCTCGCGGCCCGTCGCGGCCGAGAGCGTGGCGGCCCGGCGGGCGACCATCCGGACGACGGCGGCACCCACGGTGCCGAGACCGGCGACGCCGAGGCGGAAGCTCTGTGTCATTGCCTGTTCCCTGACCTGGCCTGTGTCCTGACCTGACTTCGCCCCGCCCCGCGGCCCGACCTGGCCTGTCCCGTGGCCCGACCTGGCCCGTGCCGAGACCTGACGCTGCCGCTGCGGGCCGGTCGATGGTGCGCGGCGATGCGGCGGGACGCGGTTTCCCGTGCCGCGACGCACGGCGCGCTCTTCTGCAACGATTCCCAGAGGGGCGCAAGGAATCGGGGGGCCAGGGAATCGAGGCGGGCGGGAGGGACCGGGGGCGCAAGGAGCGCGCGCTCCCGGGCGTCAGCGCGCGGCCCCGGCGGCGCGCCCGCGGACTTGCCGCGCGGTCTCGATCAGGCCGTAGAGCACGGCCGCGTTGAGCGCGTGCCAGAGGAAGTGCGTGCCGGTCGGCAGCCCGGCGCAGAGGGCCCGGTCGAGGGTCCGGCAGATGAGCGAGACCAGGAACAGCCCCGCGATGGCGAGGAGGCGCCGTCCGGCCACGCGGCGCGCGGGCGCCAGCGCGCGGGTCTGCGGCGTGACCAGCAGCCCGGCCGCCACGCCGAGCAGCCCCAGGAGTGCCGGCACGTAGTCGATCGAGCCGTTGCTGGCCTGCGCGCTCGACAGGCCCGTCGCCGCGTCGAGGAGCGGCGCCAGCCCCGCGCCGAAGGCCGCGAAGGCGAGCGTCGCGGCGAGCGCCCCGGCGGCGCCGAGGCCGAGGAAGCGGCGCATTGCCAGCAGGAAGTAGGCATAGATGAACAGCGCGATCGGGATCACGTCCGCGAGCATCGCCCAGCGCTGGGCGAGGGTGTGGAACAGGAACGAGCCGATGCCGACGACGAGGACCAGGGCCGCGAGCGCCCGCGCGGCGGGATCGCGCACCGCGCCCCGGCGCTCGCGCAGGGCCGCCGCCGCGGCCGCGATCAGGAACGCAGCGTTCGAGACCGCGTTGAGGGGCTCGGCCCAGAAGCCCGGATCCACCCGCTCGCAATAGGCCCGGATGAGCTCGAACCACGCCGCGTCCATCGTCCCCATCCCCTGCCCTCGCCCCGCCCTGGCTTGTCAGCGCGACGCGAAGGCCCGATGACGGGCCGGTCCCGCGACCCGCCCTCCCCGATCGCCGCCCGCGGTGCCGGCCGAGGGCCGCGGCGCGGACGCCCGGAGACGAGAAGCCCCATGCGGATCACGACCTGGAACGTCAACTCGATCAAGCAGCGGGTGGGGCACCTCGTCGGCTTCCTCGAGGAGGCGAAGCCGGACGTCGTCTGCCTGCAGGAGCTGAAGTGCCAGGATGCCGGCATGCCGCGGGCCGAGATCGAGGCGGCGGGCTACGCGGTCGAGACCCTCGGGCAGAAGGCCTATAACGGCGTCGCCCTGCTGGTGCGCGCGCCGCTCCGGATCAGCGAGGTCCGCCGCGGCCTGCCCGGGGACGAGGCCGACCAGCAGGCCCGCTACATCGAGGCCCTGATCAGCGGCGAGGATCCGACCACGGGGAAGAACCTGGCGCCGGTGCGCGTCGCCTCGATCTACCTGCCGAACGGCAACCCCGTCGACAGCCCGAAATACCCCTACAAGCTCGCCTTCCTCGAGCGCCTGCGCCTGCATGCCCGCGCCCTGATGGCGGAGGAGACCGCCCTGGTGCTCGCCGGCGACTACAACGTCATCCCGGAGCCCGAGGACGCGGCCGATCCCGAGGCGTGGCGCGCCGACGCGCTGTTCCTGCCCCAGAGCCGGGCCGCCTTCCGCCGCCTCCTGTCGGAGGGTTTCACGGACGCCCTGCGGGCCTGCGACCCGCGGGCGGGGCTCTACACCTTCTGGGATTACCAGGCCGGCTGCTGGCCCCGGAACCAGGGCATCCGCATCGACCACCTGCTGCTCTCGCCCCAGGCCGCCGACCGGCTGGTCTCCGCCTCGGTGCAGAAGCACCTGCGCGGCCTCGAGAAGCCCTCCGATCACGTCCCCGTCACGGTTGAGCTCCTGCCGGCCTGAGGGGGGCGCCTCGCGGAACCGGGATCGGCGCCCGGTCCGGGTCTCAGCGGCGGCGGCGCCCCGTCGCGGCCTGGGCCTGGGCCTGCGCGTCGGCCCGGTCGTCCTCGGTCGCCCGCGCCCAGTTCTTCTCGTAGAGGGCGACGATCCAGTCGTCCTTGCGCCCCTCCACCCCCTGGCGGGCGAGGGAGAGCCACATCAGCCCGCGCGCCCGCTGCACCGGCACGCCGCCGAGGCCGTTGGCCAGGAGATCGCCGAGCAGCGCCTGGGCCGGGTGGTGCCCCTTCTCCGCCGCGAGGTTGAACCAGCGGGCGGCCTGGCGCGCATCGGCCTCGACCCCGGTGCCGTCGAGATAGAGCCGGGCGAGGTTGTACTGCGCGTTCGGGTCGCCGAAATACGACGCCGCGTAGTTGAACATGTCGTAGGCCCGCTCCGGGTTCGGGCGCACGTAGGTGCCCTTGATCCCGTCGAGGAAGTAGGCCCCGAGCGCCGTGAAGGCGCTCGCCACGACGCCGGAATTCGGCGCCTCCGGCCCGTCGTCGTTGCTGTCGTCGGCGATGCGCGAGAAGAACTCGAAGGCCTTGAGGTCGTCGTGGGGCACGCCGTCCCCTTCGGCGTACATGCGGCCGAGCTTCCACAGGGCGAGGGCGTGGCCCTGGCCGGCGGCGTATTCGAGGGCGCGCGCCGCCCCCTCCTTGTCGCCGGCATTGTACTCGCGCATGCCCGTGCGCAGCGCGTCCTTGGCCGAGCGGAAGCTCTTCTCGGGCACGGGCGTGCGCGCGGTCGCGTCGAGGGCCTCCACCGGCGCGGTCACCGGCAGCCCCAGCACGAGCAGCAGGCCCGCGACGGCCAGAGCCGTCCGCGCTCCTCGCGCGCGCGCGCGCGAGGCGACGAGCCGATCCGGATCGGCCCCGGCCGGCCGCGCGAGCGGCCGGCAAAGGTCAGTCCTAGATGTCCGCATAGGTCTGCGTCTCCTTGGCGCCGCCCGGGTGGGTGACGGCGCCGTTGACCGCGGGTCCGACGGTCTGCGCGTATTTCCAGAGGTAGCCGGAGGTCGCCGCGTTGGTCCGCGGCGTCCAGGCCTTGCGGCGCTCGGCGAATTCCGCGTCCGTGAGCGCCACGTCGAGGGTGCCCTTGATGGCGTCGAGGGTGATGAGGTCGCCGTCGCGCAGGAGGCCGATCGGGCCGCCGATCGCGGCCTCGGGCCCGACATGGCCGACGCAGAAGCCCCGGGTGGCGCCGGAGAAGCGGCCGTCCGTGATCAGCGCGACCTTGTCGCCCATGCCCTGGCCGTAGAGGGCGGCCGTGGTGGAGAGCATCTCGCGCATGCCGGGGCCGCCCTTCGGGCCCTCGTAGCGGATGACCAGCACGTCGCCTTCCTTGTAGGCGCGGGTCTGGACCGCCTCGAAGCAGGCCTCCTCGCCGTCGAAGACCCGGGCCGGGCCGGTGAAGACCTGCTTGTCCGGCCCCATGCCGGCGACCTTCACGATGGCGCCCTCGGGGGCGAGGTTGCCCTTGAGGCCGACGACGCCGCCGGTCGGGGTGATCGGGGCGTTGGCGGGGCGCACCACGTCCTGATCGGGGTTCCAGTGCACCCGGTCCATGTTCTCGGCGATGGTGCGGCCGGTCACGGTCATGCAGTCGCCGTGCAGGAAGCCGTGGTCGAGGAGGGTCTTCATCAGGAGCGGGATGCCGCCGACCTCGAACATGTCCTTGGCGACGTAGCGCCCGCCGGGCTTCAGGTCCGCGATGTAGGGCGTGCGCCGGAAGATCTCGGCGACGTCGAACAGCGAGAACTCGATGCCGCATTCATGGGCGATCGCCGGCAGGTGCAGGGCCGCGTTGGTCGAGCCGCCCGAGGCCGCGACCGCCGCCGCCGCGTTCTCCAGGCTCTTGCGGGTGACGATGTCGCGCGGGCGGATCCCGGTGGCGATCAGCTCCATGATCTTCTCGCCGGCGGCGGCGCAGAACTTGTCGCGGATCTCGTAGGGGGCCGGGGCGCCGGCCGAGTAGGGCAGCGCGAGGCCGATCGCCTCCGAGACGGTCGCCATGGTGTTGGCGGTGAACTGGGCGCCGCAGGCGCCGGCCGACGGACAGGCCACCTGCTCGAGCTCGTCGAGGTCCTCGAGGCTCATGTCGCCGACCGCGTGCTTGCCGACCGCCTCGAACAGGTCCTGCACGGTGACCGGACGGCCCCGGAAGGAGCCGGGCAGGATCGAGCCGCCGTAGATGAAGATCGACGGCACGTTGAGGCGCACCATGGCCATCATCATGCCGGGCAGCGACTTGTCGCAGCCGGCCAGCCCCACAAGGGCGTCGTAGGCGTGGCCGCGCATGGTCAGTTCGACCGAGTCCGCGATGACCTCGCGCGACGGCAGCGAGGCGCGCATGCCGGCATGCCCCATGGCGATGCCGTCCGTGACCGTGATGGTGCAGAACTCGCGCGGGGTGCCGTGGGCGGAGGCGACACCCTTCTTCACGGCCTGGGCCTGGCGCATTAGCGAGATGTTGCAGGGCGCGGCCTCGTTCCAGCAGGAGGCGACGCCGACGAGCGGCTGGTGGATCTGCTCGCGGGTCAGCCCCATGGCGTAGAGGTACGAGCGGTGAGGCGCGCGCTCAGGCCCCTCCGTCACGTGGCGGCTCGGCAGCTTCGACTTGTCGTTCAAACGCGCGTCCATACTGAATTCTCGCGACCCTGGTCCCCGACGCATCGGCTCATTTCATCAACGCTCGACGCCGCTCCTCGCACCGCCCACGGGCGATGTTCGGCAAGAGCCGGCCGCGCTCACGGAATGGACTCGGAACAGAACGGTAAATCGTTGGGGAAACTGCCGTTTACCGCTGACGCTGAGGTGGTCCCGGTTTATGGCGGGATCGCGGCGGATGAAGGCAGGTCTCGGGGCAAACCTGGGATGCTTTCGCGGTGTTGCGACCCCGCCACAGCCACGCTTGGACCCGGTGCAACTTGAGATCTGCTCGTCTTTCCGGGGTCATACCACAGTACAGTAAATCGCAGATCAACCCGATCGTTCGAACTGGATTCGTTGCTCGGATGATTGCTGCGCAGAAACAATCCCGATCCTGACGGGTCGCGCGGCCCGGTGCCTTCCGCCTCGCCGCGGTCAGGCGCCGGGCCCTGGCAGCGTCGGCACCCCCTCCGGCGCGTCGAGGCGGCGCTCGCTCTCGTCCTTGAGGTTCACGCCGGTGAGACCGCGGCTCAGGGCCTCCCCGAGGAGCCAGTTCAGCTTGCACGCGGCCGCCTCGTGCGACAGGCCCGCGGGCCGCACGTTCGAGATGCAGTTGCGCTCGGCATCCGAGCGCCCCGGGCGCGGGCCGAAGGTCAGGTAGATGCCGAGGCTGTCCGGAGAGGACAGGCCGGGGCGCTCGCCGATCAGCACCGCCACCACCCGGGCCTTCAGGATCGACCCGACCGCGTCCCCGATCGCCACCCGCGCCTGCGATGCGATGACGACGGGCGCGAGGCTCCAGCCCGCCGCGGCGATGTGGGGCCGGAACGCCGCGATCAGGGCCCCCGCGCCCTCGTGGACCGCCCGGGCCGAGAGGCCGTCCGCCACCACGAGGGCGAGGTCGACGGGCTCGCCCGCCTCGCGCCGGAGGGCGTCCGCGCTCTCCGGCGCGAGGCGGCGCCCATAATCGGGCCGCCGCAGGTAGGTGGCGCGGTCCGGGGCCTGCGAGGCGGCCCGGAGGGTCCTGAGGCCGAGGGCCTCGACCGCCTCGGCGATGGCGGCGGCGTCCATCGGGGTGTGGACGGCGTCGCGGGCCTGCGCGTGGGCGAGGCCGAAGCGCAGGATCTCCCGGGTGGGAAGCCCGCTCCCCGCCCGGCCGAGGCCGATCCGGGCCGGCGTCAGGCGCGTCAGGCGGGCCCAGAGGTCGTCCGGCGCGCTCACGCGGCGAGGTCCGGCGCGGCGCCGAGGAGGCGCCGGCCGTTGTCGCCGGGCAGCAGGGCGCCGTCGCCGTCCGTCAGGCCGATCCGGGCGAGCCACGCCTCGAATTCCGGCGCCCGCTTCAGCCCCAGGACCTCGCGGATGTAGAGGGCGTCGTGGAAGGAGGTGGATTGGTAGTTCAGCATCACGTCGTCGGCTCCCGGCACGCCCATGATGTAGGTGCAGCCGGCGGCCCCGAGCAGCGTCAGGAGCGTGTCCATGTCGTCCTGGTCGGCCTCGGCGTGGTTGGTGTAGCAGACGTCGACACCGAGGGGCACGCCCATGAGCTTGCCGCAGAAATGGTCCTCGAGCCCGGCCCGGATGATTTCCTTGCCGTCATAGAGGTATTCCGGCCCGATGAAGCCCACCACGGTATTCACCAGGAGGGGCTTGTAGGCCCGGGCGACCGCGTAGGCCCGGGCCTCCAGGGTCTGCTGGTCGATGCCGTGATGCGCGTCCGCCGAGAGGGCCGAGCCCTGGCCGGTCTCGAAATACATCACGTTGTCGCCGACGCTGCCGCGCTTCAGGGCGAGCGCCGCCTCGTGCGCCTCCTTGAGGATCGCGAGGCTCACGCCGAAGCTCGCATTGGCGGCCTCGGTGCCGGCGATCGACTGGAACGGCAGGTCGACCGGCCAGCCCCGGTTCATCGCCTCGATCGTGGTGGTGATGTGGGTCAGCACGCAGGCCTGGCCCGGGATCTCCAGGCGCCGGATCACGTCGTCGAGGAGATGCAGGAGCTTGCCGAGCGCGTGGAGCGAGTCCGAGGCGGGGTTGATGCCGATCACCGCGTCGCCGCAGCCGTAGGAGAGGCCGTCGATGATGGCCGCCGTGATCCCGGCCGGGTCGTCGGTGGGGTGGTTCGGCTGCAGCCGGGCCGCCAGGGTGCCGGGCAGGCCGATCGTGTTGCGGAAGCGGGTCACCACCCGGGCCTTGCGGGCCACCAGGATGAGGTCCTGGTTGCGCATGAGCTTGGAGACCGCGGCGGCGATCTCCGGCGTGACGCCGGGGGCGATCCGGGCCAGGGTCTCGGAGGAGGCGGTGAGCAGGAACTCGCGGAAATCCCCGACCGTGAGATGCGCGATCTCCGCGAAGGCCCCCGCCTCGTGGGTGTCGAGGATCAGGCGCGTGACGTCGTCCGCCTCGTAGGGGATCAGGGGCCGGGCCAGGATCTCAGCGAGGGGCACCTCCGCGAGGCACCAGCGCGCGGCCATGGTCTCCTCGGCCGATTCCGCCGCGATGCCGGCGAGGCGGTCGCCCGAGCGCACCGGCGTCGCCTTGGCCATCAGGGTCGCGAGGTCGGAGAAGGCCCAGCAGCGCGGACCGACGACGTGGCGATAGGCCATTCCGGACAACCTCCTGATCGGGCGCGCCGCGCCGATGATGCCCCCGCGGCGCCCCCGGTCAAAGGCCCGGCCGCGCCGACGATGCCTCCGCTGCGGCCAGCGGGATCCGCGGATCCCCGGATCCCGTGACGACGGGATCCCGTCAGGCGGCGCCGGCGTGCGGGGCCGGCTCCTCGGTCGAGATCGCGTCGACCGTGCGGGCGGCTGGGCCGTCCTGGCCGTCGGCGCGGTTGATCCGGATCTGCATGTTCGTCGGCTGCATGTTGCCGTAGGGCGTCGAGAACGCGATCTCGGCCGCGTCCCGGCCGACGCCGATGCGCACGAGGCCGTCGAGGTTGGCCTGACGCGTCGCGTCGAACAGCCACCAGCGCCCGTCGAGATAGGCCTCGAACACCGCGTGGAAGTCGCAGGGCACGAGGCCGTGGGCGTAGCAGGAGACGAAGCGGGCCGGGATCCCGAGCGCCCGGCAGAAGGCGGTGCCGAGATGGGCGAAGTCGCGGCAGACGCCGGCCCGGCGCAGCAGGGATTCGTCGGCCGTGGTCTGCTCGTCGCTGCTGCCCGGCTGGTAGGTCAGGTGGTCGTGGATCCAGTTGCAGATGGCGTTCACCCGCTGGTGCCCCTTCGGCAGGTTCCCGAACTCCGCCTGCGCGAAGGGCGTCAGCCGGTCCGAGGAGACGAAGCGGCTCGGCAGCAGGAAGGGCAGGATGTCGAGGGGCAGCTCCGTCACCGGCGTCTCGTCGATCGTCGCGGGGTCGGCCCGCAGCACGGTGAGCTCGACCTCGGCGTTGTACTCGAGCGAGAAGGCGCCGGTCGGCACGTTCACCCCGAGGTAGCGGTTCTGGAAATCCGGGGTGACGTAGCTGCGCCGCGGCAGGTCGGGGGAGAGGGTCAGGGTCTCGCTGAGGATCGCGAGGCTCTTCAGGTGCGCGACCTCGAGGTTGAAGATGAACAGCGTGTCCGAGAGAATATTGTAGGAAAGACTGCAGCCCAGAGTATAGCGCACCATCTGCTCCATCGCGGGGGGTCGAGGGCCGACCCTAGCAAGGACTACGCCTGCGACCGGCACGGTTTCCCGCCCGGATGCCGCCCGGTTCCGGGAAAAGGCCTCACGAGCGCGTGAGGCGCGCCCGGCGGCCTCAGGTCCGCGCCAGCAGCACCACGGTCAGCGAGCGCACGCCCTGGGCGCCGTGGATCAGGACGCCCTCGATGTCGGCGGTGGCGGAGGGGCCGGTATGGAGCACCGCGTAGGCCGAGCGGCCGAATTCCGGCCGGCGATAGGCCGCCTGGATGTTGACCAGAAGGTCGGCCGGATCGAGGAGCACGATCAGGTGCTGGGCGAGGTAGGCGACGGCGTTCACCCGCAGCTCGTCCTGGGTGAACAGGACCGAGCCGGTCTCGGCGACGCCGAAGACCGCGCGCACCACCGCCACGTCGACATCCGCGAGGTCGGCCGGGTGCGCGACCCGCGCGAGGTCGCGGTTGCCCGCCACCTCCGGCACCGCGGAGGCGACGACGCGGGCGCCTGCCAGGCGCTCGCGCACGGCCCCGAGGGGGTCGCCGTCCGGGCCCGCCTGGGCCAGGCGCCCGCCCATGCGCTCCAGGCGCTCGCCGAAGGACGCGATCAGGTCGTCGCCGACGAGGGGCGCGAAATCCGGCAGGGGTGGCAGCGCGTAGGTGCCGGACGGGCGGTTCTGCCGGATCGCCCGGAGGATGCCGTCGCGGGCGCTCATGCGGCACCGTCCGTCTTGGCCCGGTTCTGCTTGTACCAGGCGTGGAAGCTCTGGCGCGGGGTCTCGGGCATCTCGCGGCCCCGGCCCCAGGTGTTGAGAGGGTTGTAGACGGCGAAGCGCGGCAGCACCCGCAGGGCGGAATCGGCGGCGCCGATCGCGGCCCGGTAGGCGGCGGGGCGGCTCAGGACCTGCCCGGCGGCCTTCATCATGCCCTTCTTCACCAGCGGGATCTCGTGCTCCTCGGCCAGGACCTTGCGCCAGGCGAAGATCTGCTCGTGGATGTTGATCTTGACCGGGCAGACATTGGTGCAGGAGCCGTTCATCGTCGAGGAGAACGGCAGGGTCGAGTATTTCCGCTTGTTGAAGGTCGGGTCGATGATGAGCCCGATCGGACCCGAATAGGTGGCGCCGTAGGAGAGGCCGCCCGAGCGCCGGTAGACCGGGCAGGTGTTCATGCAGGCGCCGCAGCGGATGCATTTCAGCGAGGTCCAGAACGCCTCCATGCCGAGCCGGGCCGAGCGGCCGTTATCGACCAGCACCATGTGCATCTCGGTGCCCGCGCGCGGGGCGCGGAAATGCGAGGTATACTGGGTGATCGGCGAGCCGAGGGCGGAGCGCGACAGGAGGCGGATGAAGACGCCGAGATGCTCGACCCGGGGGATCAGCTTCTCGATGCCGATCGAGTGGATCTGCAGCTTCGGCACGTTGCCCGAGAGGTCGGCATTGCCCTCGTTCGTGCAGGTGACGACGGTGCCGGTCTCGGCGATGGCGAAGTTGCAGCCCGTCATGCCCGCATCGGCGGTCAGGATGTAGGGCCGGGTGGTCTCGCGCTGGCTCTCGGCGAGGTAGTGGATGTCGTCGTTCTCCGGGTCGGTGCCGAGCGTCCGGGCGAAGACCTCGGCCACGTCGAGGCGGGTCTTGTGCACCGCCGGGCAGACCACGTGGCTCGGCTCCTCCTTGTCGAGCTGCTGGATGCGCTCGCCGAGGTCGGTCTCGATGATCTCGATGCCGTGCGCGTCCATGTAGTGCCGGAAGCCGCATTCCTCGGTGAGCATCGACTTCGACTTGATCAGCGTCCTGGCGCCGTGATCCGTCAGGATGCCGTGGACGATGCGGTTGTGCTCGGCCCCGTCGGCGGCCCAATGGACGTGGACGCCGTTGGCCTTGGCCTGCGCCTCGAACTGCTCGAGATAGGCGTCGAGATTCGTGAGGGTGTGCGCCTTGATCTGCGAGGCGAGCTCGCGCAGCTCCTCCCATTCGGGGATGGTGTGCGCCACCGCGTCCCGCTTCTTGCGCAGGTCCCACAGGCGCTCGTCATGGGCCTTGAGGTGGAGCGGCGCCGCGATGAAGCGCTCGGCCGCCTCCGCCTGGTCGATCGGCCGGTTGCCCCGGATCCTGGCGCCGCGGGGCTGCGGCTCGCGGGCCTGGGCGGCCTTCGGGGCGGCGCTGAGCGGCTGCGTCGTGCCCTCCGCGTGCTGGAGCCGGCTGCCGTCGGGCCCGCGCTCGCTCTCGTCGTCCGGCTGGCGGATCTCGGGGTGGATCAGCCCGCCGCGGTCGGCGGCGCCGTCGTGGATGCGGAGATCGTCTGGCGCGCTCATGCGGCGGCTCCGTTGAGGACCTGGGCGATGTGGATGAACTTCAGCGGAACGCCGAGGCGCTCGGCGCAGCCCTTCTGGTGCATCATGCAGGAGGAATCGGCCGAGACCACGTACCGGGCCCCGGCCCGGGCGTGGTCCGTCACCTTGTCGTAGCCCATCTTGGCCGAGACCGCGGGCTCGAACACCGAGAAGGTGCCGCCGAAGCCGCAGCACTCGTCGGGCCGGGCGATCTCGACGACCTCGAGGCCCCGCACCTTCGCCAGCAGGTCGAGGGGCTTGGAGAAGAACGGCGCGTTGATCTCGCTCGGGCGCGCGTGGCCGATGCCCCGCAGCGCGTTGCAGTTCGAGTGGTAGCTGACCTTGTGCGGGAATTCCGCCCAGGGCAGGTCCTCGACCTTGAGGATGTCGTGCAGGAACTCGACGAGCTCGAAGGTCCGCTCGCGCACGGCGGTGACCTCGGGCGTCTGCGGGATCGCCGTCAGGTGCTCGCGCACCTGGTGCACGCAGCTCCCCGAGGGAGCCACCACGTAGTCGAAGCCGGTGAAGTTCCTGACGAAGAGCGCCTCGGTCGCGGCGGCCTCCGCGTGGCAGCCGGTATTCGTCATCGGCTGGCCGCAGCAGGTCTGGTCGAACGGGTAGGAGACGTCAAGGCCGAAGCGCTCGAGCAGCTCGAGCGTGGCGATCCCCACCTCGGGCTCGAAGGCATCGACGTAGCACGGCACGAACAGACCGACGCGCATCACAGGTGTTCTTCTTCTCGCGGCTCGGCGACCCGGCACCCGCGGGGCGGATTCGGGCCACGGAGCGAAACCGGGCCCGGCCGCCCGCGCGACCGCGCCGGCAGGCTGGAACGTTTCGAAATCCCCGACCCGGTCTAGCGGATGAGGTTCGTCTTGGCGAGGTCGAGAACCGCGTCACCGCGTCCGCTCATCACGGCGCGCAGCACGTAGAGGCTGAAGCCCTTCACCTGCTGGCCGTCGATCTTGGGCGGCATCGAGAGTTCCTGGCGGTTGACCACGACGTCGAGGAGGGCCGGCCCGTCATGGGCGAAGACCTCGCGGGCCGCCCCCTCGAGCTCGCCCGGATCCTCGACCCGGCGCCCGTGGATCCCCGCCGCCCGGGCGAGGGCCGCGAAATCCGGGTTGTCGAGGCTGACGCCGGTCTCGAGGTAGCCCGCGGCCTTCATCTCCATCTCGACGAAGCCGAGGGTGCCGTTGTTGAAGACCACGATCTTCAGGGGCAGCCGCTCCTGGCGCAGCGTCAGGAGGTCGCCCATCAGCATGGCGAAGCCGCCGTCGCCCGAGAGGGAGACCACCTGCCGGGTCCGGTCGGCCGCCTGGGCGCCGAGCCCTTGCGCCATGGCGTTCGCCATCGAGCCGTGCACCCAGGAGCCGAGGAGGCGGCGCCGACCGTTCATCCGCAGGTAGCGCGCCGCCCAGATCGTCGGGGTGCCGACATCGGCGGTGAAGATCGCGTCCCCGGCGGCCGCGTCGCTCACCACCTTGGCGAGGTATTGCGGGTGGATCGGCCTGCGGCCGGCCTTGCCGGTCGCGAGCTCGTCGAGACCCTCGCGCGCCTTGGCGTAGTGCTTGAGGCTCGCATCGAGGTAGCTGCGGTCGTCCTTGACCGTGAGCTTCGGCAGCAGCGCCGCGATGGTCTCGCCGACATCGCCGACGAGGCCGAGGTCGAGCTTGCAGCGCCGGCCGAGCTGCCCCGGCCGCAAATCCACCTGCGCGACCTTGGCATCGGACGGGTAGAATTGCTTGTAGGGGAAGTCGGTGCCGAGCATCAGCAGGGTCTCGCAGCCATGCATGGCGGCGTAGCCCGAGGAGAATCCGATCAGACCCGTCATCCCGACATCGTAGGGGTTGTCGTATTCGACGAATTCCTTTCCGCCGAGGGCGTGCACGATCGGGCTCTTGAGGGTCTCGGCGAGGCGCAGCAACGCGGCATGCGCCCCCGCGCAGCCGCGGCCGCAGAGCAGGGTGATCCGCTTCGAGCCGTTGAGCAGGTCGGCGAGCGCGTCGATCTCCGCCTCGGCGGGGCGGATCACGGGCTTGGCCGGCAGCAGGCCGGGATTGGGCGCGATGGCGCGGGCGGGCGCGTCCTTCACGGCGACGTCGCCCGGGATGATCACCACGGCGACGCCCTGCTGGCCGACCGCGGCCCGCACGGCGTTCTCCAGCACGTAGGGCAGCTGGGCGGGGTCGGAGACGAGCTCGCAGTAATGGCTGCACTCGCGGAACAGGTGCTTCGGATCGGTCTCCTGGAAGTAGCCCGAGCCGATCTCCGGCGACGGGATGTGGGCCGCGATGGCAAGGACCGGCGTGCGCGTCCGGTGGCAATCGTAGAGGCCGTTGATCAGGTGGACGTGCCCGGGCCCGCAGGAGCCGGCGCAGACCGCGAGCCGGCCCGTGATCTGGCTCTCGGCCCCCGCCGCGAAGGCGCCGGCCTCCTCGTGGCGCACATGCACCCACTCGATCTTGCCGCGCGCGCGGATCGCCTCCGTGACGGCGTTGAGACTATCCCCGACGACCCCGTAGATCCGCGCGACGCCGACCTGCTGCAGGGTCTCGACGACGAGGTCCGCGACGTTGGTGATGCGCATGGTTCAGCTCCGTGATGGAAGCCGAACCGCATCAGCCTCCGCCGCGTTCCGCCGCGGAGCGCGGGCGCGTGCGATGCTGCACCCTCACCCGGGAATCTCGCGCTGCGTGCGGGCGATCGCCGCGAACAGGTCGCCGAGCGCCGCCAGACTCGCGGCCTGCACCGCCTGCGCCGGGACGACGGAGCCGTCCGGCGCGGGGAGGTCGCGCGTGGCGGTGGCGGCGGCCACCACGGTCGGCCGGAAGCCGAGGCTGAAGGCGCTGCGCGCGGTCGAGTTCACGCACATATGCGTCATGAACCCCGCCAGGATCAGGTCCTTGATTCCGGCCGCCTCCAGGCGCGCCTGAAGGTCGGTCCCCACGAAGGCGCTCGGATAGGCCTTGGTGATGACGGCCTCGTCCCCCTCGGGCGCCACCTCGTCGCTGATCTGGCCGGCCGCTGCCGTGAGGTCGTAGGGCGAGCCCGGCCCCGCATCGTGACGCACGTGGAAGACCGGGATGCCGGCGGCGCGGGCGCGGGCCAGGAGCGCGGCGGCCTCCGCGACGGCGGGCTCGACGCCATCGAGCCGCATCAAGCCCTCGCGATAGGTGTTCTGCAGGTCGATCATCAGCAGCGCCGACCCGGCGAGCGCGGCGGGTTGCGGGCTGAGGCCCGAGATGTCCCTGAGGGTCCGTAGACCTGCGCGCGTCCGATCCGTCATGGCAGCTCATCCTCTCGATTTCGCGTCCGGTCGTCCGCCGGCCAGGACAGGAACGGGCTCGCGCGGACGCCGTCAATGCGAGAGTGGCCCGGGGTGAGCGCCGTGCCGGCCATTTCGGTGCCGGCCGCGCGTCGCGCCGAACCCGCAGGGCCGCGCCCGGACCTCCCGGGTCGCGGATCGGCGGTGGCCATCGGGCCGCGCCGGAGCGACGTCGCGACCGTCCTCATCGGCGAGTTGGCTCGATCCGACCCTCGCGGTCACAGCTCGGGCTGCGTACGAATCCGGACAAATCCCGGGGAATACGGCGGTGGCGCGATGAAACCTTTGTTCCTGCTTGGGAGGCGCCTGTGGAATCGGAGGGAAACCTCTAACACCTTTGGGCATTCGACCGTACGGACGGATTTTGTTAAACATGCGTTAACCGAAGGGGCATGGGATCGGAGGGTCTACAAGCGAGGCAATACGCCATGGCGATTGTCGTCTTCGACCCCATCACCGGCAAGCTCGTGACCATCCAGCCGCCGAAGCGCGCGCCTTCGGCAAGCTGACGGCGGCGCACCCGGCCACGCTGAACGGCGTCGAAAACTTTGACGCGCGGCCGGGAAAGGCCTTACCCTGATCCCAAAAATCAGGGAGGGACATCGCGTGTGTGCTGCGGGTGCTCGAGTGTTCGCCGTGGAGCGGTTCGGTCAGCCGCATCCCGTCTTCGATTACCGCCTGCCGCGCTGGCATCGTCGCGCCGCCAATGACAATCACGCGGCGACGCGCAGCGTACGGAATGCCGCGCTGGTGGTCGGGGCCATGACGCTGGTCTGCACCAGCGTCCTGCTCCTGGTGCTGGCCTAGCGCGGCCGGAGCCCGCCGGCAGCGGCCCGAGCCGTCCCGGGTCGGCGCGGGCCGGCATCAGCGTTGCGCGTCGATCCAGTCGCGGAGGCGCGCGGCCTCGGCCCGCCACGCATCGCGCTCCTCGGCGGCTTCGGCGAGCTGGCTCCGCAGCGCCGCGACCTCGGCCTGCAGCGCCCCGGGTTCGTCCCGCTCCCGCAGCGCCGCCCGCAGGTCCGGCAGCGCCGTGATGTTGAGCGCGATCCGGCGCGCATCGTCCCGGGACATATACCCGCCGACCGCGCGGTGCCCGATCTCCTCCGAATAGTAGCTGTAGGCGAGCGGCAGCGCCGCCGCGTCCTCGATCCGGAAGGCGCCCTCGAACTCGACGATGCGCCAGGGCGCGAAGAACCGGCGCGGCTCGTCCATCATGGTGCGGATCCCTGCCTCGGAGCGGACGGCTCCGGCGCGAGCGGCGGTTCGACGGGCGCGGGCCCGAAGCAGGCCCCGCCGGCACAGGTCGCGGAGAACCGGCGGGGCCATCCCGCCGGGAGGGGGTCGCGGCGGGTGAGGCCAGGGTCGTCCCGAAGGGTAAACGGGACCTTACCCGCGCGGGGCGCGTACGGCCGCGCACGCAAGCCCTCCGGCCCGCCACCGGGGGGGCCTGCGGCTCGCAACGTCCGATCGGGGTGGCGTCCAGGGGCTTGTCGCCGGACGCGTCTCCTAGTGGACGAGGCCGTCCGGGAGATCGTCGGGCGACAGGCGGCATTCCTCGATCAGGTGGCCGGCGCCGTCGAAGACGCCCTGCCACGCCGCCTCACGGCACTGGACCGTCACCTGCGAACGGCCGAGATCGGCGCCCCGCCCCATCACCACCAGCGTGTGGACGAAGCCGAGGATCTTCTCGGCCTTGAGCTGCTCGCACGGGATGCCGAGCTTGCGCGCGAGCTCGTCCGGATCGACGATCCACTCACCGCGGGTGTTGCGATCGAAACGCATGGCAGGGCCCTCCATCCGCTCGGCAGCGGACGCGGACGAGTCCCGACTCTACCACAGAATGCGCGCCCGCGGTCGATCGAGGCTGCAAGATCCCAGCCGTCCCCGCGAGGGCTCGGCCGCTCAGGCGGGCACCTCGTCGACGGAGGTCGGCTCGACCTCCGGGACGCGGTTGCGCTCGTGCCGGAAGCGCGAGAGCGCCTGATAGGTCTTCAGCCGCGCCCGCATCAGCGAGCCGAGGGGCCGGTGCGCCGCGAGGCTGTGCGCGGGCCGGAACGACAGCACGTCGTCCGCGTAAGCGCGCCTGGCCTCGGCGTCGGCGTCCTGCGGCGGGAGGACGAGGCGGGCCACCGTGCGGTAGGGGCTCAGCGCCTCGTCCCAGCGCTTCGAGGCGTCCTCGACCGGCATCGCCTCGAGGTCGATGCAGAGCTGCACGCGGATCTCGAACACCGCGGCCTCCCCCGCCAGGTAGGTCTGGACCGCGTGCCGGAAGGCGTCCGGATCCTCCCCCGGATCGAGCGTCCCGTCCGCCAGGGCGTTCTGCGCCGGGGAGGCCGGGAAGGCCGCGATCTTGGCGACGTGGTCGCCGTAGCGGAGGGCGGCCTGCGAGTAATAGGGCTCGGCCAGCGGATGCAGCGGCTCGTGCCCGAAGAAGTCGAGGAGCGGCGCGCTCTCGCCCTTGACCGCCTTGACCACGCTGTCGAGGGCGCGGGCCGTCTGCGAGACCACGGCCTTGACCGCCTCCGGGGCGCTCGTGCCGGCCTCAAGCTGCTTCATGCTGCCGAGGAAGCCCTTGGCGTCCGGGTTCGGGAAGACCGGGCCGGTGGCGAGCACGAAATCCTGGGTCGGCGCCGCGTGGCCCTGCAGCCTCTCGCCCGCGACGTCGAACACCTTGATGGCCATGCCGCGATGGGTCGAGACGCTGTCCTTGAGGAGTTCGCCCGGCCCCTGCGCGAAGCGCACCACCACCGGATGGGTGGCGGCCTGCGCGAACAGCCCCTGGCGCAGCTCCGGCGGCAGGTCGGCCAGGATCTCCAGCGTGCCGAGGGCGACGCCGCTGACCTTGGCATGCGAGGCGCGCACCGCGTGGCCGTAGCGCTCGGAGGTCTTCTGACTCTCGCGGGTCATCGAGGCGATGATCGCCTCGATGGTCTCGGCCTCGTCGGGCGCGGGCGTCTCGACGCCGTCGTGGTAGCGGATGGGGGTGCGGGCGTCGCTCATCGGGCTCCTCTCGGGGGTGCGGGGACAGGCAGGCGCGCCGGACGGGGCCCGACGCGCCGGCGGGGGTCAGTTCGGGTGGAACACCACCTTCACGCAGCCGTCCCTCTTGTCCTTGAAGGTCTGGTAGAGGTCCGGCCCGTCCGCGAGGTTCGTCGACCGGTGGGTGATGAGTGACGCGGTGTCGATCTTGCCCTCCTGGATCAGCTTCGTCAGCGGCTCGAGGTAGCGCTTCACGTGGGTCTGGCCGCTCTTCATGGTCAGGCCCTTCTGCACCACGGAGCCCATGTTGATCGGCACCGGGCCGCCATAGACGCCGGGCACCGAGACGATGCCGCAGGGGCGCACCGCCTTGATCGCCTCGGCGAGCACGACCGGGCGCTCGGTCGAGGTCAGCTTCTCCTGGACGGCGGTGAGGAGGCCGGCGAGGCCGTGGCCGCCGCTCGCCTCCATGCCGACGCAGTCGATCACCCCGTCCGGGCCCTCGCCCCGGGTGATCTCCTTGATCCGCTCGAACACGTCCTCCTGCTCGAAATCGATGATGTCGGTGGCGCCCGCCTTGCGCGCGAGGGCGATGCGCTCGGGCACCGTCTCGATCACGATGATGCGCTCCGCGCCCATGATCCGGGCGGCCTGGATGGCGAAGAAGCCGACCGGGCCCGCCCCCCAGATCGCGATGGTCTCGCCGCCCTGGATCTCGCAATGCTCGGCCCCCTGCCAACCGGTCGGCAGGATGTCGGTGAGGAACAGGACCGATTCGTCGTCCATGCCCTCGGGGACCGCCATGGGGGCCACGTCGGCCATCGGCACCCGCACGTACTCGGCCTGGCCGCCCGCGTAGCCGCCGGTGAGGTGGGAATAGCCGAAGAGGCCCGCGGTCGTGTAGCCGAACTGGGCGGCGGCCATCGCGGCGTTGCGGTTCGAGCGCTCGCAGACCGACCAGTTGCCGAGCTTGCATTGCCGGCACGCGCCGCAATTGATGTTGAAGGGCACGACGATGCGGTTGCCCTTCCTGAACTTGGTGAAACCCTGCCCGACCTCGACGACCTCGCCCATGAATTCGTGGCCGAGCACGTCGCCGCTCTCCATCGTGGGCATCAGGCCGTCCATCAGGTGGAGGTCCGAGCCGCAGATGGCACAGCTCGTCACCTTGATGATGACGTCGCGCGCATCCTCGATCCGTGGGTCCGGCACCGTGTCGCAGCGGATGTCGTTCTTGCCATGCCAGCACAGTGCCTTCATCGCGGCGCGCTCCGACGAGGCCGGCGCGATGACGGCCTCTCTGATGTTGCGGGAAGATCGGGACCGCTCGAAACCGGCGGACCCTCACTCCAACCGGCCCTGATGCGAAGTGTTCCGGGCGACGGGCCGGGCCTCGTGGCCGCATTCGCCATGCGTCGTCTTCAGACATGACGCCGTTCCGCGCCATGTCTTGCCCTGACCTGCCCCTTGTCTCGGACGCACCGCCGCGCTGAGCCGGGTCAGGCCGGTGCGCCTGCGCGCTGCGGCGGCGATCGATCGTCCGGCAGATCGCGTCCACCGTCGCACCGTGCTCCCCCTGCCGCAGGGCAATGGCGATCGGTTCGTTCGCGAAGCCTTTGCGGTTCGTTCGCGAAGCCTTTGCGGTTCGTTCGCGAAGTCTTCGCGAGGCCTGGCGCCCACCCTCCCCAGGGGGTCAGGAAGCCCAAGACCCGCGCTCAGCGCGGACCGGTTGTCGGGTCGGGATCGGTCCCGATGACCGGTCAGGTCGCCGCTACCTCGAACCCTTCGCCTGCGCTACAGTCTCGGCGTGCCGTCCGAGGCAGCCGTAGAGGCCCATTGCGCCGCTTTCTCAAATTCCTCCACACGATGGGAGCCATTGGCCTCATGGGGGCGATGGCGTGCCTGCTTGTCATGCTGGCCCTCGCGCCTCCGCCGACCTCCCTGGCCGAATACGCCCTGATGCGTGGCACGATGGGCGCCGTTGCCACGTGGATCTTCTTTCCGTCGCTTGGGCTGACCCTGATCGCCGGTCTTCTCGCGATCGGCCTGCACCGGGGCTTTCATGACGCAGGCTGGGCTTGGCTGAAGGCGGCCACCGGCATCCTCGTGTTCGAGAGCGGCTTCGTGGGTGTTCTGGGCCCGATGCAGCAGGAAGCGGACCTCAGCGCCGGGGCCGTGCTGGGGCGGGTCGATCCTGCAACGCTCGCCGGATCGCTCGCGGCGGAGCGAAACACGCTGTGGGTCCTGCTTGCGATCGCCACGGCCAACGTTGTTCTCGGCATCTGGCGGCCAAGACTGACCCGGCTTCCGAAATAGGTGTCGTGCTCGGTGTCACCTCCGCGAAGGCCGAGCGCGCATCGACAAGGACGGCGCCGGGTTTCTCAGCGTCCGGCAGGAGGACGGCGCGCAGGCGCGTTCTCGTCGTGCCGCCGGGCCCCGTCCAGTAGCTTCTGAAGTGCGGCGTTCGTCGGCTTCTGGGTCTCATCAACGAGCACGAACAGGGCCTGGACCGTCACCGAGGCCTGCGGGGGCGGGTTGCTATGCGGCAATCCCTGCGCATCCGCGTAGCCGACCGGCGTGCCCATATTGGCCTCGAGCACCGTCCGAACGATGTGCGACCAAGGCAAGTCAGACGCCCTGACATCGAACCGGAGGCATTCGTCACCCTCGCTCGAGAACAAGCGCTCGATGATCCACTCCGTGCCCGGCGCGACGATCGCCCGGACAATCATCTCCGGATAGCCTCGGAGTGGCCGGACGATCGCCGAAGCACCGGCCCGCTTGAGCCTCTCGCGGTTCACATCGTCCACGCACTCCGCGATGATGCGGGCCGTGATGCCGCGCTCGCGCAGCCGATGGATGATGTCGAAGGTGCGGCTGTCCGACAGGCGATCCCCTTCGTTCTCGGCGAGGACGACGAGGACCTGGGCCTGATCGACGCCCGCGGCCTCCAGGGCCGCCGGATCATCGAACCGGCCTTTGAGCTGAACGATGAGCGGGTCGTCCTCGAGATCAGGGGGAAGTCCGTCTGGGAAGGCCTCGGTGAGGATCAGGGAGGGCACGCTCGCGAAGTGCGCGTGCGAACGGTGGAGCTGGTCGAGAAGGCGCCGCAGGTAGTCTCCGGGCTCGTCGGCCGGCGCATTCACGAAGACGATATGGTCTCGCATGTCCCATCTCCATTCTCCGCGCCGTTTCCGCTCACGCCGAAGGATCCTGAACTCGAAGAAGGCACCCGCGGCCTGCGTCAGCAGGAAGATGCCGCTCAGGTAAATCAGCACGATGGTGGCGGCGCGGCCGGCCGTCGTCTTGGCGGAGAAGTCGCCGTAGCCGGTTGTCGTGATGGTCGTGAACGTCAGCCAGATCGCCTCGCCGAGGCCGAGATGCTCGAAGGCGACCATCGAGACGACGTGCAGGCCGACGAGGATCAGAAGGCCGACGAGCGCGAACCGGATGCGGTTGCGCAGGTCGCGCACGACGCTGCGCCGAAACCTGAGAGGTCGCGCGCGAGACCGTTTTGAGCGCACCATCAAGCCGGTTGCCTCGATTGCGCTGGGAAGGCCGCTTTTAGCGCGGAAGCCGCCAAGCTGCCACCATCACGGCGAGAGCGCCGATCGGCGGCCCTCGAAGACCGAGGGCTCGTGGAATGGAGCGCAGAAACGCGATGCGCAGCAGCAGCCGGGCGAGGCGTCAGCCCTCGGACTTGCTGCCGAGACCAAGCCCACGGATCAAGTCGCCGATCAGGTCGACCTGCTTCGACCGCTCGGTTGCAACTGCGGTCTTGTCGTTCTCGCTTTTCCCCGCCGATGAGCCAGCCAGCCTGTTGCGCTCGACCGAGGCTTGCCGCTGTCGGGCGGCATCGCGAGCGAACCGATGCCGGCGCGTACTCACCGCCTTCCGTGCTCGCTCAGTCTTCGGGCCATCCCGCAAGGTCACGGGCGCGGGCATCGAGGCTGCCGTCGAAGCGAGCGTGAAGGTGACGGGGCTGGTCGCCGGAGCAAAGATATCGAGGGCCGTCGTCCGGGCGTCCACGGATGACGACGCCGTCGCCGGGATCGACCGTGACGGCGGATCGATCCAGGCCGGCGCACGCGGCGCAGGCTCCGTCACCGCGACGGCTGGCGTTGCACGCCGCGTTCGCGCGTCGAAATTGCCGGGGTGCAGGATGTGCGCCGCGGCGACCAAGCCGAACATCGCAAGGGTGGCGGTCGCGAGTGTGGACTTGACGTGTTCCATGACCATACAACGAACGGCCAAGGTTACGGTTCCGCTTGCCTGAATTGGAAGCACGCGTCGGGTCTCCGAACCTTGTCCAGCGCAAAGTGTTGCGTGCGGAGCAGCGGGCACGAAGGCTTTCGAGCACCTGTCCTGTCGCTGCTGCCACGGCAGAGATCGGCCGGCGCGCTGTGGCGTCGCGGGGGAGGGTCGAGGGCCGGCGTCGGCGGCTGATCGAACTCAGCATCGCTGGCCTGCAGGTGGTCAGCAGAGCGAATGGCTGAGCTTCGGCGGAGATGTAGATAATGTACTAATGAACAAGCATTGCGGGCATGCGTTAAAGGTCGAACGAATTCAGTAGGATTACTCACATGCCTGCGAACAAAAACCTCAGGGCCGCTCAGGCTGCGCTCGATGAAATCGATCAGGACGAAACGGCAGATGCCGACGTCCGGATCGCACTTCTGGAGAAGGCAGGACGCGCGATCTTCCAGGCGGCGACGGCGCGCCGCTCCGGGAAAGGTCGGATCTCGGCCAAGACTTAGCAGCGCGCTGTCCGCGTCCCGGTCACGGGCTTCAGTCGGATCGGTACGCGCCCGCCACGAGCGCCTGCACCTCCGAGAGCCGATGCAGGTGGGGAACGGCGATCCCCGTCACGGCGCGATGCGCTCCGATGCGGCGATCGGCTGACCGCCTTCTCGGCGGACGGCGCTTGCAGCCCTATCGCCACGGTATCGTGGCATGACCTGGCGCAGGCGATCCGACGAGCAAGCGCAGGCCGCGACAGCGCCGGATGCTCAGGTGCTGGCGGCTTGAGCACGAGACGGATCGGGCGCTTCCAGCCGTTGTTATGCCGGAAGCTCCGAACCGCGGCCCCTTTCAAGAACCAGTGTGGCAGCCACCAGATCCTCGAGGGCGGCCCCGACTGACTTGAACAACGTCACCTCGTCATCACCGGCACGGCCGCATCTCGTCCTGGTGCAGAGTTCGCGAAGATCTCCGCAGACGCGGTCTTCGGACCAGATGCCCGCCGCGATCGGCTGGATCAGGTCACCAGCCTCCGCCAGAGCTCCCGCATAGGTGTCGACGTAGACCCGACTGGCGAGGATCACGGCATCGTCGCTCTCGCGCATCGCCGGCGTGAAAGCACCGACGAGATCGATGTGGGTCCCGGGACGGACCTGATGCCCAAGCACCAGCGGCTCAGACGAGACGGTGGCGCAACTCACGATATCGGCTGCTGCCACCGCCGCCGGAAGATCAGATGTCCGCTCGGCCGAGAGGCCCCGCCGGCACAACCGGGCTGCGACCGTTTGGGCCTTGTCGATCGAGCGCCCCCAGACGAGCACCCGACGGATCGGCCTGACGGCAGCGTGCGCCAGCGCCAGTTCCGGCGCGAGGCGGCCCGTGCCGACAAGCGTGAGAACACCGCTGTCAGCGCGCGACAGGTAGGTCGAGGCGAGCGCCGAGGCCGCCGCCGTGCGGCGGTTGGTCAGCGCTTCGCCGTCGATGAGCGCGCGCGGAGCACCGGTTGTCCCATCGAACAGGACGTAGACCGCATGGACGGCCCCCAATCCTCGGTCGGCATTCCGCGGAAAGACGTTCACCAGCTTGACGCCGAGAGCCTCACCCCGCCGCCACGCCGGCATCGCGAGCAACCGGCCCGGTGCCGACGGTGTGCCGACCTCGTAGGCCGTTCGCACCGGGGCCTCGATAGCCGCCATCGCGAAGGCATCGCGCAAGGCGGCAACGAGGCTCGGATAATCGAGGGCAGCGTGGACCGCATCTGCGTCGTAGAAGGGGATCATGTCGCGTCCGGAGGAAGGGCATGCCGCAGCCTGCGGACAGGGAGCCCAGGATCAGGGCCGCATCGGCGGCCTGTGACGGGGGTCGCGACCCGCATCGGCGCGGGAGCCGACGCGCCCGATACTCGCATAGACGTGTGAACGCCCCCGGTCATCTTCGGACGGCGCCAGCACGCACGTCTCGCCCGTTTGGCCGTGCCGGCTGACACCGGCGAACCGGACATCCCGGAGCGCGGCCGCTTGCTGAGCATGGGAGGACCTGTCCCTCGCCATCTGCCGGTCATTCATTCGGCCGGCAAATGCGTGTTATCCGGAAACGGCCACTACGCACCGGACGGCGAATGGACGAAATAGACGTCCATCGAGGATCCGAGTTTCCGGCAGGAAACGCATCAGGAGTGCGCGGACATGGTCGACGTGAATGGCCCCCATTACTTCGTGGCGTTTCAGACACCCGGGCCGAACTGGGTTAAAGGCGTCAAGTACAACGAGCAGCCCGAGTTCGACACACATGTCGGCTACATGACCGCGTTGCAGGAGAGGGGCCTCATCGTTCTCAGCGGCCCCTTCATGGAACGGGCGGGCGGCCTGAACGGCGTGCTGGCCGACGGCGGCATGACGATCTTCAGAGCCGCCGACCTCGACGAAGCCATCACGATCGGCACGGACGATCCCACCGTGAAGTCAGGCATGCTGAACGTCGACGTGAAGATGTTCTGGGTGCCGTTCCACGCGTGAACAGCCTCTTCAGCGCGATCCGCCGCAACATGCGTCGTCGATCCGTCGGGACGACGACGGGCGCGGCCGCGCGCGGGCGCTCCCCACTTCGCATGAGGACCAGGACATGAGACGGCTCGAAGGCAAGGTCGCCGTGGTGACGGGCGGCAGCAGCGGCATGGGCCGCGCGACCGCGAAGCAATTCGTGGCGGAAGGGGCGATCGTGATCGTCACGGGCCGCCGCCAGGACCGGCTCGACGAGGCCGTCGCCGAGATCGGGGGCGCCATCGAGGGCGTCGTGAGCGATATCGCGAGCCTCGCCGACCTCGAACGGCTGCGGGCCCACATCGCCGACCGTCACGGCCGCATCGACGTCCTCTTCGCCAATGCCGGCGGCGGCACGCTCGGCGCCTTCGGCACGATCTCCGAGGCCGACTTCGACCGCAGCGTGACGACGAACCTCAAGGGCACGTTCTTCACGGTACAGACGCTGCTGCCGCTGATCGTCGACGGAGGCTCGATCATCCTGAACGGCTCGATCGCGGCAAGCCTCGGCATGCCGGCCTTCACGGTCTACTCGGCGACCAAGGCGGCGATCCGGTCCTTCGCCCGCACCTGGACGACGGATCTCAGCGCCCGGCGGATCCGCGTGAACACGCTCGCACCGGGAACCATCCTGACACCGATCCTGTCCGAGCAAGCGGGACTGAGCGACGAGCAGGTCGCGGGCTTCCTCGAAAAGTTCGCCGCCGAGACGCCGCTCGGACGCAACGGCGACCCGAGCGAGATCGCCTCGGTCGCGACCTTCCTGGCTTCGTCGGAGAGCAGCTTCGTCACCGGCATCGAGCTTCAGGTCGACGGCGGCTACGCACAGATCTGAGGATGGCCGAAGGTCCCGTTCCCGGCTAGGCTTGGTGACCGTCATGGCCATCGGGAGCGAGGGCGTGAGCGACCGTTTCCAGGCCCTCCGGCTTTTCGTCGAGATCGCCCGGACCGGCAGCTTCTCTAAGGGCGCGCGGGCGATGAAGCTCTCGCAGCCGACCGCCTCGCGGATCATCGCGCTCTTGGAGGAGCAGCTCGGCACGACCCTGTTCTCGCGCTCGACCCGGGCGCTGACCCTCACCGAACCGGGCACCGCTTACCTCGCCCGCGTCCAGCCGATCCTGGCGTCCCTCGAAGCGGCGGACGACGCCATTCGGGGAACCGACGACCTGCGCGGGACCCTCCGGATCGCGGCGTCGTCGATCTTCGCCTCGCGCGCCATCGTCCCGCGGATCGGCGCGTTCGTCGCCCGGCATCCGAACCTCCAGGTCGAGCTGACCATCGACGACCGGCGGCAGGACCTGATTCAGGAGGGGGTCGACGTCGCGATCCGCTTCGGCAAGCTGCCGGATTCGAGTGCCATCGCGCGCCTGATCGGGAGCTGGCCGCTCGTCGTCGCGGCGGCGCCCGCCTATCTCGAGGCACGAGGCACGCCCGAGACGCCGGAGGCGCTCGCGGACCACGCGTTCGTGATCGCCGGTCCGGTGGCCGGCAAGGAGCTCCTGTTCCACCGGGGCGACCGGCAGGTGCGGGTTCAGCCGAAGGGACAGGTCGCGATCGATGGCGCGGAGGTCGCGGTCAGCGCCGTGCGTGCCGGCCTCGGGATCGCCGTCGCCAGCCTTCCGTCCTTCGCCGAGGATCTGGATACGGGCAAGCTGATGCAGTTGCTGGCAGGGTGGCGTCTTGCCGATATCGAGGCGCACGCCCTGTTCGCCGGCGGGCAAGCCGCCAAACCCGCCGCCCGCGCGTTCGTCGACCACCTCGTCGAGGTCTTCCGATCGGTCTGAATCGGCTCGGTCCAACAGGCTGGAGGTCCGCGCGGGTCGGTCGTTGCGTTCAATCGGAATCGTAGGACTGACCGCCTGAGGCAGTGGCGCCGATCTCTCGCGCGTCGGTGTCAATCCGCGCGACGGCGTGAGCCATCGATACAGGCGGATCCGTCAGCATCGCGACCGCGAACGCCGCTGAGAACAGGTCTAGCCTGTGCGCCGCGACGCCGATCCGGGCAGGACGTGCTCGCCAACCCGCACGTGGTCGTGAAGCGCGGCGGCGCCCCCTGGTGCGCGCCGCCGCCCGACGCTCAGGCCGTGCGGGCCGCCGTCGGCGCTGAGCCGCGCTTGATCGCGTCGCGCCGCAGAGCGGAAAGGACCACGAACATCAGGCAGGCGCCCACGGCGAGGCAGGCGGAGAGGAACAGCATCGGCACGAGGTTGCTCTGGGTCTGGTCGCGAATGAACGGAACGACATTCTGAGCCACGAAGCCGCCGAGGTTACCCATCGAGTTGATCGCCGCGATGCCCGCCGCCGCCGAGGCGCCGCGCAGGAACGTGCCGGGCATCGACCAGAACACCGGCTGCGCCGAGAACGTGCCGGCCGCCGCCACGCAGAGGCAGGCGAACTTCAGGGCGTTGCCCGGCACCACGACGCTGAGCGCCAGCGCGGCCGCCGCGATCAGCCCCGGGGCGACCACGTGCCAGGTCAGCGCGTTTCCCTGGGCGCCGGTGCGGGCGGCATGGCGGGGCACCCACCACAGGGCGACCGCCGTGACGAGCCACGGGATGACGTTGATGAAGCCGTTCGTGAGGTTCGAGACGCCGAAGCCCTTGACCACGGTGGGTAGCCAGTAGCTCAGGCCGTAGGCGGAGAGCGGGAATGCGATGTAGACCGCGGCCAGCATCAGCACCCGCTTGTCGAGGAGCGCCGCGAAGGGATTGCCGTGATCCACGTGGCTCCCGCCCTCGCGCTCGTCGCGCAGCGTCCGGGACAGCCAGTCGCGTTGGTCCTTCGTCAGCCAGGGCGCGGTCTCGGGCCCGTCCGGCAGGACGCGCAGCACGATCACCGCGAGCAGCAGCGCGGGCACGCCGGTGGCGACGAACACCCATTGCCAGCCCGCGAGCCCCAGGACCCCGTCGAGCCCGAGCAGCGCCCCGCCGATCGCCGCGCCCACTGCGTTGGCGATGGCCGAGGCGATCATGAACCAGCCGATCATCCGCGCGCGGTGCGCTTGCGGAAACCAGAGCGTCAGCGCGAACAGCACGCCGGGGAAGAACCCCGCTTCGGCCACGCCGAGCAGGAAGCGCAGCACGTAGAACATCGCGGTGCCCTGGGTGAAGCCGAGCAGCACCGTGACGAGGCCCCAGGTGAACATGATCCGCGCGAACCAGATCCGGGCGCCGACCCGCTCGAGGAACACGTTGGCCGGCACTTCGAACAGGAAGTAGCCGAGGAAGAACAGCGACGCGCCGAGCCCGTAGGCGGTCTCGCTGAGCCCCAGGCTGCCCACCATGTCCAATTTGGCGTAGGAGATGTTCTGCCGGTCGATGTAGGCGATGAGGTACATCAATCCGAGGAGCGGCATCAGCCTCACGGTAACCGTGCTCACGGTGCTTTCGGCGAAGTCCTCGCCGGAACCCGGTCCGATCTGGGCCTGCGTTGCCATCGGGCGTTCCTCGTAGCCGTTCCCGGCCCTTCTCGCGAGGGCCTGCGTCATCCTGACGGTAACGGGTTGCCCGTGCGGCGCCTACCGCGCAAGCGGCGCCAGAGGCTAGGAATCCCTATGCGCCTCGATCTGTTGCGCGCCCCGCCTCGCGCTGTCGCGAAGCCCCGTTCGTCGAGATCAACGGGTACGACAGCGATTTCTCGTCGCGGTTCGGTGCCGAGCGAGAGCCTCGCTTGCCAGTCGAGCCGCATCCCGGCAATCTCAGCTTAGCAGTACGCGCGACGGGCGTGGCCGGAGCGTCTCCTCATCGGGGCGCGGGATATGGGAAGTCCAGGATCATGATGAGGGGCGGCGGGAATGCCGATGCCGGCGGGATGGACGAGGTCGCCCGGCTCGGGAATCGGGCGGGGCTTCTCAACCGCCGATCGTTTCTGGTCGGCTCGGCCGCCGGTTTCGGCGCGCTCGGGCTAGGCGGTTGCGCGACCACCGACGGTATCCTCCTCGCCGAGGCGGCGCGGGTCTACGGGCCGATGCCAGACGAGAAATTCCCGATCCCCGCGGTCGATGTCAGCAAGGTCGATCCGAAATATTATCGCCGGACGGTTCGCTACGAATCCAAGGAAGCACCCGGCACGATCATCGTCGACCCCGGCAATTTCTATGTTTACCGCATCGAGGGCGACGGGGCCGCCACCCGCTACGGCGCCAATGTCGGTCGCAACGGGTTCTTGTGGAGCGGCGACGCTTATGTCGGTCGCAAATCCGAATGGGCGACCTGGACACCGCCCAAGGAGATGATCCGGCGTCAGCCCGAGGCTGCCAAATATGCCCGGGGCATGCCGGGCGGCCTCGACAACCCGCTCGGCGCCCGCACCCTCCATCTCTACCAGAATGGCGCCTACACGCTCTACACGGTCTACGCGAGCAGCGAGCCCGAATCGATCGGCACAGGCATCACCAGCGGCTGTGTCGGCCTGCTCAGCCAGGACATGATCCACCTCTACGCGCGAACGCCGGTCAAGACGAAGGTGGTCGTCCTGCCCGCGTAGGCGAAGGTGCGAGCCCTCGAGACCATCCGGAATGGGACTGTCGACGGGCCCGCTCAGGGTCGGCACCAGCTGACCGATGCTGTCCGCTGCGGCCCGCGACTCGCGCCGAAGCCGCCGGTCCACGCCCGGCCGGATCCAGCGGTCGCCGTTAGGGCTCGGACAACAGGAGATCGCTCGCCTTCTCGGCGATCATGAACACGGCGGCCTGGGTGTTGCCGGAGACGATGCTCGGCATGACCGAAGCGTCGGCGACGCGGAGTCCCTCGACGCCGCGCACTCTCAGCCTGGGATCCGTCACCGCCCCGGCATCCCCGCCCATCCGGCAGGTCCCGCAGATGTGGTAGATCGTCTGCCCGTCGCGGCGGGCGAAGGCGAGCCAGTCGGCATCCGTGCGGCATTCCGGGCCGGGATTGAGCTCTCGTCCGCGATAGGGATCCATCGGAGCCTGTGAGACGATGGCGCGGGCGCGCTTCATGCCCTCGACCATCGCTCGCTGATCCTCGGGCGTGGCCAGGAAGTTCGGCCGGATGGCCGGCGGCCGGAACGGGTCGGGCGAGACGGCGTGGATGCTCCCCCGCGATTCCGGGCGAAGCTGCGTGACGCCGACCGTCATGCCGGGCAGACGGTCCAGCCTGCGCTCGGCGGCGTTGGCGTAGCTCGCGTGCATGAAGAAGTACTGCACGTCCGGACCTTCGAGACCGGGCCGCGTGCGCACGAAGCCGTGCGCCAGGCCAGTCCCGAGGGTGAGGATGCCGCGTCGCGTGGCGAGGTAGCGCGCCACCGCGATGCCGAGCCGAACCCCCCGGGTCTGCTCGTTGAGGGTCACGGGCAGGGTCACGCGCCAGTTCATGCGCGTGCAGTAATGATCCATGTAGTTGGCCCCGACATCGGGCGAGGCGTGCCGCAACGGCACCCCCAGCGGGGCCAGCACCGCCGGATCGCCGATCCCGGACAATTCCAGGATCTGCGGCGTCTGCGCGGCGCCAGCGGCCAGGACGACCTCGCCCCGGGTCGCGAAATGCCGTTCGCGGTCCCCGACCCGGGCCACGACACCGCTCACCCTCTCCCCCGTGAAGGCGAGGCGTACGATGTGGGCGCCGGTCACGACCGTCAGGTTCGTCCGCCCGAGCGCCGGCTGCAGGTAGGCGTCCGCCGCACTGACCCGACGGCCCCGGCGCTGGTTGACCTGATAATAGCCGAAACCGTCCTGGCTGCGGCCATTGTAATCCGGGTTGCGGGGATGGCCGGCGGCCTCGGCCGCGGCGATGAAGGCCTGGGCGATGGCCGGCCGCTCGGCCACCTCGGTCAGCGGCAGCGGGCCGCCCCGGGCACGCGCTGGGTCGAGCGGCCGGCCGAGGGGGGAATCATAATCCTCGAGCTTGCGGAAATACGGCAGCACGTCCGAAAATCCCCAGCCCCGGCAGCCGGCCTGGGCCCAGGCGTCGTAGTCCTGGGGCTGGCCGCGAACGTAGATCATGCCGTTGATCAGGGTGGAGCCGCCAAGGCCCTTGCCCCGCGGGACGGCGATGACCCGGCCGCCGGTCGCCTCCTCCGGCTCTGTGCTGAAGCGCCAGTTGTAGGCTGGGTGCCGGAGCAGCCGGCTGAAGCCCGCCGGGATCGGCACCCAGGGGCTGCGCGCCCGGCGCCCCGCCTCCAGCAGCAGAACGGAGTGGCGCCCCGACGCGCTCAGGCGGTTTGCCAGCACGCAGCCCGCCGTGCCGCCGCCGACGATCACGTAGTCGAAAATCCCGGCCTCGATCGCATCCATGCCGCTCGGTCTCACACCGGGTTCCTAAAGCGCGCCCATGTGCCGGGCCATTAGGGCGATCTGAGATTCCAGCATCGGCCTGCCCTTCTGGATCCGGCAGCCCGCCGCCTGCGCGGCGGCGAGCAGCGATGTCATCTCCGGCTCCATGATCGCATCGGCGACGAACTGGCGGGGGTGGATCGCAGCGAGGTCGAAGGGCGCGGCATCCGCCGACCGCATGCCGAGCGACGTCGCGTTGATCAAGAGGTCGTGATCGGGCTGCGCCCGGCCGGCGCCGAGCGAGAGCCGCGGAAAAGCGGCTGCCAGGCGCGCGGCGAGAGCGGCAGCCCGGTCCACGCCGCGGTTTCGGATTGTCAGATGGGCGATCCCGGCTTCGGCGAGCGCGAACGCTACGGCGCAGGCTGCACCGCCAGCCCCCGCGAGGCCGACATGCAGGCCGCGCGGATCGAGGCCCGAGGCGCGCAGCGCCTCCAGGAACCCGATGCCGTCCAGCATCGTGCCGACCATGCGCCCGTCCGGCTCGCGGCGCACGCAGTTCACCGCCCCGGTCCGGCGCGCCTCCGGCGTCAGCGCGTCGCACAGGTCGAGGATCGGTTCCTTGTGCGGAACCGTGGCGATGAAGCCGCCGAAATTCTCCAGGGTGCGCAGGCCGTCGAGGGCCGCGCGGAGGCCGTCGGGTCTCACGTGAAGGGGAACGAGCACGCCGTCCACGCCGTGACGGGCGAAGAGGGCGTGCATCACCTCCGGCGTCTTCACATGGTAGATCGGGTCCGCGAGGACGCCGTAGATCCGGGTCTCCCCGGTGATCGCGCGCATCGCTGCCTCAGGTCAGGTAGAGGCCGCCGGCCACGTCGACCGTCTGCCCGGTGACGAAGCTCGCTTCGGCGGAGGTGAGATAGAGGGCGAGGTCGGCCACCTCCTCGGGGGTGCCGAGGCGCCCCATCGGGGTCAGCCGGACCTGCTCCTCGTTGACCGTGCCGGCCACCGCCAGCACCATCGGGGTCTCGATGCGGCCCGGTGCAATAGCGTTGACGCGCACCCCGAACGGGCCGAGTTCCGCCGCGAGATGCTTGGTCAGGCCGATCAGGCCGGCTTTGGTCGCCGCGTAGTGACAGGCGACGATGGGCGAGTAGGTCTTGCCGGCCACCGACGACATGTTGACGATCCAGCCGCGCCGGGCCGCGCGCATCCCCGGCGCCAGCGCCCGGGCCGTGTTGAAGGCGCCCGACAGGTTGACGGCCACGACCCGGTTCCACTCCGCCGGATCCATCTCCCACACCCGGTGCGCCGTGCCGTCGTGCTTGGGCGAGATGCCGGCGTTGTTGATCACCGTGTCGAACGGGCTGCCCATCGTGTCCGCGGCACGCGCCAGCGCCGCATCGACGGCCGAATAATCGGCGACGTCGAGACCGAGAGGCAAGGCCCGGCCGCCCGCGCCCTCGATCGCGCTGACCGAGGCCGCGACGTCCTCCGAGTTCACGTCAGCCACGCCGACCAGGGCGCCGCGCGCGGCGAAGCCCGCCGCGATCGCCCGACCGATCCCGCGGCCGGCCCCGGTCACGAGGACCCGCCGCCCGGCATGACTCGGCCGCCGGGCGATCGGCTCCGGATTCGCTTCCCGCTCCGCCATATCGAAATCCACCCTCTCAGATCCCCAGATAGGCGCGCCGGACATGGTCGTTGTCGAGGAGCGCCGCGGCAGCGTCCGTGAGGACGATCTCGCCGTTCTCCAGCACGTACCCGCGGTCGGCGACCTTCAGCGTGTGGAACACGTTCTGCTCGACGATCAGCACAGTCGCCCCCGTCTTCACGATCCGGTCGACGACCTCGAAGACCTGGGCGACGACGATCGGCGCGAGGCCGAGGGAGGGCTCGTCGAACATCAGAAGCTTGGGACGGGCCATCATCCCGCGGGCGATCGCCACCATCTGCTGCTCGCCCCCCGAGAGCGAGCCGGCATTCTGGTCGAGGCGCTCCCGCACCCGGGGGAACAGCGCCAGGACCTCGTCCAGGGTCTCCCCCTGTCGCTCGCGGGCGGCGCGCCGGTAGGCGCCCATCAGGAGGTTCTCGCGCACCGTCATCTCGGGGAAGAGCTGACGCCCCTCCGGGATGAGCGTGACACCCCGGTCGACCATCTGATGTCCGGTGAGCCCGGTGACGTCCTGTCCCTCGAAGGTGATGCTGCCGGCCGTCGGGCGGACGAGGCCCGCGATCGTGCGCAGGGTGGTCGTCTTGCCGGCGCCGTTGGCACCGATGATGGTCACGACCTCGCCCGTTCCGACCGCGAGGGAGACCTCGTGCAGGATCGTCGTGGCGCCGTAGCCGGCATGCACGCGTTCAAGCGTGAGCATGCAGGAACTCCTTGCCCAGATAGGCTTCGACCACGGTCGGGTCGCGCACCACCTCCTGTGGCCGTCCCTGGGCGATGATCTGCCCGGAACTCAGCACGATCACCCGGTCGGATAACGCCATCACGGCCTGCATGACGTGCTCGATGGCGATGATGCTGACGCCGGTATCGCGGATCGACAGCATCAGGTCGATGGCGCGGCGCACGTCGGTCTGGTTGATCCCCGCCATCACCTCGTCGAGCAGCAGGACGCGGGGCCGCATCGCCATGACGCGGGCGACCTCGAGGCGTTTCAGGCCGCCGATGGTCAGGTCGCGCGCCTCGGCGTCAAGCCAGGGGGCGAGCCCCATCCGCTCGGCGGTCTCGCGCGCCACCGCGCGAGCCTCACCCACGTCGGCGCTCCGGTGGAAGGCGCCGACCATGATGTTCTCCTCGACCGTCATGGCCGCGAAGGGCTGCACGATCTGGAAGGTGCGGCCGACGCCGATCGCCGCGAAATCCCCGGGCGAGCCCGGATCGCGCCAGGTCCCGTCCGGGGCGCGGACGCTGACGCAGCCGGCATCGGGTTTGAGGAACCCCGAGAGCATGTTGAAGACCGTGGTCTTGCCCGCCCCGTTGGGGCCGATGAGGCCGAGGATCTCGCCCTCGCGCAGGGAGAAGCCCACGTCGTTGGTGACGTGCAGGCCGCCGAAGCGCTTCTGCAGCCCCTCGACCCGCACGACATCCTCGCCGACAGGCGGCCGTTCGGCGCGTGGCGCGGCCGGCGCCGTCGGGCCCGGGGTCGCGCGCGGGGCGGCGCGCGGCCGGGTGTACCGCGCGAGCAGGCCCATCAGGCCATTTGGCAGGAAGAGGACGACGAGCATCAGGACGACGCCGTAGACCAGGCCGTGGAGTCCGAGGGCACTCGCCCCGAGCCAGCCGCGGGCCAACTCGGTGATCGGCACCAGCAACATGGCCCCGAGGAGCGGACCGAACACGGTACCGATCCCGCCGATCAGCGCGAACATCGCGATCTGGATCGAGAGGGTCAGCGAGAACATCGCCGCCGGTTCGATGAAGGTCAGGTACATCGCGTGGAAGGTGCCGATCATGGCGGTCAGCCCCCCCGAGACCGACACGGCGGCGAGCCGCACCCGGACCGTGTCGACGCCCGCCGCCCGGGCCGCCGATTCCCGCTCGCGGGTGGCGATCAGCTGGAAGCCGATCCGATGCCCGCGCATCCACCACGCCACCCCCAACGTCACGAGCAGCAAGCCGAACGCGATGGCCAGCAGCGGCAGGCGCTCGCGGAACAGCATCCAGGCCCAGCCGAACTTGAGCGGGATCATCAAGCCCGTGGCGCCGCCGGTCACCTCCCGAAAGTGCAGGGCGAGAACCCGGAAGACCTCCAGGAAGGCGATCGTGGCCAGCGAGAAGAACGGCCCGTGCAGGCGGAAGCACGGATAGCTGATCACCACGGCGACGATGATCGCGATCCCTGCCCCCGCGAACATGCCGATCCACGGACTGACGCCGACGCCGACTAGGATCACGCCGCAATAGGCCCCGATCCCGTAGAAGATGCCGTGCCCGAGAGAGAGTTGCCCGGCATAGCCCCCGACGATGTTCCAGGCGGTCGAGAGCCCCGCGAAGACGCAGATCGTGATGAAGACGTGGTAGACGAACGGGTTTCCGATCGCGGTCGGGATGACGACCAGCGCCGCCAGCAGGATGGCCAGGGCGGTCGGCGCGGCGAGGTTGCGCCGGGCTGAGGCCGCCGAGCCTGCCGCGTGAGCACCGGCGGGCGGAATGTTCGTCATGGTCTGCTCTTCCGGCGCACGCGTCATGGCGAGACGTGGGACTGCCTGAGCTGCCGCCCGAACAGGCCGGAGGGCCTGAGGATCAGGATCGCCAGGAAGACGCCGAACACCGCCACCTCGCGCATGTCGGAGCTGACGTAGAAGCCGGTGAAGCTGTCGATCAGGCCGATCAGGATCGCCCCGGCGAAGGCCCCCCTGATCGAACCGAGGCCGCCGAGCACCACGACCACGAAGGCGATGAGGACGAAGTAGGTGCCGCTGTTGGGCGAGGTCGGGTACAGCGGGGCGATCAGGACCGCGGCGGTGCCGACGCAGGCCGCACCGATCCCGAAGGTCAGGGCATAGAGGCGGTCGACGTCGATGCCCATCAGCTCGGCCGCCGCGCGGTTCTGCGCGACTGCCCGGATCGCCCGGCCCGTGCGGGTCCGCGCCAGGAAGAGCTGGAGCGCCCCGACGAGCGCGGCGGCCACGCCGAGGATGACGACTTGACCGACGAGGACCCGCACCGGACCGATCTCGACCGGCATGCGCAGGCCGTGGGGCGGCGTGTTGGCGATGTCTGCGCCGAAGACGAGCAGCGCGAGGTTGATCAGCGCCGTGGACAGGCCCACGGTCGCGAAGATCTGGATGTGATGGTCCCCGGCCGCCAGCAGCGGCTGGATCAGGAGGCGCTGGGTCAGCGCCCCCATCAGGAACAGCACCGGCACGACGAGGATCAGCGCCGCGAAGGGATGCATCCCGAGGCCGGTGACGGCGAGGTAGGTCAGGTACATCCCGATCATCAGGAACTCGCCATGGGCGAAGTTGACCACCTTGACGATGCCGAAGATCAGGGTGAGCCCGACACTCACGATTGCGAACAGGCCGCCGAGCATGATCCCGTTGGCGAGGACCTGGAGAAAGACGTCCATCGTGCTGGCCCGGCGCTGCGCTGGAGGGCGTGACTACTTGCGAATTTCCATCGGCGCGACCGCGGCGCTGTCGGGATAGACGGTGACGAGCTTGCCGTTCTGCCACTGCATGCCCATCATCGCGGCCCGCTCGTTCTGGTTGTTCTTGCCGAACTTCAGGCCGTAGCCGACCGCCGTGATGCCGTCCTTGACGTCGATGGCCTTGACCGCCCCGATGAGGGTGTCGGGCTCGAAGCCCTTCACGGTGCCGACGGCCTGAAGGATGAGCTTCGCACCGACGTAATTGTTCAGCGAGTGTCCGGAGCGCGGCGCGCTGCCGTACTTCTTCTTGTAGACCGCCACGAAGTTTTCGAGGCCCGGCGTGTACGTCGTGTTGACGAGATACTGGGTGAAATCGGTGTCGAGAACGCCCTCGATGACCTTGTGGCCCACTGCGTCCGCGGTCGGTTGCATGGAATAGCCGCCCCCGCCCCCGATGATCGCGCCGGGCTTGAACCCGGCCTCGTTGGCCTGCTGCAGGAACAGCACGGAATCGTTCTGGTAGGAGGTCTGCAGCAGCACGTCGACGCCGCGCCGCTTGAGGTCGAGGACGAGAGACGACATGTCGACGGTCGAGGCCGGGTAGCCCTGCGCGGTGACGACGTCGAGCTTGGCAGCGGCCGCAAACTTCTTCTGGAAGCCGGCGACGGAAGAGCCGTAGCTCGAATCCTCGTGGATGATGCCGATCTTCAGGTCGGCGGCCTTCTTGCCGAGGCCCGCCGCGACCTTGTTGACGATCATCTCGATGGCGAGCTTGGCCATATCCTCGGCCGTCGGGTTGGTGCGGTAGAGGTATTGCAGTCCGCGGCTGGTGACCTCCTCGGCCACCGCTCCTAGCTCGAAATACGGGACGCCCGACATCTCGGCCACCTGGCTCGCGGCGATCGAGCGCGCCGAGGAATAGGATCCGAAGATCGCCGATACCCGCTCCAGGGAGATCAAGCGGCGCGCTTCGCCGATGGCCTGGTTGTTGTCGACCGCGTCGCCGCGGACGAGCACCACCTTCTGGCCCTGGACACCGCCGGCCGCGTTGATCTCCTCGACGGCGATCTCGACGCCCCGCGCGCTCTCCTCGCCCAGCAGCGCCAACTGGCCGCTGAAGGGGAACAGGGCCCCGAACTTCACATCCGCCCGGGCCGCCGTCGCGCTCAGCGCGAGGGCGGCGGCGATCACGCGCGCCAGGACTCTCATGGCTTCCTCCGATTTTTTTCGTTCGTCGTTCCGGGCGGGCGCGCCCGTCAGGTTTCGAGGGCGTCCTTGCCCTCGAAGCTGGTGATCGGCGGGTAGGCGCGCTGGTCGGTCACGACGTCGATCACCGTGACGGCATCGCGTGTCAGGGCCTCGCGCAGGGCGGGGGCGAGGTCCCCCGGCTGCTCGACGCGGATGCCGACGCCGCCGCAGGCGCGGGCGATGGCGGCGTGGTCCACGGCCTCGAAGTGGCAGACATCGGTGTGGTCACCGAACAGGCTGAGTTCGGCGTGTTTCTGGTAGCCGAGGATCTGGTTGTTCAGGACGACGACCACCACCGGCAGCCGCATCCGCCGGGCGGTCTCCAGCTCCGACCAGACATGGCCGAAGCCGCCGTCCCCGGTGACGCAGATCACCGGGGCGGCCGGCCGCGCCGCCTTGGCGCCCAGCGCAAAGGGAAGGCCCCAGCCGAGGCCGGCGATGCCGCGTGGGGTGAGGAAGCGCTGACCGGGCCTGCGAGCGGTGATGAAATTGGCGATCCAGATCGAGGAATAGCTCGCGTCGGCGACGACGATCGTCTCCGGCGTGGTCACCGCGTCGATCTCGGCCATGATCCGTTCAGGCCGGATCGGGACCGCGTCCATGTCGACGAGGCGGGCCATGTCGTCCGCATGGGCCCTGCGCGCCCGGTCGATCCCGGCCTCCAGCGCCCCGCGGCGTCCCGCGAGTGCCGTCGTACCGCGTTCGCGCAACGCCCGCGCGAGGGCTGCGAGCGTCAGCTTGGCGTCGCCCACGAGGCGCAGCGCCTCGTAATTGCGCCCGACCTCGCCGCCATCCACGTCGATGTGGATGTAGCGGGCGTCGGACGGGTAGAGCGACCAGCTATCGGTGCCGTTCTGATTGGTGCGATTGCCCACGAGCACGACCACGTCCGCGCCGCTCACCAGATCTCGCAGATGGGCGGTGCGGCCCCGTGGGGCCATGAAGTAGCCGACGACCCCGAGGGAGAGCGAGGCAGTTTCGTCGACCGCGCCCTTGCCCATCACGGTGGTCGCCACGGGCAGGCCCAGCGCCTGGAGGGCGGTGAGTTCGACGGTGGCGCCCGAGGCGTGGACGCCGCCGCCCGCGATCACCACCGGGCGCTCGGCCCCGGCGATCAGACTGGCTGCTTCCGCGACGCGCTCGGGGTCGGCAACCGTGCGATCGAGCGGATAGGTTCCGAGGCAGGCTTGGCGACGGGAGCCGGCCGGCTCAAGGTCGTGCTGCGCGTCGAGAAGGTCGAGGGGAACGAGGAGCACCGCCGGGCCGGGCCGGCCGGAGGCGGCGGCCGTGAAGGCCATGTCGACGTAGTCGTCGATGCGGCTCGGGACGGCGACGCGGCGCACCCACTTCGCGACACCGGCGAACAGGGCGAAGTGATCGAGTTCCTGAAAGGCGTTCTTGTCGGTGAAGCTCCGGTGCACGTCCTGCACGATGGCCACGACGGGCGTGGACGCCTTCAGCGCCTCGGCGAGCCCCGGCACGAGGAGCGTCGCGGCCGGGCCGTTCTGCGCGGCCACCACCGCGACCCGGCCGGAGATCCGGGCATAGGCATCGGCCATCGCCGCGCCCGCGTTCTCGGTGCGGTAGCCGACTTGCCGGATGCCGTAATCGGGGGCGGCGAGGAACAGGGCCGACGGGATGCTCTGCCCGAACACGTCCCGGACGCCATGCCGCTGGAGGGCGGCGGCGAGGACGTGAGCGCCGGTCAGGTTCGCGCGCGCGGAGGTCGAGGACAGGGTCGCGCGCGCGCAGGATTGGGACGGAGCGGAGGAATGCGTCATCGGCCGGTCTCCTGCGTTTCGTCCCGCATGACGAGGACGATCTTTCCCACATGCGCGCCGGCATCCATCCGTGCGTGGGCTTCGGCGACCTTCGCGAACGGGAAGACGGAATCGATCGGCGGCCGCGCCCTTCCCGCGGCGAGCAGCGGCAGCACCTTCTCGGCGAGGGCGGCCGCGAGCCGTGCCTTCATGGCGACCGGCCGTGCCCGGAGCGTCGAGCCCGTGAGCGTGACCCGCTTCATCATCAGCGGCAGGAAGTCGATCTCGGCCCGCGAGCCGTGCTGGAAGGCGATCTGCGCGATGCGGCCGTCGAGAGCCACCGCTTCGAGGTTGCGGGCAATGTAGGAACCGCCGACCATGTCGAGGATCACGTCCGGGCCGCGCCCGTCTGTGGCGGCGCGGGCGGCAGCCACGAAGTCCTCCTGCCTGTAATCGATGGCCGCATCGGCACCGAGCGCGCGGCAGGCGGCGCATTTCTCCGGCGAGCCGGCCGTCACCACGACCCGTGCGCCGAACGCCTTGGCGAGCAGGATCGCGGTCGTGCCGATGCCCGAGGAGCCCCCATGGATCAGGAGGCTCTCCCCCGCCTCGAGACGGGCACGCTCGAACACGTTGCTCCAGACGGTGAAATAGGTTTCGGGAATCGCCCCGGCCTCGACCATGGACAGGCCGTCCGGCACCGGGAGTGCCACGGACTCGTCGATCACCGCCCACTCGGCGTAGGCGCCGCTGTGCACCAGCGCCATCACCCGCGCGCCCCGCTGGAAGCGGCTGGCGCCGGGCCCCAGGGCCTCGACGGTGCCGGCGAGTTCGAGGCCGAAAACGTCGGAGGCGCCGGGCGGCGGCGGATATCGGCCCTCGCGCTGCATCACGTCCGGCCGGTTGATGCCCGCTGCCGCGACGCGCACCAGAACTTGGCCCTCGCCGGGCACCGGCATCGGCCGCTCGACGATCCGGAGAGCGTCGGGGCCGCCGGGCTCGGGAGCGATGACCGCTCGCGACGTCGCGTTCATCGGCGGGTTCCTGCCTCGGCCGTGGCCGGCTGCGGATGAAGCAGGACCTTCACGGCCTGCCTGCTGCGGGCGAGGTCGAACGCGTCCACCGCCGCATCGAGGGGGCGGCGGTGGGTGATCAGCGCCGCCAGGATATCCGCGTGCTCCGCCAGCAGGCGGATCGCCGTGTCGAGGGCGCGGGCGGTGGTGTCGTGGGCCGCGCGGATCTGCTTCTTGCTCCGCACGAAGCGGGTCAGATCGAGATCGAGGGAGCCGGAATGGATGCCGGCGGTCACGAGGACGCCGCCCGAGCGCAGAATCTCCAGCCCGTCGGCGACCGAGCGCGCCGCGCCGGTGGCCTCGATCACGCGGTCGGGCTCGGCTCCGAAGCTCCGCCTGACGGCCTCTGCGAGGGGCTCGTTGACGAGATCGGCGGTGGCGCGGATGCCGATCTCGCGGGCTGTCGCCAGGCGCGCCGCGTCGTCGAGGCCGACCAGCAACACGTTCGCCCCACGCCCCAGCGCGACCCACGCGATGAAGAGGCCGATCGGGCCGGGACCGAGGACGACGACCCGGTCGCCCTCCCCCACCTCCGCCACGTCGACGGCGTTGACGGCCACCGCCAGCGGTTCGGAGAGCGCGGCCACGTCGAGGGGCAGGCGGTCGGGGATCGGGCGGCAATTGGCGGCGGGCACCGCGACCTGGCCGGCGAAAGCCCCGTCGACATGCAGGCCGATGACCACCCGATCCTGACAATCGTGAGGCCGCCCGGCGCGGCAGGCCGAGCAGGCTCCGCAGGCGAGTGTCGGCCAGCAGGTCACTCGGTCGCCCGCGCGGAACGCGGTCACATCCGCGCCCACCGCCCGGACCGTGCCCGCGAATTCATGGCCCAGTGTCAGCGGCATGAACGCGGCCATGAAGCCGTAGCCTGTCGTCCACTCATAGGCATGGATGTCGCTGCCGCAGATACCCGCCGCCGCGACGTCGACCGTCAGCCATCCCGGTCCTGGCGGCTGGGGCGCATCGACCTCGACGAGGCCGGCACCGAATGCGGGCGTTGTCTTCCGCAGTGCGAGCATATCCATCCCTTGTCGACGCGGCGTCGTCCGCTCCGGCATTTCGCCGAGACGGCAGCGACCATCGACAGATTTTGTAATTTGTTATAACAAATTACAGGTCATGGAGCGAGATATGTCAAGCGGCCTCATGGCAACCGATGCGATTGGCGATATCGTGCCGGATTGGGTCCGCCCGATCGTCAGGGAGAGCCTGAGCGAGCGCGCCTATCGCGAGCTCCGCACAGCGCTGATGCGCGGTCAGATGCGCCCCGATGCGCGCCTGCTGTTGCGGCCGATGTCGGCCCGCTTCGGTATCAGCGCGACACCGATGCGCGAGGCCCTGCTGCGCTTGGTGTCCGAGAAGGCACTGGCACTGGATGCGCGGGGGACGGTGGTGGTTCCGACGCTGACCTTCGATCAGCTCATGGAGATCCGGGCGATTCGAACCGACCTTGAAGGGCGCGCTGCGGCAGCCGCGGCCAAAGCTGCGCCCGACGCCGGGATCACGGCCCTGGCGGCGATCCACGACGCGATCTCAGAATGTCATGCCCGCCAGGACTTCGCGCGCGCTGTGGACCTGAACACCGAGTTCCACCTCTCTCTATGTCGTCTCGGACGCTTGCCGATCGTCTACGACATCGTCGAGATCCTCTGGGTGCGTTGCGGCCCCATCCTATCGCATCTCTATGACGAGGGAGTGCCGGACTGGGAGCCGCATCCGCATCGACGGATCATCGATGCCCTGCGGCGTCGCGACGAGGACGCGGCCCGTGACGCGATCCAAGACGATATCGAGCGAGGCGGCCGTGGCTTGCTCGCTCATGTATTGGTGAGCGCCTAGATGTCCCGGTCGTTCGCCGCGCCGACGCCCAGATCGCGCGGTCACAGCCCGGTCGGAGCAGGACAGCAGACTGGCATCGGTTCCCATCGGTTCCCATCCGGGAGCAGGACGAGCGCTCGCTGGCTTCAGGGTCTCGGACGTCCAGCGCTGACCATGCCGCTGCCGCTGATCTGAGGCCGTTCGGGGCACGCAGCCGATGCAGGGCCCAGTTGGCGGTAAGCGACTTCCTGCCGCAGACGTCGCGGCTGCGAGCTTGCCCGCAACCACGCGGTAACCACAGGCTTCGGCACATCCGCGCGATCCAGAACTGACGTGCCGGCCGGTGATCTTTCCGAAGGGAAAGGGACAGGCGATCCCGGTCGGGCTCGAACCAACGAGCTGCCGCTTGGACGCAGCCGAGTCGTGTCGTGGTCTGGTTCGACAAGGCTCTACGCAGCCACGCGAGTCTCGTAGACTTGTGAGCACGGCGACGTTCACGCGCGAACTTCGAGGTCGTGCACTGAGTTTCGCTCAGCGCAGATCGGGTTGCCTGGACAGCGTCAGTACTGAATCGGACAAAGAGCGAATTCGCGTTCGCCGAACACTGGCTCCCGCTGCAAGGCGAGACCCCGAAATATTTTTTTCCGCAGTTTCACTTTTTTTTAATTATGATTTTATCGAGTCCGGTTGCATCATCGATGATGAGAATTTTGTTCTTTTGGTAAAAATTATTCCTTCAGAGAAAACGATAGCGAGCGAGGGGACGGAACTCGGGGGTGGAGATGCCAGCTGGGCTCGATACGGACATTCAAATCATTGATATTGGTCATTGCGAACGACCAATCGTAAGTGCGCGAAGATCAACGTTTGATGCTGTCACGATTTCGTCCGTTGCATACTCACTTTGCGGGTGCGTGGATAGGGTCGTGCTCGCCTCGACGGAGTTGATTGTCGGTCGCGAGTCTTTCCATTTCATGTCCGCGATGCGCCGAACCGGTATTCGAGATGGCGGGACGTATCGTGGAGGTAGCGAGCTCTCCCTGGTTAGGCACGTTCGACCTATCGAGAGCTCCAACACTGCGGACCAAGCCTCGAGCAACGAGGTTCGCACATCTTCCCGCGATGTCGCGAATGCGCGTCTGGCGCCCGGCAACAACACCATCGACGGCTCGCCTCACGAGGCAAGATGCGGCGACGGCTTCGACATGTCGCGTTCATCTGCGAACGTGGGGCGCCGTTCTGGCGCTCACCGACGGCGATCCCGACAGGCCAGCATCGTCGCGCCGGTTCGGCTCCGCGGTTCCTCGAGCGGATCGCTCGCCCGCATGCCTGCGGGGCGTCGGACCGCCATTGTCGGCGTGCATCGTGCATGCTGACGTTGCGGCAGCTGCGCTACCTCGATGCCTTGAGTCGGCACCGACATTTCGGTCGGGCGGCGGAGGAATGCGCGGTTAGCCAGCCGGCGCTCTCCATGCAGATCCAGGAACTCGAAGATTGTCTCGGCGGCGCGCTCGTCGAGCGCCTCAACGGCAACGCGCGGCTGACAGAACGCGGCGTGCAGATCGCCGAGCGCGCGGCCTTGATCCTGAGCGCCACGCGCGATTTGGTGGAATTCGCTCATCGCACCGGTCGGCTGCTCGTGGGAACGCTGCGTCTCGGTATCATCCCGACACTCGCGCCTTACCTCCTGCCGCGGGTGATCCCGGAGCTGCAGCGGTGCTATCCCGAGCTTCGGCTCGGTCTTCTGGAAGCACAGACCAAGACCCTGCTGAACGAGCTCACGCGTGGCACCATCGATGTGGCGCTTCTGACGCTGCCGGTCGAGAAAACAGATATAGAAACGCTGCAGTTGTTTGAGGACCGCTTTCTGCTTGCCGTCTCCGCCAAGGATCCGTTGCCTGAACGGGCCCGGGTCACGGTCAGTGACGTCGAACAGCGTCAGCTCCTGCTTCTGGAAGAGGGCCATTGCCTGCGGGATCAGGCGCTCGCCTATTGCAGGGACGCGCGCAACGGGCCGAACAACAGCTTCTTTGCCACCAGCCTGTCGACGATCATCCAGATGGTGGCCAGTGGCTACGGCGTAACCCTGCTGCCGGAGGTCGCCGTTAACGTCGAGTTGCGTGATAGCCGCGTCAAGCTCCTGCGATTTTCCGATCCGCAGCCGAGCCGAAGCGTCGGGCTGTTGTGGCGAAAGACCTCGCCGTGCAGTGAGGATTTTCACGCTCTGGGCCAAGTGGTGCTCACGGCGGCAAGCCCCGCGCTCGCCCTCTATCAGGGTGGCCGAGCAAGGCGGGCGAGCTGTGCCAATCCGTCGGCCGACGTGCAGGCCTAACGAGGCCGGACAGCCGTACGGCACGGCGTGCCGCTCAATTCTGATGCCGCGCCATGATCTCGCGCAGCTTCGAGGCGACCTCTTCTCCGGACCATTCGGGATCGACGGCGCGAACGAACAGGCCCGCCGGATTCATGAGATAGATGTAGTTGCTGTGGTCGAGGAGATCGTCACGGGCACTCGAGCCTCCCGCATGCCGGGCGACGTAGGCTCCGTATGCCCGAATGACCGCCTCGATCTCCCGCGGATCGCCCGAGAGCCCGACGATTCGTGGATCGAACGACCGGACATACTCGCCCATCACCACAGGAGTGTCGCGTTCGGGATCGAGCGTGATAAAGATTGGTTGGAGATTGCTGGCCTCGGACCCGAGATGCTTCATCGCCGCGGCAAGGTTGAACAGGGTCGTCGGGCAGATCTCAGGGCAAGATGTGTATCCGAAATAGACCAGCAGCCACTTGCCCCTGTAGGTCTGCTCCGTGACCGTCGTCCCGTCGGGTGCCTTGAGCGTGAAAGGGCCGCCGACCGTCACGGCATCTGAGGCGCGCGCCGCCGGGTCGAAGGTCGCCAAGGCAAGGCCGAGCACGATGCCGGAAACGAATCCCGGGGCGAGGCGCGGGCGGGACGGCGACATCGGGCGTCGACTGAGCATGGGCAGGTGGCCGCTCATCATGGCTTCCACTCCACACTACCCTGCGCGAATGGGGATATCTATCTCTGCCTGCCCGATCGTCACTTGGCGCGGATAGTCTGATCAAGTTCGGCAGGCTGTCCATGCCGCGTCCGACAGCTTTGCTGATTGCCCTCATAAGAAGTTCTAGTTTTGAACATTTTGAAATTCGTGATCGTCTCGCCTTCGGGTAGCCTCGGGGAACGTCTCGGGGATGGAAGCGCCGAGCAGGATCATGGCGATTGGCAGATCGATCGGAGCCGCGTGCGCCGTCGCCGTCGGCGCCGCAATGACGTTGCCCGCGCTAGCCTACGATGCCGGCTCGGTCTCGAACGGTGGCGTGATCGAAGGTACGGTCGTCTTCAACGGCGTGCCAGGAACACGCAAGATCGTACCGACGAAGGATGTCGAGATCTGCGGCGGGCCGCGCGAAGAGGCCCTGATCGAGGTGGGCCCCGATAAGGGCGTCAAAGACGCCGTCGTCTACCTCGCCGGCGTGGGCAGTGGGAAGGCATGGCCGCCACCGGGGCGGAAACCGGAACTCGACAACGAGAAATGCCGCTTCGTGCCCGCCGTGCAGGTCATACCGGCTGGTCCGCTGGACGTGATCAACAGGGATCCAGTCCTGCACAACACGCACGGCTATTACGGCAAGCGCACCGCTTTCAACATGGCGCAACCGAACCAGAACCAGAGTATCGCAGCCGAGCTGCCGAAGGCCGGCGCCGTCAAGGTCGATTGCGACGCGCATGGTTGGATGGAGGGTTGGATCTACGTCGTGGACAACCCGTACTATGCGCTCACCAACGCCGAGGGCAAATTCAGCATCTCCGAGATACCGCCCGGCGAATACGATCTGGTGACGCTGCAATCGGCCAGCAAGCCGGTTCAGCAAAGGGTCACGATCGAGGCCGGCAAACCGACGAGCTTGTCGATCGAGCTGAAGAAGAAATGAGTTTGGGCGGCTTCGAGTCCGGACACGGCATCTGAAGCTCGAAACGGACCGAGCCGGATGCCGGGCGTCGGAGAAGTGACCTGCAACGCCGAGCACGTTCACGAGAGGAAACGCTGATGTCCGACCTTGAGCGCCAACGACGTGAGATCGCGGCGGCCCTCCAGCGGCCGGGGGTCAGCCCCGACCCGAACCTCAGGCTGACGAGAAGGATGTTCTTCCACAAGTCGTGCCTGTTCGGCGCGGCCACGGTCGGCCAGACCTTCGCGTGGTGGCCGTTGATCAATACGATCGACGTGGCCTACGCGGCCGAGGAATCGTTCAAGTTCGCCTGGATCTCGGACACGCATCTCTATCCGAGATCGGTCAATACCCGATTCGTCGAGAAGGTCGTACGCGCCGCGAAGGACGTTCAGTCCATGAGCCCTCCGGCCGACTTCCTGATCTTCGGTGGCGACATTGCGCAGCTCGGTAAGCCGGAAGAACTCGAACTCGGTGTCGAGTTGCTTAAAGAGGTGAAGATCAAAAAGGTCTTTATACCGGGCGAACATGATTGGTATCTCGACATGGGCAAGAAGTGGGGTCAGCTCTTCGGACAGCCCAACTGGACCTTCGACCACAAAGGCGTGCGCTTCATCGGGCTCGACACCGTCAGCCGTGGCCCGGATTACTGGACCGCGCGCAAGATGAGCCCCGAGGAGCGCATGGACCACATGGCGGTTCTCGACGGCTCGGTCGCCGGTCCGTGGGCCGGCGTAGGCCGCGACCAGCTCGACTGGATGGAGAAAATTCTCGCTGGCTGGGACCCGTCCAGGCCGATCGTTATCTTCAGCCACAATCCGCTCTACGAGTATTACCCGCCGTGGAACTTCTGGGTGCGCGACTGGCGCGAGGTGCAGGCGGTCCTGAAGCCGTTTTCGAACGTCACCAACATTCACGGGCACGTGCATCAGGTGCTCTACAACGAGATCGGCAACATGCGCTCGATCGGCATGCTGGCGACCTCGTGGCCCTGGCCCTATGCGCCGGAGGGTGTGCCCAAGCTCACGAAGCCGATGATTCGTGTCGATCCTGGCGACATCTACGACGGTGTCGGCTGGGAGAAGCTGACGATGAACAGGGATAAGATCGAGACCGAATACGTCATGTGGGGCCGCAAGGAGGTCTTTGTTCAGTCGGCGGAAGATTCATCGCTCAGTACGCCCGAGGTCTTGCGGCCGAGGATTGCCGATCAGCTGGGTCCATACGAAGGATCGAAGCCATGACACGGGATGGGACGCTCGCTTCGCTCCTGGGGGCGCTCACGACGGCGGTGGCTGTCTCGGCCATCCTGTTCGTCGTCGGCCCGGCGAGCGCACACAAGACTCCGGTCTCACGGGAGCAGTTGAAGTCCTACGAGGACGCGTTCATGGACGCGGTCAAGAAGGGCGATCTGCTGTTCCATGGCGACGCCGCGACCGCGAAGACGATGGGCGTCAATCTCTCGAATTCGGGGATGGCGTGCGCGATGTGCCATCCCCATGCCGCCGATACCCACCCGCACACGTACCCGAAGTTTCAAGCCCAGATCGGCAAGTTCTCGACGTTGCGGGACATGGTCAACTGGTGCATCGAGAAGCCGATGCAGGGCGAGCAGATCGAAGCCGATTCCGAGGCGATGAGGGATTTGGAAGCCTACATATACTGGTCGAATACCGGCTCGGTGTTGACCCCTGGAAAGTACTGAGACGGTTCTGCGGTTCTCCTGGTGACGATTCGGCCGGCGTGCCGCAGCCTGTTCACGACGTCGCAGCGGCCCCTCAACCGAACACGTCCCGCGTGAATGCGTCGTACCAGCCGACCGCCTCCCTGGCAGTCCTGCGGCGCGTCTCCGGCTGCTCGCCGGCCTGGGTCAGGAAGGCGCCGCTGCGCTTGATCGTCCCGTCCGCCGGCGTGAAGACGGCCGCGTCGCCCATCGCGTCGTTGCCGGCAAGGAATGTGTAGAACGTGTTGAGCAGATGGAGCCGGGACGGCCGCGCGCCCGTCAGCGCGGTCAAGATCGCGGCGGCGCAAGCCTTGGCCTGGGCGTTGGCGCAGAAGGCGGATTTCGGCATGTCCCCCGCGCAGGCCGCATCCCCGACGACGTGGATTCCGGGCAGAAGCCGCGACTCGAACGTTTCCGGATCGATCGGACACCAGCCCCGCGCATCGACCAGCCCGGCGCTGTGCGCTACCGCGCCGGCGGTCTGTCGCGGAATGACGTTGGTGACGCTCGCCCGGATGGTCTCGCGCCCTGTCCGGACGAGCCCCGCCCGAACGTCGACGGCCTTCACGCCTCCGGTCGAACGGGCCGGCAGCCACTCGATCATGCCGGGATAGTGCCGGTCCCAACCATCCCGAAAAACCTCCTGCTGGTAGAAGCTGTCCTTCACATCGAGGATGACGATCTTCGAGCGGGGCTTGAACTGCTTGAAGTAGTAGGCGGCGAGCGAGGCGCGCTCGTAGGGGCCGGGCGGACAGCGGAACGGCTCGGGCGGAGCGACGATGACGAAGACGCCGCCATCCTCCATGGCCTCCAGCCGCGCACGCAGCAGCCTGGTCTGCGGGCCCGCGCTCCAGGCATGCGGCATGAATTCCGTTGCGGCCTCGTCGTAGCCATCGATCTCGCCGAACTGGAATGCGATGCCCGGCGAGACGACGAGGCGGTCGTAGGCGAGGCTCGCGCCGCCCGCCAGCCTGACGCGCCTGATCGCGGGATCAATCGCCGCTGCCGCGTCCTTTACGACCGTGACGCCGTAACGCTCTGCGAGCGTCCCGTAACCATGGGTGAGCGATTCGAGCGACCAGAGGCCGGCGAGATAGAGGTTGCTGAAGATGCATGTCGCGTAACGGGATTGCGGCTCGACCAGCGTGACGTCGAGGGCATTGCCGGCCGCCAGGTACTTCGCCGCCGTGGCACCGCCGATGCCGCCGCCGATCACGACAACGCGCGGCTTAGCTTGCGCGCGGGCCGGCCCGAGCGCCGAGCCCAGCGCCGCCGCGCCAATGCCGAGTTCGCGGCGGGTCCAACTCGTCATGACGAATGGCTCACGGCGACTTCGCTCGGCGGCCGATGGCGGCGATTTCGGCCGCGACGGCCGCGATCTCATCGTCGGACAGCGACAGGCTCACCGCGCGCATGATGGGGCTCGCCCGCTCGCTCGCGCGAAAGTCGAGCATCTTGTCGACGATTTCCTCCGCTTCCCACCGGAGTATCGAGGGAATGCCCGTGCTGCGGCCATCGAGCCGATGGCAGGCCGCGCAGATCGCCACGAGGTGCCCGCCATCCTCCGCCGCCGCGGCCCGATCCGCGCTCGCCACGACTGCGAGGACTCCGACCGCGATCAGGGTGGAGGGCAGAAGCCGCGCCGCCAGGGGGGCGGGACCTGTCAGGGAGGCTTGTTGCGCCGAGGTAGCCTCCGTCAGCCAAAGCATTGATCGCGACCACTCAAAAGTCGATGTCCATGTTGCCGTGATGGTGATGGCCATCGAGTTCCGGCACCACTCTGTCGTGCAGGTCGGCGATCATCACCTCGGTGGTCACGAGGAGCCCCGCGACGGAGGCCGCGGCCCGGAGCGCGGTGCACACCACCTCCGCCGGGTCGACGATGCCCGCGGCGAGGAGGTCGGCATAAGTCCCCGTCTGCGCGTCATAGCCGAAACCGTAGGCGTCGTTGGCGAGGATCCTGCCGATCACCACCGAACTGTCCTGCCCGGCATTGCTCGCGATCTGCGCGACCGGCGCCGCCAGCGCCTTCGCGACGAGCCTCACGCCCTGCCGCTGATCCTCGTTCGCGCTCGCAAGCGTCCCCAGCGCCCGCGCGGCGCGCAGCAGGGCGACGCCGCCGCCCGGCAGGATCCCCTCGGCGGCCGCCGCGCGGGTCGCGTGGAGCGCGTTGTCGATCCGGTCCTTGCGCTCCCGGACTTCAGCCTCGCTGGCGCCACCGACCCGAATCACGGCCACGCCCGTCGACAATCGGCCGATCCGCTCCTGCAGCTTCTCGCGGTCGTAGTCGGACGTGGTCTCGTCGATCTGGGCCTTGAGTTCCCTGATCCGCGCCTCGATCTCGGCGTCCTTGCCGTAACCGCCGACGATCGTGGTGTCGTTCCTGTCAACCGTGACCCGCCTCGCCTGCCCCAGCAGCCGGATGCTGGCGTTCTCGAGCTTGATGCCGAGCTCCTCGCAGATCGCGTGGCCGCCCGTGAAGATCGCGATGTCTTGCAGGAGCGCCTTGCCGGGAGGGCCGTAGCCGGGTGCCTTGACGGCCGCGACCTTGAGGGAGCCGCGCATCGTGTTGACGGCGAGCGTGGCGAAAGCCTCGCCCTCGACGCCCTCCGCGACGATGAAGAGCGGCCTGCCGGTTTCCATGACGGCGTCGAGCAGCGGCAGCAGCTCCCTGAGGGACGATATCGTCTTCTCGCTCACGAGCACGTAGGGCTGGTCGAGTTCGACCCGCATCGTCCTCGGGTCGGTCACGAAGGTCGACGAGATATAGCCGCGATCGAACCGCATGCCTTCGGTGACGTCGAGCACGGTCTCGAACGCGTCCCCCGCCTCCACGCTGATCACGCCGTCGTTGCCGACCTGCCGCATGGCGTCGGCGAGCAGCCGGCCGATCGTCGCGTCGCCGTTGCCGGACACCGTGGCGATCTGTGCGATCTCTTCGCTCGACGTCACGGGCCTGGCGTTCCTCCGCAGATCGGCCACGACCGCTGCGACTGCGGCATCGATCCCGCGCTTGAGATCCATCGGGTTCACGCCGGCGGCGACGAGCTTGACGCCTTCCCGGACGACAGCCTGGGCGAGGACCGTCGCCGTGGTGGTGCCGTCGCCGGCGAGGTACGAGGCTCGCGAAGCGACGGCCTTCACCATCTGTACGCCCATGTTCGCGAAGCGGTCGTCGAGCTCGATGTCGTTCGCGACCGTGACGCCGTCCTTGGTGATGCGCGGCGGATCGTGGTCCCGCCCGAGCACAACGATGCGGCCCCTGGGACCGAGGGTCACGCGGACCGTCTCGGAGAGGATGTCGATGCCCCGCAGCATCCGGCTGCGGGCCTCGTCCGAGAACGTCACCTGCTTGGCGGCCATCGTCCGCTGCTCCTCTCGCCGTTTTGCCTGACGAGCCGGAGGCTCGTCGCCTAAGTGACAGCCTCCCGCGGACCAGACGACGAAAGCCCGGTCGTCCGGACGGTCCGTGCCTGCGCGGTCGGCGATCGGCGCTCGCGTCTCATCGCCCCGCTACGGTCTCCGGATGCCCGTCGTCACGCGGCGCCCGCGGCCTGTAGGCGTGCTCCGGCCCGAGCGTCTGGAGATTGGGATCGTTGAGCGCCGCGCGGTCCGCCGGGGCGAGCCGCAGAGGCTTGCCGCTGAGCGGATCGGTGAAGGCCGAGAGAGACAGGATATAGTAGGACAGGGCCCAGCGATCGGCATCCGGGAAGGCGTCCTTGAAGGACGCCATCGGCGTGCCGCTTAGGCCCGTGGTGATGGTTCGGTAGAGATCCGACACGGTCGGGCCCGACTTGAACTGGCCTCGCGTCAGGTTCGCGGGACGGATGGGAAAGCCCCAATCGTCCTTCAGCCCGGCCGCCTTCTGGCCGTCGCCCCTGCCCTGCTGGCCATGGCATTCCCAGCACTTGGCCTGCTGCCAGATTGCCTTGCCGTGGGTGATCATCTCCGCCGAGGGCCTCGGCGGCGTGCCGATCGACATCGGTGGTCCCGGCGGCTCGTCGACGAAGTAGTAGGAGGGTTGTTGCGTCTCGTCGGATTTGTCGACGGTGAGCCCGTACTTGACGTACTGCATCACGGCCAGGCGCTCGTCGAGCGGCAGCTCGTACCAGGCTGGCATGGCAGTGCCGCGCACGCCACGCGTGATCGTCCGCAGCAGGTCGGCATCCGAGGGCAGCGTGCCTTTGGTCAGCCGGAACTTGAACACGCCCGTGGTGAAGTTGCGCGGGCGCTGTTTGGTCATGAAGGTCGAGGCCCAGCCATTGCCGTTGCCGGTCTCACCGTGGCAGGCGATGCAGCGGCGCTCGTAAACGAGCTTGCCGCGTCCGATCCAGTCGTCGGACCGCTCGAGGATGAGCTTGGATCCCTCCACCTCCTCGGACAGGGCGAGATCGCGCCATTGTCCGCGATCGGTCCCGAGCTTCTGGATATAGGCCGTCAGCGCCTGGACGTCCTTCGTTTCGGCGACGAGCTTCACGGCGTCGCCCGCAAACTCCTGGTTCGGCGTCCAGATGATCGGGTGCTTGCCGCGAGCATCCATCGGCACGAATAACAGGCCGTCCTTGTTCGGTGTCAGCTTGACCTGATCCGGGCTGTCGAAGTCGAACAGCCGCTCGGTCGCCGCCGTCCTCGCGAGCGTCATGCCGGTGGATCCGTCAGGAAGCGTGAACGCCGCGTCGCCGACGATCGGCACCAACTCGGCGAGCGTCTCGAACAGGCCGGAGAATCCGCCCATGATCGAACCGCGCGTGATGCCAGGCGGGTTCCAGAAATGCGCGAGGTGCCACTCGTCGCCGTATTTCAGCCCCTCGCGCGAGAGATCCGGGCCGACGCCGCCGGGGCCGAACAGGGGCGGCTTGTCATACGCGAACTCGCCCGGTTCCGCGAGCGGACCCCAACGGCGCACATCGGCAGTGACCGGCCCCCAGGGACGCGCGTCGGTGCTGGTCGGGCGCACATACTGGGAATGACAGTAGTTGCATCCGCCCCTCAGGTAGACCCGGCGCCCCTCCGCCTCCAGCGGGGTGTAGTCGGTTGCCTCGGTGACCACCCATTTGAGTTGGCCGAGATCGTTGCGCACAACGGCCGTCACCCGCTTGTCGCCAACCGGCGGATCGCCAGGGGGGGATGCCCCATGGGTGACGGGTGAGAGGACGAAGACACCGGCGGAGACGGCCAAAGCAGCGAAGCGCCCCGTCATCGGCCGGGCTCCGCGCCGGTCCGCTTCCGATCGAAGGCGTCCGCGAACCGATGTTTCCGAAATGCGGCTGAGCGGCTCCGTCGGATCCTATCCGTGCCGGCTCCTTCCGCAGCCGGGCCGCCCGTGACCGCCTCGGCGGGACGGCGCTCGGGAGGCGCGATGTCGCGGCGCGCCGAGCACCTGCTCATCGTCGAGCGCGTCGGCGACGTCGTCATGACCTTGATCCCTGTCGGCGTTCCTCACAATCCACCGAACACGAAATGTCGAGTTCCACAAAACCAGAACTTCTTATCGGGACGATCAGCAAAGTTATCGGGCGCAATGGAAAAAACGGTGTCACAGTAAAGCTGCGTGCCCTCCCGCGTGAGCTGTCGCGGGGCGGGGAAAGGTTTTGAGGCAATGCGGGCACTCTCTGCCGCGATCGGCAGCGGGGTCCGCCTCCTGCCGATGAGGGCCGGTTCAGCCTGAGCCCTCCCTGGAAGCAGGCGGTCCCGTGCTCTGATCGCTGCCTGTCTGATCGGTGGTCCATCGTGAACCGGCCGATCAGCGCCGGTCTCGTTTCGCGGGAGGGGGCTATTCCATGATCGGCTTCCGCCTCGCTCTGCTGCTCCTCCTCGTTCCACTCGCGATCGCCCTCAACGTCTTCGGGCTTATCGTGTCCAAGACCTTGAACCGGCCGAACACGCAGAGCGAGCAGCACGGCTATCGCGGCACCGGTATGGTCCTTCTGCAAGAACGGAAGGCCAAAACTGCCGCCCTCGCTGCGAACGCGATCCCGGCTTCGGTGCCTTATGCGGGAGACGAGGGGGCCAAGGCGGGCACCGTTTACGAGAACGTCAAGGTCTTGGGCAACGTCAATGTCGGCGAATTCACCCGCCTGATGGTCTCGATGACCAAATGGGTTGCGGCCGATCAAGGCTGCGCCGCCTGTCACAACACTGCGAACTTCGCCGATGACTCGCTCTATACCAAGGTGGTGGCCCGGCGCATGCTGCAGATGGTGCAGCATGTCAATTCGGACTGGACGAAGCATGTCGGCGAGACCGGAGTGACCTGCTACACCTGCCATCGCGGCCAGCTGGTGCCGCCGAATGTCTGGTTCAGCGATCCCGGCCCCACGCAGGCCGGCGGTTCGGCCCAGATGCCAGCCGGCAAAAATCACCCGTCGATGGTGGCCGGCGGCTCCGCCCTGCCCTTGGACCCGTTCACACCCTACTTGGAGCAGAATGGCGAGATCCGGGTTGCGTCGAAAACAGCTTTGCAGACGGGCAACCCGCAATCGATCAAGCAGGCCCAGTGGACCTACTCTCTCATGATGAGTTTTTCAAAGTCGCTCGGTGTGAACTGTAATTTCTGTCACAATACACGTTCGTTCTACAGCTGGTCCGATAGTCCCCCTCAACGAATTACGGCTTGGCACGGAATCCGCATGGTGCGTGACCTGAACAGTAATTACTTGAACCCATTGAGCGACAAGCTTCCCGCCAACCGCCTCGGGCCAGCGGCCGGCGACGCACCGAAGGTGTTTTGCGCCACCTGCCACAACGGGGTCAGCAAACCGCTGTTCGGCGTCAGCATGGTGAAGGAATTCCCTGAACTGAGAGAGAAAACGCAGCTGCAGTCGGACGGGCGATAGACGAGCGCGCGTTGTTGACATCTCCGTGCCGATGCATCGATGCCCATCGTCGAGACATCGTCGAGACATCGTCGAGACATCGTCGCAGCGGGCCGGACGGGAGCCCGACATGACCGGCGTCCCGCCGCGGCCGCTGAGGAGGCACCCGAGCCGCCGGCGATGCCGGACGCGGGGCCCTCCTTCGCTGGCGCGGCGGATTGACAGCCCGATTGAACGGGCAAACCATGAGCGGCCTCAAATCACTACACCGCCGCTCCGTGCCGCGTGCCATGCTGACTCCATGGCGAACAATGTCCGGTCCGGAAAACATCGGCAAACGCAAACGTCTGCAGGCGGGAGGCGCCGATGCCAAGGATCCGCGCGACGCCGTCCGTTGCACTCGCTGCGCCGCTGTGCGCAGCCCTTCTGCTCTCGATGGGGCCGGCCTTCGCCGACGAAACCTGCCAATCACCCTACATGGCCAAGATCACCGGCGTCGAGGACTTCGTCTACGTCTGGACGCTCGGTGTCGAGGGCCTGGGCGACGGCTCGGACAAACTTGTCACGGTCGACGCACGGGAGAACTCGCCGACCTTCGGCAAGCCCATCCACGCAAGCTCGGTGGGCGGCCGGCACGAAGCCCATCACGGCGGCTTCACCGATGATCGGCGCCAGTTCTGGGCGGCGGGACTGTCAGACAGCAAAATCTTCATCTTCGACGTGGCTGCCGACCCGGCAAAGCCCCGGCTCGTGAAGGTGATCGACGATTTCGTCGAGAAGAGCGGCGGCGCGGCAGGCCCACACGGCGCCTACGCGCTACCCGGCCGGATGCTCATCCCGAGCTTGTCGAACCGGGACGGGACCGGCCGTGCGGCCCTCGTCGAGTACTCGAACGAGGGCGCCTATGTCGCGACGCACTGGCTGCCCACTGACGCGGCCCCGGGCGGCGCCCGCATCGAGGCGAAGGCGGATGGCTACGGCTACGACGCCCGCGTGCTACCGCGCCGCAACGTGATGCTGACCTCGTCCTTCACAGGGCGTGAGAACTACATGCGCCCGCTCGGCGACCTGATGAAGGACGGCGAGGCGATGAAGCGCTTTGGGCAGACCATGGTGCTCTGGGACTTTCACACCCGCCAGCCTCGCACCGTGCTGAACGTCCCCGGCGTGCCGCTGGAGATCCGCTGGGCTTGGGGTCCGCACCACTCCTACGCCTTCACCTCGACCGCCCTGACCTCGAAGCTCTGGCTCGTGCACGAGGATGAAGGCGGCGCGTGGCGCGCCAAAGAGGTGGCCGACATCGGCAACCCAGCGATGCTACCCGTGCCGGTCGACATCAGCCTTTCGGCCGACGACCGCACGCTGTTCGTCGACACCTTCATGGACGGCACCACGCGCGTCTTCGACGTCTCCGACCCGCACAAGCCGCGGCAAATCTACGAGAAGACCATTGGTGCTCAGCTCAACATGGTCTCGCAAAGCTGGGATGGTCAGCGGATCTACTACACCAGTTCGCTCCTGGCGAACTGGGACAAGATCGGGCCCGAGAACGAGCAGTTCCTCAAGGCGTATTCTTGGAACGGCAAGGAGCTGATCTCGCGTTTTGCGATCGATTTCACGGCCGAGCGGCTCGGGCGCCCGCACATGATGGCCTTCGGGGCTGCATCGCTCTACACGGACTGACGCCGATGCGGTCCACGACGCTCCTCACCTTCAGCGCGGCACTGATGCTGTGCAGGGCGGCGGTCGCGCATGAGCGTCATCTGCCGCGGGACGATGGCGCCGGGTTCCCGGTCCCACCGCCCGGTAGCTATCGCCTGCCACCAATCAAGCCCGCTGCGGGAGGCGCAGTCACCGACGAGGCTGGCCGCCGCCAGGACCTGTTGCTCGACGCCCTACGGGGTAAGGTGAGCATTCTGGCGTTGATCTACACGCGCTGCACCGATCTCTGCCCGCTCTCCAATGCCGGGATGGCCCGGCTCCAGGACCTTGCGGCGAAGGATCCCGTCCTGTCGCGCCGCATGCGCCTCGTCACGCTGAGCTTCGATCCGGAGCACGACACGCCTGAGGTGATGCGGGACTTTGCCGCCGCATGGCGTTCCGCCGAACCGGCAGCACCCGCCTGGACGTTCCTCACGCCGCACGATCGGGAGGCCCTCGGACCGATTCTCGCCGCCTATGGCCAGCGCGTCTACGCTAAGCCCGACGGAGCGCTCAGCCACGTCTTTCGCGCGTTTCTGATCGACCCCGCGGGGCTCGTGCGAAACATCTACAGTCTCGATTTCTTCGAGCCCGCGCTGGTCCTTTCCGACGTGCGAACGTTGCTGCTCGAAGAGCCCGCGTTCAAAGGTAGCGCGAGCCGCCGGGCGCCTTGAACAGATACTGAGGTGGCGAGCCTGTCCCGGGCCGGGTCGGCACCGGCCGGACCCGGGACAACGGACGCGGCGCGACCGTGTGATGGAGGGCTGTCGAGCCTGAGGGTAAGGGCGCTGCACCGGTCTGTTCCGGCCCGCGGCGTTTCCGTTCCCCGCAAGCTTGCCCGGAACCTTCGGTTCAGCCCAACGTCCTCGGGTGCAACACAATCGTGGACTAACCCCCTCGCATGCATGCCCCGCCCGCCCCGGCCCCTGAAACCCTGACACGCGAGGAACTCGAAGCCGAGGTGCGCCGCCTGCGTGCCCAGTCCGCCTCGCTCGCGCAGATGTTCGAGCAGGCCCCGAGCTTCATCGCCCTCTTGAGCGGCCCGGAGCACCGCTTCGCCTTGACGAACGCCGCCTACCAGCAGGCCATCGACAACCGGGACGTGATCGGGAGTACGGTAGCCGAGGCGCTGCCGGAGGCGGCCGTCCAGGGCTACGTCGCCTTGCTGGACGCGGTCTACCGGACCGGCACGCCGCACAGAGCGACCGGCGCCAGGTTCGACGTGCAGCCCGTGCCGGGCGGTCCCGTCAAGGAGCGCTACCTCGACTTCGTGTACCAGCCCATCACCGACGCGCACGGCACGGTCAGCGGCATCTTCGTGGAGGGGCACGACGTCACCGAGCGCACCCTGGCCGAGGTGGCGCTGCGCGAGAACGAGGCGCGCTACCGGACCCTGTTCGAGAGCATCGAGGTCGGGTTCTGCATCGTCGCGTTGAAGTTCGAGGACGACCGTGCCGTCGATTACCGCATCGTCGAGGCGAACCCCGCCTTCGTGCGCCAGACCGGTGCCGACGTCGCCGGACAGTGGGTGAGCGCGTTTGCGCCCGACCTCGAACGCCACTGGTTCGACACCTACGGCCGTGTCGCGCTGACCGGCGAGCCGGCGCATTTCGAGCACTACGCGGATGTGTTCGGGCGCTGGTTCGACGTGCGGGCCTTACGGACCGGCGACCCGGCCGCGCACCGCGTCGCCATCTTCTTCTCGGACATCACCGAACGAAGACGCGTCGAGAAGCGCGCCGAGGCGGGCGAGCGCGAACTCCGCCTCATCGCGGACGCCCTGCCGGTCTTGATCTCCTTTATCGGTGAGGACCACGTCTATCGCTTCGTGAACAAGGCTTACGACGACTGGTTCTCCGTGCCGGCCGATGGAATCGTCGGTCGCGACGTTCGTGACCTCCTTGGGCCGGACGCCTACGCCGCGCGAAAGCCGTTCATGGACCGGGCCCTCGGAGGCGAGGCGGTCACCTTCGAACTGGACTGGCCGCGGCGCGACGGACGCCACCGCGTCGCCGAGGTCCGTTACCTGCCGCGACGGACCCGGGAAGGCGGCGTCGACGGCTTTCACGTGTTCGTGCACGATGTGACGGCGCGAAAACAGACGGAAGCCGAGCTCGAACGCCAGGTCGCGGCCCGCACGGCCGAGCGTGACCAAGTCTGGCAGGCATCCTCGGACCTCCTCTGCGTGGCCAACCTCGACGGCTACTTCGTCAGCCTGAATCCGGCTTGGTCGAGGGCGCTGGGGTGGACGGAAGCCGAAATGAAGGCTCGGCCCTTCCTCGACTTCGTGCATCCCGACGACATCGAGCCGACCGTAGCGGCCGCGGGCGGCCTGGCGCGCGGGGAGGCCCAGCTCACGTTCGAGAATCGGTACCGCCGCCGAGACGGCGGCTATCTCTGGCTGTCCTGGAATGCGGTGCCGCGCGACGGCCTGATCTACGCCTCCGTGCGCGACGTGACGGAGGCCAGGCGGCAAGCCGAGATCCTGGCCAAAACCGAGGAGGCCCTGCGCCAATCCCAGAAGATGGAGGCGGTCGGGCAACTCACCGGCGGATTGGCGCACGACTTCAACAACCTGCTCGCGGGCATCTCCGGCTCGCTGGAGCTGATGCAGACCCGGATGTCCCAGGGGCGGATCGGCGACCTCGACCGCTACATGACGGTGGCCCAGGGCGCGGCAAGGCGGGCCGCCGCCCTGACCCACCGCCTCCTGGCCTTCTCCCGGCGCCAGACCCTCGACCCCAAGCCCGTGAACGTGAACCGCCTCGTCAAGGACATGGAGGAACTCGTCCGGCGCACGGTCGGACCGTCCATCCACCTGGAGGCGGTCGGCCTCGCGGGGCTGTGGCCGGCGCTGATCGACCCCGGCCAGTTGGAGAACGCGCTGCTGAACCTGTGCATCAACGCGCGCGACGCCATGCCGGACGGCGGCCGCATCACCATCGAGACCGCCAACAAGTGGGTCGACGACGCGGGGGGGCGTCAGCACGAACTGCCCCCGGGCCAGTACCTCAGCGTCTGCGTGACCGACACCGGGACCGGCATGGCGCCGGACCTCGTTGGCAAGGTGTTCGAGCCCTTCTTCACCACGAAGCCCATCGGCGAGGGCACGGGCCTGGGCCTGTCGATGGTCTACGGCTTCGCCCGGCAATCCGGTGGGCAGGTCCGGATCTATTCGGAGGTCGGACAGGGCACCACGGTCTGCCTCTACCTGCCGCGCCACTACGGCGAGGCGGACGAGGAGGACGTCGCGCGAAGGCTCGCGGAGGTCGGGCGCGCCGAGCAGGGTGAGACGGTGCTCATCGTCGACGACGAGCCTTCGGTGCGGATGCTGGTCACCGAGGTTCTGGAGGACCTGGGCTACACCGCCATCGAGGCGGCCGACAGCGTCGCCGGCCTGAAGGTGCTGCAGTCGGACGTGCGCATCGACCTGCTCGTGACGGATGTGGGCCTGCCTGGCGGCATGAACGGGCGTCAGATGGCGGATGCCGGCCGCGAGCGGCGGCCCGACCTGAAGGTGCTGTTCATCACCGGCTATGCCGAGAACGCCGTGCTGGGGAACGGGTACCTCCGGCCCGGGATGCAGGTTCTGACGAAGCCGTTCGTGCTGGAGACGCTTGCCTCCCGCATCAAGGAACTCATCGCCGATCGCTAGTTCGGACAAGGACGACCGGAAGGTCGGCATCCGCCGGCGCCGCTCCGGAACGAGGGAGCCGGGATGGATCCCTCAACCCGGCCTCACGAAGGCGAGGATCTCCGCCGCGAGCCCTTCAGCCCCTCGTGCTCTACCTCAGGTCCGGTTGTGCCCGTGGTCGGCCTCGTCCCAGCGCGCCCGGGAGGCGTGCAAGGCGACGGCGTCGAAGCTCGCCTCGTCGTACCAGCCGGGCGGGCTCCAGTTGTCCCGCAGGATGCGGCCGGAACCCCTCGGGGTCGGCCCGCACGGCCTCGGCGCCTCGCTTGGTCGCCTGGAACCGGTGATACCACTGGCGCCGGGCTTGCGGGAACGGCGGGGTCGGCCTGCCGCCGAGCCGCGACGGCGTCGAGAGGATGGCCATCCGGCCAACGCGCACCGGCCAGCCCGCCGCGATGGCCTCGGCCGCATGCGGCTTTCTCGTTCCGGTCAGCGGACCTGGGAGAGGCTCGCCGGCTCGTGGATCGGGCAGCCGTTGTGCTCGGCGCGGAAGCCGGAGGATTTCGGGTAGACCGCTCCCCGCGCCCGCATGATCGAGCCGAGGGGCCGGTGTGCCGCGAGGCCGTGCCAGGGATTGAAGGCGAGGCCGTCGTCGATGGCCTTCACCTTGCCCTCGCCCCAGGCGTCCTGCCGCGGCGCGGTGATGCGCGCCACGGCGACGTAGGGGCTCTCGTCCTCGGGCCAGGGCACGGAGGCGTCCTCGACCGGCATCGTCGCGATGTTGGTCAGGAGCTGGATCCGGACCTCCCAGACGCCCTCGTGCTCGGCGAAGAAGGCGGTCACGGCCTCGCGCAAGCCGTTCGGCTTACCGTTGACGTTGAGGCTTGCCCCGGTCAGCGCGGTCAGCTCCGGAGAGACGGGGGCGACGGCGACCTTCGCCACATAGTCGCCCCAGCGCAGGGGCACCTGGCTGTAGAAGGTCTCGCCGAGGATGTGCGTCTCGGGATGGCCGCCGAGCGCGATCACCGTCGGGCTCTTGGTTCCCACCGCCTCCAGAACGGTCTCCAGGCCGCGCATCAGGGCAGAGAATGCCTTCTTGAACACCTGCGGCGTGTCGGTGGTGGCGGCAAGGAGCTTGAGGTTCTTCAGGAAGGCTGCGCCATCCGGCGCCACGAAAGCGGGCGCATTCGCCATGACGAAATCCTGCGTCGTGCCCTCCGACCCCGGCATGCGCTCGCCCTCGACGCCGAGGATCTTCACGGCCAAGCCACGGGGCGTCGAGACGCTGTCGTCGAGGATGTCGCCGGGGTTGGTCGAGAGGCGCAGCACCACCTCGTGGCTACCCGGCCTCGCGAAGGCGCCCTGGGCGAGGTGCGACGGCAGCCCGGGCAGCACCTCAAGGCTGCCCGTGAGCAGGCCATGGCCCTTGGCATGCACGCCGCGCACCGCGTGGCCGTAATCCTTCAAGGTGGTGCCCTGGATCTTGGCGAACTGCTCGATCATGCCGGCATGCACCTTTTCCTCGTCGGGCTGGGGCCTTTCCAGGTCTGGCGTGTAGCGGACGGGGGCGGCTGCGGACATGGGACTTCCTGATGGGTTGGGATTGAGACGGCGAAAACCGCGGTCACCGCCTTGGGCATTGAAGGTCGTCCCGACCGGGACGCCGCGCCTGCCCGGGTGGACCGCTGAGTTTGGCCGACCCGAAATCTCCGTGAGCTGGCTGGTTCGTTCGCGCGTGGGTCTTTCAGAGTTGCATGACGTTGTCGCAATGAATTCGAATAAGTCCAGACTGTGCCTGGAGGACCGACCCTGCTTCGCGCTCAAAGCCATGATGAACGTTGTGGTGCGAGCCGATCGGCCGCTGCTCGATGAGATCGGCCTGGCCTTCCCGCAGCACCTCGTCATGCTGCCCTTGGCAGACGTGATCCAACCCCTTCCATGCCGTGGCTGCCCGGCTGCAGCGCAGTGCCGAAGCGGTCACGGCCCTCGTCGACAAGGTGTCGACCGCGGGCTTCCTGACACGCACCCGCGACGGTGGACGCCGCATCGCATCACCAACACGACACCCTGCCGAGCGTTCCCGGGCTTGAGCGACAGCCCACCCGTTCCGCTCTTGGCCAGATCCGGCACTGCCGCATAGGCGGGCCCTGACGTCCAAAAGTGAGCAAATGCCCGATTGTGGCCCGACGGAAGCCATGCCATACGGCCAGTCGCGAGGCCGCGCCGGCACGCTGGAACGATCAACCCCATGTCGAGCGACGCTGGCCATCCCTTCGCGGGCAACCTACTCCTGGCCGCGCTCGCGCCGCAGGACGTGGCCCTGCTCGAACCGCATCTGAGCCGCCGGGACCATGCCCGGGGCGACGTGCTCTTCGAGGTGAATCAGGACGTCTCCCACGTCACCTTCCCCCTCGACCGCGCGGTCGCGACCCTGGTCGTTCCCCTGGCCGAGGGCGGCACCGTCGAGACCGCGACGGTCGGGCACGAGGGCGCCATCGGCGGGGTGGTCAGCCAGGGCTACCTGCCGGCCTTCACCCGCTGCGTCATGCTGGTCGAGGGCCCCACCCTGGGGATGAGGGCGGACCGGCTGAAGGAGGCCAAGCGGGCCTCGCCGACCCTGAACGACCTGTTCGTGCGCTATGCCGACTGCCTGCTCGCCCAGGTGCTGCAATCGGTCGCCTGCAACGCCGCCCACCCGGTCGAGCGGCGGGTGCTGCGCTGGCTGCTGGGCCTGCAGGACAGGCTCGGCAGCGATGCCCTGCCGGTCACCCAGGTCGTGCTCGGCAACATGCTCGGGATCGGCCGCACCCATATCACCGGCGTCCTGGCGAAGCTGCAGCGGCAGGGCCTGATCCATATCGGGCGCGGCCGCATCCACATGCTCGACCGGACGCGCACCGAGGCGGCCTGCTGCGAGTGCCACGGCCGCGTGCGCCGTCACTTCGAGACCGTGCTGGGAGCCATCTACGCGCCGGCGGGCGAGATCGTCGCCGTCGAGGCGACGGAACCGCAGCCGCAGCCCGATCCACGCCCGTCGAAGGGCCGGGAGGCGCGCGCGTGACCGCCCGAGCCGCCATCCCGCCCGACGTCCTGGCCGACGTCCTGGCCGAGCCCAGGCTCGCGGCGCTCGACGCCTATGCCATCCTCGACACCCCGCCCGAAGAGGGTTTCGACGACATCGTGCAGCTGGCCACCCGGCTGTGCCGGACGCCGGTGGCTCTGGTCAGCCTCGTTACGGCCGACCGCCAATGGTTCAAGGCCCGGGTCGGGTTCCCCCCGTGCGAGACGGACCTCAACAGCTCGGTCTGCGCCCACGCCCTGGCCGAGCCGGACCTGCTGGTCATCCCGGACCTCGCGACCGACCCCCGCACCGCGGCCAACCCTCTGGTCACCGGCGAGCCCCACATCCGCTTTTATGCCGGCGCGCCGCTGCGCACCGCCGAGGGGCAGGTCATCGGCAGCCTGTGCGTGATCGACACCGAACCGCGCCCCGGCGGCCTGACGGAGGAGCAGGCGGCCGACCTGCGGGCCCTCGCCCGTCAGGTGATGAGCCAGCTCGACCTCAAGCGGGCGCTGGCCGGCCGCGACGCACTGCTGGCCGAGCAGGCCGCGATCCAGCGCTCGCGCGACACGCTCCACCGCACGCAGGCCGCCATCGCCGAGGCGGGCGGCGATCTCGACGCCATCCTGCGGATTCTCGTGGCCGGCGCCATGGAGGCGGTGCCCGAGGCCGATGGCGGCGCCTTCGAGCTGGTCGACGGCGGGGCACTGGAATATCGCGCGGTCGCCGGCATCCTGAACGCCTTCCAGGGCGCGCATGTGCCGCTGGAAGGCAGCCTGTCAGGGGCCTGCTTCCGGTCTGGCCTGCCGCTGCTGATCCCCGACGTGCGGGTGGACGCGCGCGTCGACCAGGCGTTGGCCGAGCGGATGGCCATGCGCTCCTGCGTGACCGTGCCCGTGGTTCGTGGCCGCCGAAGCGTCGGCGTGCTCAAGTTCCAGTCGAGCCGGCCGAACGCCTTCGAGGAGCGTCACCTCCAGGCAGCCCGCCTGTTCGCCGGCGTCGCCTCGGCGGGCCTGACCGAGGCCAGGGAGGTGGCGGCCCAGCGCGCCGTGCAGGCGAGCGAGATCCACTACAGGGCGATCTTCGAGAGTGCCGTCGACTACGCCATCATCGTCATGGACCTCGATGGCCAGGTGACGAACTGGAACGCGGGCGCGACGCGCATCCTCGGCTGGACGCCCGACGCGGTCCGCGGCAAGGGCGCCGACGTGATCTTCACGTCCGAGGACCGCGCCGCCGGGATCCCGGCCCAGGAGATGCACAGCGCCCTGACCGAAGGCCGCGGCGTCGACGAGCGCTGGCACCTGCGCAAGGGCGGCGAGCGCTTCTGGGCCAACGGCGAGATGATGGCCCTGCGCGAGGATGGCGGCGAGGCCATCGGCTTCGTCAAGATCCTGCGCGACCGCACCGGGGAACGCGAGACGCTCCGGAGCCTGGAGGAGAGCCGCGAGCGCTACCGCCTCGCGACCCGGGCCACCAACGACGCGATCTGGGACTGGAACCTCGCCACCAACCACATCCTCTGGAACGAGGCCCTGGGAGAGGCCTACGGCCATGCGCCGGAGGGCGTCGAGCCGACCGGCGATTGGTGGCTCGCCCAGATCCACCCGGACGATCGGGCCCGCGTCGGCGCCTCGATCCACGCCGTGATCGACGGCACCGGCACCGCCTGGACCGACGAGTACCGCTTCCGTCGCGCGGACGGCTCCTACGCCGAGGTGCTCGACCGCGGGCACGTGATCCGCGATGGCGATGGCCGGCCCTGCCGGATGATCGGCGCCATGCTCGACCTGACCCGGATGCGCACGGCCGAAGCTGCCCTGCGCGCGAGCGAGGAGCGCTTCCGCACGATCCTGGAAACGGTCGAGGCCGCCTTCGCCATCGTGGAGGTCCGGTTCGATGCCGAGGACCGGCCGGTCGACTATCGCTTTCTGGAAGCCAATCCGGCCTTCGAGCGGCAGGCGGGGGTAAACCTGCGCGGCAAGTGGGTCACCGAGTTCGCGCCGGACCTGGAGCGCTTCTGGTTCGAGACCTACGGGCACGTTGCGAAGACCGGCGAGCCGGCGACCTTCGAGAGCTACGCCAAGGCCTTCGAGCGCTGGTTCGACGTGCGGGCCGTTCGCGTCGGTGACCCCGCCGACCGGCAGATCGCGATCCTGTTCAGCGACGTCACCGCGAGGCGGGATGCCGAGGAACGGCTGCGTGCCAGCGAGGCGCTCGCCCGTGACAACGTGGAGCGCGTCCAGCTTGCCCTCGCGGCAGGCGCGATCATCGGGACGTGGCACTGGGACTTGCCCACCGACCGGTTCGCCGTGGACGAGGGCTTCGCGCGCGCCTTCGGTCTCGATCCGACGCTCGGCAGGGACGGCATCCCCCTCGCCCAGATCGTCGCCACCGTCCACCCCGACGATCAGGCAGGGCTGGCAGCCGCCATCACGGCGGCGATCGCCCGTGGCGGGGCATATGCCCACCAGTACCGGGTCCGACGTGCCGACGGGCGGTATTACTGGATCGAGGCAAATGGGCGCGTCGATCGCGGGCCGGACGGGAACCCGTCGAGCTTCCCGGGCGTCCTCATCGACGTGGAGGAGCGGCGCGCCGTCGAGGCGGAGCGCGACCGCGCGACCATGGCGCTGCGCGCGCTGAACGAGACGCTCGAGCAGCGCGTGGCCGAACGCACGGCCGATCTGATGCAGGCCGAGGAGAAGCTGCGCCAGTCCCAGAAGATGGAGGCGGTCGGCCAGCTCACCGGTGGCCTCGCGCATGACTTCAACAACCTTCTGGCCGGCATCTCCGGCGCCCTGGAATTGATGGGCACGCGCATCGCGCAGGGGCGCGTGAAGGACATCGACAAGTACATGGTGGCGGCGCAGGGCGCGTCGAAGCGCGCCGCGGCCCTGACGCACCGGCTTCTCGCCTTCTCCCGTCGCCAGACCCTCGATCCGCGCCCGACCAACGTGAACGCGCTGGTGGACGGGATGGCCGACCTGATCCAGCGCACCGTCGGCCCCGGCATCCCGGTCGAGACCGTGGGCGCCGCGGGCCTGTGGCCGGCACTGGTCGATCCGAGCCAGCTTGAGAACGCGCTGCTGAACCTCTGCATCAACGCCCGCGACGCCATGCCGGAGGGCGGGCGCATCACGGTCGAGACCGCCAACCGGTGGATGGACCGCGAGGCGGCTCGAACCCACGACATGCCCGAGGGCCAGTACCTGTCGCTGTGCGTGACCGATACCGGAACCGGCATGCCGCCGGAGGTGATCGCCCGCGTGTTCGAGCCGTTCTTCACCACCAAGCCGATCGGCCAGGGCACCGGCCTCGGCCTGTCGATGATCTACGGGTTCGCCCGGCAGTCCGGCGGGCAGGTGCGGATCTATTCGGAGGTCGGTCAGGGGACCACGGTGTGCCTCTACCTGCCGCGCCACCATGGCGACGCGCCCGTCGAGGAGGGGACCCCTGACAGGACGCCGGCCGCGTTCGCGCAGGACGGTGAGACGGTCCTGATCGTGGACGACGAGCCGACTGTGCGCATGCTGGTGACGGACGTGCTGGGCGATCTCGGCTATTCCGTGATCGAGGCCGCCGACAGCGTCGCGGGGCTCAAGCTGCTGCGCTCCGACGTGCGCATCGACCTGCTCATCACGGATGTCGGGCTGCCCGGGGGCATGAACGGGCGGCAGATGGCCGACGCGGCACGGGCACTCCGCCCCGAGCTGAAAACGCTCTTCATCACGGGCTACGCCGAGAACGCCGCGATCGGGAACGGTCACCTTGAGCCGGGCATGCAGGTCCTGAGCAAGCCGTTCGCGGTCGACACGCTCGCGGCCCGCGTCCGCGAGTTGCTGAAGGCGTAAGAGGGGATGCAGGCCTGACGGGCTTGGCGACCGGTGCCGCGATGCAGGATCCCGGTCAGGTGTCTCACGGGAACTCCGCAGCGGTCCGGGCATTGCCGGGCGTGATGACGGAGGCGAGCATGACGGCGAAGAAGGGTCACGGCAGCGCGACGGCCAAGAAGGCGAACGCGAAGGCGAGCCACGAGGGCAAGTCGAACCCGCGTACCTCGTCCTCCGCCCAGGCCGAGCTCGGCAAGAAGGGCGGCAAGAGCAAATAGGCCGCGACCGGACGCGACGGTCCGCCGTCGGCGCGAACGCCCGCCGTCACCTTCGGGAGTGCCTCGGGGCTTCCGGATCGAGGCTGTTCGCCCTCCCGCTTTCCGCTTGGTCGTCCGCCTCGTGGTCCGGTGCATCGCGGTCCGTCCATGGCCGGGCGCCGGCATCGCGCGGGACAGGCGGCGCAAGACGGGTCCGCGACGGCGGCGCACGACCCGGCGCGTCGGACGGGACGGCCTGGGTCGCCATCGTTCATCCTGACGATGTCGAGGCGGCGGTCCGAGCCTGGTCGGAGATGGGCCAGGGCACGACCCTGTGCATCGACCTGCCCCGGCACTAGGGCGAGACGGTGCCGATCGTCGACGACGAGCCGACCATGCGCCTGCCGGTCACCGAGATTCTGGAAGGTCCGGGCTGCACCGCCGTCGAGGCCGCGGAGGCCGCCTCCGGACTGACGGTGCCGCGAGCGGAGATGGGCATCGACCTGCCGGTGACGGAGGTCGGGCTGCCGGGGGGCATGTACGGCCGCCGGATGGCAGTTGCGGGGCGGGTCTCCCGGCCTGCCCTGACGATGCTGTTCATCACCGGCTCTGGCGAGAACGCCGCGGTCGCCAACGGCCACCCGGAGCCCGGGTCGGCGATCCTGACGCAGCCCTTCGTGGTGGAGGCGCACGCCTTCCGCGTCAGGGACCTCATCGCCTACCGTGAGGCACCATCGCCCTGAAGGCGCCTTCGCCCAGGAATGAATTGCGACGCTGAAACCTCAACACAGGTTAATCGTTGGAACCTTTCCCGATGCGTGGTCCCTCCGAGTGATGTCGAAGCTCAAGACAGCCAACCGCCTGGTTCTCGTCGTCGAGGACGACGCCATCGTCCGCCTCGTCGCGCGGGACATGCTGGAGGATGCGGGCTTCGAGGTGCTCGAGGCGGACGGCGCCGACGGCGCCTTGGCGGTGCTGGAGAGAGAGCCCGACGTCGGGGCACTCTTCACGGACGTCGACATGCCCGGCTCGATGGACGGCGTCGCCCTGGCCGCGCGCGTCGCCGAGCGCTGGCCACAGATCCGCCTCGTGGTGACCTCGGGCCGGACCGGCATGCGGGACAGCGACCTGCCGGACGCCGGAAAATTCCTGTCGAAGCCCTACCGTCAAGTCCAACTCGTGGGCGCCATAGCGAGTGCGGTCTAGCACGCGGGATGTGCTGACCGGGCTGGATCGGACTTGCAGGACCGCGCCCGGCCCGTGATGTCGATGGCAGGACCGGTTCCGGCAAAGCCTTGCGAGGGGCCGATCGGTCGCTGGCGTCTCCGGTCGCGGCCGCACGGCTGCCTGCAACCACGCGCTTCGGTAGATCCTCGCGAAGCGGATGATCGTGCCAGCCGGCGATCTTTCCGACGGGAAAGGGACTGGCGACCCCGGTTGGGCTCGAACCAACGACCTGCCGCTTAGAAGGCGGCTGCTCTATCCAGCTGAGCTACGGAGTCTTGGGCCGGCCCGGTCAGTATCAGGCCGCTTCCCGCCTGTCGACAATCCGTCCACAGGTCCGCGGGGGTCGGCGGCCGAGGCCATGGCGCAGAGGTGCCCGCGCACGGATCTGCGCGGGCGTCGGACCGGGGCCTCGGCCGGGCGTCCGGGACGGGCCGGCCTCAGGCGTCCTTCTTCTTGCGGGGCGCGCGGCGCTTCTTCTCCGGTGCGGCGTCGGTGGCCTCGGTAGCCTCGACGGCCTCCGGCTCGACAGGTTCGGAGCGGGCGACGTCCTCGGCGGCGGATTTCGCCGCGCCCTTGCGGCGCTGCTGGCCGAGGCCGAGGGCGCGGGCGAGTTCCGAGCGCTGCTCGGAATAGCTCTGGGAGGTCATCGGGTAATCGGGGGCGAGGCCCCACTTGGCGCGATACTGCTCGGGCGTCAGACCGCGCAGGGTCAGGTGCCGGCGCAGGGTCTTGTACTGCTTCCCGTCCTCGAAGCTGATCAGGTAATCGGCCGTGACGGAGCGGCGGATCTCCTGCGGGGTGGCTTTGGGCGGTCCGGCATCGGCCACGGCCGCACCATTGGTGGACACGCCGCAGATCGCCTCATGCACGTCGCTGAGAAGCTTCGGCAACTCTGCGCTTTGAACATGATTGTTGCTGACATAGGCCGAGACGATGTCTGCCGCGAGGGTGATCAGACGGGCCTTGTCGGTGTCGGTTTCACTCATGATCGCTGTGCCGTTGTTATGATGGGCTGATGATCTTCGCGACCGTAAGCTCAGCTTCGGATTTCGGCAAGATGTTTCAAGCGGAGCGAACGGCCTTCGCGCGGACAAATGTGAGTGGGATGCTCGAATTCGCCGTCCATTCGGCGCAAGATCGGTCTCGGGTGGCATTTCTTAGCGGTTGTTCGGACAGTTGGAGCGCTAATTGCGCGGCCGGGCAGCGCCTATTCCTGAGCGGCAAGCTCTTATCAAGCTTGAGCAAAAACCGCTCATCCTTCCGATCAAGCGTCTCAACATGTCAGGCTGCGAAAGACGCGCACGAGCACAGGTCAGAGCGCCCGTGCCGCGGGGATTCGTCGAACTTTGCTATGGATCAAGCCCGCGCGGACGCGGGTCCGGCGCGCGTTCGGCGCGCCGACGCCGCGATCGGCGGCGATCGCCGCCCGGGATAGGGCGAATCAGCCGCGCGATCGTGCGAGGGAGCCGAGCGGGGCCGCCCGGCCGCGGGCGGTCCCGGGGGCACGGGCTAAAAGCCGAGGTTCGGGAGGCCGGGCTCGTCGGCCGGGCGCCGTCCCTACGGCCGGCGGACCTGGCGATCGGCCTCCGCGATCGACCCGTCGTCGATGCTCGATCCCAGACCCCGCATCAGGCCCGCCTCGGGAACGCCCAAGGCTTTCTGCCGTGCCGAGGGGAATGACCGGCCGGCCGCGTCGTGGCCAGCATCGGCGAAGCGCGGCGCGCCGCCGGGGCGCGCGGCCGGGATGGCTCAGTCGAGGCCGAGCATCAGGCCGATATTCTGAACCGCCGCGCCCGAGGCGCCCTTGCCGAGATTGTCGAGGCGAGCCACGAGCACCGCCTGCCGGTGCTCGTCCGACCCGAATACCCGCAATTCGAGGCGGTCGGTGTCGTTGAGCTCCTCGGGCACCAGGCGCTCGCGATGCGCCCCCGCCGTCGCGCCGGGCACGACCTGGACCTGGGGCTGGCCGTCGTACCACGCCGTCAGGGCGGCTTCGAGGTCGCCCGCGCCGGGGCGCCCCGGCAGGCTGTTGAGGTGGAGCGGGATGCTCACCAGCATGCCCTGGCGGAAATTGGCGACAGAGGGGATGAAGATCGGGCGCCGGGTCAGGCCGGAATAGGCCTGCGTCTCGGGCAGGTGCTTGTGGGCGAAGCCGAGGCCGTAGAGCTGGAACGGGGCGGCGCTGCCGCCCTCGTAGCTCTCGATCATCCCCTTGCCGCCGCCGCTGTAGCCGCTGACTGCGTTGATGCTGATCGGGAAATCCGCCGGGATCAGGCCGCCCTCCACCAGGGGGCGCAGCAGCGCGATCGCCCCCGTCGGGTAGCAGCCCGGGTTGGCGACCCGGCGGGCGGCGCGGATCGCGTCGGCCTGGCCCGGCGCGAGCTCGGCGAAGCCGTAGGTCCAGCCGGGGCTGACCCGGTGGGCCGTGCTGGCATCGAGGATGCGCGGGCCTCCGCCGGGCAGGCCGTCGGCCAGCGCCACGGTCTCCCGGGCCGCGTCGTCGGGCAGGCAGAGCACGACGCAATCGACCTCGGCGAGGAGCGCGCGCTTCACCGCGGCGTCCTTGCGGCTCTCGTGCGGGATGCTGCGCAGCCGCACCCGGCCGTCGCGCTCGAGGCGCTCGCGGATCCCGAGGCCGGTCGTTCCCGCCTCGCCGTCGATGAACACGCTGGGCTGGCCGCCGCTGGTCTCGTCCGTCATCGCTGTCGCCTGTTCCTCACTCTCCGACCCTGCGCGCGAGGTGGAGGGCGCGCGCCGCGAAGTCAATCGGCCGGCGGGTCCCCCGGCGCGGAGCCGTCCTGTGCCCGCGCCCCGAGACGGGATGATGACGCAGGGCCGGCCTCCACAGCCACGAGGTCGCGCCGCCGGAACTCGCCGGCGCGGTCCCGGTTGACCGCGAAATCCCGAACGAGAGGTCAGAGACCATGTCGGAAACCGCCGAGAAGACCGATCCGAAGCTGTGGGACAAGGTCAAGACGCGCGTCACCCAGTCTTCGAAGGGCGGCAAGCCGGGCCAGTGGTCCGCGCGGAAGGCCCAGATGGCGACGCAGGCCTACAAGAAGGAAGGCGGCGGATACGAGGGCCGCAAGGACGAGGACAATCACCTGAAGCAGTGGACCGACGAGGAATGGGGCACGAAGTCCGGCCGGAAGAGCGGCGAGACCGGTGAGCGCTACCTGCCGAAGACGGCCCGCAAGGCGGTCTCCGACGCGGATTACGACCGTTCCTCGGACAAGAAGCGCGCCGATACCCGCAAGGGCAAGCAGTTCTCGAAGCAGCCGAAGGACGTGGCCCGGAAGGCGGCCGCCGCCCGCAAGGGCTCGGCCGCGTCCGGCCCGACCAAGGTGGAGCTGATGAAGAAGGCCCAGGCCAAGGGCATCGCGGGCCGCTCCAGGATGTCGAAGGGCGAATTGGAGCGCGCGCTCCACGCCTGAACGGGCCGGGCTCCCGAATGAATGGGCGGCCGGATCCCCGCGGGGCCGGCCGCTTTCTCGTGCGGCTCGTCGGGGCATCGCGCCTGACATGGGGCGCAGGGCGTCGGGCGCGGGGCGCCGGCACCGAGTCCGTCGCGACCCGGCCGGAACGGCGTTCCGGCCGCGGAAGGGACTCTTGCGAACGAGAAAGGGCGGATCCGCGAGGACCCGCCCTTCCGGTCTTGCGATGAGGCCGGGCTCAGCGCTTCGAGAACTGGAAGCTGCGGCGGGCCTTCTTGCGGCCGTACTTCTTGCGCTCGACGACGCGGGCGTCGCGGGTCAGGAAGCCCTCGCGCTTCAGGGGCGCGCGCAGCTCCGGCTCGTAGTAGGTGAGCGCCTTCGAGAGGCCGTGGCGCACGGCGCCGGCCTGGCCCGAGAGGCCGCCGCCCGCCACCGTGACGGTGATGTCGTACTGGTCGACGCGGTTGGCCACCTGCAGGGGCTGGCGCAGGATCATGCGCAGCACCGGGCGGGCGAAGTAGGTCTCGATCGGGCGGCTGTTGACCGTGATCGTGCCGGAGCCGGGCTTGATCCAGACGCGGGCGACCGCGTCCTTGCGCTTGCCGGTGGCGTAGGCGCGGCCCTGGGCGTCCAGCTTCTGGACGTGGACCGGGGCGTCGCTCTCGCCCTGGGACGCGGTGTTCGCCCGGTTGAGGTCGGCGAGGGACTGAAGGGTCGCCATGATCAAGCGCTCACGTTCTTGCGGTTGAGGGCGCCGACGTCGAACGCCTGCGGCTGCTGGGCCTCGTGCGGGTGCTCGTTGCCCTTGTAGACCCGGAGGTTGCCCATGATCTGGCGGAAGAGCGGGCCGCGCGGGAGCATGCGCTCGACGGCCTTCTCGACGACGCGCTCGGGGAAGCGGCCCTCGAGGATGAACTTGGCCGAGCGCTCCTTGATGCCACCCGGATAGCCGGTGTGGTGGAAGTAGAGCTTCTGCTCGTACTTGCGGCCGGTGAACTTCACCTTGTCGGCGTTGATGACGATGACGTTGTCGCCGCAATCGACGTGGGGCGTGTACGCGGCCTTGTGCTTGCCGCGCAGGCGCATCGCGACGATCGAGGCGAGCCGGCCGACGACCAGGCCCTCCGCGTCGATCACGATCCACTTCTTGTCGACGTCGGCGGGCTTCAGCGAGGTTGTTTTCATGGCCGAACCCGTGGCGTTTGGTGGTGTATCGAAAAACGATGGCCGCCGCGTTCGGGGGAACGCAGCGGCGTATGGCGGCTCCAATACGGGCAGCCGGGCCCCGCGTCAAGCGATTCGGCTGAGCCACAACCGCGAAAAAAGCGAGATCCTGGAAGCCTTTCGGTGTTGCGGTATCGGAATACCGCAAACCTACCGCCTCGGCGGGATCGAGTAGGTGCCGGTGGCGTGGCAGACGAGGTCCTCGGCGCCGGCAGCCGTGATCAGCACCTCGCCGACCGCGAGGCGGCGTCCGAGCTTCAACAGTCGCGCCTCGCCCACGAGGCCGGTGGCCCCGGGCCTGCGCAGGAAGTTGAAGCTCAGGTTCGTCGTCACCGCGAGGGCGACCGGCCCGATATTGGCGAGGATCGCGGCGTAGAGCGCGAGGTCGGCGAGCGCCATCATGGCGGGCCCCGAGACCGTTCCGCCCGGGCGCAGGTGGCGCTCGTGATGGTCCATGCGCATCCGGGCGCTCGCGGGGCCGACCGCCTCGAGGTGGTAGCTGCGCCCGCCGTGGTGGATCTGCGGGAATTCCCGCTCGAGGAACGCCACGACCTCCGCGAGGGTCATCACGGAGGGGGCGAGGTCGGTCATGCCGGTCATGGACGCCTTGGTCATGGCCGCCTTGCAGCACGCGCGGGGATGGCGGACAAGACCCGCATGAGCATTCCGCGCCTCGATCAGGTCCCCGAAGGTCTCCCGACCCGCCACGACCGCTACCCCGACACGCAGATCCGGGCCCTGCTCCAGCAGACCCGCACGGTGGCCCTCGTCGGGGCCTCGGCCAGCCCGGCCCGGCCGAGCTGGATCGTGCTGAAATACCTCCTCGACCGCGGCTACGCGGTGACGCCGGTCAATCCGGGCCTCGCGGGCCAGACCCTGCTCGGACGGCCTGTGGTCGGCTCCCTCTCGGAGCTGCGCGAGCCCGTCGACATGGTGGAGATCTTCCGCAACGCCGACGCGGCCGGCCCCCTCGTGGACGAGGCCCTCGCCCTCGATCCGCTGCCGAAGGTGATCTGGATGCAGCTCGGCGTGCGCAACGACGCGGCCGCCGCCCGGGCCGAGGCGCGCGGCGTCGCCGTCATCATGAACCGCTGCCCCAAGATCGAGTACGGGCGGCTCTCGGGCGAGATCGGCTGGACCGGCGTGAACTCGCGCATCATCAGCGCCAGGAAGCCGGTCCTCGCCGGGCGCGGCGTGCAGCGGCTGACCATCGAGACGCGGGGCGGCGCGAAGCCGTGAGGTTTCGCACGAGAACGTTCTTTTTAGTGGACGTTCCTTTCGAGAAGATCCTTGGGCGTCGGGCGGATCCGGGAGAGCAAAGCTCCTCCGCTCAGCGCGGAATCCCGTGATCCTGGCAGCCGCAAGCCCGCGGATACGGGCCGGATCCGCCGAGGGGCAGGGCCTCGGCTTGTTCGTTTAAACGAACGGCCGTAAGATGGGGGCCCGCGGGGCTCCGGTCCCGCGCCGGTGCGGTGGAGCGTTGCGCGCCCGCCCGTCCGGTCCCCTTCGCCACGAGGACGTCCCGCGATGGCCGCGACGCAGCCTGCCCGCCCCATCGCCGTGATCGGCGCCGGCTTCAGCGGCACCATGGCGGCGATCCAGCTGCTCGCCACCCTGCCGCGCGACCGCGCGGTGCTGCTGTGCGAGCGCGGCGGCCGGTTCGGGCGCGGCCTCGCCTACGGCACGGGCGCGTCGGCGCATCTCCTGAACCTGCGCGCCGGCAACATGAGCGCCTTCCCCGACCGGCCGCGCCATTTCGAGGATTGGCTCGCGGCCCTGGCGGAGGGCCCGGCCGAAGGGGTGCGGGCGACGCCGGCCGGCACCTTCGCGCCGCGCGGTCTCTATGGCCGCTACCTGACCGAGCTTCTGACCGACGCCGTCACCCGCGACGGCCTGCCCCGGCTCCACCTCCTCAACGACACGGTGAGCGACCTCGCGCCGGATCCGGAGGGATTCCGGCTGCGGACCGAGGGCGGCCAGACCCACGCGGTGGCGGGGGCGGTCCTCGCCATGGGCAATCTCGGGGCGGCGGGCGAGCCGCGCAGCCGCCACCGCCTCGATCCCTGGCAGCCCGAACGCCTCGGCCGGCTGCATCCGCACCTGCCCGTCCTCATCGTCGGCACCGGCCTGACCATGGTGGACACCGTCGCGACCCTGCGCGACCACGGCTTCGCCGGCCCGATCGTCGCCGTCTCGCGGCGCGGCCTGCTGCCGAGCGCGCACGCGGCCGCCGCCCCGTGGCCGATCCCCGCCCTCTCGGCCGCCGACGTCGCCACCCTGCCGGCGCTGCTGCGGCGGGTCCGGCGCGAGGTCGCCGCCGCGGAGGCCGCCGGGATCGGCTGGCGCGGGGTGATCGACGCGCTGCGGCCGGTCACCGACACCCTCTGGCGCAGCCTGCCGCCCGCCGAGCGTGCCCGCTTCCTCCGGCATCTGCGCCCGTTCTGGGACGTGCATCGCCACCGTACGGCGCCCCCCGCCGCCGAGATGATCGCGCGGGAGATCGCGGCGGGCGGCCTGAGCGTCGGGGCCGCCCGCATCCTCTCGGTGGTCGATGCGCCGGCGCACGCCGCCGTGACCCTGCGGCCGCGGGGGGCGGGCGAGACCCTGCGCCTCGACGTGCAGGCGATCCTCGACGCCACCGGCATCGGGCGCGTCGGGGAGACGGAGGATCCCCTGCTGCGGCGCCTCATCGCCCGCGGCCTCGTGCGCCCCGGCCCCTTCGGCATCGGCCTCGATGCCGGCCCGGATTACCGGGTGCTCGGCACCCGCCCGGGTCCGCGGCTCTGGACCCTCGGGCCGCTCCTGCGCGGCGTCCTCTGGGAATGCCTGGCGGTGCCCGACATCCGCAACGAGGCGGCCGACCTCGCCGGCATCGTGGCGGCCGAGCTCGACCGGGCCGAGGCGGCCTGAAGGCCCGCGGCGGGGCCGGGATCGCGAGGCGGGCGCGCCCGGATCCGGCGCCCGGCCGATGGAGGAAATTCTAACGGGGGGCGCCGAAGCAGGGCATTCTTCTCCTGCCCCCCGAAAATAGACAATCCGAATCCTTTGACCATTCCGTTGAAAACATTAGATTTTGCATAGGCTGAACGTCGAGCGCCGGAAGACTTGAAGTCTTCGTCGGCCCGATGCTTTCGGCCCTTATGGTGATCTGTCGCCGTCGCGCTCATGCTCCTCGAACCAGGGCCTGATCCGCGACGTCTGCTGCCCGAGGAGGGCCCGGCCCATGCTCACACGACGCTCCCTGATCGCCGCGGGCCTCTCGGCCGCGGCTGTCCGGGCCGGGGCCGCCGAGGGCACGCCGCTGCGGATCGGCTACCAGAAGAACGGCATCCTGGTCGTCGCCAAGGAGCAGGGGGCGATCGAGGCGCGGCTGCGGCCCCTCGGCGTCACGGTGAGCTGGGTCGAGTTCTCCTTCGGGCCGCCGCTCCTCGAGGCGCTGAACCTCGGCAGCATCGGCTTCGGGCAGACGGGCGACGCGCCGCCGATCTTCGCGCAGGCGGCGGGCGCGAACCTCGTCTACGCCGCCGCCCAGCCCGGCGGCGGCTCCGGCTCCGCCATCCTGCTGCCGAGCGGCTCGCCGATCCGGACGCTCGCCGACCTCAAGGGCAAGCGCGTCGCCTTCGCCAAGGGATCGAGCGCCCACAACCTGACCATCGCGGCCCTGGAGAAGGCCGGGCTGAGCTACCGGGACATCGTGCCCGTCATCCTGGCCCCGGCCGACGGGGCGGCGGCCTTCGCCCGCGGCGCCATCGACGCCTGGACGGTGTGGGACCCCTATTTCGCGATCGCCGAGCGCGGCGAGGGCGTGCGCGTCCTCGCGCAGGCCGCCGACATCGTGCCGACCAACAACTTCTTCCTGGCCAACCGCAGCCAGGCCGAGGCGCAGCCGGCCGTCATCGCCGCCGCCATCGCGGCGCTCGGGGAGGTCGCGGTCTGGTGCGAGGCCAACCGGGGCAGCGTCGCCGCGAGCCTGTCGCGGGTGACCGGCGTTCCCCTCGACGCCACCGAGCGCACGGTCGGGCGCATCCGCTACACCATCGCGCCGATGACCCCCGCGGTGGCCGCCGAGCAGCAGCGCATCGCCGACCGCTTCCACGAGCTCGGGGTGATCCCGCGTCCGATCCGCGTCGCCGACATCGTCTGGACGCCGCCGTCCGGCGTCGCCAGCAAGGGATGAACAGCATGGCCCATTCCGCATCGATCCCGGCCGGCCGAACGCATCTGCCGGCGGTCGCCCGCCCCGGACGGAGCCGCGGCCCGTGGCTCGACCTGCGCCACCTCGTCCCCTGGCTCCTGCCCGCCGCGATCCTGGTCGGCTGGCAGGCCGCCGCCTCGGCGGGCCTCGTCTCGACCCGCTTCATGCCGGCGCCCCTCGACGTCGCGGCGGCGGGCTGGCGCCTCGGCCGCACCGGCGAGCTCTGGACCAACCTCTGGGTCAGCTTCGCCCGCGCCGCCACCGGGTTCCTGATCGGCGGCGGCATCGGCCTCGCCTTCGGGCTCGCCAACGGCCTGTCGAGCCTGTCCGAGCGGGTGACCGACGCGACGCTCCAGATGGTGCGCAACATCCCGCACCTGTCGCTGATCCCCCTCGTCATCCTGTGGTTCGGCATCGACGAGGGCGCGAAGCTGTTCCTGGTGGCGCTCGGGGTGTTCTTCCCGATCTACGCCAACACCCTGCACGGCATCCGCTCCGTCGACCCGCAGCTGATCGAGATGGGCCGGGTCTACGGCATGTCGCGCTCCGAACTGTTCCGGCGCGTCGTCCTGCCGGGCGCCCTGCCGTCGATCTTCGTCGGCCTGCGCTACGCCCTCGGCATCATGTGGCTGACGCTCATCGTCGCCGAGACGATCTCGGCCACCTCCGGCCTCGGCTACATGGCGATGCAGGCCCGCGAGTTCATGCTCGTCGACGTCGTGGTGCTGGCGATCCTGATCTACGCCCTGCTGGGCAAGCTCGCCGACAGCCTGACGCGGGCGCTCGAGCGCACCTGCCTCGCCTGGAACCCCGCCTACCGGAACGCCTGAGCCCCCGCCGCACCCAAGTCCCGCCGCGCCGAAATCCCGCCGCACCCAAGTCCCGCCGCACCCAAGTCCCGACGACCGATCGCGAGACCCCCATGACCGCATCCGCCGCCCTCCGCCATCCGGACGAGACGCCGCCGCGGCGCGCGCGTCCCGCGCCGGCTCGCGGCGTCTCCGTGACCGCGCGGGGCCTCGCCAAGGCCTTCGATGACGGCCACCCGGTCCTGCGCGGCGTCGACCTGCACATCCCGGCCGGGCAGTTCGTGGCGGTGGTCGGCCGCTCCGGCTGCGGCAAGAGCACCCTGCTGCGGCTGATCCTCGGGCTCGAGGCGCCGAGCGCCGGGCGCATCAACGTCGGGGGTGAGGGCCAGGATGCGGGCGCGACCCGGCGGATCATGTTCCAGGAGCCGCGGCTGCTGCCCTGGGCCCGGGTCGCCGACAACGTCGCGGTCGGCCTCGGCCGCGCCGGGAGCCGGGCCGAGCGCCGGGTGCGGGCCCGGGCCGTGCTCGACGAGGTCGGGCTTTCCGCCAAGGCCGAGAACTGGCCCGCCACCCTCTCCGGCGGCCAGCGCCAGCGGGTGGCGCTGGCCCGCGCCCTCGTCAGCCGTCCGGCCCTCCTCGCCCTCGACGAGCCCCTCGGCGCCCTCGACGCCCTCACGCGCATCGACATGCAGGCCATGATCGAGCGGATCTGGCTCGACCAGGGATTCACCGCGATCCTCGTCACCCACGACGTCGCCGAGGCGGTGGCGCTGGCCGACCGCATCCTCGTCGTCGAGGACGGCGGCATCGCCCTCGACCTCACGGTCGACGCACCCCGGCCGCGCCGGCGCGGCGACCCCGACCTCGCTGCCCTCGAGGGCCGCATCCTCGATCACCTGCTCGGCACCCGCGCCTGAGGGCTGCGGCGCCGAAGCGAAGCCTTCCTCTCGGCGAAGCGTTCTGGAGACACTTCATGACCGGACAGACCGACGTTCTCTGGTTCCTGCCGACCCACGGCGACGGGCGCTACCTCGGTGCGCAGGAGGGCGCCCGCGCGGTCTCGCTCCCCTATCTCCGCCAGATCGCCCAGGCCGCGGACGAGCTCGGCTATTACGGCGTGCTGCTGCCGACCGGCCGCTCCTGCGAGGATTCCTGGGTGGTCGCCTCGGCGCTGGCGCCCCTGACGAAGCGCCTGCGCTTCCTCGTCGCCGTGCGGCCGGGCCTGCAGGAGCCCTCGGCCGCCGCCCGCATGGCCGCCACTCTCGACCGGATCTCGGACGGGCGCCTGCTCATCAACGTGGTGACGGGCGGCGACCCGGTCGAGCTGCGCGGCGACGGGGTCTTCCTCGCGCATGACGAGCGCTACGTCGTGACGGACGAGTTCCTGCACATCTGGCGCGGCCTGATGGCGGGGGAGACGGTCTCGTTCGAGGGCAAGCACCTGCGGGTCGAGCAGGGCCGCGTCGTCTTCCCGCCGGTCCAGGCCCCCTACCCGCCGCTCTATTTCGGCGGCTCCTCGGATGCCGGCATCGCGGTCGCGGCCGACCATTGCGACGTCTACCTCACCTGGGGCGAGCCCCCGGCCGGCGTCGCCGAGAAGATCGCCCGGGCCCGCGCGGCGGCGGAGCGGCGCGGCAAGACCTTCTCGTACGGCATCCGCCTGCACGTGATCGTGCGGGAGACCGAGGGCGCGGCCTGGGCGGCGGCCGAGGACCTGATCTCGCGCCTCGACGACGACACCATCGCGCGGGCTCAGGCCACCCTGAAGCGGCAGGATTCCGTTGGCCAGAGCCGCATGATGGCGCTGCACGGGGGCGACCGCGGCAAGCTCGAGGTCTCGCCGAACCTCTGGGCCGGCGTCGGCCTCGTGCGCGGGGGCGCCGGCACCGCCCTCGTCGGCTCGGCCGATCAGGTCGCCGACCGGATGAAGGAATACATCGGCCTCGGCATCGACCGCTTCATCCTCTCCGGCTACCCGCATCTCGAGGAGGCCTACCGCTTCGCCGAGCTGGTCTTCCCGAAGCTGCCCCTGCGCGCCACCACGGGCGTCGCCCCGACGCAGGCCCAGAACAACGGCCCGTTCGGCGAGATCATCGCCAACGACATCGTGCCGGGCCGCCGCGTCGCCGCCCACTGACCGCCCGGAACCCGCTTCACCCAAGGGTTTCTCGCCCAAGGGTTTTTCCCCCCAAGGCCCTCTCGCCCAAGGCCCTCTCCCCCCGAAGGGCTCCCCGATCGACCCCAGGACGGAACCCGACCCATGCCGGCCATCGCCACCCTCGCCCCGCGGCTCCGCGCCGACCGGGTCTGGCTCCTCCTCAGCGCCCTGGCGCTCGCCTGCCTGATGCCCCTGACGGCGCACGCGCAGGAGCGCGTGGTCCGGATCGGCTATCAGAAATACGGCACGCTGGTGCTCCTCAAGGCCCGGGGCACCCTGGAGCCCCGCCTGAAGGCGCTCGGCTACCGGGTGACCTGGTCGGAATTCCCCTCCGGGCCGCCGCTCCTCGAGGCGCTGAACGCGGGCGCGGTCGATCTCGGCTCCGCCGGCGAGACGCCCCCGATCTTCGCGCAGGCCGCGAGCGACGCCCTCACCTACGTGGCCCACGAGCCGGCCGCCCCCAGGGGCGAGGCCATCCTGGTGCGCAAGGACGGCCCGATCCGCTCGGTCGCCGACCTCAAGGGCCGCAAGGTCGCCCTCAACAAGGGCTCGAACGTGCATTACCTCCTGGTGCGGGCCCTGGAGAAGGCCGGGCTCCAGCTCTCCGACATCAGCGTCGCCTACCTGGCCCCGGCCGATGCCCGGGCGGCCTTCGAGCGCGGCGCGGTCGATGCCTGGGCGATCTGGGACCCCTACTTCGCCGCCGCCGAGGCGGGCACGGGCGCCCGCATCCTCGCCGACGGCAGCGACCTCGTGCCGAACCACCAGTTCTACCTCGCGGCCCGCGACTTCACGGCCAAGCAGGGCCCCGCCCTCGACGCGGTGCTGGCGGCCATCGGCGAGGTCGACGCCTGGGCCCGCGAGAACACCGACGCGGTGGCGCAGGAGCTCGCCCCCTCGGTCGGCATCCCGGCCCCGATCCTCGCCGTGGCCCTCAGGCGCCAGACCTACGGCATCCGGCCCCTCGACGCGGACGTCGTCGCCGGCCAGCAGAAGATCGCCGACACCTTCCACGGCCTCGGCCTGATCCCGAAGGCGATCTCGATCGCCGACGCGGTGCGCAAGCCCGGAAGCTGAGGCCCAACCCCGAGACTGATGGGCGGAGCGCCGCGGCGCCCGCCCAACCGTGCAGCCGTCATATGAAGTGTTCCATGTCCGCGCTCCCCCTCCTCCGCGCCGCGAGCCTGATCCTGGCCCTCGCCGCCGTCGCGCTCGGCCCCGCCGAGGCCGCCGGCACCCTGCGCATCGGCTACCAGCGCTCCTCCACGCTGATCGCGCTCCTGCGCCAGGACGGCTCCCTCGAGAAGGCCCTCGCCCCCCAGGGCGTCGCCGTGTCCTGGCACGAATTCACCAGCGGCCTGCCCATCATGGAGGCTCTGAACACCGGCAGCATCGACGTCTCGGCCGACGTCGCCGACACCGTGCCGATCTTCGCGCAGGCCGCCCAGGCCCGCATCACCTACCTGGCGCAGGAGGCCGCCTCGCCCTCCGCCCAGGCGATCCTGGTGCCGGGTGACTCGCCCCTGAAGAGCGTCGCCGACCTGAAGGGCCGCAAGATCGCGGTCACCAAGGGCGCGGGCAGCCACTATCTCCTCCTCGCGGCGCTCGCGGGCGAGGGCCTGCCCTTCCGCAGCATCGTGCCGGCCTACCTCTCTCCCGCGGACGGCCGGACCGCGCTGGCGAGCGGAAGCGTCGAGGCCTGGGTCGCCTGGGACCCGTTCCTGTCCGCCGCCCTGGAGCAATCCGGCGCCCGGATCCTGCGCGACGGCACCGGCCTCTCGCTCTACAAGCGCTACTACCTGGCGGCTGACGACTACGCCGCCCGGCATCCGGAGATCCTCGCCGTGATCGTGGTCCGCCTCGGCGAGACCGGCGCCTGGGTCAAGGCGAACCCGGACGCGGCGGCCGCGCGCCTCGCGGAACTCTGGAAGCTCGATCCCGGGATCATCCGCAAGGCGAACGAGCGCCGCAGCTACCGCGTCGAGCGGGTCACCCGCGGAGACCTCGCCGAGCAGCAGACGATCGCCGACGCCTTCCGGGCGGAGGGCCTGCTGCCGCGCGCGGTCGATGCCTCGGCGCTCGCCGTCTGGGAGCCGCCGACCCGCTGAACAGGCGCCGAGTGTCGCTGGAACGAGAAGGGGCTCCCGCGCCGGAGCCCCTTTTTCTCGACCCGTTCCCGGGACGGAATGGTGGGCGCGACAGGGATCGAACCTGTGATCCCTACCAAGTCAAGTTCGTTCCCCTGGCGGAAGGCATTGGAAACAAAGGGAAAGGGCCGAACGGCCGCAGGTTCCCCGTCCGTTCACGGTTGCAGGGTTCGCCGAACCAGGGATCGCGAACTAACCCGCGGAGGTCCCATGATGGCACCGCCCGTGACCCCCGAAGGCGAGCGCGCTGGTTCAGCAAGGGTGACTGCAGGTCGGGTAAGGGCCATCCGCGAGGATCCTCGCCCGGCAACCCACGTCGCGCGCGAATGCGGCATGAGCGACAGGGCAGTCCGGAAGATCCGCGACCGAAGAAGCCGTCGGCATGGTGTTACACTTCCCGCACGGGTCCACCGAACGGACGCAGCCGCTTGTCCGCGAAGGAAAACTCGGTCCGGCGGAGATAGGGCATGAAGCGTCGACACCTCGTCGCGGCCATGGCTGGCGCCCTACTCGCGCCCCGGACTGGCCGCGCACAGCAGGGCCGGTGGCCGGTCGTGGGGTTCCTCTCGATCTCCTCGCCAGAGGCTGTCCGGCCTTCGCTCCTGCCTGCCTTTCAGCGAGGCCTTGCGGAGGCCGGCTACGTCGAAGGGCGCAACGTGGCGATCCGCTACGTCTGGGCTGAAGGATCCTACGAACGGCTGCCTACCCTCGCCGGCGAACTTGTGCAGCAGAAGGTCGATGTGATCGTGGCCGCAGGCGGCACCATCGCGGCGCTAACATCCAGAGCCGCGACATCTGACATTCCGATTGTCGGTCTTGCGGGCGACGATCCGGTCCGGCTTGGATTGGCTACGAGCATCGGCCGACCCGGCGGTAATTTCACGGGCGTCGTCCAGCTCGTCGTTGCCTCGGTGGGAAAACGCGCCGAGCTGTTGCACGAACTTGTTCCGGACATGAAGGTTGTCGCCTTCTTGGACAACCGACTCCGGACCAACGCCCCTCAGCAAGTCAGTGAGATGCAGGAGGCGTCGCGAGCGCTTGGATTGGATCTGGTGGTGATCGATGCCAGCGATGACGAGGGGCTCAGATCCGCGCTGCCGGTGGCCCGCGCCAAGGCCGGCGGCCTCGTCCTAGCCGGCGACCCATTCTTTTTCGCCCGTCGGACGTTGATCACGTCGTTGGTCCAGCAGCATGCGCTGCCGACCATCTACTTCTTCAAGGAATTCGTCCTGTCAGGGGGATTGATCAGCTACGGTTCCAACCTCGCGAGCGCATTCCGTCAGATTGGTGTCTATGCAGGGCGCATCCTTGCCGGCGCAAAAGCATCCGAGCTGCCTCTGGTGCAGCAAACCGACAAGCTTGAGCTTGTCATCAATCTCAAGGCTGCGCGCGCCCTAGGCCTCACAGTGCCGACCTCGATCCTGATCCAGGCCGAGGATGTTTTCGACTGAATGGACGGTGTGCTGGGAGCGAGAACTCCAGACTTGGACTGTCCCCGCTTTGAGGCGGCGGACAGCGTTCCGATAGGCCTTGCCCCAACGGACCGGTCCAAGCAGCTCGAAACGTTTCGTCGAGAACGTGCCGTCCTTGGAAGCGGACGAAGGCGGCAGCATCCCGGTCGGGCGAGCTTGGCAGGGAAAGCTGCACAACCAGAAGGCGAAACTCAGGTTGTATCAAATACAATCGAAATTCCTATGATTATGTATCGTTGCGCAATGCATCCTTGGGTCACAGGGCGGGAGACGGCCGTATCAGCGGTCTAGCTCCACCACACCTCCCTCTACCAGGAAGCTCAGACCATGCTCGCCCGCGCCCTCGACTCACTGTGCCTCCGTGTCCTCGGTTCGCCAGCCCTGGGATGGGCGGTGCGCACGGTCATCGTTCTGGCATCACGAGATGCCTCGCCCCGCGGCGAGGCCGCGGACGGCAGAGCCGGCGCGATGGTCTTGGTCCGGTAGCCAGAGGGATCGCCGAAGGGCGACGCGGCTTATGCCGCCCGAGCGAGATCCCCCTCGATCGCGGCGAGCGCCCGCTCCAGCGCCGCGAAGCAGGTCGGGTCGAACGCCGTGCCGAGGTCCGCGCGCATGATACAGAGCGCTTTCTCAAGCGGCATGGCCGCCCGGTAGGGCCTGTTGGCGGTCAGCGCGTCGAACACGTCGGCTACCGAGACGATGCGGGTCTCGGGGGCAATCGCATCGCCTGTCAGCCCGCGTGGATAGCCCTTGCCGTCCAGCCGTTCGTGGTGGCCGCCGCCGATGCGGGCCAACTCGCGGAACACCGCCACGCGGGTCAATATGGTCTCGGACAGGGACGCGTGATTGCGCATGTCCTGCCATTCCGCATCGTCCAGCTTGCCGTTCTTGTCGAGGATGGCGTTCGAGACCCCGAGTTTACCGACATCGTGCAGGAGCGCGGCCCGCTTGAGCCAGCGGCGGCGTTCCGACGTATAGCCGAGTTCGGCCGCGATCATGTCGGCGTAGACTGCGACCCGCTCCGAGTGCCCGGAGGTGAAGGGGCTCTTGGCATCGATGATCTGGGCGAAAGCGCGGGCGATATCGTCGAGGTAATCCTCATCCACGACGATCGGGCTGCCCGGTGCCAGCGCGAACACCGCCGCCTCGACCTCGTCCGAGGCCAGGGTCTTCCAAAAACCGGGTTCGGCGGCGACTGCCTCGAAGCAGGCGACCACCTGAGGATCGAACCATGTGCCCGAGCGCGCCCGCACTTCGGCGATCGCGGCCGCGGGGCCGGCTGCGGTGTGGAACACGTCTACCACTTGGGCGAGCAGCGCCACGCGTGCGTAGAGCGGGATCGCGGGTCCGGCGCGACGGTCCGGTCGGCCGGTGCCGTTCCAGTGCTCGTCCAATGCGTGGATGGCCTCGCAGACGCTCGCCGGAAAGCGAAGCTGACGGGCGATCTCGGCGCCCCGCTGGCAGCGGGTCTGGATGAGGTCGTCGACGATCGCTCCGCCGTTCTGCAGGATGTTGAGCACTGCCCGGAAACGTTCGGCCAAGCCTGCCTTGAGGCCCGTGTGGGACAAGACGAAACCTAGCACCTTCGGCAGGCTGTCGCTCACCGTCTTGAAGTCACGCTTGAAGCTGAGATCGTCGGACAGATAGAGCTCACAAATGCGCGCGGCGTTGCTGGAACAACCAAGATCCTTCAGCATCACCGTGTGGTAGAGTTCCCAGAGCTGCAAGTCGGGCAGGCCCATCTCCCGGCCTACGTGGAAGCCGATCCATGTCGAGCGTACGCAATGCCCGACAGGCTGACCTTCGGTCAGATCGAGGGCGTGGCTCAAGGCCCCGAGCACTTCCGAGAGCTGAACCGTCCTGGTATCCCCGTCATCGCCTGACACGATCCGCATCGTTGTCGTCCAGCCCTTTGCCTTGTCGGCGGCAAGACTGCCTGCAGAACCTGATCAAAGCGTTGCGCTGCAGGCGCGTCCGAGCCGGACGGCGAAGGGACCATCGGCGCGGCAGCACTGGAGTACCCCTGGACTATCTCACTTGGGCGGACGATGAGTTCGGCACGGCAGAGATATCCGCGTCGCGGCTCGAACCGAGCGAGCGAGACCGAGCCTGATCCGCGCCGCTCGCGTCCGGAGGACAGACCGCGATAGCCTGGAGGACGGCGGCGTTTGCAATCTGCGGTCTTGCGACCGAGATCGGCATCGATCCGACCGTCCGCCACGGCGCGGATCTCGGCCTCGTGCCGAACGTCGTCGCGGACGCCTGCGGCGGTGGACACGAAGAGCCCGGCGAGCGTGCGATGGCCAGCATCGGTTTCATGGGCGACGCCCTTCTCATCGATAGCGCCCGCCTCACGGCCTTGATGGATGGCTTCCGTGACACGTGAGGTGCGCCTGGCCGTCTCCTAGGCTTTGCCGCGCAATCCGCCGGAGAGCTGCCTTGTGGATTGGAGTTTATGGAACTCGACCTGCTGTAGAGCCACTTGTGACCTTTCACAGCTATTGCCGACCACGCACACGAACGACTGCAATTGCGCTTTGCAGTCCTTAGGGCCGCTCGAAGACCGCGATCATGCGTTCCCGGAGATGGTGGTGATGCGAGCAGCCTGCGCGTGTCGTACACAGGCGGCCGCGAGCAGCATGGTCGGGTCGAGCAGCGCGATCGTCGCGCCGTCCGCGTCGAAATCGGCCGCCTGCGGGAACAACAACGGAAGTTCCGTGCAACCGAGCACCACGACACCGGCGCCGCGTTCGGCCAGATGGACGATGGCCGCGCGCAGATCGTATCGGCATTGCCCCTCGGTAAACCCGGCCTTCACGCCGCTCGCCCCGTAGATCGCCTCCATCACCAGCGTCTGGTGCTCGGCGTCCGGCACGATCACTTCGACGCCCGCCCGCTTCGCCGCCTCGGCGTAGACACCACTCTCGACGGTGCCAGAAGTCGCCAGCAGGCCGACCAACTGGCCAGGATGGCGCCCGGCCACCTGCGCCATCGTCTCGTCGAGCATGTTCAGCACGGGGATGCGCAGATGGCCCTGGATGCGGTCCACGAAGGCGTGCGCGGTGTTGCACGGGATGGCGATCAGGTCGGCTTCGGCCGCCTCCAGCTTCTTGCAGGTGGCGAACATGGCGATGGTCGGGTCGGTCCCGCCGCGCACCAGATGCTCGGTCCGGTCCGGGATCTGCGGGTTTTGCTCCACGATCATCTTGATGTGGTCCTGGTCGCGCGCCGCCTCGGTCAGGCGCACGACCTTGCCCATAAAATCGACCGTGGCGAGCGGCCCCACGCCGCCGACGACGCCGATCTTGAAGGCCCGGCGCGGTCGGCTGGCAGGTTGGTAGAGCGCGAAATCCGCATAGGATTGGTTCACGTTGAGGACTGGCACGGGCACCGCCGACGACAGGGCCGCGTGGACGAGCGATAGCTCGGTGAAGCCTGGGACGATGACCTCGCAGCCCGCGGCGCATAGCCCGGCGCAGACGCCGCGCAGCGTCTCCAGCAGGTCCGGCGTGGCGCGACCCGCCTTGATGCCCCCCGCCGCGTAGACCGCCTCCATCAAGTCGTGCTGCGCGGCGGCGTCCGGGTAGACGACCGCGCGGGTGCCTTGGAAGGCGCGGTCGAACAGGCCCCTGTCGCGCACGTAGTCCGAGGTCAGGACGCCAACGCGCCGGGCGGCGGGATGGTCGGCAGCCAGCTTCGCGCGCAGGGCGTCCATCAGACCGAAGACCGGAGTGGAGATGTTGGGGGCGATCTCGTCGAGGAAGGTCTGGCTGATGAAGCAGGGCAGCAGGATTACGTCGATGCCACGGGCCTCCAGGCGACGGATCAGCGAGAAGGCGTGCAGCTTGCGGCCGGTGGGGTCGTAGCTCGTGTCGGCGCGCAGGCGGTCCCCGGGGAAGCTCTGCTGCTCGAAGGCGACGGCGTAGCGTTCGGGGTCGGCGGCGGTGGCGCGGATGAGGTGCTGAAGGAAGTCCGCGCCTGCGAGCGCACCGAGGCCGCCAACCACTCCGAAGGCTTGACGATTATCGATCACCACGAACCTCGCTCGTAAGGATGCATGTCCGCAATGGATCGAATTGCAGACACACTCCACCGAAAAACGGACAGCGGCTTTCCACCGAGCCTGTGTGGAAAGAGAGGCTGGTGATCAGGCGAATCTGACATCGCGGAAGGTGGCTTTCAGGTTTTGCAGAACACGGCGGTCGTTGGTCGCAACCTCATCGTCGCTGCTGTCGATCGCGCGCACGAGAAACACGGGCTCCGGAGCGCTTGGATCGGCGTGAGCCTGAAACTCGCCAGACGACCTGCTGGGTCCCGTCTGCGAGGTCTCGCAGCGTGTCTCCCTTGATTTGCCTGCCGGAGGCCGCAAGCTCTCCGAGCCGTCAAGTGCACGGACGCGGACAACCGCAGCACACACGATTTCGCCAAGTGTCGGAAGAGATCGGTGAGTTCACACTGGCGAGTGTACGTTCCGATTGCGTAGTGCGCTAAGCGATAAACCGCCACCGGCGGCGCTTCTCCGGAATCGACCGAACGACGGGTGAGAAGGCCATGCCCTTAGCCACAGTGTCGTGGTGAGCTTCGATCAGGAGCTGAACGCGCTTCATCGCTTCAAGGATCTCGACCGCGGCCAACCGCTCGGCGTCACATGCGCGGGTGTTCGAGATGATCTGGTGCATGCTCTCCTCGGCCTCACGCACGAGCTGGGCGGCTTGAACGCAGAAGCTATCGACCTCCGACCGTTCGCCTAATCGGTTTGCCAGCGTGCTCATGAAGACCCCCCGGATTGGGAACCCGAGGGGTGTGCTCCGGTAGGACGCGGCTATCTGTGAAGCGGATCACGTTTCGCCCGAGATTGGCGGTGTCACCCGGGATTAGAGAGGCCTCGGCAGCGTGCTTCCGTGTCCAGCTCTGTGAACAGCAGCCCCGGGCGCTGGCTGGGCGTTATGGAAACGCGCAGCCTTGACCTGGATGAAGGGCCGCTCGATCGAGCGGCCCTTTTTCATTCAGATGTGGAAGTCAGCGTGCCCGGTGAGGTGATGACCAAACAGGCTGACCGAGAAGTCGGCATGACCTGCATCGCCGTGGGCGCCGCAGCCCCCGTCGTGGAATCCCTGATCGCCCGCATGAGAGCTCGTCGCGGTGTTCGTCGGGTCGGTCGCGTCGGTGGTCTGGCCAGGAGCGGCAGTGGTGCTACCGCTCTGATGCATGTTGAACACGAAGCTGTCACCGTGATGGTGACCCCACGAGTGATGCGAGTGGCTGCTATGGTCCGCCGTCGCGCCTGAATTGGTCTGCGTGGGCACGGTCGAGACGGTGTCCCCCGCATCCGTCGTTGTGGTTGTCTCCATGGTTGACGTCGGCGCAGGCGTCTCTGTGGTCGTCGGAGCCTGCGCCGTATCCGTGTTGCCGGTCGCATCCGTCGTATCAGTGGCACCGGTTGTCGATGGATGGGTGGTGTCCGCCGTTGGCACGGACGCGGTCGTGGTCGTCCCAGCCGAGTGGGCAGTCTCCGCCGTGCCAGTCGTATCGGCGGCATCGGTCGTGGGCGTGTGGGTGGTGTCCGTTGTCGGCGCAGGCGCGGTCGCAGTGCCCGTTGGCGCTGTCGTGGTTGTCGCATCCACTCCCGTACCGTCCGCGCGCTCAGCTGAAGTCGGCGTGCCGAAATCCTCCGTGACGAATGTCACGGTCTGCCCCAGATAGGTGCCCTCATGCAGACTGATCCCGGCGTTCTCGAACGAGCCGTTGACGATGTTCACGTAGTGCTCGGGCGAGTTCACGAGATTGGTGTGCAACTGCTGGACGGTCGCATCACTCAGGCTGCCCGTCACCCAGGCGATATTCTCACCCAAGCCCTGCCAATCGTAACCTGCGCTGTCGATACGCGCGGCAGGCGTGGAGCCATCCGGTCCCGTGTGGGAGAATAAATCGGCCTGATCCATCTCCGCGTTGTGGACCGCAGCGGCGCTTTGAAGCTCACTGTCGAAGGCGAGGGGCTTGGCACCGGCCTTGGCGCGCGTGTCATTGACCAATTGCAGAAATTCGGCCTCGAGGGCTGTAGGTGTAGCCATGCGTACAATTGCTCCTTGGCATTGTCTTTGGTATGCATTCTTATGCTTTTGTTATTATCAAATGCACCAAGTCGGCTTGGCCGTTTAATATGGTGAGAGTGTGATTGTACTAGGTAATACATTAGCGATTACATCAAAATGTGCTTGTAAATCAGCGCGATGAGTTTCCGCTTCGATCGGGATGGTCCTAACCGACGGCTCCGAAGCGGGTAGAGCGGTCCGTCGAGAAAACGACCGTTATCCGCGACCATGATCTCTTGCGGCGGACGGATAGCCTGTCCGCTCTCATTCGGGCAGGCCGGACACGGCGCGGTCGAGCCGTATTCGGTCATGCTTCATCAGGTTGCTGGTGCTAATGCTCACGTCGCGATTGTCGTCGAACACGCAGGCCGAGAACGGCCTGGCCGCCTCCCGCAGGCGGGTGTTCTCAAGCTTCGAGGAGGCGCGTTTGCTCATCCGCAAACCACCTTGCAACTGAGCCGATCTCCACTGCGATCATCACGCGGACGGGGAAAGGAACACGAATGCTCAAGTCTTCAATGTCTCTGCACACCCTATCAACACCGCTTTCCGTACCATTCAGGACTTGACCGCAATGTCTGATGCCGGGAATACAACAGATTTGCGGTCGCTTAAATCTGCCAGCGTTGCGTGTTCGAAATTCTACAGCGTTGGGTGGGACATCCAGGGGTGGCAGCCCCATGCGAGCAGCGCCGTTCGGTGCATGGACATTATGGAGCTGCCCGGTCCACTTGCATCGACGGTTCGCGACACTGTTTCCGCCGCACTATAACTTCTCAGTCCATTTACCGAGGGATGGAAATCGCTGTCGACTCAGAAGGCGACCATGCAGTTCATACGGCAGAAATTCTCTGATGCAGGCGCTTCGAGGCTCTCAAGGCTCGGAGGTGACCGCAGTCCAGCCTCGCAGCGATCGGCGTGTTTTCAGAACACTCGATAACATGCGTGGCGTTGCCGCTATTGCAGTCGTGATCATTCACTTTGATGGTCTGTTCGGGAAGATACCCACTCCAATGACGCTGTTCGTCGCTGAAGGAATGCGATCGCTTTCCCGACATTGGCAGTCGGATGGCGCAAAGGCCAAGGAGGGTGGTTTTGCGACGGACCGCTTTCGGATGCCGGAGCGGCGAAGCCGACTTTCGCTGATCGCGTGACTTGGCTGATAGCAGTCACTCCGCACTACAGGCCTGCCGCATCCAGCGCCCCACGCGCATTGCGCCGGATCACCTGCGGCGGCTGTCCGAACGCCCGAAGGAAGGCACGGCGCATCCGGTTGCGGTCCGCGAAGCCGGTCTGGTCAGCGACGGTGTCGATGGGATGCCGGCTGCGTTCCATCAAGACCCGCGCAGCCTCGACGCGCAGGTTCTCGACCGCCTTCGCTGGCGACTGCCCGGTCTCCGCATGGAAGACGCGGCTGAACTGGCGCGGGCTGAGGCGGGCGGCCTCCGCCAACTCCTCGACCGATAAGGGGCGGTGGAGGTTCTGCTTGGCATAGGTCAGCGCGGACTGGATGCGGTCCGACTTGGCATCGAGTTCAAGCAGGGTCGAGAATTGCGACTGTCCGCCCGCCCGGCGGTGGTAGAGCACGAGCTTCTTGGCGACCGCCCGCGCCACCTCCTGGCCGAGGTCCGCTTCAATCAGGGCGAGCGCCAGGTCGATGCCCGCGCTCATCCCCGCAGATGTCCAGATCGGGCCATCGTTGATGTAGATGCAATCCACGTCGGCCGAACACTTCGGGAACTGCTTCTGCAACTCCCGCGCGTGCATCCAGTGCGTCGTGACCCGCCGGCCGTCGAGCAGGCCGGCCTCCCCGAGGACGAAGGCTCCGGTGCAGATCGCGGCGACGCGCCGGGTCTGAGCGGCCGCGCGCTGCACCAGCGCAACGAGGCCCGGCGTCGACGGGCGCACGAAGGTGCCGCCGCCGACGATGAGCGTGTCGAAGGCCGTCTCGCCGAACGCCTCCGTCTCAACGTTCAGGCCGGCTGAGGTGCGGACCGGACCCCCGTGCTCGGAGACAAAGGAGATCTCGTAGGTCGCCTCGTCCGCCACGAGGTTGCCGACCTCGAAGGCGGGCACCGCCGCCAGCGCCATGATCGAGAAGCCCGGATAAACGACGAAGCCGACGCGCTGCATGTCCGTCCTTAGATGTCCGAAAACGATGCAACTATGACATTTGCGTCGAACCCGGTCAACGATAGCTTCCTCTCATCGGACGCCGGCAGCCGCTGGCGTGGAGGAAGAGGAGAACGACCATGTCCGGTCGGAATCGATATACCCTGGTGCGTGTTTTGGCTCTTGCCACGTCACTGGCAGGTGCGATCGTCGCCAGCGAGACGGTCTCAGCACAGGAAGCCATCATGCTCGAAACCATCGGAGCGGTGCGCATGGCGTCGCCCGAGGAAGCCCGGCAGATGAGTGCCAAGCAGGAAGAAGCCCGACCGCAGGCGCAGGAACGGCCGCGCCGCGAGGTACGGGAAGCGTCTGCTCGGTGACATGCTGAACCATTGAGCCGTGCCCGATTGCTGGCGCGGTGTGATGGCCGAAATCGACGCTTTATCGACATTTCGGGTGGGTTCGAGCGGGCGTACTCCCGAAAGGATCTCGCCGTGGACAGAGAAATGAAAGGACATTCCATGACCACTCAGTCCAGCAAGGGACTCGCCGTCGTGACCGGCGCATCCGCCGGTATCGGCGCGGTTTACGCCGACCGGCTCATCAAGCGGGGGTATGACCTCCTGCTGGTCGCCCGCAACGAGGAGCGCCTGCACGCGCTGGCCGATCACCTGACCCCCGAGACGGGGCGCAGGGTCGAGCCGTTCAAGGCCGATCTGGGCCGCAAGGATGATCTCGCGCGCCTAGAAGCTCGCCTGCGCGAGGACCCGAGCATCACCATGCTCGTCAACAACGCCGGCATCGGCTCCGTCGCCTCGATCCTGCAGGGCGACGTGAATGCGATGGACGCCATGATCCAGCTCAACATCACCGCGCTGACCCGCCTGACCTACGCGGTCGCGCCGGCCTTCGTGGCGCGCGGATCCGGGACCATCGTCAACATCTCGTCCGTCGTCGGCGTCGCGGTCGAGATGCTCAACGGCGTCTACAGCGCCTCGAAGTCCTACGTCCTCAGCTTCGGCCACTCGCTGCAGAAGGATCTGGCGGACAAGGGCGTGCGCATCCAGACCGTGCTGCCCGGCGCGACCGCCACCGAGTTCTGGGATGTCGCCGGCTACGCGGCGCAGAAGTCGTCGACGATTACCATGTCGGCGGCCGATCTCGTCGACGCTGCGCTGGTCGGTCTCGACCAGGGCGAACGCATCACCATCCCGGGCCTTCAGGACGTCGGCGATTGGACGCGCTGGGAAGAGGGCCGCCGAGCGATCTCCGCCAAGTTCAACAATGCCAAGCCCTCGCCGCGCTACGGGCTTGAGACGCCGAGCGCCGTCTGAACCCGGGGGACGTCCATGCCTTATCTTCAACTCGACGTCACCGGCAAGCATTCGGTGGCATCCAAGAAGCGCCTCGCTGCGCGGATGAGCCGAACCTACGCGGAGATGATGTCGGTCGACATCAGGAGGATCAGCGTCGCCATTCGCGAACTTGGCGAGGGAGGCGTGTGGCGGATACCGGACGCTGGCGGCGAGCCGGTACCGGTGTCCGTGATGATGCTGGACATCCGGAGAGGCCGCTCAGCCGAATTGCGGATGGAGGTCGCTCAGGCACTGTGCGCACATTGCACCGAGATCCTCGGCCTGCGCGAGGATCGCCTCAACGTGGAGTTCACGCAGCATACTGGCGACGAAATGTATCATCCTGCCCTCGGGGGCTATAGTCCTGATTGGACGCCGGATGAGCAATGAGGTTGTGTCGCAAGCGACTTACGTAATGCAAGATGTCCGCTCTCAAGGTCGACGTAGAACGACTGTAACGACGCGTTCTTGTCGAAAGCAGCTGTTACTGATGTCGGAATAGCGGTCATTTCCCCGACAGAGGTCCGAACCATAGCCCGTTTCTGTCAGGAAGTTATGCCCATAAATCGACTGTCCGAAATACGTGCGCTGAGGAGCGAGGCCGACATCGGGCGGAGGATCTTGCCCGTGGCCGCCTCGCCTTCGCGACTCACCGTCTCCTCGATGATCCCGGCGCTCCCGCCATTCGCTCGGGATCCCTGTCCGCATCGCCCGCGCTTCAGATCGTGCCGTCCGACGTTCAGGCCTGGCGCGACGGTCTCGCCCGCCTCAAGCCTTGCGTCCCGCCCTGCCCCGGCATGACGGCGTCGGGACGGGCCCAGATGCATGCGGTCGCGCTCGAAGCCCTCGATCAGTTCGGAGACGATCTCGTCGCGAACAGTTGGACGACGGCCGAGCTGTTCGGCGCGCATCCCAAGTTCGGCACGATGCGGGTCGACGCCTGCGGCGCCGTCGTGATCGGCAGGCGCAGGACCACGGCGGTCCTGGCCGATCGCATCGAGTTCGGCCTCACCGCTTACTGCCGGAACGTGCCGGGCGCGGGCGTCGGGATCACAGTCTGGGATTTCCGCTGGTGACGCGTATCCTCTGAGGCATGACCGAGCCTGCCCCCCTCGACATGTTCCTGAGCAATGCGATCCGCTTTCTCATCGCCGAAGGACTGCCGCTTGAGATCGTCGACGAGGGCGGGCGCCAGCGCTACATCCTCGAGGGCAAAGAGTTGACGACCGAGCAGATCATCGCGGGCGCCTCCCTGCTCGGCATGGGCAACCACAGGCCGCTCAACTGAGCTATGGCCGAATCACCCACGACCGGGGAACTCTGCGAGGCCGAGGCGATCACCGAGGACGACCTGGTCGCCGCGGGCGAGGCCGACATGGCCGATCCGACGGCGACGCTGTTCGTGATGGGCGAGGGCTACGGTCTGAACCTCGCGGAGGTGGTGCGCTCGCACCCATGGGCCCGCACGACCGTCGCCAGCCCCGAGGCCAGCGATTACCGGACGCGGGGTGTGGTCCGCACGGCGATCCTACTGGCGCGGCCGGAGACGCGATGATCCGCACGACGACGCCAACGCCGGTCATCGTCGAGGAAATGCTGCAATTTGCCGATGATGCAGCCGAGATCGCTCTAGCTCGTGGCGATCCGATCCGCGCAACATGTCCGCCATCATCAATGTACATCCCTCTGCATCTTGCACGGTGACGCTCCCCTTAAGACTGGCTCTCGGGCTAGAGTCCTGCGCGTAGTCGGCCAGGGCGTCGATCGGGGTTGTTAGATAATCTTCAGAGTATTGCTCAAGATCCTACAGAGGAGGTTCCTGGGCCGAAAACGCTCAATGAGTATGCTGAGTTGATGACCTCACAATCTAATGCGTCCTTAGCCAGCGTCGCTGTGAAGTAGGCCAATGCCGCAAAATCTGTGGTCGGGCGACCCATCGACTGCTTTGGCCTAACTCCATTGCTGATCTTCCAAGATGTTTCCGGTTGAGCCCTCCCGGAGACGAAAAGCCCCGCGGGCCGTGAGGCTGCGGGGCTGAGTGCACGGGTAGAATTAGGGCGGCCTCGCCAGCACTGAGCACTGGAGAGAGGAGCCAGCGAGGCCATGTCAGGTGGGCGGCACCCGACGCCTCATGGTGGCACACCGCGAATGTTCGAAACCGATCATAGGTTCGGTGCGGAGCGCACAGAGAAGTCCGCCGCGGCGAACCGGGCGGCCAGTCAGATCAGCGGCCAGGCCTCAATAGGCGTATCCGTAATAAGGCCGATAGTAGCCGTAGGGACCACCGTAGTACCCGACAGGCGCGTATCCATAGCCGCAGTACGGATTGTAGACGCTGCAATAGGGATAGCCGTAGCCGTAGCCGAGCGCTGAACCTGCCGCGAGGCCGAGCCCAAGGCCGGCCAAGCCCCAGCCATAACCACCCCGCCAACCGTAGCCGCGCCAGCCGCCACGCCAGCCAGCACCGCGCCAGCCGAAACCCGGGCCACGCCAGCCAGCCCCACGCCAGCCGCCGAATCCACCGCGGAAACCGGCTCCGCCGAAGCCGCCGCGGAACCCACCGCCCCCGAAGCCACCGCCGCGGAAACCACCACCCCCGAAGCCACCGCCATGGAAGCCACCGCCCCCGAAGCCGCGCGCATCCGCTGGATCAGGTGTGAATGCCAGAGCGGCCAGGACCGCCCCAGCTGCAAGTGCAACACGTTTCATGTCCGCACCTCCGACCATACGCCCTCCGAGGTGTGAAACGCGGGTGCGGTGAGGTTGGTTCTTGGCAGGTTCCGGACGATCCGATTGGAAAAATGATTCTGGATGATCCGATTCAGCGGTCGTCGAAACGCCTGATCGCAGGATGGGGATCTGCGATCAGGCGCCGGTTTGGTCGGTGAATGCTGTCTCAGAGAGACTTCAGAAAAACCGGCGGCCAGATTGCGTGTTCCCCACCTCTCGAGGCGTCTCCGCTTGAGTCTGCTTCCGCATTGAGCGGATCGAAGCCGGCTGATCGGTGGGAAGCAGGGATTCCTCGATACCTGCTTCTCATCATTTCCGCCGCCTCTCCTCGCTTTCTCGCACCAAAGCCGCGAGCGCGAGCCCGATGATCCGACCCACCGAAGCCGCCATCGGCCGCGGCGTGAGCAACCGCTACCGGATGTACGCCACTCCGATCCTCCGCCCGTCGCGCCAGACGATCATCGCATCTCGGTCGATCCCGAGGCTCGGGATCACGGCGTGGAACCGATCCGGCACGTCGATTCCCGGCTCAACCTCGATCAGTGCGCCGAGCTCTGAGGCAGTCCAGACGAGGCAGTCGTGCATCTGCGGGGCCTCGTGGAAGAAAAGCCGCCCGAAAACGAGGGCGTCTCGGCGAACGGCCGCCCGTCGCTCGACGAACATCGTGGTGCTCCAATCTGAGCCGTCGGGTCAGGTGAGCACTCTAAGGTTGCAATTGTCTGAATCTATACAAGCACAAGGTGCGTCCGGGCGTCGCAACCTGAAGGGCACGTGACGACCCCCCTCATCGAGCGCACCGAGCGCGAGCGAGAGGCGCCCCACCGTGCGCCAGGCGCGTGACTTGGCCGGCGCCTGCGCGACCCCTCACCTCGAACTGTTCGTGCACGTGGCCTACGCGAACGCCGGGCGCGCCGCGGCCATCCTCGGCCTGACCTGAGACCGGGTCGACTTCGAGCGCGACAAGATCGACCTCGAGGATCTCCCCTGACGGTACCGCACGAGGGGCGTGTCATCGTGCCCATGACAAATACGCTCCGCACGCGGCGGCTGAACCCACAGGCCGGCCACCGATCCGAGTTCGTGATCGGATCGGCCAGCGAGCCGCTCGGTTCCGTGAAGACGGGACTGGCAACGGCGGCGACGCAGGCCGGGCTCGGCCAGGTCCATCCACACATGCTCCGCCATCGCGCCGCGGTGCGCATGGCCGTGAACGGCGTCGACATGGAGGAGATCCGCTCCGAGCTCGGCCCCTCGGACAGCAAGACCTCGCGCAACATCCATGCGCGATTCTCGCCGGACCGTCTGCGGGAAGCGGCGGCGAGCCTGGAGCTTGATGAGGGGCCGATCGAGGTCAGGCGGAGGGCTTGATGCCGGGTATGCTGAACCGGCATGGCGCTTGGATCGAACCCGGGTCAGGTTCGCCGAACCAGGGAGACATTCGTTTCCGGCGGTCTAGGCCATCTTCCGTCAGGGAAAACCCTGTGACATCGGAGAGATGAGTGGTGGGCGCGACAGGGATCGAACCTGTGACCCCTACCATGTCAACTTTGTTCTCTATGATGAACA
>NZ_VZZJ01000001.1 GCF_008806345.1 Methylobacterium planeticum | reverse complement strand
CGCCCAGGCCGGCCTCGACGCCCCCGCCATCGTCCGCCTCGTCCAGGACACCCTGCCCGGGCGTCAGGACAGCCGGGCCGGCAGCCGGCTGCGTCTCGCCTGAGACGCGGCTTCCAGGCGGCCACGCGCGGCTTCGTCCGCACTGTGGCCGGCATATCCTTGTTCCCTGCGCCGTTCGATGAGACAAGCGCGCGGCGCGACGGGCCGCCCAGGGTGAAACGCATCCTCGGGCGCCGTTTTTCCTCGACGATACGAGCGTGATGGCAGAGGCGACCCAGACCGGCTTCTCCGATCCCGGCCCCGTGTTGATCACCGGTGCGAGCGGATTCCTCGGCGCTGCCCTGGTCGACGTGTTTCGGGCGGCCGGCTTTCCGGTCCGGATCCTGGTGCGCGCCTCGAGCCCGCGCACGAACCTGACTTGGACCGACGTCGAGTTCGCCGAGGGCGACATGCGCGATGCCGCGGCCGTCGCCCGCGCCATGCAGGGGATGCGCTACCTCGTCCACGCGGCGGCCGATTACCGGCTCTGGGCGCCCGACATGGAGGAGCTGGTCCGGACCAACCGCGACGGCACGCGCCTGCTCATGGAGGCGGCCCTGAGGGCGGGCGTTGAGCGGATCGTCTACACGTCGAGCGTCGCCACCATCAAGCCTCACGACGACGGCAGCCCGGCCGACGAGACCCGTCCCCTCACCCCCGGCACCGCGATCGGCGCCTACAAGCGCAGCAAGGTCGTGGCCGAGCGCGTCGTCGACGAGATGGTGGCGCGCGACGGCCTGCCGGCCGTGATCGTGAACCCCTCGACGCCGATCGGCCCGCGGGACGTGAAGCCGACGCCCACCGGTCGCATCATCCAGGAGGCCGCGCTCGGCCGCATGCCCGCCTTCGTCGACACCGGGCTCAACCTCGCGCATGTGGACGACGTCGCGGCCGGGCACCTCCTCGCCCTCCGCAGGGGCCGCGTCGGCGAGAAGTACATCCTCGGCGGCGAGAACGTGCTCCTGTCGCAGATGCTCGCCGACATCGCCGGCATGGTCGGCCGCAAGCCGCCGACCGTGAACCTGCCCCGGGCGGTGGTCTACCCGATCGCCTTCGTGTCCGAGCAGATCGCGCGCTTCACCGGCAAAGCGCCCTTCGCCACCATCGACGGCATCCGCATGTCCCGCTACCGGATGTTCTTCACGGACGCCAAGGCGCGGTCCGAGCTCGGCTACACCGCGCGGCCCTATCGCGAGGGCCTGGCCGACGCGATCCGGTGGTTCCGCGGCGCGGGGTACCTGACGTGAGCGCGAGCCTGCAGAACGCGACCGACGCGCGCTCCGGAAAGGGCCACCGCGACGAGAACTTCCCGGTCGCCTCCCGTCTGATCCACCCGCGTCACCGCGGTGCGATCCTGGCCTTCTACGACTTCGTGCGCGCCGGCGACGACGTCGCGGACCACAACGGGCTGTCGCCCGAGCGCAAGATCGCGCTCCTCGACGGGTTGGCCGACGCCTTGACCGGCAAGGGGCCGGCGGATTCGGAGGCCGCCCCCCTGAGGCGGGAGCTCGCGTCGCGCGGATTGCCGCCGACCCACGCCCTCGAACTGCTCGACGCCTTCCGGATGGACGCACGCAAGAGCCGCTACGCGGATTGGGACGAGCTGATCCATTATTGCCGCTACTCGGCCATGCCGGTCGGCCGCTACGTGCTCGACGTGCACGGCGAGGATCCGGCCCGGGTCTGGGCCGCCTCGGACGAGATCTGCGCCGCCCTGCAGATCATCAACCACCTGCAGGATTGCGGCAAGGATTTCCGCGATCTCGACCGGGTCTACATTCCGCAGGACAGCCTCGACCGGCACGGCGCCGACGTGGCGATGCTCGGCGCCGGGCGGGCGAGCCCACAGCTGCGCGCGGTGATTGCGGAACTCGCCGAGCGCACGCTCGAGTTGCTAGACGCGGGCGCGATCCTGCCCGACCTCATCGACGACCTGCGCCTCTCCCTCGAGATCGCCGCGATCCATCGGCTGGCCGTCGTCCTGGCCCGCGGGCTGACGACCCGCGATCCGCTCTCCGAGACGGTCCACCACGGCAAGGCGGCCTTCGCGCTGACGGCCTTCGGGGGGATCCTCGGAACCCTGGCGCGCCGCCCGTTCCGCGGGCGCGCCGTCCGCGCCGCCGCTGAAGGAGCGCACCGTTGAGCGCCACCGCGACGCCGATGCCCGAAACGCGGAGCGAGGAGGCCCCTGCCCTGCCGGCGGCCGGCTCCTCGTTCTACACGGCCATGCGCCTGCTGCCGAAGCCGCGGCGCGAGGCAATGTACGCCGTCTACGCATTCTGCCGCGCGGTCGACGACGTGGCCGATGACGGCGGCCCGGCCGACCAGCGCGCCGCCGAGCTCGATCGCTGGCGCGCCGACATCGACGCCCTCTACGACGGCACGGCGCCGGCCCGCGTCCGGGACCTCGTCGGGCCGGTGCGCCGGTACGACCTGAAGCGCGCGGATTTCCAAGCCGTGATCGACGGCATGGCGATGGACGCCTTCGAGGACATCGTGGCGCCGGACGAGGCGAGTCTCGACCTCTATTGCGACCGGGTCGCGAGCGCGGTCGGACGCCTGTCCGTCCGGATCTTCGGCATGCCCGAGGCCGACGGCATCAAGCTCGCCTGGCATCAGGGCCGGGCGCTGCAGCTCACCAACATCCTGCGCGACATCGACGAGGATGCCGAGCGGGGCCGCCTCTACCTGCCCCGCGAGAAGCTCGCCGGCATCGGCCTGACCGCGCCGACCCCGCAGGCCGCGATCGCGCATCCGCGCATCGGCGAGGTCTGCGCCGCCGTCGCGGCCGAGGCCGACGCGCATTACCGGGCGACCTGGGAGATCATCCGGCGCTCGCCCCGCGCAGCCACGAAGGCCGCCCGCCTGATGGCGGCGGCCTATCGGCTCTATCTCGACGCCCTGCTCAAGCGCGGCTGGCAGGCGCCCCGCGCGCGGGTGAAGCCCGGCAAGCTCGCCCTCCTGGCGGTCGCCCTGCGCCACGGGTTCCTCTGATGGGCACGATCCACGTCGTCGGCGCCGGCTTGGCCGGCCTCTCGGCCGCTGTCTCGCTCGCCGAGCGCGGCGCGAATGTGGTCCTGCACGAGGCCGCCAAGCAGGCGGGCGGGCGTTGCCGCTCCTACAACGACCCGACGCTCGGGCTGACGATCGACAACGGGAACCACCTGCTCCTGTCGGGCAATACCGATTCGCTCGCCTTCATGCGGACGATCGGCGCGCCCGCGGAGGCCCTGACCGGCCCGGACGAGGCCGCCTTCGATTTCGCCGACCTCCGCTCGGGCGAGCGCTGGCGCCTGCGCCCCAATGCCGGGCGCCTGCCCTGGTGGATCCTCAGCCGGGCCCGTCGCGTGCCGGGCAGCCGCGCCCGCGACTACCTCGCGCCGCTCGGCATCCTGAAGGCCGCGGCCGGCAAGCCCGAGGGCCAGGGCGGCACCATCGGCGAGAGCATGGCCTGCGAGGGCGTGCTCTACGAGCGCCTGTGGCACCCCGTGCTGCTCGCGGCCCTGAACACCGATCCCCGTGAGAGCGATGTCGGGCTTGCCGCCAGGATCCTGCGCGAGACGCTCGGCGCCGGCGGCAGCGCCTGCCGCCCCCTCGTGGCGGTCGGCGGCCTCTCGGTGGCCTTCGTCGACCCCGCCGTGGCCCATCTGGGGCGCAAGGGCGCCGAGATCCGCTTCGGTCGGCGCCTGCGCGGCTTGACCTTCGGCGCCGGACGGATCGCACGCCTCGATTTCAACGACGCACCCGTGGATCTCGGTCCCGATGATTCGGTCGTGCTGGCGCTGCCGCCCTGGGTCGCCGCGGAGATCCTGCCGGGACTAGCCGCGCCGCGGAGCTTCCGCTCGATCGTGAACGCACATTTTGCTGTGGCTCCGAAGCCCGGCAGCCCGCTTCTTCTCGGTGTCGTAAACGGCCTGACCGAGTGGCTGTTCGCCTACCCGGACCGGTATTCGGTCACCATCAGCGGCGCCGACCGGCTTCTCGAGACGCCGCGCGAGGACCTCGCACGCCAGATCTGGTCGGAAATCGCGACCCTCAGCAATCTTGCTCCGGAACTGCCAAGCTGGCAGATCGTCAAGGAGAAGCGCGCAACCTTCGCCGCAACGCCCGAAGAGGCGGCGCGGCGCCCGGGGGCAGCGACGAATTACGAGAATCTCGTCCTGGCAGGCGATTGGACCGCGACCGGTCTGCCATCGACGATCGAGGGGGCGATCCGCTCAGGGAAAACCGCCGCGCTCGCACTCATGTGCGAACCGGCACTCGGACGCGGCGCGGCGTGAGGCATACGGCCGCCTGAGAAGGAGGCCGGTGAGGCGAGGACGATGCGAGAGGCTGTGAACAAGGTCGAGGCGCTGCAGCGCCCGAAGACTCAGGACATTTCCCTGGAGGATGTCGAGCGCGGCGTCGCGAGCGCCACGCGGGCGCTGACGCGCCTCGCGCAGTCCGACGGCCACATCTGCTTCGAGCTCGAGGCGGATGCCACCATCCCGTCCGAGTACATCCTGTTCCACCAGTTCCGCGCCACGAACCCCCGCCCCGGCCTCGAGGCCAAGATCGGTCACTACCTGCGCCGGACCCAGGGCAAGCACGGCGGCTGGGCCCTGGTGCACGAAGGGCCCTTCGACATCAGCGCCAGCGTGAAGGCCTATTTCGCCCTCAAGATGATCGGCGACGACATCGAGGCCCCGCATATGCGCCGTGCCCGCGAGGCGATCCTGTCGCGCGGCGGCGCCTCGAATGCCAACGTCTTCACCCGCTTCCTCCTCGCCCTCTACGGCGAGGTGCCCTGGCGCGCCGTCCCGGTGATGCCCGTCGAGGTGATGTTCCTGCCGAAGTGGTTCCCGTTCCATCTCGACAAGGTCTCGTACTGGGCGCGCTGCGTGATGGTGCCCATGTTCGTCCTGCAGGCGACGAAGCCCCGGGCCCGCAATCCGCGTGGCATCGGCGTGCAGGAGCTCTTCGTCACCCCACCGGACCATGTCCTCACCTGGCCGGGCTCCCCCCACGCGACCTGGCCCTGGACCCCGATCTTCGGCGGCATCGACCGGGTGCTGCAGAAGGTCGAGGACTACCTCCCCAAGAAGCCGCGCCGGCGCGCCAAGGAGAAGGCCGTCGCCTGGGTGAGCGAGCGGCTGAACGGCGAGGACGGCCTCGGCGCCATCTTCCCCGCGATGGTCAACACCGTCCTGATGTACGAGGTGATGGGCTACCCCTCCGATCACCCGCAGGTCCGCATCGCCTGCGAGGCGATCGAGAAGCTCGTCGTCGAGAAGGACCATGAGGCCTATGTCCAGCCCTGCGTCTCGCCGGTCTGGGACACGGCGCTCGCCAGCCACGCCCTGCTCGAGGCCGGCGGCCTCGAGGCCGAGCATCAGGCCCGCCGCGGCCTGGACTGGCTGAAGCCCCGCCAGATCCTCGACATCGTGGGCGACTGGGCCGCGCGCCGGCCCAACGTGCGCCCGGGCGGCTGGGCCTTCCAGTACGCGAACGCCCACTACCCCGACCTTGACGACACCGCGGTCGTCGTGATGGCGATGCACCGGGCGATGCGCCAGCACGGCCTCGTGGCGGACATGCCGGACTACACCACCTCGATCGCCCGGGCCCGCGAATGGGTCGAGGGCCTTCAATCGAGCGACGGTGGTTGGGCGGCCTTCGACGCCGACAACAACCACATGTATCTGAACCACATTCCGTTCTCGGATCACGGCGCGCTCCTCGATCCGCCGACCGCGGACGTGACCGCCCGGGTCGTCTCGATGCTGGCCCAGCTCGGCGAGACCCGGGAGAGCTCGAAGGCCCTCGATCGCGGCGTCTCCTACCTGTTCAAGGAGCAGGAGAAGGACGGCAGCTGGTACGGCCGCTGGGGCATGAACTTCATCTACGGCACCTGGTCGGTGCTCTGCGCCCTGAACGCGGCCGGCATCGACCCGCAATCGCCCGAGGTGCAGCGCGCCGTGGCCTGGCTCATCCGCATCCAGAATCCCGATGGCGGCTGGGGCGAGGACGCGTCGAGCTACAAGATCGACCCGGCCTTCGAGCCCGGCTACAGCACGGCCTCGCAGACCGCCTGGGCGCTGCTCGCCCTGATGGCGGCCGGGGCGTCCAACGAGCCGGCCGTGACCCGCGGCATCAACTACCTGGCGCGCACCCAGGGGGGGGACGGCTTCTGGAACGAGGAGCGCTACACCGCGACCGGGTTCCCGCGGGTGTTCTACCTGCGCTACCACGGCTACTCGAAGTTCTTCCCCCTCTGGGCCATGGCGCGCTATCGCAACCTGAAGCGCAGCAACACCCGGCAGGTCGCCTTCGGGATGTGAGTGCTGTGGGCCGGAGCCGGCCCGCCGCCCGGGCGTTGTCCCCGCCTCTCCAGCCGAACCGGGCCCCGCATGATGCCTGACGCGCCGACCGACGCCGCTGCCGCGCCCCTCGGCGGTCCGGGAGCCGTGCGGCGGCCGGTCCTCGCCGTCACGGGGCTCGCCAAAGAGGCGCGCCTCGCCGAGGGGCCGGGCGTGATCGCGGTCGGGACCGGCGGCAATCCGCACCGGCTGCGCCGGCTGCTCGCCGAGCGCGCCGAGGCCGGCTGCCGGGCCGTCGTGAGCTTCGGCATCGCGGGGGGCCTCGACCCGTCTCTGGCGCCGGGCGACGTGGTGGTCGCGTCGGGGATCATCGCGGAGGACGGGCGCTCACCGACGGACGCCGCCCTGATGCGCGCATTCCTCGACCGGCTCGCCGATCCCCACCTGCGGGTCGTCACCGCCGATCTCGCGGGCGTCGACGCCGCGGTGATGGCGGTGGCCGGCAAGAACGAGCTCCGCGGGGCGTCGGGGGCCGCCGCCGTCGATATGGAATCGCACGTCGCCGCCGCCTTCGCGGCCCGGAACGGCCTGCCCTTCGGGGCGATCCGGGTCGTCTGCGATCCGGCCCACCGGGCGCTTCCGGCCTTCGCCGCTGAGGCGCTGAAGCCGAACGGCGAGCCCGATATCCTCAAGGTCCTGGCGGCCCTGGCGCGCGGCTCGGTCGGCCTCGGCAGCCTCATCCGCCTCGCACGGGACTCCTCGGCAGCCTTCGCGGCGCTCGCCCGCTGCCGCGCCCGGCTCGGTCCCGGCCTCGGGATCTAGCGCCCCGCCCGCACCTGCCGCGGGCCAACGAGAAAGCCCCGCAGGAGACCCGCGGGGCTTCTCTCGTGCCCGGTCGCTGCGACGGCTCTCAGGCCGCCGTGCGCTTGCGGGCTTCCTGCTTGGTGTCGATGCCGGAGGCTTTGATCTCCGAGAGCTTCTGGGCGACGTTGCGCGAGAACACGAACTCGGCCGGGCGCTGGTTCTCCAGGCTCACCTCGGGCGCCATCTCGCCCTCGGTCCTGATGCCGCGGATCGCGTGGACGAGGGGCTTCCAGGGCTTGCGCACGGAATCCACCACCGAGGAGGCCTCGTAGCCGGAATGCACCATGCAGTCGGCGCACTTCTCGTAGTTGCCGGTGCCGTAGGCGTCCCAGTCGGTCTCTTCCATCAGTTCCTTGAAGGTCGCCGCGTAGCCCTCGCCGAGGAGATAGCAGGGCTTCTGCCAGCCGAAGACGGTGCGGGTCGGATTGCCCCATGGCGTGCAATGATAGGTCTGGTTGCCGGCCAGGAAGTCGAGGAACAGGCCCGATTGCTGGAAGGTCCACTTCTCGCGGCCCTTCTCCTTGCCGTGCCGGAACACGCCGCGGAACAGGTCCTTCGTCGCCTTGCGGTTGAGGAAGTGCTTCTGGTCGGGGGCGCGCTCGTAGGCGTAGCCGGGCGAGACGGTGATGCCGTCAATGCCCATCTTGGTCACGCTGTCGAAGAAGTCCGCGATCTTGTCGGCCGACGAGTTGTTGAAGAACGTGCAGTTGATCGTGACGCGGAAGCCCATCTCCTTGGCGGTCTTGATGGCCGAGACCGCCTTGTCGTACACGCCGCGCTGGCAGACCGACTGGTCGTGCATCTCCTTGTCGCCGTCGAGATGGATCGACCAGGTGAAGTATGGGCTCGGCTTGTACTCCTTGATCTTCTTCTCGAGGAGCAGTGCGTTGGTGCAGACGATCGCGAACTTCTTCTGCGCGATGATGCCCTCGACGATCTGGGGCAGATCCTTGTGGAGAAGCGGCTCGCCGCCCGCGATCACCACGACGGGTGCGCCGCACTCGCGCACCGATTCGAGCGCGTCGGCGACGGGCAGGCGCTTGTTCAGGATCTCGTCCGGATAGTCGATCTTGCCGCATCCGGCGCAGGCGAGATTGCAGCGGAACAGGGGCTCCATCATCATCACCAGCGGGTAGCGTTTGCGGCCCGTCAGATGCTGCTTGAGGATGTAGCCGCCGATCTTCGCGACGTACCGGAGGGGAATGCCCAAGACGCGGCTCCTTTGTTTTTGGCCCCAGATTGACGGGCTGCTTAGCGTGAAAAGGATACGAATTCCAGCGATCTAGGTTGGAATGGGTCTCAAAACGGACCCTATTCCAGCAAAGCCGCACGTGTTTCCGGAGATGACGCAACGGAGCCACAGAAGCGCTGCCCGAAGCAGGTGCCCGCCGCACGCATGGGCAGACGCCTATCCCAGGCTCGGCGCGTTTTCCTAGCCCCCGTATCGAATGCCAGCTTTGCGTCGGGATTGAGACAACCACCGCAGATTGAGCTTGGCCGTAAACTTGCTGCGGTGCGAAATCGCACGTCAAACCCGGCAATATCCGAGAAAAGCCGCCCGCGTTGCATTCGGGGCCCTAGCGCTTTACTGAGCAGCCCGACCGTACTGGACCGGCACGGGCCGGCCGCAGGCGTCTCGCGAGGCCGCAGGTTCGGGCGGTCCGCACGTGACCCAAGGCGCTTTCGTGCGTGGGATCGGCCCGGGGCGTTTCCCATGGGCGGGCGTTTGTGGCAAACGCCCTGGTTTCCCGTTGCGTCGCACATTCTCTACCGGACAGGCGCAGCTCCTTTCCGGTCGGTGCTCTAAGCAGGCAGGATACTCGTGATCGAACGTCTCGTCGCGTTTTCCGTCCAGCGTCGCTGGATCGTCATCGCCGTCATCGCCCTGATGACGGTGACGAGCGCCGGTATCGCGGCCCACCTCTTTCGCATCAACACCGACGTCGAGCGGCTGATCGATGCGAAGGAGCCCTGGCGCCAGGACGAGATCAACTACGAGAAGGCCTTCCCCCAGCGCACCAACACGGTCGTGGCGGTGATCGACGGGCGCACGCCCGAGGTGGCCGAGGAAGCGGCCGCCGAGCTCGCCAAGGCGCTGTCTGTCCACAAAAATCTGATCGAGACCGTCAACCGCCCCGATGGCGGGCCGTTCTTCGACAAGAACGGCCTCCTGCTGATGTCCCAGCAGGAGCTGGAGAAGACCACCGAGCAGCTGGTGCAGCAGCAGGGCCTCCTCGGCCCGCTCGCCGCCGACCCCTCCCTGCGCGGCGTGATGCGGGTGCTGAGCCTCGGCGCCAAGGGCGTGAAGAGCGGCGACGCCAAGCTCGAAGACCTCGACAAGCCGATGGGTCAGATCAACGCGACCCTGCAGACGGTGCTCGCGGGCGAGCCGGCCCGGATGTCCTGGCAGCTCCTGCTCTCGGGCGGCGAGAGCCGCAGCACGGACCTGCGCAAGTTCGTGATCATCCAGCCCGTCCTCGACTTCAACGCGCTCCAGCCGGGCTACGAGGCCTCGAAGCTGATTCGCAACGTCGCCAAGGACCTGAAGATCACCCCCGAGAACGGCCTTCGGATGCGCCTCACCGGCCCCGTTGCCGTGGCCGACGACGAGTTCTCGACCCTGTCCGACGACGCGTTCCTCAACAACTCCGTCACGGTCGGGGCGATCGTGCTGTTCCTGTGGCTGGCGCTGCGCTCGGGTCCCCTCGTGGTCGGGGTGCTGATCACCACCTTCTCGGGCCTCATCGTCACGGCGGCCCTCGGCCTGCTGATGGTGGGCGAGCTCAACCCGATCTCGGTGGCCTTCGCGGCCCTGTTCGTCGGCCTCGGCATCGATTTCGGCATCCAGTTCGCGGTGCGCTACCGGGCCGACCGCTACGAGCAGCCGACCCTCGAATCCGCCATCCGGGCCGCCGCCCGCGGGGTCGGCTGGTCGCTGACGCTCGCGGCGATCTCGCTGATCGCGGGGTTCTTCGCCTTCCTGCCGACCGCCTTCCGGGGCGTGTCGGAACTCGGCCTCATCGCGGGCGTCGGCATGGTGGTGGCCTACCTCTTCGCCCTGACGCTGCTGCCCGCGCTGATCGCGGTGTTCAAGCCGCGGGGCGAGAAGGAGGCGGTCGAGACCACCTGGCTCGCGGGCGTCGATCCCTGGATCCTGCGCAACCGCAAGGGCGTCCTGATCGGGGTCGGCCTCATCACCCTCGCGGGCATGCCGCTTCTCTGGAAGCTGCCCTTCGATTCGAACCCGATGCACCTGCGCAGCCCGAAGGTCGAATCGATCGCGACCTATCTCGACCTGATCAAGGATCCGGCCACGAGCCCGAACGTCATCGACGTGCTGGCGCCCTCGGTCGCGGATGTGCCGGAGCTGTCGAAGCGCCTCGAGACGCTCCCGGCGGTCGCCCAGACCAACAGCATCGACACCTTCGTGCCCCGAGACCAGGACCAGAAGCTCGCCACGGTCGCCGACACCGCGCAACTCCTCGACCCGATCCTCAATCCGGGCCGGCGGCCGCCGCCGCCGACGGATGCCGAGAACGTGAAGGGTATCAAGGAGGCCGCCGCGGCCCTGCGTGCCCTCGCCACGGGCGACCAGCAGCCCGGTGCCACGTCCGCCGGCGCCAAGTCCGCCGGTGCCCTCGCGACGACCCTCGACAAGCTCGGCAACGCGCCGGTCGCCACCCGCGAGGCGGCCTCCGTCGCGCTGACGACGGACCTCAAGACCCTGCTGAAGCGCCTGCGCGACCTGCTCCACCCGGAGAAGATCACCCTCGACAACCTGCCGCCGCAGCTGAAGGCCGAGTGGGTCGCCGCCGACGGGCGCGCCCGCATCGAGGTGCATCCGAAGGGCAATTCCAACAACGATCAGGTCCTGCGCCGCTTCGCCAAGGAGGTGCAGACCATCGCGCCCCACGCCACCGGTGCCCCCGTCGCCACGACCTCGTCGAGCTACACGATCCTCGGCGCCTTCGTGCAGGCGGGCGTCACCGCCCTGGTGCTGATCTTCATCATCCTGTCAGTCGCCCTGCGCAAACCCTGGGACGTGGCAATGACGCTCGGGCCGCTGGTGCTCGCGACCCTGTGGACGCTGATGGCCCTCAAGGTCGTCGGCATGCCGCTGAACTTCGCCAACATCATCGCCTTGCCGCTAATGCTCGCGGTGGGCGTGGCCTTCCACATCTACTACGTGATCGCCTGGCGGGCGGGGGTCGCCGACATGCTGGCCTCAAGCCTGACCCGCGCGATCTTCTTCTCGGCGCTCACCACCGGCACCGCCTTCGGCTCGCTGGTGCTCTCGAGCCACCCGGGCACCGCCAGCATGGGCAAGCTCCTCGCCCTGTCGCTGTTCTTCACGCTGATCGCCGCCTTCTTCGTGGTCCCGGCCTTCCTCGGGCCGCCGCCGAAGCGGCCCGATGCCGACCGGCCCGAGGGCAACACCGCCGAGGCCGATCCCCTGATCGCCCGCAAGGCCGAGGCCGTGGCGGCCAAGTAGGGCCGGTTCGGCGGGGCTGCGAGTCGTGATCCCCTGGAAGCATCTCGGCACCGCGGAGATCCCCGGCGAGGCCGGGACCCTGCGGCTGCTGCAGCGGGGGAGCGAGTTCTCGATCCAGCTCGGCCAGAACGAGCTGATGAACAGCCGCCTCAGCGGATCCGAGCGGGCGCTGGCGGACCTCGCCTGCACCCGCGTGGGAGCGCGCCCGGGCACGCGCCTCCTGATCGGCGGCCTCGGCATGGGCTTCACCCTGCGGGCGGCCCTCTCCGCCCTGCGCCCGGACGCCGAAATCGTGGTCGCCGAACTGGTTCCGGCCGTTGTCGCCTGGGCGCGCGGGCCGATGGCGGACTTGCACGCGGGCAGCCTCGACGACCGCCGGGTCCGCCTGCACGAGGGCGACGTCGCCGCGCTGATCCGCGCGCGGCCGCAGGCCTACGACGCCATTCTGCTCGATGTCGACAACGGTCCCGAGGGCCTGACGCGCGCGGCCAATGACGGTCTCTACGACAAGGCGGGATTGCAGGCCGCCGAGGCGGCCCTGCGACCGGGCGGCGTCCTGGCGGTCTGGTCCGCCGGTCCCGACCGCGCCTTCAGCCGGCGCCTGCACCAGGCGGGCTTCGGTGTCGAGGAGGTCACCGTGCGGGCGCATGCGGGCCGCAGCGGCGCCCGGCACCGCATCTGGCTCGCCACCCGGCGGGACGGCGCGCCGACCCCGAAGCCGCCGCGGCGCTCAGGCCCGGGCTGAGGCTCGTCACCACCGTTCTCGACCCGGACCGGCATCACAGGAAGTCCGAGAACCCCCCGCTGACGATCCCCGGCCGGGCCACGGCCGCGCGGGCCTCCGGGGCGACGAGCGCGTCCCGTTCCGCCGCGTAGGCGTAGCCCGGCGCCTCGCCGGGGAAGCCGCCCGCCGTCGCCGGGTGGGTGTAGAGTTCCGTCAGGCCGGCCGGCAGATGGGCGAGGAGCGCCGCCACGCGCCGCGGCGTCATCGCGCCCGACCAGGCGAGCCCGAGGGTCCGGTCGGGGATCAGGAGGCCTTCCTGGCGGGCCCGCACCGCCAGCAGGGCCGCCCAGGGCGCGATGTCGAGGGCCGGTTTCGGGTTCGCCCCGGCCTCGGCCTGCCGCAGCACCGCGCGCGTCTCCCGCGGCACCCGGATCGCCCGCATGCCGAAGCCCCGGCCGATCCGCAAGACCGCGCCCGCGATCAGGGGATGGACGTGGAAGTGCTTGTGGGCGTTGACGTGGTCGAGGGGCAGTCCGGTCGCCCGGTAGGCCTCGAACTGCGCCGTGATCTCGGCGGCGAGCTGGCGGCGCGCGCCCGCCCTCACCGCGAGGTCGAGGCCGAGGCGGCCCATGTCCCGGCGCATCAGGCCCTGCGCGTCCGTGAGGTCCGGCAGCTGCTCCGGCGGCAGGGTCGGCCAGGCCTCGACGAGGACGAGGTGCAGCCCGACGCGCAGGGACGGCAGGCGCCGCGCCCGGGCCACGGCGTCGGCGGCGGCCGGCGCCGAGACCATCAGGCTCGCGGCGGTCAGGATGCCGTCGCGATGGGCCTGCTCGACGGCCTCGTTGACCTCCGGGCTCAGGCCGAAATCGTCGGCCGTCACGACAAGTCGCTTCACGCTCGGCTCCGGTCCATGCGCGGGTCGGTCCGCCAACGAAAATGGCCGGGCGAGACGCCCGGCCATACACCTCGAGAACGCACCGTGATCAGGCGGCTTGGCGCTCCTTGAGGAACCGGTAGAACTCGACGCCCTCGCGCAGGCGGCGCTTCATCATGTCGGGGGAGCGCACCATCTCGCTGACGATCGAGGCGATCTTCGGGGCGCGGAAGTAGAACTTCTTGTAGAAATCCTCCACCGAGTTGAAGATCTCGGTATGCGACAGGTGGGGATAGTGCAGCGGCGCGACCTGCACGCCGTTCTCGTCGACGAGCTCAGCGTTCTCCACGTCGAGCCAGCCGTTCTCGACCGCCTGCTTGTAGAGATACGTGCCCGGATACGGCGCCGCGAGCGAGACCTGGATCGTGTGCGGATTGATCCGCTTGGCGAACTCGATCGTTTCCCGGATCGTCTCCTTCGACTCGCCCGGCAGACCGAGGATGAAGGTGCCGTGGATGGCGATGCCGAGATCGTGGCAATCCTTGGTGAACTTCTCGGCCACCTCGACGCGCATGCCCTTCTTGATGTTGTGAAGGATCTGCTGGTTGCCGGACTCGTAGCCGACGAGCAGGAGGCGCAGGCCGTTGTCCTTGAGGACCTTCAGGGTCTCGCGCGGCACGTTCGCCTTGGCATTGCACGACCAGGTGACGCCGAGCTTGCCGAGTTCGCGGGCGATCTCCTCGGCGCGGGGCAGGTTGTCCGTGAAGGTGTCGTCGTCGAAGAAGAACTCCTTCGTCTGCGGGAACTCCTTCAGGCAGTACTTGATCTCCTCGATCACGTGGGCGACCGAGCGCGTCCGGTAGGTGTGGCCGCCGACCGTCTGCGGCCACAGGCAGAAGGTGCAACGCGACTTGCAGCCTCGGCCCGAGTAGAACGAGATGTAGGGGTGCTTGAGGTAGCCGATGAAGTACTTCTCCATCTGCAGGTCGCGCTTGTAGACCGAGGTGACGAACGGGAGCTGATCCATGTCCGTCATGATCTCGCGGTCCGCGTTGTGGACCACGACGCCGTTGGCATCCCGGTAGGACAGGCCCTTGATCTCGGACATGTCCACGCCGTCGGCGACTTCCTTGACGGTGAAGTCGAACTCGTTGCGGGCGCAGAAATCGATGCAGGGGGCCTGGGCCATGGCGCCGGCGGCGTCTACCGCCACCTTGGCGCCGATCAGGCCGGCCTTGAGCTTGGGATTGGCTGCCTTGAGCGCCTCGATCGTCTTCACGTCGGACTTGAAGGAGGGCACCGAGGTGTGCAGCACCACGAGGTCGAAGTCGTTCGCCTGCGCGACGATCTCGGCCAGCTTGATGTTGTGCGGGGGCGCGTCGATCAGCTTCGAGTTCGGCACCAGGGCCGCCGGCTGGGCCAGCCAGGTCGGGTACCAGAACGACTTGATCTCGCGCTTGGCCTGGTAGCGGGAGCCGGCGCCGCCGTCGAAGCCGTCGAAGGTCGGTGCCTGGAGGAAGAGCGTGCGCATGGGGTTCAAGGCCTCAGAGCGGGGCGGGATTGATCAAGTCGAACGAAGTCGGCGCAAAGGTCAGACGGAGGTGGCTTCAGCATCGCGACTGAGGCTGGCCTCCGGAATAAGCGTTCCATCCGCAACGACGCGATAATCGTGACCTTTCCATGTCACCGCCCCCGAGACGAAGCTCCAGGAGAAGTTCGTGAAGGAGAGGATGTCGCGAATCGGCAACAGCCAGTAGGCGTGCGGCTCGAGGCCGAAGGCCCGCTCGAGCCGGAGGCAGAGGACGATTCGGCAGGCGAGGGCCAGAGCCGCGACCGCGAGGGCGCTGTGGCCGGCGCCCGGCATCAGGGCGCCGATGAGCGCGAGCGGGAAGGCGTGGGTGACGATCGAGCCGGCATAGCCCGCCGGGTCGACGTTGCGGATGGTGCGGTTCCAGCGCAGCTCGTGGCGCCAGAGGCCGGTGAGTTCGGTGTCGACGCAGGTATGCCCGATCGTGAAGCTCGGGATCGCCACGTGCTGCCCGGTGGCGCGCAGGGCCTCGCCGATGGCGTAATCGTCCGCGAGGTCGTTCCTGAAGGCCTGGAAGCCGCCGATCTCGCCGAGCGCCCTGCGGCTGAAGGCGATGGTGGAGCCGAAGCAGGGCTTGGCGAGGCCGAGCGCCGTGCCCATCACGACGTTGGGCAGGAACTGGACGTCGATGGCGAGCGCCGAGAGCTGCGCGTGCAGGCCGCGATGCGACGGCACCCCGTGATACAGGCAGGTGACGCCGTTGACGCCGGGCACGGACAGTTCGGCGACGATGCGCTCGAGGTAGTCCGGCCCCACCACCATGTCGCTGTCGGCCAGCACGACGACGTCATGGGCGATCAGATCGGACATGTTGATCAGGTTCGAGACCTTGCGGTTCGAGCCGTGCTGGCGGGCATCGATCGCGAGGTCGATGCGCAGGGCCGGGAAGGCGGCCTCGAGGCGGCGCACCACGCCGATCGCCGGGTCGGTGGCGGTCTGCACCCCGAAGACGATCTGCACCGGGCCGGCATAGGCCTGGCCGCAGAAGCTCGCGAGGTTCTCGTAGAGGTTCGGCTCCATGCCGCAGAGCGGCTTGAGCATCGTCACCGAGGGGCGCGGGGCCTCCGGGGCGAGGCTCGGGACGGCCCGGGCCGCGAAGCGCCCGGCCAGGAGGGCGGCCAGCAGACCGTAGACGCAGCCGGCGAGCGCGAGGACGAGAAAGATCGGCGAGAGCCAGGTCAGGTCCATGGAGGGCATCGCTCGGTCACGAAGATCGGGAGAGAGCCGTGGGGGCCACGGCCGGGAGAAGTGTCGTGTCGTCCGCCTTCAAGGCGCTGGTTTGGCGGCCAGCATCCCGGCTGTGCGTTCGCGCAGGAATTTCAGCAGGGCCTCGGCTCCCCCGGCCTTGATCGGATCGGAGAAGAGCGTCCGCTGGCTCGCGACCTCGCTGACATCGCCGTTGAGGAGCACGTCCTGAACCCGGTTGCCCGGGTTCAGCAGGAAGTCGATCTGGGAATCCTCGCCCTGGGCGTTGGCGACCTTGGTGTGCACCACCCGGCTGCTGCCGCGGGCCTCGACCTGCGGGGTCACCTCGAACTTGCCACCGGCCGCCTGGGCGAGGCGGTTGGCGTAGGTCGTGGTGAAGTACTGGGTGAAGGCTTCGGTCAGCGCCCCCTGCTGCTCGGGGGTGAAGGCCTTCCATTTCGGGCCGACCGCGACCCGGACCATGGCGGGAAAGTCGAAGCTCTCCTTCATGGCCGGGCCGATCGCGTCCGCCCGGGCCTTCACGTCCTTGGCGCCGCTCTTCAGGGCGCCGTCGAAGCTGGCATAGAGGCTCTCGACCGTCTTGACCGCCGGGTCGTCCGCCGCCTGCACCGGACCCGCGACGAGACCCGAGAGCGCGACGGCGGCCAGGGTTCGGCGGATCAGGCGCACTTCTTCAGATCTCCGCGCTCGGCCTCGCCGGTGGCGCGCACGCCGGGGGGCGTGCTGCGGGGCGGGGCGTAGCTGTAGAAGGGGCCGAGGGTGGCGGTGGCCGGCTGGAGCACCGGCTGCAGGCGGCGCCCGAGCTCGGCCCCGCGCTCGTCCGTCTCCTGGGTCTCGGCCCTGCCCTCCATGAAGTGCCAGGCGACGAGGCCGGGCACGCCGATCAGCAGGTCGGCGAGGCGCTTGACCAGCGACAGCGCCAGGGCGACCTCCGCCGGGATCCCGAAGATGGCGCAGAGCGCGATCAGGCCGCCCTCCTGCGCCCCGAGCGCGCCCGGAACCGCGAAGGCGGCGCCGCGCACGGCCTGGGCCAGGCTCTCGATCACCACCGCCTCGGCGAAGCTCACGGGGTAGCCCATGAAGTGCAGGCAGACGTAGACTTCGAGGGTGCCGATGAGCCAGCCGATCAGATGGATGCCGATGCCGCTGCCGATCCGGGCGGGCGCGCCGTAGAGCTTGCGCAGGTTGTCGTAGAGCACGTCGATGGCGCCGAGGGCGCGCCATTCGCGGCCCGAGGCGAACCGGCTCAGGAGCGCCTGGATCACCCGGTGACCGGAGCGGCGCTGGATCAGGTAGAAGGCCGCGATGGCCGGTGCCGCGACCGCGAGGCCGCCGGCCACGGTCCGGACGATGGGCCCGTCGCCCGCGAGCCAGATCAGGACGCCGAGGCCCGCCACCGTGAAGAGGAGCTGCGTCAGGGCCTGGGTCATCAGGTCGACGAACATGCTGGCGCCCGCGAGCGCGCCGGTGATGCCGCGCTTCGTCAGGAGGCGCGCGCCCACGAAGTCGCCGCCCACGGTCGCCACCGGCAGGAGCGTGTTGATGCCCTCCCGCACGAAGCGGAGGTTGATGCAGGCCGCGAGGCTCGGGCGCTCGGCCTTGGGGAAGATCGCGAACCAGCCGAGTCCGGCCCAGGCGACCGCCAGGGCGCGGGCCGCGACCACGATCAGGGCGCCCCAGCCCGCGCTCACGACGGCCGTCGCCACGTCCTCCAGTCCGGAGGACAGGAACAGGCCGACGACCGTGCACAGTCCGGCGATCAGAGCCAAGGTCGTCAGGCGCTTCATGGTCCTCTTTCGGGGGCTGCGAAGGCGGAGAGTGCTGAGTTCCCGCCGAGATGCCGACCTAGAGTGCACCGGGCGTGAGGAGCATTCTGGCAAGTTGCAGCTTCCATCAGCGTTGTCTATCACCCGATAGACACACCGCTGACCAAAGCAGCACCGGGGGCTGGACCCTGGATCAACAGGTTGCGGGACACGCCAGAGGGGGACGTTGATGGACCGCGATTCGCACGTCACGGCAGGTGAGGCCGTGCGCGACGACGCTCAGAACGGGGCTTACGGACAAGCCCTCGAGACCGGTGCCGGCATCCCGGCTCCTCACTCGCCGGTGATGGCCTGGAACGAGTGGGATCCCCTGGAGGAGGTGATCGTCGGCTCCCTCGACGGCGCCACGATCCCGACCCATCACCTGACCGTGATCTTCAACCTGCCGCGGGCCGCGCAGCCGTTCTACCGCTTCGCGTCGGGCTGGAAGTACCCGAAGTTCATGAAGAAGCTCGCGCAGGCCGAGCTCGACAACTTCATCAGCATCCTGGCCGGAGAGGGCGTCACCGTCCGGCGGCCCGACGCGGTCGATTTCTCGCGCAAGTTCAAGGCGCCGCGCTGGTCCTCCCGCGGCTTCTGCGTCGCCTGCCCGCGCGACCCCTACCTCGTCATCGGCGACGAGATCATCGAGAGCCCGATGTGCTGGCGCTCGCGCTACTTCGAGGGCGACGCCTACCGCTCGCTGTTCAAGGAATATTTCCGCAACGGCGCCCGCTGGACCTCGGCGCCGCGCCCGCAGCTGACGGACGAGCTCTACAACTACGATTACCGGGTGCCGAACCTGAAGGCCGGCGAGCCGATGCAGTTCACCGTGAACGAATTCGAGCCGGTCTTCGACGCGGCCGACTTCGTTCGCTGCGGCCGTGACCTTTTCGTCACGCGCTCGAACGTCACGAACCTGATGGGCATCGAGTGGCTGCGCCGGCACCTCGGCCCGGGCTTCCGCATCCACGAGATCGAGAGCCGTTGCCCGCAGCCGATGCACATCGACTCGTCGTTCATGCCGCTCGCCCCCGGCAAGGTGCTGGTCAACCCGGACTACGTCGACGTCGAGCGTCTGCCGGCCGTGCTCAGGAAGTGGGACGTGCTGATCGCGCCGCGCCCCGACCCGGTCTCGGGGTTCATGAGCAAGATCTCGATGTGCTCGCCCTGGACCTCGATCAACGTCCTGGCCCTCGACGAGAAGAAGATCGTCGTCGACGCGAGCCAGCCGACGCTGATCAAGGCGCTCAAGGACTGGGGCTTCGACCCGATCCCGGCGCCGTTCCTCGCCTACGGCCCGTTCGGCGGCTCCTTCCACTGCGCCACTCTGGACGTGCGCCGTCGCGGCACGCTGAAATCCTACTTCTAGGGCGTTCCGCGCGTCCGGATCCGGGGGGGCGGCCCGCAGGGCGCGCCTCCTTTCGGCTTCCAGGGGCCCGCAGCGTTGCGGGACCGACACAGGCCGGCAGGATCGGGATCGCGGGGCGCCGACAGCCGATGCGATCGTAACGCTTTGTGTCCATAACCGGCGCCGAACGCCCGCTGGATTCCCCGATGGCCGCTACACGCCTGCCGGTATCGCTGATCGCCCGCACCGCGGGCTCCGCGCTCGCGGCCCTGAGCACCCTCGAAGCCGCCCGCGCCGCCGACATGCCGCTCGCGCCCGACGTCCCGGTCTTCGAGAAGCTCGACGGCAAGCTCTGGATCGTCACGCTGACGGGCAACCTCCAGGCGACGCCGCGCTCGCCCGGCAGCGACGAGTACACGGCGCTGGGCTACCCCGGCGTCGGCATCCGCGAGGCCGGCACGCCGCAGCGCTTCTCGACCCCCGACGACGGCGTCAGCTTCTCGGTCTACGACAGCGAGCGCTTCCGGCTCGGTCCCACCGCCCGTTACGTCCCCGGGCGCTACTTCGCGGATGACCGGCGTCACCTGTTCGGGCTGCGCGACGCCGCCTTCGCGGTCGAGCCCGGCGTCTTCGTGGAATATTACCCGGTGGCGTGGCTGCGGGCGCGGGGCGAGCTGCGCCACGGCATCTTCGGGCATCACGGCTTCGTCGGCTCGGTCGGCCTCGACCTGATCCAGCCGCTCGACCGCTTCCAGTTCTCAATCGGCCCGCGCTTCAATTTCGGCGACGAGGCCTTCGCGCGGCGCTATTTCGGCGTCACGCCGATCGAAGCGCTGGCGAACGACCGCATCAGCGCCTTCACGCCCGGCAGCTACGCCACGGTCGGCGGCCTCACCGCCCTCACCTACACGTTCAGCGAGCAATGGGCGACGACGGGCTACGTCGGCTACAACCGGATCGTGGGCTCGACCGCCGACAGCCCCCTGGTGCGGCGCGGCTTCGGCTCGCCGAACCAGTACGTGTTCGGCGCCAAGGTCGATTATTCGTTCACGATGCCGGCCCTGTTCTGAGGCCGGCGCGCCCGCTCAGGCGCCGGGGTGCTGAGGCCGGCGCCGGCCCGGCGCCCGGCGGTAGGCGGCGCGGGCGAGGACGAGGGCGCCGCCCACCTGCACGAAGCCGTTCTCGGCGAGATCCGGGGGGGCGAAGTGCCAGTGCAGGAGGAGACGCGTCAGCGCGTTGAGGGCGATCAGACCGACGCAGAACGCGGCGGATGCGGCGAGGGCGGCGACGAAATCGGGCATGGCTGCGCATCCCATGGAGGGGAGCTGAAGCTTAGCAAGAGGCGAGCCAGAGGCTTCCGCGGCCCGGAGGTCAGACCCCCGGAGGCCGGCTCGCCCGCATCGAAGGCCGCTCGGCGAAGCCCGCGTACCATGCGGCGAGTCCCGGGTGCCGGTCGCGCCAGGTGGCATCGGCGAAGCGAAGATCCAGGTAGCCGAGGGCGCAGGCGACCGCGATGGTGCCGATATCGACCCGGTCGGCGAAGCCCGGGGCCTCGCCCTCGAACCAGCCGAGAACGCCCTCGATCTTGGCCGTCTGGGCCGCGATCCAGGCCTTCGAGCGCTCGCCCTCCGCGCGTGCGGTCAACTCGTAGCGGACGAGAAGCGCGGCATCGAGCAGCCCGTCCGCCAGGGATTGCAGGTTGAGCGCCCGCCAGCGCTCCGGGCCCGCGGGCGGGAACAGGCGGGGGCCGCCGAGCGCGTCGAGGTACTCGCAGATCACCCGGCTATCGGCGAGGGCGTCACCCCGCTCGTCGATCAGCGTCGGCACCTGCGCCAGAGGGTGCCGTGCCAGGATGGTCCTGTCCCGGTTCACCGGGTGGGCGGCGCTCGGCACGCATTCGAGCCGGTCCGCGAGGCCGAGTTCGTGAGCCACCACCATCACCTTCCGGACGAAGGGTGAGAGGGGCGAGTGGAAGAGCTGCATCGCGGCCGTCCGGTTCGGGTATTGCGGGTCGGGCTCAGGGGCGGCGCGGGGCCGTGGCGTTGCGGGCGGCGGGGTGCGTGCTCGCCGAGGGGGCGGCGGGCGCGTGCGCCGGGCTCGGGCGTGGCGTCTCCACCGCGAGGCGCTTCACCGGCCAGCCGTCGTTCCAGCGCTCCATGTCGCTGAAGCGCGGGTTGTTCTTGAGGCCGGTCGCGTCCGAACCCGAGAAGGCTGCGGCGGCGGCGAGGTCGAAGGTCTTCCAGTAGGCGAGGTAGTCGAGGCTGTCGGCGCGGGCGTTGTTGATCTGCGCGACGAGCGTCTGCTGCTCGCCCGTCAGCGACATGTCCGCCGACCACTTGAAGGGAGGGGCCTTGGCGTCCTTCGGCTCCGGCGGCAGCTTGATCGCCCCCCCGTCGAAGGCCGCGTCGACGCCGGCCGGTGAGGACAGGGTGGCGGTGAGGGCCGGAAACCCGTGATCGTCCGAGAGGGCGCGCACGAGGAGCTTGCGCTCGGTCGGGACCGCGCTCGCCTCGCGCAGGATCCGGCGCGCCGCCGCGTCGGCCGCACGGGCGTCCTTGTCGCCGATCACTGTGATCAGCATCGTGTCGGGGGCGATCGTGGCGAGGTCGCCGAGGGCGATTCCGCGGGCCTTCGGGGTGCTGGCGATGCCGCCGGGCATCACCGCGAAGACGAGCTTGGGCACCGGCAGGCCCTGCGCCTTGGCATCGGCCGCGATGTTCGCGGCGATCGGCACCCCGGCGAGGTGGCCGATCAGCGCCACCTTGGCGAGGTTCGGCTTGGCGTCGGGATCGTTGGCGAGGTCCTCGAAGGCGGCCTTGAGCAGGCGCTCGGCGTTGGCGGTGGCATCCGCCGGGCGGGTCCGGTTCGGCTCCTGGAAGCGCGGGAACAGGACGAGGTGCCCCATCCGGGCGAGGTGGTCGATCCAGGCGCCGTAGGCCTGCGGATTCACCGCGCCCCAGCCGTGCAGGAACACCAAGACAGGGCGGCCCTCGGCCGGGGCGGCGCCGGACTTGTAGAACGCGAAGGTGGAGGCGCTCGGGCGGCCGAGGCCGCGCTTGACGATGGCGGCGGCGCGGTCGCCGACGCCGCCCGGACCCTCGGTGGGTTGGGCCGGCGGCATCGCGGCGACGGCCGGCGACAGGACGACGAGGCATCCGAGCAATGCGCCGGCCAGGCGGCCGTACCAGGGGGTCAGGGGCATGAGGGGCTCGACGGTACGGACGCAACCGGCGCAGCCGGCCGCGCTACATAGCAGATTTGCCCATCGTGGCGATGACGCGGAAGCCACGCCGCGTCGGCATGCGCGCGCCGTCGCGGCTCACGCGGCGAGCCGCCTCCGGGCGATCGTCGTCTCGACGCGGCGCGCGAGGTCCGCGAGGCGGCCCGGAGGGGTCTCGCCGGTGAGCGGCTCGTAGAGGTCGCGCAGGTCGTCGCCGATCATCGCGAGCCGCGTCGTCTCGGGGAGGGCGGCGTCCGAAACCCAGGACTGGCTGTACTTCGCGGCGTGGTCGGGGGTCACGGTCTTCATGAAAGTCTCGGGGGTCTCGTTGATGATGCGGCGAACCGTCTCAACGAGGCGGGCGATTCAAGTTTCCATCTCGCGCGAGATTATTTTTCCGCCCGGCCCGATCACCGAGGGGCCGCCCCGGCTTCCGTCCGGACGGCCGGCGGCCTCCTCGACCCAGGACAGGATGTCCTGCGCGCGCCAGGGCTTGGGGATGAAGGTCGCCGAGACCCGGAGGTCGCTCGGCTGGTCGCCGGCATCGCCCGAGGTCAGGAGCACGCGCACGCGCGGCCAGGTCACGCCGATGATGCGGGCGAGCTCGAAGCCGCCGATCGGCCCGGGCGTGCGCACGTCCGAGAAGACGACGCTGACGTCCTCGGCCCGGTCGTTGAGGATCGCGAGGGCACGCTCGGCGGTCTCGGCCTCGATCACCGTGAAGCCGGTCTCCTCCAGGAGCGTAGCCGCGAGGAAACGCTCGTCGGGTTGGTCTTCCACGACGAGGATGACCGGCTTGGTTCCCGACGAGGTCGCGTCAGTCATGATCCCGGGCACTCTATGAGGGCTGAACGGCGAGCCCGCGCTTTTGTTTCATCGGATCTTCGCCGTGACGGGCCAGGCTCGCGGCGGCAGGCATCGATCGAGGCAAGATCTGCACCGCATCCTTGCACATCCGCCGCGTCGGGGCCGTGTCCCTCAGAGCACAGGCCCGGACGAGATCAGCCGACGCCGTTGGCCGTGAGGAACCCGAGCGCCCGGGACCAGCCCGCCTCGGCGGCCTCCTTGCGGTAGCTCGGCCGGTAATCGGCATGGAAGCCGTGGGGCGCGTCGGGAAAGACCACGAGCTCGACGGACTTGCCGGCGGCCTTCGCCTTGTCGCGGGCCTCCTCCACGGAGGCGACCGGGATGCCCGTGTCGGCGGCGCCATAGAGGGCGAGGAGCGGCGCGTTGATCTCGGCCGCGACGTCGCCGGCGGTCCGGGGCTGGATCGCCGTGCGCTCGCCGGTGACCGGCCCATACCAGGCCACCGCGGCCTTGAGGTCGCGGCGATGCGCCGCGTAGAGCCAGACCCCGCGCCCGCCGCGGCACCAGCCCATGACGCCGAGCCGGCCGAGATCGCCCTTCGAGGCGGAGCCCGCCCAGACCACGGTCGCGTCGAGGTCGGCGATCCACTGGTCGTCCGGGGTCTTGGAGATGACATCGCGGACGATCTCCTTGACGTCGGTCATCCGCGAGAGGTCGCCCTGTCGGGCGTAGAGCTCGGGGGCGACCGCGCAGTAGCCGGCCTTGGCGAGGCGGCGGCAGATGTCCTTGATGTAGTCGTGGACGCCGAAGATCTCCTCGATCACGAGGATCACCGGGAACGGCCCCTGCCCGTCCGGCATCGCGCGGTAGCCCGGCATCGGCCCGTCGCCGGCCGGGATGCGCACTTCCCCGGCCTCGATCCCCGCCGTGTCGGTGTGGATGACCTGCGCCTCGACGCGCGTCGTCGCCAGCGTCAGGCCGGTCATCAGGCTCGTCATCACGAAGCCGCGCCGGGACAGGGGCGGCGTGATCAGCCCGTCGAGGCCCTCGCTGCGGTGGTCGGGCGCTGCCGGCAGGCCGTCATCGGCCGGTATGCGTGTCGCGTCCTGCATGGTGGTCTCCCTCGCGCGTTGCGCCGGAGGGCACCATGCCGGGGGATCCCGGTCAAATCCGGAATCAGGCCGTGGCGCGCAGGCCGGCGCTCCGCGCGGGCCGCTCCTCGGCGACGGGCATGCGGGCTGCGGGCTTCGGCCGCACGATCTCGCCGAGGCTCATGAACCCGCCCTCGAAGCCGGTCGGCTGCCCGGCCCGGATGCCGAACCCGAGCGCGAAGGAATGGCCGAGGAGCCCGTCGCGGGCGATGTTGAACCGGTCGAGCGCCACCAGGAAGGCCTCGCGGAACAGGCTCGGCGTGCACCAGCGCTTCTCCGCCATGTGCAGCGGCCATTCCCACAGCCCCTCGTGACGGCGCGAGCCGACGCTCTCGCGCGGGATGAAGTAGCCCGTGGCGCGGTGCTCCAGTCCCTCGCCGGACAGGCACCAATCGTCGTTCCGGAAGAGGATGCAATCGTCCGCGTAGGCTTGGCCGCCGTCGATCATCGCTGCGCCCCTCAAGGCTTGCCGGCCCGGGTCGCGCGACGCGCCGTCCGGATCAGGTAAGAACAATAGAGGAACACTGGCCCGAAACGATACAGGGGTCAAGCTTGGCGTTCACGGTGCGTTCGCGCGTCCACCGCGTTCACCGCTTCCGCGCGGCGGCGGCTCAGCGGGCCCGGAACAGGGAATGCTCGACCCGGTCGCCGGCACGGATCCCGAGCTTCGCGGCGGTGCCGGCATTGAGCTCGAGCACGGACAGCACCGGCTCGCCCGAGGGAATCACCCGGGTGGAGAGCGGCTCCGCGTCGGCGGCGACCCGCGCCACCGTCCCGTCGGCCCGGATGAACACCATGTCCAGGGGCAGGTAGGTGTTCTTCATCCACATGTTGACCGGCAGCGTCTGGCCGAAGTCGAAAAGCATGCCGTGGTCGGCGGCCATGTGGCGGCGGAACATCAGGCCGCGGGCCCGGCTCGCATCGTCGCGCATCACCTCGACCGCGAAGGCATGCGCCCCGGTCTTCGAGCGGATCGTCAGCGGCTCCGTGGCCAGGGCTTCCGCCGGGGCCTCGCTCTTCGCCTGGGCGTTGGCCTGCGCGACGGGCAGGGCCTGGATGGGCAGGAGCAGCGCGAGCGCGAGGCAGGCGCGGGCGGCCGGACGGTTGGCACGGAACACGGGCAGCAACACCATCAATGGGACGACGGCAGCGCCCCGTCGATCAGGCGGACCTCGGCGGCCATCGCCCCCTTGGATCCGTCGCCGTAGCGCACGAGCACCGCCTCGCCGGGCTTCAGTTCGGCGATACCGTAGCGGCGCAGCGTCTCCATGTGAACGAAGATGTCGGGCGTGCCGTCGCCGCGGCTGAGGAAGCCGAAGCCCCGCAGCCGGTTGAACCACTTCACCACGGCGGTCTCGAGCCCGCTCGTCGGCGTGACGCTCACGTGGGTGCGCGGCAGGGGCAGCTCGGAGGGGTGCGTCGCGGTCGATTGGTCGAGGGACACGACCCGGAAGGCCTGCCACCCGCGCGCCCGCTCCACCGCCTCGACGACGATTCGGGCCCCCTCGCTCGCGCTCTGATGGCCGTCGCGGCGCAGGCAGGTGATGTGCAGGAGGACGTCGGCGCTGCCATCGTCGGGAACGATGAAGCCGAACCCCTTCGAGACGTCGAACCACTTGATGTGGCCGGACACCTCGACGAGGTCGAGGGGACGCTCCTGATCCTGCACGTGCGTGCCGCCGCTCAAGCCGTCTGCCGAACGTGGGCTGCCGAGCCCTGATCCGAATTCGTCAGACATTGTTAAGCAACCCACACCGAATCGCGTTGAGCGGTTCACAAACGAGATTAACAAAGTCCCGACTCGGCGAAAGCCCGTTTGGCCGGCAGCGGCGCCGCACGCGCGTGCAATTTCGCCGGAATCGGCACGGGAGCCACAGGGCTCGGACGTTGCCGGAAACGCCGGATCCGGGCCAAATCCGTGAAGCGATTCGCGGATTGCGGCCCGGGCGCCGACGCCTTTGCGGCCTTCGCCGTCCGCGAGCCGCGCAGTCACGTTTGCGAGAGTATCGGCCTCGCCCGGATCGGCGGCCGGCGTCGCCGCCGCGGCCGAAGGATGCTAGGGGCCCGGGCCATGCCGATCTCCCCGTCCCAGGGCTCCGCCGCCGGCGCGCCCTGCCCCGCGGCCCGCCGCCTTCCTGTCATCGACGTGGCCCGCGGCTGCGCGCTCCTGGCGATGGCTGCCTATCACGCCACCTGGGACCTCGGTTACCTGCGGCTGACCGCCGAGAACGACGCCCTGACGGGACCCGGAAAACTCGCGGCCCACCTCATCGCGGGGGCGTTCCTGCTGCTCGTCGGGCTCGGGCTCGTGCTCATGAACGGCCGCGGCGTCCGGGTGCGCCCGACCGGGCTGCGGTTCCTGCGCATCGGCGGCGGCGCGCTGCTGATCACGGCGGCGACATTCCTGGCCTTCCCGGACAGCTACATCTTCTTCGGCATCCTGCACTGCATCGCCGTGTCGAGCCTGCTCGCCCTGCCCTTCCTGTTCCTGCCGGCGGCGGTGACGGCGCTCGCGGCCGCCCTGGTGATCGCGGCGCCGCACCTCGTCGCGCACCCGCTCCTCGACGCCCCGGCGCTGTACTTCCTCGGCCTCGGCGCCCGCGTGCCGCAGACGAACGATTACGTGCCGCTGTTTCCCTGGTTCGGGCTCGTCCTCGCCGGCGTCGCGCTCGGGCGGGTGGGGCTGCCCGCCCTCGCCGGCTCACGGCTCGGGGCGTGGCGGCCGGCCGGGCGGACGGGCCGGCTCGCGGCCCGCGCCGGGCGGCACAGCCTCGCGATCTACCTCGTGCACCAGCCCCTGCTCCTGGCGCTGCTGAGCGGCCTCGTGATGCTGACGGGACCGAACCCGCGGGCGGGCCTCGCGAGCTTCCGGGCGGATTACCGGGCGAACTGCACCCGCACCGGCGGCGAGCCGGAGGCCTGCCGGATCGCGGCGCGCTGCACCGCCGACGCGCTGCGCAAGGACGCCCTCTGGGCCTCGTCCGGCCAGGCCTTCACCCCGGACGAGCGCGCCCGCGCCCAAGGCTTGTCGCAGCAATGCTACGAGGCGGCGGAGGGCACGGCCGTGCCGCCGTGAGGGCCTGAAGACGCGGAAGGCCGGGCTTGCGACCCGGCCTCCCCGATCTCGGAGCGAGGATCGCCGGAAGACCGCTCAGTCCTTGGCGCGCTCGACGTAGGCGCCGTCGGCGGTCATCACGACGACGCGGGTGCCCGCCGCGATATGGGGCGGCACGGCCGTGCGCACGCCGTTCGAGAGCACGGCCGGCTTGTAGGAGGAGGAGGCGGTCTGGCCCTTGAGCACCGGCTCGGTCTCGGCGACCTCGAGGGTCACGCGCTGGGGCAGCTCGATCGTGAGCGCCACGCCGTTGTGGATCGAGACCATCACGGGCATGCCCTCCTGCAGGTAGGGCGCCGCGTCGCCGACCACGTCCGGCGGCACCTGGACCTGCTCGTAGGTCTCGGGGTTCATGAAGTGGAAGCCCTCGCCGTCGCTGTACAGGAAGGTGTGCTCGCGGTCCTCCACGAAGGCGCGCTCGACCTGCTCGGTGGTCCGGTAGCGCTCGGACACCTTCACGCCGTCGGTGATGCGCCGCATGTCGAGCTGCGTCACCGGAGTACCCTTGCCGGGATGGATGTTCTCGGCGAACAGGATGACGTAAAGCTTGCCGTCCCTCTCGACGACGTTGCCCTTGCGGAGCGTACTGGCGATCACCTTCACGGGGGCGTTCCTAACGTTGACAAAATGAGGCGGCCTCCCCATCGCGGTATTCCGCGGGGGCGACGTCTTGCCCCGCCACTATCCCATCCGCGGTCCGGTTGCCAGTCGCCGGGCATCGAGGCGTCCCGGGTCCCATGGTTTCTCGCTCCGCTCCGGCGTCGTACGGCCGGCCCGCGCCGGTTCGGCCATGACGCAGACCCCGTCGCCCTGGTGGGCGCCCCACATCCATGCCGACCGCCGGCCGCGCCTGCTCCTGCGCAACCGGATCGTCCAGGCGGTCCGGGCGCATCTGTGCGGGCTCGGCTTCGTCGAGGTGGAGGCCGCCTGCCTGCAGGTCTCCCCGGGCAACGAGACGCATCTCTCGGCCTTCGCCACCGAACGGATCGGGCCGGACGGCGCCCGCGACCCGCTCTACCTGCACACCTCGCCGGAATTCGCCTGCAAGAAGCTGCTGGCGGCGGGTGAGCCGCGCCTGTTCAGCCTCGCGCGGGTGTTCCGCAACCGCGAGCGCGGGCCCCTGCACCACCCCGAGTTCACCATGCTCGAATGGTACCGGGCGGGGGAGCCCTACACCCGGCTGATGCAGGATTGCGCCGACCTCCTGCGGCTTGCCGCCGAGACCGCCGGCATTGCGCGCTTCGCGTGGCGCGGCCGGAGCTGCGACCCCTTCGCCCCCTTCGAGCGCCTGACCCTGGCGGAGGCCTTCGGGCGCTACGCCGGCATCGACCTCCTGGCGAGCCTCGACGCGGCCGGGGCCACGGACCGGGACGCGCTGGCCGCGTCCGTCGCGGGGGCCGGCCTGCGGGTCGCCGGGGACGACACCTGGGCGGACCTGTTCAGCCGCGTGCTCGTGGCCCGCATCGAGCCGCATCTCGGCGAGGGACGCCCGACGCTCCTGTGCGAGTATCCGGTGAGCGAGGCGGCCCTCGCCCGCCCGAGCCCCCGGGACCCGCGCGTGGCCGAGCGCTTCGAGCTCTACGCCTGCGGGGTCGAGCTCGCCAACGCCTTCGGCGAGCTGACCGACCCGGGCGAGCAGCGCCGCCGCTTCGAGGACGCGATGGCCGAGCGCCGGCGCATCTACGGCGAGGCCTACCCGATCGACGAGGATTTCCTCGCGGCCCTGGGGCGGATGCCGGAGGCGAGCGGCATCGCGCTCGGCCTCGACCGCCTCGTGATGCTGGCCTGCGGCGCCGCCCGGATCGACGACGTGGTCTGGACCCCCGTGGCCGACCGGAGCCCGCGATGAGCCGCCCCCTCCGCAACCCCGCCGACCTCGCGGCGGCCGGGCTGATCGCCCCCGCCGACCTGCCGGCGCTCGCGGGCGTCGCCGCCCGCTACGCCGTCTCGGTGACGCCCGAGATGGCGGACCTGATCGACGCCGCGGACGCGCACGATCCCATCGCGCGCCAGTTCGTGCCCCGCGCCGAGGAACTGGCCACGCGGGAGGAGGAGAGGGCCGACCCGATCGGCGACGCCGCCCACGCGCCGCTGCCCGGCATCGTCCACCGCTACCCCGACCGGGTGCTGCTGAAACCCCTCCACATCTGCCCGGTCTATTGCCGCTTCTGCTTCCGCCGCGAGATGGTCGGCCCGGACGGGCTCGGCAGCCTCAGCGAGGCGGAACTGGCGGCGGCCCTCGGCTACATCGCGGCCCATCCGGAGATCTGGGAGGTCGTGCTGACGGGGGGCGACCCCTTCGCGCTCTCGGCGCGGCGTCTGCGCGCGATCGCGCTCGCGCTCGCCGGCATCGCGCATGTGCGGGTGATGCGCCTCCACACCCGCGTGCCCGTCGTCAGCCCGGCCCTCGTGACCGACGACCTCGTGCGCGCCCTCAAGGCCTTCGCGGGCGCCGTCTTCGTGGCGCTGCACGCCAACCACCCGCGCGAGTTCACGCCCGCGGCGCGCGGCGCCATCGCCCGCCTCGTCGATGCCGGCATTCCGCTGGTGAGCCAGTCCGTGCTCCTGCGCGGCGTCAACGACGATCCGTCCGTCCTCGAGCAGCTGATGCGCGCCTTCGTGGAGAACCGCATCAAGCCCTACTACCTGCACCAGGGCGACCTCGCGCCCGGGACCGCGCATCTGCGCACCGGCCTCGCCGAGGGGCAGGATCTGATGCGGCGCCTGCGCGGCCGTCTCTCGGGCCTCGCCCAGCCGACCTACGTCCTCGACATCCCGGGCGGCCACGGCAAGGTGCCGGTCGGCCCGGGCTACCTGCGCGAGGGCCCGGGGGGCCCGCGGGTCACGGACCCGCAGGGTCGGGAGCACCCCTACCCGCCCGGAGGCGACCCGAAGCCGGACCCGGGTACGCTTCGCGACTGAGGCCGCTTTCTCGGTGTTTTGCTAAGGCAAATCGATGCGGGCGGGCGTATCGCCTGGGACCATCAGCGCAGGTCCCCTGTCCGAAACGATTCGCAGGCTCGCCCGAGGCAGCCCTCCTCCCGATGTCCCGACGATCAGCCCGCCTGCGCGAGCACGGAGCATGATCATGACCGACGACTTGATGCGCCGCGTCTCCGCGGAGTTCTGCGGCACCTTCTGGCTCACCTTCGGCGGCTGCGGCGCGGCCGTGCTGTCCGCGGCCTATCCGGAGCTCGGTATCGGCTTCCTCGGCGTCGCCTTCGCGTTCGGGCTGACCGTGCTCACCATGGCGTACGCGGTCGGCCACATCTCGGGCGGGCATTTCAACCCGGCCGTCACCCTCGGCCTCTGGTCCGCGGGGCGCTGCGCCAACCACCACGTGGTGCCCTACATGGTGGCGCAGGTCGTCGGCGCCATCGCGGCCTCCGGCTTCCTCTACGTCATCGCCTCCGGTAAGGCCGGATGGGTCCCCAACGGGTTCGCGTCGAACGGCTACGGCGAGCTCTCGCCGGGCAAGTACGGCCTCGGCGCCTGCCTGCTCACCGAGATCCTGGCGACGTTCTTCTTCCTGTTCATCATCATCGGCACCACCTCGAAGGGCGCCGCCGTCGGCTTTGCCGGCATCCCGATCGGGTTCGCCCTGGTGCTGATCCACCTGATCTCGATCCCGGTGACCAACACCTCCGTCAACCCGGCGCGCTCCACCGGTCCGGCGCTGTTTGCCGGGGGCGAGTACATCACGCAGCTCTGGCTGTTCTGGCTCGCCCCGTTCGCTGGCGCGCTCCTGGCGGGCTTCGCCGGACGCTGGCTCTACGAGCCGGCCGACATGGTCGAGACGGTGGTGGTCGAGGAGAAGCGGGCCGTCGCCTGACCTTGCGTCCCCGGCGGTCCCTGTTGCCCTCGCCCGCGCCTCCGCTAGGAAGGGGCCGGGGCAACGGGAGGCGGTGACATGCGCAGGCTTTGGGGCCGGGCGAACTCGGTGAACGTGCAGAAGGCCCTCTGGGGCCTCGACGAGATCGGACTTCCCTACGAGCGGATCGAGGCGGGGGGCGCCCACGGCGTGGTCGGGGACGCGGAGTACCGCGCCCTCAACCCGAACAGCCTGGTGCCGACGCTGCAGGAGGACGGCTTCGTCCTCTGGGAATCGAACGCGATCCTGCGCTACCTCGCCGAGGCCCATGACGGGCCCCTGGCCCTGCCGCAGGACGTGCGCGAGCGGGCGCTGATCGGCCAGTGGCTCGATTGGCAGACCACGAGCTTCACGCCGGCGATGCGCGACGCCTTCTGGCAGCTCGTCCGCCTGCCCGAACCCGAGCGCGACGCGGCCCTGATCGGCGGATCGGTCGCGGCGTCGGAGCGCCATGCCGAGACGCTCGACCGCTACCTGCAGGGCCGCAGCTACGTGGTGGGCGAGCGCTTCAGCATCGCCGACATCGCCCTCGGCTGCGCCGCCCACCGCTGGCTCGCCCTCCCGGTCGAACGCATCGCGCGGCCGGAGCTGGAGCGCTGGTACGCCGGCCTCGCGCGGCGCCCGGCCGCCGCCGTGGTAATGCGCCAGGCGCTCAGCTGACCCCGAGGCCGGCCGGCCGGGAACGGGCCGGAGCGGCGCGCCACGACGGCGCGCGCCCTCGGCCCGCATTGCCTCGGACGTGGCGTCGCACCGCATGGACGCTGTCGCGGTCCGCCGCCCGGGCGCGCGGTCACGTCCGTTCAGGAGAGGCCGCGAGCCGCCGCGGCTTGCGGGCGAGTGCTTCCCGGCGAGTGCTTGCCGGCGACAGCGCCATGCCGGGCGTGCGGCGCCTTGCCGGGCGTGCGGCGCGACCCACCTTGGGCGTGAGACCTGCGGGCGCCCGTCCGCGCGGAGAACCCCACGATGCCGATCGACAAAACCCTGCGCGACGCGCTCTCCGCCGTGACCACGGCGAGCCTCGGGCGGGTTCTCGCCCGCCGCGGCGTGCCGGCCTTCGCCTTCCGCGGGCTGCGGCCGCGGGCGGGCTCCGCCCAGGCGGTCGGCGCGGCCTTCACCCTGCGGCTGATCCCGGCACGCGGCGAGGCCGGGCTCCCCCTCAGCCGGACCATCGAATCCATCCCCGAGGGCGCGGTCGTCGTGGCCGATACGGGCGGATCGGGGGAGGCCCTGCCCTTCGGGACGATCCTCGCGGCGCGCCTCGGGCAGCGCGGGATCGCCGGCCTGGTCACGGACGGCGCCGGCCCGGCTGAGGGCGCCATGCCGGCCTGGGGCGCGCCGCCCGGCGCGATGCGCGCCGGCTCGGGCCTCGTCCTCGTCGGGGCCGGCGAGCCGATCGCCTGCGCGGGCGCGGCGATCCATCCGGGCGACGTCGTGGTGGCCGACGCGGAGGGCGCCGTGGTGATCCCGGGCAGCATCGCCGAATCGGTGGCGCTCGAGGCGGTCGAGCAGCAGCGGCTCGACCTCTGGATCCAGCGGGAGGTCGAGAAGGGCGTCAGCCTCGACGGGCTGCTCCCGCCCGATGCCGCGGCGCTGGCCCGCTTCGAGGCCGAGACCAAGCCGGCCTGAACCCGCAACCCGATCGACCGTTGGGCTCGGCCGCACCATGTTCTTCCCGCTCTCGAAGGTGATCTTCTTCGCGATCACGCCCTCGAACTTCCTGATCCTCGTCGGCCTCCTCGGCTGCCTCCTGCTCGCCCTGACCAAGCGCTGGCGCCGCGCCGGGGCGTGGCTCTGCGTCCTCGGCTTCGTCGGGCTCCTCGCCGGAGGCCTGTCGCCCCTCTCCGCCATCGCCCTCGTGCCCCTGGAGGAGCGCTTCCCGCCCTTCAGCGATGACGGGACCCCGGTCACCGGCGTCATCGTGCTCGGCGGCGGCGTCGATTCCGGCCTCGCGAAGTCGCGCAACCAGATCGTCGTGAACGATGCGGGCGAGCGGCCGATCTACCTCGCCGACCTCGCCCGCCGCTACCCGGAGGCCCGCCTCGTCTTCTCGGGCGGCAGCGGCAGCGTGTACGACGCGACCTCCGAGGCCGACATCGTCGGCTGGATGGGCGACACCTTCGGCCTGCCCCGCTCGCGGCTGATCCTCGAGAACCGCTCGCGCAACACCTACGAGAACGCGCAGTTCACCGCGAGCCTCGTCCGGCCGAAGCCCGGCGAGCGCTGGCTCCTCGTCACCTCGGCCTGGCACATGCCCCGGGCGGTCGGCTGCTTCCGGCAGGCGGGGTTCACGGTCACCGCCCACCCGGTCGATTACCGCACCCGCGGCTGGGCGGATGCCACGCGCTTCGCGAGCTACGCCTCGGACGGCCTGCTGCGGCTCGACCTCGCCGGCAAGGAGTGGATCGGCCTCCTGACCTACCGCCTCACCGGCTACTCGGACGCGCTGCTGCCCGGGCCCTGAGGGTCCGCGTCCCGGGGCAGCCCGAGGCGGTAGATCCCGCGGAAATCGTCCGGGTCGGCGACCGGGCGCCCCTTGCGCAGGATCGCGATCCGGCCGGCCTTGGTGAGGGCCACCGCCACGCGGCGCACCGGCTGCATCAGGGGCCCCCAGCCATCCGGATGCGGGCCGCCGAGGGCGCGGGCGACCTCGGAGGGACACACGGTCTTGTCGGCCCCGCGCGCCTCGACAAGGCGCAGCAGCGTCTCGGTGATCTCGGCCTCGCTCGCGCGGGCCGGCCGGGCGGCCCCGGGCTTGGGGCCGTTCGGGGGCGGGGTCACGGGCGTGGTCATGGGCTCTGGTCCGGTGTTGCGCCCGGATCCTCGGCCAGGAGGGCGGCGCGGATCTCCGAGACGAATTGGCGGCGCCACATCACCAGCACCACCGCGGTGGTCGTCAGCATCAGGATGACGGGGCTCACGAACCAGCCGAGATAGGCGAGCGCGAAGAAGAAGGCCCGCTGCCCCCGGGCGAAGTGGCTGCCGGCGGCGATGTTCATCGAGGAGGCCCGGCGCGCGGCGCGCAGCATCTCGGCCTCCGTGCTGCCCGCGCCCCGCGGCGGCACCGCCCCGATCAGGATCGCCCCGTAATTGAACAGCCGGTAGGCCCAGGCGAACTTGAAGAAGGCGTAGACGAACACGACCGCGAGGCCCGCGACCTTGATCTCCCAGGTGGTCCGGGTCGCCACCGTGCCGAAGGGCAGCGTGCCGAAGAGCGTCAGCACCTCGTCGCCGGAGCGCGACAGGGTGAGCACGCCGCCGAGCGCGATCAGGGAGGTCGAGGCGAAGAACGCGGTGCCGTTCTGCAGCGAAGCGTTGATGGTGGTGTCGACCACGCGGTTGTCGCGCACGACCATCTGGCGCGCCCAGACCTCGCGCTGCGCGTTCATGATCTGGCTCAGGCTGACGAGCCGGCCGCGCATCCGCCCGACCGCCAGCCCGTAGCCGATCCAGGCCACGACGAAGAAGATCAGCGCCGCGAGATCGAGATGCGAGAAGGCGGCGTCCTTGGTCAGGTTGGTCATGTCCCTCGGCGATCGGCTGCGCGCCGCTCGGGCCGGCGCCCCCGGCCGCGGGCGCTTGGCCTGAGCGGCCCCGGCCCGCTCGCTAGCCCGGCAGGCCCGGCCCTGTCGAGGGCGGTCGTCGCCGGCGAGCGCCGGGCTGCCATGCTCTCGCGGAGGGCAGGCGCCGTCCGGATCCCGAGGGCGTCCGCCGGACCCCGAGGGCGTCCGTCTCAGGCCCCGCGGATCGCGAACCCGCGCAGGTCGCCGGCCTCCCCCCGCTCGGTCACCGCGACCTCGGTCACGGCCGCGCCGCCCGGACCCTGCGCGCAGGCCCTCAGCATCGCCCCGACCGCCTCGGCCGGCCCCGAGAAGGTCGCCGCCACGGCGCCGTCGTCGCGGTTCCGGACATGGCCCGAGAGGCCGTGCAGCTCGGCCTGATGCTTCGCCCAGACCCGGTAGCCGACGCCCTGGACGCGGCCCGTGATGACGACGTCGACGGTTCTGGTCCCGCTCAAGCCTGACCCCGGGTCGGGAGCCCGCCGCGGCGCCGGGCTCTGCCACCCGGTGCGTATCATGCGGACGCGACGAAGAGAACGCGGCCTCCTGCTTCACCTCGCGCGTTCACCTGCCGCGTTCACCAGCCGCGCATCGATCAGGTCGTCGCCAGTGTCCGCAGGCGCGTCCGGCGGGAGCGCCAGACGGCGAAACCGGAGACGAGCAGGAGGAGCGGCACGAAGCCGGCCGCGAACACGACGAGGCGCCCGGGCAGACCCGCAAGGGAGCCGTTGTGCAGCCAGATCTGCAGGGTCTGATAGCGGTTCCCGTTCGAGATCGCGCCCCAGCTCCGGTCCTCGACGATGCGCCCCGTCCAGGGGTCGAGCCACACCACCCCGTCGCTGCGGAAGGCAGGGTCGCCGCCCGCCGGCGCGACGAAGACGCGCCAGGTGTTCCGGTTGCCCGTCGGCGGGTTGAGGCGCGTCACGCGCGCCTCGGGACAGGCGGCCCGCACCGCCGCCAGGATCGCGTCCGCGGCGAGCTGCGGGGCGTCCGAGGCGGGGACGCTCGGCGACGGCAGCGCCGTCATCGGCGAGAGCAGGCCGACGACCGGGCGCACCAGCCCGGGAAAGATGTGGCCGACCCCCGTCACGGCGACGAGGATCAGGACGATGCAGGCCCAGAACCCCGCGCCCGCGTGGAGATCGATCCAGAACCGCTGCCGCGAGACGCCGCGGCGCAGGGTGACCGAGCGCCAGAACCGGCCCGGCCTCGGCCACCACAGGACGAGTCCGCTCAGGGCGGACAGGATCAGCCCGATCCCGATCACGCCGACCACCTCCTTGCCCCACCAGTCGCGCAGCAGAAGCGTGAAGTGCAGCCGGTAGACGAGGTGGGCGAAGGCCGTCCCGGTATCCCGCCGGCCGAGGACTTGCCCATCCGACGGGTCGACCATCGTGGTCCAGGTCCGCTGCCCCGGATGGGCATGCGCCACGACCCAGACCGGCCAGACGCCGTCCGGCGGCGTGATCTGGCTGACGGGTTCGCCGTCGACCCGCGCGGCGGCCCGCAGGGCCTCGGACGGTCCGATCCGCCGGTCCGGCGCGGCCGGCCGGTAGAGGGACGGGTTCAGGGCCGCATCGATCTCCCGGTAGAAGACGTTGAGGCTTCCCGTCAGCCCGATCAGCGCCAGCAGGGCGCCCCCGCCGAGGCCGATCCAGCGGTGCAGGCTCTTCCAGGCCGCGCGCAGCCCGGCCCGCGACGATGTCCGACCCGTCATCGGCCCGCTCCGACCCGCGGCGGCCGGCCTTGGCAACCGGAAATCAACGGCAGATTGCTGGCCATAGAAGTACCTCAACCACGCATAGCCCCATCACTTGAAACAATTCTAATGAATATACGAAATAGAAATAAGGACTTGTCTCGGGTTTGATTGATGTCGTAAACACAAATTATCAAGCTAACAAAATTTATAGTTGTATCATGATCGTATCCATTGATATTCGACGCACGGCGCCGGCGGCTTTGCTTTGCCTCTTCGCCGGGTGCGGGGCCACCGCGGCAGCGCCGGGCGCCGATGCCGCGGCGGGGGTGTCCGTGACGCTGGAAGAGCTGGACGTGACCGCCAGCCCGCTCGCGACCGTCCGCGTCGCGGCGGCGGCCCGCACCTATGCCGGCGGCCGCGGCGAGGCGAACCCGGCGCAGCTCGAGGCCGCCGGCGCGCAGAACATCACGGACGCGCTGCGCCTGATCCCCGGCGTCCAGACCCCGGTTCCCAACGGGCCGGCCAGCGGCGACTTCGCGCAGAGCGTCGGCATCCGCGGGCTCGCCTCGCGGCTCGGCGGCTACGCCACCGTCCTCCTCGACGGCGTGCCGCTCTCGAGCGCGCCCTATCTGCAGCCCGAGCTCTCCCTGGCGCCGGTCTCCTTCGGGATGCTGGAGCGCGTCGACGTGATCAAGGGCGGCGCGGCCGTGCGCTACGGGCCGCAGAACGTCGGCGGCGTCATCAACTACGTGACCTGGCCGATCCCGAGCGCGTTCGGCGGGCAGATGCGGCTACGCGGCAACCTGAACGGCTCGGACCGGGCCGGCGGCTTCCTCAACGGCCAGTCGGACATCGTGATCGGCGGCTCGAACAGCGAGGGGAGCGGCCTCGCGCTGCTCTATTCGGGCAATCACGGCCCCTCGTTCCGGCCGCGGTCGAACCAGGACATCGACGACGCGATGCTGAAGTACCGGGTCCAGCTGACGCCGGAGAGCTACGTCGACGGGCGCGTGCACGGCTACAACGCCTCCGCCGAGCTGCCCGGCCCCCTCGATCAGGCTGCCTACCGGCGCAACCCGTACGGCTCGACCAACGCCTACCAGTCCTATCAGGGCAGCCGGATCGAGGGCGTGGCGCGCTACGTCAACGAGTTCGACGGCACCCGGTACTTCGAGACCACGGTCTTCGATCTCAGCAGCCACCGGGCCTTCGCGCTCTCGAACCGGAACCGCGACACCCTCGCGACGCAGTTCGACCTCACGCCGAGGAACTACAACACCTTCGGGATCGAGCCGCGCTTCAGCGTCCGTTCGGACCCGTTCGGCATCCCGCAGGAGACCTCGATCGGCTACCGCTACGTCCGCGAGGACGCGGACGAGAAGCGGCTGCGGCGGAGCTTTCGCGCCGGATCCGTCCCGTTCCCGTTCCCGTCCGTTCCCAACCGCGACTCGATCGGCTCGACCGACGCGCACGCCGTCTACCTCGACGACAAGCTGACCTTCGGCGCCCTCACGGTCACGCCGGGCATCCGCGTCGAGGACGTGACGATCGGGCGGCGCAACAACCTGAACGGCTTCCGGGCGCAGGAGCACTACACCGTGCCGCTGCCCTCGCTGCGGGTCGGCTACGCGGCGACGTCCGAGCTGTTCCTCTACGGCAATGTCGGGCGCTCGTTCGGCTCGCTGAACTTCACGCAGCTTCCGCTCGCCGCGAGCGACCAGAAGCTGTCCCCCGAGATCGCCACGACCGCGGAGGTCGGCGCCCGCTACACCCTCGGAGGCCTCACCGCCGAGATCGCGTATTTCCGCCTGAACTTCGACAACCAGATCGAGTTCGACGCGATCCGGGCCGATTTCATCAACGTCGGACGCACGCTCCACCGCGGGCTCGAGACGGGCCTGCGCTACGATTTCGCCAGCCTCGACCCCGCCCTCTCGGGCCTGGGCGCCTACGCCACCTACGCCTATACCCGCGCGACCATCCAGGACGGGCGCTTCGCGGGCAACGACCTGCGCCTCTATTCCCGCCACACCGGGACGGTCGGCGCGAGCTACGCGACCGGCCCCTGGAGCTTCGACTGGTTCGGCTACGCCCAGTCCGGCCAGTTCGCCGACGAGGCCAACACGGCGGTCCCGAGCGCGGACGGCCGCTTCGGCCGCATTCCCGGATGGGTGATCTGGAACGCCCGCGCCACCTACGCGGTCACGCCCGAATCCCGCCTCGGCCTCGGCGTCGTGAACGTCTTCGACAGGCGCTACTTCACCCGCGCCAGCGCGGAGGATAACGGCGGCATCTTCGCGGGGCCGCCGCGCACCTTGTACGTGGAATTGCGGACGCGGTTCTAGGGGCGCCGCGGGCGGCCTCAGCCCGGCCCCCGCAGCCAGGCGCGCATCTCCCGCCGATACTCGGCAGGCAGCTGCGCCGCCTCGGCCGCGCGCAGGACCGTTTCGAGGTAGCCGGGGCGCGGCGCGCCCGGGGCGGTGCTGCGGCCGAAATAGATCAGCGCCCGGCGGATGCCGCCCTGCGTGACGACCGGCTGGGCGGCCTTGGCGTAGAGCCCGCCGGCCACGCCCTCGTAGCGGTCGAGGGCGGGCACGTCCGCGAGGGCGAGCTCCCAGAGCACGCCCCAGACCGTGCGCCCGGGATCGCGCACCACGGAGGCGTAGCCCTCACGCATGATGATGAAGCGGTGCCGGTGCAGCCGGCCCTGGCCGATCAGCCGCGAGGCCGGGCAGCGCAGGGCCATGGCGGCGGCGTCCATGTTGGCGCCGTAGGCGAAGTAGAGCGGCATGGGGTCAGGGCGGCGAGGCCCGGCGGCGTGGCGCCGCCGGGTCGATCGGGCCGCGCATCCGTCAGGCGAATTCGAGGATGACGGCGTCGACCGCGAGGCTGTCGCCCTCCTTGGCGTGGATCTTCGCCACGGTGGCATCGCGCTCGGCGCGCAGCACGTTCTCCATCTTCATCGCCTCGACGATGGCCAGGGCCTCGCCGTTCTTGATCTCCTGGCCTTCCTTGACGAGGATCTGCTTGACGAGGCCGGGCATCGGGCAGAGCACCTGCTTGCCCGAGCCCGCATCCTCCTTGACCGGCATCAGGGCCGCGAGCTCGGCCTCGCGCCGGGTGTAGACCCGGGCCTCGCCGGCCGCGCCGGCATGCTGGAGCGCGACGCCGTTGAGGAGGCCGCGCACCTGGATGGCGACCCGCTGCGCCCCGATGATGCCGGTCCAGACCGGCTCGCCCGGCCGCCAGTCGCTCATCACCGACAGGGCGGTGCCGTCCGCCTCGGTGACGACCAGGTCGCCGTCCTGCGAATCCACCGTCACGGGGTACTGCTCGCCCGCCAGGATCACGATGCGGTCGCGCTCGAAATGCAAGAGGCTCGGGTCGCGCATCTGGCCCGAGATGCCGCGCTTGCGCTGGTTGAGCTTGTGGTCGATGGCCGCCGCCGCCGCGGCCATCCGGCGGGCGATCTCGCCCTTCGGCTCGGGGGCGACGAAGCCCTCCGGGAACTCCTCGGCGATGAAGCCCGTCGAGAGGTTGCCCGCGCGCCAGCGCGGATGCGCCATCAGGGCGGCGAGGAACGGGATGTTGTGGCGGATGCCGTCGATCGCGAAGGCGTCGAGGGCCTCCCCCTGCGCCTCGATCGCGGCGGCGCGGGTCGGGGCCCAGGTCACCAGCTTGGCGATCATCGGGTCGTAGTGGATCGCGATCTCGCCGCCCTCCTCGACGCCGGTGTCGTTGCGCACGATGGCGCTGCCCTGGCGGCCCTCCTCCGGCGGCCGGTAGGTGGTGAGGCGGCCGATCGAGGGCAGGAAGTTGCGGGTCGGGTCCTCGGCGTAGACGCGGCTCTCCACCGCCCAGCCGTCGAGCTTCACCTCGGCCTGCGTCAGGGGCAGCGTCTCGCCGGCCGCGACCCGGATCATCAGCTCGACGAGGTCGAGGCCGGTGATCATCTCGGTGACCGGGTGCTCCACCTGCAGGCGGGTGTTCATCTCGAGGAAGTAGAAGGACTTGTCCTGTCCCGCCACGAACTCGACCGTGCCGGCGGAATCGTAGTTCACGGCCTTGGCCAGCGCCACGGCCTGCTCGCCCATCTTGCGGCGGGTCTCCGGGTCGAGGAGCGGCGACGGGGCCTCCTCGATCACCTTCTGGTTGCGGCGCTGGATCGAGCACTCGCGCTCGCCGAGGAAGATGACGTTGCCGTGCTTGTCGCCGATCACCTGGATCTCGATATGGCGCGGATCCGTGATGAACTTCTCGACGAAGACCCGGTCGTCGCCGAAGGAGGAGGCCGCCTCGGACTTGGCGCGGGCGAAGCCCTCCGCCACCTCGGAGGCCGAGTGGGCGATGCGCATGCCCTTGCCGCCGCCGCCGGCGGACGCCTTGATCATCACCGGGTAGCCGATCTCGTCGGCGATCCTGACGGCGTGCTCGGGGTTCTCGATCACGCCGAGGAAGCCCGGCACCGTCGACACCTTGGCGGCGGAGGCCGCCTTCTTCGACTCGATCTTGTCGCCCATGGCGGCGATCGCGCCCGGATTCGGGCCGATGAAGACGATGCCGGCCGCCTCGAGCGCCCTCGGGAAGGCTTCCCGCTCCGACAGGAAGCCGTAGCCCGGATGCACGGCCTGGGCCCCGGTCTGCTTGCAGGCGTCGATGATCTTCTCGATCAGCAGGTAGGATTGCGCGGCGGGGGCGGGGCCGATGTGCACGGCCTCGTCCGCCATCGCGACGTGGACGGCATCGCGGTCGGCATCGGAATAGACCGCGACGGTCTGGATGCCCATGCGGCGGGCGGTCTTGATGATGCGGCAGGCGATCTCGCCGCGGTTCGCGATCAGAATTTTTTCGAACATCGAATACCGCATTCACTTTAGACGATGTCGGGTCGCAGGACCCGGCACTCAAGCTTTGCCCCGTTAAAGCACTTGCGCGCGTTCTGGAAGGTGACCTTGGTGGGAGCGCGCGGTTTCGGGCGCGAAGCGGACCCGCCGCCCGCGGCAGTCCCGGCTCAGGCAGCGGCGACCTGCGCCGGGCCGGCCTCCGCCGGGGCCGGCTCGCCGCCCCGCGCGGACCAGGCCGCGACGACGCGGTTTCGCCCCGCGGCCTTCGCATCGTAGAGCGCCGAATCGGCGATCTGCACGAGGGCGTCCGTGCAGGTGCTCGGGCCCTCCGCCGGCGCGATCGCGACCCCGATGCTGACGCTGACATGGCGCCCCTCCCCGAGGCCGGGATGGCGCAGCCGCAGGTCGGCGACGGCGGCGCGCACGCGCTCCGCGAGGGTCAGGAGGTCGCGCGGCTCGGCGTCCGGCACGATGGCGATGAACTCCTCGCCCCCGTAGCGCCCGGCCACCGCATGCGCCGGCATCGCGGACCGGATCGCCGCCGCGACGGCGCACAGGCAGGCATCGCCGCCCGCGTGGCCGACGCTGTCGTTGAAGCGCTTGAAGTGGTCGACGTCGATCAGGATGACGCCGACCGCGCCGCGCGCCGCCGCCTGCGCGGTCCAGTCCGCGGTCAGGCGGGCGCTGATCGCCCGGCGGTTGACGAGGCCGGTCAGCCCGTCCGTGTCGGCCAGGACCGCCAGCTGGGCGTTGGCCTCCGCGAGTTCCTCCGCCTGCAGCCGGTTGCGCAGGCTCAGGACGAAGGCGTGCTCCAGGAGGAGGTTCAGGGTCTGCCGGGCCGGCACGAGGCAGCCGATGACGAAGGCGAAGAACGTCGTCAGGACGAGCGGCAGCTTGAGCTCGATCGCCGGGTTGGTGAAGTTGAACAGGAAGTAGAGGCCGAGATCCAGAACGGTCCCGGCGACGCACCAGCGGAGATTCATCGGGAAGACCAGGATGGCGGTGGCCGTTGCGAACAGGGCGCCCGAGAGGTAGCGCTCGTGCATCGCGCCGCCGCCGGCGGCGCCGAGGAACTGGCCCACCAGCATCATCACGGCGATCGTGACCGGCAGGGTCAGGCCCTCCGTGAATCCGCTGCGCGGGCGCATCCACACCCAGACGAGCACGCCGTAGACGGACGGAACCAGCACCGCCCGCAGCGCGATCGAGAGCCACAGGATCCGGGGTTCCTGGATGTAGTCGAGGACGCAGGTGGCCGCGTCGAAGAGCGTGACCCAGATCAGCCAGTACCGAACCGTGCCGCTGCGCTGGCGCCAGCTCGCCGCGCGGTAGATCTCGCGCAGGCGCGCCGTCAGCTTGATGTCGCGGATCCGGCAGGCGAGGACCGCGTCGATCTCGGCGAGGAGCGCACGCCGCTCGTCGCGGCCGAGGCCGTCGACGAGGCTCAGCCGCGTCGACTTCGCCCGGTGTCCCGACCCCTCCCGGCCCGACCCGGCCAATGGATCCCTGCGCATCGCGTCCCAGGCTCGCTGTGATCGGTGCAGACTAGCCGCGGGGTCTCAGTATTTCCTTGGCCTTCGGCGAGGTTTCTCCGGCAAATCGAAGCGTAGAAGGTCACTTTCTGCTTCGAATTCAACGGATCCCCGGCCTGAAACTGCGCGTCGCGGGTTGTGCGGAACATTCTCGGTTCATGCGGCGCTACAATGCTCGTGCTCGACGACCGGATCGCCGTGCCGGATGCAGCGGTTCTTGCCGAGGGCCTTGGCCCGGTAGAGCGCCCCGTCCGCCTGCCCGAGGAGCGCGACCGCGTCGCGCGGCTCCGAACCCGCGCAGGCGATGCCGACGCTCCCGCCGATCCGGATCGGCGGGAGGTCCGCCAGGAGGACGTCGCGCCCGAGGGCCTGGACGATCCGGCGCGCCAGGCGCACGGAGCCCTCCCGGTCGAGGTCGCGCGCCAGGACGACGAACTCGTCGCCCCCGAGGCGCGCGACGACGTCGGTGGGCCGCGCCGCGCCGCGCAGGCGCCCGGCGACCGCGATCAGCAGCTGGTCCCCCGCGCCGTGCCCGTGGGTGTCGTTGACCGCCTTGAAGCCGTCGAGGTCGATGTAGAGGACGGCGAAGTCGGGTGCCGCGGGGTCGGCGCAGAGGGTCCCGAGCGTGCGCTCGACCGCGGGGCGGTTCGCAAGGCCCGTCAGGCTGTCGCGCAGGGAGCGCTCGAGGCTCTCCTCCTCGGCCAGCATGGTGGCGACGAGCATCGCGTTGATGCGGAAGGCCGCGTTGCCGACGACGAACAGGTAGAACGGGATCTGTGCGCTGAAGACCAGCAGGATCGTGTTCTCGGACAGGATGCCGCCGACCGCGATGGGGGTGATGCAACCGAACAGCTGCAGCACGGCGCCGCGCGGCGCGACGTAGCTGCGCACCACCAGGCCTCCGCTGATCGCCACCGTCGAGGCCACGATCAGGACCAGCAGGGATTCGTCGTCGGTCTGGAACGCGATCAGCGCGGCCGCGCCGACGAACCAGAGCGAGAGGTGGTCCCCCAGCATGAAGAGGTCGGTCGGCGTCGGCAGGTTCCGCGCCGAGCGCCGGTAGCAGAGGATCAGCAGCGTGATCCGGCACAACCCGAGGGTCAGGTCGGCCAGGAAGAAGCCGACATGCAGCGCATCCGGATGACGGATAGCCGCGATCGCGTTCATCATCACGGAATTCGCGATGCCGACGAGCCACATCGGCACGAGGGCGAAGAGGTGTGCCCGGAGCATGGCCCGGACCCTGTCGGAGACCGGCTGCCCGCAATCCGTCAGCCAGCACAGGATGGGCCAGCGCAGGGGCGAGAAGGTCCGTCCGTTGAGCGCGGGGTCGGCACCCCGCATGGCCACGATGTCGAGCCATTCCCGGACGGCGACCCGGCGCGGGTTCGGCTCCGGTGCCGTGTCGCCGTGCGTCAATCCGGCGTTGATGCGAGGGAAAATCGACATGCCGCAGGATGGCACGGGGCCGGCGTTGCGGCCGTTAAGATCCCGGGTTGCCGACATGCTCCGGCAGGACAGGAAATGATCAGCGGATCGCCGTGAGCGCGTGCGAGCCGCCTCGAATCGTCCGTATCAGGCTCCGACGCCACGGATCCGCTCAGGCGGCGTTCCGGAGCGCCACGATGTCCTCCCCGGCCTCCGCGCGGCGGTTGGCCGCGAGGGCGAAGGCCACCAGGGCCTCGTCGCTCGACTGGGCCTCGCGCACCACCTCGAAGGCGATGCGGGCGCCGGTCGCGGTCGGGCCGTTGCCGTTTCCGATCGAGGCGGCGAGCCAGCGGGCGGTGTCGCGGTCGACGTAGCCGGTCGGGCGCTCGCCCCAGACCGAGAAATCGACGATCGCCGCCACCAGCATGTCCGCGAAGGCGGTGCCCGCGTGGGTGACGACCCGCTCGAGGGCGATCAGCATGTCGGCCTCGTCGCGGCCGGTGATGCCCTCGGGCAGAAGCTCCCGGCTGAGGATGCGGACGTCTGCGGCCGTGAGGCGGCCGGCGGCGACGGTACGGTTACAGAAGTTCTGAAGCGAAACGTTGATCATGTCTTGATGCTCCCGCGGCTTTTGTTTGGGCCGGTCTTTGTCCGTGTGTGTATTGGACTATGCGGGTCGGCATCGACTGTGCGGTTAACGGCCAAATCTGAACTGGCGTTCAGGTTAAAGCCTGATCACGAATGAGCGTTTCGAGATTCTTGCCGAGGCACTCGCCGAGGCACTTGCGGAGTCCCTTGCCGAAGCTCTTGCCGGGTCCTTTGCCGAGGCGGGCCGTGCCCTTCAGCGCACCACCACGCGGGCGCCCACGGGCACCCGGTTGAACAGGTCCACCACGTCGATGTTGCGCAGGCGGATGCAGCCCGACGACACCGCCTGGCCGATCTTCTCCGGCTCGTTGGTGCCGTGGATGCGGTAGAGCGTGTCGCGCCCGTGATCCGAGAGGTAGAGGGCGCGGGCGCCGAGGGGGTTGGCGGCCCCCCCGGCCATGGGGTGGACGTGGGGCCAGCGCCGGACCATCTCGGCCGGCGGGTTCCAGGCCGGCCACTCGGCCTTGCGCGTGACCGTGGCGGTGCCGGTCCAGCCATAGGCCTCGTCCCCGACCGTGACGCCGTAGCGGAGGGCCTTGCCCCCGGGCTCGACGAGGTAGAGCTGGCGCGCCTTGGTGTCGACCACCACGGTCCCGGGCGGCTCCTGCGTCGGGTCGTCGACCCGGTAGCGGGCGAAGTGCGGGTCGAACTCGGCCTCCGGCACCAGGGCCATGAAGGCCGCGTCGCGGGCCGACAAGCTGGGATCGGGCACAGCCGAGAAGCTGCAGCCCGCGAGGGCGAGGGCGAGGAGGCTGCCGCCGAGGCCGGCGCGCATACGGGTCTGGGCAATCATGCGGGTCCGCCGATCCGGCCCCGATCGCGCGTTCCTGGTGGAGGGGCCTTGCGCAGCTTAAGGGCGGGGCGCACTCATCCGTAGCGGGAACGGCCCGAGCCATGGCACATTTGCCGCGCTTGTGGCGCGGACGCGACAGAGCGGTCCGGCCGAGGGGCCGCCGCCGGGAGGCCGATCGTGAGTACCCTGTACCTGAGCCATCCGGCGGCCCTCGACCACGAGGTCCCGCCCGGGCACCCGGAGCGGCCGGACCGGATCCGGGCGATCGAGCGCGTGCTCGAGAACGAGCGCTTCGCCTGCCTCGTGCGGGGCGCCGCGCCGATCGCGGAGGCCGGGGTCGCGACCCTCGTCCACCCGGAGGCCTACGTGGAGGCCCTGGTCGAGGCCTCCCCCGAGGCGGGCTTCGTCGAGATCGACGGGGACACCCTGATGTCGCCCGGCACCCTCGCGTCGGCCCTGCGCGCGGTCGGCGGGGCGGTGCACGCGGTCGACGCGGTGATGCGGGGCGAATGCGCCAACGCCTTCGTGGCGATGCGCCCGCCCGGCCACCACGCCGAGCGGGCCCGCGCCATGGGGTTCTGCCTGTTCAACCACGCGGCGATCGCGGCCCGGCACGCCCAGCGCGCCCACGGCGCCGAGCGGGTCGCCCTCGTCGACTGGGACGTGCACCACGGTAACGGCAGCCAGGACATCTTCTGGGACGACGGCAGCGTGATGTATGCCTCGACGCACCAGATGCCTCTGTTTCCGGGCAGCGGCGCGGCCTCGGAGCGGGGCAGCCGGGACACCATCGTCAACGTGCCGCTGCGCCCGAACGACGACGGGGCGGTCTTCCGCGAGGCCTTCGAGGTCGGCATCCTGGGCCGCCTCGAGGCCTTCCGGCCGGACGTGATCGTGGTGTCGGCGGGCTTCGACGCGCACCGCCTCGACCCGCTGGCGAACCTGCGCCTCGACGAGGCGGATTTCGGCTGGGCCACCCGCAAGCTGATGGACCTCGCCGGGCGCCACGCGGGCGGGCGCATCGTCTCGGTGCTGGAGGGGGGCTACAGCCTGGAAGGGCTGTCCCGCTCGGTCGCCGCGCATGTCGACGCCCTGATGGGGCGCTGAGTCACGGCGCGGCGGCGGTCCGGGCTCCCGGGCGCAACCCGCTGCGGGCCTCGGCCGCCGAGAGGCGGTTGAAGCTCCGGATCAGACCGAGGAGGTCCGCCGCGGTGCCGGGCGTCCGGCGGGCGCGCAGGAAGGCCGTCAGCGTCGCGGGCCGGAGGCCGGCGGCGCGCACGAGCAGCATCATCGGGCGCGCGTCGGCGGCCTCGTGCGCGGACAGCGCGAGCTCGTTCTCCACCTCCGCGAGATGCGCGAGGGCGAACAGCGCCTCGAGGATCCGGCCGCTCTTCAGCCAGTGCAGGATGTCCGCCTCCTCGAGGCCGATCCGCACCCGCAGGGTGACGGAATCGCTCGCATGCGCCCGGGCCCGCGGGCCCCGGTCGAGGTCGACCACCGGCCGCGCCCGCTGGCTCGCCGCCCGCGCGTCCTTCGAGCGGCGCCGGCTGAGGAGGCCCTCGCGGCGGTCGGGCGGGACGTCGCCGCGCCCGGCCAGGCCCGCTTCGAGGACGGCCGGGTCCCGGACCCGCTCGCTGAGGAGCGCGAGGGCGCGGTCGGAGAGGCGCGCGCCCTTGTTGCCGAGGAGGGTCCGCAGCACGCCCTCGTCGCCCTGCTCGGCGATGGTCTCGGCGAGGCGCTCGCTCAGGGTCTGCCGCAGGGCGATCGCCGCGAGGTGGCCCTGCCCGCGGGCCTGGGCGAGGTGCACGAGGGCGTCGTCGGGGATCGCCGCGCAGCCCCGCAGCACCGGCGCGGCGACGCTCGCGGCCGGGTCGAGGGCGAGCTGGCGCACGACCTTGACGGGGGGCTTCGGGAGCGCGCTGACGCGCTCGGCGACGTCCTGGCGGTCGCCGGGGCCGGCGCGCTCGACGAGGCGGCTGATCACGCTGTCGAAGGCGAGGACCTGGCCGGCGGAGAGGCGCGGCGCCACGTCGACGAGGAGGTCCGTCACCTGGCGCAGGACCGCCCGGTGCCGGTCCGTGTCGGCGACCGCGACGACGTGCTCGACGCCCTCCATCAACTCGGCGAGGCTGTTCACGGGGGCTTCCTCTCGCGGCGGCGCGGGGACCCGGGCCCGGCGCGGACTGGACGCTCGTCCGGATCCCGGGCGGTGTCGGGAGGGGCGGCGGGGTCGCCGTCCCTCCCGGGTGTCGGGCGCGGCGCGCCGGCCTCAGCGCAGGAGCTGCAGGATGCCCTGCTGCGACTGGTTGGCGAGGGAGAGGGCCGAGATCGCCAGCGAGTTGCGGGTCGAGAGCGCCTGCGAGTTCGCCGCCTCCTCGTTGAGGTCGGCGTTGGTCAGGTTCGCCGCGCCGGTGTCGAGGATGGTGGTGAGCTTCTTGGTGAAGTCCTGCCGGTTCTGCACCACCGAGAGGTTCGAGCCGAAGGTCGAGGACTGGGTGCGCAGGGTACTGGTGGCGGCGTTGAGGCTGGTCAGGGCCGCGTTCACGTCGGCGTCGGACTGGAAGCCGTTCGAGACGGCGTTGAGCCCGAGGCCGACGGCGTCGAAGCGCACGCCCGCGATGTCGAGGGCCGAGGTGCCCTTCTCGTTGAAGGTGATGTGCAGGGTGTTGTCGGCGGCGTTGTTGCTGGTCCGGTAGAGCAGGTTGACGCCGTTGTAGCCGGTGTCCTGAGCCTGCTGGGTGATCTGCTGCAGGATCTTGTTGAACTGGTCGGCGAGGGTGGAGCGGGTCGAGCTCGCGCCCTTGCCGCCGCCCACGTCGGTCCCCTGGGCGCTGAACGTCGTGCCGCTCGACGCAATCCCGAGGCCGATATCGGTCGTGCCGGCCGACTTGAGGGTGAGCTTCTGGTCGGAGCCGAAGGCCGTGGTCTGGATCGTCAGGTTGTTGTTGACGAAGCTGGCCTTGACCTTCCCGGAGAGCCCGGTGTCGGCGCTGATCTGGCTGTTGATCGCATCGGCGATGTTCTGCTGGGTGACGACGCCGGTGGTGGTCAGGGTGCTGCTGTCGAGGGTGATGGTCTTCGTCTGGCCGCTTCCCAGCGTGAGGCTGAACGAACCGTTGGCGAAGGTGTTGGCCGCGAAGGAGGCCGGCGTCGTCACGGTGCTGGTGATCTTGGCGAAGGACGACCCGTCGCTCGCATCGCGGCCGTAGCCGCTCACCCCCGCCGCCGCGGCGCCCGCGCCGCCTGCGCGGGCGCCGTTGTTGGTGGTCTTCGTGCCGAAGCCGACGCCGACCGTGTCGTTGGTCACCGAGGCGGTGACGCTCGGCGTCGGCCCCGAGGTGGACTTGGCATTGTCCGAGCTGAACGTGATGGCGTTGCCGTTGATCGATGCGCTCGCGGCGATCGCCTGCGCGCCGCCGGAGGTGTCCTTCAGCTTCACGTTGATCGCTTCGATCAGCTTGGCCTGGCTCGCGGCGGTGCCCAGCGCGACGCCGTTCTTGTCGAGGCTCGTGGCATCGACCGTGAAGCTCTTGGTGTTGGTGCCGTCGCCCACCGAGAAGGTGACGGCCTTGCCGCCGGTCAGGTCCACGTTCGGCGTGGCGACCGCGGCCGCACCGGTCGTGGTCGCCCGGGTCCCGAGCAGCCCGAGGGTGTCGGCGCTGTCCGTGACCGTGATGTTGACGTTGTTGGCCTTCGACTGGAACGTCAGCTTGTTGCCGGCGGTGCCCGTGACGTCCACCGCCACGGCGGTGCCGCCGTCGAGCTGTGCCTGGATGTAGGTGGTGATGTCGGCGGTGGTCGCGGTCGTCTTGCCGAGATTGGCGGCGTTGATCGTGATGGTCTTGGAGTTGGTGCCGTCCCCGACCGTCAGGACCGTGGATTGTCCGCCGCTCAGGTCATAGCTGGCCGCGAGGTTCGCGGTGCCGGCGATCGAGGATTTCGTGCCGGCCGTCGCGTCGACCCGTGTCCCGATGCCCGTGGTGGCCGGGCCCGCGGTGCCGGCGGCCGGCGTGAAGGTGGAGAAGCCGAGGCCCGTCGCGCCGCCGGCGGTCTGGGCGCCCGCGATGACGGAGAGTTGCGTATCGGGGCCGACATCCTGCGACGTGAACCTGAGGGTCTTGTTGCTGGTGGCGTCCACGAACGAGGCCGTGATCGTCGATCCGGCATCCGCGAGCTTCTTGTTGACGGCCGCGAGGATGTCCTCGGCCGTCGCGCCGAGCGGGTTGGTGGCGAGCGTCTTGCCGGAATTGTCGACGGCCGTCGTCGCCGACAGGTCGATGTTGACGGTCTTGTTGCCGTCGAACACCGTCAGGGACGCCGTCTGGTTCTTCGAGAAGTCGGTATTGGCCGCGAGTGCCGCGCCCGCCGTGACGGTGACGGCCGTCGGCGGCGTCGCCGAAATGCCGAAGCCGATGTCGCGGGTCGCGTTCGCGGAGCCGTTGACCTTGATCTGGCTGCTGCTGCCCGTCGCCGTGCCGGAGAGCGCGATCTTGCCGTCGGCGGTCTGGCTCGCCACGACCTTTCCGGAGAGCGAGGAGGCCTGGATCTGGCCGTTGATCGCCGAGATGATCTGGTCCGAGGTCACCTTGGTCAGGTCCGAGGTCACGCTCTTCAGGGTCGTGGCGTCGAGCCGGATCGTCGTCTTGCTGACGCCGCCGTCGAGGGAGATGTCGATCGAGGCATCGTGGCTCGTCAGCGACGAGAGGTCCTGCGTGCCGTTCGTGCTGCCGTTGAGACTGGCGTAGCTGGCGCTTCCCGCCACGGTGGCGACCTGGGCGGCGGTGCCGCCGAGGACCGCGCCGGTGCCGCCGGTCTTGTCCGCCAGCGCCTGCTGGGCGGTCGATTTCGCGGTGTCGATCAGCTTCTGGATCGAGCTGATGCCCTGGTTGGCCGCCTGGATCGCCTGGACGCCGTTCGAGATGCCGTCGAGGAGCGAGCTGAGGTCGCTCGAGCGCGCGGTCAGCGACTGCGAGGTGAAGAAGTTCGTCGGGTTGTCGAGGGCCGTGTTGACCTTCTTGCCGGTGGAGAGGCGGCTCTGCGTGGTCGAGAGCAGCGAGGCCGTGTCCTGCAGCGAGAGCAGGTTCTGACGGGTGGCGGCCGAGAGCGTGATGCCGGAGGACATGATGCGTAACCTTTCTGGTTGCGTCGTTCGGGTGAAAGACAGTCCAGAGGGTGAGGGTCCGCAGTTTATCCGAAGCTAAATGCCCGGCTTTGTTCGCAGTCTTGATGGTATGATTTGTCCTATAAAAGGTATGTTTCGTACCGTAGTCGGGTTCCGCAATCCTCGTCGAAGTCCAGTCGGACGACCCATGTGCAAATCAGCCGATCCGCACTAAATACGCGGGCGGACGGCCGGATATGCTGCAATTATGCAATTAAAAGTAGTTGATCCGAGACTTGCACATATCCAGGATGATAAGGTCCGGCTGAAAGTCTGGCGCGGGATGATCGCGCCCTTCTTCGATATCCGGGTGGACCCGGCCGCGCCCTTCCCGACCGATATCGGCCTGCGCTGCTACCACCTCGACCGGATGCTGCTCGGGGCGGTCAAGGCGTCGGCCCAGACCGTCGAGCGCACCCGCACCCGGATCGCCGCCCAGGCCGTCGACCACGTCCTGCTGCATCTCAGCCTGTCGGGGGAGACGTGCCTGGAGACCCGCTCCGGGGAGGTGCCGATCCGGCCGCGCAGCTTCGTGGTCTTCGACCTGACGCAGGAGGCGCGCTTCGCCTCCAAGGGGCTGACGGGGATCAACCTGTGCATCCCGCGCCGGGCCTTCGACGCGCGGGTCGGCGAGATCGCGAACCTCCACGCCGCGCGGCTCCCGGCCCGCGAGACGCCGCTGCTCAAGCTCCTGGCGGCGCATCTGCGCACCATGCGCCACTGCCTGGAGAACGCCGACCCGATGCGCCTCGACCACGTGGTCTCGGCGACCCTGGCTTTGTGCAACGCCGCCCTCACGGCCCCGACGGACGGCGCCCACGACCGCGAGACGGTGCTGGGCGTCGCGGTCCGGCAGTTCATCGAGGAGAACCTGGCGCGCGAGGACCTCGGCCTGGAGATGCTGACGGCCCGGTTCGGCCTGTCGCGCACGCCCCTCTACGCCCTGTTCGAGGCGGAAGGCGGCGTCATCCGCTACATCCGCGGGCGCCGGCTCGCCCGGGCCATGCGCGTCCTGTCGGGGCTCGAGGGCGGCCCGCGTCCCCGCATCTCGACCCTGGCCTACGCCTGCGGCTTCGATTGCGAGAAGATCTTCAGCCGCGCCTTCCGCCGCCGGTACGGGGTCAACCCGCGGGACGTCGACGCGACCTTCCGGCGGGAGGTCCACGACGAGCAGGCCGCCCTGCTGCTGTCGTGGATGCGCGACCTCTGAGCCGCCGCCGCCGAGGCGACCCGGTCCCGCGCGGCTCAGCCGTCGAGGGGCTCGTCGCCGAGCATCTCGATGCCGAAGCCCGAGAGGCCCACATAGGCCCGCGACGAGGTCGAGAGGTTGCGGATCGAGACCACGCCGAGGTCGCGCAGGATCTGGGCGCCGAGGCCGACCTCGCGCCACTGGCGCACCCGTTGCGCCTCCGTGCCCTCCTCCTCGGAAAAGCGCGAGAGCGGCACGCCGGCGGTGCCGTCGCGCAGGTACACGAGGACGCCGCGGCCCTCCCTGGCGAAGCGGCGCATCACGCAGCCGATCTGCTTGCCGCCCTCGATCACGTCCGCCACCACGTTCGAGCGGTGCAGCCGCACCAGCAGGTCGCGCCCGTCGCCGATGCGGCCGTGCACGAAGGCGAATTGCTGGATGGTCTCGAAGGGCGTCGTGTAGACGTAGCCCGTCATCTCGCCGAACTCGGTCCTGACCGGGAAGTGGCCGACCCGCTCGACGAGCTTGTCGCGGGCCTGCCGGTAGGCGATCAGATCCGCCACCGAGACGCGCCTGAGGCCGTGCGTATCGGCAAAAGCGTCGATCTGCGGCCCCTTCATCACGGTGCCGTCGTCGTTGGCGAGCTCGCAGATCACCCCCACGGGCGGCAGGCTCGCGAGCCTGCACAGATCGACCGCCGCCTCCGTATGGCCGGAGCGCATCAGCACGCCGCCGTCCTTGGCGATCAGCGGGAAGACGTGGCCCGGCCGCACGAAGTCGGCCGCCCCCATGTTGCCGTTGGCGAGCGCCCGCACGGTGTTGCAGCGCTGCTCGGCCGAGATCCCGGTGGTGAGCCCGTGCTTGACGTCCACCGTCACCGTGAAGGCGGTGCCGAGCGGCGCGTCGTTCGAGGCGACCATCGGGTCGAGGCGCAGGCGCCGCGCCTCCGCCTGGGTGACCGGCGCGCAGACGATGCCGCAGGTGTTGCGGATGATGAAGGCCATCTTCTCCGGCGTGCAGAGGGAGGCCGCGACGACGAGGTCGCCCTCGTTCTCGCGGTCGTCGTCGTCGGTGACGACCACGATCTCGCCGCGGGCGAAGGCCTCGATGGCCTCGGTGACGCTGGAATGGGGCACGGACGTCGTCTCTTCGAATGCGGGGGCGGGAGGCCGGTCAGGCGCGGGCGCCGACCTGCCCTCGATGGCGCAGATAGTGATCGGCGAGGACGCAGGCCATCATGGCCTCGGCCACCGGCACGGCGCGGATGCCGACGCAGGGGTCGTGGCGGCCCTTGGTGACCACGTCGACGTCGCGGTTGTCCCGGTCGACCGAGCGGCGCGGGGTCAGGATCGAGGAGGTCGGCTTGACGGCGAACCGGCAGATGACGGGCTGGCCCGACGAGATGCCCCCCAGGATGCCGCCCGCGTGGTTGGCGAGGAAGACCGGCCTGCCGTCGTTGCTCGCCCGCATCTCGTCGGCGTTGTCCTCGCCGCGCAGGGCCGCGGCGGCGAAGCCGTCGCCGATCTCGACGCCCTTGACGGCGTTGATCGACATCATGGCCGCCGCGAGGTCCGCGTCGAGCTTGCCGTAGACCGGGGCGCCGAGGCCCGGCGGCACGCCCTCGGCCACCACCTCGATCACGGCGCCGACCGAGGAGCCGTCCCGGCGGATGGCGTCGAGATAGGTCTCGTAGCGCGCCGCCGCCGCGGCGTCGGGGCAGAAGAATGGGTTGCGCCCGGTCTCGTCCCAGTCCCAGTTCGCCCGGTCGATCGCGTGCGGGCCCATCTGGACGAGGGCCGCCCGGATCGCCACGCCCTGGGGCAGCACCTTGCGGGCGATGGCGCCGGCCGCGACCCGGGCCGCGGTCTCGCGCGCCGAGGAGCGCCCGCCGCCGCGGTAATCGCGAAAACCGTACTTCGCGTCGTAGGTGTAGTCGGCATGGCCCGGCCGGTAGCTGTCTCGGATCTCCGAATAATCCTTCGAGCGCTGGTCGGTGTTCTCGATCATCAGGGCGATCGGGGTGCCGGTGGTGAGCTGGCGCCCGCCCGTGCGGTCGTCCGCGAACACGCCGGACAGGATCCGCACCTGGTCGGCCTCGCGGCGCTGCGTGGTGAAGCGCGACTGGCCGGGCTTGCGCCGGTCGAGCTCGGCCTGGATCTCCTCGGCCTCGAGGGGCAGCCCGGGGGGGCAGCCGTCGACGACGCAGCCGAGGGCGACCCCGTGGCTCTCGCCGAAGGTGGTGACGCGGAAGAGGTGGCCGAAGCTGTTGTGCGACATGGCTCGCCCGCTCTAGCGCGGGATCGCCCGGCCCACAAATCCCGGGGCCGGGCGCTCGGCACAACCCTCCTCCGCGGCTGTCTCGGTCGGGCGCCCGGTGTTCCGGGCGGGCGCCGTCGGCTCACGGCCGCGCCAGCACTCCCCCGGTGATCGCCTCGCGCACGCCGGTGGTGGACGGGAAGGTGATCGGCAGGCCCTTGAGCGAGCGCACCGCGAGATGCGCGAAGGCCTGCGCCTCGAGATAGGCCGAGGACCAGCCGATCGCGTCCGCGGTCGTGATCTCGGCGCGCAGGTGGTAGTTCAGCAGGCGCACGAGCTCGCCGTTGCGGGCGCCGCCCCCCGCCACGATCCAGCGGGTCGGGATCTCGGGGGCGTGGTCGAGGGCGCGGGCCACGGCGCGGGCTGTGAAGGCCGTGAGGGTCGCGGCCCCGTCCTCGGTGGAGAGCTGGCCCGCGAGCTTGTGCGAGAACCAGTTCCGGTCGAGGGATTTCGGCGGCCGGCGGACGAAGAACGGGTGCGTCAGGAGCCAGGCGAGGAGCGGCTCGTCGGGTCGCCCCCGGGCGGCGGTGCGGCCGCCGTCGTCGAGGTTCTTGTTCTCCCGCTCCTGCATCCACTCGTCGATCAGGGCGTTCCCGGGCCCGGTGTCGAAGGCGATGATGTTGCCGCGCGAATCGATCAGGGTGGCGTTCGCCACGCCCCCGATATTCAGGATGCCGAACGGGCCGTCGAAGCCCGAGGCCTCCGCCAGCGCCTTGTGGAAGATCGGCACCAGGGGCGCCCCCTGCCCGCCCGCGTCGATATCGGCCCGGCGCAGGTCCGAGACCACCGGGATGCCGAGCCGGGTGGCGAGCGCCTGCCCGTCGCCGATCTGGATCGAGAGCCGGTGGTCGGGCCGGTGGATCACGGTCTGGCCGTGGAAGCCGATGACGTCGATCTCCGAGGCCGAGAGACCGTGATCGTTCATGAAGTGTTCCACGGCCTCGGCATGCGCCGCGGTCACGAAACCCTCCGCCTCCGGCAGCCGGCCCGGGCGGTCGCTCGGGCTGACCACGCTCTCGGCGTCCTTGGTGGCGGCCCGCAGCAGCGCCTTCTCGTCGTCCGCGTAGCCGCGGTAGCCCGTCGGCCCGAGGGGCTCGAGGAAATTGTTGTGGCCCTTGAGGACCTTGACGGTCTCGCCGTCCGTCTCGATCAGGGCGACGTCGACCCCGTCGAGGGAGGTCCCGCTCATCAGCCCGATCGCCCGCATCATCGTCATTCCGAACCGCCCCCGTGCCTTTCCGTGGGCGCCCTGCTAAGAGCCGGCGCATCGTGTCGCAGCGCAGGAGCTAGCACGGGCTCCCCGATCCTGTCCCGCGCCACGCGCCCGCACCGAACCCCCGAGACCCGTACCCTGCCATGACGACCCCGACCGAGAGCATCGCGCCGAAGTCCGACTTCCTGAAGATCCTGACCGAGCGCGGCTACATCCACCAGACCTCGGACCTCGCCGGTATCGACGCGGCCGCGAGCGAGGGGCGCCTCACCACCTATGTGGGCTACGATTGCACGGCGGCCTCGCTCCATATCGGCCACCTCCTGTCGATCATGATGCTGCACTGGCTGCAGAGGACCGGCGGCAAGCCGATCGCCCTGATGGGCGGCGGCACCACCCGGGTCGGCGACCCCTCGGGCCGCGACGAGGCGCGCAAGATCCTGACGCTGGAGCAAATCGAGGAGAACAAGGAGGGCATCAAGAAGACCTTCGCGCGCTTCCTCGACTTCGGCGAGGGCGGCAACGGGGCCGTGATGGTCGACAATGCCGAGTGGCTGACGAAGCTCAACTACATCGAGATGTTGCGCGACGTCGGCCGGCACTTTTCGGTCAACCGCATGATGTCGATGGACAGCGTGCGGATGCGCCTCGAGCGCGACCAGGAACTCTCGTTCCTGGAGTTCAACTACATGATCCTGCAATCCTACGACTTCGTGGAGCTGAACCGGCGCTACGACTGCATCATGCAGATGGGCGGCTCGGACCAGTGGGGCAACATCGTCAACGGCATCGATCTCGGCCGCCGCCTCGGCACGCCGCAGCTCTACGGCCTGACCTGCCCGCTCCTCACCACCGCCTCCGGCGCCAAGATGGGCAAGACCGCCGCCGGCGCCGTCTGGCTCGATGCCGGGATGCTGAGCCCCTACGATTACTGGCAGTTCTGGCGCAACACCGAGGATGCGGACGTGGTCCGCTTCCTCAAGCTGTTCACGCTGCTGCCGATGGACGAGATCAACCGGCTGGCGGGCCTCGGGGGCGCCGAGATCAACGAGGCCAAGAAGGTGCTGGCCACCGAGGCGGCGACCCTGATGCACGGCCGCGAGGCGGCCGAGGCCGCCGCCGAGACCGCGCGCAAGACCTTCGTGGAAGGGACGCTCGCGGCGGATCTGCCGACCGTCACGGTGCCGCGCGCCGCCCTCACAGCCGGCCTCGGGATCCTGACGGCCTTCGGGCCGGAGCACGCCAAGCTCGTGCCCTCCACGAGCGAGGCCCGGCGCCAGATCAAGAACGGCGGCCTGCGCGTCAACGACGTGGCGGTGACCGACGAGCGCGCGCTCCTGCGCGAGGCCGACCTCACGGCGGACGGGGTGATCAAGCTCTCCTTCGGGCGCAAGAAGCACGTCCTGCTGCGGGCCGAGTAGGCCGGCGGAGCGGGAGGGGACGCGGTGTCCCTCCGGTGATTCCCGGATCACTGGACAGGGCCTGTCCGCCCACCCGTCTCGCGCCGAGGCGGATGATCCCCTATCGGTCGCTCGCCGCGTTGCCGGTGAGCCCGTCCGCGAAGGCGTCGCTGCCGCTGCCGCCGGCGCTGAAGAGCTTGCGCAGGAACCCCGGCGCCACGGCCGAGAGCGGGTTCACCCGCACCTCCGGCGCGCCGAGCCGGCCGGAGACGTTGAAGTTCACGGCGAACAAGCCCTCGTTGTGGCCGCCGGCGAGCAGGGGGCCGAACAGCGGCACCTGGGCCACCACGTTGTTCAGCCCGTAGAGCGGCACGAAGGTGCCGTTGATGTCCGTGCGCTCCTTGCCGGTGTCGAGGTAGCCCGAGAGGGTGAAGCCCATGACGGCGTTCGAGATCGCCGCGTCGGTGAAGTCGACGCGGCTGCCGTTGCGCACGAAGTTCGCCCGCATCCGGTCGAAGGTGACCTCGCTGCCCTGCCCCTGCACGATGCGCTTGCGCCCGCGGGAATCCACCACCTCGTTGCTCGCCGGGCCCTCCGCCATGATGCTCGACAGGGCCGGCTCGTTGCGCAGCGTGAAGCTGCGGATCTGGATGATGCCGGATTGCGGCCCGTCGTTCATGTTGGTGCTGACCGCGAGCTTGCCGCCATACATCCGCTTGTAGATGTCGACGAAGCGCAGCGTCGCGCCCGCGTCGAGGGACTCGACCGCGAGCACCGGCACGCCCCGCTCGCCGCGCGTGATGGTCGCCGTGAAGGGGGCGGAGCGGAAGCGGCCCTGGAAATTGGCCGAGCGCACGTCGCGCCCGCGCAGCGACAGCTTGAGGTTCGCGCCGGTCAGCGCCTCGTCGTTGAAGCCCGTGAGGATGTTGAGGGCGATGTCGGCCTCGATGTCCTTCGGGTTCGCATCCTTGGCCGACTTGGCGTCGCCGCCCGAGAGGGATTTCAGGAACGGGCGCGCATCCCCGACGGCGCCCTTCACGTTGACGCGGTAGCCGCCCCCGTTCCGCTCGAGCACGACCCGCATGTCGTCGCCGGGCGAGAGCTTCAGTACCGAGAGCTCGGCCCGCTCGAAGGTCCCGTCCTGGCTGATCGAGGCGCTGCCGCGGGCGCTCGCCGGCGCGGCCTCGAGCACGATGTCGCGCAGGTCGATGGCGTTGCCGGGCCCGCCGTCGATGAGGGCGAAGCTGAGGCGGCCGGGCTTGCCCGGAGGTTTGACGAAGCCGGGGACCAGCCCGTCGATCCCGGCGCGCGCGAGGTCGGCCTCGACCCGGATGGGCGTCCGGGCCGGGCGTCCGATCGGGACCACGGCCCGGACCGGGATCGCGCCCGTGAGCTGGGGCGAGACCGGGAGCCCCTTCTTGGCGCGCAGGGCCTCGTCGAGGCTGAGGCTGACCACGGCCTCGCCGGCGCCGCCCACCTTCGGCTGGCGCAGGTCGATCCCGACCGGCGACCCGGCGATCCGGCCATCCCCCTTCAGCCCGAAGCCGTTCCGGTCGTAGCTCACCGCGAACTTGCCCGATTCGAGCTTCTCCTTGCCGAAGGCCTTGTCGACCGTGAGGTCCGTCAGCGAGCCGCTTAGGGTCACCGGAAGGTCGGGCAGTTCGGGGATGTGCTTGAGGTTCAGCGGGAAGTCGATGCGCAGGTCCGCGTTGCCCTTGACGGCGTTGGGGTCGAGGTCGGCGTTGACCAGGGGCTTGAACATCTTCGTCTGCAGCAGCGCAAGGAGCGCGTCGGCGCCCCCGCCGAGGTGCAGGCCGATCTGCGCGACGACCTTGTCGGGCGTGATCTCCGGGATCACGAAGGTCCCGTCCGAGATCGCTAGGGCGCGGCCGTCCGGCATCCGGATGTCGGCGGTCACGCCCCGGATCGTCGTCGTGCGGCCGGTGATGACGCCGTTGACGCGTCCGCGGGTCAGGGGCGGCGCGTCGTTGCTGACAGTCAGGGCCGCGTCCGATACCGAGAAGGCGATGTGCACCGCGTTGTCGGGCATCGGATCGCCCTTGGTGGCGGAGGCCAGCTCGGCCGCCGACATGTCGACGGTGATGTCGACCGCGTCGGCGCGGCCCCCGCGCAACTCGTCCACCAAGTAGTTCCGGGCCGCGGGCGCGATGTGCTCGGGCCAGAGGCGCATGGCGGTGCGCGCCTCGGTATTCGCTGCGGTGATGTGCAGGGTCAGGCCGTCATCGTCGCCCGTGGTCCCGACGGTCCCGGTGATGCGGCCCTGGACGCCCTCCCCGCTGACGCTGAAATCGTCGATGGCGATGCCTCCGGCGCGTCCGGTCAGGTGGGCGTCGATGGTGCCGATCTTGACCGGCTTGTCACTCGTGGCGGCGCCCCGCAGGACCGCGTCGCGGCCCGACAGCGTGGCCGTCCAGGCGCTGTCGGCCCCGGCCGGGCTCTCGGTCCAGGCGCCGGAGAGGCGCACGGCGTTGCCGGCGCCGCGGTAATCGAGGGAATCGAGCTTCATCACCCGCGCCTGCTCGTCCCAACTGGCGCTGGCCCGTACGCTCTCGACGGTGACCGGGTTGAAGTCCTTCTCCTCGATCAGGAAATTCCCGTCGCTGGTATGGATCGTCGCCTTCATGCCCTCGATCCGGCCGGCATCGATCGCGACGTCGGCCTTGGCCGAGAGCTTCAGGTCCGTGGTCACCGGCAGCCGCGACTGGCCCGAGAGCAGCAGGAGGTCGGTCACCGGAAGGTCGTCGAGGGTGATGATGCCGGTCCGGTGCGAGCCGCCCGCCTCGCGCAGGGTGCCGCCGAAGCGCCATTCCCCGCGCGGCCCGTCGATGCGCAGTTCGAAGATGCGCGCATCCTGGCTGGCGTCGCGCCCGAACAGCCCGTTGACGTGCTCGAACACGGCCCGCTCGCGCGCATCGTCGTCGATCAGCGTGAGGCGCGCATCGGTGATGCGGGCGCGGTCGAGGGCGCCGACCACCCCGGCGGAATCGAGAACGACGCCGAAGATCGACGCCACGGCCGCCGAGAGGGGCGAGACCGCGCCGCGGGCCGGATCGACGCTCGGCAGCGTGTGCGGCTTGATCTCGCCCTGGTGCGAGGGCTCGGAGGCCGCGAAGGCGATCGACCCGTCCCGGTGGACGAGGGCCGTCATCTGCAGGTCGCGGAACTCGATCGAGCGGGGCTGGACGGCGAGGCGCAGGAGGCCCCAGGTGTCGAGGCTGACCACCGCGAGCGGCGCCCGCACCACCAGCGCGCCCTGCGGGTTGCGGATGTCGAGGCCGGCCACGCGGAGCGCCAGGGAGCGCTCGCTGTCGAGTTCGACCGCGCTGTCGCGCAGGGAGACGTGCCAGCCCGGACCGATCCGGTCGGCGATGGCCGAGGCGACCCGCTCCGACAGACCGTCCACCCGCAAGGGCCCGGAGGCCAGGCGCAGGACGCCGAGCCCGGCGCCGAGCCCGAGCAGGAAGACAAGCGACAGGGCCGTCCAGAGACAGACCCCGCGCCAGCGACGGCCCGGCGGCTTCGAGCGAAGTCCCTGGTCCGTTTCCTCAACCATTCAAACCTTGACCGCTGGATCGGAGGGACCGCCCGCCGTAAAGCGAAGGATCTCCCGGGCTACGTCGGCACCTGTCGGCGCGTCGCGCGGATGGCGTTTCTCACCGCACACCAGCAATCAGCCGAAAGGAAGGCATGATGTCCCTCGACACTGGCGATCAGGCCCCGGATTTCGAACTGCCCGGTGCCGGTGGGGAGACGATCTCGCTCTCCGGCCTCAGAGGTCACAAGATCGTGCTCTACTTCTATCCGAAGGACGACACGAGCGGCTGCACCCTGGAAGCCCAGGGTTTCAATGCCCTCCAGGCCGAATTCGCCGCCGCGGAGGCGTGCGTGATCGGCGTCTCGCCGGACTCGGTGAAGAGCCATGACAAGTTCCGGGCGAAGTACGGGCTCACCTTCCCGCTCGCTTCCGACGAGGCCAAGGGCATGCTCGAGGCCTACGGCGTCTGGGTCGAGAAGAGCATGTACGGCCGCAGGTACATGGGCGTGGAGCGCACCACGATCCTGGTCGACCGCGAGGGCCGCATCGCCCGGGTCTGGCCCAAGGTGAAGGTGCCGGGCCATGCCGAAGAGGTTCTGGCGGCGGCCCACGCCCTGCCCTGACGCCGGACCGCGGCTTTCGTGCTTCCTTAACCTTACCCGGGGCCTAATGGCGCCACGCCATCCGGGTCCGGTTCCATGCAAGCCCCAGTCGCGGCCGAGACGTTGCCCACCGGGCGCAAGGCGCGAGGCCGGCGCACGACGCTGCTCCTCGGCTGCGGGCTGGCTCTGACCACGCTCTGGGGCTGCGCGGCGAGCTACGTCCTCGTCTTCCACGACGAGATGATGGGGCGCTTCATGGCGCGACAGGTCGCGCTGCAGACGGCCTACGAGAGCCGCCTGGCCGACCTGCAGGCGAGGCTCGACCGGGCCGCCTCGGACCGCTCCCTGACGCGCGAGGCCGTGGAGGTGCGCCTCTCCGTCCTGGCCGAACGCCTGGAGGAGCTGACGCGGCAGCAGGCCGTCCTGGCAGAGGTCGTGGGCGAGACGCCCTCTCCGCTTTTCCCGGACCCTGTCGGCACAGGATCGCTGCCGGAGCCCGAGCCGCTGGCCCTACGGACGCGGGATGCGCCGCCGCCGCGGGAGCGGCGCTCGGCGCGGGAGATCGACGCCCGTCTCGCCGCCCTGGAGAACCGCCTCGAGGCCGCGGCGCGGGTGCAGGCCCGCAGCCTCGATCGGATCGGCCGGAGCGCCGGGCGCCGGGCCGAGCAGCTGCGCGGGCTTGTGGCCGGTACCGGGCTCGACCCGGTCCGTTTCGAGCGTCCGGCCCCCGGCCTCGGCGGGCCGCTGGTGCCGATCAGCGCGGATCCGTTCACGCAGGCGCTCGCCCAGGTCCAGCGCAGCGTCGGTGACGAGGCGCGTCTGCGCCGGGTCGCCGCCACCCTGCCGCTCCGCCGGCCGCTCCTCGGCGAGTACAGCCTGTCGAGCGGCTTCGGGACGCGCCTCGACCCCTTCACCCGCGGCCTCGCGCTGCATACGGGCCTCGACCTCAAGGCCGAGACGGGGGAGCCCGCCCGCGCAACGGCGCCCGGCCGGGTCACCGTCGCGGAGGCCGCGGGCGGCTACGGCAACATGGTGGAGATCGATCACGGCCACGGGGTGGTGACGCGCTACGCCCACCTGGCACGCCTCGGCGTCACGCCGGGCCAGTGGGTGCAGGCCGGCGAGATCGTCGGACGGGTGGGCTCGACCGGCCGCTCCACCGGCAGCCATCTCCACTACGAGACGCGCATCGACGGGGAGCCGGTGGACCCGCAGCGCTTCCTGCGGGCGGGCACGTATCTCGACGCGTGGCGGTTCAACGGGCGCTGAGGACCGTTCCGGCGGCCCGCAGGCCCCGTAACGGCTGCGGGGTCAATCGATGTCCTCGACGGATTCCATGCCGCCGTACACGCGCTGCGCCAGCGAGGCTTCCATGAACGGATCGAGATCGCCGTCGAGCACCTCGTCGGGATCCGTCGACTGGGTCCCGGTGCGCAGGTCCTTCACCAGCTGGTAGGGCTGCAGCACGTAGGAGCGGATCTGGTGCCCCCAGCCGATATCGGTCTTGGCGGCGGCCTCGGCATTCGCCTTCTCCTCCCGCTTCTTCAGCTCGGCCTCGTACATGCGGGCGCGCAGCATGTTCCAGGCGGTGGCCCGGTTCTTGTGCTGCGAGCGCTCCTGCTGGCAGGCCACCACGATGCCGGTCGGGATGTGCGTGATGCGCACCGCCGAATCCGTGGTGTTGACGTGCTGGCCGCCCGCGCCCGACGACCGGTAGGTGTCGATGCGGCAGTCGGATTCCTTGATCTCGATCTCGATCCGGTCGTCGATGACCGGGTAGACCCAGACGCTGGCGAAGCTCGTGTGCCGGCGCGCGCTCGAATCGTAGGGCGAGATCCGCACCAGCCGGTGCACGCCGGACTCGGTCTTGAGCCAGCCATAGGCGTTGTGGCCCTTGATCAGGAGCGTGGCGCCCTTGATCCCGGCCTCCTCGCCGTCCGACCACTCGACGATCTCGACCTTGAACTTCCGGCGCTCCGCCCAGCGGGCATACATGCGCTGCAGCATGTTGGCCCAGTCCTGGCTCTCGGTGCCGCCGGCTCCGGAATGGACTTCGAGGTAGGTGTCGAAGCCGTCGGCCTCGCCGGAGAGGAGGGTCTCGATCTGGCGGCGGGCGGCCTCGGCCTCGACGGTGCGCACCCCGTTCTCGCCCTCCGTGATCGTGGCCTGGTCGCCCTCGGCCTCGCCGAGCTCGATCAGCGTCGCGGCGTCCTCGAGGTCCTGCTCCAGGCGCCTGATGGCGGTGACGGCGTCATCGAGCTGCGTGCGCTCGCGCATGACTTTCTGCGCGGCCTCGGCGTCGTTCCAGAGCTCCGGGCTCTCGGAGGCCGCATTCAGCTCCGCGAGACGTTTCTCGACGGTATCCCAGTCAAAGATGCCTCCTCAGCAGTCCGATCGACTGCTTGGCGGCATCCGAGGCTTGTTCGATCTCGGCGCGCATCTTGGGGTGAGTCTCTTGGGGTCGGTCGGGCCGCGGATTTGGTCGGGCCATCGGAGAGGCGTGATACCGGCGCGCCGAAGCCCTGTAAACGGCGCCCGGCGCCCCGCGGGGCGCTTGGCCCGGCTCAGCGCCCGGGGAGCGGCGCGATCAGGGCCGGTGCCAGCACGAATTCCTTCGGTCGCCGGCGGGCGCCGAAGCGGCCCTCGCTGAGGCTGTCGTTGTAGTAGTCGAAGCCGGTCAGCCCGAAGCCGCCGCCATTCATCACGCTCGGGACGGGGATCGCCGGCACCGCGAGGTCCGACCGGTTCGGCGGCACGAGCAGGACCCCGGTGTCGCGGTCCTGCTGCAGCACGGTCGGGGCCTCGGGCGCGGCGTAGTAGTAGGGCACGGGCTGCGCCTGAGCGGAGACCGAGGCGAGGCCGAGCCCGATCAGGCTCGCGGCGAGGACGGTCCGGGGGGCGTGGGTCACGCTGAACTCCGCTGAAGGTCTCGGCCGGTCGAGGGCCGACCGGCGCCATTATGGACCGGGGGCACGGACCTGTCCGCCCCCGTCGCCGGGGCGGTCCGGGACGATCCCCCGAAACGCGAGAGGCCGGGCAGCCCGGCCTCCGACAAGTGTCGTTCGGGCGGGACCCTGAGTTCAGCCCTTGGCGCGCACCACCGCCTGCGGCTCGCGCGCGACGGGGTCGCAGCGCGAGAAGAACCCGTTCAGCACGGTCGGGCGCGAGTCGCAAACGTAGCCGAGTTCCGGCCCCGGAGCCGGGACCGGGTCACGGGCGATGATGGGGTTCGGCGCACAGGCGCCGGCGGCGGCTGTGAGCAGGAGGGCAGCGAGCAGGTTGAGGCGGCGCATACGACCCTCGGACGCGGGAAACGGACAAGTCCCCCGACCCTGCGGACCCTCGCCGCGCCTGACAAGCACCCGGCGGCGTCCCCGGCCGCTTTACCCCGGGCCTGTCTCCCCGCCGCAACATCGCGGCGGGGTGGCCGGCCCCGGCCGGATCGTCAGCCGACCTTCGACATCGGGACGACGTTGTGCAGCGTCCGGTCGGAGGTCTCGAAGAAGCGGCGGATGTTGCGCGCGGCCTGGCGGATGCGCTGCTCGTTCTCCACCAGGGCGATGCGCACGAACTCGTCGCCATACTCGCCGAAGCCGATGCCCGGGGCCACCGCCACGTCCGACTTCTCGAGCAGGAGCTTGGAGAATTCGAGGCTGCCGAGCGCCTTGTACTTGTCGGGGATCGGCACCCAGGCGAACATCGAGGCGGTCGGCGCCGGGATCTTCCAGCCCGCCTTCTCGAAGGAATCCACCAGCGCGTCGCGGCGCTTGCGGTAGATGCCGCGCATCTCCTTGATGCAGTCCTCCGGCCCGTTCAGGGCCGCGGTCGCCGCCACCTGGATCGGCGTGAAGGCGCCGTAATCGAGGTAGGACTTCACCCGAGTCAGGGCCGCGAGCAGGCGCTCGTTGCCGACCGCGAAGCCCATGCGCCAGCCCGCCATCGAGAAGGTCTTCGAGAGCGAGGTGAACTCGACCGTGCAATCCATCGCGCCCGGCACCTGCAGAACGGAGGGCGGCGGCTCGCCGTCGAAATAGACCTCCGCGTAGGCGAGGTCCGACAGGATGATGATCTCGTGGCGCTTGGCGAAGGCGACGAGGTCCCGGTAGAAATCGAGGGAGGCCACGTAGGCGGTCGGGTTCGAGGGGTAGCAGACCACGATCGCCACGGGCTTCGGGATGGAGTGCTGCATCGCCCGCTCGACGGCGGGGAAGAAGGCCGGCGTCGGCTCGGCCGGCACCGAGCGGATCACGCCGCCCGCCATCAGGAAGCCGAAGGCGTGGATCGGGTAGCTCGGGTTCGGCACCAGCACCACGTCGCCCGGGGCCGTGATGGCCTGGGCCATGTTGGCGAAGCCCTCCTTCGAGCCCAGCGTCGCGACGACCTGGGTCTCGGGGTTGAGGCTCACGCCGAAGCGGCGCTGGTAGTAGTTGGCCTGGGCGCGGCGCAGGCCCGCGATGCCCTTCGAGGCCGAGTAGCGGTCCGTGCGCGGGCGCCCGGCGGTTTCGATCAGCTTGGCGATCACGTGCTTCGGCGCGTCGAGGTCCGGGTTGCCCATGCCGAGGTCGATGATGTCGGCGCCGTTGGCCCGGGCCGCGGCCTTGATCCGGTTCACCTGCTCGAAGACGTAGGGCGGCAGGCGCTTGATGCGGTGGAAGTCGGTCATGGCCTTCGAAGTGTCCATCGGCGCGGGTCCCGGTTTGCGCGGTTCGGTGTCGTCGCTGCGGGATCGGCCTGTCTAGCATCTCAGGCCACGGACGCCGACCCCAAAAAACACGAGCGCGCGAGGCTTACTCGGCCGGCACCGCCGCGGGCTTGGGCGCGGACAGGCCCTTAGCGGTCGTCTTGGCGGCGCCCTCGGCCGCCCGGCCCTTGGCCTCGTTGCGGCTGCGGGCGCCCTCGAGCTCCGTCTCGAGCGCCTTCTGGCCCTCGGTCGACTTCGCACGGATCGGGCGCTGCGGCGCCGAGACGCCCACCGGCAGGAAGTCGCCGCCGCCCTTGCGGGAATTTGCCACGAAGTCCGGCGCCGCGACGGGCTTCGCCCCGTACCCTATCTGGGTTGCAGCCTCGCGCAGCGGATTGACGTCGCTGGAGCAGGCAGCCGCCATCGCCGTGGCGGTGACCGCGAGGGCGCGCAGGGCGAGGCGGGTTGTGAACATGGTTCTAATGTTTCGACAAATCTGCGCGGTGCACTGGCGGAATCTCGGGGTGGAGCGTTAATTTGTCGGAAACGAGGCTCACGGGCACCGGTTGCCCCAGGGCCCGCCGCGGGGCCGCAAGGTCCGCGGAGACAGGGAGAGACGCACGCGTGACGACGCAGAACACGACGCCGCAGTTGCCGGACATCGAGGCCCTGTCGCGCAATGCCAGCCTGTTTGTGGAGCAGTTCAGCCGTACGGCCGCCACCTACATCAAGCCCCTCGACGGCGACGGCGTCCCGGCCGGCCCCTCCGAGGAGGTCGGCGACGTGGTGCGCACCCTCGGCAGCGTGGCCGAGAAGTGGCTCGCCGACCCGCAGAGGACCCTCGAGGCCCAGACGAAGCTGAGCGAGGCCTTCATCAATCTCTGGGGCTCGACCTGGTTTCGCCTGCAGGGCGAGGCGCCACCGCCGGTGGCGGTGCCGGAGGCGAGGGACAACCGCTTCGCCCATGCGGAATGGACCACGAACCCGGTCTTCGACTTCCTGAAGCAGAGCTACCTCATCACCTCCCGCTGGGCGGAGGGCCTCGTGGAGAACGCCGAGGGCATTGACGAGCACACCCGCCACAAGGCGCAGTTCTACCTGCGGCAGATCGTGGGGGCGCTCTCGCCCTCGAACTTCGTGCTGACGAACCCGGAGCTGCTGCGCCACACCCTGGAGGAGAACGGCGCCAACCTCGTGCGCGGGATGAGGATGCTCGCGGAGGACATCGAGGCCGGCAAGGGCGAGCTGCGCGTGCGCCAGACCGACCCGTCGAGCTTCGAAGTCGGCCGCAACGTGGCGGTGACCCCGGGCGAGGTGGTGTTCCGCAACGACCTGATGGAGCTGATCCAGTACGCGCCGCAGACCGAGACGGTCGTGAAGCGGCCGTTCCTGATCGTGCCGCCCTGGATCAACAAGTTCTACATCCTCGACCTGAACGCCCAGAAGAGCCTGATCGGCTGGATGGTCGCGCAGGGGCTGACGGTGTTCTGCATCTCCTGGGTGAACCCGGACGAGCGCCACGCTCAGAAGGATTTCGAGAGCTACATGCGGGAGGGCATCGAGGCGGCGATCGACGCCATCGGCGTCGCCACCGGCGAGACCGAGGTGGCGGCGGCCGGGTACTGCGTCGGCGGCACGCTGCTCGCCGTCACCCTCGCCATGCAGGCCGCCACCGGCAACAAGCGCATCAAGAGCGCGACCCTGCTGACCACGCAGGTCGACTTCACCCATGCGGGCGATCTCAAGGTCTTCGCCGACGAGGAGCAGATCAAGAGCATCGAGGCGCGGATGGCCAAGCAGGGCTATCTCGACGGCGCCCGCATGGCGAACGCCTTCAACATGCTGCGCCCGAACGACCTGATCTGGTCCTACGTCGTCAACAACTACGTCAAGGGGAAGGCCCCGATGGCCTTCGACCTGCTCTACTGGAACGCCGACGCCACCCGCATGCCGGCGGCCAACCACTCGTTCTACCTGCGCAACTGCTACCTCGAGAACAATCTCGCCAAGGGCAAGATGGTGATCGGCAATGTCCGCCTCGACCTGAAGAAGGTGAAGGTGCCGGTCTTCAACCTCGCGACCCGCGAGGACCACATCGCGCCCGCCCGCTCCGTCTTCGAGGGATCCTCCAAGTTCGGCGGCAAGGTCGATTACGTGCTGGCGGGCTCCGGCCACATCGCGGGCGTCGTCAACCCGCCCGCGAAGCCGAAATACGGCTACTGGACCGGCGGCGCGGCCAAGGGCCGTCTCGAGGACTGGATCGAGGCCGCAACCGAGCACAAGGGCTCGTGGTGGCCCTACTGGTTCTCGTGGTTGGAGAAGCAGGCGCCCGAGCGCGTGCCCGCCCGGATCCCCGGCGCCGGCGGCCTCGCCTCCCTCGGCCCGGCGCCGGGCACCTACGTGCGCATGAAGGCCTGAGGGGCCAGCGCCTGAACGGACGAAGAGGCCGGCGGGGTGACCCCCGCCGGCCTCTTCCGGTCCTGCGCGATGCCCCGAACCGAAGCCTCCCCCGCCCGCCGGGCACGAAGCCTTCGGGAATTCTCCGGGCAGGGAGCTTCCGGGTTCGTCCCCGCCGTCAGTATTTGCGGATCAGGGGCGCCGGCGCCGCGACCGGGACCGGATCCCCGAAGACGTAGCGGAAGCCCACCGACACGATGTCGGCGCTGCCATCGGCTATGCCCGCGAAGGCGATGCTCTGTCCGAGGGCGTTGCGGGTGTCGTAGTCGCGGCCCGCGCCCGCCAGGATCCGCGCCTTGTCGACGAACAGGTGCGAGTAGGCGAGGTTCAGGGTCAGCTTCTCGCTCCAGCGGTAGCTCGCGCCGATGGCGACGTTCACCCGGTCGTTGTCGGGTAGGCGCACCGAGCGGTTCGAGAAGTCGATCGGGGATTCCTCGTAGGAGACGCCCGCCCGCAGGGTCAGGGCCGGCGACCAGTCGTACTCGCCGCCGATCGCGTAGGTGAAGCCGTCCTTGTAGTTCAGCGGCAGGAAGTTCACCGGCACGTCGCGGGCGACCGAGACGATGCCGACGGTGCCGAGCCTCGACCAGTTGTCCCACTCGAAGCCGAGATTCATCCGGAACACCGGCGTGATCGACTGGGTCAGGCCGACGCTGAGCTTCTCGGGGGTGTTGAGGTTGGCGCGGACCTGCCCGGCGACGGGGGCCAGCGACAGCAGCGGCACGCCGATCGAGCCCTCGATGTCGTGATGGACCGAGGAGCGGTAGCCGACGCCGAACGCCGTCCCGGCCCAGGGCGTGATCAGCGCGCCGGCCGTGAAGCCGACGCCCCAGGAATCGCCCTTGAGGAAGCCGCTCGGCAGGGCGGCCGCGGGCAGCAGCGGCGTCAGCGGCAGGGCCTGGCGCAGGGTCAGGCGGAAATACTCGATGTTCGGGCCCGCCGCGATCGAGAGCCAGTCGTTGACCTTGAAGCCCACCACCGGATTGAAGGCGAGCGAGAAGATGCGGCTCGAGCGGCCATAGACCTCGCCGGCCCAGACGTCGCGTGGCTTGGTCACGAGGCCGAACGGGGCGCCGGTCTGGATGCCGATCCAGAGGCGGTCGTTGAGCTGGTAGGACGTGGCGCCCGACGGGAGGACGGCGCCCTGCCCGATCTCGCCGGAGCCGCCGAGGCCCGCGAAGGCGGGCGAGGTGCCGACGGTTGGGGTGATCTTGCCCGACAGGTTGATGAAGGTGAGGTTCTGCTCGGTGACCCAGCCCGGACGCATCGTCACCGTGGCGGGGTTCCAGAACATCGAGGACACGCCGCCCGCGCCCGAGGCGGCACCCGCGTCCGCCATGCCGGCCGCGATGCTGCTCTGCTCGCGCAATCCGAAGGCGCCGGCGCTCGCATCGCTCACGCCGAGCGCGAGCGCTGCCCCAGAGACACCCGCCAGCGCGAGAGCGCGAAGTTTGCCCACCATGACCGTTCCCACTCTAGATTGTAGCGTTCTGCTTCCCCGCCCCCAGTACGGGTGCATCGCCTTGGCCAGTACATTGCCCTGCTTGCGGGCACTTCGCAATCCCGCGCTGATTTCTGTAAATATCGGGTGTTTGTTTATGTTGTCTGAATCAGCGACAGTATAAGCCCCGGATGGGTAATTCCCGTACCGATCTGCGAAGATTCGTTTACATCTAAACCTTCTGCATCATCGTGCAGGCCGGGCTGCCGAAAGCGCGCGTTCGGCGCTTTTGTGCCGATCATGTGGGATTCCCGCAACATTCGGCGCGATGCGGGCCGGCGCTTGACCCCGACGCCCCTCTGACCACCTTCGGGAGATGTCCTGCGCGGACCCGCCTCGACGGAGTGCTTGAGCCATGAAACTGGTGCGTCACGGAGCGAATGGCGACGAGAAGCCCGGCCTGATCGACCGCGCGGGCGGCCTGCGTGACCTCTCGAGCGTCGTCCGGGACCTGTGCGGGGCCGCCCTGTCCCCTGCCTCGCTCGATCGGCTGCGCATGATCGACCCCGAGTCGCTGCCGCTCCTGCCCGCGGACACGCGCCTCGGCCCCTGCGTCGGCGGAACGCGCAATTTCATCGCGATCGGGCTCAACTTCGCCGACCATGCCGCCGAGACCGGCTCGCCGATCCCGGCGGAGCCCATCGTCTTCAACAAGGCCCCCTCCTGCCTCTCCGGCGCCAACGACCCGGTGATCCTGCCCAAGGGATCGGCCAAGACCGACTGGGAGGTGGAGCTCGCGGTCGTGATCGGCACCAAGGCCTCCTACGTCCACGCCAACGAGGCGATGGACTACGTGGCGGGGTTCTGCGTCTGCAACGACCTTTCCGAGCGCGCGTACCAGTTCGACCGGGGCGGCACCTGGACCAAGGGCAAGGGCTGCCCGACCTTCGGGCCGCTCGGGCCCTGGCTCGTCACCCCGGACGAGATCCCGGATCTCAAGAACCTGTCGCTCTGGCTCGACGTCAACGGCGAGCGGATGCAGACCGGGTCGACCGGCACCATGATCTTCGACGTGCCCCAGATCGTCGCCTACCTGTCCCACTTCATGATGCTGGAGCCCGGCGACGTGATCACGACGGGGACGCCGCCCGGCGTCGGCCTCGGGCGCAATCCGCCGCGCTATCTCAAGAACGGCGACGTGGTCACGCTCGGCATCGACGGCCTCGGCGCGCAGCGCCAGGCGGTGATCGCCTTCGACGACTGGACCGCGAAGGTGGCGGCGGGCGAGCCGACGAACTGAGGGGCGGCCGTCCGGCCGGGCGGCTTGATTTTCCGGCCGAGTTCCGCCTCATGGGCACATGACGCAGACCTCGGCCCCCGCTTCCCCGTCCGCCACGACCTTGCCTGCCACGACCTTGCTCGGCACGACCTTGCCCGGCACGACCTCGCCCGGCACGGACACGTCCCCGGCGATCCGGCATGACTGGAGCGTGGCCGAGATCCAGGCGATCCACGACCTGCCCCTCCTCGACCTCGTGTTCCGGGCGGCCGAGGTGCACCGCGCCCACAACGACCCGGCCGACATCCAGCGGGCGAGCCTGCTCTCGATCAAGACCGGCGGCTGCCCCGAGGATTGCGCCTACTGCCCGCAATCGGCGCACCACAAGGGCACCGGCATGGGGCGCGAGCGGCTGATGCCGGTCGACACGGTGCTGCGGGAGGCCGCCGCCGCCAAGGCCGCGGGCGCTCACCGCTTCTGCATGGGCGCGGCCTGGCGCCAGCCCAAGGACGGGCCGGAATTCGACGCCGTGCTCGCGATGGTGCGGGGCGTGCGCGGCCTCGGCATGGAGGCCTGCGTCACCCTCGGCATGCTGACGCCGAGCCAGGCGCAGCGCCTCGCCGAGGCCGGCCTGACCTCCTACAACCACAACCTCGATACCGGCCCGGACTTCTACGGCGACATCATCTCGACCCGCACCTACGCGGATCGCTTGCAGACCCTCGAGAACGTGCGCGAGGCCGGGATCGGCGTCTGCTGCGGCGGCATCGTCGGCATGGGCGAGGGCGTGAAGGACCGCGCCGCCATGCTGCAGGTGCTGGCCAACCACGCGCCGCACCCCGAGAGCGTGCCGATCAACGCCCTGGTGGCCGTCGAGGGCACGCCGCTGGAGGACCAGCCGCCGGTCGATCCCCTCGACCTCGTGCGGATGTGCGCCACCGCCCGCATCGTGATGCCGCGCGCCCGGGTGCGTCTCAGCGCGGGACGCAAGGGCCTGACCCGCGAGGCGCAGATCCTGTGTTTCCTCGCCGGCGCCAACTCGATCTTCTACGGCGAGCGCCTGCTGACCACGGCCAACAACGAGATGGATTCGGATGCCGAGCTGCTGCGCGACATCGGCGTCACGGTGCCGGGCCTGACCCTCGCGGCGGCCGAGTAGGCGGTCCTCAGGCCGGGCCGGGTATCCAGTCCGGCAAGGTGATGCGGAAGCAGGCGCCGGGCATGCCCTCGTCGAGGCGCAGGCTGCCGCCGTTCAGCTCGATCAGCTCCGCGGCGATCGCGAGCCCGAGCCCGGTGCCGCCCGCCCGCATCGAGCCCTGGAACGGCGCGAACAGGTGCGCCTTCGCCCGGTCTGGCAGGCCGGGGCCGTTATCGGCGATCAGGATCGTCACCGCCCCCGACCCGACCCCGCCCTGGCGGGTGGCGACGATCGAGACCTCCGGGGTGCCGTTGCTCGCTCCGGCCGCGTCGAGGGCCTGCACGGCGTTGCGCACGAGGTTCGTCAGCGCCCGCGAGAGCTGCTCGGGATCGGCGCAGATCTGCAGGCCCGAGGGCACGCATTCGCGCAGGTTCACCCGCGAGCCGTGGGTCAGCCCCGCGAGCTCGGGCAGGTCGGCGAGGATCGGGGCCAGCAGGCAGAGGCGGCGCTGCGGGTGCCGCTCGGTGGCCCGTCCGTAGGCCAGGGTGGCCTCGCAGAAGCGGATCGCGCGGCCGAGCGTGGCGACGAGGCGCGGCGCGACGCGCTGCACCGTCGGGTCGGCCGCGCCCTCGAGGCGGTCGCCGAGGAGCTGGGCCGTCGTCAGCAGGTTGCGCAACTCGTGGTTGATCTTGCTGACCGCGAGCCCGAGCTCGGCCAGCCGCCGCTTCTCGCGCAACTCGGAGGCGAGGGCCCGCTCCATCCGGGCGAGCGCGGTCTCGGCATGCCCGATCTCGTCGGTGCGGTTGCTCGGCGCGATGATGCGGTCGAGGCTCTCCGGATCGTCCGCGAAGGCCGTGATGTTGCGGGCGAGCCGACGCACCGGCTCGACGATGACGTGACGCAGCACGATGAAGACGAGGCCGGCGGCGGCGGCGGCGATGATCAGGGAGGACAGCAGCAGCCGGATCGAGAAATCCACGATCGCCGCGCGCAGGGGCGCCTCCTCGAGCAGGATCTCGACGAGGTCGAACCCGTCGCGGCCCTGGCCGATGACCCGGATCGGCACGTCGGCCGGGGCGATCAGGGTGCGCCAGGAGCCCCGGATCGAGGCCCACCAGCTGTCCCGCCGCAGGTCGACCATGTCGGCCACCTCGGCGGGCATCGACTCGACCGCGAGCAGCCGCCGGGTGCCCTGGCCGCGCACCGCGATCGCGCGGGCGCCGACGCCGGTGAGCAGGCGCCGAGCCAGCTCGTCCGAGACCGTCTGCCCCGGATTCGCATCGAGCACCAGCGCCGCCACCTGGGCGGCGGCGATCCGGTCGGACAGCCACATCAGACGGTAGTTCGCCACCGCCGGCACGTAGATCAGGACCTCGGCCACGGCCACGAAGGCGACGGTGAGGAGGAACAGGCGCCCGGACAATCCGAGGCGCCGCCCGAGGGCCGGCATGATCTCCCGCACAGGTCCCGACGCGGTCGCAGGCGCTATCGCCTCCGCCGTCTCGATCTCCGAACGCGTACTCACACCCATTGTGCCCCTGCGGGTCTCGTGCGCCCCCTGCAGGCGCGGCTATCCCGAACTCCCTCCGGTGCCGGCCGCGTCCCGGGCCGGCCTCATGATGGGCGCAAGCTTCGGAACGATGTCAGGTCAACCAAGTCCTTCGTTACGCGCCCGACCGGCCCGCGTCGAGGGGTGCGCTCTGCTGAATGACCAGGAGATCAAGATGTGGGCCGCCTCAAGCGAGAACACGTCAGGCTGAATCAGGCAGAGGATGCAGGCTTTGGTAGTCAGGTATTCTGCATACAATTGCCGGTTGATCCAAACATTCTTGCTATTAGGTCCCACCCCTCGGACGAAGCTTGGCGCAGGCGCGGGCGGATCGGCCAATGCTCGGCCCCGGCGCGCCCTCAGGGCCGGTCGGTCCCGGGTGCCGCGACCGGGGGCTCGGCACCCGGACCGAAGCGGCGGCGCAGCCCGATCGTGATGAGCGAGAAGGCCGCGAGCGCCCCGAGCCCGGCGATCATCTTGGGCGAGACGAGGCTGCGCAGGGTCAGGACGGCGTCGCAGGCCTCCGCGGAGGCGGCGAGGCAGGCGCCCCGGGCCTGCTCGTGCGCCGCCACGGCGTCCTCGATCCCCGCCCCGGTGGCGGCGTACACGAAGGCCCCGGGCAGGAGGCCGAGGAGCGTCGCCAGCACGAAGGTCCGCAGGCGCACCCCGAAGGCCGCGGGGGCGAGGTTCGTCACCCAGAAGGGGAAGATCGGCAGCAGGCGCAGAAAGGTGATGTACCCGAAGGCATCCCGCCGGAACCCCTCCGCCAGGCGTCCGAGGCGCGGGCCGGCCCGCCGGCGCAGGAGGTCGGCCGCCGGCCCGCGGCCGAGTGAGAAGACGATCGCCGCGCCGGTGGTCGCCGAGGTGACCGCGAGCAGCGCCCCCGTGACCACGCCGAAGAGGAAGCCGCAGATCATCGTCAGCACCAGGGAGGCGGGCACGGAGAGCACGACCGCGGAGACGTAGACGAGGCCCGCCACCGCGACCGCCCGCGGGCGATCGGCCTCGACGAAGTCCTGCAGCCAGGCGCGCGAGGCGAGGAGTCGGTCGAAGCTGAAGAGGTGATAGGCCCCGGAGGCGAGGACGGCCAGGGAGGCGAGTGCCAGGAGCCCGAGCGGCAGCCAGCGCAGGAGCTGGCGGCGGCTGTCAGGCATGCGTGGCTCCAGGGTCAGGGCCGTCTCCTTCGGGGGATGCGCGGTGGCGTGGCGGTCCTGCGTTCCATCCTCGATCCGCCCGGCGACCGCGCCGCCCCCTCGGTCCGACCCCGCGACGCCGGCTCAGGCGCGCTTGCGCATCCGCAGGATCTTGAAGAAGCCCCCCGGGAAGGTCGGGGCGACGCCGATGAACTCGACGCCGTTCCGCCGCGCCCAGGCCTCGATCCGGGTCGACTTGAAGTCCGAGGACCAGCCGATCTTGGTGCAGAGCGGCGCCACGATCTCCTCGACCCGGGCGACCGGGCCCTCGGTCTGGCCGAAATGGTTGGCAAGCACGATCTCGCCGCCGGGACGCACCACGCGCAGAAACTCCGAGAGCGCGCCCTCGGGGTCCGGCACCAGGGTGATGAGGAACTGGGCCACCACCGCGTCGAAGCTGGCATCGGCGTAGCCGAGCCGGCAGACATCCATGACCTGCAGGCCCTGGACATGGGCGAGGCCGCGGCGGCGGACCTTGTTGCTGGCACGCCGGAGCATGTCCTCGGAGAGATCGACGCCGCACACGAAGCTGCCGCGCGGGTAGTAGCCGAGGGAGAGCCCGGTGCCGACGCCGGCCTCCAGGATGCGCGGGCCGCAGGCCACCGCCGCCTCCACGGCCGCGCGGGCGGCGGGCTCGGTCAGCTTGTCGTAGACCACGTCGTAGACGGGGGCCCAACGGGCGTAGGCCTTGCGCATCAGGGCCGTGCTCGGCCCAGCCTCCCGCGGCTCGCTCAGCATGTCGGTCTCGGTTCCATCGTGTTGGGGTTGCGATCTCAAGCCGCGCGCGCGGCGCCAGCCTGCAACGCGTCGATCCGCCGGATGGTGCCGCCACCGAGCACGCGCGCCCGCGCAGTGTCGTCGGCGTAGATGACACAGGCTTGACCGGGGGAGACGCCGTCCTCGGGCGTCACGAGCGTCACCTCCGCGTGGCCGCTCGCGGCATCGTAGGTCAGGTGGGCCGGCCGTGGCTCCCGGGTCGAGCGCACGCGCACGGCGACCGGCATCGCGTCGAGGTCGGCGAGGCTGCCCTCGCCGATCCAGTTCACGTCGGTGAGGCGGACCCGGCTCGTGGCCAGCGCGGTCCTGGGGCCGACCACGACGCGGGCGGAATCCGCCTCGAGGCGCACGACGTAGAGCGGCTCTCCGACGGCGAGGCGCAGGCCGCGGCGCTGGCCGACCGTGTAATGGATGATGCCCTCGTGGCTCCCGAGGGTGCGCCCCTCAAGGTCGACGATGTCGCCCGGGCGCGCGGCGTCGGGGCGAAGCCGCGCGATCACGTCGGCGTAGCGGCCCTGGGGCACGAAGCAGATATCCTGGCTGTCGGGCTTCTCGGCCACCGAGAGACCAAGGTCGCGGGCGAGGCGCCGGGTCTCGTCCTTTGGCAGCTCGCCCAGCGGGAAGCGCAGGAAATCGAGCTGCGCCGGCGTCGTCGCGTAAAGGAAGTAGCTCTGGTCGCGGGCCGGATCGAGGGCGCGGTAGAGGGCGCGCCGGTCCGAGCCCGGGGCGACGGGGCGGCTCGCCACGTAATGGCCGGTGGCGAGCGCGTCGGCGTCGAGATCCCGCGCGGTGGCGAGCAGGTCGCGGAACTTCACTGAGCGGTTGCACTCGACGCAGGGAATCGGGGTCTCGCCCGCGAGGTAGCTCTCGGCGAAGCGGTCGATCACCGAATCCCGGAAGCGGTCCTCGTAATCGAGGACGTAATGCGGGATCTCGAGGCGCTCGGCCACGCGCCGGGCGTCGTGGATGTCCTGTCCGGCGCAGCAGGCGCCCTTGCGGTGGGTGGCGGCGCCATGGTCGTAGAGCTGCAGCGTGATGCCGACGACGTCGTAACCCTGGCGCTTGAGCAGCCCGGCGACCGCGGAGGAATCGACGCCGCCCGACATGGCGACGACGACGCGCGTCTCGTGGGGTGGCTTCGGGAGATCGAGCGAGTTCATGGCTTCAGGGTTGGGGCGCTGGACGTCGGCGTCGGGCCACCTCCGGGACTCTATAGTGGTTGTTCTCTCCAAGTTCCAGGGATGGGACCGGCGCGGGCCCCGAGCCCGGCCGCGTTGCGGCGGCGGCCCCCGGCAATTCCTGCCGGGGGCGCGGCAGCTTCGGACCCACGGCTCGGGACGCCCCGCCGAACGTTCGAAAATTATGTCGCGATGACAGATGCTTGGCACGAACCTGCCGTGGCCTGCGGCTTGCTCCGACCGATGCGTCAGGAGAGCGGGCATGGCGACGACGACGGATTGGGCGGACATCTTCCTGCGGCGGACGCCGCAGCCGGCGGCGCGCACGGTCGCGTCCCGGGCGCAGCCTGAGCGCCCCCGCTTCAGCGTCGACCTCGACGCGCGGAGTCAAACCGCCGCCGCGGCGCGCGCGCAGGCGGCCCGGACCGACGCCCGCAGCGATGCCCTCAGGGCCCGGGACCAGGACAGCGCCGCGAGCCGGGCCGATGAACGCCGGGCCCATGCCGGCGACGCGGACGCCGCGCGGGAGCGCGACGCCGCATCGACGCGTGCCGGGGCCACCAAGAACGACGCCGGGAACGCCACGAGGGATGCCGCCGACGCGCGCCCCGGTCAGACCACGAGCGCCGCGCGCCGGGACAATCCGGCCCAGAGCGCCAGGTCGGACGCGGCCAAGGGCGGAACCACCACGTCGGAGACGGACAAGTCCGAGACCGCCAAGTCCGAGACCGCCAAGGCGGAAGTGGGGCGAGCCGAGGCCACGCGCACGGGCAGCGCCGTCCAGGCGGGAGCCGCGACCGAGGCTGCCGTCGCAGGCCTCGCGGCGGACGAGGCCGGGACCGATGCCGACGCGGCGGAGGAGGCGGAGGCGGACGCTGCCGCGCCGGGCGATCCCGGCCTGCTCGGCCTCCTCGGCGGCCTGCCGCCGACGCCCCCCGCCCCCTCGTCCCCGACGCCGGGCTCCGCGAGTCCCGCGGGTGCCGGAACCGCGGCGGCCGGCGAGGCCGGGGCGGCATCCGGGCCCGCCGGCGCCGTCCAGGCGCAGGGCGGGGCCGGCCCGGCCGCGTCCGGCGGGATCCCCGGAGGCGCGGACGCGAAAGTGGGCGACCCGCGCGCGGGTGAAGTCCACGCTGCGGGCCCGCGGCGCGCGGAGGAATCCGGCGACCCCGCCTCTCCCGGGGACGGCCAGGGCACGAAGGATGCGGGCCGGCTCGACTTCGCCGGCACGCTCGCGGACGCGGCCCCGTCCCCGCCGCCGGCCGAGGCGCGAGGGATCCGGGAGGCGACCGCCCTCGCGGCCCCGGCCCACGCCGGGCCGGCCGGGGAGACGGCAGCGGCGCAGGCAACCGCGACGCCGATTCCGATCGGGCAGGTGCCGCTGACGATCGGCCTGCGCTCGCTCGCCGGCTCCAGCCATTTCGAGATCCGCCTCGATCCGGGTGATCTCGGCCGGGTCGACGTCAAGCTCGACATCGACAAGGAGCGCGGCACGGTGACGACGCATCTCGTGGTCGAGCGCATCGAGACCCTGCAAATGCTCCAGCGCGATGCCAACAGCCTGCAGCAGGCCCTGTCGCAGGCGGGACTCGACCCGAGCGAGGGCGGGATCAACCTGTCCCTGCGGGGCGACAACAATCCGGGCGGCGGCAACGCCGAGCAGCGCGACGGCCAGCCGCGCGGCGGCCTCGCGCCCGTCAGTGACCGCGAGGCGCGCAGCGCCATCGAGGCCGTGCCCCTGCGCAGCCTGCGTGGGCTCACCGGCCTCGACATCCGAATCTAAGGGGAATCCAAGATGGCATCGGGCATCAGCGGCCTGGCGAGCACCGCCACCACCGCGTCGGCCTCCACGGGCTCGGGCACGACCTCGCAGGAGATCGCCGGCAACTTCACGCAGTTCCTGACGCTGCTGACGACGCAGCTCAAGAACCAGAACCCCCTCGACCCGATGGACACGAACCAGTTCACGCAGCAGCTGGTGCAGTTCGCGCAGGTCGAGCAGCAGCTGAAGGGCAACGACCGCCTGGACTCGATCCTGACCAACGCGAAATCCGCGAGCGCGGCCTCCTCGACGGCCTATATCGGCCAGACCGTCACGGCGGACGGCAAGACGGCCCAGCTGAAGAACGGCGCGGCAACCTGGAACCTGACCCCCGCGCGCGCCGCCGCCAAGGCGACGATCACGATCTCGGACGCCAAGGGCAACGTCGTCGGCACGCAGGTGAAGTCGCTGGCCGCCGGGTCGCAGACCTTCGCCTGGGACGGGCGCAACTCCGCGAACCTGACCTCCCCGGACGGGCAATATTCCATCACGATCAACGCGGTGGACGCCACGGGCCAGACCGTCAGCGTCGATACGGCTGTCAGCGGCAAGGTCGACGGGGTCGATCTCAGCGGGACCGAGCCGGTCCTGACGATCGGGAATGCGCGCCTTCCGGTGTCGAGCGTGCGCTCGATCGGGAGCGGGTTGTCCACATAGGCGGGATATCGAATCAGATACGAACGATCCGCTTCAACATATTTTAAGCGGGTGCAAGTAGCTTCCGTCCTCGACAGGTCAGTCGAGTGTAGAGCGTATCATGACCGAACCGCACCGCCCGAGAGTGAAATACGTGATCGGGCCCGATGGCAGCCCCCTGACGATCGCCGACCTTCCGCCGACCACCACCCGCCGCTGGGTGATCCGCCGCAAGGCGGAGGTGGTCGCGGCGGTGCGCGGCGGCCTCCTGAGCCTCGAGGAAGCCTGCCAGCGATACACCCTCACCACCGAGGAGTTCCTGAGCTGGCAGTTCTCCATCGACCAGCACGGCCTCGCGGGCCTGCGCACGACCCGCATCCAGCATTACCGCCACTAGGGTGATCCGCGATGGCCCGGCGCCAGAGCGTCGGCGCCGTCCCCGAAATCAGAGCCGCGTCCGGGATGCCGGGCGCGGCTCTGCGGTTTTCCGGGCCAATCGTTTTCCGGGCCAATCGGGTCCCGCGGCCCTCTCCGGGCCCAAGCGTTAACCGGCCGCTAACCACGCTCCAGGCAAATTTTGCCGAGCGAACGCCGGCTGTCGGCCGCGCGTCGATGGGTGGGTGCGTCGCGTCGTGAAACCGGTTCTCGATCTGGTGACGAAACTGGGCCCGGCGCGGCTCGCCGCCATGGCGGCGGTGACCCTGACCCTGATCGGATTCTTCGCCTTCGTGATCCTGCGCGTCTCGCGCCCCGACATGGGGGTGCTCTTCGCCGACCTCTCGATGCAGGATTCGAGCGCGGTGATCCGCGACCTCGACGCTCGCGGCATCCGCTACGAGAGCCGGGGCGATGCCGGCCAGACCATCCTGGCGCCCCGCGGCGACCTCGCGCGCCTGCGCATGGACCTTGCCGGCAAGGGCCTGCCGACCCAGGCCGGGGTCGGCTACGAGATCTTCGACAAGGGCGACGCCTTCTCATCCACCAACTTCGTGCAGAACGTGAACCACCTGCGGGCCCTTGAAGGGGAGCTCGCCCGCTCGATCCGGGCCATCGGCCGGGTCCAGGCGGCCCGCGTCCACCTCGTCATGCCGGAGCGCCGTCTGTTCGAGCGCGACCGCGAGATGCCGAGCGCCGCGATCGTGCTCAAGCTGATGGGCGACCTCGATGCCGGGCAGGTGCGGGCCATCCGGCACCTCGCCGCCTCGTCGGTCGAGGGCCTGAAGCCGGAGCGGGTCTCGATCGTCGACGAGCGCGGCCGGCTGCTGGCGGACGGCGCCCGCGGGGGCGACGGGGAGGCCGGGGCCGGCCTCGACGAGAAGCAATCGGGCCTGGAGCGGCGGCTGCGCACGCAGATCGAAGAGATCGTGGCCGGCATCGTCGGCCAGGGCCGCGCCCGCGTGCAGGTCGCGGCGGAGCTCGCGACCAACCGCATCGAGAGCCGCTCCGAGACCTTCGACCCCGAGAGCCGGGTCGTGCGCTCGAGCCAGACCCGCAACGAGACCGCCCTGACGGGGGGCGCCGAGGGCGCGGTCAGCGTCGGGAACGAGCTGCCGGGCGCCAACCAGCAGGAGAAGGCCCCGACGCAGAAGGACTCGACCAACAAGACCGAGGAGACCACGAATTACGAGATCTCCCGCGTCACCAAGACGGAGATCGTCGAGGGCGGCCGGATCAAGCGCCTGTCGGTGGCGGTGGTGGTCGACGGCGCCTACGCGCCCGGACCCGACGGCAAGCTCGCCTACCAGGCCCGGCCCGCTGCCGAGATCGAGCGGATCGCCGCCCTGGTGCGCACCGCGGTCGGCTTCGACAAGGCCCGCGGCGACCAGGTCGAGGTGGTGAACCTGCGCTTCGCCGAGGCGCCGGCGGTGCCCGAGTTCAGCGAGCCGGGCCTGATCCAGTCGCTGCTCGCGCCGAGCAAGGAGGACATCCTGCGCATCGTCGAGCTGGCGGTGCTGTCGCTCCTCACCCTCATCGTGCTGATGGCCGTGGTCCGGCCGCTCCTGCGCAGGGTGCTGACCCCGGAGCCGATGCCCGCGGCCCTGCTGGCGGGCCCGGCGCTCGCCGGCATCGAGGGCGGGATGGCCGAGATGCCGACGGGCCCGCGCGACAACCCCACCGCCCGCCTCGTCGAGTTCGCCAAGATCAACGGCCAGGTCCAGGCCGAGACCGTGCAGCGGGTCGTCGACATGGTGCGGGCGAGCCCGGCCGAGACCGTCGAGGTCCTGCGCAACTGGATCCAGGAGAACTGAGGCGGGACAAGTTCGAGGCGAGAGCACGGAGGCGCCGCCGGGTTCGGCGGCGGAACGGTCCCGCGGCGGGGCCGCGGACGGGAGAGCAGGGAGTAGCGGGTCATGGCGTCGGGGCTGAACATATCGGGAGCGATGGATGCGATCGGGGGGACCACCTTCGCGACGATGCCCGGGCCCCAGCGCGCGGCTGCCCTGCTGCTGCTGCTCGGCGAGACCGAGGGGGCGCCGATCTGGCAGCTCCTCGAGGAGGAGGAGATCAAGAAGGTCTCCCACGCCATGGTGCAGCTCGGCTCCCTCGAGTCCGAGACCGTCGAGAAGCTCATCATCGACTTCGTCTCGCGGCTCTCCTCGGGGGGCGGCATCACCTCGAACTTCGAGCGGACCGAGTCGCTCCTGCTCAAGATCTTCCCGACCGAGCAGGTCTCCGCGATCATGGCGGAGATCAAGGGCGCGAGCGGGAAACGCGTCTGGGCCAGCATCGCCCAGATCGACCCGGAGATCCTCGCCTCCTTCCTGCGCAACGAGTACCCGCAGACCGTCGCGGTGGTGCTCTCGAAGGTGCGCTCGGACTACGCCGCCAAGGTGCTGACCATCCTGCCCGAGGAATTCGCCATCGACGTCCTCAACCGCATGCTCCGGATGGAGACGGTGCAGAAGGAGGCTCTGCGCCACATCGAGGAGACCCTGCGGGTCGAGTTCGTCTCGACCATCTCGCAGGCGACGCGCCGGGACGCGCACGAGCTGATGGCCGACGTCTTCAACGCCTTCGACCGCCAGACGGAGGGCCGCTTCCTCGCCGCCCTCGACCAGGCCAACCGCGGCTCGGCCAAGCGCATCCGCGAACTGATGTTCACCTTCGAGGACCTGTTGAAGCTCGATCCCGGCAGCGTCCAGACCCTGATGCGCAAGATCGACAACGACACCCTCTGCCGCGCCCTGAAGGGCGCCGACGAGCGGGTCCGGTCCTTCTTCATGAGCCAGATGTCGACCCGCGCCGCCAAGAACCTGACGGACGAGATGGGCTCGATCGGGCCGATCCGCCTGAAGGAAGTCGATGAGGCCCAGGCCAAGATGACCGAGCTCGCCAAGGATCTGGCCGAGAAGGGCGAGATCATGATCGCCAAGAACAGCGCCGAAGAGGAGCTGGTCTATTGAACGCGCGGCCCTTCCTGTTCGACACCGATTTCCGCCGTCCGCAGACGACCCAGACCAGCGCCGAGACCGCCGCCGCGCTCGCGGAGGCCGCCGCGCAGGCCCATGTCCGCGGGGTGCAGGAGGGCCGGGCGCAGGCCGAGGCGCAGGCGCAGGGCCGCCTCTCGGACGCCCTCACCCGCCTCAGCCTCGCGGCGGCCGGGCTCCTGGCGCAGAGCGACGCGCGCGACGCCGAGCGGGAGGCGATGGCGATCGACGTCGCGGTGCTCCTGGCCCGGCGCGTGGCGGGCGAGGCCCTCGACGCCAACCCGCTGGCCACCATCGGCGAGGCCGCGCGCTCCGCCCTGCGGCACCTGCGCGGCGTGCCCCACCTCGTGGTGCGGGTGCATGACAGCCTCGTCGACGAGGCGGAGGCGCTGATGAAAGCGCTTGCCCGCGAGCGCGGCTACGAGGGCCGCCTCGTCGTCCTCGGCGAGCCCGACCTCTTCCCCGGCGACGCCCGCATCGAGTGGGCGGATGGCGGCGTCGTGCGCGACCGCGCCCGCATCGAATCCACCATCCTCGAGGCCCTGGGCCTCGATCCGACGATCACGCGCTGAGGCACCCATGTCCGACGATTTCAACCTGCCGCAGCTCAACGAGAGCGACCCCGCCTTCGACGGCCTCGGCTCGATCCGCGACGCGCCGACGACGCCCAAGAGCGCGTCCGACCTCGAGCAGCTCTTCGACGTCCCGGTGGTGGTCTCGGCGGTGCTCGGCTCCTCGCGCATGCCGATCGGCGACCTGCTGCAGCTCTCCCCCGGCGCGGTGCTCGAGCTCGACCGCAAGGTCGGCGAGGCAATCGACATCTTCGTCAACAACCGCCTCGTCGCCCGCGGCGAGGTCGTCCTCGTCGAGGACCGCCTCGGCGTCACCATGACCGAGATCGTCAAGGGCGAGCACTGACCCGCCGGTCGCCTCGCCCCTGACCTGACCCTCACGGCCCGGCGCCCCCGCGCCGGCCCCTCGCCCAGACGGAGTGCCCGCCATGCGGCTCTTGATCATCGGACGGCTCAACGGCGAGCTCGTCACCGCCTCGAAGATCGCGATGAGCCGCGGGGCCGCGGTGACGCAGGCGGACGGCATCCCGCAGGGCCTCGCGGTGCTGCGGGCCAAGGGCGCCGACCTCATCATGATCGATGTCGGCCTCGTGATCCGCGAGCTCGTCACCGCCCTGGACGAGGAGCGCATCCGCACCCCCGTGGTCGCCTGCGGGGTCGCCACGGACGCCCGGGCCGCCGTCGCGGCGATCCAGGCCGGCGCCAAGGAGTACATCCCGCTCCCGCCCGATCCTGACCTGATCGCCGCGGTGCTGGAGGCGGTCGCCGCCGACGGGCGCGCCTTCGTCTGGCGCGACGCCTCGATGGAGCGCGTGGTCAAGCTCGCCGAGCAGGTCGCCCGCTCGGAAGCCTCCGTGCTGATCACCGGCGAGAGCGGCACCGGAAAGGAGGTGCTGGCCCGCCACGTCCACGCCAAGTCCGCCCGGGCCGCCAAGCCCTTCGTGTCGGTCAATTGCGCGGCCATCCCGGAGGCGCTGCTCGAATCCGAGCTGTTCGGCCACGAGAAGGGCGCCTTCACGGGCGCCGTGGCCCGGCGCATCGGCCGCTTCGAGGAGGCGAATGGCGGCACGCTCCTCCTCGACGAAATTTCCGAGATGGATGTGCGCCTGCAATCGAAGCTTCTGCGGGCCCTGCAGGAGCGCGTCATCGACCGGGTCGGCGGCACGGGCTCGGTCAAGGTCGACATCCGGGTGCTCGCGACCTCGAACCGCAACCTCGTCGAGGAGGTCCGCAAGGGCACCTTCCGGGAGGACCTGTTCTACCGCCTGAACGTCGTGCACCTGCGCCTGCCGGCCCTGCGCGAGCGGCCGGCGGACATCCTCGAACTCGCCGCGCATTTCGCAAAAAAGTACGCCGAGGTGAACGGCCTGCCGTTGCGGCCCCTGAGCCGGGCGGCGCAGGGCGTCGTGCGCGAGAACCCCTGGCGCGGCAACGTGCGCGAGCTCGAGAACACGCTCCACCGCGCCGTGCTGCTCGCGAGCGGGCCGGAGATCGGCCCGGACGCGATCATGACGCCGGAGGGCGACGCACTGGCGCCGGGACCGGCCGCCCGCGCGGCGCAGGTGGCGGAGGCGGCGACCCGCGGCCTCGTCGGCCGCACGGTGGCGCAGGTCGAATGCGACCTGATCCTCGACACCCTCGACCATTGCCTCGGCAACCGCACGCACGCGGCCAAGATCCTGGGGATCTCGATCCGCACCCTGCGCAACAAGCTCAACGAGTATGTGGGGGCTGGGCTCGAGGTGGCCGAGCCCGGCAGCGCCCGGGCCGCGGCGGCCTACGGCTGAGCCCCGAAGGCTGGCCGGCGCCCGCGCCTCAGCGGCGCGAGCCGCCCTGCCCGGCATGCGCCGCGGTCTGCGCCGCGAGCGCCGCCTCGAGCTTGCGCATGGCCTCGTGCCGGGCGATGTCGGCCTCGACGTCGCGGATCGTCTCCTCGACGAGGTGGCGCTGGAGCGCGATGCGGGGATCCTCGACGGGCAGAGCCTCGCGCTCCTGCAGCCGCAGCACAGCCTGCCGCACGACCCCGTAGACCTTCTCGCGCTCGGCCCGGTCCATCGACGGCGTGATGGCCTTCGCCACGAGATCAGCGAAATCCGACATGATCAGCGAGATCCGACCTGGCGTTCCGGCATGGCGATCGACGACGATCCTTCGATCCGTGGGGGGCGGGCCCGGGCCGGGTCGCGGCCCCGGGGCCAGAGGCCTCTAGCAGAACCGGGCCGGTGCGATCCAGCCGGCCCCGCCGCTCAGGGCCTCACAGGCGTTGCGCTTACAGGCGCTGATCGTTGATGCCGCCGAGGATCAGGGAGACCGAGCTCCACACTACCAGGAAGCAGAAGAACGTCACGAACAGGGCGTGGGCGCGGCGCGGATAGAGGGTGTCGGTCGGCAGCACCGGCGGCACGAAGGTCGCGAGGTAGATCTGCTGCTTGCTCGCCGAGACGCGGGCCCGGTCGAGCAGCGTGATGGCGGATTCATTGAGCTTCTCGGAGATCAGGCGCTCGACCAGGAGGCCCTCGTACTCGAGCAGGGCCTGCGTGATGTTCGGCAGGCCGTTCACCACCGTGCTCTCCGTGGTGAGCTGGTCCTGGAGCTGCTTCGCCTGCTGGTCGATCGCCGCGACGCTCGCGACCAGCACCTGGATCCCGCGCGCCTTCTCGTCGAGGCCGGAATTGCGCAGGACCTGCAGGTCGTTCTCGGCCTTGAGCTTGTCCCGGCGCAGGGAGGCGAGGGTCAGCAGGGTCGATTCCGCGGACTTGATCGGGTCGATGATGCCCCAGTGGTTGCGGAAGCGCTGGACCTCGAGATAGGCCTTCTTCAGGCGCTCCTGCGCCGCCACCGCGTCGGTCTGGGCATGCGCCACCATGTCGGCCTGGGCGCGGCGGGAGATCGTGTTGATCAGCACCTCGGTCTTGGCGATCACGTCGCGGGCGATTGTCAGGGCGTCGTCGGGGGTGAAGGCCCGGGTCGTCAGGGTGATCACGCCCGACACCGCCTCGATGCGCGCGTCGACGTGGTTGCGCCAGTAGCGGGTCAGCTCCTCGATCGGCTGTGGAGTGCGGTAACGGGCCCAGAAATCGGCCTCGCTGCGCGAGAACATCGTCGAGACGCCGATGCTCCGCTCCACCGCTTCGACGATGCTCTGGCTGTTGATGTAGTCCTTGACGATGAAGCTGTCCTGGCTGTTGTGCTTCTGGATCAGGCTCGTGAACTCGCCGAGGTTGACGTCGCCCATCGGCTCGACGTTGCCGCGCACCGCGAACTGCGCCTCCGCCATGTACTGGTCCGAGGCGAAGACGAAGAGGTACACGGCCATCATGGCCGTCGGCAGCAGGACGAAGAGGCCGAAGCGACGGATCAGCTGCGCCGTGAGGCTGACCTGCTTGTATTCCCGCGGCCGGATGCCGGGCAGGCGGGTCCAGTCGAGCCCCTCCCGGGCCCGCCGCAGCAGGGCGAGGGCGCGGCGGTCGCGGACCGGCTCGATCGTCTCGGCGTTGCGGCGCAGATCCGGCATCGAGCGGCGTGCGACGTCGATGACGCCGCGGAGCCGTTCGCCTTGCTTGACCTCGTCGACGCTCATCCGCTCGTTTTCCTGGGATCCGCTCCGGCACGAGACGGTGGCGGCTCGAAGCCTGCAAGCTCCGGAGCTTGCAGGCTTCGAGCCTTGCGCGTGCCGCACCTTGCGGGTTCGGCCGGGCCTCGGGCGAGGCCGGCCGGCACGGCCGCCGAGATCATCCCGACGTCTCGCGTTTTTCGGCCCTTTTTAAGGCATCCGCGCGTCTCACGGCCGAGGTTCGACCCGAGGCGCGCCGATTCCGCACCCGGGCGCCGCGCGCCGCATCGCCACAGGAGCCCCTGCCCGATTGCGCCGACGCGCGCCAGACCCTACGCGGTCCCGATGAGCGACACAGCGAACGCGGCCGCGATCCCGGGGGGAGACGGCCCGGGGGCGCAGGCCCTGAAGGCATCTGCCCCGAAGGTGCGGACGGCGAGATCGAAGATCGACGCCGTGGTGCTCGTCTGCACCAAGTGCCAGAAGCGCCAGAGACTGCGGAGGCGCGCCGTGCGCGAACTGATCAGGCGCGGGCTCAAGCGGGGCGATGTCAAGCGCAAGGTCCGGGTGGTCGAGACCGGCTGCCTCGGGCCCTGCCCGAAGCGCGCGCTCGCCGTCGCCACCGGGGCGAGCTTGGCTGCGCGAAAAATCCTCTTGCTCGATCCGGCCGCGACGCCCGATGAAGCGATGGCGGCGATCCTCCCCGATTTCAGCCCCAAAGCCGCGCTAGCGCCCGGCCCCGGGGCGGTGGTCGTCGGGCCGTCCGCCCCGTCCGCAGCCACCCCTGCCGGCCCCCTGCCCGGCGCCTGAGGCGTCCCCCATGCCGGTCCGAGACCCCGCACCGACCGAGACCGCGCCGGGCCCCACCGGCCTCGGCCGGGCCCTGCTGCGCCGGGTGCCCCTCGTCGGCACCCTGCTCGGCCTCGGCCTCGCAGTCTGGCTGGTGACGACGAACGACCTGGGGGCGGTGGCGGCCGCGTTCGGGCGCATCGGCCTCCTCGGGCTCGCCGCCGTGGTGTTGATCCGGATCGTCATCATCCTGCTCTGCGGGCTGGCCTGGGCCCGCCTCCTCGCCGGGATCGCCCGGGCCGAGACCGGCGCCTTCCTGATCCTGCGCTTCGTGCGCGAGGGCATCAACGTGCTGCTGCCCGTGGCCTCGGTCGGCGGCGACGTCGTCGGCGGCCGGCTCCTCACCTTCTGGGGCGTCACCGGTGCGCTCGCCGCCGCCTCGATCCTGGCCGACCTCCTGATCCAGGCGGGCACGCAGGCCCTGTTCGCCCTCCTCGGCGCCGTGCTGCTGACCCAGATGGAGGGAGAGGCCGCCGCCGCCCTGTCGGGCTGGGTCCTGCGCGCCCTCGCGGTGGCGGGCCTCGCCCTCGCGGCCTTCTTCTCGCTCCAGCGCCTCGGCGCCATCCGGATGATCGAGCGGCGCCTAGCGAGCGTCGGCCGGCGCTTCGTGCGCGAGGCCGATCCCGCCGGGGCCGGGCCGCTTCCCCCCGCGGCGAGCGTGCAGGACGCCCTCGATGCCGTCTGGGGGCGCGGGCGGCTCGGGCACGTGCTGCAATCGACGCTGCTGCACCTCCTGGCCTGGATGATCGGCTCCCTGGAGATCGCCATCGTGCTGGCCTGCATCGGCGTCGAGGGCGTGACCCTCGCGGAGGTGCTGGTGATCGAGGCGCTCGCGCAGGCGATCAAGTCCGCGGCCTTCCCGATCCCGAGCGGCCTCGGGGTGCAGGAGGGCGGCTTCGTGGTGGTCGGCGCCCTGTTCGGCATCGATGCCGGCACCGCCATCGCCCTGTCGCTCGCCAAGCGCGTGCCCGACGTGGTGCTCGGCCTGCCGGCGCTCCTCGTCTGGCAGAACCTCGAGGCCCGCCGGACCGCAGTGGCGCCCCCCGCGTGAGCCGCCATCGCTTGCACCTCGCCCCGCCGCAATCCAGTTTGCCGCCGCGATGAACACCCCGAATCGATGCTCCCACCGGCGCCGGGCCCTCTGGGCCGCGGCGTTCCTCGGCGCCGCGCTCGCGCTCGGCTCAAGCGAAGCCCTCGCCCAGAGCGTCACGGTGGATCTCGGGGCGGGCGGCGTTACCGAGCGGGCGCTCCAGCTCGTCGCGCTGATCACGGTCCTGGCGCTCGCGCCCTCCGTCCTCGTGATGGCGACCTCGTTCACCCGGATCGTTGTGGTGCTGTCGATCCTGCGCTCGGCCCTCGGCACCCAGACCGCGCCGCCGACCGCGGTGATCATCAGCCTCGCGCTCTTCCTCACCGCCTTCGTGATGGCCCCGACCGCGCGGGAGGCCTACCGGACCGGCGTGGAGCCCCTCATCGCCGGCCAGATCACCCAGGGCGTTGCCTTCGAGCGGGCCTCGGCCCCGTTCAAGACCTTCATGCTGCGCAACGTCCGCGAGAAGGACCTGAAGCTCTTCCTCGACATGGCAAAGGTGCCGACCCCCGCCGGGCCCGAAGGGGTCGGCCTCGAGATCGTCACCCCGGCCTTCATGATCTCGGAGCTGCGCCGCGCCTTCGAGATCGGCTTCCTGCTCTTCATCCCGTTCCTGATCATCGACCTCGTGGTCGCCTCGATCCTGATGGCGGTCGGCATGATGATGGTGCCGCCCGCGACCGTCGCCCTGCCCTTCAAGCTGATCTTCTTCGTCCTCGTCGACGGCTGGACGCTGGTGGCCGGCTCCCTGGTCCAGAGCTACGGGGGCGGCTGAGGGCTCAGCCCGGCGGGGCGGGGGCGTCGGTCCGGTTCTCCGCCGCGCGGCCGCGCTCGGGTACGGCGGTCTCGGGATAGCGCTTGCGGTACTCGGCGAGAAAGGCCGCCAGGGTCTCGGCGCTCGTGGCGCGCTGGGCGATCTCGCGGAAGCCCGGGTTGCGCAGCGCGTTCGCGGCGGTGAGCAGCGCGAAGGTGCGGGCGTCCGCGCTCTCGGCCATCGGCCCGGCGAACTTCGCCTTGAGGCGCTCGAGCCCGAGGCTCTCGGCCGAGAGGTCGTAGGCGATCGCGGCCCGGATCACGTCGGCGCGGGCCGCGTCGTCCAGGGGCTGGCGCCCGCGCCAGGCGTCGCCGAGCAGCATCTCGTGCGCCTCGCCGGCCTCGCGCCAGCGCCGCGCGCCCCACAATATGTCGGCGCGCAGGCGCTGCGCGTCGGCCCCGGTCTCGCCCTCGATCGTCTCCAGCGCGAGGTCCGTGCGCGACAGGTCCGAGAGCGCGCGCGCCCGGATCAGGCTGCGGGCCCGGCGCAGGTCGCCGGGCAGCTCCGGCAGGTAGGTGGCATCGAGGATCTCGAGGGCCTGAAGGGGCTTCGCATCCATCAGGCGGATCGCCGCGAGGCGCGCCGCGACGCCCGCCCGCGCCGGCCCGGCGAGGCGATTGTCGACCTGGTGTTGGAGCAGGTCGGCGGCCGAATCGAGGAGGTCGAGCTCGACCAGCCGGTCGGACAGGCGCCGCACGATCTCGTCGCCCCGCCGCCCGATCGGCGAGAATTCCTTGTAGTCGAAGTAGAGCGCCACCGCCTCGATGCCTGAGAGCGCGTCGCCGCGCCCGGTCAGGAACAGGTCGTCGAACAGGACCTGCGCCTCCGCGTGCAGGGCGCGGCTCGTCGGCGCGTCCGGCGCCGTCGCGTTGGCGCGCCGCGTCATCGCCAGGGCGTCGCGCCAGCGCCCGGCCTCGGCGTAGAGCCGCGCCAGCCCGGCCACGACGCCGTTCTCGGTCTCGCCGCCGCGCCAGGTCAGGAGCAGGCGCTCGAGCCGGTCCACGGTCTCGGCAATCGTGAGCTTGCCCGCGGCGTGGCCGAGGAGCGCCCCCCGCAGCGCCGCCTCGGCGGCTTCCGGCTGGGCGCCGTTCTGGCTCAGGCGCTCGTAGGTGGCCGCCGCCGCGACGCCCTGCCCCGTGGCCTCCTCGATGCGCCCGCGCAGGAGCGCGAGGCGGTCGCGGATGCGGACGTCCGGGGTCCGGCCCGCCGCGGCCGCGATCTGCCCGGTGGCGGCTTCGAGGTCCCCCGCCTCGATCGCGGTCTCGGCGACGATGGCGCGCATCGGTCCCTGCAGGTCGTCCGGGTAGCGGTCGAGGATCGCGAGGGTCCCCCGGAAGGCGCTCTCGGCGGCGAGCCAGCGCCCGGCGGTGGCGTCGGCGTAGCCGCGCCACAGGCTCGCCTCGGGATCGCGCAGGAGGGATTCGACGCTGAGCGCGCGCTTGGCCTCGACGTCCCGGCCCATCAGGGCCTCGGCCGCGCCCCTGAGGATCATCACGTCGCGCTGCGTCGCCATCAGGGGATCGTCCGCCGCGATGGCCTCCAGCACCGCGAGCGCCTCCAGGTTGAGGCCGTTCGCCAGGAGGCTGCGCGCGTAGGCGAGCCGCGGCGGGCCGCGCAGCGAGCCCGAGACGGCGGCGGTCGCGCCGAATTGCTCGCGCAGGGTGTCGCGGACATTGCCCCGGCGCGCGACCTCCCACGGGCCGCGCTGGATCGCCAGGTCGCCGGCCTCCGCCACGGTCACCTCGGGCTGGCGCGCCACCGGCGAGACGGCGAGGCCGCCCTCCCGGGTGATCGCGACCCCGTCGAGGTCGGGGCGGACCACGAGGTCGTCCGCCTGAGCCAGGACCGCGAGGCCGAGGCGGCTCGGCAGCAGCTCGAAATCGACGAAGCGCTGGCGCTTGGCGATGCCCGCCGGCCGGCGCCCGGCACTGGTCACGACGGCGATCCGCTCGCCGGCGAGGTCGAGCCAGGTGGCGCGGCCGGGATCCGGCAGGGTGATCCCGAGTCCGACCCGGCCGCCGGCCGCCGGCAGGCGCGTCGCAACCAGGGTGTCGCTCGGGCTCAGGGTCTCGCCCGCGACGAGCTCCCAGCCGGAGGGCGCCTCCGGATCGCCCACGGGCAGGAGGTCGATGAGGCGCCCGGCCGGCACTCCGAACTGGAGCGCCACGACGCCGCCGGTGCGCGAAGGCTCGCCCACGGGGCGGAGCCCGCTGCGGCCGGGATCCGGCACCGCCACGGGCTCGGCCGTCTCGAACACCAGGGTGGCGAGGCCGGCGCGCTCGAACAGCGCCGCCGGGACCGGCTGGCCGAAGCGGAACACGAGGCCGTCCCCGGCCGGGCGCGGCGGGCGGACCGGGCGCGCCTGGGCGGCGTCCGCGGCCTTCGTGTCGCTGCGCGGCGGCGCGGCCGGCTGCGCGGCGGCGCCCTGCCCGGCGCGGGCCCCCTTCGCAGGCTCGGGCTTGCGATCGGTCGGGTCCGCCGGCGCCCTGGCGATGGTCTCCCTGGAGGTCGGGTCGTTGTCGGTCGCGGCTTTGTCGGCCGAGGCCTTGTCCGCGGGCTCGGAGCCCGCGGCCTTCCGCGGCGCGACGTCGACCGTGAGGCCGTCCTCGTCCCGGTCAGTCGTGACCGCGTAGTCCTCGGCCGGCGTCACCAGGAGGGTCGCGGCCTTCTCGTCGGACTCGGTCGTCAGCGCGGCGATGGCCGGCTTGGTGCGCCCGCGCGTATCGGCGACGTCGAAACGCCAGGCGCCCGGGAGGGTGATCCGGGTCGCCGCGCCGGTCCGCTCGATCCCGGGCTTCACGTCCGCCGGCAGCCGCACGGAGAGGCGCGTGAGGGAGGGCAGGTGTGCGACTTCGAGGCTCAGGGGCTTCGGCACCGGGGCCGGCGTCGCGGCCTTCAGCGCCGCCTCGGCGACCTGCGCGCGGCGAGCGAGGTCGGCCACGATCTCGGGGGGCAGCGGCGGAGGCAGCCCGGCCCAGCTCTCGGGCAGCAGGTCGACGAAGACCTGCTCGCCGGCTTCCTGCACGTTGATGCGGTAGGGGCGCTGCAGGGCGAGGCGCAGGCCGGTGCCGTCCGGGTCGCGGCGGACCGCGGAGATGAAGGCGGGCATCTCGGTGGCGAGGCGCTCGCTGCCGCCGGGGGCCCGCTCGGCGTAGCTCAGGACGAGGATGGTCCCGGACAGCTTCGCCCGCACGGGCACCCACTTGTCGAAGGCCAGGACGATGCGGCCGTAGCTCTCGGGCTGGCTTCCCTTGGCCGAGAGCAGGCGGGCAGCCTCGGCCGGGGCGAGCCCGGCCGCGAGGCCGAGCATCAGCGCCAGCGGCCCGGCGGCCAGGGCTTTCCGGCCGGTGCGCCGCGCCGAAGCGCCGCGCCGGCCGGACCGCCGTCCTGTTGCGAGAGCCGCCCCCATCGCGAACGCCACACCCGAGAGCGGCGGGCGCCCTCACGGGAAGACGCGTCGCCGGAAACACCACACCGGAGCGGAGTGTGGCGGAACGCGGCTAACGCCCGCTTAATCCGGGGCGCTCCTTCCTGACGATGAGACCGGGAACCGCGCTGCCGCCTTCACCGAAGGTCTCGACTGCCCGCTTGCAATTGGCCGGCACGTCCTTCTGGTAGATCTCCGTATAGGCCTTCGCCCGCAGATGGAGTTCGCCCTGCGCCAGCTCTCCCGGGTCGACGCCGAGGCGCGAGACGGCGCCGCGCAGCCGCTGCGGATCGCCTTTCGCTTCGGGACAGAAGACGTCCACGAAGGCCACGAGACCGGCGAGCTTGGCGGCGCCGTTGCGCTGACGCTCGACCCTGGGGTCGGCGGCCGGCGCGTCGGGGCCGGTCTGCGCGTGCGCGGGCCGGGCCATGAGGGGGACCATCAGGGCGGTGGCGAGGACGGCCGCGATCAGGTTGCGCGTCATCGTCGTCTCCCTAGAGGATGCCCCGGAGACGACCTCCGAATTCAACTCCCGAACGCGATGACGCGGGCCAGGGCGGCCGCGAAGCCGTTCAGCGGCACGGTGATCACGGTCGGCTCCGCGCCCTCGCGCTTCTGCGCCGTCACGGTGAGCTTCTGGGCCGTCTTCATCGCGTCGGTGGCGAGCGTCGGGAAGCTGATCGGCACGTAGCAGCCCTCGGGGCCGCAGGTGAGATAAGGCGCGCCCTTGCCGAGCGCGGTCTCGTCGAGCGTGAAGCTGACGCCTGCCTCGATCGACTGTCCGAACGGCATCAGGATCAGGCCCTCGGAGCGGCCGTCCTTCGGGGCCTTCAGCTCGAAGGCGAACTGGCGCCGCCCGGTCTTGGCATCCCCCTGGGTCTGGACGATGTTGCACTGGGTCTCGGTCTCGCGGACGCAATTGACCGTCCAGTCGCCGTAGGTCTCGCTGACCGCGCTGGCACCCACCGGCCAGACCGCCGCGGCGGTGGTGGGCTTCGCCTCGGATTTGGCGTCGGGCTTCGGCTCGGCCTTGGCGGCGGGTTTCGGCGGTGGCTTGCGCGGGGCAAGCTTCGGCTTCGGCGCGGCCTCGGGGGCCGCCGGCGCTTCCTCCTGCGCCCGGGCGGGCGCGGCGGCGAGGACGCCGAGGGCGATCAGGGCGGCGAACGGACGGATCCCGCGGAGCGGCGGCATGGGAAGTCCCCGTGGGTGACGGCGATGACGGAGTGCCGCCTACCCGCCCGGCGCAGCGGACGCAATCGAGGGACCGGGATTTCCGCGCAAAACTCCGGCACCGCGCGCCGACCCATGCCGCCGGAGCAAGACACGCCGGTGCGGCGGGCCAAGACGCCGGGGCCGGATTTCGGCGCGCGGCGCGTGCGGAATGACTCGGAGCGCGTACGGACTTACTTCGGCGCGAGCGAAATTACTTCGGCGCGAGCGAAATTACTTCGGCGCGTGGAAGTCGACCGCGCGGGCCTTGTCGCAGCGGCGGGCGAAGGCCGAGGCGTGGCCGCGGCGGATCGCCCGCACGATGCTGGCGGCGAGGGTGAGGACGCCGGGATCGCGGTCCAGGGGCTCGTCGACGGGCTTGGCGAGGCTGGAGACGAGGGCTGTGAGCATGGGTGGGTCCTTCAGATGACGCGGCGCGAACGCGGGTCATCGGCCTGTGTGCTGCATTGCAATATTAGGAGCCTCGGTTTTTGCTGCAATGCAGCTTGGCCGATGGTGCGCCATGCATCCGCGTCATGCGTCGGCAACGGTTCGTTCACCGATCCCGGGGTGCGCCGCGGTTGACCCGGCGGCTCCGAGGCGCCACTAGCCCGTCGCTCATTCGTCATTTCCGGCACTTATGCACGCCGCTTCGTCCGACGAGGCGACCTGAGAAGAAGGATTGCTCGCGCCATGACAGACCAATCGACCCAGCACCCGATCCACGGCCGGATCACCGGTCCCATCGTGATGATCGGGTTCGGCTCGATTGGCCGCGGCACGCTCCCGCTCATCGAGCGTCACTTCAGCTACGACAAGGCGCGCTTCACGGTGATCGACCCCTCCGACAAGGACCGGGGCCTCGCCGACAAGCACGGCCTGCGCTTCGAGAAGGTGGCGCTCACGAAGGAGAACTACCGCGAGGTCCTGACGCCGCTGCTCACCGAGGGCGGCGGCCAGGGCTTCTGCGTCAACCTCTCGGTCGACACCTCGTCCCGCGCGATCCTGGAATTGTGCCGCGAGCTCGGCGCCCTCTACATCGACACGGTAGCCGAGCCCTGGCCGGGCTTCTACTTCGACAAGACCAGGAGCCAGGGCGACCGCACCAACTACGCCCTGCGCCAGGACATCCTGGACGCCCGCGCGGCGAGCCCCGGCGGCCCGACCGCGGTGTCCTGCTGCGGCGCCAATCCCGGCATGGTGTCCTGGTTCGTCAAGCAGGCGCTTCTCAACGTCGCGCAGGAGCTCGGCGTGACGACGCCGGAGCCGACCTCCCGCGAGGGCTGGGCCGCGCTCATGCGCGAGGTCGGCGTGAAGGGCATCCACATCGCCGAGCGCGACACCCAGCGCGCCAAGTCCGAGAAGCCGATGGGCGTGTTCGTCAACACCTGGTCGGTCGAGGGCTTCGTCTCCGAGGGCAACCAGCCGGCCGAGCTCGGCTGGGGCACGCACGAGACCTGGAAGCCCGACAACGCCCGCGAGCAGGAGAAGGGCTCGCGCTGCGCGATCTACCTGCTGCAGCCCGGCGCCGACACCCGGGTGCGCTCCTGGACGCCCACTGCCCAGTCTCAGTTCGGCTTCCTCGTCACCCACAACGAGGCGATCTCGATCGCCGACTACTACTCGGTGAAGGAGGGCGATGCCGTCGCCTACCGTCCGACCTGCCACTACGCTTACCACCCCTGCAACGAGGCGGTGCTGTCGCTGCACGAGATGTTCGGCAATGCCGGCGCGGTGCAGGCGGAGCACCACATCCTCGACGAGAACGAGATCGTCGACGGCATCGACGAGCTCGGCGTGCTGCTCTACGGCCACGCCAGGAACGCCTACTGGTACGGCTCGCAGCTCTCGATCGAGGAAACGCGCCGGATCGCCCCCTACCAGAACGCCACCGGCCTGCAGGTGACCTCGGCGGTCCTCGCCGGCATGGTCTGGGCGCTGGAGAACCCCGAGGCCGGCATCGTCGAGGCGGACGAGATCGATTTCCGCCGCTGCCTCGAAGTGCAGACCCCGTATCTCGGCCCCGTCGTCGGGGTCTACACCGACTGGACCCCCCTCGCGGGCCGCCCGGGCCTGTTCCCGGAGGACATCGACGAGAGCGATCCCTGGCAGTTCCGCAACGTCCTGGTGCATGGCTGAGGCGAGGCCCTCCGGCAGGGCGTCGCAGCGGCGCCCCGCCGCCTTTGAATGCCTGTCGCGTCCGCGCGGTGGGTGATAAGCTCGCGCTTGGATCGAGCACGAGTTGTCGCCCTTGCCCCATTTCGAAGATTTCTACGCCGACAAGCTGCGCGGCTCGCTCGGCGTCACGGACGCCGAATCGGTGCTGGACCTGCGCGGCACCAACCGCCCGACCGCCGAGGCCTCCCTCAAGGACATGCTGGAGCGCAGCCGCTTCTCCAAGGGCAAGACCGTGGCGATCCGCCTCGACGCGCCACCGGACGGCGGGGGCGAGACCCTGTTCCAGCCGGCGGGGCGCCTCCTCCTCGACGCCAAGCGCCGCGGCCTGATCGAGCGCCTGCAGACCCTGCCGGCGCAGGACGGGCTCGGCTTCTACGTGGCGCTCGCGGGCAAGGCCCAGCGCGACCCGGAGTGAAAGGCGGCTTGCCCGGCCTCTCCCTGGTCCATTTCGGCCGCAACACCCTCGAGCGCCTCGCCCGCTTCGGCTACGGGGCGCGCGGCGTGGTCTACTGCGTCGTGGGCGCCCTCGCGGTGCTCGCCGCGGTCGGCCAGGGCGGGCGAGCGGACGACAGCAAGGGCGCGCTCCGGGCGGTGCTCGGCGGGCCCCTCGGGGCCTGGATCGTCGGGCTCATCGCGCTCGGCCTCGCGGGCTTCGCCCTCTGGCGCCTGGTCGAGGGCGTGACCGACGCGGACAATCGCGGCCGCAGCCTCAAGGGGCTCGTGGTGCGGGCCGCCCATGTCGGCAGCGCGGCGATCTACGGGGGCCTCGCGCTCACGGCCGCGAGCCTCGCCCTCGGCCTCGGGCTGCATCGCGGCGGCGAGGACGGCCTGCAGGACTGGACCGCTTGGCTCCTCGCCAAGCCCCTCGGCCTCTGGCTCGTCGCCCTGATCGGTCTCGGGGTGATGGGCGGCGGCGTCGCCTTCGGGCTCAAGGCCTGGAAGGGCGACGTCACCGAGCGCCTCGCCCTCGATGCGGCGGCGTGCCGCTGGGCCAAGCCGATCGGGCGGTTCGGCTACGCGGCGCGGGGCGTCGCCTTCCTGATCATCGGCGGCTTCTTCGTGGCGGCGGCCTGGCACCAGGCCTCCTCCGAGGTGAAGGGCCTCGCGGGTGCCTTCGCGGCGCTGCGCGCCCAGCCCTACGGCTGGGTCCTGCTCGCCGTGGTTGCGGCGGGACACTTCGCCTTCGGCGCCTTCGGGCTGATCCAGGCCCGCTACCGCCGGATCGACGCCCCCGACCTCGACGAGGCGGACGATGTGGTGGCGCGCGCGGTGCGCTCGGTCACCTGACAGGCTAGGAAGGAGCGCGCGGCCGCGGACGCCGCGTTGACAAGACGCCGGCCCCGCGCCGATACCGCGGACCGGCCCGGAGCCCATGCAGCAGCGCACCTACAAAACAGCGGTGATGGTGGTCCACGATTGCGTGGCGACCGCGCTGGCCGTGATCCTCACCTTCGTGTTCCGCTTCAACGGGGAGTTCCTCGCCGAGCGGCTGCACGCGCTCCCGCTCCTGCTGCCGCCCTTCATGGCCTTCGCCGGGCTCGTCTACGCCCGGTTCAAGCTCTACCGGACGAAATGGCGCTTCGCCTCGCTGCCCGACCTCGCGGGCATCGTCCGGGCCGCGAGCGTGCTGGCGCTGACCCTCCTCGTGCTCGACTACGTGCTGGTCTCGGCCGACCTCTACGGCTTCTATTTCTTCGGCAAGATCGCCATCGTCCTCTACTGGGTGTTGCAGATCTTCCTGCTCGGGGGTACCCGCCTCGCCTTCCGCTACCTGAAATACGCCCGCTCGCGGCAATCGAGCGCGCGCGGGGCCACGGTGCCGACCCTGCTCCTCGGGCGCGGCGGCGACATCGAGGTGCTGCTGCGCGCCATTGAATCGGGCTCGGTGCGCAAGCTCAGCCCGAAGGGCATCCTCTCGCCCCGGGCGGACGAGGCCGGGCAGATGATGCGCGGCGTGCCCGTCCTCGGCGGCTTCCCGGAGCTGGAAAGGGTGGTGGCGAGCCTCGCCGAGCGTGGCCAGCCGGTCCGGCGCCTCGTGGCGACCCCGAGCGCCCTGACGCCGGAGGCCGAGCCCGACGACCTCATCGCCCGGGCCCGGCGCCTCGGCCTGCCGCTCGTCCGGGTGGTCAGCCTCGGCGAGGGCATGCGGGACGCCGAGCTCGCGCCTCTCGAGATCGAGGACCTGCTCCTGCGCCCCACCGTGGCGATCGACCGACCGCGTCTCGAGCGTTTCCTCACCGGCACCCGCGTCATCGTCACCGGGGGCGGCGGCTCGATCGGCTCGGAGATCTGCGCCCGGGCGGTGGCCTTCGGGGCGAGCGCGGTGCTGGTTGTGGAGAGCTCCGAGCCCGCCCTGCACGGGGTCCTGAGCCAGCCGGCCCTGGCCCATGCCGAGGCCGCGGTGACGGGCGCGCTGGCCGACATCCGGGACCGCGACCGCCTCCACGCGGTCTTCGCCGGGTTCCGGCCGGACTACGTCTTCCACGCGGCCGCCCTGAAGCAGGTGCCCTATCTTGAGCGTGACTGGACCGAGGGCATCAAGACCAACGTCTTCGGCTCGATCAACGTGGCGGACGCCACCATCGCGGCGGGCGCCCGCGCGCTCGTGATGATCTCGACCGACAAGGCGATCGAGCCGGTCTCGCAGCTCGGCGTCACCAAGCGCTTCGCCGAGATGGTGGCCCAGGCCCTCGACGCCGAGCAGAGCGTGGCGGGACCGGGCGCGACCCGCCTCATCGCGGTCCGCTTCGGAAACGTGCTGGGCTCCGTCGGCTCGGTGGTGCCGGTGTTCAAAGCTCAGATCGCCCGGGGCGGCCCCGTCACGGTCACGCATCCCGACATGGTGCGCTACTTCATGACCGTGCGGGAGGCCGCAGACCTCGTGCTGACGGCGGCCTCCCACGCCGACCGCGAGGCGCGCAGCCTCCCCGCCGATCCTGCTTCCGCCGACCAGCGCGCCGCCGTCTACGTCCTCAAGATGGGCCAGCCCGTGCGCATCCGGGATCTCGCCGAGCGCATGATCCGCCTCGCCGGGTTCGAGCCCGGGGACGAGATCGAGATCGCCACCACCGGGGCCCGGCCGGGCGAGCGCCTGAACGAGATCCTGTTCGCCCGCGAGGAGCCCCGCGTCACCCTCGACGGGATCGAGGGCGTGATGGCGGCCAAGCCCGTCTTCGCCGACCGGGCCGTGCTGGCGGCCTGGACCGAGCGCCTGCGGCAGGCCGTGGCGGCGGGCGACCGGGCCGCCGCCGAGGCGGTGTTCGAGGCCGCGATCCCGGATTTCCGCGAGCGCGCCGCCGCGGCCGCCATCGCGGAGGCCCGCCCGGAACCGGCGCCGAACCCGGCCTGAGATCCCCTCAGGTCTCCGCCCGCGCCAGGGCCGCGAGCCCGTCGCGGGAGGGCGCGGCCGGGTGCCAGCCGAGCGCCATCAGGCCGTCGGCGCGGGCCACGAGGCCGGTCGAGAGGCGGCTGAACGCCGCCTCGCGCCCCGCGAGCCGGCAGGCGAGGCCGAGGAGCGGCGCCGGCACGGGCACGAGGCCGGGGCTGCGGCCGAGCCCGGAGCGGAGCGCCGCCACCATCTCGGGCAGCGTCAGGGCATCGGGATCGGCCACCACCAGGGGCCGCCGCAGGGGGGCGGCGGCGGCGAGCACGGTCTCGACGGCGCCGGCCAGGCTCTCGACCGAGACCAGCGAGCGGCGCTTGTGCAGGGAGGCCAGCGGCAGCGGATAGGGCGAGCGCGCCAGCCGCAGCAGCGCCGCCATGTTGCCCTTCACGCCCGCCCCGTAGACGAGGACCGGCCGCAGGGCGACCCAGTCGAGCCCGGTCCCGGCCAGCGCCTCCTCGGCGGCGAGTTTCGAGCGGCCATAGGCGTCGGTCGGGGCCGGCGCCTCATGCTCGGTCTGGACCCGGTCGCTGCTGGCGCCGACCTGGGCGCGGATCGAGGACAGGAAGACGAAGCGGCGCACCTTCGCCCTGGCGGCGGCCTCCGCGAGGCGGTGCGTCGCCTCGGTGTTGAGGGTGCGGTAATCGTCTTCGGGGGCCCCCGACATGGCGTGGGCGAGGCCCGCCGAGTGCACGATGGCGTCGACGTCGGTGAGCGCCGCCGCCATGTTCATCGGCCGCGTCAGGTCACCGACGACGGCGCTGCTCGCGCCCTCCGGCACCGCGATCGGGCGCCGCAGCAGCACCCGCACCCGGTAGCCCCGGGCCGAGAGGGCGCGCAGGAGATGGCGCCCGATGAAGCCGGTCGCGCCGGTCAGTGCCACGAGCTTCGCGCTCACATCCTGATCCCTCGTCAGCCGGCCGGTGCGGCGCGGCGCGGCGCGCGGCCGAAGCGGTGCAGCAGCAAGGCCACCAGGGCGACCCCGGCCGTCAGCGCCGCCACGGTGACGGGCCAGCTGGGCCAAAGCAAGGTCGCGGCGGCGAGCGCCGCGAGCGCGGCATTGACCGCGAAGACCCGGCCGACGACCCCCGTGACGCTGAGCCCGTTGACGGTGGCGCGCTGGTAGTAGTGGCTGCGATGGGCCTGCCAGACCGGCTCGCGCCGCAGCGCCCGCCGGCCGAGCGTCAGGGTCGCGTCCGCGATGTAGACGAGGGGCAGCAGGATCGCGGCGGCGAGCCCGCACTCGAGGGCGAGCCGGTAGAGCAGCCAGGCCGTCACCAGCCCGATCGGCAGGGAGCCGACATCCCCGAGGAAGAGCCGCGCCACCGGCCGGTTGAACGGCGCAAAGCCGAGCATCGCCCCGAGGAGGGCCGCCGCCACGAGGCTCGGCCCGGCGGCCAGCACCCCGGCCTGCCCGAGGAGCAGGAGGGCGGCCGTCACCGGCACGATCTCCGCGACCGTCATCCAGTCGAGCCCGTCCATGAAATTCACCAGGTTGACGAACCACAGGCCCGCCAGCACCGCGAGCCCGCGCTCGAGCCCGGCCGGCAGTCCGGGCAGGAGCCGCCCCTCGACGGAGAGGACGACGGCCGTCACCGCGAGGGCTTGCCCCGCGAGGCGTCCGACCGCCGGCAGCGGTCGGATGTCGTCGACGGCGCCGATCAGCGCCAGCGCCAGGGTCGCGAGGGTGAGGACAAGCCCCTCGGCCCCCACCGGCACCGCGCCGGACAGGAGGCCCGTGACCGCCAGCACGGCTGCCACCACCGCGATGCCGCCCCCCTGCGGCGTCGGCACCGTATGGCTCGACCGGGCATTCGGCCGGGCCAGGGCGTAGCGCCGCAGCAGCGGCCGCAGCAGAAGGATCAGGCCGGCACTCGCCGCGGCGGCGAGCGGGATGGCGACGAGCGGTGCGAGGGGCATCCGGACGGGTCTCAGGGACGATTCTTGCGGGCGGCGCGGGGGGCCGGGGCCCCGATCCGCGGGGGTTGGCGGCGGGGGCACTGGCCGGTGAGCCCGGACCTGCGCCTCGCCCGGACGATGATGCTCTCTGCGACGACGATCGACACGCACGGTCCCGCATTCATGATCGGTGGATGGGCGGCGCGGGGCGCCATGGGTCTCATCCTACATCATCGGGCGCGGGTGATGTCCCGGCACCCGGCCTGATCCCCCGGAGACCGCTCGACCGGATCTCCGGCACCCCCTCGGCGATCAGGCCTACGCTTGCCGGCCTGATCCGCCGCAGTGCCATGAGCGCAATCCACGACGGTCCGGTGCAAGGGGCAAGACGCACCACTTCACCCGGTTTGCGTTCCGCTGTGTCGACCTCTCCTGGACGGGAGAGCTGGGGCGTATCGCTTTCGTTCCGGGAAGCCTACCCTCGGGTGCGGATGAAGGCCGAGCCGGCGGAGATGAGGCAGCGGGGCACCGGTCGCCGACAACGCGCCCGGAGAAAACCGAAAGATCAGGTCGCGGATGGGTGACGGACGCGGCCTGGGAGCGGCGGAAGATCTCGCGCGTCAGCCGCGCCGCAGAGCTTCGAGGACCTTCGCACCGGGCCGGCCGGTCTGCGGCATGCCGAGCTTCGCCTCGACGTCCTTGATCGCCTCACGCGTCTTGGCGCCGACCTTTCCGTCCGGCTCGCCAACATCGTAGCCGCGCGCGGCCAAGCGAGTCTGCAGGTCGCGACGCTGCGCGCGCGACAGCGGTGGATCGTCGGTCGGCCAGTCGGCCTGGACGCCGGGCCGGCCGCGCAGCCGGTCGGACAGCACCGCGATGGCGAGGCCATAGGATTCGGCGGCGTTGTAGGAGTAGATCGCGTCGAAGTTCTTGGTGACGAGGAACGCCGGGCCATCGCTCCCCGCCGGCACCATGATCCCGACCGGCCCGTCTCCGCTGAGCGGACGGCCATCGATGCGGGTCACGCCGAGCGAGGCCCAATGGGAAATCGGCTTCTTGTTGCGCCGCCCGGCGGCGGCGGCGTTGAAGCCCCTGGGCAGGCGAACCTCGTAGCCCCAGCCATGGCCATTGGACCACTTGGCGGCCCGGAGGAAATTCGCCGTGGAGCCGACGGCGTCTGCCGCCGAATCGACCACGTCGCGGCGTCCGTCACCGTCGAGATCGACGGCGAGGCGCTGGTAGGTCGTCGGCATGAACTGGGTCTGGCCGAAGGCGCCCGCCCACGAGCCGTACAGGCGCGACGGATCGATATCGCCGCGCTCGATGATCTTGAGGGTCGCGATCAACTCGCCGCGGAAAAAGTCGCGCCGCCGGTTGCCCGAGCAGGCAAGGGTGGCGAGCGACTGCACGAGCGGCATCTTGCCGAGGTTCTTGCCGAAATTCGATTCGACCCCCCAGACGGCCGCGATCGTGTAGCGATCCACCCCGTATTTGGCTTCGGCTGCGGCGAGCGCCTGCCCGTGCTGGCGCATCGCCGCCTTGCCGTCATCGACGCGCTCATCGTCCACGAGGGCCGCCATGTAGTCCCAGATCGGCGTCTTGAACTCGGGTTGAGCCTGGGACAGCTCGATCACCTTGTCGTCGTAGGCGATGCCGCTCGTGGCTGTCCGGAACGTCTGGGCGGAGACGCCTGCGGAGGCTGCCTGCGCCTGGATGCCCGCGAGGCAGGATTGAAAATCGGCGCGCGCGCTTCCGGTGGTCGCGAGGCCGGCTGCGAGGCCGGCCAGGGAGAGAACGGAAAGGGTCTTCGCGCGCGACATCATCGGGGCGTCTCCTGGGAGTCTTGAGCGATACTCCCCCTTTTAGGCGTCCTGATGGTAAACGAACCGTATCGATGCCGCCGATCAGGCCCAGCCGCGGGCCGCGAGCTTCGCCTCGTAGGAATCGATGGCGGGCGCGCGCTCGAGAGTGAGGCCGATCTCGTCGAGGCCGTTCAGCAGGTTGTGCTTGCGGCCCTCGTCGATGTCGAAATGCAGGGTGCCGCCGTCCGGTCCCTTGATGGTCTGATGGGCGAGGTCGATCGACAGCGTGGCGTTGGCGCCGCGCTCGGCGTCCTGGAACAGCTTCTCGAGATCCTCCGGCGAGACCACGATCGCCAGGATGCCGTTCTTGGCGCAGTTGTTGAAGAAGATGTCGGCGAAGCTCGTGGAGATTACGCAGCGGATGCCGAAGTCGGCCAGCGCCCACGGTGCGTGCTCGCGTGAAGAGCCGCAGCCGAAATTGTCGCCGACGACGAGGATCTTGGCGTTCCGGTAGGCCGGTTTGTTGAGGACGAAATCCGGATTCTCCGAACCGTCGTCGTTGTAGCGCATCTCCGAGAACAGACCTTGGCCGAGGCCGGTGCGCTTGATGGTTTTCAGATATTGCTTCGGGATGATCCGGTCGGTGTCGACATTGATGATCCGCATGGGCGCCGCGACGCCCTCCAGGGTTGTAAACTTATCCATTGCCGTCGCCGTCTCAGGGCCGGCTCCGCGAGCCGGCGGGATCTGAGGCGGCTTCTACCAGCGGCGGGCGCTCGCCGAAAGGCTGGCGCCGCCGAAAGGCTCGGGTCTCACGGAACCGAAGCGTCTCGCGAATGTCTCGGCGGAGACCTATACTGCGCCGGAGCAGAGGTCTGCGCACGGGGGACGGCGATGAGCGAGACGAGCAACACCTTCAAGAAGGCGCCGAAGCGCAAGCCCACCAAGGCGCGCCACGTCTCGGTCTCCCCCGAGATGCGCCAAGCCTACGCGGACCTGATCAGGGAGCGGGAGGAGAAGGCGGAGAACTACAGCCGGCACCTGCCGCAGGATCCGCAACGGGGCCGATAGCCGCCCCATCGCGCGCCTCCGTGAATCGCGAGCGGCCCCTCGCCGTGAGACGAGGGGCCGCAACCAGGACGGGTGGGGATGCCGGGCGAGCCGGCCTCGCCTCAGCGCTTGAGCGGACCGGCCTCGATCACGTCCTCGACGGTGCGCAGGCCGGCGCGCGGTGCGTTGACGAGGCAGGCCATGTTGCCCGGCGGGTGCTGGTTCTTCCACATCTTGGTGTGCGCCTGGGGGATCTTGTCCCAGGGAAACACCTCGCTCATGCAGGGGTCGATGCGCTGGTCCAGCACGAACTGGTTGGCGGCCGAGGCCTGCTTCAGATGCGCGAAATGCGAGCCCTGGATGCGCTTCTGGCGCATCCAGACATAGCGGGCGTCGAAGGTCAGGTTGAAGCCCGTGGTGCCCGCGCAGAAGACGATCATCCCGCCGCGCTTGGCCACCAGCGTCGAGACCGGGAAGGTCTGCTCGCCCGGGTGCTCGAACACGATGTCGACATCGTTGCCCTTGCCGGTGATGTCCCAGATCGCCTTGCCGAATTTCCGCGCTTCCTTGGTCCAGGCGACGTATTCGGGCGAATTGACCTTCGGAAGCTGACCCCAGCAGTCGAAGTCCTTGCGGTTGATGACGCCCTTGGCGCCGAGGCTCATGACGTAGTCGCGCTTCGACTCGTCCGAGATCACCGCGATCGCGTTGGCGCCGGAGGCCGCGCAGAGCTGGACGCCGAACACCCCGAGGCCGCCCGAGGCACCCCAGATCAGGACGTTCTGGCCAGGCCGGACCGTATGGGGGGCGTGGCCGAAGAGCATCCGGTAGGCGGTGGCGAGGGTGAGGGTGTAGCAGGCGGCCTCTTCCCAGGTCAGGTGCTTGGGCCGCACCATCAGCTGGCGGGACTGCACACGGCAGAATTGTGCGAAGGAGCCGTCCGGAGTCTCGTAGCCCCAGATGCGCTGCGAGGGCGAGAACATCGGGTCGCCGCCATTGCACTCCTCGTCGTCCCCGTCGTCCTGGTTGCAGTGGACGATGACCTCGTCCCCGACCTTCCAGCGCTTCACCTTGGCCCCGACCGCCCAGACGATGCCCGACGCGTCGGACCCGGCCACGTGGAACTCGGCCTTGTGGACGTCGAAGGGCGAGATCGGCTCGCCGAGGCCGGCCCAGACGCCGTTGTAGTTCACGCCGGCGGCCATGACGTAGACGAGGACCTCGTCGTCGCCGATCGACCAGGTGGGCACCACCTCGAGCAGATGCGACTGCTCCGGCGGCCCGTGGCGCTCGCGACGGATCGCCCAGGCATACATCTTCGCCGGAACATGGCCGAGGGGCGGAATCTCGCCCATCTCATAGAGGTCCTTGCCCTCCGCCGGTTGAACTGCCGCACTCGCAGCCATCTGACCTCTCCCTAGCATCGTCGTGCGGCCCCTATAGCGGCGATGAAAGGGCACTCCAAGTGGCACCAAAGGCCAGTGGACCGGCGGTTTCCACCGAAAAACGACGCCGGCTCACGACGGACTCACCTGTATTCAAAATTAAGCTTCCGGACCGGTCGGGCGGAGCCCGCGCGCGATCGCGGCGCGGCGGCGATCCATTGGCCAAAAGTACAACCGCGCGGTTGCAAAAATCTCCGCTCCGAGGCGGCCGAGATCTTGAACAAATCATGAACGATCCATCGGAATCCGCTCCGCGTGCGCCGCGGAGGCGTTCTGCGGCCCGCCGCCGGCCCTCGCGGCGCGGGGCGGGTGACGCGCGGGGACGCCTCGGCTACGGTGGCGGCAAGCCGCCGCACGCGTATGCGGTGGCACGGTCTCGGGAATCGGAGTTCGGACGGATGGGCGGGCAGGCAAGCGTCGCAGAGGTCAAGCGCGACAAGCCGTGGATCATCCGGACCTATGCCGGGCACTCGAACGCGGCGGAATCGAACGCCCTCTACCGGGGCAACCTCGCCAAGGGGCAGACCGGCCTCTCGGTGGCCTTCGACCTGCCGACCCAGACCGGCTACGACCCGGACCACGAGCTCGCCCGCGGCGAGGTCGGCAAGGTCGGCGTCTCGATCGCGCATCTCGGCGACATGCGGACCCTGTTCCGGGACATCCCCCTCGTCCAGATGAACACCTCGATGACGATCAACGCCACGGCGCCGTGGCTGCTGTCGCTCTACCTCGCGGTGGCCGAGGAGCAGGGCGCGCCGTTCGCGGGGCTCCAGGGCACCACCCAGAACGACATCATCAAGGAATACCTGTCGCGCGGCACCTACGTGTTCCCGCCCGCGCCCTCCCTGCGGCTGACCAAGGACGTGATCCTGTTCACGACCCGGGAGGTGCCGAAGTGGAACCCGATGAACGTCTGCTCCTACCATCTGCAGGAGGCGGGGGCGACGCCGGTCCAGGAGCTCTCCTACGCGCTCGCCATCGCGATCGCGGTGCTCGACACGGTGCGGGACGACCCGGCCTTCGACCCCGACAGCTTCGCGGACGTGTTCGGCCGGATCTCGTTCTTCGTGAATGCGGGCCTGCGCTTCGTCACCGAGATCTGCAAGATGCGGGCGTTCTCGGAGCTCTGGGACGAGATCGCCCAGGAGCGCTACGGCATCGACGACCCGAAGAAGCGCATCTTCCGCTACGGGGTTCAGGTCAACTCCCTCGGGCTGACCGAGCAGCAGCCCGAGAACAACGTCCACCGCATCCTGATCGAGATGCTGGCGGTCACGCTCTCGAAGCGCGCCCGGGCGCGGGCCGTGCAGCTGCCGGCCTGGAACGAGGCGCTCGGCCTGCCCCGCCCCTGGGACCAGCAATGGTCGATGCGGATGCAGCAGATCCTCGCCTTCGAGACGGATCTCCTCGAGTACGACGACATCTTCGACGGCTCCAAGGTGATCGACGCCAAGGTCGAGGCCCTCAAGGCCGAGACCCGGGCGGAGCTGGAGCGCATCGGCGGCATCGGCGGCGCCGTGGCGGCGGTGGAGACGGGGGCGCTGAAGCGCTCCCTGGTGGAATCGAACGCCCGGCGCATCTCGGCGATCGAGGCCGGCGAACAGATCGTCGTCGGCGTCAACAAGTGGCAGCAGGGCGAGCCCTCGCCGCTGACGGCCGGCGAGGGGGCGATCTTCACGGTCTCGGAGACCGTCGAGATGGAGGCCGAGGCCCGCATCCGCGCCTGGCGCGCGGAGCGCGACGACGCGGCCGTGGCGCGGGCGCTAGCCGACCTCGAGGCGGCGGCGCGCTCGGGCGCCAACATCATGCCGGTCTCGATCGCGGCCGCGAAGGCCGGCGTCACCACGGGCGAGTGGGGCGGGCGCCTGCGCGCGGTCTTCGGCGAGTACCGGGCCCCCACCGGCGTCACGCTGGAGACGGTCTCCTCGGGGGCGGCCGAGGAGGCGCGCCTCCTCATCGCCGATCTCGGCGAGCGCCTCGGCGAGACCCCGAAGCTGGTCGTCGGCAAGCCCGGCCTCGACGGCCACTCGAACGGCGCCGAGCAGATCGCCCTGCGCGCTCGCGACGTCGGCTTCGACGTCACCTACGACGGCATCCGCCAGACCCCGGCCGAGATCGTCGCCAAGGCGCGCGAGACCGGCGCCCACGTGGTCGGCCTCTCGATCCTGTCCGGCAGCCACGTGCCGCTGGTGCGCGACGTCAAGGCCAAGCTCCGCGAGGCCGGCCTCGATCACGTCCCGGTCGTGGTCGGCGGCATCATCTCGCCGGAGGACGAGCTGGTCCTCAAGAACATGGGCGTCACCGCCGTCTACACCCCGAAGGACTACGTCCTCGACAAGATCATGGTCGGGCTCGCCAAGGTGGTGGAGCGCTCCCTCGAAACCCGCGCGGCCCACCGCCGCGACGGCACCGCCCCGCGCCCCGAGGGCAGCGCGCAGGTCTACTGACCGGGCCGGGCCGCCTCTCCTATCCGGGCGCGGTCGAGTGCGCGGCACGCGCACCGGGTGAGGGATGCGACCTCTCCGGAAAGCGCGCCCCCGCCCCCGGACAATGCGAAGCCCCCGAACTCACCGAGGGCAAAACCCGCCGCCCCGTGCCAGACTGCCGTCATGGAATCGGGATGAGGTCGGGGGGGTGAGCGAGAGCAGCGGGCGGGCGCGGGCCCTGCGCCGGCGCCAGACCGCCGCCGAGGCGAAGCTCTGGCGGGCCCTGCGCAACCGCGGGCTCAACGGTTTCAAGGTCCGCCGCCAATGGCCGGTCGACGGGTTCGTCGCGGATTTCGCTTGCGTCGAGGCCCGTCTCATCGTCGAGATCGACGGCGCCACGCACGGGACCGCCGCCGCGCAGGCCCGGGACGCCCTCCGCAGCGCCGCTTTGGCCCAGTGCGGCTACGAGGTCCTGCGGATCTCGAACCGCGACGTGATGGAGAATCTCGCGGGCGTGCGCGAGACGATCCTGGCGGCCCTCGAGCGCCGCATCGTTCTCTAGCGGCGCGGGCGCGCAGTTTTCCGGATGCGTCGCATCCCTCACCCCGGCCCGCTCCCGCACGGGAGAGCGTCGCGCCACCCGCGCCAGATCCAGCTGCAGGGCATGACGCGGAGGGTGGTGCACCCACCTCTCCCGTCCGGGAGAGGTCGAGTCGGCGCCAGCCGACCGGGTGAGGGGTGCGACGCATCCGGAGAGGTCGCATCCCTCACCCCAACCCTCTCCCGCACGGGAGAGGGGGCGCGGCGTGCCACCCGCGCCAGATCCAACGGCATGGCATGACGGGAACGGCGGAGCCCCACCTCTCCCGTCCGGGAGAGGTCGAGTCGGCGCCAGCCGACCGGGTGAGGGGTGCGACGCATCCGGAGAGGTCGCATCCCTCACCCCAACCCTCTCCCGCACGGGAGAGGGGGCGCGGCGTGCCACCCGCGCCAGATCCAACGGCATGGCATGACGGGAACAGCGGAGCCCCACCTCTCCCGTCCGGGAGAGGTCGAGTCGGCGCCAGCCGACCGGGTGAGGGGTGCGCGCTATCCGGAGAGGTCGCACCCCTCACCCCGGCCCGCTGCGCGGGCAAACCTCTCCCGGACGGGAGAGGGAGCGCGGCGTGCCGCCTGCACCCGATACGAACTGCGTCGGGGCATCTCGACTCCGCATCCGCGCGCGATCATCCGGGTCCATCCCGGACCAAGCGGATGCCGGAGCGGTCCTGCGGGCCTATCGTCGCGAGAGGACGGTCGCGGCCGCGCGCGGCGCGGCCCGCGTGCCCTACTCGGCGGCCGCAGGGGCCTTCGCGCCGGACTTGCCGCCACCGCGCTCGGCACGCTCGACGATGCGGGCGGACTTACCGCGACGGTCGCGCAGGTAGTAGAGCTTGGCGCGCCGGACCTTGCCGCGGCGGACCACCTTGATCGAGTCGATCAGCGGACCGTAGACCGGGAACACCCGCTCGACGCCTTCGCCGTAGGAGATCTTGCGGACGGTGAAGCTCTCGTTGATGCCGGCGCCCGAGCGGGCGATGCACACGCCCTCATAGGCCTGGACGCGGCTGCGCTCGCCTTCCTTGACCTTGACGTTCACGATCAGCGTGTCGCCGGGCTCGAAATCCGGAATGGTCTTGTTGAGCTGGGCGATCTGCTCCTGCTCAAGCTGCTGGATGATGTTCATGGCAATACTCCGGCCGTTGCGCCCGCGCCCCTGATCGGAACTTCGAGCGTCAGGATTTCGGCATCCTGTTGTGAATTGGCGCTGCCCCTACACCAGGCGGAACGGAATGTCGATGCAGCCGATGCGGGAAATCCTCCGGCGCGGCGGTCCCGGCCGGCGGGGAGCGGTTGAGAAAAATCGGCGCACGGTCCACATGGAGAGGGGTGCCCGCGCGGGCGGGCGCCGTTCCCGGCCGGCCTTGAACCGGCGCTGAGGACGAGGATACCAGACAGCGATGTTCATTCAGACCGAAGCCACCCCGAACCCCTCGACCCTGAAATTCCTGCCCGGGCGGGTCGTTCTGCCCGAATCGACCTTCGAGGCCCGCGACGCGCAGGCCGCCGCCCACTCGCCCCTGGCGAGCCGGCTGTTCGACGTGCCCGGCGTCGCCGGCGTCTATTTCGGCCACGACTTCATCTCGGTGACGAAGGCCGAGGACGGCAGCGAGTGGCCGCAGGTCAAGCCGGCGGTTCTCGGGGCGATCATGGAGCATTTCCAGTCCGGTGCCCCGGTGCTGAGCGAGAGCGCGGCGCTCGCCGGCGCCGGTGACGCGGAGGAGTTCTACGACGAGGCCGATGCCGACACGGTGGCGACCATCAAGGACCTGCTGGAGACCCGGGTCCGCCCGGCCGTGGCGAGCGATGGCGGCGACATCACGTTCCGGGGCTACAAGGAGGGGGTCGTGTTCCTGGAGATGAAGGGCGCCTGTTCCGGGTGCCCGTCCTCCACCGCGACGCTCCGGCACGGGGTGCAGAACCTGTTCCGGCACTTCCTGCCGGACGTGCGCGAGGTCCAGGCCGTCTGAGCGCGACGCAGCCGGGCAACACTCCTCTCGGATCGGGTGTCGAGAAGGCCGCTCCGCCCTGACGGATCGGCCGTTTTGCCGTAACGTTCCGCGGCGCTCCGGCGCGCGTTCATCCCTGAGGACACCGGCCGGCCTTCGGCGGCATCTGGAGTCAGCGTGCGTATCCTCGCCATCGACACGGCCCTTGACGCCTGCGCCGCCTGCGTGGCGACGGATACGTCGGACGAATTGCTCGCCGAGGAGAGCATGGTGCTCTCCCGCGGGCACGCGGAAGCCCTGCTGCCGCTGGTCGAGCGCGTGATCTCCCGGATCGAGGGCGGTTTCGAGAGCCTGGACCGCGTCGCCGTCACGGTCGGCCCCGGCAGCTACACGGGTCTGCGCGTCGGCCTCTCCGCGGCGCGCGCGATCGGGCTCGCCACGGGCGTCCCGGTCGTCGGCGTCACGACGCTCTCGGCCCTGCTCGCGCCGCTGCTGGCTCTGAACGGCGATGGGCTGATCGCCGCCGCCATCGATGCCCGCCACGGCGCCGTCTACCTGCAGGCGATGAGCGTCGGCGAGGGCATCGTGGTGCCGCCGAGCCTGCTCAAGCTGGATGAGGCGGTCGACCGCCTCGGTGCCGGTCCCGTCACCCTGGTCGGGTCGGGGGCTCCGGCCCTCGCCGCCACCGCCAAGGGCCGAGGCTCTGCGGCGGAGGTCGCGGGGACCGGCGCGCCGGAGATCGCCTGGGTCGCCTCGCTCGGGATCGTGGCCGATCCGGCGCAGGCGCTGGCACGCCCCCTCTACCTGCGCGGGCCCGATGCCCAGCCCCAGGATCATGCGAGGCTCGCGCGCCGATGAGCCGTCCGGTCTCTCCCTTCTGGCCGTTCGAGTGGTGGCTTGCCTGGTGGGACGCCTGGGGGCCCGAGCCCTACGTCGCGCCCCTGCGGGATTCCGCCCTCGCCGGCACCCTCGCGCGCCTCCACGCGACGGCCTTCGCCAGGCCCTGGGACGCGCACGAATTCGAGCGGCTGCTGTGCGAGCGCTCGACGGAGGCGCATGCCCTCTGGCGAGCCGGGACCATGCAGGGCTTCATCCTGTCCCGCCGGATTGCGGACGAGGCCGAGATCCTCACCATCGTGCTGGCGCCGGGCGCACGGGGCGGCGGGTTGAGCGGGCGTCTCCTGCGCGAGCACCTGACCCGCCTCGCGCATGCGGGCGTGCGCCACGTCCATCTCGAGGTCGACGAGGGCAACACGCCCGCGCTGCGCCTCTACGCGCGGCACGGCTTCGCGCAGGTCGGCGAGCGGACGGCCTACTACACGCGGGCCGACGGGAACCGGGCGACCGCGCTGACCATGCGCGCGACGCTCGCGTGAGCCTCGGGCGAGCGACGCGATGACCCGCCTCGGCATCGGTATCCGGCTCGCGCTCTGCCTGCTCGTGTTCGCGATCCTGGTCGGCCCGCACTGGGTGAGCCTCAGGTTCGGCCGGAGCCGGCTCGCCGCGCACGCGCCGACCCTGTTCCACCGCACCTTCCTGTGGCTCTTCGGGATCCGGGTGACGCAGAGCGGGACGCCGCCCGCCGCGGGCGAGCCGGCCCTCGTCCTGTCCAACCACATCTCGTGGCTCGACATCATCGCCCTCGGCTCCCTGCGCCCGCTGTCCTTCGTGGCGAAATCCGAGATCGCGGGCTGGCCGCTCGTCGGCACCCTGGCCCGGCTTCAGCGCACGGTCTTCATCGACCGCGCGCGCCGGACGGCGACCGCGAGCGTCAACGCGACCGTCGGCAACCGCCTCGCGGAGGGAGACCTGATCGTGCTCTTCGCCGAGGGCACCACGGGGGACGGCAATCGCCTCCTGCCCTTCCGCTCGTCGCTCGTCGGCGCGGCCCGCGCGGCGGTCCAGGCGGAGGAGGGCCGCCTCGAACGCATCCGCCTGCAGCCGCTGGCCATCACCTATCCGCGCCGCGGCGGCCTGCCGGTGGTTCGCGTCGAGCGCCCGGAGATCGCCTGGTACGGCGACATGGAACTGGCGCCGCACCTCGCCCTGTTCGTCCAGCGCGGGCCCGTCGACGTGCACGTGATCTGGGGGACGCCGATCACGTTCGAGGCCGGAACGGATCGCAAGGTCGCCACGGCCCTGGCCGAGGCATCGGTGCGGGCGGCGATGCAGCAGGCGGTGACCGGGCGCCCGCCGGAAGGGCCGGTCTGGCCCGGTCATCGTCTGGGCAGCCCGGCGGGCAGGCAGGGCGGGTCCCTCGGCGGCATGCCGGGTTCGGGCGTGCCGGCGGTGTGACGGCGGCGCACGTGCCGCCGCGACGCGGCACGAATTCTATGGTAGAGGCCGCCGCCTGAACCCGACACGCCCACGGCCCGCGCCCGGGCCTTCCCGGACCTGACCCGTTGAAGAAAGCCTTCGTCCGTTCCTACGGCTGCCAGATGAACGCCTACGACGCCGCCCGCATGGCGGATGTCCTCGGGCAGCAGGGCTACGCCGCGACGGACTCGGTCGAGGAGGCCGATGTCGTCGTCCTCAACACCTGCCATATCCGCGAGAAGGCCGCCGAGAAGGTCTATTCCGAACTCGGCCGCCTCCGCGTGCTGAAGGGGGAGCGCCGGCTCGCGGGGCTGGATACGCGCATCGTCGTCGCGGGCTGCGTGGCGCAGGCGGAGGGCGCCGAGATGCTGGCGCGGGCTCCGGCCGTCGACGTCGTCGTCGGACCGCAGAGCTACCACCGGCTGCCGCAGCTTCTCGACGCATCCCGCGCGAAGCGCGTCGTCGACACCGAATTCCCGATCGAGGACAAGTTCGATCACCTTCCGGCCCGGCGCAACAAGGGCGTCTCGGCATTCCTCACCGTGCAGGAGGGCTGCGACAAGTTCTGCGCCTTCTGCGTCGTGCCCTATACCCGCGGTGCCGAGGTCTCGCGCTCCGTCGCGGCGGTCGTGGCGGAGGCGGAGAAGCTCGCCGAGGCGGGCGTGCGCGAGCTGACGCTGATCGGCCAGAACGTCAATGCCTATCACGGCGCGGGCCCGGCCGGCGTGGCCGCGACCCTCCCGGACCTGATGCGCGCCGTCGCGGGCATTCCGGGCCTCGCGCGCATCCGCTACACCACGAGCCACCCCAACGACATGGGCGACGACCTGATCGCGGCGCATGCCGAGATCCCCGCCCTGATGCCCTATCTCCACCTGCCGGTCCAGTCGGGCTCGGACCGCGTGCTCGGGGCGATGAACCGCAAGCATACGGGGGATCAGTATCGCCGGCTGATCGAACGCATCCGCACGGCGCGCCCCGACATCGCCCTGTCGTCGGACTTCATCGTCGGCTTCCCGGGCGAGACCGATGCCGAGTTCGAGGAGACGATGCGCCTCGTCGCCGAGATCGGGTTCCAGAGCGCGTTCTCGTTCAAGTACAGCCCGCGCCCCGGCACGCCGGCCGCCGAGCGCGCGGATGCGGTTCCGGAGGGCGTGAAGAGCGAGCGTCTGGCCGCCCTGCAGGCCCGTCTCGACGCTCAGCGCCACGCCTACCAGCGTGCGGCCGCGGGCCGGGTCGCCGAGGTTCTGGTCGAGAAGCCGGGCCGCCGTCCGGGTCAGGTGACCGGCAAGACGCCGCACATGCTCGCGGTCCAGTTCGATGCTCCGGCTTCCACCATCGGCAGCCTCGTCCCGGTGCGGATCGTCGAGGCGGGGGCGAACAGCCTCTTCGGCGAGATGCTTCCGCAGGTTGCAGCCGCCTGACGTGGCGGGATCGGTTCTCCAGCCCGAAGGGACCCTGAGTGTCACCAGCTGATGGCGTGAGCGGGCGCGGCGGAGCCCTGCGTGGTCGTGGTCCGGCCGCCAGGACCGGCGAGATCACCGAGACGGTGGAGGTCTCGCTGACCTTCGACGACAACCGGCTCGCGAGCCTCGTGTTCGGTCAGTACGACCAGAACGTCGCGCATATCGAGCGCAAGCTCGAGGTCACCGCCACCGCACTCGGCAATCACCTCGTGGTCAAGGGGCCGCCGGACGCCGCCGAGAAGGCGCGGCGCGTCTTCGAGCGGCTCTACGCGCGGGTGAAGACCGGTGGCGGCACCCTGACCCTCGGCGACGTCGACGGGGCGATCCAGGAGACCACGCTCCAGGGCAACCTCTTCCCGTCGGCCGAGATCGCCGCCGAGCCGGATCGACCCCATTTCGACCAGATCGCGACCCGGCGGCGCGGCGCCGTTCGGGCACGCAACGCCGCGCAGGACGCCTATATCAAGGCGCTGCGCACGAACGAGCTCGTCTTCGCGGAGGGGCCCGCCGGCACCGGCAAGACCTGGCTCGCCGTCGGCCACGCGGTCTCGCTGCTGGAGCAGGGCCACGCCGAACGCCTCATCCTGTCGCGTCCGGCCGTCGAGGCCGGCGAGCGGCTCGGCTTCCTGCCGGGCGACATGCGGGACAAGGTCGACCCGTATCTGCGCCCGATCTACGACGCGCTCTACGACTTTATGGAGGCCCGTCATGTCGACCGCGGGTTGCAGACCGGCATCATCGAGATCGCCCCGCTGGCCTTCATGCGCGGTCGCACGCTGACCAACGCCGTCGTGTTGCTCGACGAGGCGCAGAACACCACATCCATGCAGATGAAGATGTTTCTGACGCGCCTGGGCGAGAATTCCCGGATGATCGTCACGGGCGATCCCAGCCAGATCGACCTGCCGCCGGGGCAGCGATCGGGTCTCGTGGAGGCCGTGAACGTGCTCGACGGCGTCGAGGGCATCGGCCGCATCACGTTCAAGGACGTCGATGTCGTCCGCCACGATCTCGTGCGCCGCATCGTCACCGCCTACGAGCGCGCCTCCCACGGCGAATCCGAGGCCGATCGCAACCCCAACCCGCGCCGTCGTCCGCTCGCGTGACGATGCCGGACATCGAGATCGACGTCGCCCTGGAGGACGATCGCTGGAACGGCGTCGCCCCGGACCTCGACGCCTTCGTGGCGCGTGCCGTGGAAGCCGGGGTCGCGATCGCACCGAACGCACCCGCATGGCCCGTGGAGGTGAGCGTCGTCCTCACCGATGATTCGGTCGTGCAGGCGCTGAACCGCACGTGGCGCGGCAAGGACAAGCCGACCAACGTGCTGTCGTTTCCGGCCGCTGCGCAGCCCGTTCCTGACGGGGCGCCGGTCCCCTTGGGCGATGTCGTCCTTGCGTATGACACGATGCTGCGCGAGAGTGGCGAACAGTCGAAACCCCTCGCCGATCACCTCGCCCATCTTCTCGTTCATGGCACGCTGCATCTTCTCGGCCAGGATCACGAGACCGGCGAGGCCGAGGCCGACGCGATGGAAGCGCTCGAGGTCGCGGCGCTGCGCACGCTCGGCGTCCCCGACCCCTACGGCGATTGATCGGCGACCCCGGCAGTCCTGCCCGCTGACCTGCCCGATATCCCAGATCCGAGAGACATGACGAACGATCGAAGTCGCGGCGCGGCCCAGGCCGCGCTCAGTTCCGTGGATGGCGAGACCGGCGCCCGTGAGCCCTGGTACGACCGTCTGCTTCAAGCCCTTCACCTGAAACCGCGTGATTCCCTTCGCGACGACATCGAGGACGCGCTGGCCGATCCCGATTCCGGCGAGAACGCGTTCTCCCCCCTTGAGCGTGCCATGCTCAAGAACGTGCTCGGACTGCACAAGGTGCGCGTCGACGACGTGATGATCCCCCGGGCGGACATCGTGGCGGTCTCGATCGAGACGTCCCTCGGCGATCTGCTCAAGCTCTTCCGCACCGCGGGCCATTCCCGACTGCCGGTCTACGGCGAGACCCTCGACGATCCGCGCGGCATGGTCCACATCCGCGACTTCGTCGATCACATCGCCGCCAAGGCCGAGGCGGGCAGCCGCCGGTCCGCCAACGGCGCGGCGGCCCAGCCTGCCCTGGATACCGGCGAGCCGGGCGCGGGTCCGCCGCCCGCCCCGCGCGCGCGCCGCAGCCCCGCCCGGGCGCTCCGTGCCCTCAATCTCGGCAATGTCGACCTGTCCGCGACCCTCGCGGCCACGCGCATCCAGCGACCGGTCCTGTTCGTGCCGCCCTCGATGCCGGCGATCGATCTTCTGGTGCGGATGCAGGCGACCCGGACCCACATGGCCCTCGTCATCGACGAGTATGGCGGGACCGACGGCCTGATCTCGATCGAGGACCTCATCGAGATGGTGGTCGGCGACATCGAGGACGAGCACGACGTGGCCGAGGGACGTCTCGTCCAACGGGTCGAGGGCGACGCCGAAATCTTCGTGGCCGATGCCCGCGCCGGCCTCGCCGAAGTGTCCGAGGCCACGGGCGTCGACCTCGTCGCCGCCGTCGGTGAGATGGCCGAGGAGATCGATACGATCGGCGGCATGATCGTGACCCTCGCAGGCCGCGTGCCCTCGCGGGGTGAGCTGATCGCCGGGCCCGGTGACCTCGAATTCGAGGTGCTGGATGCCGATCCGCGCCGCCTCAAGCGGCTGCGCCTGCATCGGGGACCTGCCAAGATCGCGGCTCTGGTCCCGTTGGCATTGCCGCCCCCGAAGGCGGCCAGCGCGGCATCCGCCGAGACGCAGGGCCCGTGACGTCGGCCCAGGACGTCCACCTCCGCTCGGTGCCTCGTCGGGGCAGCGGGTCGGAGGGAGCGCCGCTGCGCCTCAGTGGCTGGTTCGCGGCGCTCCGGGGCTGGCGGCGCCTGATCGTCGCGTTCCTGGCCGGCGCCCTCGGGGCGCTGGCGATGCCGCCCTTCGGGATGCTGCCGGCCCTCGTCCTGTCGCTGAGCGTCGCCGTCTGGCTCATGGACGGCGCCGCCGCGAGCCGCGCGCGCCTCCGGCAGACGCTGCTGCCCTGCGCAATGGTCGGCTGGGCCTGGGGCTTCGGCTACCTGACCGCCGGCCTGTGGTGGCTCGGATCCGCCTTCCTGGTCGAGGCGGACGAGTTCGCATGGGCCCTTCCCCTCGGGGTCGTTGGCCTGCCGGCCGCCCTCGCCTCGTTCTACGCTGTGGGCTTTGCCGGCGCCCGCCTGCTGTGGTCGCCGGGCGCCGGACGGATCTGCGGCCTCGCCGTCGGCCTTGCCGGGGCCGAGTGGCTGCGCGGGCATCTGTTCACGGGCTTCCCCTGGAACACGCTCGGGATGGCGCTCGGGCAGAACCTGTGGCTCACCCAATCGGCCTGTCTCGTCGGGCTCTACGGTCTCACCCTCGTCGCAATCCTCGTCTGCGCCGCCCCCGCGACGCTGGCCACCGGCACGAGCGCGCTCGGGCGTTTCGGTCCGAGCGGCGTGGCGGCCGTCATCCTCGGGAGCCTGGCGCTCTTCGGCGCGAACCGGATACCGGTCGCCCACGACAAGGCGGTCGCGGGCGTGCGGCTGCGCTTGGTTCAGCCGAACCTGCCGCAGGATGCCAAGTTCCGACCGGAGAACCGCGAGGACATCGTCGACCGCTACATCGAGTTGAGCCAGCGGCCGCCCCTCGGTGGGCCGGCGCCGACCCACATCATCTGGCCGGAATCCGCCTTTCCCTTCCTGATCCAACGGGATCCGGCCTCCCTGGCCAGGGTTGCGGGGTCGCTCCAATCGGGCCAGCGGCTCATCACCGGGGCCGCGCGCGCGGAGGAGCCGCTGCCCGGGGAGCGCCTGCGCTACTTCAACGCGATCATGACGATCGAGCCGCCGAACCGGATCTCCGACACGTACGACAAGGTCCATCTCGTCCCGTTCGGTGAGTACCTGCCGGCGCCCCTCGATGCCCTGCTGCGCGCGGTCGGCCTGCGCCAGTTCGTGTCGATCCCCGGAGGGTTCTCCGCGGGCAGCCGTGCCGGGCAGCGCATCCTCGACGTGCCGGGGCTACCGCCCGCGGCCGCGACGATCTGCTACGAGGCGATCTTTCCCGGCGCGATCGTGCCCTCCGGCGTGTCGATGCGGCCCGGCCTGATCCTGAACGTCACGAACGATGCGTGGTTCGGCGACACGCCCGGTCCGCGCCAGCACCTCGCGCAGGCGCGGCTGCGCGCCGTGGAAGAGGGCCTGCCCCTCGTGCGGGATGCCAATACCGGCATCTCCGCGATCATCGACGCCTACGGACGCGTCACCGCGAGCCTGCCTCTCAACGAGGAGGCGGTGCTCGACGCCGATCTTCCGGCCAGCATCGACGCGCCGACCCTTTACGCCCGCTTCGGAGACTGGCCCTTCCTGGCCATGCTGACGGCCGCCCTCCTCTGCGCGCTCGGCGCGTGGCGGCGGGCGTGAGCGCGAGGACGGGCGCGTCGGCCCCGGTCCTGGTCGGTCTCGGCGTGATGCTGGTGGCGTTCAACCTGCGGCCCGCCCTCACCACCGTCGGTCCGCTGCTCACGGCGATCCGCGCCGATACGGGCCTGAGCGCGTCCGGCGCCGCCGTCCTGACGACGCTGCCGGTCCTGTTTCTCGGTCTCGCCAGCGCCACCGGGCCCGCAGCCATCCGGCGCCTCGGGGTCAATCGCGGCATCCTCCTGGCGATCGTCATCGTCGCAGCGGGCCTGGCCAGCCGGGCGATCGGCGGGATCGGGCCGCTGTTCTTCGGTGCCTGCCTCTCGGCCGCCGGGATCGGCCTCGCCGGCGTGCTGCTTCCCGGCCTCGTCAAGCGCGATTTTCCCCGGCACGCGGGCCTGATGACGGGGCTCTACACCATGGTCCTGTGCCTCGGCGCCGCGGCGGGGGCCGGCTTGACCGTGCCGCTGCAGGACGCGCTCGGAGCGGGCTGGGCCCTGCCGCTCGCGGCCTGGGCCATTCCTGCGCTCGTCGCGGCCCTCGCCTGGACACCCTTCAGCGGGCGGGAACAAGCCGCGGCCCCGGCGCCGATCCGGTCGCCGCGCCGGGCCTGGCTCTGGCGCGACCCCCTCGCCTGGCAGGTGACGGGCTTCATGGGACTGCAATCCTCCCTCGCCTACATCATGTTCGGCTGGATCCCGGCCCTGTTGCAGAGCCGCGGCCTCAGCGCGCTCGATGCCGGCTTCATCGCCTCGCTGATGAGCATCGGGCAGGCGCCGGTCGCCCTTCTGGTGCCGACCTTCGCGGCGAGAGCCGGGGACCAGCGGGCCTACGCCACCGGCCTGATCCTCCTGACCGTCACGGCATTCCTCGGCGTGGTCTACGCGCCCATCGGGTTCGTGGGGGCCTTGACGATCGCGCTCGGCTTCGGCCTCGGCGGCACCTTCGGGCTCGGATTGACCATCATCGTGCTGCGCGCCCGCGACACCGCGGGCGCCGCCGGGCTCTCCGCGATGGCACAGGGCATCGGCTACAGCATCGCCGCGCTCGGCCCCCTCGGATTCGGCCTCGCCCACGAAGCCGGCGGCGACTGGACGCTCTCGGTGGTGCTGTTCTGCGCCATCGCGCTCGCCGGCGTTCTCTGCGGGCTCGGTGCCGGCCGAAACCGGCAGGTCGGCGCCGGATGAGGCTGACCGCCGCGACGCCGGCGCCGCGGTCGGACGCGGCATCCGGATCGGACACGCCTCGGTCCGGATCACGCCCTTCAGACAAGAAAGCCCCGCACGGCGGGTGACCGTGCGGGGCCTCTCGTGGCTCAGGGTCGTCGGCCCGGATCTTACTCGGCGGCGACGCGGTGGGCGTTCGAGCCGTCGGTGTAGGTCTCCGCGGCCAGGCGCTTGCCCGGTGCGGCCCGGCCCGGCAGCGGCGCCAGGGCCTTGGCCTTCTCGAGATCGATGCCCGCACCCTCGGCGACCCGGCGGCCGTAATCCTCGTCCGCGTGCCAGAAGTGCCAGACCATCCGCAGCTGGATCGGCTCCGGGCATTCCTTCATGTCGGCGACGAGATTGGCGATCAGGTCCTCGCGCTCCCAATCCTGGAACGAGCGGTAGCGAAGGCCGGCCTGGGTGTAGTCGTCCTCGGTGCGGCTCGTCTGGTAGCGACCGAGCCTGCCCTCGACCGGCTGGTGATAGTCCTTCGCGGGCTTCGGTGCCTCGCGCAGGCCCTCGGCGAGCGTGGACGGCTCATAGTTGATGTGCCGGTTCGGACCCGTCCCGTCGACGCCGTAGGTCATCTGGCCGTCGCGCTGGTTCGAGTAGACCTTCACGCCGGGCTGGGGCGCGTTGATCGGCAGCTGCAGGTAGTTGGCGCCGACGCGATAGCGCTGCGTGTCGGAGTAGGACAGCGTGCGCCCCTGGAGCATCTTGTCGTCCGAGAAGTCGATCCCGTCGACGAGCACGCCCGTGCCGAACGCCGATTGCTCGACATCCGCGAAGAAGTTGTCGGGCACCCGGTCGAGCACCATGCGGCCGACGGGCAGCAGGGGGAACTGGTCGACCGGCCACAGCTTCGTGTCGTCGAGGGGATCGAACGAAAGGTGCTCGTTCGGGCCGTCCGGCATGATCTGCACGCAGAACTCCCATTCGGGAAAATTGCCGGCATTGATGTTGTCGTAGAGATCCTGGGTGGCATGGCCGACGTTCTTGGCCTGGATCGCCTCGGCCTCGCCCGAGGTCAGGTTGCGCACGCCCTGCTTCGGCTCCCAGTGGAACTTGCAGAGGACCGCCTCGCCCTGGTCGTTGACGAGCTTGTAGGTGTTGACGCCCGAGCCCTCCATCTCGCGGTAGTTCGCCGGGATGCCCCACGGGGACTTGAGGTGCGTCACCATGTGGATCGACTCGGGGTGCTGCGCCACGAAGTCGAAGAAGCGCCACGCCTCCTGGCGGTTCGTCACCGGATCCGGCTTGAACGCGTGGATCATGTCGGGGAACTTGATCGCGTCGCGGATGAAGAACACCTTGAGGTTGTTGCCAACCAGATCCCAGTTGCCGTCGACGGTCTTGAACTTCACCGCGAAGCCGCGCGGGTCGCGCGCCGTCTCGGGGCTCTCCTTGGCACCCGCCACGGTGGAGAAGCGCACGAACATCGGCGTCTTCACGCCGGTCTCGTTCAGGACGCGGGCCCGGGTGTACTTCGCGGCGGGCTCGTTGCCGATCTTGCCATAGGCCTCGAAATAGCCGTGCGCCCCGGCGCCGCGGGCATGCACGACGCGCTCGGGGATCCGCTCGCGATCGAAATGGGTGATCTTCTCGATGAACTGGTAATTCTCGAGCGTCGCGGGGCCCCGCTCGCCGACCGTGCGCGTGCTCTGGTTGTCGCGGACCGGATGGCCCTGGCGGGTCGTCAGAATGGGACGTTGCTCGCTCATGCGTCTCGCCTCTCTGGAAAATCGTGCGTTCGGATGCGGCGCCCGGGAATGGCGCCACTTTCCCTGGAACGGTTCTGGGCTGCCGTTATGACCGCGGCGTGACCCATTGGCAAATGCATCGTCACAAAGGCCGTGATAGACACACCCTATGAATGTCGCCGGACTGTCGCTTCGAGATCTCGAATATGTCGTCGCCGTCGCCGAGGAGAGCCATTTCGGCCGGGCGGCCGAGCGCTGCAATGTCAGCCAGCCGACGCTGAGCGTTCAGATCCGCAAGCTGGAGGAGGCGCTCGGCCTCGTCCTGTTCGAGCGCTCGAACCGGCGCGTGCTCCTCACCCCGGCGGGCCAGGTCATCGTGCGACAGGCGCGGGCGGTCCTGGCGCAGGCGCAGCGTCTGCTCGCCCTCGCGAGCGAGGGGCGCGGCGCGCCGCTGACCGGACGCCTCGTCCTCGCGGCGATCCAGACGCTCGGCCCCTACCTGTTTCCCCTCGTCCTCCGTCACCTGCGGCAGGAGTTTCCCCTCCTGGCCCTGGCGCTCAGCGAAGCGCGCACGGCGGAGATCCTGGAAGGCCTCCGGGACGGCCGCGTCGACGCGGCCCTGGTCTCGCTGCCGCTTCCGAGCGCCGGGCTGACGATCTCGCCGCTCTTCGTCGAGCCCTTCTGGCTCGCCTGCCCGGCCGACCATGCCCTGGCGCGCGGCGGCGCGCTGCGCGCGACCGATATCGCGGGGCCCGACCTCCTGCTCCTCGACGAGGGCAATTGCCTGCGCGACCAGACCGTGGCGGCCTGCGGGGCGGGCAGTTCCGCCGGGCGCCACGCCACGAGCCTCGAAACCCTGCGATCGATGGTGGCGGCGGGCGCGGGCTACACGCTGCTGCCAGCCCTGGCACTCCCGGCCGGACCCGATCCCAGCGGCCTCATCGTCACCCGCAGCTTCGATGCGGACGGTCCGGGCCGGACGATCGCGCTTGCCTGGCGCTCCAGCGACCCGCGCGCGGCGGGGCTCCAGCACCTCGCCGCCTTCTTCCGGGCCCATGCTCCGGCCAACACGGCCGCCTGCCGGGCGGACGACGCTGCGCCGGCGCCACGGCGTGACAGCGTGGCCGATCCGGTGTAGCGCCGCGGCGAGCGGACGCGCCCGCCGCGTCGCGCCAGACATCCAACGGTCCTCCTTGCCCGTGCCAAAGATCCTCGGCCTCTGGGCGGCCCTGCTCGCCGCGTCGGGCCTTCTCGCCTACGGCCTGTCCTCCGCCCATTTCCCGGCCGCCCTGCTGCTCGGGCCGATGCTCGCCGCGATCGTGTTCGGCGTGCGGGGAGCGCCGCTGCGCATCCCGAAGCCCGGATTCCAGGGCGCCCAGGCGATGATCGGCTGCCTCGTTGCCCACGCGATCAACGCCGAGATCGCCGGAACCATGCTGGATGACGGCCTGCTGATCCTGCTGGTCGTGCTCGTCACGGTTCTCGCCGGCGGTCTCGTCGGCTACGTCCTGACGCGCATGCGCGTACTGCCGGGCACGACCGCAGCCTGGGGCTCCTCCCCGGGCGGCGCGGCCGCGATGGTGGCGATGGCCGAGGAATACGGCTCCGATCCGCGTCTCGTCGCCTTCATGCAGTACGTGCGGGTCGCCGCCGTGGTGCTCTCGGCCTCCGTCGTCGCCCGTCTGCTCACCGAGCCGAGTGCCGCGAGCGGCGCCGACACGATGCCGGTGCAGGCCATACCGGCGCTCTCGGTTCTCATCACGCTGACCGTCGCTGCGGTCGGGGCCGGCATCGCCCTCGCGCTTCGCCTGCCGGCCGGCGCCCTGATCGGCCCGATGGTCCTCGGCGCGGCGCTCCACGCCACGGGGCTCGCGAGCCTCGTGCTGCCGCCCGCCCTGCTCGACGCGGCCTACGCGACCATCGGTTGGTATGTCGGCCTGCGCTTCACCCGGGAGACCCTGCGCGAGACGTTCCACGCGCTGCCGGGGATCCTCATCGCGACGGTGGCGGTCATTCTCCTCTGCGCGGGCTGGGCCTTCGGGCTCACCCGCATCCTGCCGATCGACTTCCTCACCGCCTTCCTGGCGACCAGCCCGGGCGGCCTCGATTCCGTCGCGATCATCGCCGTCGGCGCGAAGGTCGACGTCTCGTTCGTCCTCGCCGTCCAGACGCTCCGGCTGTTCGTGGTGCTGATCACGGGGCCATTGCTCGCCAAGTGGATCGCGCGCGCGGCACCACCGGACAAGACGGCCGGGTGAGCATGGACGCCCTCATCCTTGCCTTCCTCAATTCCTGGCGCGGGCTGGTCCACGGGGCCCGCACCGAGCGCGCGGTGCGCCAGGAACTCGTCCTCCTCGCGGTCGGGGTGCCGGTCGCGCTGATCCTCGGCACGAGCCTCTGGGTCCGTGTCGGGCTGATCGCCAGCCTGCTCCTGATGCTCGCGGCCGAGTTCCTCAACACCGCCATCGAGAAGCTCTGCGACCACCTGCACCCGGACCGGCATCCGCGCATCGGGACGGTCAAGGACCTCGCCTCGACGGGCACCTTCCTGGCGCAGGCGCTGGCCGCGCTGGTCTGGATCGCGGCCCTGATCGACCGGCTGGGCTGACCTGCCCGCCCGGCGCTCGCATCTTCCGGTCCGAAGGTCTATCCCGGGCGTACACCCGAACTCCGGCTCCGCGAGAAGATCGTTCCCACCCGTGACCGACTACATCCGCAAGATCCTCACCGCCCGCGTCTACGATGTCGCGATCGAGAGCCCGCTCGATCCGATGCCGCGCCTGTCCGCGCGCTACGAGCGGCCGATCCTGCTGAAGCGCGAGGACCTGCAGCCGGTCTTCTCGTTCAAGCTGCGCGGCGCCTACAACAAGATGTCGGGCCTCGACGCGGAGCAGCTCGCGCGGGGCGTCATCTGCGCCTCCGCCGGGAACCATGCCCAAGGGGTTGCGCTCTCGGCGGCCAAGCTCAACGTCCGCGCCGTGATCGTGATGCCGCGCACGACGCCGGCCATCAAGGTCGACGCCTGCCGGGCGCGCGGGGCCGAGGTGATCCTGCACGGCGATGCCTTCGACGAGGCTCTGGCGGAGGCCCGCCGCCGCGAGGTCGAGGAAGGGCTGACCTTCCTGCACCCCTTCGACGATGCCGAGGTGATCGCCGGACAGGGCACGATCGGGATGGAGTTGCTGCACCAGCACACGGGGCCGATCGAGGCGATCTTCGTGCCCATCGGCGGGGGCGGCCTCGCTGCCGGCATCGCGACCTTCGTGAAGTACCTGCGGCCCGAGACCAAGGTCATCGGCGTCGAGCCCGATGACGCGGCCTGCATGGCGGCCGCTTTGGCCGCCGGCGAGCCGACCACCCTGGACAGCGTCGGGCTCTTCGCCGACGGCGTCGCGGTGCGGCGGGCCGGCGAGGAGACCTTCCGCCTCTGCCGCGAGAACCTCGACGGGGTCATCACCGTCGACACCGACGCCATGTGCGCGGCCGTGAAGGACATCTTCGACGACACCCGCGCGGTGTCGGAGCCCTCCGGCGCCCTCGCCCTCGCGGGTGCCAAGCTCTACGCCGAGCGCGAAAGCGGCAACGGCACGCTGATCGCGATCTCCAGCGGCGCGAACCTGAATTTCGACCGGCTTCGCCACATCGCGGAGCGCGCGGAGATCGGCGAGCGACGCGAGGTGTTGCTCGGCGTGACCATCCCCGAGCGGCCCGGCGCCTATCGGGCCTTCATCAGCACGCTCGGCCCCCGCGCCATCACGGAATTCAACTACCGCTACGCGAAGGATGCCGAGGCGCAGATCTTCGTCGGGGTGAACCTGCCGGGCGGATTGCCCGAGAAGCGGGCGCTGATCGCGGGGCTGCGCGAGGGCGGTTACCGCGTCCTCGACATGAGCGACAACGAGATGGCCAAGGTCCATATCCGCTACATGGTCGGCGGCCGGGCCACGGGCCTGCGGGACGAGCGCCTCTACCGCTTCCAGTTCCCGGAGCGGCCGGGCGCGCTGATGCGTTTCCTCGACGGGCTCGGCGAGGATTTCAACATCACGCTGTTCCATTACCGCAACCACGGCGCCGATTACGGCCGGGTCCTCGCCGGCATCACGGTCCCGGCCACCGAGCGCGCCCGCTTCCACGCGGCCGTGGACGAGCTCGGCTACCCGTGCACCGACGAGACCGACAATCCGGCCTACCGCCTGTTCCTCGACAACGGCACCGCGGCAGCCGTCACCTGAGCGTCGGACGCCGGCCGAACGGTCGCGCGGGGGGAACGGCCCTCAACGCTCCTCGATCTCGACCCCCTCGATGCCGGGCATCGCGCGGAGGCGCTGGGCGATGTCGTCGAGTTGCCCTGCCGACAGGCGCGTGAAGGCGATCCGGATCTCCTCCGACCCCTCCATCGCGCCCGGCTGCACCACGAATTGCTTGACCCGGGAGAGCGGCTGCCCGGTCGCGTCCTGCACGCCGTCCAGGGCCAGGGACCCGGTCCGCGCCGAGATGCGCAATATCCGGCTTTGCGACCGCGCGCGCCAGCGCTCCTCGATCGGCTTCATGCCGGCCAGGATCGCGAACACGATGACGGTGGCGGCGACGGCCGGGACGTAGAGGCCGCCGCCGCTCGCGAGGCCGATCGCCGCGACCGCCCAGAGGCTGGCCGCCGTCGTCAGGCCGCGGACGACCTCGCCCCGGAGGAGGATCGTGCCGGCGCCGAGGAAACCGATGCCGGACACGACCTGAGCGGCGACGCGGGACGGATCGAGGACCACGTGGTCGTGTCCGATGATGTCGAAGAAGCCGTAGGCCGAGACGAGCATGAACAGGCATGAGCCGACGCAGACCAGCATGTGGGTCCGCAGGCCCGCCGCCCAGAGGAGCCGCTCGCGCTCGAGCCCGATGATGCTGCCGAGCAACGCCGCGAGCGCGAGGCGCCCGATCATCTCCGCGTTTCCGAGCAGGGCCGTCCTCCCGCGCAATCAGGGAACGCCGAGATAGACCAGCCGACGCATTGCCGGCAAATCAAAGTTGGCGTCGCGCCGGTCAGGCGATGCCGAGCGCGGCCTTCTCGAGGTCGTAGGCCGCCCGAACCACGGCCTTCCCGTAGGCGCGTTCGAGACGCCGAACGGTGAAATGCGCCCGGGCCACCGACTGGAAGTGGTCCATGAACGCCGTGTTCACGGCCGCCCCCCCGAAGGCGCCGAGGACCGGGATCGCCTGCGCGGCGACCTTCTGCGAGACGACGATACCGAAGCGCGCCGCGATCTGAGCCGTGAAGCGCAGGAGCGCGGGGGCAGCTTCGTCGACGAGGGCCCGGCTTCCCGCAAAGCGCGCGGCCTCCGCCATCGTCTTGGCCAGCGCCGCCCGGACGGCGAAGTAGCCGCTCTCGGCAAGACCCGTCTCGCCCCCGCGGCTGCCCAGCGCGAAGACCTGGACGCAGGCCAGCGCGCCTTCGGGGGTCTCGATGTCCTCCCCCTCCGCGCGGGCGATCTCGGCGATCGAGCGCAGCATCAGCGTCGTGGACAGCGGAAGCTCGACCGCGAGCGTCGCGAGGCCGAAGGCGCCTCCGACAGCGCCCGAGACGGCGGCGAGGGCCTTGTGGTTGAACTCGCTCGACTGGAACAGGCGCCCGAAGCGGCTGCCGCGCGCGTCGGTCAGCGCCGGCACCTCGGCCCCGTCCGGTTGGTCCGCCTTCTTGGGCAGGGTCGCGAGGGCCACCCGCAACGCCCCGCGCATCGCGGTTTCGGTGGTGCGCGCGACCGCGTCGGTGACCGGTGCGGGCAGGGAGCGGCCGATGATGTCGAGCGGCGCACCGGCTGCCGCCGAGAGGCGCGCGGCGAGGCCCGGCTGCTCCAGGGCGCGGACCGCCCGGCGGAGGGCCGCGAGATCGGCCTCGCTGAGGGCAAGGGTCTCAGGGTCGATGGAAGCCGGGAGAGTCTCGCCGGCGAGGGTGATGTCGCTCACGTCTGACGTCCCTTGGATGCAACTCTGCTGCGGCATTGACGACCGCCGGTGAAAGCAAGCGCCAGGGTTCGTCCTTGGTTCCGATGCGGCTCACGCCTTGGCGGCGACCGCTTCCTCCTCGGGACGCGGCGCCCGCTCGGGCCCGGGCTCGGCCGCGCCCTCGCGCAGGGCAATCAGCGCGAGGCACAGGAGAGCCACCGGAATGCCGATCGCCGCCGAGGCCGCGAAAAATTTCGGGTATCCGAGGGCATCGACCATGTAGCCCGAGAAACCGCCGACGAACTTGCCGGGTAGCGCGTAGAGCGAGGAGAGCAGCGCGTACTGCGTCGCCACGAAGGCCGACGAGGTCAGACTCGACATGTAGGCGATGAGCGCCGTGCCGGCGAAGTTGCCCGCGAAATTGTCGATCGAGATGCTGGCGATGAAGAGCGGGGTGTCGTGCCCGTGGAGGGCGAGCCACGAGAACATCAGGTTCGAGGCCGCCGCCGCGATCCCGCCGAAGAGCAGCGAGGCCTGCAGGCCGAAGCGGATCACCGCGTAGCCGCCCGCGAGCGCCCCGGCGACGCCGATGATCACCCCGTAGACCTTCGTCACATTGGCGATCTCGGTCAGCGAGAAGCCCTGCTCGATGTAGAAGGGCTGCGCCATCACCCCCGAGATGATGTCCGGAAGCCGGTACAGCATGATCAGCGACAGGATGAGGACGAGGCGCGCGCCCTTGCGGCGCACGAGATCCCCGAAGGGCTCGACGACAGCGATCTGAAGCGTGCGGCCGATCGAGCGATGCTCGTCCGGCACCGGTGCCGGATCCTGTCGAGGTGCCAGAACCGAAGCGATCAAGCCGGTGAGCATCAGGAGCGCCATCGCCCCGTAGGCGAGCGACCAGCTCGCACCCTGGGCGATGTAGAGGGCGCCCGCCCCCGCGAAGGCCCGGGCGATGGCGTAGCCGAGCTGATAGGCCCCGAGCATCACGCCCTGGCGCTCGGTCGGCGCCGCATCGATGCGCCAGCCGTCGACCACGATGTCCTGCGTGGCCGAGGCGAAGGCGGTGATCAGGGCGCAGATCACCATGAAGCTCAGGGACCCGGCCGGATCGCCCTGGCTCATTCCGATCAGGCCGGCCGCCACCCCGAGCTGCGCGAGGACCATCCAGGCCCGTCGCCGCCCCAGCCAGCGTGCCAGGACCGGCAGGTCGAGCCGGTCGATCACGGGCGCCCAGAGGAACTTCAGCGAGTAGGCGAAGGAGACGTAGGAGAGCAGCCCGATGCTGGTGCGCTGAATCCCCGCAGTCGCGAGCCAGGCCGAGAGCGTTGAGAACACGAGGAGGATCGGGAGGCCGCAGGCGAAGCCGAGCGCCAGCATCAGGGCGATCCGGCGATCCTCGACGACATCGCGCATCCGGAGCTTCGTGCGCGCGGCAGGGGCGGGCATGTGATGGAACTCCTCGGGCTCGTGCGCCTTGTTCCGCAAAAATCGTGGCAGCCTTGCGCCCTGTTCTCCGAATCGCAGGGTACGGGTTCCGACCGGGAAGACCTGGGGGAAGATGGTCGACGAATTCTTAACGCGCAGCCGGCACTTTGCCGGTGGACAGGTGGCGCACGGGCGGAACCACGCCGACGCAATCCTGTTCGCACCGGGGGACACCGGCGTCGGCGCTGCAGGGCGGCGCCACGGTCGCCCCAGGCCGGATCACGGGGAAATGGAAGTGCGGTCGGCGGCATGACGGACGACGACAGACGCGCGTTGCGTGAGGCCGGCCTCGGAGAGGACATGTTCGCCTCTGCCTTCGGAGCGAGCCCGACGCCCATGGTGGTGACCGATGCGCGCGGGTCCGACAACCCGATCGTCTGGGTCAACGACGCCTTCGTGGCGCTCACGGGCTACACGCGGGCCGAGCTCTACGGACGCAATTGCCGGATGCTGCAGGGACAGGGCACGGATCCCGGCGAGATCCGCCGCATGCGGGACGCCGTCGCCACGTCGAAGAAGATCGCGTGCGAGCTGTTCAACTACCGCAAGGACGGGTCGGCCTTCTGGAATGCCATGACGATCTGCCCGGTGCGTGACGAGGGCGGAGCGGTCGCGTGGTTCTTCGCCGCGCAGGCCGACATGACGGACAAGCGCCGCTCCGAGCAGGCGATGCGGGGAACGAACGACGAGCTCGAACGCCTCGTGGACGCCCGGACCGCCGATCTCCAGGCCGCCCTGGAGCAGAAGACCGCGCTGCTGCACGAGGTCGACCATCGGGTCAAGAACAACCTCCAGGTCATCTCCTCGCTGATGCTCCTGAAGGCGCGCCGGACCCCCGAGGGCGAGGCGCGCGACGCGCTGCAGAGCATGGCGGAGCGCGTCGGCGCCCTCTCGACCGCGCACCGCATGCTCTATTCCGCGGGCGACGTGACCCGCTTCGATCTCCGGGAATTCGCCGCGGACTTCCTCGCCGATCTGACGGCGGGGATCGATCCGGATCGCACGACGGTGGAAGCCGAGGTCGATTCGATCGCGGTTTCCGCCGCCATGGCGGCACCGCTGGCGCTGATGATGCACGAACTTGCGACCAACGCGGTGCGCCACGCCTTCCCGAACGGACGCAGCGGCCGCGTCTCGATCACCGCCCGGCGCGACGACGGCGGGTTGCGCCTCCTGATCCAGGATGACGGGGTCGGCATCGCGGCGGGCCCGGTCAATCCCGCGGGGTTCGGCCACAGCCTCGTCGAGATGGTCGTGCGCCAGCTGCGCGGCACGATCGCCTGGAACGAGGCCATGCCCGGAACGCGCGTCGAGATCACGATTCCGCTCGATCGTGCGAACTGACATGTTCGTTCAAGCTCGCCTGACGTGAGGGACCGGGCCAACCATGTCGGGGAGGTGCCATGACGGCCGAGCCCGCTTTGCGCATCCTCGTGGTCGAGGACGAGGTCCTGATCGCGCTCGAGCTCACGTACCTCCTCGAGGATCTCGGTCACGTCATGGTCGGGGTCGCGGCCAGCTCCTCGGAAGCGATCGCGCTCGGAGCCTCGACGGCACCCGACGTTGCGCTGGTGGATATCCACCTCGTCGACGGTCCGACCGGCGTCGAGGTGGCGCGGGTGCTCAGCGCGGATCCGCGCACGACCGTCCTGTTCATGACGGCGAACAGCAAGCGCATCCCGGAGGATTTCGCCGGCGCCCTCGGGGTGATCGCCAAGCCCTACTCGGAACGCGTCGTGGCGAGCGCGCTCACCTACGTCGCCGAGCGCCGCGCCGGCCGCGCGCCGGCCACCGATACGCCGGACGGTTTCCAGCTCGCGCCCCTGAACTGACCCTCAGCCCTGCGCGGCCCGCGCGCGCTTCAGACGATAAAGCGCCTCCAGCGCCTCGCGCGGCGTCATGGCGTCCGGGTCGATCGCGTCGAGCAGGCGCCCGAGGCCGTCATCCGGCGCGGGCGCGGGTTCCGGGGGGGGCGGAGGCGGCGCGAGGCTGGCAAACAGCGGCAGATCGTCGATCCGCGGCCGCGAGGGGCGGTCCCGCTCCGCCTTCTCCAGGCCCTTCAGGATCGCGCCGGCCCGCCCGATCACGCTCGCGGGCAGGCCCGCCAAGCGCGCGACCTGCAAGCCGTAGGACCGTTCGGCGACGCCGGGCACGACCTCGTGCAGGAACACCACCTGCCCGCGGTGCTCGGCCACCTTGAGGGTCGCGTTGTCGAGGCGCGCGAGGCGCTGGCTGAGCGCCGTCAGCTCGTGGAAATGGGTCGCGAACAGCGCCCGGCAGGCATTCACCTCGTGCAGCTGCTCGAGGCAGGCCCAGGCGATCGAGAGACCGTCGAAGGTCGCGGTGCCGCGCCCGATCTCGTCGAGGATCACCAGGGAGCGTCGCGACGCTTGATTGAGGATGGCGGCGGTCTCGACCATCTCGACCATGAAGGTCGATTGTCCGCGCGCGAGGTCGTCCGCCGCGCCGACGCGTGAGAACAGGCGGTCGACGAGCCCGAGATGCGCCTTCGCCGCGGGCACGAAGGCCCCCATCTGCGCGAGCACCGCGATCAGCGCGTTCTGGCGCAGGAAGGTCGACTTGCCGCCCATGTTCGGACCGGTGATCAACCGGATCCGGCCGCGACCCTCGCCGGACAGATCGCACTCGTTGGCGATGAACGGCTCGCCAGAGCGCCGCAGCGCCGCCTCGACGACCGGATGGCGCCCGCCTTCCACCTGAAAGGCGAGGCCGTCGTCGACCCGGGGGCGCGTCCAGTTCTGCTCCACCGCGAGCTCGGCATGGCTGCCCGCGACGTCGAGCCCGGCGAGCGCCTCGGCCACGGACGCCACGGTCTCCGTCTGTGCCAGGACCTGGGCGGCGAGATCATCGAAAACCGCTGTCTCGAGGGCGAGGGCCCGGTCCGAGGCGCCGGAGATCTTCGTCTCCAGCTCGCCGAGCTCGACGCTCGTGAAGCGCATCGCGTCGACCATGGTCTGGCGATGTACGAAGGTCTCGCGCATGATCCCCTTGAGGCAGGCCTCGCCGACGGCCTGCGGCACCTCGATATAATAGCCGAGCAGGTTGTTGTGCTTGATGCGCAGCGTCCGGCAGCCGGTCTCCTCCGCGTAGCGGGCCTGAAGGGCCGCGATGACCTTGCGCGAATCCTGGCCGAGGAGGCGCGCCTCGTCGATCCCGGGATGATGGCCCGCACGCACGAACCCGCCGTCGCGACGGCTCAACGGAAGGTCGTCGGCGAGCGCCGCCCGCAGGCTCTCGACGAGGGCGGGGTCGGCCGCGCGCAGATGCTCGCCGAGGATCTCCAGATTGGCCGGCAGAGCCTCGGCGCCAGCGAGCAGGTCCGAGATCGCCGCCGCGGCATCGAGCCCATCGCGGATCGCCGCGAGGTCGCGCGGGCCGGACCGGCCGAGCCCGATCCGGGACAGCGCCCGCGCCAGATCCGGGGCCCGCGCCAGCGCGTCGCGCAGGGCCCGCCGAAGCCCATGGTCGTCGGCCAGCCACGTGACCGCATCCTGGCGGTGTCCGATGGCCGTCAGGTCCATCAGCGGTCCGGACAGGTGCTCGGCCAGCAGGCGGGCGCCGCTCGCCGAGACCGTCCGGTCGATCGTGTCGAGGAGGCTTCCGGTGCGCCCCCCGGAGAGGGTGCGGGTGAGTTCGAGGTTGGCCCGCGTCGCCGCATCGATCGCGAGCGTCGCGCCGTTCGCCTCGCGGGTCGGCGGATTCAGCGGCGGACGCGCGCCGATCTGCGTGCGCTCGATATAGAGGAGGACCGCGCCGGCGGCGGCGACTTCCGCGCGGGTGAAGCTTCCGAAGCCTTCGAGGGTCGCGACGCCGAACTGCTCCTTGATGCGTCGCTCGGCCGCGTGCGGCTCCAGTTCGGCCTGCGCCAGGGGCGTCACCGGGGCGGTGACGTCCTGCCAGACGCGGGCCAGCGCCGGATCCGCGTGGATCGCCTCGGAGAGGACGATCTCGCGCGGATCGTGCCGGGCGATCGCGCCGCCGAGTTCCACCCCCGGCACCTCGCTCAAGGAGAAGCGGCCCGTCGAGATGTCGACGGCGGCGAGCCCGTAGGCGAAAGCCTCCTCCGACAGCTTGCGCCGGCCGATGGCCAGCAGCAGGTTCGCCCGGCCCGGCTCGAGCAGGCGATCCTCCGTGATGGTGCCGGGGGTGACGAGGCGCACAACCTCGCGGCGCACCACCGATTTCGGGCCGCGCCGCTTGGCCTCGGCCGGATCCTCGGTCTGCTCGCAGACGGCGACCCGATGCCCGAGAGCGATCAGACGGTTGAGGTAGTCGTCGGAGCGCTCCACCGGGACGCCGCACATGGCGATGTCGGCGCCCGCGTGCTTGCCGCGCTTCGTCAGGACGATGCCGAGCGCCCGAGAGGCGATCTCCGCGTCGCCGAAGAACAGCTCGTAGAAGTCGCCCATCCGGTAGAACAGGAGGCAATCCGGATTGGCGGCCTTGATCTCGATGTACTGCGCCATCATCGGCGTCGCGCCGGACCGGTCGAGCGCGGGCGAACTCACGCTGTCGGCGGCCGGCTTCGGATTGGCTTTCGCGACGGAACGAGCAGGGGCATGGGCCATCCCGGCTTCATAGCAGAGCCGCCGCGCCGAATCAGGCTGGCGCCCGGACTCGCTTGGGGAGAAGCTTCACCCGCATGGTCGGACGGAGCTGACGCCTTGTAACCGGACCGCCGGTCCGGTGGTGGCCACGGCCTTGAGTGTTTTGTGCACAATCGATAGGCGGCGAGCGGGAGAGGAGCACGCCATGACCGACCCGACGAATTCCCCGCGCCGCGCCAAGCGCCCGACCTTCACCGACGCGGAGGCGCTGCAATTCCACGCGCAGGGCCGACCCGGCAAGCTCGAGGTGGTGGCCACCAAGCCGATGGCGACGCAGCGCGACCTCTCCCTCGCCTACTCGCCGGGCGTCGCCGTGCCGGTCCTGGCCATCGCGGAGGATCCTGGCAAGGCCTACGACTACACGGCGAAGGGGAACCTCGTCGCGGTCATCTCGAACGGCACCGCCATCCTCGGCCTGGGGAATCGCGGCGCGCTCGCCTCGAAGCCCGTGATGGAGGGCAAGGCGGTGCTGTTCAAGCGCTTCGCCGACATCGATTCCTTCGATCTCGAGGTCGGCACCGAGGACCCCGAGGCCTTCATCAACTGCGTGCGCTACCTCGGGCCGACCTTCGGCGGCATCAACCTCGAGGACATCAAGGCGCCCGAGTGCTTCATCATCGAGGATCGTTTGCGGGAGCTGATGGACATCCCGGTCTTCCATGACGATCAGCACGGCACCGCCATCATCGCCACCGCCGCCCTGATCAACGCGCTGCATCTCACCGGCCGCCATATCCAGGAGGCCAAGCTCGTCGTGAACGGCGCCGGCGCGGCCGGCATCGCCTGCATCGAGCTCCTGAAGGCGCTCGGGTTCCGCTCGGTGAACGTGATCCTGTGCGACACGAAGGGGGTGGTCTACGAGGGCCGTCAGGATGGCATGAACCAGTGGAAGTCCGCGCACGCGGTGCGCACGGACAAGCGCACCCTGGCGGAGGCCATGGCGGGGGCGGACATCGTCTACGGTCTCTCCGTCAAGGGTGCCTTCTCGGCCGAGATGATCCGCTCGATGGCTCCGAACCCGATCATCTTCGCGATGGCCAATCCCGATCCCGAGATCACCGTCGAGGAGGTCGGGCAGATCCGCACCGACGCCATCGTGGCGACCGGCCGTTCGGATTATCCGAACCAGGTCAACAACGTGCTGGGGTTTCCCTACATCTTCCGCGGTGCCCTCGACGTGCGCGCGACGACGATCAACATGGAAATGAAGATCGCGGCGGCCGAGGCCCTGGCGCACCTCGCCCGCGAGGACGTGCCGGACGAGGTCGCGGCGGCCTACCAGGGCGAGCGCCCGCGCTTCGGACGCGACTACATCATCCCGGTTCCCTTCGATCCGCGCCTGATCCACACGGTGCCGCCCGCGGTCGCCAAGGCCGCGATGGAGACGGGCGTGGCCCGCGCGCCCATCACCGACATGGCGGCCTACCGAGACCGTCTCTCGGCCCGGCGCGATCCCGTGGCCGGCATCCTCAACCGGGTCTTCGAGGAGGTTCGCCAGGCGCCGAAGCGCGTCGTCTTCGCCGAGGGCGAGGAGGAAATCGTCATCCGGGCGGCCGTCACCTTCGCGAACCAGGGGCTCGGCACCGCGATTCTGGTCGGGCGGGAGGACCGGGTCGCGCAGAACGCCAGCGCCATGGGCATCGATCTCGCGAAGCGCGACAACATCGAGATCCACAATGCCGCGCTCTCGCATCGCAACGCCGAGTACGCCCAGTACCTGTATGAGCGGATGCAGCGGCAAGGCTACCTGTTCCGCGATTGCCAGCGCCTGATCAATCAGGACCGCAACCACTTCGCCGCCACCATGGTCGCCCTGGGCGATGCCGACGCCATGGTGACCGGCGTGACCCGCAGCTACTCGATCGCGCTCGAGGATGTCCGGCGCGTCATCGACGAGCGGCCCGGTCACCGGGTCATCGGTCTGTCGGTCTGCGTCGCCCGTGACCGGACGGTGCTCGTCGCGGATACGGCCATCACCGAGATGCCCTCGGCGCAGGAGCTTGCGGGGATCGCCATCGAGGCGGCCGGCGCGGCGCGGCGCCTCGGGACGGAGCCTCGGGTGGCGCTGCTCTCCTTCTCGACCTTCGGGCATCCGCGCGGCGAGCGCATGGAGAAGGTGCGCGAGGCCGTGCGCCTCCTCGATGCCATGCAGGTCGATTTCGCCTACGAGGGCGAGATGGCGGCCGACGTCGCCCTCGATAAGGATCTGATGGCGCAGTACCCCTTCAGCCGCCTGAAGGAACCGGCCAATGTCCTCGTCATGCCGGCGTTCCATTCGGCGGCCATCTCTACCAAGATGCTGCAGGAACTCGGCGGCGCCATGGTGCTGGGGCCCCTCCTCTGCGGTCTCGGAAAGGCGGTGCAGATCGTGCCGCTCGGCGCCACGGACGCCGATCTCGTCAACATGGCGGCCCTCGCGGCCTTCGACATCGGGGCCTGAGACCCGGGATGCCGGCATGAAAAGGTCCCCTCGCCCGTCCGGGCGTGGGGACCCGTCGAGGATCGCGCTGTCAGGTCGTCTCGGACGATCGCCGAGCCCGCTTCATGGGGAAGCCGTCGGGGCTCGTGCTCAGTAGCGCGGCCCGCCCGAGGTGTTGCCCTTCTGCTGCGCGTAACCGGGCATGGCGGGGTTGCGGGCGTTCGGATCCCCGTGGCGCATCCGGTTGCGCATGTGGTGACGGCGCCAGGACCGGTGATGGTGGATCGACCGGTGGTGCTTGCGGTAAGCCACCTGGATGGGCGCAGCATCGGCGGCGACGAGCGCGACGGAGGGCATGGCGGGCGCAGCCGAGGCGGCAGTGAGGCCGAAGCCTCCGAGCATCACGCCGGCCGCGAGAGTGAGAGCTAACTTCGTCATTCGGTCCATCCGTTCGGGCACGCCCTCGGCGCGCCGACCCGACAAGCCGCCGAAAGCCTTTATGTTCCGCAGGATAGACTGAATTTCTGTGCCTTTCCCGGCGAACAGGACTTGGGATTTTTTTGGTTCGATGAACGTACTCGATCAAATTCTTGTGATCGACAGAATGAGATCATGCAAATTCGATTTAAAGTTGCATGCCTGTGATCGGGACCGGTCGGGGGCCGCCCGTGCCTGAGGCTGGCCGTCACGCACCGTCCGGATTGCCCATCGACGCGGTGCTGCCGTCGCTGGAGCAGGCCCTCGCTCGCGGGTCATCCGCGGTGCTGGTTGCGCCGCCGGGCGCCGGCAAGACCACCCGGGTGCCGCTCGCGCTCCTCGATGCGGGCTGGCTCGAGAACCGCAAGATCCTCGTGCTCGAACCGCGCCGGCTCGCCGCCCGGGGAGCTGCCGAGCGCATGGCGCAGATCCTCCGCGAGCGTGTCGGCGAGACGGTCGGACTGCGCGTCCGCCTCGGCTCGAAGGTCTCGGGCCGGACCCGGATCGAGGTCGTCACCGAGGGGGTGTTCACCCGCATGATCCTCGACGATCCCGAATTGTCGGGGGTCGGCGCGGTCCTGTTCGACGAGTTTCACGAGCGCTCCCTCGACGCCGATCTGGGGCTCGCTCTCGCGCTGGACGCGCAGGGAGCGCTGCGCGAGGACCTGCGCCTCCTCGTGATGTCGGCGACCCTCGACGGTGCCCGCGTCGCCCGCCTCCTCGGCGACGCGCCCGTCATCGCATCGGAGGGACGCGCCTTCCCGGTCGAGACGCGCCATGTGGTGCGTGATCCGAACCGCCGGATCGAGGAGGCCATGACGGACGCGATCCTGCGGGCCCTGCGGGCGGATCCAGGCTCCGTCCTGGCCTTCCTGCCGGGACAGGGCGAGATCCGCCGCGTGGCCGAGATGCTGGCCGGGCGCGTGGATGACGCCACGGAGGTCGCTCCCCTGTACGGCGCCCTGACCCAGGCCGAGCAGGACCGCGCGGTCTCCCCGGCCGCGGCGGGCCGGCGCAAGGTCGTGCTCGCGACGAGCATCGCCGAGACCTCGCTGACGATCGAGGGCGTGCGGATCGTGGTCGATTCCGGGCTCTCGCGCGTGCCGGTCTACGAACCCGGCATCGGGCTGACGCGCCTCGTCACGGCGCGGGCGTCCCGGGCGTCGGTCGATCAGCGCCGCGGGCGCGCGGGCCGGACCGAGCCCGGCATCTGCTGGCGGCTGTGGTCGGAAGCCGCCACGAACTCCCTCGATCCCTTCACGCGACCCGAGATCCTCGCGGCCGACCTCGCCGGGCTCGTCCTCGACAGCGCGGCCTGGGGCGTCACCGATCCGGCCAGCCTCCGCTTCCTCGACCCGCCGCCGATCCCTGCCCTGACGGAGGCGCGGGCCATGCTGCGCGACCTCTCCGCCATCGATGCCGACGGCCGTCTGACGCCGACCGGCCGGCGCCTCAGGGCGCTGCCCCTGCCACCGCGCCTCGCCCGCATGGTGGTGAGCGCTGCCGAGACCGGACAGGCGCCCGCTGCGGCCGAGCTCGCGGCGGTCCTCGTCGAGCGCGGCCTCGGAGGTGATGGCGTCGATGTCGCCGACCGGGTCGAGCGCTTCGGGCGCGACCGCGGCACGCGCGCGACCGACATGCGCCGCCTGGCGCTCGGCTGGGCACGCCAAGCGGGGATTGAGGTCGTGGCCGCCGAGGCGATGGACATCGGCGCGCTCCTGGCCCTTGCCTATCCGGACCGGGTGGCGCGGGCGCGGGGCCGCGACGGCGAGTTCGTGATGGCGAATGGCCGGGCCGGACGCCTGGATCCGGCGTCCGCGCTCTCGCGCGCGCCCTTCCTCGTCGTGGCCGATATCGCGGGCGCGGCCGGCAATGCCCGCATTCTCTCCGCCGCCGCCATCAGCGTCGAGGCGATCGAGACCCTGTTCGGGGACCGGATCGTGTCGGGGACGAGCGTCGCCTTCGATCGCGATGCGCGGGCGCTGCGGGCGCGCGCCGTGCGCCGGCTCGGCGCGGTCAGCCTCGGGGAACGCACCCTGCCCGTCCCGGCCGACGACGCGAGTGCCGAGATCCTGGCCGGCGGCATCGCCGAGATCGGCCTCGACGCCCTGCCCTGGACGTCGTCCCTGAGCCAGTGGCGCGCCCGCATCCGCTTCCTGCGCGCGGCCGAGGAGGCGGACTGGCCGGACCTGTCGGACGAGGCCCTGACCGCCGGCATCTCCGCGTGGCTCGCCCCCGCGATCGTCGGGCGAACGAGCCTCGCGGCCGTGACGGCGAACGACCTCGCCCAGGGGCTCCAAGCCTTGCTGCCCTGGTCGCTGCGGAGCCGACTCGAGGCCGAGGCACCGACGCATGTCGAGGTGCCGACCGGCTCGCGCATCCCGGTCGATTACGGCAGCGAGGGTGAGCCGGTCCTGGCCGTGCGCGTTCAGGAACTCTTCGGTCTCGACCGGCACCCCGTCATCGGCGGTGGGCGCGTTCCCCTCGTGCTTCACCTGCTCTCGCCGGCCTCGCGCCCGATCCAGATCACCCGCGATCTGCCGGGATTCTGGCGCGGCTCCTGGAACGCCGTTCGGGCCGAGATGCGCGGGCGCTATCCGCGTCATCCCTGGCCCGAGGACCCCCTCGCGGAGGCGCCGACGCGCCGGGCGAAGCCGCGGGGGACCTGAGACGACCTGCCATGGCGGCAGAGGCCAGTTCCCGATCGGGGCTCAGTGCAGAATGGCGCGCTCCACGACGGCACGGGCCGCCTCGAAGGCCTCGTCCGCGTCGAGCTCCGTGGTGTCGAGAACCACCGCATCCGCCGCAGCCTTGAGCGGTGCCGTCGCCCGGGACGCGTCCCTGGCGTCCCGGGCCTTGATGTCGGCCAGGATGACGTCGAACGTCGCGGTCTCGCCGCGGTCCGCGAGCTCGCGATGGCGCCGCCGTGCCCGCTCCTCCGGGGCTGCCGTGATGAAGAGCTTCACCCGCGCGTCCGGGCAGACGACGGTGCCGATGTCACGCCCGTCGAGGACGGCCCCGACCGCATTGCCGGCGAAGCGTTGCTGCCAGGCGAGAAGTGCCGCGCGCACGGCCGGCACCGCCGAGATGCGGGAGGCCGCCTCGCCCATGGCCCGCTCGCGCAGGCGCGGGTCGGCGAGCCGGTCGGCGATCAAGGCCTCCGCCGCGCGGGCCGCGGCCCGCTCGTCGTCGAGCGGGAAGCCCGCGTCGAGCAGGGTCAGGGCCACGGCGCGGTAGAGGAGCCCGGTATCGAGGTGCGGAAGGCCGTAATGCGCCGCGAGGCGCTTCGCCAGCGTCCCCTTGCCCGAAGCCGCGGGGCCATCGATCGCGATCACCATCAGCGCGCTCAACCCTGGATCGCCCCGCCGAGCGCCCGCATGGTCGGCAGGAAGCTCGGGAAGCTCGTGGCGATCATGGCGCCGTCGTCGACCGTGACGGGCGCGCGCGTCGCGAGCCCCATGACGAGGAAGGACATGGCGATGCGGTGATCGAGATGGGTCGCCACCGTGCCGGCCCCATGCGGCGCCTGCCCGTCGCCGTGCACGATGAGGTCGTCGCCCTCGATCAGGTGCGCCACGCCGTTGGCCGCGAGGCCGTCGGCGACCGCCGCGAGACGGTCGGATTCCTTCACCCGCAGCTCGTGCAGGCCGTTCATCCGGGTGGTACCCTCCGCGAAGGCGGCGGCGACGGCCAGGATCGGGTACTCGTCGATCATCGCGGGGGCGCGCTCGGGCGGCACGTCGACGCCCTTGAGGCGGCTCGCGCGGACCCGGAGATCCGCCACGGTCTCGCCGCCCTCCTCCCGCTCGCGCAGGCGCTCGATCTCGGCGCCCATCTCGATCAGCGTCGTGATCAGGCCGGTGCGCAGCGGGTTCATCATCACGCCCTCGAGCGTCACCTCCGAGCCCGGCACGATCAGTGCGGCGACGAGCGGGAAGGCGGCCGAGGACGGGTCGGCCGGCACGATGACGTCGGTTCCCCGCAGCGTCGGCTGGCCGGTCAGGGCGATGGAGCGGCCGTGGCCGCCCTCGCCGTGGCGCGTGACGCTGATCTCCGCACCGAACAGCCGCAGCATGCGCTCGGTATGATCGCGGGTGGCCTCGCGCTCGATCACCGTGGTGATTCCGGGCGCGTTCAGGCCCGCCAGCAGCACCGCCGACTTGATCTGCGCCGAGGCGGCGGGCGTCTCGTAGGTGATCGGGATCGTCTCGCGCGGTCCGCGCAGCGTCAGTGGCACGCGCCCGCCCTCCGCCTCGCTGAGAACCTGCGTTCCCATGCGCATGAGCGGATCGAGGATCCGGCGCATCGGGCGCTTGCGCAGGCTGGCGTCGCCGTCGAACGTCGCGGTCACGGGCTGCCCGCCGACGACGCCCATCATCAGTCGCGAGCCGGTGCCCGCATTGGCGAAATCGAGAGTCTCGGCCGGGTCGCTCAGCCCTCCGATTCCGACCCCGCGTACGACCCAGCGCCCTTCGCCGAGGCGTTCCATGCCGGCGCCGAGCGCCTTCGCGGCGGCGGCCGTACGCAGCACGTCGTCCCCCTCCAGCAGACCCTCGACGCGGGTCTCCCCGATGGCCAGGAGGCCGAGGATCATGGCGCGATGCGAGATCGACTTGTCGCCCGGCGGTCGAAGCGAGCCGCGCAGGGGCGTGCCGGGCGATGCGGTGAGGGGTTGCGGCTCGGAATCGTGCGACACGGGCGGAGACTTCTTACACGGTTGGGCGGCCTCGAACCGAGGGCTTGGCATGCGGCTTGGCGTGCGGCCCGGCTCGTCTCGTGGCGGCCGGTTATCACGGGCGCCGGTCCCCGTCATCCGCCAGCCGCGCGAGCGCCGGCCCGGATCCATTCCAAAAGCCCGCGAAATCGATGCTGTGTCGCGGAAAATCCAGGCGATTTGACACGAGCGCGCGCCTTGACTAACGGGGCGCCTCTCCCAGACCCCACCTTAGAGGTTTTCGCCCGTGGCCAGACCGGAACTCGGCTTGAAGCGTCAATGCATGAGCTGCGGCGCGAAATTCTACGATCTCGATCGCGACCCGGCGACCTGCCCGAAATGCGGCACCGTCTACCAGGCCACCGCGACGAGCCGTGTCGCCGCCCCGGCACTCGCGGCGCGTGCCGCGGACGAGGAGGACGAGACGGAGGACAAGACCGGCCCGGAGCTCGTCTCCCTCGATGAGGTCGAGGCGGCCGAGGACGACGCCGAGGCCACCACGGACGACGACACGGACGCCGAGGCCGAGACGACCGACGGCGACGACGACACCTTCCTCGAAGAGGAGGATTCAGGCGACGACGACGTCTCCGATCTCATCGACGGCGACATCGAGAACGACGAGGAAACCTGAGGCTCCGGCACGGCACCGGCGGTCCGGCGGCCTTCGCGCTGGCCATGGGACGGGGTGGCGTGCCCCGCCCGGAGTGAACCGGAAAAACTCTCCGAGCCGACGAAAAAAGGGGTTGAGTCCGGGCTGAGGCCCGCCTATAGAACCGGCCTCGCCGACGGACATCAGCCCGCTGGCGAGACGAACTCCGCGGACGTGACCAGCAACCGCGGTGGATAGAGTGGGGCCTTAGCTCAGCTGGGAGAGCGCTTCCATGGCATGGAAGAGGTCATCGGTTCGATCCCGTTAGGCTCCACCATCCCACTCCTTCAATCCCACATCGACTGACAGGCCCCGCGGAATCCCGTGCGGGCCTCCGCGTGCCGAGGCCGTGCGGCCTGGGCGTTCCGAGGCGCGCCCGAGGCCGCGAGGGACCCCGGACCGCCTGGCGCCGGTTCAGGGCTTCGTGGCGGCCTCGCCGGCCCCGGCGGGGGCGCCCTCAGCCTCGGACTTCTTGCGCAGATCCTCGTCGCGCTGATCGATCTCGGTGTCCAGTTTCTTGGACTGGTCCGCCAGCACCTTCGGGTCGAGCGCCGGCCCGTCGAAGCTCTTGCCGAACCCCGCGAGCGGAACCAGGAAGGTGACTTCGCGCTGCGTCTGGTTCTGGGCCTGGATGCGCAGCGTCGTGCCCTTCTTAATCGCCTCGACGATGTCGCCGCTGAAGCCGGTCGCATCCGCGAAGCAGCCGACCGTGTTGCAGGTCGAGAATTTGCCCGTGTTCCCCTGCTGGCTGTCGATGTTGAAGCGGACGCCCGGCTGCACCTGCATACCGAGCGGCATCAGGAAGCGCAGGGCGTAGACGTCCCGCTTCGCCTTCGGATCCTTCGTTGCGAAGACCGCGATCGCGAGCAGGGGCTGCCCGCTTTCCGTGACGAAGTCGCGGGTGACGTTGCAGAGCTCGCCGCCGCTCTCCGTCTCCTTGTTGCAGACCTTGACCCAGGCCGGCTGCTTCGGGTCCGCCTTGACGCTGATCGTGATCGGTCCCGTCTGCGGCGCGGCAGCCGGGGTCTGCGCGGCCGGGGTGCCGTTCGGCTGCGCGCGAGCGGGGCCGTTCGCGAGGGCCCCTGCGGCCAGGACGAGGAGCAGCGCGCGGGCGCGGGTTGGAGCGGAGAACATCGACACTGACCCCTTGGACGAGACCGATAGGACGGATGAGACGCTGACCCTGCGGAGGACGGATCGAAGCAGGCGGCGAACGACGCCGGATACGGCAGGTCCGGCGATCGAGAACGACCAGCACGCGATGCCGGCCCGGCGCGGCGCGGTTCTCACCGCGGGGCCGGTTGCTTCCCCGCCGAATGCGGCGAAGGCATGACAGGTCTGCTGGCGCTGCCAAGCCTCGGATCGGTGCCAAACCGATGGACGTTCCCGTGAGCACCTTATATCGCGGTGCGTCATGGACCGCGCAGGCACTCCCATGCGATGGGCTTCCCTCGTTCGAGCTGTGACAGCGATGCTTCTGCCGGTCTTGCCTGTGCGCGCCGAAGCCCCCGCCGTCGCGAGTCCAGGAGCGTGGGTGGAACCCGAGACGGCGAGCGTGATCGAGACCCTGCGTACGCGCCTCCTTGCCGGCCCGAGCGCCACCGCGGTTCTCGAAGCGTGGTGTGCCGAGCGCGGCCTCTCCGAGGACCCGCGCCTCGTGGCGCGACGCGTCTCGGCGGCCGATAAGCCTTTGACCGCCATCCAGCGCCAGCGGCTCGGGCTCGGTCCGGATGAGGCGGTGCGGTACCGGCGGGTCCGTCTCACCTGCGGCGCCTACGTCCTCTCGGAAGCCGACAACTGGTACGTCCCCTCCCGCCTGACGCCTGGGATGAACGCGACGCTCGACACGACGGAGACGCCCTTCGGCCGCGTCGTGCGGCTTCTCGGTCCGACGCGGCGCAACCTCGGCGTGCGGACGATCTGGGAGCCGAAGGCAGGGTACCCGCCCGCGCTCACGGAGGCGCTATTCGCGGTCGAGGCCGTGCTCTCGACCGCCGAGGGCGTGCCGTTCTGCGAGGTTGCGGAGACCTACACGGGTGCCGTCCTGGCCCAGGGCCGGCCGTGACCGGCTCGTCGCCGGTCCCATACCCAACTCGCGAAAATTGGATCGCCGTCCTCAGACAAGCAGGCGTTGAACTCGGTTCCGTCGGCTTGCCCAAGGCGAACCGAAGCCGCTAAAACGGCTGGAACGATGTCCGTACGGATGCGGACGGGAGGGGACCCAACATGACGACGATCCGCACGCGCCTGTGCCTGGCCGCGGCAATCCTCGGTGCCGTCACGATCGGCGGCACGGCGCTCGCACAGAAGGGCGGCGACCCGAGCGGGGTGTGGTTGACCGAGACCGGCGATTCGAAGGTACGCCTCGCCCGCTGCGGCGGCGGCTTTTGCGGCACCATCGTCAGCACCTCGGGCAAGGGCCTCGATCAGAACAATCCGGACCCGGCGCTCCGCACGCGCAGCGTGGTCGGCGTTCAGATCGTGAACGCCACCCGGGCGACCGCGGATGGATTCGAGGGCACCCTCTACAATCCGAAGGACGGAAAGACCTATTCGGGCTCCCTCAAGATGACGGGTCCGTCCACCCTCGAGGTTTCGGGCTGCGTCATGAGCGTCTTCTGCAAGCGCCAGACCTGGAAGCGCGTGAACTGAGAGCCGATCCGGCGGCGCATGCGCGCCGCCGCACCGCCCCTCACGCGGCGGTCGCGAGCGCGTCGGCGATGGCGGCCAAGGCCGCTTCCGCTCCCGCACCGTTCGGGCCGCCCGCCTGCGCCATGTCACGGCGCCCGCCGCCGCCCTTGCCGCCGAGATGTCCGGCGCCCGCGCGGACGAGGCCGACCGCGTCGTAGCGCTCGGTCAGGTCCTCCGTCACGCCGACCACGAGGCCGGCCTTGCCGTCCGAGGCAACGCCGACGATCGCCACGATGCCGGAGCCGAGGCGCGTCTTGCCCTCGTCCGCGAGGCTCTTGAGGTCGCGCATCTCCACGCCCTCGACCACGCGGGCCATCAGCTTCACGCCGTTGACCTCGCGGGCGGCGTCCTCCTGCGCGCTGGAGCCGCTGCTCCCCATCGCGAGCTTCTTGCGGGCCTCGGTCAACTCGCGCTCGAGGCGCCGACGATCCTCCAGCAATGTCGCCAGGCGCTCCGGGACGTCCATGACGGGCGCCCTCAGGAGCCCGGCGAGCGCGCCGAGCGTGCGGCTCTCCTCGGCCCTGTGGCGGCGCGCGGCGTTGGCCGTCATCGCCTCGATGCGTCGCACGCCGGCGCCGACCGCACTCTCGCCGATGACCGAGATCACCCCGATATCGCCGGTCCTGGCCGCGTGGGTGCCGCCGCACAACTCGATCGAGAAGTTCGGCAGGCGCCCGCCCTCGATATCGGATCCGGCATCGTCCACCGGACGGCCCATCGAGACGACGCGGACCTCGTCGCCGTATTTCTCGCCGAACAGCGCACGGGCGCCCGACTCGATGGCCTCGTCGACCGCCATCAACTTGGTGACGACCGGCGCATTCTGGAGGAGCACCGCGTTGGCGATGTCCTCGACCGCGCGGATCTCGGTCTCGTCCATCGGCTTCGGATGGCTGAAATCGAAGCGGAGGCGATCGGGGGAGACCAGAGAGCCCTTCTGCGCCACGTGCTCGCCGAGCACCTGGCGCAGAGCCTCGTGCAGGAGGTGCGTCGCCGAGTGGTTCGCCCGAATCGCGCTGCGGCGCGCGTGATCGACCTGCAGATCGACCGCCTGGCCGCTGCTGAGGCGTCCCTCGTCGACGCTGACATGGTGGACGAAGAGGTCGCCGAGCTTCTTCTCCGTCGCCGTGATCCGTGCCCTCAGCCCGTTCGCCAGGATCGTGCCCGTATCACCGACCTGACCGCCCGATTCAGCGTAGAACGGCGTCTGATTGACGAGCAGGAGCCCGGATTCGCCGGCCGCGATCGCCTCGACCTCGGACCCATCGCGCAGGAGGGCGGTCACGATGCCCTCGGCCTGCTCGGTCTCGTATCCGAGGAATTCGGTGGCGCCGACCCGGTCCCTGACGGAGAACCAGACCGTCTCGGTCGCCGCCTCGCCGGAGCCCGACCAGGCGGCGCGCGCGGCCTGACGCTGGCGCTCCATCGCCTGCCCGAACGCCTCGGTATCGACGCCGATGCCGCGGCCCTTGAGCGCGTCCTGTGTCAGGTCCAGGGGGAAGCCATAGGTGTCGTAGAGCGTGAAGGCGGTCTCACCCGAGAGATTCTGCCCGGCCTTGAGATCACGGCTCTCGGTGTCGAGGATCGCGAGGCCGCGCTCCAGAGTGCGGCGGAACCGTGTCTCCTCGAGGCGCAGGGTCTCGCCGATCAGGCTCTCGGCCCGCATCAGTTCGGGATAGGCCTGTCCCATCTCGCGGACCAGCGTCGGCACGAGGCGGTACATCATTGGATCGCGCGAGCCGAGCAGCTCCGCGTGCCGCATGGCGCGGCGCATGATCCGGCGCAGCACGTAGCCGCGGCCCTCGTTGCCCGGCAGGACGCCGTCCGCCACCAGGAAGGCGGAGGCGCGCAGGTGATCGGCGATGACGCGGTAGGACGCGACGGTGCCGGGCTCCGGCGCGCGGCCGACCGCGTGGCTGACGGCATCGATCAGCGTGCGGAACAGGTCGGTGTCGTAGTTGCTGGTGACGCCCTGGAGGATCGCGGCGATGCGCTCCAGCCCCATCCCGGTGTCGATGGACGGGCGCGGCAGGGCAAGGCGGTTCCCCGGCTCGATCTGCTCGTACTGCATGAAGACGAGGTTCCAGAACTCGAGGAACCGGTCGCCGTCCTCATCCGCGGACCCGGGCGGCCCACCCTGCAAAGCCGGGCCTTGATCGATGAAGATCTCCGAGCAGGGACCGCAGGGGCCCGTATCGCCCATCTGCCAGAAATTGTCGGAGGTGCCGATGCGGATGATCTTGTCGTCGCCGAAGCCCGCAACCTTGCGCCAGAGGTCGGCAGCCTCGTCGTCCGCGTCGTAGACGGTCACCAGGAGCCTGTCCTTCGACAGGCCGAACTCGCGGGTGATCAGGTTCCAGGCGAGCTCGATCGCCTCGGCCTTGAAGTAATCGCCGAAGGAGAAATTCCCGAGCATCTCGAAGAAGGTGTGATGGCGGGCGGTGTACCCGACATTGTCGAGGTCGTTGTGCTTGCCGCCGGCCCGGACACATTTCTGCGCCGTGGTCGCCTTGGTGTAGGGACGCTTCTCGACCCCCGTGAAGACGTTCTTGAACTGGACCATGCCGGCATTGGTGAACATCAACGTCGGGTCGTTCTTCGGCACGAGCGAGGACGAGGGCTGGACGGAATGGCCCGCCTTGGCAAAGTAGTCGAGGAAGGTCGACCGGATCTCGTTGACGCCGCTCATCGAAATTGACTCTGTTCAGGCCTGGACTTGGTGGGCTGGGCCTCCGACGGAAGCCTGACCGCGTCATCCGCCCTCATAAGGACCGGCGCGCCGTAAGTCACGGCTCACTTCATCGCGGCGGCGAGGCGGGCTAGGTACGGTCCGGTTCGATCCCTGATTCCGCAAGGTTGCCCCGTTATGCCGGTTGAAGTCCGCCTTCTCGCCTGGTCGTGCCTGCTCGGGCTCGTCCACATCATCGCGGCTTCCGCGAGCGGCCTCCAGCAGCGTGGTGGCCTGCAATGGGCCGCGAGCAACCGGGACGGGCCGTCGCCGAACGTGACCGGCGCCGCGGCCCGGCTCGAGAAGGCGTCGAAGAACTTCCTCGAGACGTTCCCGATCTTCGCCGCCCTCGTCCTCGCCTGCGTGGCGTCGGGCCGGCACAACACCGCCGTGGTGATCGGCGCCTACCTCTATTTCTTCGGACGCCTCGTCTACCTGCCGGTCTACGGCTTCGGCGTCCCCCGGATCCGCACCCTGGTCTGGGGCGTCTCGATCGTCGGCATCCTGCTGGTGTTCTGGGGGCTGTTCATCAAGATCCTGCCCTACGGCGCTTGAGATCGAGCGCGCGAGGCGCTCCGACGACAAGGAAGCCCGCCGCGTTTGCGCGCGGCGGGCTTCGTCGAGGGCAGCGCGGTGCCGGTGCGATCAGGCTTCGCCCTCGTCGAGATCGTCGTCGGTCGGCTGGGCGGTCTCGAGGATGCGTTCGGCCACGAGGCCGGAATTCTGGCGGATCGCGGCCTCGATCTTGTTGGCGATCTCAGGATTGTCGCGCAGGAAGCCCTTGGCGTTCTCGCGGCCCTGGCCGAGGCGCTGGCTCGCATGCGAGAACCACGCGCCGGACTTCTCGACGATCCCGGCCTTGACCCCGAGGTCGACGAGCTCGCCGACCTTCGAGACGCCCTCGCCGAACATGATGTCGAACTCGACCTGCTTGAAGGGCGGCGCGACCTTGTTCTTGACGACCTTCACGCGGACCTGGTTGCCGATGGCCTCATCCCGATCCTTGAGCGTCGAGATGCGGCGGATGTCGAGGCGGACCGAGGCGTAGAACTTCAGCGCGTTGCCGCCGGTGGTCGTCTCGGGCGAGCCGTACATCACGCCGATCTTCATGCGGATCTGATTGATGAAGATCACCATGCACTTCGAGCGGGAGATCGAGCCCGTCAGCTTGCGCAGGGCCTGGCTCATCAGGCGGGCCTGAAGACCGGGCTGCGAATCGCCCATCTCGCCCTCGATCTCGGCCCGGGGCGTCAGCGCCGCGACCGAATCGACGACCAGCACGTCGATCGCGCCGGAGCGCACGAGCGTGTCGGTGATCTCGAGGGCCTGCTCGCCGGTATCCGGCTGCGAGATCAGAAGATCGTCGAGGTTGACGCCGAGCTTGCGCGCATAGATCGGATCGAGGGCGTGCTCCGCGTCCACGAAGGCACAGACGCCGCCCTTCTTCTGCGCTTCCGCGATGGTGTGGAGCGCGAGCGTGGTCTTGCCCGAGGATTCTGGCCCGTAGATCTCGATCACGCGACCGCGCGGCAGGCCGCCGACGCCGAGGGCGATGTCGAGACCGAGGGAGCCGGTCGAGACCGTCTCCACCTCGGCCACCTTCTCGTTCTTGCCCAGCCGCATGATCGAGCCCTTGCCGAAGGCACGCTCGATCTGGGAGAGGGCGGCATCGATCGCCTTAGACTTGTCCTTGTCCATGCTGGGCGTATCCACCACTCTCAATGCAGATTGGGCCGTATCGCGGGCCATGGGCGGCTTCCTTATGCAGGGGAAAGGCGCCGTTCTCAATGCGCCTCGGATGCCGATGATGTACCTGTTTTGTTCTCATCCGGCAAGGGCCAGCGCGGGCGCTCCACCGCTTTTCGCGCGGGTTGGAGGCGCCGACGCCGGGGGTCGCGTCAGGACGCCATCGTGCGCTTCACGGTCTCGACGAGTTGTTTCAGGCTGAAGGGCTTGGGCAGGAAGTTGAAGGCCTCGCCCTCGGGCAGGTTCTTGCGGAACGCGTCCTCCGCATAGCCCGAGACGAAGATCACCTTCAGGTCCGGCCGGTGCTTGCGGATTTCCCGCAGCAGGGTCGGCCCGTCCATCTCCGGCATCACCACGTCCGAGACGACGAGGTCGATCACATGGCCGCCCTCGCCGACGATGCGCAGGGCCTCGAGGCCCGAGGCCGCCTCCAGCACCGTGTAGCCGCGGGCCGAGAGGGCCCGGCTGTTGACCGCCCGGACCGGGTCCTCGTCCTCCACCAGCAGGATGGTGCCCTGCCCGGTATGGTCGGCCGAGGGCTTGCGGGGCTCGGGCGCCTTGGCGTCCGAGCTTTCCGCCGTGGTGCCGCGAGCCGGCTTCTGCGCGGCGTCGTCACCGGTGTCGATGCCGGCCTTGCCGGCGATGCGCGGCATCGTGGCCGGCGGCAGGGCCGGGACGGGCTCGGCCTCCGGCTCGGCGGCGGGCTCGTGGCGCGGCAGGTAGATCCGGAAGGCGGTGCCCTCGCCGACCGTCGAGCGCACGTCGACGGTGCCGCCGCTCTGCTTGACGATGCCGAACACCGTGGACAGGCCGAGACCGGTGCCCTTGCCGATCTCCTTGGTGGTGAAGAACGGCTCGAAGATCTTCTCCATCAGCTCGGGCGGGATGCCCTCGCCGGTGTCGAGCACCTCGATCAACACGTGGTCGCCGGCCGGTGCGCCGGCGCGAGCCTCCGCGTCCTCGCTCGTCGCCGGCACGTTGGCGGTGCGCACGAGCAGGCGGCCGCCCTCCGGCATGGCGTCCCGGGCGTTGACCGCGAGGTTGACGATGACCTGCTCGAACTGGTTCACGTCGGCCTTGACCGGCCAGATGTCGCGCCCGTGCTTGAGCTCGAGGTCGACCCGCTCGCCGAGCAGGCGCTTCAGGAGGAGCGTCAGTTCGGACAAGGCCTCGCCGACATTCATGACCTCGGGGCGCAGGGTCTGGCGGCGCGAGAACGCGAGGAGCTGGCGCACGAGGCCCGCCGCCCGGTTCGCGTTCTGCTTGATCTGCATGATGTCCTGGAAGGCCGGATCCGTCGGCTTATGGCTGGCCAGGAGCAGGTCGGAATAGCCGATGATCGCCTGCAGGACGTTGTTGAAGTCGTGCGCGATGCCGCCGGCGAGCTGGCCGACCGTGTCCATCTTCTGCGTCTGCGCGACCTGCTGCTCCAGCTGGCGCTGGGCCGTGGTGTCGAGGGCGTAGAGGATCACGCATTCGCGGTCGGCCTCGTCCGCCGCCTGGTCGGAGGCGGGTCCTTCGCCGCCGGCGGGGCTGAGCCAGACCCGCGCCGAGCGGCTGCCGTTGCCCTTGAGGGATACCTCGATCGGCTCGATGTCGCCGAGGCCGCTCGCCGCGCGAACCAGGGAGGCATCGAGCGCCGCGCGGTCCCGCTCGATCACGGTCTCGCTCATGGTCGGCTCTGGGCCGGCCTCGCCGGTGCTGTCCTCGATGGCCTGGCGCGGCATGGCGCCGAACAGGCGAGCGAAGGAGGTGTTCGCCCGGGCGATATGGCCGGACCGGTCGAGGGTGGCGATGGCGATCGGCGAATTGTTGAGAAAACGCGCGAGCCGCACCTCGGCGGCCCGCTGGGGCTCGTCGAACTCCGCCCCCGCCGAACGATTGATCACGAAGGTGCGCGAGGAGCCCGGCTTGCCGTCCTTGCCGAAGGCGATACGGTGGTAGAGGCGGGCGGGAAGCGAGTGCCCGTTGCGGCGGCGCAGGTCGAGATCGAAGCGGTCCGTGCGAACCTCGCCGGGCAGGCCCGCCGTGCTCGTCAGCATGTCGGCGCCGGGCGCGATCTCGGACAGGTGGGGCCCCCCGGGGCCGACCGTCGCGAGGTCGTATCCGAGCCACGAGGCCAGCGTCGCGTTCATGTAGACGATCGTCCCGGCCGGATCGATCGAGAGGAAGCCTGCGGGCGCGTGATCGAGGTAGTCGATCGCGTGCTGAAGCTCCTGGAAGACGTTCTCCTGCCGCTCGCGTTCGTGGGTGATGTCGCTGACAGTCCACAGGGCCGCCCCGCGCCGCGGCCGGCTCAGCGCCCGGACGGAGATCCGAAACCACGCGAATTCCCGCTCCGCGGTGCCGCTCGGCGGCGGCGCCATGCGGATCTCCTCGATATGGCTGCGGCCGTCGCGGGCGGCCTGGGCGAGCCGGTAGATCGCCTCGGACACCTCCGGCGAGCCGACGAAGATGCGCTCCACCGAGCGCAGGTTCGAGAAGCTGTCGCCACCGGCGATCCGCAGGTAGGCTTCGTTGGCGTAGATCAGCCGGCCCCCCTCCTCGACCACCGTCGTGGCCTCGGGCGCAGCATCGACGATGCTCTTCGTGATGTCGTCGCGGGCACCCTGCCCGCTCAGCTGGATCGCCCCGATCGCGAGGGCGAACAGGAAGAAGACGCCCGCCATGGCGAGGAGCGCCAGCAGCCAGACGATCAGCGACTGCGCCTGCTCGTTGGCGACGAAGGACAAGCCGATCGCCGCGCCGACGAGAAGGCCCGCCAGCACGAGCAGCAGCCCGACGCGGCCCGGCCGCTCGGATCGGTCGATCGAGCCCGAAACCGGTGCCGTAGGTCCACTCAACTCAGCCATCGGGCCCCATCCAGCCGCACGGGCATCGGTTATCCCCGGGCCCGCTCGCGCAGCAAGGGGATTGTCTCGGGAAGTCTTAGAAAAGTCTCGCGAAAGAAGGTGGACAAACCGTGGCTATCCGGGCGTACCCTATCACGCCGCCCGGCGGCGCAGGCGCATGACGAAGCCGATCACCTCCGCGACCGCCCGGTAATGCTCCGCCGGGATCTCGTCGTCGATCTCGACGGTGGCGTGGAGGGCACGCGCGAGCGGCGGATTCTCCAGCACCGGAACGTCGTGCTCGGCCGCCACGGCGCGGATGCGCAGGGCGAGCGAATCGACACCCTTGGCGACGCAGATCGGTGCGGCCATGCCGGCCTCGTAGCGCAGCGCCACGGCGTAGTGGGTCGGGTTCGTCACGACGACGGTCGCCCCTGGGATCGCCGCCATCATGCGCTTCTTCACGCGGGCGGCGCGCAGCTGACGCATGCGGCCCTTCACCTCCGGGCTGCCCTCGCTCTCCTTCATCTCCTGCTTCATCTCCTCCTTCGACATGCGCAGGCGCTGGCGCCAGCGGAAGCGCTGGTAGAGGGCATCCGCCAGGGTGATGACGACGTAGATCGCCAGCACGCCCCCCATCAGCTTCAGGGCGATGCCGAGGATCGCCGGCAGGCAGGCAGCGGGGGACAGCCGGACGAAGACTTCGAGGCGGTCCCGGTCGCTCCACAGGATCGTCCCGACGACGACCCCCACCACGGCCATCTTGGCGAGACCCTTGCCGAACTGGAACAGCGCCTCGATGCCGAAGATGCGCTTGATGCCGGCCATCGGCGAGACCCGCTCGAACTTGAAGCCGAGGGTCTCGGTGGTGAAGACCAGGGGATGCTGCAGGAACCCGGCGGCGAGCACCGCCACCACGACGAGGCCGGTCGGGATCGCCAGGGCCTGCGCCCAGATCAGCAGGGAGCGGCTCGCGATGCCCGCATAGGCATGCGGGTCGGAGGGCACTGCGTGCGCGTTCATCAGGAAGCCGCGCATCTCGGTGAACAATCCCCCGGCGATCGGCCCCGAGGCGAGGAGCAGCGCCAGGGTGAAGGCCGCGAGGACGAAGAAGGTGTTGATCTCGACGCTGTTGGCGACTTCGCCGCGCTCGATCGCCTGATCGAGGCGTCGCTGGGTCGGCTCTTCTGTTTTGTCTTCCTGCTCGGTCCCCTCGGCCACGGCTCAGGCCTCCGCGACGCGGGTCAACGGCCGGTGAACTCGGCGAGATAGCGGCCGAGGTCGTCCAGGAACACGCCCATCATCACGCCGACGGATCCGAACAGGATCAGCATGCCGATGAGGATCGAGGCCGGCACGGCGACGAAGAACACCTGCAGCTGCGGCATCAGGCGCGAGAGCACGCCGAGGCCGAGGTTGAACAGGATCCCGAAGGCGATGAAGGGCGAGGAGATCTGCACGGCGAGGGTGAAGCCGCGTCCGATCGCCTTGACCGCCAGCATCGCGGCCTCGCCCATGCCCGGGACCGCGTTCGGCGGCAGCACCTCGTAGCTGCGCCCGATCGCGTCGAGGGCGAGATGATGCAGGTCCGCCGCGAGGATCAGGGTGACGCCGAGGAGCGACAGGAAGTTGCCGAGCGCGGCCTGCTGGCCGCCCATCGTGGGGTCGACGGTCATGGCGTAGGACAGGCCGAGCTGCTGCGACACGATGAGGCCGGCGGTCTGCAGCGCGGCCAGGACCATTCTCACGGTGAGGCCGAGCACCAGCCCGACCAGCGTCTCGCCGAACAGCAGCGCGACCAGCCCCGGCCCGGCGAGCGTGCCGTTCTGCAGCGGCAGGAGCGGGCGCACCATCGGGAACAGGACGAGCGAGACGAGAAGCGCGAAGCTCAGCCGCAGGCGGGCGGAGACGAGCTGCTCGCCGATGCCCGGCATCAACATGATCAGGGTGCCGACCCGCGCGAAGGTGAGCAGGTAGGCTGCCGCGACGGCCGGCAGGAGCAGGTTCATGCGGCTTCATAGCAGGGCCGGATTCCGCCGTCTCAGCCCCCGGCCACGATGCGGGCGGCGATGCGCGTCATGTAGCCCGCGAGCGCGTCGCCCATGAACGGCAGCATCAGCAGGAGTGCGGCGAAGACCGCCACGATCTTGGGCACGTAGATGAGGGTCTGCTCCTGGATCTGCGTCAGCGCCTGGATCAGAGACACCACGAGGCCGACGACGAGGGCGATGATCATCAGCGGGCCGGCCACCTTCAGAAAGACGAAGATGCCGTCGCGCGCGACGTCGAGGATGGCGAGGCCGGTCATGGGCTTCAGGGGTCTCGGGGACGGAGGCGGATGGGAAGGACTGAGCGCGGTGGGATCGTGCACGGCGGAGGGAGCGGCTCAGATCTGCATCCGCATGATTTCCTCGTAGGCCGAGATCATCCGGTCGCGCACGGCCACGAGGGTCTGGAGCGCCGTCTCGCTCTCGGCGACCGCCGTGACGACATCGACCACGTTGGCCTTGCCGGCGGCCACCGACAGGGCTTGCGCGTCCGCGTTCCGCCCGGTCTCTCCTACGGAATCGAGGGCCGAGGTGAGGAGCGACTGGAAGTTGCTGCCTGTCGCGTTCTGCGCCTGCTGGACCTTGGGCGCACCTTTGAGGCCGCCGATGTTCTGGACGGAGGCGTAGGCTCCGGCCGCAAAGTTGCTCGATGCCATGGCGCGGCCCCTACTTCAGGATCTCGAGGGTGCGGGAGATCATCCGGCGCGTCGTCGTCACCATGTTGAGGTTCGCCTCGTAGGAGCGCTGAGCCTCGCGCATGTCCATGTTCTCGATCAGGGCGTTGACGTTGGGCATCCGCACCTCGCCCTTGGCGTCGGCGGCGGGGTTGCCCGGATCGTACTTGGTGCGGAACGCCGTCGGGTCGCGGCGCACGCGCCCGGCCTCGACGAGGCTCGCGCCCGTCTCCCGGTCGACGTGCTGGGTGAAGGTCGCGATCTTCCGGCGGTAGGGCTCGACATTCGAGGACGTCGCCACGGAATCGGCGTTGGCGATGTTCTCGGCGATGATGCGCATCCGGCCGGACTGGGCCTTCAGTCCGGAGGCGGCGATGCTGAGGGATTTCAGGAAGTCCATGACGCGGTCTCCGGCAGCGCGGGCTATGTCCGGGGTCAGCGCTTGCCGACCGCGATCTTCAGGGCATCGAGGCTCTTCTGGTAGAGCGAGGCGGCGAGCTGATAATCCGACTGGTTGTCGCCGGCCTTCAGCATCTCCTCCTCGAGGTTCACCCCGTTCCCGCTCGGGCTGACCTCGAAGCTCTTGACCCGCCGCGGATCCGCCCCGACGCCGTCGCCGCTGCCTGCCGTCGCGATGTGCGTCCCGCTGGTCAGCGTCAGGGAGACACCGGAGCTGCCCTGCGCGAGCTCGCCCGTCGCGGTGTTGAAGCGCGGCGCGGTGAGGTCGCGCGGCCTGAAGCCCGGCATGTCGGCATTGGCCACGTTCTCGGCGATCAGCTTCTGCCGGGCCTGATGCCACTGCATCTTGGTCCGGAGCATGCTGAGGATCGGCAGGTCGGTGACGGCCACGGCGGTCGCGCCTCGGTTCGGCAACCCGGCCGGAACAGTTCCGCTCGGTCGGCAAAATCTGCCGGCTTCATGGTTAACGTCGAGTTAAGGTGTCGCCCCGCGACGCGCCCCCGCGGTATGCTGTTAACGAAGTCTTAAGGTTGATTGCCCGGTTCGTGCCCGGCCATGATATTCAGGGTCCGAGTTGGGCCGGACCGTGCGGCCTGCGTAAAAAGCGAGACTTCCGCCTTGTCAGCGTTCTTCGGCTCGGATGGCTCCTTCGTCCTCCAGTTCGCCATCATCTTCCTCGTCATCCTCGCCGTCCTGACGGCGATCGTGCTCGTCGTGCGGCGGTTCTCCGGCAGGGGGCTCTCCCTCTCGTCCAAGGGCACGCCGCGCGGGCGTCAGCCGCGGCTCGGGATCGTCGACGTCTACGAACTCGACAGGCAGCGGCAGCTGATTCTCCTGCGACGCGACAACGTCGAGCACCTCCTGCTCGTCGGCGGACCGAACGATGTCGTCATCGAGCGCCACATCCAGCGCGGCCTGCGCGCCGGCGCCGACCCGATCCTGCGGACGGAGCCGCTCCCTGAAGCCCAACCCGAATCCCTCGACGAACCGGCGCTGGAAACCCCGGAGATCGCGGCGCGCCGGGCCGAGCAGCCCCGGTTCGAGCCGGACTTCCCGATTCCCCTCGTGGTGCCTCCCGCTGCGCCGGAGCCGAGCGCGCCCGCGCCGGCTCCTGACGGGGCCATGTCGGATGCCGAGCCGCGACGTGCGCAGGCCGAGGATGCGCCCGAGCCCCCGCGCCGCGCCGAGGCGGCCCCGAAGCGCCCGCTGAGCCGGTCCACGCCGCCCCTGATCAATCCACGCCCCGACGTCGCCTCCGAGCGGGCGCGGACCGAGCCGTCCTTCGCGGACGCGCTCGCGGCCAAGCCGGTGGTCACGCCGCCTCAGCCGCCGCTTCCCCCCTCCCCCGTGACGGCTCCGGCCGAACCGCGCGCCGTGGATGCCGGCATCCTGTCCGACATGGCGCGGCAACTCGAGATCGCGCTGGCCCGCCCGGCCTCGGCGGTGACGCCCCCGCCCGGTGCCACCCAGGCGGCGCGCCCGGTGCCTGGGCCGACGCCTCCGACGCCTCCGGCGGCTTCCGCGCCGCCGACGCCGCCCCGCCCGGCCCCGTCCTTCGAGCCGCCGCGTCCCGCCGCTCGGACCTCGCCTGCGCCCGCTGAACCGGCGACCGACCCGATGGCGGCCGCAATGGCCGCTTCGCAAACGAGCGTTCCCGCAGCGGGGCAAGCGGAGGCGGCGGCCGTCGCTCCTCCGGTCATCACCCCGGCGCCCGAGCCGAAGCCGGTCGTGACGGCGCCGCCGAAGCCCTTCCTGCCGCAGCCCCCGGCCGCTCCGGCGCCGGGCCCTCAGGCGCAGACGCCGGCGCCCGCGCCGCCCGTCGGTGCATCTCCCGCGCAAGCGGCCCCCCCGGCGCCCGCGCAGGCACCGTCATCCAGCACGAAGCCGGCGCCGAACCCCTTCTCCGTCGAGGAGATCGAGGCCGAGTTCGCCCGGCTGCTCGGCCGGCCCCTCGACAAGAAGGGCTGATCGCAGCGCGTGACCCGCGGCGCGAGCGAGGGGTTCAGACGGCGCGCCGTGCCGTCTCCGGCATCAGGAACACGGCGACGAAACTGATCGCCGCCGCGATCCCCAGATAGACGCCGACCCAGGCGATTCCGCCCCACTCGACCAGGCGTTGCGCCAGGTAGGGCGCGCCCGAGGCGCCGAGAATGCCCGCGAGGTTGTAGGTGACGGACGCCCCCGTGTAGCGGACGCGGGTCGGAAAAAGCTCCGGCAGCAGCGCTCCCATCGGGCCGAACAGCCAGCCCATCGCCAGGAGGCCGAGGCAGAGGAAGCCGAGGACGAGGCCGGCCTGCCCGCTGCCGAGCATCGGTCCGAGCAGGAAGCCGAGGGCGATCGTCGCCAGGAGCCCCGACAGCAGGACCGGGCGGCGCCCGAACCGGTCCGCCGCGGCGCCGGAGAGCGGGATGCCGAGCGCCATGAAGCAGACGGCGACGCACTCGAACAGCAGGAAGGTCGGGCGGGAATAGCCGAGGGCGGTGGTTCCGTAGCCGAGTGCGAAGACGGTCGAGAGGTAGAACACCGCGTAGCAGGCGACCATCGCGAGGGTGCCGAGGAGCGTGGCGCGCCCGTGCCGGGTGAGGATGGTGGCGAGCGGCACGCGCTCCGGCGCCTCGCGGGCGAGAGCGGCCTTGAACAGCGGCGTCTCGGTCAGTTTCAACCGCACGTAGAGACCGACGCCGACGAGGCCCGCGGATGCGAGAAACGGCAGCCGCCAGCCCCAGGCCTGGAAGCTCTCGGCATCGAGCCCGAGGCTCAGCGCCAGGAAGCAGAGATTCGCCGAGATGAAGCCCACCGGGGCTCCGAGCTGCGGGAAGATGCCGTACCACGCGCGCCGGCCGGGCGGTGCGTTCTCGACCGCGAGCAGCGCCGCGCCGCCCCACTCGCCGCCGAACCCGAGGCCCTGCCCGAACCGCAGCAGGCAGAGCGCCGCCGGCGCGAACCATCCGGCCGTCTGGTAGGAGGGCAGGCAGCCGATCAGGACGGTCGAGATCCCCATGATCATCAGCGAGGCGACGAGCGTCGCCTTGCGGCCGATGCGATCGCCGAAATGCCCGAAGAGCGCCGCCCCGATCGGCCGCGCCACGAAGGCGATCGCGAAGGTCGCGAAGGCGCTCAGGAGCTGCACCCCGGGTTCGCCCGGCGGGAAGAAGATCGGTCCGATCACCAGGGCGGCCGCGGTCGCGTAGACGTAGAAATCGTAGAACTCGATCGCCGTGCCGACGAAGCTCGCCACGAGGATGCGACGGGCGGATGCGCCGCCGGGCGGAGGGATCTCAGGCATGGACTCGGGTTGGTCTCGCGGGTTCGGCGCGTCTCGTTAGAGCAGCCTCGCCCGTTTGGACAGCCTCGCCCCTCCCGAGACCGCGCCGAAATGCTCGCTTAACATTATCCTATGTGAATCTCAATAATTCCCGCAAGCCGAAGGAATTCTGGTGGGTTTGATGGAGAAAATTGCCTCGTTGCAGCAGCCGGAGGAATGATGATGCGAGCACTGGTCTGGCACGGAACGCAGGACATTCGCCGCGACACCGTTTCAGATCCTCAGATCGAGCATGAGCGCGACGCGATCATCAAGATCACGGCCTGCGCGATCTGCGGCTCCGACCCCCACCTCTGCGATCACGTCATGCCCGGAAGGAAGTCCGGGGACATCATGGGCCACGAGAGGATGAGCGAGGTCGTCGAAACCGGCCGCGGCGTCGGCGGTGCCCTGAAGGAGGGCGACCGCATCGTCGTGGCTATCCGCGGGGCGTCCCGGGGTGCGACCCGCGATTTCGTGATTGCCAAAGGCTTCCGGAGCTCGGACGCCCTGAATCGCTTCAAGGCCTGACGCCCCCGGCTGCGGCGGCCGGATGCCGTTTCGCGGGCACAGCGCACAACAATTGTGCGAAGCAGCATCCGGGCCGCCGAGCGCGCCTTCGGGCGCGCTCGTGCGGTCTGCGTAGGGTTTGCGGAGCCGCCATCGCCGGTTCGGTCTGGCACAATTCCTGCTCGCTCTGCCTCGCCCATCAATGGCGACGGGCAGCCTCCACCAGCAATGGCGCTGAACCGACCTGTCGTCCCCGCACTCGCGGACGGCCGGGGCATGGGTTCGCGCGGCGGAGTGGAGGCGAGCGAACGAGAGCAGGATTCAGGTGTCGATGCAGAACGGTGAGCTCAAGACCCGGCGGACCCTCCTGAAGGGAGCGGCTGCCGCCCTGTCGCTGACGGCCGCCGCGCGGCTGGCCCTACCGGGCGGAGCCTTCGCGCAGGGCGCGGGCCCCGAGGTCAAGGGAGCCAAGCTCGGCTTCATCGCGCTCACCGACGCGGCGCCCCTCTTCGTCGCCAAGGAGAAGGGCATCTTCGCCAAGCACGGCATGCCCGACGTCGAGGTCCTGAAGCAGGCGTCCTGGGGCACCACCCGCGACAACCTCGTGCTCGGATCCGAGGGCAACGGCATCGACGGCGCCCATATCCTGACCCCCATGCCCTACCTGATCAGCGCCGGGCGGGTCACCCAGAACAACGTTCCGGTGCCGATGTACATCATGGCCCGGCTCAACCTCGCCGGCCAGTGCATCTCGGTGGCGAAGGAGCATATGGGCGACAAGGTCGCCCTCGACGCGAGGCCCTTCAAGGCGGCGCTCGAGAAGAAGAAGGCCTCCGGCAAGTCCGTGAAGGCTGCCATGACCTTCCCGGGGGGCACCCACGACCTCTGGATCCGCTACTGGCTCGCCGCCGGCGGCATCGACCCCGACAAGGATATCGAGACCATCGTCGTGCCGCCGCCCCAGATGGTGGCGAACATGAAGGTCGGCACGATGGATTGCTTCTGCGTCTGCGAGCCTTGGAACGCGCAGCTCATCAGCCAGGGCATCGGCTACACGGCGCTGACCACCGGCGAACTCTGGAAGGACCATCCGGAGAAGGCCTTCGCGATGCGGGCCTCCTTCGTCGACAAGTACCCGAACGCCTCCAAGGCCCTGCTGATGGCCGTGATGGAAGCGCAGCAATGGTGCGACAGGCCCGAGAACCGGGATGAACTCGCCGGGATCGTCGCAAAGCGCCAATGGATCAACGTGACGGTCGGCGACGTGGTCGAGCGCATGAAGGGCAATTTCGATTACGGCGACGGCCGCAAGGTCGAGAACAGCCCGCACATCATGAAGTACTGGGCCGACAACGCTTCCTACCCGTACCAGTCGCATGACCTCTGGTTCCTCACCGAGGATATCCGCTGGGGCAAGTTCGACCCGACGACGGACACCAAGGCGCTCATCGCCAAGGTCAACCGCGAGGACCTGTGGCGCGACGCGGCCAAGACCCTCGGGGTCTCGGCCATCCCGACATCCACGTCGCGGGGCAAGGAAACCCTGTTCGACGGCAAGGTCTTCGATCCGGCCGACCCGAGCGCCTACCTCGCCAGCCTCGGCATCAAGAGGGTTGCATGATGGCCTCCACCACGACCCTCGACGGGAAGGTCAGCCTCGGCACCGCCGGCCGCGACGCGGCCGGCGTGAAGGCGCGCGGCCTTCCCCGGATCTCGAGCAAGAGCCTCTCGAAGATCGTCGCGATCGTCCTGCCGCCCCTCGTCGTTCTGACGGCCTTCCTGCTGTTCTGGGAAGTCGCCTGCTCGCGCCCGGGCGCCGGTCTGCCGCCGCCCTCCCGCGTCGTGAGCGAGGCCTGGCCGATCATCGTCGATCCGTTCTTCGACAACGGCGGCACGGACAAGGGGCTCTTCTGGCATATCTCCGCGAGCCTTCAGCGGGTGGCGCTCGGCTTCGCCCTCGCGGCGATCGGCGGGATCCTGATGGGGACCCTCGTGGGTCAGTCGGAATGGGCCATGCGCGGGCTTGACCCGATCTTCCAGGTGCTCCGCACCATCCCGCCGCTCGCGTGGCTGCCGCTGTCGCTCGCGGCCTTCCGCGACGGGCAGCCCTCGGCGATCTTCGTGATCTTCATCACGTCGATCTGGCCGATCATCATCAACACCGCGGTCGGCATCCGGAACATTCCGCAGGATTACCGCAACGTCGCCGCGGTGGTGCGCCTCAACCCGCTCGAGTTCTTCTTCAAGATCATGCTGCCCTCGGCCGCCCCCTACATCTTCACGGGCCTGCGGATCGGCGTCGGCCTGTCCTGGCTCGCCATCGTGGCGGCGGAGATGCTGATCGGCGGCGTCGGCATCGGGTTCTTCATCTGGGATGCCTGGAACTCCTCGCACATCAGCGAGATCATCGTGGCGCTCGTCTATGTCGGCGTCATCGGCTTCATCCTCGACCGTCTGGTGGCAGGGCTCGGACGCCTCGTCACCCGCGGCACCAGCGCGGCGTAGGGGGATTGTCCATGGCCCATCTCGATCTCTCACAGGTCGGCATCAGCTTCACGCGCGCCGGCAAGACGACGGAAGTCCTGCGGGACGTGAACCTGAAGATCGCCAAGGGCGAGTTCGTCTCGATCATCGGGCATTCCGGCTGCGGCAAGTCGACGGTGCTCAACATCGTGGCGGGCCTCCTGAAGGCCTCGACGGGCGTCGTGCTCCTCGACGGCAAGGAAGTCTCGAGCCCCGGCCCCGAACGGGCGGTGGTGTTCCAGAACCACTCGCTCCTGCCCTGGCTCACGGTCCGCGAGAACGTGGCGCTCGCCGTCGACAAGGTACTGGCGAAGAAGAAGTCCAGGGCGGAGCGGAGCGCCTGGATCGAGCACAACCTCGCCCTCGTGAACATGATGCATGCGGCAGACAAGCGTCCGAACGAGATCTCGGGCGGCATGAAGCAGCGCGTCGGCATCGCCCGGGCGCTCGCCATGGAGCCGACCGTGCTCCTCATGGACGAGCCCTTCGGCGCCCTCGACGCGCTGACGCGCGCCCATCTCCAGGACCAGCTCATGGAGATCCAGATGCGGTTGAAGAACACCGTCATCATGATCACCCACGACGTGGACGAGGCGGTGCTCCTCTCCGACCGGATCGTCATGATGACGAACGGCCCCTCGGCGACGATCGGCGAGGTCCTGACCGTGCCGATGGCCCGGCCGCGCAAGCGCCTCGAACTCGTCGAGGACAAGGACTACGTGCACTGCCGGGCGGAGGTGCTGGAATTCCTCTACGCAAGACACGCCCGGCCGGCGCTCGCCGCCTGACACCGGCCGCCGCCGAATGGCCATGCGCTCCTTCATCCGCGCCGCCGAGATCTGGCTTCCGAGCCCGGACGGCGCGGAGCTGGTCTTCGGCGACGGCCTCTACGGCGCGCTCGATGCGTTCCGCGAGCACAGCCGGGCCGTCCGCTTCCGCAAGGGCGAGGGATTGCCCGGCGCGGCCTGGGCTGCCCGTCATCCGATCGTGATCAAGAGCCTGAAGGATTCGTCCTTCCTGCGCATCGCGAAGGCCTCCGAGGCCGGCCTGACCTCCGGGATCGCGATGCCGATCTTCGCCGGGGACGCCATCAAGGCCGTCGTCGTGCTGCTGTGCGGCGACGATGCCGGGCATGTCGGCGCGATCGAGGTCTGGAAGAACGATCCGGAGGAGGACGCCCAGATCGGCCTCCACGACGGGTATTACGGGGCTGCCGAACTCTTCGAGACGATCTCGCGGATGAAGCGGTTCGGAAGGGGCTTCGGCCTGCCCGGAAGCGTCTGGGCGGCGGATATGCCCATCGTCCTGCGGGAGATCTACCGGTCGGAGCGTTTCCTGCGCCAGGAGGAGGCGCAGCAGGTCGGGCTGACCCTCGGGCTCGGCCTCCCGTGCAACTACGATCCCGGCCGGACCTGGGTGATGGTGTTCCTTTCCGCCCGCGGCACCCCGATCGCCCGAAGCTTCGAGATCTGGCGCCCGGACGCGGAGGGCCGGCACCTCGTCTACGACGCGGGCCTGTCCGAGGATGAGGCCGCGCGCCCGGCCCGCATCGGGCTCGGCGAAGGGCTCCTCGGGAAGCTGCTGAGCACCGGCGTCCCGGCGATCAGCGAGGATTGTGCCGCCGACGCGCCCTGGCTCGCCGGACCTGATGGGCAAGGCGGCCGTGCCGCCCTCGCGATCCCGACCCTCGACCCGGAGGGCCGGCTGAAAGCCATCACGGCTTGGTGCTTCTGAATTCGACGACCCGAGGGACGGCGCGGACAATGCGCGCGCCGGCGTCGGTTGTGACCAGCTGAGGAGCCGGCTTCACGCCGTCAGGGCGGCGTCGAGGTCCTCGATCAGGTCCGCGGGATCTTCCAGGCCGATGGAGAGGCGAACCACCTCCGGCCCGGCGCCCGCCGCGGTCTTCTGCGCATCCGTCAGCTGCCGATGCGTGGTCGAGGCCGGGTGGATCACGAGCGAGCGGGTATCGCCGATATTGGCGAGGTGCGAGAACAACTGCAGGTTGGAGACGAGCTTCACGCCCGCCTCGTAGCCATCCGTGAGGCCGAATGTGAAGACGGCGCCGGCGCCATGCGGCGTGTAGCGCTTCGCGAGCTGATGGTAGCGATCGGTCTCGAGCCCCGGATAGCTGACCCAAGCGACCGCCGGGTGCTGCGACAGATGGGTCGCGACCACGAGCGCGTTGTCCGAATGGCGCTGCATGCGCAGGGGCAGCGTCTCGATGCCGTTGAGGATCAGGAAGGCGTTGAAGGGCGAGAGCGCCGGGCCGAGGTCGCGCAGGCCGAGCACGCGGCAGGCGATGGCGAAGCCGAAATTGCCGAACGTCTCGGAGAGCACCATCCCGGCATATTCCGGCCGCGGCTGGCTCAACATCGGGTAGCGGTCGTCGCCAGCCCATTTGAAGCTGCCGCCATCGACGATCAATCCGCCGATCGAGTTGCCGTGGCCGCCGAGGAACTTGGTCGCCGAATGCACGATGATGTCGGCCCCGTGCTCGAAGGGGCGGATCAGGTACGGCGTCGCCATGGTGTTGTCGACGATGAGCGGGATCTTGTGGCGCTTGGCGACCTGAGCGATCGCCGCGATATCGGTGATCACGCCGCCCGGATTGGCGATCGACTCGCAGAAGATCGCCTTGGTGCGGGGCGTGATCGCCCGCTCGAACGAGGACGGATCGTCGGTGTCGGCCCAGACCACCGACCAGCCGAAATTCTTGTAGGAGTGGTTGAACTGGTTGATCGAGCCGCCGTAGAGCTTGTTCGCCGCCACGAACTCGTCGCCGGGCTGCATCAGCGCGTGCATGGTCAGGAACTCGGCCGCGTGACCCGACGCCACCGCGACCGCCGCGGTGCCGCCCTCGAGAGCCGCGATCCGCTCTTCCAGGACCGCGTTCGTCGGGTTGGTGATCCGCGAATAGATGTTGCCGAAGGCTTGCAGCCCGAACAGGGAGGCCGCATGGTCGACATCGTCGAACACGAAGCTGGTGGTCTGATAGATCGGGGTCGCCCGCGCGCCGGTCGCCGCGTCGGGGGCGGCGCCCGCGTGGATCGCCAGCGTGTTGAAGCCGGGCAGGCGGTCGGTCATCGGTGTCTCCTCGGGCTGGCCATGCGGAGCCGTGTACGCCCGGGCGCGAGAGCGGCGCAAGGCGTTGCCGGCGGGTGCGGCACGGCGCGCGAAGGGCGTGGGCGCCATTCCGTACGGACGTTTGCGCAGCCCCGACCCTAAAAAAGTCGGAACCGCGTGATGTCCCCGGGGCCTGGCTGCCTCACTGCGCCTCTACGGGTCGAACCGCTCAATGCTGAAAACCGCCTTCGTTGCCGCGCGCGATCGTCAGCGCCTGTCCGAGATCGCCACGATCCTGATCGGCTTCGGCGTCAACAAGGTCGTGGACCGCCTCGGGCTCCGCTACATCCCGCTGCTTCCCCGGCGCAAGCCGCGGGTCGATGTCACGCGGCTGTCCCAGCCCGAGCGCCTGCGCCGCGCGATCGAGGCGTTGGGACCGACTTTCATCAAGTTCGGGCAGGTCCTCGCGAGCCGGCCGGACCTGCTCTCCCCCGCCTGGACCGAGGAACTGGAGAAGCTGCACAGCCAGGTCTCGCCGGTGCCCTGGGACCTGATCCGGCCGCAGCTCGAAGCCGATCTCGGTGCCTCGCCGAACGAGATCTTCGCCGAGTTCGACCTCAACCCGATCGCGTCCGCGTCGATCGCGCAGGTGTACCGGGCCCGGCTCCATTCCGGCGAGGAGGTCGTGGTCAAGGTGCTGCGGCCGGGCCTGCGCAAGATCATCGAGGCGGATCTGCGCCTGATGGCGCACGGCGCGCGCATCGTCGAATCCGAATGGCCCGACATGGCGCGCTACCAGCCGCGCGAGCAGATGCGTCACCTCGCGGCGGGTCTGAACGGCGAGCTCGACCTTCTCAACGAGGCTCGCAACTGCGAGTTGCTTGCCGCGATCTTCGAGGGTCGCGATGACATCGTCTTCCCGAAAATCTTCTGGGAATGGTGCTCGGAACGCGTCCTCGTTCAAGAATTCATCCACGGCATCTCCCCGAACGACGAGGTCGGCTTGCAGGCCGCCGGGGTCGACAAGAAGCTTCTCGCCCAGAAGGGAACGGATGCCTTCCTGCGGATGGCGCTGATCGAGGGCGTGTTCCACGCCGATCCGCATCCCGGCAACCTGCTGGCGATGTCGGGCGATCGCATCGGCTTCATCGATTTCGGCATCATCGGCCGCCTGTCGCAGAAGCGCCGGAACCAGCTCCTCGTGCTGATCGGCGCCATGCTCAAGCAGGACGCCGACGGCCTCATGGCGGTCCTCCTCGACTGGACCGGAACGAGCAATCCCGATCTGACCAAACTCGAAGCCTCGGCCCAGGCCTTCGTCGAGAGCCATTCCTCGATCCCGCTCAATCTCGGGCTCGTGCTCACCGACTTCATGACGATGGCCCGCGAGAACGACCTCGCGATGCCGACCGACCTCGCCATCCTGTTCAAGGGACTCGTCACCGCGGACGGCGTGATGCGCCAGCTCGACCCGAACTTCGATCTCTTCGCCGCTGCCGGCCCGACGGTGCGCTCGACGATGCAGACGCAGTTCTCCCTCAAGGGGATCAAGCGCAAGGCCGAAGCGCTCAGCGTTGGTCTCTTCGGCGCGGCCTCCGAGCTGCCGACCCTGATTCACCTGATGCTGGTGCGCCTGAAGCAGGGGCGCGTCACCGTCGAGATCGAGGTGAAGGGGCTCGACAAGGTGACGCGCGGCATCGAGCGCGCGGCCGCGCGCGTCGCCGTCGCCCTCGTGGTCGCCGCCTTCGCGACCCAGCTCGCCCCCCGGCTGATCGACCTCGGGACGCCGGTCTTCATCACGATCGGCATGATGGTGTTCACGATCGGTGTCGGCTGGCTCGTATTGCTTGGCCGAAACAAATGAGAAGTTTCACCGAGCCGGATTCGCTCAAGTCGTCACCTGAATGAACATCGATATTCCGTAGCCGGATATTGGTGGCTCCGACGCGGCGTGTCGACGGCCGGCTGGCAGCGGATCGTGAGGCGTCGAGCCGGCGGTCGATGGTCCGCCCGGTCGCGTCCCGACGCGGACCGGGTTCGGAACCCGCCTGTTCGAGCGCGGCTTGAGCCAGAGCTTCGACGGCATGGTCCGCCGCAGGATCCGAGCACGGGCGTCGTCCTGACCCTCGACGCACCGCTCACGGCCCACTTCGACAACGCCGTCTCGGGGTTCGATCGACGACGCGATGTCGGTCCAGGTTGCGACGAGGGGCGAGCCACCGGTGGACCCGAGCCCCGCCGGTCCTTGACGGGGCGTGGCGCGGGGAATAGGCCCCGGACTCCTGTTCAAGGGATCGCCTCAGGCCTGATGACTGACACTCCGTCCGAGCAACCCGTCGTTCTCCTCGTGGAAGATGACGGCCTTCTCCTGATGGAAGCGTCCGACACGCTGACGGATGCGGGCTTCACGGTGGTCGAGGCGACCCATGCGGACAAGGCCCTGAAGGTTCTGGAAAATCGCGACGATGTCGGCCTGCTCATGACCGATGTCGACATGCCGCAGGGCTCGATGGACGGGTTCGCGCTGGCGCGCCTCGTCGCCGATCGCTGGCCCGCCATTCCGGTTCTGGTGGTCTCCGGGATGGGTACGCCGGGCCCGCACGACATGCCGGACGGCGCTCGCTTCATTCCCAAGCCCTACGAGCCCAAGACGCTGGTCCGAACGTTGCGGGCCTTCGTCCGGCGCGCGGCCTGAATCGCCGGTCGCCCCACCGACCCAAGAAGTCGAGCCGATGTCAGACACCCGTTCCCACCGCTTCGCCACCCAGGCGATCCACGCGGGCGCCGCGCCCGATCCCGCCACCGGCGCGCGGGTGCAGCCGATCTACTTCACCAATGGCTTCGTGTTCGACTCGACCGAGCAGGCGGCCGACATCTTCGCGATGCGCCGTACCGGCTTCTCCTACTCGCGCGGCTCGAACCCGACCGTCGCGGCCCTGGAGCGCCGCGTGGCCGCCCTGGAGGGCGCCAAGGCCGCGGTCGCTGTCTCATCCGGGCAGTCGGCGGTGCTCCTCGTCCTCCTGACCCTGATGAGGAGCGGGGACGCCTACGTCGCCTCCTCGCGCCTGTTCGGTGGATCGCTCGGGCTCATGCGCCGTCTCGACGGGCGCTACAACCTCAAGCCTCAGTTCACGAAGGGACTGACCCCGGAGGATTTCGAGGCGGCGATCACGCCGGAGACGCGCGCGATCGTCTGCGAGTCGATCGTGAACCCCTGCGCCACCGTGATGGACCTCGAGGGCATCGCCGCGGTGGCGCGGCGCCACGGCCTGCCGCTGATCGTCGACAACACCCTGGCGTCTCCGGCGCTCATCCGGCCGATCGAGCACGGGGCCGACATCGTGGTGCACTCGACGTCGAAATTCCTCGGCGGGTCCGGCCAGACCATCGGGGGCGTCATCTGCGACGCGGGCTCGTTCGAATGGACGAAGCACGGGCATTACAATCTCATCACCGACCCTTGGCCCGATTACGATGGGCTCGTGATCACCGAGCGCTTCCCGGACATCAGCTTCGCGGTCGCGTGCCGTCTGTTCGGCCTGCGCGACCTCGGTCCGGGCCTCTCGCCGATGAACGCCTTCCTGACCCTGACCGGCATCGAGACGCTGCCGCTGCGCATGGCGCGGCATTGTGCGAACGCGCGGGCGGTGGCGGCCCATCTCAAGGACCATGCGAAGGTCGCCTGGGTCAGCTATCCGGATTTGCCGGGCCAGACCGGAGAGGCTTTGGCCAAGCGCTACGTGCCGCAGGGTCCGGGCTCGATCTTCACCTTCGCGCTCAAGGCTGGCAAGACCTCGGCGCTGAAGTTCATCACCAGCCTGGAGCTGATCTCGCACCTCGTGAATATCGGCGAGATCAAGTCACTGGCGATCCATCCGGCGACGACCACGCACCGCCAACTCGATGACAGCGACAAGGCGGCTGCCTGCGTTGGCCCCGATACGGTGCGCCTCTCGATCGGTCTTGAGAACGTCGAGGATCTGATCGCCGATATCGATCAGGCCCTCGCTCAGGTCGACTGAGCGAAACGGAGGGCGTCACCCCGCGGCAGCGAGATCTGCGAACTCCGCGGACGGTGTGGCGAGGGCGCCGACACCCTTCTGCAGAAGCCGGGGAATGCGGCTCGACGCGATCGGCTTGGCGTAGAGGTAGCCCTGGGCGAAGGTGCAGCCGCCCGCCTGCAGGAAGCGCGCCTGCTCGACCGTCTCGACACCTTCGGCCGTGACGTCGAGACCGAGGCTGCGACCGAGCTGCAGCACGGCCGTCACGATGGCGGCGTCGTTGACGTCGCGTGTCAGGTCGTTGACGAAGCTGCGGTCCACTTTGATTTCATCCACGGGAAACCGCTTCAGGTGGGTGAGGGACGCGTAGCCCGTCCCGAAATCGTCGAGGGCGACGCGGATCCCGGCGGCATGAAGGCGCTCGAGGACCTCGGCCACCCGCTCGCCGCGCCCACCGAGCAGGACGGTCTCGGTGACTTCGACCCCGAGACGGGCCGTCGGCAGCCCGGACGCCTCGAGCATGGTGAGGAACGTTTCGGCAAGGTCGCGTTCGACGAACTGCGCGGTCGAGAGGTTCACGAAGATCCTGCCGGGATCGAGACCGCTGGTGAGCCAGCTGCGCAGGTCGAGCGCAACTTGCTGCGCGATCCGCGTCCCGAGGGCCGCGCCGATTTCCGGATCGTCGAAGGCCGAGGCGAAGGCCGCAGGTGCCAGCAACCCGCGCGCCGGGTGGTGCCAGCGTGCCAGAGCCTCGAATCCGACGATCGCGCCCGTGTCGAGATTGACCTTCGGCTGATAGAACGGAACGATGCCGCCCTCCTCCAAAGCCGTCCGGATCTCGCGGGCGATCGTGACGCGCTCCTCGATGTTCGCGCGCAGCGCCGGCTTGAAAAGGGCGGCCTGGTTTCGTCCCGCGGCCTTGGCTGCGTAAAGCGCGAGATCCGCGTTGGTGAGGAGATCGGCCGCGTTGCGGGCGTGCTCCGGGTAGAGTGAGAGGCCGAGGCTCGCACGCGGTGAAACGCTGCGGCCACCGATCGCCACGGCCGGGGCCAGCACATCCGGGATCGCGGCCGCAACGGCGTGAATGCGCTGGCTCTGTTCCCGGGTTCCCGAATCCCCAGCGAGGATCAGCACGAACTCGTCGCCACCGAGCCGCGCCACAAGGTCCCCGGGTCCCACCAGGGTCGAGAGACGCTGTGCGACCTCCTTGAGGAGCATGTCCCCGGCATCGTGCCCGAGGGTGTCGTTCACCTCCTTGAAGGCGTCGAGATCGAGCAGGATCAGGCCGATATGGGACTGCTCACGCTCGGCACGCGCCAGCGAGGCATCGAGGGTCGCCTGGAACAGGGCGCGATTGGGAAGGCCCGTCAGCACGTCGTGGTGGGCGGCATCGCGGATCATCTCCTCGGCCGCCTTGCGGCTGGTGATGTCGACGAGGCTTGTGATCACGCAGGGACGGCTTCCGATCTGAACGGAATCGGCAGACAGCAGGACGTCCCGGCGGTCACCCTCGACGGTTCTCAACGCGATCTCGATGTCGCGCACCGTCGCGTGGCGATCGAGTTCGGCCTGGACGCGCTTGCGTTCCGCGATGCCGATCAGATCCCGCGTGCTCAGAACCTCCAGATCGCCCGGGGTGCCGATCTCGAAGAACGAGCGGGCGGCATCGTTCATGTTCACGAAGCGACCGTCGCGCTGATCGGACACGACCACCGGGATCGGAACCGCCTTGAAGAGGGCCTCGAAGAGCTGGCGACTATCCTGAAGCTCCTGGTTGGCGCGCCGCTCGGCCTGCATGGCGATCCACTCGAGGCGACGAAGCCGGTTCGAGCGCACGACGACGAGGAGCAGCGCAACGTTCGCCATGACGGCCGCCAGCCCGAGGCCGATACTCGTCGCGGGCAGGGGCGGCGGCAGCGCGTAGCCGGCGAGGAGCAGGCCCGATGTCCCAACGCCGACCATCACGGTCCACCGGAAGCTCGTCGGCACAACGAGAAGGAAGATCGCAGGCAACATCAGGACGACGAACAGGGCGATATCAGAGCGGGACGACACGAGGAGCGCGACGCAGACCGCAGTGGCCATTTCCCAGCCGAGGATGAGCCGCTGAAGCCACGGAAAATTTTGCGCCCGCGGGGCGAGGCCGAGGCAGAGCAGCGAGACCACGACCACGCCGAGACGCGCCGGAACCGCCACGACGAAGTGGGGATCACCCGCGAAGCGCCAATCGCTCGCGAGAAACAGGAAGTTGAGGATCGCCGCGAGCCCAAACAGCAATCGGGCGTGCCGAAGCGTCTCGGGCAGGCGCTCCGCCTGAAAGGCCGCTTCGCGGAGTGGATCCGCGAACTCGCCGCCGATGGTGCTGAGTGAGTTGGGTTGCATGGGCCGGCATGCTCGCAGCCAAAGCTGTGGAGGTTGTTAATGCGTGCCGACTCCGTTCTCGCGCATTCGCTCAATCGTTCGATGGCGCCGCCGCGTGCCGGCTCAGCGCACGCAGCGCCCCCCGGAAGGTCCGGACATCCTGCTCCGTCATCGCCATCCGGTGGAGCATGTCACGCATGTTGCGGGCGATGATCTCCCGCTTCTCGGGCGGGTAGAAACCCGCCGCCGCGAGCCCCTCCTCGAGGCTCGCGAAGAGCGACAGCATGGCTTGCCGCGTCGCGGGGGGCGACAGCAGCTCGCCGGTGAACGGAAGCGCGGCCCGGCCGGTGGCCCGGCGCCATTCATACCCCATCAGCAACACGCCCTGGGCGAGGTTGAGCGATGGGAAATCGGCTGAGACCGGGAAGGTCACGATCGCATCGGCCAGCGACACCTCGTCGTTGGTCAGGCCCACGCGCTCGCGTCCGAACATCACGCCGACACCTTGGCCCTCGCGCCGCGCGACTTCGGTCATCGCGGCCTCCGGTGCGAGCACGCGCTTCATCTGGCCGCGCTCGCGGGCCGTCGTGGCGAGCACGTAATGCAGATCGGCGATGGCCTCGGGAACGCTGTCGAAGATCCTGGCCGCATCGAGGACGTGGGTGGCGCCGGAGGCCGCCTCGCGCACGCCCTTCTTCGGCCAGCCGTTCTTCGGATTGACGAGGCGCAACTCCGACAAGCCGAAATTCGCCATCGCGCGGGCGGTCATCCCGATATTCTCGGCCAGTTGCGGCTCCACCAGGATGATGGCCGGCGCGACGCCCGGAGAGATCTCGATCTGCTTGGACATGAACCGCGTGGGACGAGCGAACCGACGTTGCTCTTAGCCCGCCGGCGATCCGGTTTTCCAGGCCGTTCTTCCGAAACGCACGCGACAACCCGTGTGCCCGTTGAAGTCCGAAACTCGGCGCATCCGGACTTGGACCGCGGGCTCCTGCGAGGGGATTGGCTGGGCGCGAGATCGCGCGCGCCCGGAGACCGCGCAGTCGTCCACGCGCAGCGCAGACGTTCGGTCCCGGCCTGACAGGAGGCTGCCTCTGTCAGCCAAACCCGAGGGGCCGAAGCCTTTTCCCGCCGGACCCTCCACGCTATGACCCGCATCCGCGGGCGCACGCACCTTGCATGGGATCGTGCCCGCGGACGTAGGGCATCAGGGAAGGCATCGGCTTATGGGCAAGATCAAGGTGGCGAACCCCGTCGTCGAACTCGACGGCGACGAGATGACCCGGATCATCTGGGCCGAGATCAAGAACAAGCTGATCCACCCCTATCTCGACGTCGATCTGGACTACTACGACCTCGGCGTCGAGCATCGGGACGCCACGAACGATCAGGTCACGGTCGATGCCGCCAATGCGATCAAGCGGCACGGCGTCGGCGTGAAGTGCGCGACCATCACCCCCGATGAGGCGCGCGTGAAGGAATTCAACCTGAAAGAGATGTGGAAGTCGCCCAACGGCACCATCCGCAACATCCTCGGCGGCGTCATCTTCCGCGAGCCCATCATCTGCAAGAACGTGCCCCGCCTGGTCCCGGGCTGGACGCAGCCGATCGTCGTCGGGCGCCATGCCTACGGCGACCAGTACAAGGCGACCGACTTCAAGGTGCCGGGCAAGGGCCGCCTGACCATCAAGTTCGAGGGTGATGACGGGACCGTCATCGAGAAGGAGGTCTTCACGTTCCCGGACGCCGGCGTGGCCCAGGCGATGTACAACCTCGATGCGTCGATCCGCGACTTCGCCCGCGCCTCGATGAATTACGGCCTGAACCGCAAGTACCCGGTCTACCTGTCGACCAAGAACACGATCCTCAAGGCCTATGACGGTCGCTTCAAGGACCTGTTCGAAGAGGTCTACCAGAACGAATTCAAGTCGCGCTTCGATGCGGCCGGCATCACCTACGAGCACCGCCTCATCGACGACATGGTGGCCTCGGCCCTCAAGTGGTCCGGCGGCTATGTCTGGGCGTGCAAGAACTACGACGGCGACGTGCAGTCCGACACCGTGGCGCAGGGCTTCGGCTCCCTCGGCCTGATGACCTCGGTACTGCTCACCCCCGATGGCCAGACGGTCGAGGCGGAGGCCGCCCACGGTACCGTGACGCGCCACTACCGCGAGCACCAGAAGGGCAAGGAGACCTCGACGAACTCGATCGCGTCGATCTTCGCCTGGAGCCGCGGCCTCGCGCACCGGGCGAAGCTCGACGACAACGCGGATCTGGCGAAGTTCGCCACCAAGATCGAGACGGTCTGCGTCGACACCGTCGAGGCGGGCTTCATGACCAAGGACCTCGCGCTCCTCGTCGGGCCGGACCAGAAATGGCTCTCGACCACGGGCTTCCTCGACAAGGTCGACGAGAACCTGAAGGCCGCGATGGCCCTCTGACGGGGTCGCGTGGGCTGCGCCACGGCGCAGCCCGTTCCGGATAGCGCGCGTCCGATGCGTCCCCGTGCCCGAGCGCGGAGGCCGCGATTGCGGACGCGTTGGACGCTCCGCGAATGTCCGCCCGGCATCGCATCGGGGTCGATCTTTTCGCGCATTGCTTTAAACCCCGGCGCAAATCAGCGATCCGGACGAGCCAAGACACCGATGATCTCCTCTCCCCTCATGACCGTCATGGTCGACGCCGTGCGCAAGGCTGCGCGCGGTCTCAAGCGCGATTTCGGCGAGGTCGAGAACCTCCAGGTATCCCGCAAGGGGCCCGGCAACTTCGTGTCTGCGGCGGACCGGAAGGCTGAGGAAGTCCTGCGCGACGCGCTGATGAAGGCCCGGCCCGGCTACGGTCTGGTGCTCGAGGAGAACGGCGTCATCGAGGGTCAGGACAAGAGCCACACCTGGCATGTCGACCCCCTCGACGGCACGACGAACTTCCTGCACGGCATCCCGCATTTCGCCATCTCGGTGGGGCTTGAGCGCGACGGCCAGATCGTCGCCGGCGTGATCTATGATCCGATCAAGGACGAACTGTTCGTGGCCGAGCGCGGCAAGGGCGCCTACCTCAACAACCGTCGCCTTCGCGTCTCCGGCCGCACCGACATGGCCGACGCGCTCGCGGCCTACGGCACGCCCTATCTCGGTCGCGGCAACCACCCGCGCCTCTTGAAGGAGGTCGCCGCCGTGATGGCGGTCTCCGGGGGCACGCGCCGTCTCGGATCGGCTGCCCTCGACCTCGCTTATGTCGCCTGCGGCCGCCTCGACCTCTACTGGGAGCGCGACCTTCAGACCTGGGACATGGCCGCCGGCATCATCCTGGTTCGCGAATCCGGCGGCTTCGTGAGCTCCGCCGACGGTGCCTCCGAGGCACTGGCCACACGCTCGGTCGCCTGCGGCAACGAGATCCTGCACCGGGAACTCGTCGCCATCCTGCGCAAGTGCAACGGATGATCGGCGGGCCCTTGACGGCCGTCGAGGCGGCCGGTGCAGGAATGCCGATGATATCGGCACTCACGACGCGCCCCTGGCTTTCTCGACGCCGCTGATCGGACATGGAGCGCGGCTCGCGACGCCGTGACCTGCCCGGGGGCACGACGCTGGCCAGTGGACCGGGCTTCTGCTTAAAACCGCCCTGCTCTCGTCTCAGAAGGCCATCCGCATGGACGCCCGCCGCCACATCGCATTGAAGGAATCGATCCGTTCGATTCCGGATTACCCGAAGCCGGGGATCATCTTCCGCGATATCACCACGCTCCTGAGCGACCCCCGCGCCTTCCGGCGCGCCGTCGACGCCCTGGTTCACCCCTACGCGGGCGGGCGCATCGATCAGGTCGCCGGCATCGAGGCGCGCGGGTTCATCCTCGGCGGCGCCGTCGCGCACCAGCTGTCCTCCGGCTTCGTCCCGATCCGCAAGAAGGGCAAGCTCCCGCACAAGACGGTCTCGATCGCCTACGCTCTCGAGTACGGAACTGACGAGATCGAGATCCATGTCGACGCGATCAAGCCGGGCGACCGCGTCCTCCTCGTCGACGATCTGATCGCCACCGGCGGCACCGCGATGGCGGCGGTCAACCTGCTGCGCCGCATTGGCGCCGAGGTGGTGGCAGCCTGCTTCGTGATCGACCTGCCCGAGATCGGCGGCGCGCAGCGCCTTCGCGATCTCGACGTTCCGGTCCGCACCCTGATGGAGTTCGACGGGCATTGAGCGCCGCGGGCACGGCCGCCTGTCGACGAAACGTTGACTCTGGCAGACCCTTCCGCCATAAGCCGGCTCGTCGCGACGTGGCGCCCCTTTCGGGCGCCCTTCGCGCTTGCAGACAATCTCAGGACGCGAAGGTCCGGCGCGGATTTAGCCGCCCGCGATCGCGCCTCGACCTTTGGAGGCCTTGAGCCATGAAGAGAACCTATCAACCGAGCAAGCTCGTGCGCAAGCGCCGCCACGGTTTCCGCGCCCGCATGGCGACCGCCGGCGGCCGCAAGGTGATCGCGGCGCGCCGCGCCCACGGCCGCAAGCGCCTCTCGGCGTAAGCTTGATCGACGCGCCGCTTCCGCGTGGCGCGCAGCCGGTCCTTCCTGGGAGGGGCCGTAGGATCGAACCGCCAGTGTCGACGATCGAACGGCTGAAGCGGCGATCCGATTTCCTGGCGGCGGCCAACGGGCGCCGCTTCCACACCGAGCGCATGACCGCGCAAGGTCGCCTGCGGGATGCGGGCGAGCAGCGCGACGGTGCCCCGGCGGAGGGGCTGCATCTCGGGTTCACGATCACGAAGCGGGTTGGCCATGCCACCGAGCGAAACCGCATCCGGCGCCGCCTGCGCGAGGCCGTCGATGCCGTCGCTGAGGACGCCCCGGTGATCGCGGCAGACATCGTGCTGATCGCGCGCCGTCCGGCGCTGACCGCGCCCTTCGAGATCCTGAAGGACGACCTGCGCCGTGCGCTCTCCACGGTGACGAAGCCCCGTGGGCCCAAGCCCTTCGCGAAGCCGGCCCCGAAAGCCGCACGCGGCGGCCCTGGCGCGCCGAGGGGCGGGCCCACACCTTCGGGAGGTGCGGAGCGCCGCACCCGTTCGGGTGAGGCTGAGGCGACGACCGGAATCCCTGCGGAGGATGCGGGCTCTGCCCGCACCACCACCCTCGACAGACACGCGTGCGACGGATCCAGTGATGGGCAATGACAAGACCAACATGATCGTGGCGATCGCGCTGTCGCTCGTGGTTCTGCTCGGCTGGAATTACTTCATCGCGGCTCCCCGCGTGGAGCAGCAGCGGCAGACCGCGGCGCAGAATCAGGCTGCGAACCAGAGCCCCGGCACGACCCCGGACGGGGTTGTGTCCCCGAGCCCGAAGGAGGGCGGCCCCGCCGCACCCGTGGCCGGGACGCTGCCGTCCGGAGCCCCGATCTCCCGCGAGGCGGCCCTCGCGCGCTCGCCGCGGATCCGCATCGAGACCCCGGCGATCTCGGGATCGGTGGCTCTGAAGGGCGGTCGCATCGACGACGTGTCCCTGAAGAACTACCACGAGACGGTGGACGACAAGAGCCCGCACATCGTGCTGTTCTCGCCGGCCGGGACCGAGACGCCCTACTACGCCGAGTTCGGCTGGGTCGGGCAGAATGCCGGCCCGCTGCCGAACAACGAGACGCTCTGGAAGGCCGACGGCGAGACCCTCTCCCCCGGCAAGCCCGTGACGTTGAGCTGGGACAACGGCGCGGGTCTGGTGTTCCGCCGCATTCTCGCAGTCGACGACAAGTTCATGTTCACCGTCCGCGACGAGGTGGAGAACAAGGGCTCGGGCGCGATCACGCTCTACCCGTACAGCTTGGTGTCGCGCTGGGGTAAGCCGCATACCCAGGGCTATTACGTCCTGCACGAGGGCATGATCGGCGTGCTCGGCGGCGACGGATTGCAGGAATACACCTACGATCACCTGGCCAAGGAGCCCGCCTACGGTGGGCCGGCCACCAAGGGCAAGGCCTGGCCGAACGTAACCGGCGGCTTCGTCGGCATCACCGACAAGTATTGGGCCGCCGCCGCGATCCCCGACCAGGCGACCGCCTATACGGGCGCGTTCACCGAACGCACCGACGGTGCGACCAAGGTTTACCAGGCGAGCGTCCGGGCCGACGCACGCAACGTCGAGCCGGGCGCCAGTGTCGCGATGACCCAGCGCCTGTTCGCGGGCGCCAAGGAAGTCAACGCCATCAACGCCTACGAGCGGGACCTCGGGATCAAGCAGTTCGATCTGATGATCGACTGGGGCTGGTTCCACTTCATCACCAAGCCGATGTTCCGGGCCCTCGATTTCTTCTTCCACCTGTTCGGCAATTTCGGCGTCTCGATCCTCGTCGTGACGGCGATCCTGAAGATCTTCTTCCTGCCGATCGCCAATCGATCCTACGTCTCCATGGCCAAGATGAAGGCCGTGCAGCCGGAGATGCAGTCGATCCGCACGCGCTATGCTGATGACAAGGTGAAGCAGCAGCAGGCGATGATGGAACTCTACAAGAAGGAGAAGATCAACCCGGTGGCCGGTTGCTGGCCGGTGTTGATCCAGATCCCGGTCTTCTTCGCGCTCTACAAGGTCTTGTTCATCACCATCGAGATGCGGCATGCGCCCTTCTTCGGCTGGATCCAGGATCTGGCCGCGCCCGATCCGACCAGCATCCTGAATCTGTTCGGTCTCCTGCCCTTCGCCGCCCCGGATTTCATCCATCTCGGCATCTGGCCGCTGATCATGGGCGTGACGATGTTCGTGCAGATGAAGATGAACCCCGCGCCGCCGGACCCGGTGCAGGCTCAGATCTTCACCTTCATGCCGATCATCTTCACCTTCATGCTCGGCTCGTTCCCAGCCGGACTGGTGATCTACTGGGCCTGGAACAATACGCTCTCGGTGATCCAGCAATACGTCATCATGCGCCGCAACGGCGTGAAGGTGGAGCTGTGGGATAACCTGCGGGGGACCTTCCGAAAGGGCGCCTCCGAGAAGGCGACTGCCAAAAGCTGATCGTCCGATCGGCCCGTGAGGGGCCGGGCGGTGCGCCCGGCCCTGGAAGAAATCATGAACGATTCCACCGAAATCGACCCGGCCCTGCTCGAGGCGGGCCGCCTGCTCTTCGCCGGCAGCGCGGACTTCATCTCGGCCGCTCCGTCGCTCGGCAGCCTGCCGGCGATGAACGGCGTCGAGATCGCGTTCGCGGGCCGCTCGAACGTCGGCAAGTCGAGCCTCGTCAACGCGCTGACCGGCCGCAACACGCTGGCGCGCACCTCGCACACGCCGGGGCGGACGCAGCAGCTGAACTTCTTCGACATCGGCGGGCGCCTGACCCTGGTCGACATGCCGGGCTACGGCTTCGCGGCGGTGGAGAAGGCCAAGGTCGCGGCCTGGACCGAGCTGATCCACGCCTACCTGAAGGGCCGGGCGAACCTCGCGCGGGTCTTCATGCTGATCGATTCGCGCCACGGGCTGAAGGCGATCGACACGGACGTGCTCGACGGCTTGGACAAGGCGGCGGTGAGCTACCAGATCGTGCTGACCAAGGCCGACGCCCTGAAGAAGTCCGAGATGGAGGCGCGCGTCCGCGGCGTCGAGGCGGCCCTCGCCAAGCGCCCGGCCGCCTACCCGGTGGTCCTGCTGACCTCGAGCCGCGACGACCGCGGCGTGCCGGAATTGCGGGCCACCATCGCCCGGCTCCTGGCCGAGCACGGCGGGTGAGGCCGGGCCTGGCGCTGCCCGAGCGCCTGATCCTGGGCCTTGCGGGGTTGGCCGGGCTCCTCGGCGTCGCGGCGAGCGCGGCGGCGGCCCACCGGGCCGAAGCCGAATCGCTGCGGATTGCCGCGCAGTTCCTGCTGTTCCATGCCCCGGCCCTGGTCGGCCTCGCGGCGCTGGCGGGCGGCGGCCTGATCCGGGTGCCGCTCACGCGCATCGCCGCCGCCGCGCTCGGCCTCGGCCTCGTGCTGTTCTGCGGCGACTTGTCGATGCGGGCACTGGCGCGGACGCCCCTGTTCCCGATGGCGGCGCCGAGCGGCGGCCTCCTGCTGATGGCGGGCTGGCTCCTCGTGGCCGTGAGCGGCCTCCTGCGGACCCGCTGAGGCGAGCGGCCCCTCACGCCACCGAGGCGACGCCGGGGCCCGGCGCCTCGATCCGGCGGGCGGCGTCCCGGGTCGCCAGGAGGCGGGCTTCCTCCTGCGGCACCGGGTTCGAGAAGTAGTAGCCCTGCATGGTGCGGCAGCCGAGATGGCCGAGGAGGAGCATCTGCTCCCGGGTCTCCACCCCCTCGGCCACGCAGGCGATCCCGAGCGTGCGGCACATGCCGATGACCGAGCGGACGATGTCCCGGCAGGTCCGGCTCGTTTCCATCTCCTGGATGAAGGAGCGGTCGAGCTTCAGCTTGTCGATCGGCAGCCGGTGGACGTAGCTCAGGCTCGAGAAGCCGGTCCCGAAATCGTCGAGCGCGATGGCGACGCCCATCTCCTTGAGGGCGTCCAGGGTCTTCTTCGCCTCGGGGAAGTCGCGGATGATCGCCGTCTCGGTGACTTCGAAGGCGATCCGGTTCGGGGCGATCCCGCTCGCCGTGATGATCTCGGAGAGGCGCTGCGCGAAGTCCGGCGTCGCGACATCGCAGGCCGACAGGTTGAAGAAGAGCTGCACCTCCGGCGGCCAGGTGGCGGCGGCCGCCAGCGCCTTGGTGAGCAGGACGTCGGTGAGCAGGTTGGTCAGGCCGGCATTCTCCGCCGCCGCGATGAACTCGGTCGGCAGCACCGCGCCGATCTCCGGGCTGGTCCAGCGCGCCAGCGCCTCGAAGGCGATGATGCTGTTGCGGGAGGCGTCGACGACGGGTTGGAACACCACCGACAGCTCGCGCTGGAGGTCGGCCATCCGGAGGGCGCGCGCGACCCCGTCGCGCCGCCGCATGCTGCTCGCGAAGGCGCCGGTGAAGCGGACGCAGCCGCCCCGCTTGCCCGCTTTCCCCTGGTGGAGGGCGAAGTAGGCCTGCTCCTTCAGGTCGCCGGTCGCCGCGCGGCCCGTGACCAGGCTCGCGAGCCCGATCGTGGCGCTCACGCGCACGCTCCGGGCGGCGACGTGGTAGGGCTCGCGCAGCGCCTCGGCGATCTCCCGGCACAGCGCCAGGGCATCCTCGGCCGACTCGCCGTCGGCCAGGATCAGCCCGAACTCGTCGCCCCCGAGCCGCCCGAGGCGGCTCCGGTCGCCGACGTGCTCGGACAGGCGCAGGGCCACCTCGCGCAGAACCAGGTTGCCCGAGGCCTGCCCCAAGACCTCGTTCACGCCCCCGAATCCGTCGAGGTCGATCAGCGCGAGATGTACCTCGGCGCCGACCGTCGCCTGCGCGATCCGCTCACGAAGCCGCGCGAAGAAGACGGCCCGGTTCGGCAGGTCGGTCAGGATGTCGCTGTGGGCGAGGTGGACGTTGGCCTCGTGCAGGCGCTTCAGCTCGGCGTGCTGCTGCACGAGGTCGACGAAGCTCTTCGAGCTCATCCGCACGAGGTGGAAGATCGCGGCGCCGCTCACCATGAAGGTCACGGCCGTGATCCGGAGGACGTCCTCGCCTCCGGTGAGCAGGGACAGGATGCCGATCGGCGGGATCGCCACGAGCGAGAACAGGCTGGCCGAGCGCACGTGCATCAGGCTCACGGCGCACACGATGATCGTGTCGGCCATGAAGAACAGGCTGTGCACGCGCAGGGCCGCCGTGCCCTCGGCGGCGAGGGCGAAGGCCCAGGCGCTGGTGGTCCCCACCAGCAGCGGCGCCAGCACGTTGATGGAGCGGATCTGGCGCTTGGCGATCTCCGGCGACATCGGCGCGCGGGCGATCCGGCGGCACTTCCGGCTCTGCCAGAGATAGCCCGACAGCAGCAGCACCAGCGGTCCGACGACGAGGGCCGTCGGTGCGGCGCCGCGGTAGGCGGCGGCCATCAGGAGGGCGTTGCAGGCATGCACGGCGTAGAAGGGCTGCGCGTTGCGGACGATCACCCTCGCCTGCGCGCTCTGGATCCGCTCCCGGTCGAGCCGGGGCGGATCCATGTCGAAGAACTTCGGAATCGCGATCATGTCCACACCAACCGCCGGCCCGCCACGATTCGCGCGCCGATCCCAGGTTGGCATCCATGCGTGATCTTGTGTTGGCACCTTTTTATTTGATGTTTTTCTATTCAATGTGACGGGGATCTCGTCTCGGTTCGATGGAAATCTAGCAAATATTAACGCACAAGTTGCGTTCATGGGTGTGATGCAGGTTCTGAGGCCGAGGAGACGCCGTGTCGGGCGCCCCCTCGTTCGGCCGCGCGCACGGTTCGGGGGCGGCCTCGGGCGCATCGCACCTGAGCAGGAATTGTCCCGCGCCCCGGGCTCGGCGCGGCGTCCGAAGCGGGCCGGGGCTGCTTTGCTCGGTCCGAGGCGCCGCGATCCGGAGCGGCCCAGCCGGCCGCCCCGTTCTGCGGCCGGTGCGGCCGGTGCGGCCTGCGCCTCAGCCCGGCATCACCGGCGGATGGTAGGTCAGCGTGAGGGCGAGCGCCCAGAGCAGGAACAGCACCACCGGGAGGTGGACCAGGAGCTGGAGGAAGCTGAAGCCGACGATGTCGCGGGCCTTGAGGCCGAGGATGCCGACCAGCGGCAGCATCCAGAACGGGTTGATCAGGTTCGGCAGCGCCTCGGCGGCGTTGTAGACCATCACGGCCCAGCCGAGATGCACCTTCAGCTCGTTGGCCGCCTGCATCACGTAGGGGGCCTCGAGGAGCCACTTGCCCCCGCCGGAGGGCACGAAGAAGCCGAGCACCGCCGAGTAGACGCCCATCGAGAGCGGGAAGCTGCCCGTGGTGTTGAGGCTGACGAAGGCGTGGGTGATAACGTCCGAGGTCGAGGTGCCGGCACCGTTCTTGGCGTTCGTCAGCATGGAGCTGATCGCCGCGTAGAGCGGGTACTGGATCAGGATGCCGGCGGTGGCCGGGACGGAGCGCGCCACCGCCACGAGGAAGCGCTTCGGGCGCCAGTGCAGCAGCAGGCCGAGGGTGAGGAACAGGAGGTTGTATGTGTTCAGGTTCGAGATCGCGGTGATCCAGGATTGGCGCGCGAATTCCTGCACCACCCAGCCCATGGCCAGCAGGACGAGCAGGATCGTCAGGATCGGCGAATGCTCCAGCCACTCGCCGGGCTGCTGGGGACGCCCGACATCCTCGCTCTCGCGGGCGACGTCGATCCCGAGATCCGCCGCCGTGACGGCCGCGGTCTGCCCCGGCGCCGAGGCGTAGGCGATGACGACCGAGATCACGAACAGGATCAGGGCGACGAGCATCGACTGCCACAGGAAGATCGTCTCGCTGAAGGGGATCACCCCGGTGATCGCCAGGAGGTTCTTCGGCAGGCTCGCGGGGTTCGCCTGGAGCTGGGCCGCGGAGGAACTGAGGCCGAGGGCCCAGGTGGCGCCGAGGCCGAGATAGGCGGCGGCCCCGGCCGCCCTGTAATCCATGCGCAGGTCCGTGCGGCGCGCCAGCGCCCGGGCGAGGAGGCCGCCGAAGATCAGGCTCAGGCCCCAGCTCAGGAAGGACGAGACCATGGTGGCGGCGGCCACGAACCCGACCGCGCCGCGCCCGGTCTTCGGCAGCGCCGCCATGCGGTCGATCAGCGCCTGGACCGGGGGCGAGGTCGCCACCACGTAGCCGCCGATCGTCACGAAGGCCATCTGCATGGTGAAGGGGATCAGGCTCCAGAAGCCGTCGCCGAAGCTCTTGGCGATGGCGGGCGCCGGCGCCCCGTTGGCGAAGGCCCCGAGGGCCACGATCACCACCGCGATGGCGACGAAGATGAAGGCGTCCGGGAACCAGCGCTCGGCCCAGGCGGTGAAGCGGATGCCGAGCCGCGCCAGCGAGCCCTCGGTCAGCGCGGCGCCGGGCGCCGGCGGCGCTCCTGCGGGGCGGGTGGTGTCGACCGGCTTCGTTGGCATGGGAGCGTCCTCGCGGGCGGGTTCGTCCCTCCCCACCCGTTTCTTGCGCAGGCCCGGACGCGGCTCAAGCCGCGCGGGCACCCGCCGCGAGATCAACCCACGGACAATGTCAGGCGCGCGGCCGCGCGGCGGACGCCGCCGCGCCGGGCCTGGACCTCCTCACGGGTCGTGCGGGCGCGCCTCAGGCCGCGAAGGCCGGATGGTCCGCCCCGCAGAGGCGCTGCAGGTAGAGCGCCATCGGGTCGCTGAGGGCGGCGTCCCGTGCGGGCCGGGGCGCCGAAGCCGCGCCGCGCTCCCGCTGGGCCAGGGCCTCGACGAGCTCCGGCCGGAAGTTGAAGGCATCGAGAGACCCGGCGGACGGGACGGCCGGATTCCGCGGTCCCTCGGCGGCGAGCTGCTGGCGGTCGCGCGGCGTCGGGCGCGGCGGGGCGCCCGGGCCGGCGCCCGCCGCCGCCGCGCTGGGCCGGGCCGGCGCCGCCGCAGGGGCCCGTTTGGGCGCCGCGGCGAGACGGGCGGGCGCCGCCGGGGCGGGACGGGCAGGCTTGATCCGGGTGACGTAGCTGCCGAGGCCGTCGCGCTCGGCCTGGGCGTGGACGTCGTCGATCTGCGCGGCGCCGCCGACCTGCTCGATCGCGATCACATCCTTCCCGGCCGCCAGCATCCGCTGGAGCAGGCGCAGGCACTTGCGCGTCGCCGCGACGGGCTGCCTCTCGCCGGCGGCCGTGTAGTAGAGGTTCTCCCGGAACAGGCCGTCGATCGCCGCGAGGTAGCGGTCGTCCCCGAGCAGCGCCTCGCCGTTGCCGGCCCAGACCTTGAAGGCCGGGTTCCTGGCCCGGGCAGCCCCCGCGAGGGCGGTCACGAGGTCGATCATGGCGGCGGCCGGATCGGTCTGCCCGCTGGCCGCGAGCGCCGCACGGCCCCGCTCCGAAACGGTCCGGCAGGCCTCGACCCCGTCGAGGTAGACGCCGTCGTAGCCGTCGCGGACCAGGGTCGCCACCGCGCGCATCAGCCACGCCTGCCAGTTGCTCGACCAGAAGGCGGTCTCGACCTGTCCGGAGCGGTGCGGCACGAGGCTGTCGCGCGGGTCGCGCGGGGCGGTGGGCTGGATGGCGCCGAGATCGGCCTCGCCGATGGAGAGATAGGCGAGCAGCAGGTGCGGGTCGGCGGGGCCGCCCCCCATGCGCGCCACCTGCCCGCGGGTCCACGGGATTCCGGCCGGATCCCTCGGGGACACCACCCGCACGTCGAAGGGGGACGCCGCGATCTGCGCCGGATCGAGGCCGTGAAGCAGGTGGAGGCCAGTTCTCGGCATATAATCCTCAGATCACCGAATGCTATTTCCCTTAAACAAAAGTAAACCATGACCAAAAGGTGGCGAACGCGCCTCGAACTGGGTCTGTACTGATCCATACCGGCACCGCCGGAATGCCCAATACGCTATTCGGGTGAGGCGCTTGGGGGCCGTTTACTCGCGGACGAGACGGGCTCTGGCGCCGTGGAAACGTTGTGGCCGGGCCCGCGGTCAGGTCCCGTAGCGCCGCGCCGGGATGCCGAGGAACGCGACGGCCGGGCCCTGGCCCTCCGTGAACACGCCCGCCGTCAGGGCCCCGCCATAGACCGCGCCGGTGTCGAGGTTGGTGCGGTGGCGCCGCACCTCCGGCTCGCCGGCGGGCAGCGGCGTGTGGCCGTGGACGACGTGGCGGCCGAAATCGCACTCGTCCGACAGGAAGGGCTCGCGGATCCAGAGGCGGTTCTGCAGGTCGGGGTCGGGGGGCGTGCAGCCCGGGCGGAAGCCCGCATGGACGTACCAATGCGCCGCGTCCGCATGCACGCTCGGCAGCGCCTCGAGCCAGTCGAGCACGTCGCCCGGCACGTCCTCGATCGCGTCGAGGCCGAAGGAGGCGAGCGTCGCGCCGCCGCCGTTGCGCAGCCAGTGCTCGGCGGCACCCGGGGTCTGCAGCGAGGCGAGCAGCATCGCCTCGTGGTTGCCGATCAGGCAGGTGACGCGCTCGGGGTCGTTCCAGTGCAGCCGCCGCACGATGCGCAGCACCCCGGCGCTGTCCGGGCCGCGGTCGATGTAGTCGCCGAGGAAGACGAGCCGGTGTGGGCGCCCGGCGCTGTGGGCCTCGATCCGCGCGAGCAGCGCCTCGAGGAGGTTGGCGCAGCCGTGGATGTCGCCGATCGCGTAGGTGAGGTCGTGGGTCATCGCCCCCCAATCTCCGCGGGCGGGGGCGCAAAGAAAAGCCCCGGCGCTCCCGCCAGCGGGAGCGCCGGGGCCGTCGGGCCACGATCAGTTCAGGGTGACGTTCGCCGGGCGGCGCTCGGCCCCCACCGCGACGTCGCCGATCATCAGCCCCATCGGGCCGAGATGGACCGGGACGGTCTCCCCGTCATGGACCTTGCCGGACAGGATCAGCTCGGCGAGCGGGTCCTGCACGTTCTTCTGGATGACGCGCTTGAGGGGGCGCGCGCCGTAGGCCGGGTCGTAGCCCTTGTCGGCGAGCCAGGCGCGGGCCTCCCCGTCGACCTCGAGGGCGAGTTTCCGGTCCTCCAGGAGCTTCTCCAGGCGATGGAGCTGGATGTCGACGATCGCCCCCATCTCGCCGCGTGCGAGGCGGTGGAACAGGATGATCTCGTCGACCCGGTTGAGGAATTCCGGGCGGAAGTGGCTGCGCACCACGCCCATCACCTCGTCCCGCACCGCGTCGCTGTCCTCGCCCTCGCGCTGGTTGACCAGGTACTCGGCCCCGAGATTGGAGGTCATGATCAGCAGCGTGTTGCGGAAGTCGACCGTGCGCCCCTGCCCGTCCGTCAGGCGCCCGTCGTCGAGCACCTGGAGGAGGACGTTGAACACGTCCGGATGCGCCTTCTCGACCTCGTCGAACAGCACGACCTGATAGGGCCGGCGCCGCACGGCCTCGGTCAGCGCCCCGCCCTCCTCGTAGCCGACATAGCCCGGGGGGGCGCCGATGAGGCGGGCCACCGCGTGCTTCTCCATGTACTCGGACATGTCGATGCGCACGAGGGCGGTGTCGTCGTCGAACAGGAAGCCGGCGAGCGCCTTCGTCAGCTCGGTCTTGCCGACGCCGGTCGGCCCGAGGAACATGAACGAGCCGATCGGCCGGTTCGGGTCCTGCAGGCCGGCGCGCGCCCGCCGCACCGCCGTCGAGACCGCCTCGACGGCCTCGCGCTGGCCGACGACGCGCCGCGACAGGGCGTCCTCCATGGCGAGCAGCTTCTCGCGCTCGCCCTCCAGCATCTTGTCGACCGGCACACCGGTCCAGCGCGAGACGACCCCCGCGATGTGGGCCGGCGTCACCGCCTCCTCGACCATGCCGTCGCGCGCGACCGCGCTCTCGGCCTGCGCCTCGATCGCGCCGAGCTGCTTCTCGAGCCCGGGGATCACCCCGTAGGCGAGCTCGCCCGCGCGCTGGTACTGGCCCTGGCGCTGCGCGCCGGCCAGCTCCGTCCGGGCCTCGTCGAGCTTCTTCTTCAGCTCGGCCGCGGCCCCGAGCTTGTCCTTCTCGGCCTTCCAGCGGGCGGTGATCGAGGCGGATTGCTCCTCGAGGTCGGCGAGCTCCTTCTCGAGCCGCACGAGGCGGTCGCGGGAGGCGGAATCCGGCTCCTTCTTCAGGGCCTCGGCCTCGATCTTCAGCCGCACGATCTCGCGGTCGACATTGTCGAGCTCCTCGGGCTTCGAATCGACCTGCATGCGCAGGCGCGATCCGGCCTCGTCCACGAGGTCGATCGCCTTGTCGGGCAGGAAGCGGTCGGTGATGTAGCGGTTCGACAGGGTCGCGGCCGCGACGAGCGCCGAATCCTGGATGCGCACGCCGTGGTGCTGCTCGTACTTCTCCTTGATGCCGCGCAGGATCGAGACCGTGTCCTCGACGGTGGGCTCGGACACGAAGACGGGCTGGAAGCGCCGCGCGAGCGCCGCGTCCTTCTCGACGTGCTTGCGGTACTCGTCTAGGGTGGTGGCGCCGACGCAATGCAGCTCGCCCCGCGCAAGGGCCGGCTTGAGCAGGTTCGAGGCGTCCATCGCCCCGTCCGCCTTGCCGGCCCCCACGAGGGTGTGCATCTCGTCGATGAACAGGATGATGCCGCCCTCGGCCGCCGTGACCTCGGAGAGCACGCCCTTCAGCCGCTCCTCGAACTCGCCGCGATATTTCGCGCCCGCGATCAGCGAGCCCATGTCGAGGGCGAGCAGGGACTTTTCGCGAAGCGATTCCGGCACGTCGCCGTTGATGATGCGAAGCGCCAGGCCCTCGACGATCGCGGTCTTGCCGACGCCGGGCTCGCCGATCAGCACGGGATTGTTCTTGGTGCGCCGGGACAGGACCTGGATGGTGCGGCGGATCTCCTCGTCGCGCCCGATCACCGGGTCGAGCTTGCCCTCGCGCGCCGCCTCCGTCAGGTCGCGAGCGTATTTCTTCAGGGCGTCGTAGGCGTTCTCGGCGCTGGCATTGTCGGCGGTGCGGCCCTTGCGCAGGGCGTTGATGGCCGCGTTGAGGGAGGCCGGGGTGACGCCGGCCGCCGCGAGCGCCCGCCCCGCCTCGGTCTCCTTCTCGACCGCGAGCGCGAGGAGCAGCCGCTCCACCGTGACGTAGGAATCGCCCGCCTTCTCGGCGGCCTTCTCGGCGGTGTCGAACAGGCGCACGAGCTCGCGCGTCGCCTGGGGGGGCGCCGCGTTCCCGGAGACCTTCGGCTGCTTGGCGAGCCAGCCCTCCGTCTGCGCCAGCGCCACGCGGGACTGCCCGCCGGCGCCGTCGATCAGGCCGGCGCAGAGCCCTTCGGGATCGTCGAGCAGCACCTTGAGCAGGTGGCCCGGCTGCAATTGCGGATGGCCCTCGCGCATCGCGAGGTTCTGCGCCGCCTGGACGAAGCCGCGGGCGCGTTCGGTGTACTTCTCGAAATTCACTGGATCTCACCTCCCCGTACCGGCGATCCGCCGCCCGCCTCGCGGCACGGCCTCGCCGAAACAGCGCCCCCCGGCCCTGAGGACCGCCGAGAGCCCCGGCGCCCTGGGGCCGCCGGTCCACCGAATGTGGTGTTGTAAATCGGCACCACAAGGGGCTGCCGGGGGCTTGCGCCGCGGGGAATTTCCGGGTCACGCTCCGTGCATGACCGAACGCCCGAGCCTCCGCCTCTCCGCCCTCTACCGCTACCCGGTGAAGGGCCTCAGCCCCGAGCGGCTCGAAACCGCGATGCTCGAGACGAGCGGCTACTTCCCGGGCGACCGGCTCTACGCCATCGAGAACGGCCCCTCGGGCTTCAACCCGGTGGCGCCGCGCCACCAGCCCAAGACCAAGTACCTGATGCTGATGCGCGACGAGGCCCTGGCGCGCCTGCGCACCCGCTACGACGACGCCAGCGCGACGCTCACGGTCGAGACCGGCGACGGCACCCGGCTCGAGGCCGACCTCGGCACGCCGGACGGCCGGGGCGCGCTCGAGGACCTGATGCGCGCCTACCTGCCGGAGGCCCTGCGCGGGGAGCCGCGCGTGCTCACGGCGCCGCCGCAATACCGCTTCACGGATTCGCGCATCGGCTACGTCTCGCTGATCAACCTCGCCAGCGTGCGCGCCATCGAGGACCTCGTCGGCGCGCCGGTCGATCCGCTGCGCTTCCGCGGCAACCTGCTGGTCGAGGGCCTGGAGCCCTGGGCCGAGCTCGCGATGGTCGGGTCGGTCCTCGAGGGAGCGGACGGCCTGTGCCTGCGCCTGACCCAGCGCACGCAGCGCTGCGCCGCGACCAACGTCGACCCGGTCAGCGGCCTGCGCGACCTCGAGATCCCCTGGATCCTCGATGCGCGCCTGGGCCACCGGGATTGCGGGATCTACGCGGAGGTCCTGGCCGGCGGCCGCCTGCGCACGGGGGATGTCCTCAGGATCGCCGCCTGACCGGCGATCCTGAGGCGGCCTTGCTCATCCGGCACCGGTTCACGGATCACCGGTTCAGAAGGCGTGGCCGCCGGCGGTACGGACCGGGGCGGATTCGGCGTGGCGGCGCTCGCAGGTGATCTTCAGGTAGCGCTGGTCGCCGCCGGGAAAACCCGCCGCCGCCGCCATCGTCTGGGCGTGCAGCATGCATTCCATCGGCGTGCGGGCCGGAGCGACGATGACGTCGAGGGCGGTTTCACGCGAGCAATCCTGGGCCAGCAACGTGCCGGCGCAGACGAGCGCGACCGAGAGCAATTCAGACATGACGGACCCCTTGTTCGAATGGTCGAAAGGTCCGCGGTGGTGCTCTGGCGCTCGAGCCGCCGCGTGATTATTGCCTCGGCGTGTTCCTCACTCACTTCTATCTTCGACTTAGCACGGCCTATGCCAGCCTCGTCTGTTAAATGCCTCACGCACGCGCGTGTTGCGCCTGCGCCTCACCCGGATCTTCGGTGCCGTCGACGGTCGGCACCGGGCTGTCCCGGCCGCGATCAGTCGCGGGTCGCGAGCCAAGTCGGCTCCGGATCCTCGCTCGGCATCAGGATGGCGACCGCGTCGAGGTCGACCGTGTAGTTCTGGGTCAGCAACTGCCAGACCTCGGCCTGCGACCCCGCCTTGCGGCGCAACCCGTCGAGGGCGCGGGACAGCAGGCTGGGGCTGGTCAGGGTGGGACGGGTGAAGAGGGGATCGGCGTTGAGCATCGGTCTCGTGATCCTGGACGACCTGATCAGGATCGAGCGCCATGGTTAATGGAAGGTTTACCTATCCTGGCCGCACGCGTTCGTTTTTCTTCCATCAATCCCGATCTCCGGGTCGAGAAGGCCTGGAGTTGCTTTGAAAAGTATCTTTTGGACTTCTTGCGGGGATGTCACGGGAGAGATCGAGCAATCTTTCGAGATATCTGGTGATTTTCCATTGAGTTTAGGTGCGGAGAGGCGATCGAACGATCTCGGGGAGCGTGATAAATACAGAACAACGGGGCCCTGCTTTGCGCTCGGGATCCGTTACGGCTCGCTGCAGGCGAGCACGTCCATGCCCTCGATCACGCTGGCGGCCCGTGCGCGCAGGACGCGGGACAGATTTGGGTCATCGGCGAGGCGAAGGGCGTCCCGCTTGAGGGTCCGGTCGCAGCCGCAGGAGCGGCTCCGGGCCTCGTCGTAGCAGGCGTCGTGGCGCTGGCAGGCGGCATCGAGGGCGTCCACCGGCGCGCGCGCCTGGCCGTCGGCGTCCAGGCCGCGGTCTCCCGGGCCGCAATAATTGCCGTGGTAGAGGTTCCGGCCGGTGACGACCTCCGCGACCGACCCGTCCGGCAGCGATTCGCGGGCGCGCTGGTCCTGGGTGTTGAGGGCGTTGGCCGGGCCGCCGGCCTGGGATCCCGATTGCTTCTGGAAGGAGGGGATCGGCGGCGCGTCCTCCGGCGTCGGCCCGCCGATGTCGGTGGGGGAGCCCTGCGGCGAGACCGCGTCGATGCCGCTATCCGGCGTCTGGGCCGCGACGCCGGTGGCGAGGAGGGCCGCGAACAGGAGGGGCAGGAGGCGCAGGCATTGCGTGGTCAAGGCGGGGTCCGCTCCGGTTGTGGCCGCCAGGAATGTGCAACCGGTCGTCCCGGTTCCGCCGGGCATCCCGGTTCCGCCGGGCATCCCAGTTACGCCGGGCATCCCGGGCCGCCCGGGACCCGAAGGCCGCGCGGGGGCGTGGCCGCCACTCTGGACCGGATTTTGCGCGGGTCGTGACTTCGCAGGGCGCCCGCACTCATGTAGAAGCCCGCCCGCGTCCGCCATCGATTTTGTCGCCCGGCTCTCAGAGGACCACGATGACCGACCTGCCGAACGTGCACGTGCGCGCCGAAGTCCTGGCCCAGGCCCTCCCGCATATGCAGCGCTACGATCAGGAGATCGTGGTCATCAAGTATGGCGGCCACGCCATGGGCGACCGCGCCGCGGCGGAGGATTTCGCCGAGGACATCGTGCTCCTCGAACAATCCGGCCTGAAGCCGATCGTCGTCCACGGCGGCGGTCCGCAGATCGGCCGGATGCTGGAGCGGCTCGGGATCCAGTCGGAATTCCGCGGCGGCCTGCGGGTCACCGACGAGGCCACCGTCGAGGTGGTCGAGATGGTCCTGGCCGGCTCGATCAACAAGCAGATCGTCGGCTGGATCTCGGCCGAGGGCGGCCGGGCCATCGGCCTGTGCGGCAAGGACGGGAACATGGTGCGGGCCAAGCGGGCGCTGCGCACCGTCAAGGACCCGGAGAGCCAGGAGGAGAAGGCCCTCGATCTCGGCCTCGTCGGCGAGCCCGAGCATGTCGAGCGCGGCGTCCTCGACGCGGTGCTGAAGGCCGAACTGATCCCGGTGCTCGCGCCCGTCGCCTACGGGGCGGACGGGCAGACCTACAACGTCAACGCCGACACCTTCTCGGGGGCGATCGCCGGGGCCCTGCGGGCTAAGCGCCTCCTCCTCCTCACCGACGTGCCGGGCGTCCTCGACAAGGACAAGAACCTGATCCCGGAGCTGACCGTGGAGGATTGCCGCCGGCTGATCGCGGACGGCACCATCACGGGGGGCATGATCCCCAAGGTCGAGACCTGCATCTACGCCATCGACCAGGGCGTCGAGGCGGTGGTCATCCTCGACGGCAAGGTCAACCACGCGGTGCTGCTGGAGCTGTTCACCGATTACGGCGCCGGGACCCTGATCCGGCGCAAATGAATCCCGTCGCGGCCTAGCGCGGCGGGGAGAGGTTTCCTTTCGCGGCCAAGGCATCCATCTTACCCTGCCCTGGCCGCGCAGACCCGCGCGCCGTTCACGAAACGCGAGAGCCTTGTTCCTTCCAGGCGAGAGCCATTTCACCACCGTCGAGTCCCGGGGGTTCCGAGACGTCGACACCTGGGTCTTCGACCTCGACAACACGCTGTATCCGAGCGACGCACGGGTCTGGCCGCAGGTCGACGAGCGCATCACCCTCTACGTCATGCGCCTCTACGGGCTCGATGGGCTGTCGGCCCGCGCCCTGCAGAAGCACTTCTACCACCGCTACGGCACCACCCTGAAGGCCCTGATGGTCGAGGCGGCCGTGGACCCGCACGACTTCCTCGATTTCGCCCACGACATCGACCATTCGACGATCAAGCTCGACCCGGCCCTCGGCGAGGCCATCGAGCGGCTGCCCGGGCGCAAGCTGATCCTCACCAACGGCTCGCGCCGCCACGCCGAGAACGTCGCGGCCAAGCTCGGCATCCTCGACCATTTCGAGGACGTGTTCGACATCGCGGCGGCGGATTTCGTGCCGAAGCCCGAGCGCTCGACCTACGAGCGCTTCCTCGCCCGGCACGGGGTCGATCCGCGCCGCTCGGCCCTGTTCGAGGACATCGCCCGCAACCTCGTGGTCCCGTACGACCTCGGCATGACCACCGTCCTGGTGGTGCCCCGGGTCATCGACCCGTTCCGCGAGGCCTTCGAGCAGGAGGCGGTGCGCGAGGCCCATATCGATCATATCACGAACGATCTCGCGGCCTTCCTGCAGGATTGCGTCCTGCCCGTCTCGGGCGAGGCCCCGTGACGGAGGCGGGACCGATGGCGGATCTCGCGGAGGCCCGGGCCCCGAGCCTCGCGGCCATCGAGGTGCTGGCGCACGAGGCCTTCGGACGCCTGCCCGAGGCGTTCCGGACGCTGGCGGCGGGCGTGCGCATCGCCGTCGAGGACTTCCCCGACGACGAGACCCTGGCCGAGATGGCCTGCGAGAGCGAGTTCGACCTGCTCGGCCTGTTCCGGGGCGTCGGGCTGGCGCAGGCGGGCGAGGTCGTGACCGGGCAGATGCCCAACATGGTCTGGCTCTACCGGCGCCCGCTCCTCGATTACTGGGCGGAGCACGACGAGACCCTCGGCCACCTCGTCACCCACGTCCTCGTCCACGAGATCGGCCACCATGTCGGCCTGTCGGACGCCGACATGGCGGCGATCGAGGCGGCGGCCGACGCCTAGCCCGGGTTGCCCTCGTCGCGGACCCGCCGCAGCAAGCTCACCTTCGGGCGCCGCGAGCGGAACTGGCCGCGCTCGATCGAGACGAAGACCAGGACCGTGATGGCCAGGGTGGTGAGCCACCACATCACCGTGAGGCCGACGCCGACGCACGCGATGGTGAAGGCGGTGGCGAAGGCCGCCATCGCGCCGGGCACCAGGGCCGGCGCGCCGCGGCCGCTGCGGCGCACCGAGGCGTAGAGCGCGAAGGCCGCCGCGAGGGCGCCGACGATTCCGAGCTCGTACCAGAACTCGAACAGCATCGTGGTCGGGGCGTTGGCCGGCAGCAGCCCGACGAAGCGTCCGCGCAGGGCGGTCTCGAAGCCGTGCCCGGTGACGAGGCGCACCGGCTCGGTGGTGACGACCTTCTGCCAGGCCTTGAGCGAGAGCACGCCTGGCGCCACCGGCCCGAACAGGGCCGCGCCGACCGGGCGCGCCACGAAGGGCAGCAGGGGCGCGAGGGCCAGCAGGAGCGCCGAGAGCCCCGCCGTGACGACGACGCCGAGGTTCTGGCGGGCGCTCGTCAGCGCGAAGGCGAGCGCGCCGATGCCGAGGGCGACGATCTGCGTCGAGTTCGGCGAGACCGCGAGGGCGCCGGCCACCACGAGGGCGATGGCCAGCGCCTCGCGGTCGCGTTGGCGCGAGCGCAGCCAGGCCACCGCCGGCCAGACCAGCAGGGCGAGGAGCGTCAGCCCGCGGTCGAGGGCGTTGTCCTCCTCGGGCCCGCCGCGCATCAGCGTGTCGCCGAACACCCCGATCATGATCGCCACGATGGCGGCGGCGGTGACGCCGAGGGGCAGGAGGTAGAGATTCGCCGAGCGCATCCGGTCCGGCAGGGCGAGGTAGCCCGCCAGCGTCAGCAGGATCGTGGCGATCAGGTTGAGCAGCCGCTCCGTCGCCTGGCCCGGGAACGGCGTCCAGATCAGCGACAGGGCCGACCACAGGATCACCAGGATGCCGGCGAGGAAGGCCGGCGCCGTCAGGAGCTGCGTGGCCGCCGGCCGGAGCGGGCGCTGGCGGTTGTCGATGGCGCTCGCGAGAATCAGCAGGATCACGGCGATCGGGGCGAGGACGACGGTGGCGCGGCGCGCCACCTGCGCCACCACGGGCACGATCACGAACAGCCCGAAGAAGCCGACGCGGCGCAGGAGGGCCGCGGCATCGAGCGCCGGATCGACGGTGGGATTGGACGCGCGCGCCATGATGCGACTGACAGACCGTGAGCCGGCGCGGGGGCCTCGTCGTCCGCGCGCGTGCTCCTCCCTCGTAGTTCAGCTGTGCCGGGGCCGCTGTAGACCCTGGGCAACACATGATGTCACAACGGCTTGCCGCTGTGCAGGGCACCCATGCGCCCGCAGGGCCCTCAGGCGGCCCTCAGGCGGCTGTCGGCTCGGCGCGCGGGCGCCGGCGGGCCATGCGGCGCCCGACATCCGAGAGGACGCGCCAGCCGCCCCAGCTCGCCAGGAACCCGAGGAGGCCGGCGACGAGGCCGTCGACGGTGGTCGGCACGGCGGGCTTGTAATCCTGGTAGGTGGCGCGGGCGAGCGACAGGTCGGGGTCGCGGATCACGGCGGCGAGCCGCCCGAGCGGGCTCGTCGACCCGGTGAGCGCCTGCTGCTGCGCCGAGAGCCGGGCGAGGCGCTCGATGTCCGAGCGGGCGGCCTCGCCGCGGCGCGCCACCAGGGCGTCGGCGTTGCCGCGCAGGCGGTCGACGGCGCCCTCCGGGCTGTTGCCGGTGGCGCGGGCATCCGCCTCGAGGGTCTGGACCGAGCGGCGCAACTCGTCGACGGTGCCGCCGAGGCGCTGGGCATATTGCTGCGCGAATTCGGGCCCCTGCGCCGCGATCACGCCGCCGAGGAGCCCGAGCGCGAGGCCGAGGGTGCGGATCACACGGAACACGAACGTCACCTCCGCCAATGGACGTTGAGCCAGAAGAGCACGACGGGAGGTAAGGTTCCAGACGTTGCCCGGGTTGTGCCGGGCGCCGCCCCGTCCCCGCCCCTCAGGCCGGCAGCGTCAGCAGGCCCGCCGCGCCGTCACCGCACCCGAAGGCGAGGCGCGCCCCCCGGGCATCCCAGGCGAGCGCCGTCACGCCGCTGCCGCGCTGGGCCGGCCGCACGAGCAGCTCCGAGGCGTCGGTGAAGCGCACGAGCAGGATGCAGCCGTCCTCGTAGCCCATCGCCAGGACCGGAGCCTTGGGGTGGAACGCCACGCGGGAGACCCGGGCCGGGCGCACGCCGCATTCCCGCGGGGCCTTGCCGGTGGGGCCCTCCTTCGAATCGAAGGGCCAGACGATCGTGGCCTCGGCCCCGCTGGTGGCGAGCCAGTGCCCGTCGGAGGACCACGAGACCGAGCGGACCTTGCCGGGGTAGCCCGACATCCGCATGTGGCCGCGGTCCGGCTGCAGGCGCCAGCCGTGCAGGGCGTTCTCCTGCATGGTCGTGACGACGAAGCGCCCGTCGGGCGACCAGGTCACGTCGATATGCGAGCCCTTCCACGCGATCACCTCGGGCGCGCCCTCGTGGTTCGGATACCAGAGGCTGACGCCGTTGTAGTGGGCCACCGCGAGGCGGTAGCCCTTCGGCGCGAAGGCGAGGCCGCGGGCGGTGGAGGGCGCCGTCAGCGCGCGCTCGCGGCCCTTGGCGTCGCGCGCGGTCACGGTGCGGCCCGCCGCGTAGGCGAGCCCGCCATCCGGATGCAGCGCCAGCGCGTCGATCCAGGCCCCGCCCCTGGCGGCCGCGATCTCGGTGGAGCGCCCGTCCGCCCGGGTCTCGACCACGCGCCCGTCGTCGCCGCCGGTGACGAGCCGGGCCGGGTCGCCGGCGGCGACCAGGATGCCCCCGTCGGGATGCGCGGCGACGTCCGCCTCGGCGCCCTCGCGCACGAGGCGCACCCGCCCGTCCCCGAGGGCCAGGGCCAGCGTGTCCTTGAGCCAGTGGGCCGCGGTGACGTGGGCGCCCGCCTGGATCGGCGCGACGTGGCCCGTGAGAGAGGGGGCGGGGCTGGTCGTGGAGCTCATGCGGAAAAGCCTTGCGGAGCGGAAGGTCTCGGGGCGGTCTCGTCGGGGCAAGCCCGCGGGGACCGGACCGGGTGGGCAATTCAGGGCGATGTCTGGACGGGCGCGGGCCTGCGGGCAACGATGATGGCGGCCATGATCGACAGCAAGGCCGTGATCGTTGCCGGAACCACCAGCGCGGCGAGGCCGATCCGGCCGTACACGGCCGTCCCGGCCGCAGCGCCGGCGAGGAGCGCCAGCCAGACCGCCCCGTCCCCGGCCCAGCCATAGGCCGGGCCCCGGCGCGACAGGGCGAGGGCGACCTTCTGGCCGAAGCTGAACAGGGCGCCGGTCACGAAGGTGGTGCCGGCGCGAAACCCCTGGACCTGGACCAGCACGGCATTCTGCGCCCCCATGGCGAGCGCCATGAACAGGGAGGCGAGCTCGAGATCCGGGGTCGTCAGCCCGATCGACAGGGCGCCGAGCACGGTCAGGGCCTCGAAGGCGAGGACCACCGGCGTCGCCCAGCGCGGCGCCGTCACCACCGAGAGGCCGCCGCCCAGGACGGCGCCGAGGAAGAAGGTGAAGATCAGGAGCGCCGGCAGGATGGCGTGATGGAAATCCTGGCGCCCCAGCGCCACCGAGAGCTGCGTGGTGTTGCCGCTCATGAACGACGTGTAGAGGCCGCCGAGCCGGATGAAGCCGAGCGCGTCGACGTAGCCCGCGAGCGCCGTGAGGATCAGGCCGTAGGCCAGGAGCCAGGATCTGTTCATGAATCCGAGAACGCGGAACGGGGCCGTAACGCTTCGTTAACCCTTTGGGCCTTTCCGTGAAGGCGCGGGCGGGCAGGGTTAAAGGTTCGCTCACCAAACCTGAGCAATTCGAGAGGTTCACGGCGAACATCGGCGCGAGCGGGCCCGTTGGTCCGGCGATCCGACATCGCGGCCGTCGCCGCGCGCCGGGTGAGTTGGAGTTGCGTCATGATCCCCTTCGCCTGCGCTGCCCTCACTGCCCCCGCCTTCCTCAATGGCGTCGCCGAGACCGTGCTGGTCGTCGAGGACGAGGCCGCCGTCTGCGAACTCATCGTCGAGGCCCTGCTCGACGAAGGCTACCGCGTGCTCAGCGCCGCCGACGCGGTCGAGGCCGAGGCCATCCTGGCCCGCGAGAGCGTGGACCTGCTCTTCACCGATATCGATCTGGCCCGCAACACGAACGGGATCGCGCTGGCGCGCCGCGCCCGCAGCCAGCGCCCGGACCTGCCCGTGGTCTACACGTCGGGCGGCCGCGGGAGCCTTTCGCAGGCCGACGCCGTTGCCGAGTCGATCTTCGTCCCGAAGCCCTACCGGCCGAGCCAGCTCGTGGCCCTCACGAACGGCATCCTGCGCCGCAGCCATCCCCACCACGCCTGAGCGGCCGGAACAGACGCGGCCCGCAGCCGGAGCCACAGCCATGCGCCTCGCCCTCCCCCTGATCCTCACCCTGCTGCTCCACGGCGGTGCCGCCGAGGCCGCCTGCGACGTGAAGGGCGCCAAGCTCGAGGAGGCGATCGCCCAGAAGAGCGAGCTGCGCGAGACCGCCAACAAGCAGACGGTCCGGGACCTGCGGACCCTGCGCGACGCCGCCATCGTCCTCGACACCTACAAGTACGGGGCCGAGTGCGAGCGCCTGATCGAGATCGTCAAGGCGCTCGCCGCCAACCCCGAGAAGACGATCGAGCAGGGCGGCGACACCGACGAGGACAAGGCCGAGAGCCTGGAGCAGGCGCGCGAGCCGAAGGCGCCCCCGCCGGCGGATTCGAGCACGGCACCCCGGCAAAAATAATCCGTGTACGACGTGTCCGGGCGGCGCACTCGGCCCCGCTTCGCGCGTTCTAGCCCGGCTGGCGCGCCCGAGGGGCCGCCGGATCCGGCGTGAGGCGAGGAGTACGGGGCGGCATGGCGGGGGGCGCGCAGAACGGTCATTCGGCGATCGCGCACGGAGCGCGCGACCTGCCATCCGTCATCATCGACGATTACAACATCGAGCTGGCGAACGAGGAGGGCTTCATCGGCGACCGGGTCTCGAAGGGGGCCTTCCGCGACCTCGTGGAGGATTGGCGCGAGAAGCTGCGCCAGCTCGGCGACGATCCCCTCGGCGACATCCCGAGCCAGGACATCAGCAAGAAGCGCCTCGACCGCCTGCTGCTTTCCGACGACGTGCTCGGCGCCGGCCTCGTCTTCGGAGCCGTGGAGGATTTCGCCCAGGAGCTCGCGACCGTCGTGCGCCGCTTCCTGCGCCAGAAGGATTGGCGCGACACGCAGGCGATCGTGGTGGGGGGCGGCTTCAGCGACAGCCGCATCGGCCACTTCACCATCAGCCGGGCCGCCGTGATCCTGCGCGCGGGCGGCCTCGAGGTGCATCTGGAGCCGATCCGCAACCATCCGGACGAGGCTGGCCTGATCGGGGCCGCCCACCTCGCCCCGGCCTGGATCTTCTCGGGCTACGACAGCCTGCTCGCCGTCGATATCGGCGGCAGCAACTTCCGGGCGGGCGTGCTGGTGACGAACCGCAAGAAGGCGCCGGACCTCTCGCGCGCCGCGGTCTGGCGCTCCGAGCACTGGCGCCACCGCTGCGAGGAGCCGGCGCCCTCGCGCGACGCCGCCGTCGACCGCCTCGTCGGCATGCTGCGCGAGCTGATCATCCGGGCGGAGCGCGCCCGGCTCAAGCTCGCCCCCTTCATCGGCGTAGGCTGCCCCGGACTGATCGAGGCGGACGGGTCGATCACCCGCGGCGGCCAGAACCTGCCGGGCAACTGGGAGAGCAACCGCTTCAACCTCCCCGAGGCCCTGCGACAGGCGATCCCGGAGATCGACGGGCACGAGACCATGGTGCTGATGCACAACGACGCCGTGGTGCAGGGCTTGAGCGAGGTGCCCAACATGGGCGCCTACCAGCGCTGGGGCGTGCTCACCATCGGGACCGGCCTCGGCAACGCGCGCTTCACCTATCGCAACCGGGAGAACGAGACGTCGGCGGAGGCGTGATCGCCGCGACGCAGGCCACCGGATCGAGGCCGCCGCCGCATCGGCCCGCTCACCGCGCCCGGTCGCCCGTGCGCAGCTTTGACAGGGCCCGCGAGAGCTTCTGCGCCATCTGCTCGCGCAGCTCCTCGGTCACCTCGATGTCGACGAGGCGCCAGGTCCAGCCGCGCAGGCGCAGGCGGATCCGCAACTGCCGGGCGCGGGGCGCCGAAGGCGGCACCGCGATGACCACGGTGCGGAAGCCGCGCATCTCGGAATGCGCGTAGAGCGACAGGAGACGGCCGAGCCCCTCGATGTGCAGGCCGGTCTCGCGCGAGGCGGTGGCGGGCTTCGGCATGTCGAGGGTCTCGGGCCAGCCGTCGTCGAGGAGGTCGACCACGGTCTTCGGGGTCACCATCGTCTCGGCAAGCGCGAGCGCCACGGCGACCGCGGCCTCGTTCAGGCGCTGGCGCTCGCGCGGCTCGAGCCCCGCATCCTCCGCGATCGTGGACCGGGCTGCGGCGGTGGTCTGGCGCACGAGCGAGAGGCGCAGGGTCCGGAAGTTGACGTGGCGGTCCACATAGTCGACGTCGCGCGCCTCCACCGCCCGGGCGAGTTCGTACAGCGCCCAGAACGGCGTCAGGGTGAAGGTCAACCACCCGAGGGCAATGAGGATCGGGACCGACCACCAGCGCATGGCCGGACCTCAGGCCGCCGGCGGCGTGCTCACGCCCCCGCGTGCCATCGGGCATGCCGCGAGAAGGCCGACACCACGGCGTCGTAGACCGGCCGCTTGAACGGGATGATCAGCCCCGGGATGGCCTCGAAGGCCTCCCAGCGCCACGTCTCGAACTCGGACGGATGCTGGCCGCCGCCGGGGCGGACGACGTCGATCTCCGCATCCTGGCCGAGGAAGCCGAAGGCGAACCACTTCTGGGTCTGGCCGCGGTAGCGGCCCTTCCAGGCCTGCTTCATCACGTCCGGCGGCAGGTCGTAGGGCAGCCAGTCCGGCAACTCGTCGAGGAAGCGGATCGCGCCGTCCGGGACGTTCGTCTCCTCGTAGAGCTCGCGCATCGCGGCCGCCCGAGGGTCCTCCCCCGGATCGATGCCGCCCTGCGGCATCTGCCAGGAGAAGTCGCCGGACACGTGCTCGGGCCCGCCCTCCTTGCGACGGCGGCCGATGAAGACGCGGCCCGAACGATTGATGAGGGTGATCCCGACACAGGGGCGATAGGGCAGCCCGGCGGGATCCCGGCCGGCATCGAACTCGTGCGCGCGCGTCATCGGCGGGACCATAGGGCAGCCGCTCTCGTCGCCGCAATGGAGGAAAGCGCGCCGGACCTCCGGGGATCGGCTTAATCGGCCTTGGAGAGCCGCGTTCCGCCGCCGGCGGGGCGCAGGATCGCGCTGACGGGCACGAGGCGCAGCCCGCGGGCCTCGAGATCGCGCGCCCAGCGGGCGATTCGCTCGACCGTCAGCGGCAGGGACGAGGCCGAGGCGAGGACGATTCCCTTGGAGGCGCGGGCCTGCGCCTCGAGCCGGGCGAGCTCGCGGTCGATCGCGTCCGCCCGCGGCACGGCGTCGAGGACGATCTCGGCGCGCGCGCTCGGCAGCTTCAGCTTGCCCGCGAGGCCGGGCGGCAGCCCGCGGGGCCCGGTGCCGTCGTCGACGAAGCCGAGGCCGCGCGCCGCCACCTCCTTCAGGGCGGGCTCGAGGGCGCCCGCGTCGGCCAGGAGCCTGGCGCCCATGAGGTTGACGAGGCCGACATAGCCCGGGAAGCGGCTCATCACCCAGGCGAGGCGGTCGCCGTTCTCGGCCGGGCGCAGGGAGGTGAGCAGCGTCTGGGGCCCGGGATCGCTGTCGGGGTAGTCGAAGGGCTCCATCGGCGCCTGGAGCAGGATCTCGTGGCCGAACTCGCGCGCGCGCGCGGCGCTGCGCTCGACCTCGCCGCCATAGGGCGCGAAGGCGAGGCTGACGGAGGGGGGCAGCTTCGCGATGGCGGCGGCGGTGGCGGATTGGCCGATGCCGAGCCCGGTGAGCAGGATCGCGACGCGGGGGCCGGCGCCGGGCTCCTCGGGCCGCGCGTAGACGTCGAGGGGGCGCAGGCGCCCCTCCCCCATCTTCGGCAGGGCGCCGTGGCGGCCGCGCTCGATGAGGCGCGGATCGGGGGCGGGGGCGAGCTTCACCGGGGAGGTCGGCACGCGGATCACCACGGCCTCGCTCGGCGCGGCGGTGCCGGAGGGCCGCACCACCACGACGCCGGAGGCGCTCTCGACCTCCTCGGCGCTGCGGTGCGTCGGGACCGGCGGTGGGTCGGCCTCGGCGACGCGGGCGAGCTCGGCCGGGGCGGCCTTGGCTTCGGCCGGCGCGCTCGGGCGCATCGTGATGGCGACGGTGACCCGGGGGTCGCCGCCATGCGGATCGCCGAGAAGGACCAGGAGGGCGGCAAGGAGGAGCGCGATCCCGCCCGCGCCGATCGCGAGGTGGCGTGGGCCGAGGGCGCCGCGCAGGCGCGCGAGCCGGCCCTTGAAGCCCGCCACGATCGGCGCTGCGACCCCGAGGGGCCGGGTCAGGATATCGTCGGAGGGCAGGCTCACCGCATCCTCGGGGCGCGGGGACAGCCGTCAACCCGGCCTTCGCAGGACGCGGTCCCCCGCCGCCATTGCGGGCCGTCATGGTTAACGTTCCGTCAACGCGGCACCGGGGACCAGGAACGACGAAGCCCCCGCCCGGTCGGTCCGGGCGGGGGCTCGCAGGCTGGCGGTGCCGAGCGGCCGGCCGATCAGTTCGGCATGCTGGGCTTCTGGGCGTTGGCCGCGCCCTTCTGGATGCCGCGCAGGAAGTCGAAGGCCGCGGTCAGCTGCTTGTCCTTGGCCGGATCCGGCGGGACGTAGGCGGAGGACCCGCCGCGCTCCTCGGTGTCCTTCTGCTTCAGGTGGCCCTTGAGGCCGGCCTCGCCCTTGGTCTCGTCCTTGCCCTTGAGCTCGTCGGGCACGTCCTGCAGCACCTCGACGTCGGGCTCGATGCCCTTGGCCTGGATCGAGCGGCCCGACGGCGTGTAGTAGCGCGCCGTGGTCAGGCGCAGGGCACCGCTGCCCCCGAGGGGAATGATCGACTGCACCGAGCCTTTGCCGAAGGAGCGCGTGCCGAGGATCGTCGCGCGCTTGTGGTCCTGCAGGGCGCCGGCGACGATCTCCGAGGCGGAGGCCGAGCCGCCGTTGACGAGCACGACCACGGGCTTGCCCTTGGTCAGATCGCCGGACTTCGCCGAGAAGCGCTGCGTCTCGTCCGGGTTGCGGCCGCGGGTCGAGACGATCTCGCCGCGGTCGAGGAAGGCGTCGGAGACCATCACGGCCTGGTCGAGGAGGCCGCCCGGGTTGTTGCGCAGGTCGATGACGTAGCCCTTGAGCTTGTCCTGGCCGATATCGGTCGAGAGCTTGTCGACGGCGCTGCGCAGGCCGTCGAAGGTCTGCTCGTTGAACTGGGTCAGGCGGATGTAGCCGACGTCGCCGCCCTCGGCGCGCGAGCGCACCGGCTTGATCTTGATCACGTCGCGGGTGAGCGTGACCTCGATCGGGTCCTTGGCTTCCTTGCGGGAGATCTTGAGCTTCACCGGCGAGTTGACCGGGCCGCGCATCTTGTCGACGGCCTGGTTCAGGGTGAGGCCCTGGACCTGATCCTCGTCGATCTGCGTGATCACGTCGTTCGCCAGCAGGCCGGCCTTGGAGGCGGGGGTGTCGTCGATCGGGGTCACGACCTTGATCAGGCCGTCCTCCATCGTGACCTCGATGCCGAGGCCGCCGAACTCACCGCGGGTGGTGGTCTGCATGTCGCGGAACGCCTTGGCGTCCATGTAGCTCGAATGCGGATCGAGGGAGGTGAGCATGCCGTTGACGGCCGCCTCGATCAGCTTCGACTCGTCGGGCTTCTCGACGTAGTCGGTGCGCACCTTCTCGAAGACGTCGCCGAAGAGGCTGAGCTGCCGATAGGTCTCGGCGGAGGCCGCCACCGCGCTCGGTCCGGACAGGAACTGGGTCTGCGTCGCCAGCATCGACGTGCCGGCGCCCAGAAACGCGCCGAGCATCAGGAGGGACATCTTGCGCATTATCCGCGAACCTTCTCGCTGGGGCCCTTCGCCCACCAAGGCTCCGGGTCGATGGAGCCGCCGTCTTTCTTGAACTCGACGTACAGGACCGGATCACCGCGGTCACCGTCAGTCGGAGCCGAACTCGCCGTCGCGGTCGGATTCGTCCCGCCCTCGCCCATGCCGGCCACCGGCTCACCCGCGAGCACGAACTGGCCGACCTCGACGTTGATCTGATCCATCCCTGCCAACAAGAGATAGTAGCCATCGCCCGCATTGATGATCAAGAGTCGGCCGAAGGAGCGGAACGGGCCGGCGAAGGAGACCCATCCGTCCGCCGGTGATGACACGACGGCCCTCGGTCGCGTGGCGAGCGAAATGCCGCGCGTCATCCCGCCATTGCCGTCCGGCACGTTGAAGCCGCGCAGGAGGCGCCCGCTCACCGGCTTCGGCAGCTCGCCCCGGGCCTCGACGAACTTCACCTTCGGGCTCAGCCGGGCCGGATCCCGGAAGCCCGCGGCGGCGAAGCGCTCCTGCGTCGCCCGCGCCTCGCGCTGCTCGGCCTCGCGGGCCGCCTCGACGGCGCGGCGGGCGGCGCTGACCTCCCCCTCCATCCGGTCGACGAGGTCCTTCAGGCTCCTGGCCTGCACCCCGAGCTCGGCCGCGCGGGCGCGCTCGGCGTTGAGCCCGCTCTCGACCTCGGCGAGGCGCGCGCGCCGGGCGGTGACGAGGGCGTTGAGGCGCTGCTGCTCCCTGGCCCAGCCGGCGAGGTCGTTCTGCAGGCCCTGCTTGTCGGCCGCGATCAGGCCGCGCAGGCGCACGAGCTCGGCGAGGTCGCTCGCCAGGGTCTCGGCCTCGCCGCGCAGCTCCGGCACCACGGCGCCGAGCATCATCGAGGTGCGGATCACCGCGAGCACGTCCTCGGGCTGAACCAGCACCGCCGGCGGCGGGCGCCGCCCCATGCGCTGGAGCGCCGCCAGGATCTCCGCGATGACGCCGCGGCGCGCCTCGAGGGAGCGCCGGATCGCGGCCTCGCTCGCGCCCATGGTCCGCAGGCGTTCCTCCAGGCGGCTCATCCGGTCCTCGGTGGCCTGGGACTGGCGGCCGGCATCGATCAGCGCCGCGTTCAACTTCGTCCGGTCGCCGCCGATGGCGGCGATCTCGGCCTCGTACTGGGCCCGGGCGCTGCCGCTCGCCTTGAGCGCGTCCTCGATGCGCTTCAGGTTCTCGGTGCGGCGGTCGCGCTCCTCGAGGGCGCGCTGGATCTTGTCCTGATCGGGCTTCAGGGCCGCGGCCGGCTCGGCGCGGGCGAGCGCCACGCAGGCGAGCAGACCGGCCAAGCCGACCCCGATGCCCAGACCCTCCCGCGCGCGCAGCCTCATCCTGCCCCTATGCCGGTTAAACGCCGTCCGGGCCACCGCGGTGATAGGGGTGGCCGGCCAGAATCGTGAGCGATCGATAGAGCTGTTCGAAGGCAAGGACCCGGACCAGCCCGTGGGGAAGTGTCGCAGCCCCGAAGGAGAGGGTCAGGTCGGCGCGCGCCCGCACCGTCTCGTCGAGCCCGTCCGCGCCGCCGATCACGGTCACGAGGGCGGGGCGTCCGCCGTCGCGCCAGCCGCCGACGCGCTCGGCGATGCGCTCGCTGGCGAGGTCGGAGCGGCCGCGCTCGTCGTAGGCCACGAGGACGCCGTTGGCGGGAAGGTGGGCCAGGAGCGCGGCGGCTTCCTCAGCGCAGCGGTCGGGGGCGCGACGGGCGCGGCTCTCCGGCATCTCGACGGCCTCGCAGGCGGTGAAGCCGAGGCTGCGGCCGAGGGCCACCGCGCGCTCGCGGTAGCGCGCCGCGAGGTCCCGCTCGGGCCCCTGCTTCAGGCGTCCGACGGCGGCGACGAGAAGGCGCAACGGCCCGGTGTCAGCCGGCCAGACGGCCGACCGGACGGTCGGCGCCCCACATCTTCTCGAGATTGTAGAAGCCGCGGACCTCGGGACGGAAGATATGCACGAGCACGTCGCCGGCATCGATCAGCACCCAGTCGCAGGCGGGCAGGCCCTCGACACGCGCGGTGCCGAAGCCCTTGGCCTTCATGTCCTGGATGATCTTGTCGGCGATGGCGCCCACGTGGCGCTGCGAGCGGCCCGAGGTGACGATCATCGTGTCGGCAATGGACGTCTTGCCCACCAGATCGATCTCGATGGTTTCCTCGGCCTTCATCTCGTCGAGGCAGCCGAGCGCAAGCGCTTTCAGATCATCAACCCTGTCGAGGGCGGCGTCGTCGGAACCATCGGTTCCCGTTTGAATCGTCTCGGACAGCGTCCTGGTCCCTCGAATGACAATGAAAGTCCGGCGCGCGCGCCGCGCTCATCAGAGAGTGGATTGTTCCACGCTCATTTTCAATATCCGCGTCCTACCCATCCCCGCATCCCCGGGGGCGCGGAGAGGGACCCGTCTGCCGGAGCTCCGTCGAGGAGAGCGGCGAGCGCGGACCGTGGAGGAAGACCCAGGCCGGCGCCCGCATGCCGGCGAGCGCGGCCGAATCACGCTCCGGGATCCGGGCCCGCCCCATCGCCTGCGCGCCCGGCCCCTGCAACGCCCGCAGGGTGAAGCCCGGCCGGTCGACCACCGCGATCGGCATCAAGGCGGCGATCTCCCGGAAGCCCCGCCAGCGATGGAAGGTCGCGAGGCTGTCGGCGCCCATGATCCAGACGAAGCGCAGGTCCGGCCGCCGTGCCCGGAGGTGGCGCAGGGTCTCGCGGGTGTAGCGCAGCTGCAGCGCGGCCTCGATCGTCGTCACGGCGATTCGCGGATCGGCCGCGACCCGCGCGGCCTCGGCCGCGCGCTCGGCGAGCGGCGCCAGGGCACCCCGGTCCTTCAGCGGGTTGCCCGGCGTCACGAGCCACCAGACCTTGTCGAGGGCGAGCCGCCGCAGGGCCGTGAGGCTGACGTGGCGGTGGCCGAGATGGGCCGGATTGAACGAACCGCCATAGAGCCCGATCCGCTGCCCCGGCGCCGCCGGCGGCAGGCCCGTGAAGACCATCGGATCAGACCATCGCGGCAGGGCCCGCGGGGGCGCTCAAGGACGGGTCTGGCCGCTGCCGTGGACCCGGTACTTGAAGGTCGTCAGCTGCTCGACCCCGACCGGGCCGCGGGCGTGCATCCGGCCCGTCGCGATCCCGATCTCGGCGCCGAAGCCGAACTCGCCGCCATCGGCGAACTGGGTCGAGGCGTTGTGGGTGACGATCGCGGAATCCACCTCCGCCAGGAAGCGGGCGGCCTCGGCGGCATCCTCGGTGACGATCGCGTCGGTGTGGTGCGAGCCGTTCGCCTCGATATGGGCGATCGCCGCGTCGAGCCCGGCGACCACGCGGGCCGAGATGATGGCGTCGAGATATTCCGTGCGCCAATCCTGCTCGGTGGCGGGGGTGACGCGGGGATCGGCGCCCTGCACGGCATCGTCGCCGCGCACGGCGCAGCCCGCCTCCAGCAACGCGGCGACGAGGGGCTTCAGGTGCGTTCCGGCGCAGGCGCTGTCGACGAGGAGCGTCTCGGCCGCCCCGCAGACCCCCGTGCGGCGCAACTTGCTGTTGATCAGCAGGGTGCGGGCCATGTCGAGGTCGGCGCCGGCGGCGACGTAGACGTGGCAGACGCCGTCGAGATGGGCGAAGACCGGGACCCGTGCCTCGGCCTGGACGCGCTCCACGAGGCCGCGCCCGCCGCGGGGCACGATCACGTCGATGCAGCCGTCGAGGCCGCTCAGCATGGCGCCCACCGCCGCGCGGTCCCGCGTCGGCACGATCTGGACGGCGTCGGCGGGGAGCCCGGCCTCGGCCAGCCCCTCGCCCATGGCCTTGGCGATCGCCATCGCGCTGCGATGGCTGTCCGAGCCCGCGCGCAGGATGGCGGCGTTGCCGGCCTTCAGGCAGAGCGCGCCCGCGTCGGCGGTGACGTTGGGGCGGCTCTCGAAGATGACCCCGATCACGCCGAGGGGCACGGCGATGCGCTCGATCAGGAGGCCGTTCGGCCGCTCGAAGGCGGCGAGCTGGCGCCCGACCGGATCGGCGAGTGCCCCGATCTTCTCGACCGCGTCGGCGATGCCGGCAAGGCGCGCCGCGTCGAGGGTGAGGCGGTCGATCAGCGCGCTGGTCTGCCCGGCGGATTTCGCCGCCGCGACGTCGCGGGCATTCTCCCGCAGGATCTCGTCGCGGCTCGCGCGGATGCGGTCCGCGATGGCCCGGAGGGCGACATCCTTGGTCTGCGCCGAGGCGAGGGCCATCTGGCGGGCCGCGGCGCGGGCGCGCCGGCCGATCGCGTTCATCTGGCTGCCGAGGTCATCGGCATCCGCGAAGTCGGATTTCAGGTTCAGAGCGGGCACTGTCACGATCCCTGCGGCTCGGTCGTCGTGGTGGCCGCCTGTACGATCCGCCTGTCTTTGCATGGCGAAACGGGGGGAAACAACCCGGTTTTCGGTCTTGCTGACCTACTCTGCGAACATCGCCATGTCATCGCGGTGCACCATTTCCGAGCGGCCGGGGTGGGTCAGCAGATCCGCGATATGGCTGCTCGGGCGTCCGATGATGAGGGCCGCCTCCGCGCTGTCATAGGCGACGAGGCCGCGGCCGAGGGTGCGCCCGTGCAGGTCGCGGATCTGCACCGCGTCACCGCGCCCGAAGCTGCCCTCGATCGCCCGGACGCCGACGGGCAGGAGGCTCGCGCCGCCCTGGAGGGCGCGGGCCGCGCCCTCGTCGATGACGAGGCTGCCGCGCGGCTCGAGGGAGCCGGCGATCCAGGTCTTGCGCGCGGCCGTCGGCGTCGAGCCCGACAGGAACCAGGTGCAGCGCCCACCCTGGAGGATCGAGCGCAGCGGGTTCTTCTCGCGCCCGTCCGCGATGATCAGGTGGGTGCCGCCGCCTGTCGCGATCTTGGCCGCCTCGACCTTGGTGCGCATGCCGCCGCGGGACAGATCGGAGGCCGGGCCGCCGGCCATCGCCTCGATCTCGGGGGTGATGCGCTCGACGACGGGCAGGTGGCGGGCCTCCGGGTCGGAGAGCGGCGGCGCGGTGTAGAGGCCGTCGATGTCGGAGAACAGCACCAGCACGTCGGCGCCGATCATGGTGGCGACGCGCGCGGCGAGCCGGTCGTTGTCGCCGTAGCGGATCTCGCTCGTCGCGACCGTGTCGTTCTCGTTGACGACCGGGACGGCCCGGACCTCCAGGAGCTTCAGGGTGGTGGCGCGGGCGTTGAGGTAGCGGCGGCGCTCCTCCGTGTCCTGCGGCGTCACCAGGATCTGGCCCGCCACGATCCCGTGATGGCCGAGCGCCTCGGCCCAGTGGCGGGCGAGCGCGATCTGCCCGACCGAGGCCGCGGCCTGGCTCTCCTCCAGGCGAAGCGCGCCCGGGGGGAAGCCCAGGACGGTGCGCCCCAGCGCGATGCTGCCGGAGGAGACCACCAGCACGTCGACGCCCCGGGCCTGCAGGTCCGCGATGTCCTCCGCGAGCGCGGCGAGCCAGGCGTGGCGCAGGCGCCCGCGGGCGCGGTCGACCAGCAGGGCCGAGCCGACCTTGATGACGACGCGGCGGAATTCTTCGAGGGTCGGGGTCATCGGGTGGTCGCGGGCGGGATGGCGTGTGCGGGCTGCGTGTTCGTGTGCACCAAGTCGCCGCCCTTGAACAGGAGCGGGACCGCATGGGTCCGATCCGCCGTGCCGGGGACGGTGCAGGGGCGTGCGGGTCGGTTCAGGGCTGCCACGCCTCCGCCGGCGCGGCCTGCTCCGCCGCCGCGGCGCTCACCGCATCCATCTCGGCCATGACGGCGCGCAGGGCGTCCTGCACCCCCTGCCCCGAGGCCGAGGACAGGATCAGGGGCTTGCGCTTCGAGGCCCGCTTCAGGCGCGCCACCTGTTCCTTCAGGGTGTCCGGGTCGAGGGCGTCGGCCTTCGAGAGGGCAACGATCTCGGGCTTGCCCGCGAGGGCGTGGCCGTAGGCCTCGATCTCGCCGCGCACCAGCTTGTAGGCCTTGCCGGCATGCTCGGTCGTCCCCTCGACGAGATGCAGCAGCACCCGGCAGCGCTCGACATGGGCCAGGAACTTGTCGCCGAGGCCGACGCCCTCGTGGGCGCCCTCGATCAGGCCCGGGATGTCGGCGAGGACGAACTCGCGCTCGTCGGCCCGCACCACGCCGAGGCCGGGATGCAGGGTGGTGAAGGGATAATCCGCGATCTTGGGCTTGGCCGCCGTGACCGTGGCCAGGAAGGTCGACTTGCCGGCGTTCGGCAATCCGACGAGGCCCGCATCGGCGATCAGCTTGAGGCGCAGCCAGATCCACTGCTCGGTGCCCTCGAGGCCGGGATTGGCGTGCTTCGGGGCGCGGTTCGTCGAGGTGGTGAAGTAGGCGTTGCCGAAGCCGCCGTTGCCGCCCTTGGCGAGGCGGATGCGCTGGCCGACCTCGGTCAGGTCCGCGATCAGCGTCTCGCCGTCCTCGGCGATGATCTGCGTGCCCGCCGGGACCTTCAGCACCACGTCGGCGCCCTTGGCGCCGTGGCGGTTCGAGCCCATGCCGTGCTCGCCCTTCCGGGCCTTGAAATGCTGCTGGTAGCGATAGTCGATCAGGGTGTTCAGCCCCTCGACGCACTCGATCCAGACGTCGCCGCCGCGGCCGCCATCGCCGCCGTTCGGCCCGCCGAACTCGATGAACTTCTCACGGCGGAAGGACACGCAGCCGGCGCCCCCGTCGCCGGAGCGGACGTAGACCTTGGCTTCGTCGAGGAATTTCACGGTTCTGCTCGTTCTGATTGCGGCGCCCGCGCGGGGACGCGCGGACGCTCGGAAGAAGGTGGGCCCGGGCGCAAACGATTGCCAGGACCGCGCGTTGTGCGCCCGCGCTCGCCCCGGTCAGGCATGCACCGCGACGAGATCCGGGCCCTGCCTCTCGTGACGGCGCTCCCATGCCCGCCGGTCGAGGCGGAAGCGGTCGACCGGCAGGTCGCCGCCCCGGGCCGGGAACGGCGCCAGCGCCGCGCCCGTATGGGCGAAGCCGCACTTCTGCAGGACGCGCCGCGAGGCCGCGTTCTCGATCCGGGCGGCCGAGGTCAGGACCCGGCCCGGCGTGTAGGCGAAGTAGGCCTCGACCATGGCCGCGACCGCTTCGGTGACGAGGCCGTTGCCCCAGTGGGGCGTGCCGAGCCAGTAGCCGAGATGCGGGCCGGCCTCGCCCGGGTCCGGCTCGATCCCGACGATGCCGATCAGGCTCTGCGGCTTGCCCCGCGGGGCGATGCCCATCACCAGCGAGCGGCCCTCTGTGTTGCTCCACCGCGCCTTGACGATGAAGCCGTCGACGGTGGTGCGGTCGAGGGGATGCGGGATCCGTGCGGTCATCTCCGAGACGGCCCGGTCGCCGGCGAGGGCCACGATGGCGGCCGCATCCGCGGCGCAGGGCCAGCGCAGCCACAGCCGCCGGGTCTCGAGACGGAAGACGTCGTCGCGCGTCAGGTCGGGGAACATTCTCGGCTCCGATCACCGGGCGGCAGGGCCGCCTCGGACCTTCGGACGAAGAAAGGGGAAGATGGCATCCCATCCTCCCCCGCGTTCCGTATGCACCCGGGCCCCGATGTCAGGGCCGCGAAGGAGCTTCGATCCGCCGGTTCGGTGTGGGACACCGGCGGGAAGCTCCTTCGTCCGTCGAGCTTATCCGCCGTCTACTCGGCCGCTTCCTGCTGCGGCACCACCGCCACGAAGGCGCGGCCGCGCTTGATCTCGAAGCGCACGCGTCCGTCCGTGAGGGCGAACAGGGTGTGATCCTTGCCCATGCCGACATTGACGCCGGGGTGCCATTTGGTGCCGCGCTGACGCACGATGATGTTGCCGGCGATGACGGCCTCCGAGCCGAACTTCTTCACGCCGAGGCGCTGACCGGCCGAATCGCGGCCGTTGCGGGATGAGCCGCCTGCTTTCTTGTGTGCCATGGAATCTGCTCCGAATTCGAATGGGGGCGGGGCGAGCGGCGAGAGGCTCAGCCCTTCGCGCTCTTCGCGCCGGCGTCGATGCCGGTGATGCGCACGACCGTGTGGTGCTGGCGGTGGCCGCGCTTGCGGCGCGAGTTCTGCCGGCGGCGCTTCTTGAAGGCGATCACCTTCTTGTCGCGGCCATGGCCGACGATCTCGCCCGTGACGCTGAAGCCGGACAGGAGCGGCGCGCCGACCTGGGTCGCATCGCCGTCCGTGAACAGCAGGACCTCGCCGAAGGTGACGGCCGAGCCGGCCTCGCCCTCGAGGCTGGCGATCGTGATGGTGTCGTTGGCGGCGACGCGGTACTGCTTGCCGCCGGTCTTGATGACTGCGAACATCGTTCTCTCTCGTGTTCCGATCGGCCTCCGGGGCTAACCCCTGGGCCGGCTTTTTATCAGTTCGTCCCGACCGGCAGGGAGGCCTGCGGCGAAACGCGAAACGCGCGGACTTCTGCGAGGAAGCCGCGCGTGGTGGCCGGTGGATAGGCCGAGGGCGACCGATTTGTCAATGCGGGCGGGCCGGCGCCTCAGCGCTTCATCAGCCCGCCGAGCACGTTGCGCAGGATTGCGTTGCCGACCTGGGTCCCGACCGAGCGGGCCATCGAGCGGGCGGCGTTCGCCACGACCTGCTCGGCGAGGCTCTGGGGCGGCTTGCGCCCGCCCTTCGCGGCGGGCTTCGAGCCGAGCACTCCGCCCAGCAGGCCGCCGAGGTTGCCGAGCAGGCCGCCGAGCCCGCCCTCCGATGCCTGCGCGGCCTCCGCGGGCGCCGAATCGAGGCCCTTGCGCTTGGCGAGCATCTCGTAGGCGCTCTCGTTGTCGACGGCCTCGTCGTACTTCCCCCGCAACGGACTCCGGGCGATGATCTCGGCCCGCTCGGCCGGCGTCAGCGGCCCGACGCGGCCCTGGGGCGGCGCGATCAGGGCGCGCTCGACCACGGAGGGCGTGCCCTTGGCCTCGAGGAAGCTCACCAGCGCCTCGCCGACCGCGAGCTCGGTGATGGCCTTGGCGACGTCGAAGCCCGGATTCTGCCGGAAGGTCTCGGCGGCGGCCCGCACCGCCCGCTGGTCGCGGGGGGTGAAGGCGCGGAGGGCGTGCTGCACCCGGTTGCCGAGCTGCCCGAGGACGGTCTCGGGCACGTCGAGGGGGTTCTGCGACACGAAGTAGACGCCGACGCCCTTCGAGCGGATCAGCCGCACCACCTGCTCGACCGCGTCGAGCAGGGCCTTCGGGGCGTCGTTGAACAGGAGGTGCGCCTCGTCGAAGAAGAACACCAGCTTCGGCTTCTCGAGATCGCCGACCTCCGGCAGTTCCTCGAACAGCTCGGAGAGCATCCACAGCAGGAACGAGGCGTAGAGCCGCGGCTTCTGCATCAGCTTGTCGGCGGCGAGCACGTTGACGATGCCGCGCCCGTCCCGGTCCGTCCGCATGAAGTCGGAGAGGTTCAGGGCCGGCTCGCCGAAGAACTTGTCGGCCCCCTGGTTCTCCAGCATCAGGAGCTGGCGCTGGATCGCCCCGACGCTCGCGGCCGAGACGTTGCCGTACTTGCCCGAGATCTCCTTCAGGTTCTCCGACAGGAAGCCGAGCAGCGCGCGCAGGTCCTTCAGGTCGATGACCGGCCACTGGTTCTCGTCCGCCACCCGGAACGCGATGTTGAGGACGCCCTCCTGCGTGTCGTTGAGCTCGAGCAGGCGCGCGAGCAGCAGCGGCCCCATTTCGGTGACGGTGCAGCGGATCGGATGGCCCTGATCTCCGAACAGGTCCCAGAACACGGTCGGGAAGCGGTCGGGTTCGTAGGTCAGGCCGAGCTCCTCGGCCCGCTTCACGAAGACGGGCTTCGCCTCGCCGGCCGCCGCGAGCCCCGAGAGGTCGCCCTTGATGTCCGCGGCGAAGACCGGGACGCCGGCATTCGAGAAGCCCTCGGCCATCACCTGGAGGGTCACGGTCTTGCCGGTGCCCGTCGCCCCCGCCACGAGGCCGTGGCGGTTGGCGAGCCGCAGGGTCAGCTGCTCCGGCTTGGCGCCGCTCTTGCCGATGAGAATCGTGCCGTCATCCGCCATCTGGTTCGAACCCCGCCGCCTGTGCCCGAGGTTATGCAGCCCGGGCGCCCTATTTTCCAGATGCCGTCCCGCCAAAGCTTGATTTCGTTCGGCCCAGGCCCGAAGGACGGGGCCTCATCCCAGGAGCCCGCCACGATGGAAGAATTGATTGCCCGCGTCACCAACCGGACCGGCCTCGACGCCGCCACGGCGCAGACCGCGATCGGCCACATCCTCGCCTTCCTCCAGAAGGAAGGGCCCGCCACCGAGGTGAGCCAGCTCCTGGCGGCGATGCCGGGCTCCGAGTCCCTGATCGCGCAATCCAACGAGGGCGAGGCCGGCGGTGGCCTGATGGGCATGCTCGGCGGCATGATGGGCGGGGGCGTGATGGCGCTCGGCCAGAAGCTGATGTCGGCCGGCGTGCCGATGGGCCAGATGCAGCCCCTCGGCCAGGAACTCTTCGCCTACGGCCGGGAGAAGGCCGGCGAGGACGTGATGGGTCCGATCGTCGGCGCGATCCCGGGCCTGAACCAGTTCGTCTGAGGGCGCAGACCCTCACGCGCCACCCCGCCATCACCGGTTCGTACGCCGGACCGCGTCGGAGGGTGGCGCGCCGTCGCGGCCAGGGCGCGGCGATCCCTTCGACGGCTACGATTCTGCGAGGGACGGCGAGAATCCCTCGCGCCTCGCGCAAGTCGCTGATGCGTCGGCAGATCCCGTGTCATAAAAGCGTGCGCGCTTCGTGGTGTTGTCCCACTCCGAGGCGCGGGGCCGGCCATTCCGTGGGAATGCGCTCCGTCGTCCCAGGGGCAGGCGAGAACCATGGTCGCGAACTTCGCGCGAGGCGCTTCCGCGGCGTGGCTGAGCGGCTGGGAGAAGGGCATCAACGGCCCGATCAGCCGCCTGAAGCAGCGCAGCGCCGAGGCCGGGCTGCCCGGTTTCGGCGGCCGCAGCCTGATCCCGCCCGGCGCCACCCCGATCCGCTTCGGCGAGCGCTTCAAGGCCCCCCTGGGGACGCCCGGCCTCGACCCGAGCCTCGGCCGCATCGGCAGCCTCGAGGTCCGGCTCGCCACCAAGAAATCCGAGATCCGCCGGGCGCAGCGCCTGCGCTTCCGGGTGTTCTACGAGGAGATGTCGGCGATCCCGACCGGGATGGCGATGTTCTCGCGTCGCGACGTCGATGATTACGACGCGGTCTGCGACCACCTCCTCGTCATCGATCACGCCGCCACCGAGGCCAAGCCCTTCCGGAAGCCCCGCCCGAAGGTGGTCGGCACTTACCGGCTCCTGCGCCAGGACACCGCGGACCGGCATTTCGGGTTCTACACGGCGGGCGAGTACGACATCGCGCCCGTGCTCGCGGCCAACCCGGGCAAGCGCCTGCTCGAACTCGGCCGTTCCTGCGTGCTGAAGCCCTACCGGACGAAGCGCACGGTGGAACTCCTCTGGCACGGCATCTACGCCTACGTGCTGCACCACCGGATCGACGCGCTGCTCGGCTGCGCCAGCCTCGAGGGCACCGACCCGGACCGCCTCGCGCTCCCGCTGAGCTTCCTGCACCATCACGCCCGGGCACCCGAGGCCTGGCGCGCCCGTGCGCTGCCGGAGCGCTACGTGCGGATGGACCGGCTGTCCGCCGAAGCGGTCGACCCGAAGGCAGCCCTCCAGGCCCTGCCGCCCTTGATCAAGGGCTACCTGCGGGTCGGGGCAACGTTCGGGGACGGGGCCGTGATCGACCGCCAGTTCGGGACGACGGACGTCTTCGTGGTCCTGCCGATCACCGCGATCGCGGCGCGCTATGCCGGACATTTCGGGCCCGCCGCCAACCGGCACGCCGCCTGAGCCGCCGCTGTAGCCCGCCGCGCGCGGCGGGCGAGATCACCGCGACGATGCCGAGCCAGACCAATCCGACTTCCATCCGCGCCTCCCGGGAGGACTGAATCGAGCCCGCCGAATGCGGAATCGGTCCGGCCCGCGTCGATGGGTCCCGAGCGGGCGCGGGGTCGAGCGGCGATGGGCAGGATCTGGCCGCTCGCTGTCCGCGCTCAGAACCAGATCAGGGTGGAGACGATCAGCACGAGGGCGGCCGCGACGCACAGATAGGCGGCGACCAGAAACCAGGAGCGGCGATGGATCATGAGCCGACAAGCCCCGGAGTGCGGGCTGCTTGCGGTGGCTCATCCGTGATTTGCCCTCGACACTCACAAACTCAACGAGACGGCATCGAGGAAAGTGCCGTCGGCCGGGGTCCTGATCGCCGGCCACGCGCCTGAGCACGATTGCGCGCGCGCGCCGCGCACGCGCGGCCCCGAGCCACCGCGGCACGCCGTCCGAAGCGCGATGGCTGCCAAGGCCGCGCTGCCGCCGCATTCGCCGGGCATCGCCACGGGGGCAGGCTGGGCGAGGTTACGCCCCCGCGGAGGTGGCGCGATGCGTGGCTATCGGTACGAGGCCCTCGATGGGGCGCGGGCCCTCGCGGCGCAGGTCGTGCTGGTGAGCCACGGCCTCGGCATGGCCTTCTTCCCCGTCCACAGCCCGGGGGCCGCGGCGGCCGAGTGGTTCGGGCGCCTCGCCGTGATGGTGTTCTTCTCCCTGTCGGGCTTCGTCATCGCCACCAGCCTCAGCCGCCTCGTCGCGAGCGACGGCAGCCGCTTCGGCGTTCCCTACGCGGTGCATCGCATCGCCCGGATCTGGCCTCCCCTGGTCCTCGCGATCCTGGTCACCTTCGCGGTCGGCTGGCTCGGACAGAACGGGCTTCCGCTGCTGACCAAGACCGGCGATGCCTACCGGCTCGACGCGGTCGCGTTCCTGCGCGGCATCACCCTCACCTTCGCGCCGGGGGACGCCACCTTCGTGATCGACCGGGCCCTGTGGTCCCTGCGCCAGGAGGTCTACCTCTACGCGATCGCGGCCTTGGCGGCCCTCGCATTCGCGGGCCGCGGCGCCCGCCGCGTCCTCGCCGGCGGCGCTGTCGTTGGGCTCGTCATCCTGACGGCCGACCGGTTCTTCTACCTGCAATCTCTGGCGCTGTTCGCGGCCGGCGCCGCGGCGGCCCATTTCGGCGGGCGGGAGCGTCTCCGGGCGCTCGCCCGCGCACCCTGGCTCGGCCCGGCGACCTTGTGCCTGCTCGGCGCGCCCCTGCTCTTCGTCGTCCGGCCCGGCTTCATCGATGCCATGAGCGACGGGGCCGGGTTCCTCGCCTACCAGGCGGCGCTCGGCATCCCGGTCGCGCTCTGCCTCCTCGGCCTCGCCATCGGTGACGGACCCGCCGCCCGGGCCGCCGCCCGCTGGTCCTGGGCCGCGGCCTTCTCCTACACGCTCTACGTCATCCACGTTCCGGTCATGACGCTGGTCTTCTCGCTGCGCGCCCATCTCGATCTGGCGCCCGGCCTCGCCGGCACGGTGGCGACCCTTCTTCTCGCGCTCCTCGGCGCGGAGGCGGTCTCCTGCGCGGCGGCGCTCGTGGTCGAGCGGCCGGCCCTGTTCCGCCGCATCCTGTTCCGGCTCCTCGCCGCGACGGGCCTCGCGCGCCCGGCGGTCCAGGCGGCGCCCTCCATCTGATCAGAGCCGCCCGTCGTCGACGAGGCTCGCCAGACCCTCGCGGTAGGTCGGGTATGCGAGTGCGACCCCGAGTTCCTCGCGGATCAGCCTGTTCCGCACCCGCTTGTTCTCGCCGTAGAAGCTTCGCGCCATCGGGGTGAGGTCGGCCGTCTCGAAATCCACCGCCGGCGGCAGGGGCAGCCCCGCGAGGGCCGCCGCGTGCTCGGTCACGACCTGCGGCGGGGCCGGCTCGTCGTCGGTGACGTTGTAGATCGCGCCGTTGCGCGGCCGGTGGAGGGACGCCGCGAGGGTCGCGGCGATGTCGTCCACGTGGATCCGGTTGAAGACCTGATCCCGCTTGATGATGCGCTGGGCCTTGCCCTCGCGCAGCTTCACGAACGGGTTGCGGCCGGGCCCGTAGATCCCCGAGAGGCGGAACACCTGGACGGCCTTGCCGGTCTCGGCGCCGAGATCGAGCCAGGCCCGCTCCACCGCGAGCCGGCTCCGCGAGCGCTCGCTACGGGGCACCGCCTCCGTGCGCTCGTCGATCCAGGCACCGCCCTGGTCGCCGTAGACCCCGATCGTCGAGAGGTAGCCGATCCAGCCGATGCGGCTCTCGCGGATCTGCCGGTCGTAGCGCGCCAGCACCGTGTCGCCGTCTCGGCCGGGGGGCGCGGAGACGAGGAGCGCGTCCGCCTCCGCGAGCTCGCCGGCGATGCGGGGATCGTCCGCCTCCGGCCCGAAGGCGTAGACCGGGTGGGGAGAGGCAGCCGCGAGCGCCCGGGCCTTCTCGGGCTCCGTCACCGTGCCGGCGACGCGCTGGAACCGCCCGGCCTCGCGCTCGACGAAGCGCCGCGCCGTGAAGCCGAGGCCGAAGACGAAAAGGTTCATGGGCGTCCTGTCTCCGCTCGGCCGGTGCGGCCCGCGCCGAGCACGGCGTCCCACTCGGCCAGCACCTGCGCTTCCGTTTCGCCCAGCCCGTAGCGCTTGAAAAGGTCCCGGCAGGCCGCAGGCCCCGAAAGGCGGCCGCAGGCCCAGACCGCCATGGCGCGCACGGTCGGGCTCGCATCGCCGAGGCCGCGCTCCGCCTCCGGCGCGAGGCCGGGATCGGCCGAGTTGCCGATCGCGATCATGACGTTGCGCACGAATCGGTCGCGGCCGGTGCGCTTGACCGGCGTTCCGGCAAAGCGCGCGCGAAAGCCCTCGTCGTCGAGGCGGGCGAGGTCCGCGAGCGGCGGCGCCGCGAGATCAGCGCGGGCGGCGAGCCGGGCTTCGCGGGCGGTCTCGGCGAACTTGTTCCACGGACAGACCGCGAGGCAATCGTCGCAGCCGAAGATGCGGTTGCCCATCGGCTCCCGGAACTCCGGCGGAATCGGCCCCGCATGCTCGATCGTCAGGTAGGAGATGCAGCGGCGCGCATCGAGCTGGTAGGGCGCCGGGAAGGCGTCCGTCGGGCAGATGTCGAGGCAGCGGCGGCAGGAGCCGCAATGATCCGCCTCGGGACGATCGGGCTGGAGGTCGGCCGAGGTGTAGATCGCCCCGAGCAGGAGCCAGTTCCCCAGCGTGCGGGAGATCAGGACGGTGTGCTTGCCCTGCCAGCCGAGGCCGGCCGCCTCGGCGAGCGGCTTCTCCATCACCGGGGCGGTGTCGACGAACACCTTCACGCGCACGTCGCCCTTGGCGGAGAGGTAGCCGCCGAGCTCCTTCAGCTTGCCCTTGATGACCTCGTGGTAGTCGCGGCGCTGGGCGTAGGCCGCGATGACGCCGCGCCGGCGTTCGGCGAGGAGTGCGAGGGGGTTGGCCTCCGGCCCGTAATTCATGCCGAGCATGATCACGCTGCGGACCTCGGGCCAGAGGGTCTTCGGGTCGGCGCGCTGGTCCGCGCGCTCGCCCATCCAGGCCATCTCGCCCTGCGCGCCCGCCGCGAGCCAGGCCGAGAGGCGGTTCGGCAGGCTCGGGACGGCCTCGGGACGGGTCACCCGGAGGGCGTCGAAGCCGAGGCGGCGCGCCCGGGCCTCGACCAGGCTGCGCAGCTCAAGCCCTTGGTAGATCGTGCGTTTCAGAAATCCAGATCCGCGTAATGCTCGGCCGGCGCCATGCCCGGCACCCGGTCCGCCAGGAGCGCCCGGAAGGACGGGCGCGACTTCACCCGCGCATACCAGTCGCGCGCGATCTCGTCCTCCTCCCAGGGCACGTCGCCGAGATAATCCACGCAGCTGAGATGGGCGGCGGCGGCGAGATCCGCATAGGTCAGATGGTCGCCCGCGATCCAGCGGCGGCGGGCCATCAGGTAGCCGATATATTTGAGATGGTAGCGCACGTTGATGCGCGCGGCCCGGATCGCGTTCATGTCCGGGGGGCCGCCGCCGTCGGAACTATTCATGAACCGCTTGTTGATCTTCTCGGTGACGAGGTAGCCCGTCACCTCGGCGTCGAACTTCACCAGGAACCAGTCGAGGAGGCGGCGCACCTCGACCCGGTCCGCGGTGATGTCGGGCAGCAGGCGGCGGCCGCTGAGGCCGAGGCCGCGGGTCTCGTCGAGATATTCCGCGATGATGCCGGCGCCCGGCACCGCGAGCCCGCTCTGCTCGACGAGGACCGGCGTGACGCCGGCCGGGTTGAGCAGCAGGAACGCGTCGCGCCGCTCCCAGGCCCGTTCCTCCACGAGGATCGGTTCCATGCCCATCTCGGCGAGCACGAGGCGGATGAAGCGGGATTGCGGGCAGAAGGGTGAGTGGTGAAGCGTCGCCATCGAGGCCGTGAGCGGGCGGGAGGATCAAGCGGCGGGTCGCGCCTTGCGAGAGCCCCCTGCGGGACCGAGCGCGGGATTACAGTTATTGCTCGATCGTTGCCGCCTCATTAACACGCTGGGCGCGTGTCGGTAACCGCCCGTCAACCGTGATCGGCGAACCCTGCCGCCGCGTGCGCATCCGCGCCGTGTCGTCCCTCCGCGCCCCCGGCCGCCCCGGTTGGCGTCACCCACGTGTCGAGGCAGGCTCCATGATGGATGCGATGAGCATCGCGAAGGCGGTCGTCCTCGCCGTGGTCGAGGGCGCCACCGAGTTCATCCCGGTCTCCTCCACGGGCCACCAGCTCCTCGTCGGCCACTTCATCGGCTTCCACTCGCCGAACAACACCTTCGAGGTCCTGATCCAGCTCGGCGCCATCCTGGCGATCCTGGCGGTCTATTTCCGGCGCCTGTTCGGCATCGCCTTCGCGCTGCCGAGCGACCCCAAGGCCCGCCGCTTCGTCCTCGGCATCCTGATCGCCTTCCTGCCCGCCGCGATCATCGGCGGCCTCTTCTCGAAGGTGATCAAGGCCTACCTGTTCAACCCCTGGATCGTGTGCGCGACGCTCGTGGCCGGCGGCCTCGTGCTCCTCGTCCTCGACGACACCGAGCTCGAGGTGCGCAAGACCGACGTCTACGACTTCACCCTGCCGATGGACCTCAAGATCGGCATCTTCCAGTGCCTCGCCATGATCCCCGGCGTCTCGCGCTCGGGGGCGACCATCGTGGGCGCGATGCTGATGGGCGCCGACAAGCGCTCGGCCACCGAGTTCTCCTTCTACCTCGCGATGCCCACCATGGCGGGCGCCTTCGCCAAGGACCTCCTCGACAATTACAAGAACCTCACCTCGGACGATCTCGGCCTGATCGTGATCGGCTTCGTGGTGGCGTTCATCTCGGCGCTGATCGTGGTGCGGACCGTGCTCGACTACGTCTCCCGCCACGGCTTCTGGCTGTTCGCGTGGTGGCGCATCATCGTCGGGTCCCTGGGCTTTGCAGGTTTGATCATCTTCGGCTGATCATCTTCGGCTGATCGTCCTCGGCGGATCGGCCGTGGACCCGGGCGGGCCTCTCCGCCCTCATGGCGATTGCCTCGCCTGCGGCGTCGTGCCAGGGCTTCCGCCGAGATGGGCAGGCCGCCCGGGGCCGCTCCCGGGGCATCGCCCGAGGACTGCCCGAACGAAGGCCCGCACGATGGAAGACAGACCGCTCGCCGACCTCTTCGAGCCCGCCACGCGCGAGCGCTGGCTCGGCCTCGTCGACGGCGTCCTGAAGGGCGCCGATTTCGAGAAGCGCCTCGTCTCCAGGACCGCGGACGGCATCCGGATCGAGCCGCTCTACGAGGCGGCCGAGCCCGTGGCGCAGCCGATGCGCGCCCCCGGCCCCTGGCGCATCGCCCAGCGCGTCGACCATCCGGAGGCCGCCGCCGCCAACGCCCTCGCGCTGGCCGACCTCGAGGGCGGCGCGGACGCCCTCGCCCTGGTCTTCGCCGGGGCCCCGGCGTCCCGCGGCTACGGGCTCACGGCCAGGACCGTCGAGGCGCTCGACGCGACCCTCGCGGGCGTGATGCTGCCCCTGATCGCCCTGCGCCTCGATGCCGGCGGGCAGGGCCTCGAGGCCGCCGCCCTGCTCAAGGCCCTGGTCGAGCGCCGCGGCGACAGCTTCGCCGACCTCGACATCGACCTCGGCATCGACCCGGTCGGCACGCTCGCGGCGACCGGGAGCCTCGGCGCGGTCTGGGGCGAGATCACCCCGAAGCTCTCCGCGACCCTGTCGGAGTTCGACGCCGCCGGCTTCGCGGGCCGGGCCCTTCTGGCGGACGGGCGGCCCTATCACGGGGCCGGCGCCAGCGAGGCGGCGGAACTCGCCGCCGTCCTCGCCACCGCGGTCGCGTATCTGCGCGCCCTCGAGGCCGGCGGGCACGACCTCGCCCGGGCGCGCGACGCCATCGGCATCCTGCTCGTCGCCGATTCCGACGAGTTCCTGACCATCGCGAAGTTCCGCGCCATGCGCCGGCTCTGGGCCCGGGTCGAGGCGGCCTGCGGCCTCGACCCGAAGCCGCTCCGGCTCCATGCCGAGACCGCGTGGCGGACCATGACCCGCCGCGATCCCTTCGTGAACATCCTGCGCGCCACGATGGCGGCGGGCTCGGCCGGCCTCGGGGGCGCCGATTCGGTGGTCGCCCTGCCCTACACCCAGGCCCTCGGCCTGCCCGACGCCTTCGCGCGGCGCGTCGCCCGCAACAGCCAGATCGTGCTGATCGAGGAATCGAGCCTCGCCAAGGTGGCGGACCCGGCCGCGGGTGCGGGCGGCTTCGAGAGCCTGACCGCGGAACTGACCCAGGCCGCCTGGGAGGCCTTCCAGGTCATCGAGCGCGAGGGCGGCATCGTGGCGAGCCTCAGTCTCGGCAAGCTGCAGCGGCGCATCGAGGACATGCGCGCCACCCGCGCCCGCAACGTCGCGACCCGGCGCGAAGCCCTCACGGGCGCCACCGAGTTTCCCTTCCTGGCCGAGAAGCCCGTCACCGTCCTCGACCTGGCGCCGCTCGCCGCGACGCCGCTCTCCGGCTTCGGCGCCGGCAACGCGGTGGCGAGCGACGCGCTGCCGAGCCAGCGCCTCGCCGAGCCGTTCGAGGAACTGCGCGACGCCTCCGACGCGCATCTGGCCCGCACCGGCCGGCGCCCGGGCGTGTTCCTCGCCAATCTCGGGCCGGTGCCGGCCTTCAACGCGCGGGCCGCCTTCGCGGCGAACGCGTTCGCGGCGGGCGGCATCGAGGCGCCGGGAAACGACGGCTTCGCCGACCCGAAGGCGCTGGCCGAGGCCTTCGCGGCCTCCGGCGCCGCCCTCGCCTGCCTCTGCTCGTCCGACGCGATCTACGAGGCCCAGGCGGTCGCCGCCGCCGAGGCGCTCGCAGGAGCCGGCGCCGGCACGATCTACCTCGCGGGCAAGCCGACCGACCTCGCCGAGCCCCTCAAGGCCGCGGGCGTCCACGGCTTCCTGCACGCCGGGTGCGATCTTCTGGCCCTGCTGCGGGACGCCCTCATCCGCGCCGCCAAGGTCTGAGGACGACGGGCAAGGCCTGAGGACGACGGGCAAGGCCTGAGGACGACGGGCAAGGCCCGAGGCGAGGCCGTCCGGGGATCGCTCGCCGGGGATCGCTCGCCGGGGACCGCTCGCCGGGGACCGCCCGCCGGGGACCGCCCGCCGGGGACCGCCCGCGCGACCCTGCCCCGGCCCCCCGGGGGCAACCGATCGGAAGCTCAGGAGTTTCCGGCACGACCAAGCTTCGAGATGCGGGATATCATGAGAGCAGCGATCCTGGCCGCGGCCACCCTCACCCTCGCGGCCTCCGGCCTCGATCCCGCCGAGGCTGCCCGCAGGAAGGTCCAGGTGCCGAACAGCTACGACGGCACCTGGAGCATCGAGGTCATCACCACCGACGGCCCCTGCGACCGGGCCTACCGCTACGGGGTCCTGATCCAGAAGGGCGAGGCCCGCTATCCGGGCTCCGACTTCACCATCACGGGCCGCGTCGCCACGAACGGCGCCGTGCGCGCCACCATCGCGCGGGGCTCCGACAGCGCGAACGTGGTCGGCCGCCTCGGCCGGCAGGGCTACGGCAACGGCACCTGGACGACGAATGGCGGCATCAGCTGCCGCGGCCAGTGGAACGCCGAGCGCAGGGGCTAGGCGGCCGGGTCCGGGCTCCCCCGGCCGCGGCGGAGCGCGCGGCGGTCAAGCGGCGGCTCGAGCCCGGCGCCGGCACGTCGCCACCTGTGCCCGGCCGGCGACAGGGCCGGACAAAGCGCCGATGCCCCGGTTTTGGCCGGGGTAAGCCCTGTTCCAGTCGCAATCTTCGGGAAATACTTGACCTCGTCCGGTTCCGTTCGAGGCTTCCCCGATGAAGGCCCTGTTTCTCGGCATCCTTGCCGCCGCCCTCGCCTCCACCGCCGAGGCGCGCCCCGGCGGCCCGGCCCAGCCGGCGGCGGGCACCGTCCTGACGCCCCTGCAGCAGGCTGCGACCGACTGCTTCGCCGACACCGTGATGGCGAACCCCGCCGCCATGAATCATGCCCGCGCCGGCCGCTGGTACGAGGCCGCCGGGGTCATCGGCTTCCTCTGCCGCCCCGAGGTGGACGCGATGGTGCAGGCCTACGACCGCATCCACGGTCCCGGAATGGGCACGCGCTACTTCAAGGGCGCCTACGCCAAGCATCTCGACCGCGAGCTCTCCGCCCGCCTGCAGCCGCTCCTGGAGCGCAAGGCGGTGGCGAGCGCCGAGCCGGCGCCCGAGAAGGTCTCCGACGAAGCCCCCGCCGAGCAATAGGCCCCGCAACCATCGCGGCCGCTTCGCTCTTGACCCCCGAGAGGGACGGGAGCGCGCGATGGCCTATGAACTCCATTACTGGCCGATGCTGCAGGGACGCGGCGAGTTCGTGCGCCTCGCCCTCGAGGATGCGGGCGCCGACTACGTCGACGTCGCGCGCGGGTCCGAGGCCGACGGCCAGGGGATCGGCGCGCTGACGCGCTTCCTCGAGGATCCGTCGATCCCTCGCCCCGCCTTCGCGCCCCCGGTCCTGCGGGACGGCGACACCCTGGTCGGCCAGACGGCCGCGATCCTGCTCTATCTCGGACCGCGCCTGGGCCTCGTCGGCGACGCGGAGGCCGACCGGATCTGGACGCACCAGATCCAGCTCACGATCGCGGACGTGGTGGCGGAGGCGCACGACACCCACCACCCCATCGCCGTGAGCCTCGCCTACGAGGAGCAGAAGCCGGAGGCCGCGCGCCGCGCGCAGGCCTTCCGCCGCGACCGCATCCCCGAATTCCTGGCGTGGTTCGAGCACATCCTCGACCGGAACGACGGCCGGCACCTCGTGGGCGACCGCGTGACCTACGCCGACCTCTCCCTGTTCCAGCTCGTGGACGGCCTCCTCTACGCCTTCCCGAAGGCCGCCGCGGCCGCGCTCGCCGCGAGCCCGAAGGTCGCTTCCCTGCACGGGGCCATTCCCGAGCGTCCCCGCCTCGCCGCCTACCTCGCGAGCCCGCGCCGGATCCCCTTCAACCAGCAGGGCATCTTCCGCCGCTATCCGGAACTCGACGCCTAGGGCCTTGCGGCCCGCGCGCCCTCAGGCCGCGGCGGCGGCCCTCTCGCCGCGGGCCCGGTAGGACAGGGCCTCGGCGAGATGGATGCGCCGGACCTCCGCCTCGCCGTCGAGGTCGGCCAGGGTCCGGGCGACCCGCAGAGTCCGGTGGAAGCCCCGGGCCGACAGCCGCATGCTCTCGGCGGCCTGCCGGATCAGCGCGGCGCCCTCGGCATCCGGGGCGGCCACGGCCTCGATCACCGGGGCCGGGCAGGTCGCGTTGGTGGTGGCGTCGGGCAGGCCGCGGGCGGTGTAGCGCGCCGTCTGCAACGCGCGGGCGACGCCGACGCGGAGCGCGGCCTGCGCCGAGCCCTCCGAGGGCGGCGGCAGGATCAGGTCGGCCGCCGTGACCGCCGCGACCTCGATGCGCAGGTCGATCCGGTCGAGGAGCGGCCCGGAGATGCGGGCGCCGTACTGGGCCATGCAGCGCTCGTTCGGGCCCCGCCGGCAGGCGTAGCCCGGCTCCAGGGCCTGGCCGCAGCGGCACGGGTTCATCGCGGCGACGAGCTGGAAGCGCGCCGGGTAGGTGACCCGGTGATTCGCCCGCGCGATCATCACCGAGCCGGTCTCCATCGGCTGGCGCAGGGAATCGAGGGTCTGCGGGTTGAACTCCGGCAGCTCGTCGAGGAACAGCACGCCCCCGTGCGCCAGGGAAACCTCCCCGGGCCGGGCGTTGACGCCGCCGCCGACCAGCGCCGCCATCGAGGCCGAGTGGTGCGGCTGGCGGAAGGGGCGGCGGTTCGACAGCGCCCCGTCCTTGAGCGCGCCCGCCACCGACTGGATCATCGAGACGTCGAGGAGCTCGCGCGGAGAGAGCGGCGGCAGGATCGAGGGCAGGCGCGCGGCGAGCATCGACTTGCCGGCCCCGGGCGGCCCGCTCATCAAGAGGTTGTGGCCGCCGGCCGCCGCGATCTCGAGGGCGCGCTTGGCCCCCTCCTGCCCCTTGATGTCGGCGAGGTCCGGCATCGGCCCGGCGGGCGCGGCGATGGCCGGGACGGGGCGCGCCATCACCTGGCTGCCCTTGAAGTGGTTGGCGAGCTGGATCAGCGAGCGCGGCGCGAGCACGTCCATGTCGCCCCCCGCCCAGGCGGCCTCGGGGCCGGTCGCGGCCGGGCAGATCAGCCCGAGGCCGCGGGCATGGGCGGCCATCGCGGCGGGCAGGACGCCGTTCACCGCCGTGATCGAGCCGTCGAGGGCGAGTTCCCCGAGGACGCAGTAGCCCGCGAGCGCGTCCGCCGGGAGCGCGCCGATCGCCGCCATCACCCCGAGGGCGATCGGCAGGTCGTAGTGCGAGCCCTCCTTCGGCAGGTCGGCGGGGGCGAGGTTGACGGTGATGCGCTTGGCCGGGAGTGCCAGCCCCGAGGCGATGAGCGCGCCGCGCACGCGCTCGCGCGATTCCGCCACCGCCTTGTCGGGCAGGCCGACCACGCCGAACTGCACCGAGCCCGGGATGATCTGCACCTGCACGTCGACGGCGCGCGCCTCGATTCCCTCGAAGGCGACGGTGGCGACGCGGGTGACCATGCGGGGGATCCTCGGGCGAGGCCGAAAGCGTAGGCGCCGATCGTTGCGGACACAACCACGGAACCAGCCCCTGGCTCGACGGTTCAACGGCGGCCAACACCAATGAGGAAGGACACCGCCATGCGCCTCTCCACCGCCGCCCTCGGCGTCGCCCTCGCGGCCAGCATTGCCGGCATCGGCCTTGCCGGGACCGCCCTCGCCGACGAGAAGCTCCCGGCCGAGCAGCAGACCAAGGTCGAGGCCCTGCTGAAGCAGGAAGGCTTCACCAGGTGGAAGAAGATCGAGCTCGACGACGGCATGATCGAGGTCGACGACGCGATCGACGCCAGCGGCAAGCAGTTCGACCTGAAGCTCGATCCGAAATCTCTCGCCATCGTCAAGCGCGAGGCCGAGTAGCGCCGGCGGGTCCGGGAGCGGCTTGCGTTCGGGGCGGCGCCCGGCCATATAGGCGGCGGGAGGTTGGTGAGGGACGTTTCACTCGCCAACCGGGTCAGGTCCGGAAGGAAGCAGCCCTAACGAGACCGAGCGGGTCTTTGTCAGCCTCCCACCCGTTCCCACCGCTCCCGCGGGCGCGGCCCGCCCGAGCGGACCGGGACCCCATCCCAGACCTCTCCCAAGACGCATGGACGCGACTCCCGGCACGCATGACGACGAGCCGGGCCTGCCCGGGTTCCCCGCCCCGGCGGCCGCGGCGACGCCCTATCGCGTCCTGGCCCGGAAGTACCGCCCCAAGGATTTCGACGACCTGATCGGCCAGGGCGCCATGGTGCGCACCCTGGCCAACGCCTTCGCGGCGAACCGCATCCCGCAGGCCTGGATGCTCACCGGCGTGCGCGGCGTCGGCAAGACCACCACCGCCCGCATCCTCGCCCGCGGCCTCAACTACGCCCGCGCCGGCGCGCCCGATACCGGCCCCACCATCGCGATGCCGGAGCTCGGCCTCCACTGCCAGGCGATCATGGAATCGCGGCACATGGACGTGCTGGAGATGGACGCCGCCTCGCATACGGGCATCGACGACGTCCGGGGCATCATCGACGGCATCCGCTACAGCCCGGTCTCGGCCCGCTACAAGGTCTACATCGTGGACGAGGTCCACATGCTCTCCGAGAAGGCCTTCAACGCCTTCCTGAAGACCCTTGAGGAGCCGCCGCCCCACGCCAAGTTCGTGTTCGCCACCACCGAGATCCGCAAGGTCCCGGTGACGATCCTGTCGCGCTGCCAGCGCTTCGACCTGCGCCGCGTCGAGGCGGAGACGCTCTCTGCCCACCTCGCCCGCATCTGCGCCGGCGAGGGCGTCACCGCCGAGGAGGAGGCCCTCGCGGCGATCACCCGGGCGGCCGAGGGCTCGGTGCGCGACGCGCTCTCCCTCCTCGACCAGGCCATCGCCCACGGGGCCGGCGCCGTCACCGCCCGGAGCGTGCGCGACATGCTCGGCCTCGCCGACCGCGGGCGCATCGTCGACCTGTTCGAGGCGGTGATGCGCGGCGACGTCCCGGCGGCCTTCGGGGAGCTGCGCGCCCAGTACGAGGCCGGCGCCGACCCCTCCGTGGTGATCGCGGACCTCGCGGGCTTCACCCACCTCGTCACCCGCCTGAAGCTGGTGCCCGAGGCCGCCGCCGCCGACCCGACCCTCAGCGAGGTCGAGCGCCGCCGCGGCGCGGAATTCGCCGCGAGGCTCTCGGTCCGGGTGCTCTCGCGCGCCTGGCAGATCCTGATCAAGGCGATCCCCGAGGTGCAGGCGGCCACCCGCGCCCTCGCCGCCGCCGAGATGGTGCTGGTGCGCCTCGCCTACGCGGCCGACCTGCCGACCCCCGACGAGGCCCTGCGCCAGATGAGGGCGGAGGCGCTGACCGGCGGCAGCCCGGCGCTTCCGGCCGCGCCGCAACGGCCCCTCCCGCCGGTCCAGGCGATCCCGGCGCCGGCGCCCGAGGCGCCGCCCCGCCCGAGCCTCTCGATCGCGGGCGGCACCGCCGCCCTGGCGCGGCCCGCGCCCGCCGCCGAGGCCGCGCCGCCCGTCGTTCAGGCCGTGCCCGCACTCCAGGCGGCGCCCGCGCCCCAGGCGGCGCCCGCGCGCGCCGTTCCGGAGCCCGCCGGCCCCCGCCTGGGGCGCTTCGAGGATGTCGTGGCGCTCGCCGACGCGCGGCGCGACATCGGCCTGAAGACCGCGCTGGAGCGCGACGTCCACCTCGTACGCTTCGAGGAGGGCCGCATCGAGTTCCGGCTCGCCGAGGGCGGTCGCCAGAGCATCGCCAACGACCTCGCCCGCGCCCTCGACGCCTGGACCGGCCGCCGCTGGATCGTCGCCCTCTCGAAGGAGGACGGCGCGCCGACCCTCGAGACGCGCGCCCGCGCCGTCACCGAGAGCCGCCACCAGAACGCCGCCGCGCATCCGCTGGTGCGGGAGGTCCTGTCGCGCTTCCCCGGGGCCCAGATCATCGACGTGCGCGACAAGGCCCCCGAGGGCGCCGAAGGTGCTGGCGCCGGGATCCTCGGCGAGGCCGACGCCGTCCCCCTCGAGGCCGGCGAGGACGACGAGCCGTAGCGCCGCGGGCCTCGAATCCCTAGATCAGGCCTTCGAGCATCCACCACACCAGCCGGGACCGATCCGCATGCGCGACCTCATGGGCATCATGAAGCAGGCTCAGGCCATGCAGGAGAAGATGGCCAACCTGCAGAGCGAACTCGACGGCGTCGAGGTCTCCGGCGCCTCCGGCGGCGGGGCCGTGCGGGTGACGATGACGGCCAAGGGCCTGGTCAAGGGCGTCACGATCGACCCGGGTCTGATGGTCGCCGACGAGCGCGAGATCCTCGAGGACCTCGTCGTCGCCGCCGTCAACGATGCGCGGCTGAAGGCCGAGCAGACGGCGCAGGAGCGCATGGCCGAGCTGACCAAGGGCCTGCCCCTGCCCCCCGGGATGAAGCTCCCCTTCTAGGGGGCCCGTCCGGGCAACGCTGCGCGGTATACCCGCCACGATTGTGTGGGCGTGGACGAACCGGTAGAGCTAAGCTGACCTCAAGGTAGGGTCATGGCCCGCTCGACCGACGCACCCTCCGCACCGGCGGTTTCCGGCCCGCCCCCCGCGGCGCTGGATCTGCGCAGCCTCGCGCCCCTGGTCGTCGGCTTCCTGCTGCTCCTCGCGGTCGTGGTTGGCGGCGCGGCCGTCCTGACGATGCAGCGCGTGAGCGCCGCCGAGACCCTGCGCAGCTTCGACCTGCGCAACGCCACCGCGACCCTGTTCTCCACCCTCCAGGATGCCGAGACCGGGCAGCGCGGCTACCTGCTGACCGGCGACGACGCCTACCTCAATCCATACGGCGAGGCGGCCGCGCGCCTCGAATCCAGCCTCGCGCGGGTCGAGGCCGCGATGGCGACCGACCCGCGCGTCACCGGCCTCGTGGCCGAGCTGCGCGCCGCCGCGACCGGGAAGATCGCCGAGCTCGGCCGCACCGTCGCGCTCCGGCAGGCCGGCCAGGAGGCGGCGAGCCGGGACCTGATTCGGTCGGGGCACGGCAAGGCCCTGATGGACCGGGTGCGCGATCTCGTCGACCGGCTCCAGACCGAGACCGCGCGCCTCCTCGAGATCCGCCTGCAGCGCGCCGCAGGGACCGCCCGCCTGCTGCAGATCATGATCGCGGTCGCGGTGCTGCTGGCGCTCGGGCTGGCGGCCTACGCGATCATCGACGCCCGCAACCGCACCGGGCGGCTCCTCGCCGCCCACGCGGCCCTGACGGCGAGCCACGACGCCCTCACGGCCACGATCGCGAGCCGGGACGCCCTCGAAGAGCAGCTGCGCCAATCCCAGAAGATGGAGGCGATCGGCCAGCTCACCGGCGGGCTCGCGCACGACTTCAACAACATGCTGGCGATCATCCTCGGCAACCTGAACCTGCTGAAGCGCCGGCTCGAGCGCGGCGAGACGCGGGTCGGCCACTACATCGAGCACGCCCTGACGGGGGCCGAGCGCGCCGCGACGCTGACGCACCGCCTCCTCGCCTTCGCGCGCAAGCAACCCCTCACCCCGGAGGCCGTCGACGGCAACCGCCTGGTCTCGGGCATGTCCGAATTGCTGCGGCGGACGCTCGGCGAGACCGTCCAGATGGAGACCGTCCTGGCCGGCGGGCTCTGGCCGACCCGGGCCGACGCCAACCAGCTCGAGAGCGGCCTCCTCAACCTCGCGGTCAACGCCCGGGACGCGATGCCGAACGGGGGGCGCCTCACCATCGAGACCAGCAACGCGCATCTCGACGACGCCTACGCGGCGGCCCATCTCGGGGTGCCTCCCGGCCAATACGTGATGATCGCCGTCACCGATACGGGCAGCGGCATGGCTCCGTCCGTGGTCGAGCGGGCCTTCGATCCGTTCTTCACCACGAAGCGGGTCGGCCAGGGCACGGGGCTCGGCCTCAGCCAGGTCTACGGCTTCGTGAAGCAGTCGGACGGGCACGTGAAGATCTATTCCGAGCCCGGCCACGGCACGACGGTGAAGATCTACCTGCCGCGCCTCGTCGGCGAGAAGCCGGTCCTGCCGGAGCGCCGCATTCCCAGGGACATCCCGGAGGGCGACCCCCGCGAGGTCATCCTCGTGGTCGAGGACGAGGACGACGTCCGCCGCATGGCGGTCGAGGCCCTGCGCGACCTGCGCTACACCGTGATCCACGCGAACGGCGCGACGCAGGCCCTGCGCCTCCTGGAACAGCACGGCGACATCGCGCTGCTGTTCACGGACGTCGTGATGCCGGAGATGAGCGGCAAGGCGCTCGCCGACGCGGTGCGCCGCAGCCGGCCCGGCCTGCCGGTGCTCTACACCACGGGCTACACGCGCAACGCCATCGTGCATAACGGCGTCGTGGATGCCGACGTGCAACTCCTCGGCAAGCCCTACACGCTGGAGCAGCTGGCCTGGAAGATCCGCGCGGTGCTGAGCGCGGACAAGCACGAGCGCGGCTGAGGCGGCGCGAACCTCCTCGGCCCAGCGGGCCGCTCCGGGATGCGCCGGCATGACGGAGAAAGAGGGCGAAGCCCGCGGCTCCGCCCTCCCCCGATAGGCCGACGGCCCGGAGCTTACGCCGCGATGGCCTGGGTGGTCGGCTCGGCGGCCTTCACCTCGGCGTCGACATGCGCCTCGAAGCGCTTGAAGTTCTCCTTGAACATCGCGACGAGCTTCGTCGCGGTCTCGGCGAAGGCGGCCTTGTTGTTCCAGGTCTTGACCGGCTCCAGCACGTGCTGCTCGACCCCCGGCACCGCGGTGGGGACCGCGAAGCCGAAATAGGGGTCGCGCCGGAACTCGGCCTGCGACAGCGAGCCGTCGAGGGCGGCGGCGAGGAGGCGCCGCGTCACCCGGATCGGCATGCGCCGGCCGGTGCCGACCCCGCCCCCGGTCCAGCCGGTGTTGACGAGCCAGCAATCGACCTGATGCTCGGCGATGAGGTCGCGCAGCAGGTTGCCGTAGACGCTCGGGTGGCGCGGCATGAAGGGGGCGCCGAAGCAGGTCGAGAAGGTCGCCTCCGGCCCCGTGAGGCCGCGCTCCGTGCCCGCCACCTTCGCGGTGTAGCCCGAGAGGAAGTGGTACATCGCCTCGGCGCCCGAGAGCTTGGCGATCGGCGGCATCACCCCGAAGGCGTCGCAGGTGAGCATGACGATGTTCCTCGGGTGCCCGGCGCGGCCCGTGGCGCTCGCATTCGCGATGAAGTCGAGCGGATAGGCGCAGCGGGTGTTCTCGGTGAGCGAGGCGTCGTCGAAATCCGGCACCCGGGTCTCGGGGTCGATCACCACGTTCTCCATCACCGTGCCGAAGCGCTCGGTCGTGGCGTAGATCTCAGGCTCGGCGTTGCGCGAGAGCCGAATGGTCTTGGCGTAGCAGCCGCCCTCGAAGTTGAAGATCCCGTCCGGGCTCCAGCCGTGCTCGTCGTCGCCGAGCAGCATGCGCGAGGAATCGTTCGAGAGGGTGGTCTTGCCGGTGCCCGACAGGCCGAAGAACAGCGCCGAGCCGCCCTCGGCGTCGAGCGCGGCGTTCGCCGAGCAGTGCATCGGCATCACGCCGGCCTTCGGCAGGGTGAAGTTCAGGTAGGTGAAGACCGACTTCTTCATCTCGCCCGCGTAGGCCGAGCCGCCGATCAGCACGATCCGGCGGGCGAAGTCGACCGCGATCACGGTCTTCGAGCGGCAGCCGTGCCGGGCGGGATCGGCCTGGAAGCTCGGCAGGTCGATGAGGGTCAGGTCGGGGACGTAGGCGGCGAGGTCGTCGCGCTCGGGCCGGATCAGCAGGTTGCGAATGAAGAGCGAGTGCCAGGCGAACTCGGTGAAGACCCGCGCCCTGACCCGGTGGCCCGGATCGGCGCCGCCGTAGAGGTCCTGGGCGAACAGCTCCTTGCCCTCCGCGTGGGCGAGGAAGTCCGACAGCAGGGTGTCGAACTGGTCCGGCGTGATGGCGCCGTTGTTCTCCCACCAGATCTCGTTCTCGGTGGCGGCGTCGCGCACCACGAACTTGTCCTTCGGCGAGCGGCCCGTATGGCTGCCGGTGGTGGCCACGAGGGCGCCGCCGCGGGCGAGCCGGCCCTCCCGGCGGGCGAGGGATTCCTCGTAGAGACGCGGGGCCTCGAGGTTCCAGTGAACGGCCTTCAGGTTTCGCAGGCCGATCGCGTCCGCGCCGTGGCCTGCATTGTACTGTCCGATGTTACTCACGAGCGTTGCTCCCGGCCCCTGATCGCGCCATGTCCCTCTCCCGGGCCATCGCGGACGCCGGGACCGTCGAGATGCGTCCGTGCAGTCGTTCAGGAGCGCCGCACGCTGGTTCACCGCTTCTCGTTGCACCAACTGGTTAAACGGCGAACCTTTGCGGTCAATCGGACTTACGGCTGATGTCGAGACTGGGACGCGGCTTTGTCAGGGCCCGGCCGGCCCTCGGTCCGGTCGCCGACCGATCGGCGCGCGCCGGGCGGGGAGCGGCCCTTGCGCGCACGCGCGTGCGGGTGCAATCGCAAAGACCCATATGGGGTGCAGCCGGGCCGGCCTCCCGGCGCCGCCCCGCCCTCCGCGCCCCGCGAGATGCCGCCTTGTTCGCGACGCGCGTCGCCCCTGTTTGAGACGGACACCCGATGCCCCAAGCCGTCGCCGGTCCCGAGATCGAGCGCCTGATCCAGCTCCTCGCCCGCATGCCGGGCCTCGGTCCGCGCTCCGCCCGGCGGGCGGCCCTGCAGCTGATCAAGAAGCGCGACACCCTGCTCGGGCCCCTGGCCGATGCCATGCGGGTCGCGGCCGAGCGCATCGTGGTCTGCCGGGATTGCGGCAACGTCGACACCAGCGACCCCTGCACGATCTGCCGCGACGCCGCCCGCGATCCCACCACCCTCGTGGTGGTGGAGGACGTCTCCGACCTCTGGGCCCTGGAGCGCTCGGGCGCCGTGCAGGCCCGCTACCACGTGCTCGGCGGCGTGCTCTCGCCCCTCGACGGGGTGCGGCCCGAGCACCTCAACCTCGCCTCCCTGGTCGAGCGGGCGAGCAACCCGGCCGTGACAGAGATCATCCTGGCACTGAACGCCACCGTCGACGGCCAGACCACTGCCCATTACGTCACCGAATCCCTCGGGCATCTCGGCCTGACGGTGACGAAGCTCGCCCACGGCGTACCGGTCGGCGGCGAGCTCGACTACCTCGACGAGGGCACCCTCTCGGCCGCCATCCGCAGCCGCACCGCGTTCTGATTCAGGCGGCGCAGAGCGTGCGCAGGTTGCTCTCGATCAGGTCGCGCATCAGGCCCATCACGTCGCGGTCCTGGCGGCTGTAGGTCTTCTCGCGCGCGTCGAGGACGCAGAGGGTTCCGAACAGGGTGCCGTCCGGCCAGCGGATCGGGTAGCCGAGATCGGTCAGGAGCCCGTGCTCCAGGAGGCAGGGATTCGTGTCCCAGGGGAGCGCGTCCGCCCGCGCGTTCGGCACGCGCAGCGCCCGGCCCTCGCGCAGGACCGCCTCGCAAGACAGGCCCGAGCCTTCGAGCAGGCTGCGCCAGCCGACCGCGTGCTGATTGCGGGGGTCGTCGTTCACGACGCAGACCTCGATCTCGGGGCCCGGCCGCCGCATGATCAGCCCGACCGGGACCTTGAGCCGGACCGCCACCGCGTTGACGATGTACCGCCAGCTCTCCAGCACCTCGTCGGACACTTCCGGGTACGGGGCCCTCCCGTCGGCCGTGGGCTGTCCCGGCGCGCGGCGCCGCTCCCCCGTCGCCGGTCACCTCCCATCCGTCGCGAGGCCGGCCGCGGGCAAGTCCTTGCGGCTCATTTGACCGCTCCGGTGGCGCATCCTATCTGCAGACACCCGCGGGGTTCGCCCGTGGCCGATCCCGCCGAGCCGATTGCGTCATGAGCGTTCGTCCCCTCGTCATCCTGCCCGATTCCCGCCTGCGCCTGATCTCGGAGCCGGTCGGTCCCATCACGGACGAGATCCGCAAGCTCGCCGCGGACATGCTCGAGACCATGTACGACGCGCCCGGCGTCGGGCTCGCGGCGATCCAGATCGGTGTTCCCCGCCGAGTCGTGACCATCGATACGTCGAAAGACGAAAATGCGCGCGAGCCGCGGGTGTTCCTGGATCCGGAAATCGTCTGGTCCTCCGAAGAGAAGCGCGTCTACGACGAGGGCTGTCTCTCGATTCCCGAATATTACGCCGAGGTGGAGCGCCCCGACCGGGTGCGGGTCCGGTACCGGGATCTCACGGGCGCAACACACGAGATCGACGCGGACGGTCTGCTCTCGACCTGTATTCAGCACGAGATCGACCATCTCGACGGAGTTCTGTTCATCGACCACCTGTCGAAGCTCAAGCGAGATCGGGTGAACAAGAAATTCGTCAAGGCTGCCAAGCGCGGCGAGGCCGCCTGAGCTGAGAAACATTCTGGCGGGACGATGCCAGCGAGAATCGAGTTCCAGTGAGAATCGTCTTCATGGGCACCCCGGACTTCGCGGTGCCGACCCTCGCGCGCATCGCCGCCGACGGCCACGTGCTCGCCGCCGTCTACACCCGCGCGCCGGCCCGCGCCGGGCGCGGCCTGGCCCTGAAGCCCTCGCCGGTCCACGCCCTCGCCGACAGCCTCGGCGTGCCGGTGCTGACGCCGGAGCGCCTCAAGGGCGAGGCCGCGGCCGAGACCTTCCGCGGGCACGGGGCCGACATCGCGGTCGTGGTCGCCTACGGCCTGCTGCTGCCGCAGGCGATCCTCGACATCCCGCGCCACGGCTGCCTCAACCTGCACGGCTCGCTGCTGCCGCGCTGGCGCGGCGCCGCCCCGATCCAGCGGGCCGTGATGGCGGGCGATGCCGAGAGCGGCGTCGGCGTGATGCGGATGGAAGCCGGCCTCGATACCGGCCCGGTGGCGCTGGAGGCGCGCCTGCCGATCGGGCCCGGCATGACGGCCGGCGCCCTGCACGACGCGCTGATGCCCCTCGGCGCCGACCTGATGAGCCGCGCCCTCGCCATGCTCGCGGCCGGCGAGCTCCGGTTCACGCCACAGGCCGCGGAGGGCGTCGTTTACGCCCACAAGATCACCAACGCGGAAGCCCGGATCGACTGGGGCCGCCCGGCCGCGATCGTGGCGCGCCACATCAACGGCCTCTCGCCCGCGCCGGGCGCCTTCTTCGAGGCCGACCTCGGCAAGGGGCCGGAGCGGGTCAAGGTGCTGCGGGCCGAGCCGGCGGAGGGCCGGGGCGTGCCCGGCACGCTGCTGGACGCCGCCGCCACCATCGCCTGCGGGGTCGGCGCCGTGCGGCTTTGCGCGCTGCGCCGCGCCGGCAAGGGCGGCACCGCGACGGGCCCGGACTTCCTGCACGGCGCCCGGCTCGAGCCGGGTACGCGCCTGCCGTGACCCCGTCGCGCTGATGCCCCGCTACAAGCTCGTCATCGAGTACGACGGCGCGCCGTTCCGCGGCTGGCAGCGCCAGGCCGAGGACCTGACGGTGCAGGGCGCGATCGAGGATGCGGTGATGCGCTTCTCGGGCGAGAGCGCGCGCCTCACCTGCGCCGGACGCACCGATGCGGGGGTGCACGCGACGCATCAGGTCGCCCATGTGGTCCTCGCCAAGGCCTGGCGCACCGACACGGTGCGGGATGCCGTGAACGCGCATCTGCGCCCGCTGCCGGTGGCGATCCTCTCGGCTGAGATCGTGGGCGAGGGCTTCGACGCGCGCCACTCCGCGATCCGCCGGCATTACCGCTACCGCATCCTGAACCGCCGCAGCCCCGCCGCGCTCACCCGCGCCCAGGTCTGGCACGTGCCCTGGGCGCTCGATGCCGGCCTGATGCACGAGGCCGCGCGGGGGCTCCTTGGGCACCACGACTTCACCGCCTTCCGGGCGGCCGAGTGCCAGGCGAACAGCCCGGTGCGCACCCTGGAGCAACTCGACGTGGCGCGGCTGCCCATGGGGCTGACGGACGAGATCGTGATCGCGACCTGCGCCCGCTCGTTCCTGCACCATCAGGTCCGCAGCATGGTCGGCACCCTGATGCTCGCGGGCTGCCGGCGCCTCAGTGCCGCGGAGGTCGCCGACATCCTCGCCAGCCGCGACCGGGCCCGCTGCGGCCCGATGGCGCCGGCCTGCGGCCTCACCTTCGTGGGCGTCGACTACGCGGCGAAATAGGCGTCGAGGACGCGCCCGTAGATCGCCGTCAGCCGCTCCAGGTCGGCGACGGCGACGCATTCGTCGGTCTGGTGCATGGTCTCGCCGACGAGGCCGAACTCGATCACCGGACAGGCGTCCTTGATGAAGCGCGCATCCGAGGTGCCCCCCGTCGTCGAGAGCTTCGGGGTCAGGCCGGTCTCGGCCCGGATCGCCTCCGCCACGAGATCCACGAAGGCGTCCGGCCGGGTCAGGAAGGCCGGCGCGTTCGAGGGCTGGAGATCGAGGCTGAAGCGGACGGCGTTGCCGGCCGCCCGCTCGAGGCGGCGGCGGATCTCGGCCCCGAGGGTCTCGGCGCTCCAGCCCTCGTTGAAGCGGATGTTGAAGACCGCGCGGGCATCGGCCGGGATCACGTTGGTGGCGGGGTTGCCGACGTCGATCGTGGTGAATTCGAGGTTCGAGGCGTCGAAATGCGCCGTGCCGCCGTCGAGGGGCTCGGTCGCGAGGGCGGAGGCGAGGCGCAGCATCCCGGGGATCGGGTTCTCGGCCCGGTGCGGGTAGGCGACGTGGCCCTGGCGCCCGTGCACCGTCAGCTTGCCGGTGAGCGAGCCGCGGCGGCCGATCTTGATCATCTCCCCGAGGCGGCTCGGGTTCGTCGGCTCGCCGAGCAGGCAATGGTCGAAGCGCTCGCCGCGGGCGCGGGCCCAGTCGAGGAGCTTCACGGTCCCGTTGATCGCCGGACCCTCCTCGTCGCCGGTGATCAGGAAGCCGATGGAGCCGCCGAAATCCGGGCCGTCGCGCCGCACGAAATCGAGGGCGCTCGCCAGCATGCAGGCGATGCCGCCCTTCATGTCGACGGCGCCGCGCCCGTAGAGCAGCCCGTCCTCGACGGAGCCCGCGAAGGGCCCGTGGCGCCAGGCCTCGACCGCGCCCGGCGGCACCACGTCGGTATGACCGGCAAAGAGGAGGTAGGGCGCCCCCGAACCGATGCGCGCGTAGAGGTTCTCGATGTCGGGGGTGCCGGGCTCCGAGAAGACCGGGCGCTCCACCCGGAAGCCGGCCTCCTCCAGCACGCGCTGCAGGAGGTCGAGGGCGCCGCCCTCCGCGGGGGTCACCGAGGGGCAGCGGATCAGGGCCTGGGCGAGGGCGAGCGGCGCGAGGTCTGTGGGCACGGGGGCGGGACGGCTTCGGCTTGCGGGGGTCGGACGCGGGTGCGAGCCGACACCCTAGAGGACCCGGGCCCAAAGAAAAGCCGGGCGCGGGCGGGGCCTCCCCGCCGTGCGGTCTTCCGCGCCGGCCCGTGCGGGACTAGATCCACCGGATGGCACTCTCCGGCGACGAGATCGAACGCTATGCCCGCCACCTCGTTCTGCGCGAGGTCGGCGGCCCCGGGCAGGCGCGGCTGAAGGCGGCCCGCATCCTCGTGATCGGCGCGGGTGGCCTCGGCGCGCCGCTGATCCAGTACCTCGCGGCGGCCGGCATCGGCACGATCGGCATCGCCGACGACGACTCCGTCTCGCTCTCGAACCTGCAGCGGCAGGTCATCCACACGACACCCGATCTCGGGCGCCCGAAGGTCGAGAGCGCGGCCGACGCGGTGGCCCGGCTCAATCCGCACGTGGAGGTCGTGGCCCACCCGTTGCGGATCACGGCCGAGAACGCCGACGCGCTGATCGCGCGCTACGACCTCGTGGCCGACGGCTCGGACAATTTCGCGACCCGCTACGCCGTCTCGGATGCCTGCTTCCGGGCCCGGCGGCCGCTGGTGACGGCGGCGCTCGGACAGTTCGACGGGTCGCTCACGACGATCCGCGCCCACGAGACCGGCGCGGACGGGCAGCCGAACCCGACCTATCGCTGCCTCTTCCCGAACCCGCCGCCGCCCGGCAGCGTGCCCCCCTGCGCGGAGGCGGGCGTTCTCGGGGCGCTCGCCGGCGTGATGGGCTCCCTGATGGCCATGGAGGTGCTCCGCGCCGTCGCGGGATTCGGCGAGCCCCTGGTCGGGCGCCTCCTCATGGTCGATGCGCGCTCCATGCGCTTCGAGACGCTGGCCTATGCCTGGGACGAGGCCAACCCGCTGAACGGCAGCGCAGCCTAGCCGATTCCCGCGTCTCGGATGTCGCGCGCGGCTCCCCGTCCCGAGGACGTCCGGATCTGAAGAAAATTGCCGAGCCGCCGGTCGAGCCGCCCGCTCGGTACGGGTTCGGACGCTCCGCCCTGGTAAAATAGTGCCGCGTCTCGTAAGCAGTTTGGCCCGAGATAAATCTGCGGACCCGGCGGGCGGGAGGAAACACGTGCTTCAGACCGATCTCCTGATCATCGGATGTGGTCTCCTGACCATCACGCTCGTCCTCGCCGGCTCGCTCTACACCCGCAGCCGCCACGGCACCCTGAAGGCCCGTTCGTAACCCCGGCACCGCCGGGTCCCGGCTCGCCGCGCGCGGGCGCCTCCGGATCGATCGATCGCTCCCGCGCTCGGTGGGCTCAGCCGCCGACGCGGCGCTGACGGCAGTCACACCGTGACGACGCAAGGCAGTCCCGTGAGGCACGGAGCCCGGCGATCGTCGGACGGCCTCGCCCGCGGCAGGTCCGCCGCGCGAAATGGATGGCCCGGCGCTGATCCCGGTCGCGGTCCGGGACCGCTAGCCGAATGAGGCGCGCGCCGACCGAACCGGCGCAGGCAACGGGCCGCGCTCCCGAAACACGGGCGCGATCCCCGGGTCGCGGCTTCACGTGCATGGCCCCGCATCCTCGTCGGCATCCGGACCACCGCCCGGCCAGCCGGAGGTGCCGTCCGATTCGCCGTGTCAGGACCGATGCTTCGTCCGATTGGCGAGGCTTGGGAATGGATAATTTTCGATCATCAGCAGCGAAGTGCCCAGTCTAACAGGACAAATATGCTCACCTATTCCCGAATAGATCCAAAATTGTCCTTGAAATTTTTTGTTCCATTGCTTTGCAAGACTTGCTATTCATGGACCTCGCCGAGTTTCACGGTGGCGATGCGTACGAAGAGCAGTAGGGGCTGACGGCAAAGCTCGATCGGGACAACGACGCACGCTCTCGCGGCGATGCGCAACCTGTATCGGGCCTGCCGAACCAGCCGGACCGGATTGGATGCGGTCGTCCGGCACTCCGATCATTCGACGATGGTGCAGGCTCGGCGCGAAGGCGTCGCGACAACGTGAGTCCACCTCATGCCGCGCTTCTTCCTTCACTTCAAAACACCGATTGAGACTCATCGCGATGAGGAGGGTTCGGTCTTCCCGAGCCTCGAGGACGCTTATCTCGACGTCTGCGACGCCATTCCGGACATCGCCGCGGACCTGTGGCGGAGTGCCCTGCGCGCCCGCAACGACGATCCGATCCGCTGCAGCTTCGAGATCGCGGATGCGCAGGGGCGCATCCTGATGGAGGTGCCCTTCGCGGAAATCCTCGATCCTCAGAGGTACCGGCGGCAGGCGGTGTTGCGGCCTGATCTCTGCTGAGACGCTGCGGCCCAGCTCCACGCCCGGTTCGCCACGGGAGTGGGGCCGACATGCGGCCGGTCGGCCGTCGCCGGACGACACCCGGAGAGGGAGGCGCGTCAGTGCAAGATGCCGGAGGATGCCGGGCGAGGTTGACGGCCGGCCTCCGACGCGGCCCTGGACGCGGCGGTCCTGGAATGCCCCGGCCAGACGTTGCAGGGGCGCGACGCGCCGATCCTGCGGGAAGCCCCGAACGCGGGGATCGCGTCGCCGCTCCAGGCGATCGATGCCCTCGATGCCTGCGGCGCCTTCGCCCCGGCGCCGGTCCGGGAGGCCCCGATCGTCCCGCGCGGGGCGGACGTCCTCGGCGCGCTCTGAGCGATCCTGCGCCGGCCTCCTCGCGCCCGGATCAGCGGCTGCCGGTGCTTCGGGGCAGGTCCCTCGGCAAAGCGCGGTCCGGCAGCACCGGGACATGACCGCCTCAGGCGGTGGCGAGGCAGCACTTCTTGAACTTCCGGCCGCTGCCGCACGGGCAGGGATCGTTGCGGCCGACATCCCGGAACAGGTTGCGGACGGGCTCGCCCGCGCCTTCGGCGGTCCAGGCGAGCGCCGCGACGGGGTCGTCGAGGTAGCCGAGGCCGCGCTCGTCGAGGTCGCGCCGGTCGTCGGGGCGGGTCTCGGCCCGGCGCAGGGCCGGCCTGAACCAGGCCGGGTCGCTGAACTCGTCGGTCAGCCGCCCGTCCTTGCGGGCGGCCTCGACGCGGGGCGCCAAGGCGCGCAGGCCGAGGAGCGCGATCGCCTCCTCCCAGCCGATCCAGCCGATATCGCCCTCGACGGCGACGCGCTTGTCGTCGAAGCGCATCAGCAGGTCGCGGACGGGATCGAGGGGGATCCGGCCGTCGCGCACGAGAAAGACCAGCGCCGCCAGTGCCTCGTTGCGCACGAGATCGTCGACCGTGGTGTCGAGGATGAGGGCGAACAGGCCGTCGGGCTCGCCGTCGTAGAGGCCGGCGAGCACCCGCGGCAGGGTCGTGCCCGCGGCGTCGCCCAGGAGATCCTCGAGGGTGTCGGCATCCTGCCGCAGCAGGCGCAGCAGCGGCGCGAAGGCCCGTGCGTCCCGCGCGGCGGCCAGCGCGTGAAGGCCCCAGAACAGCAGGTTCGCCTCACCGTCCGCGAGCTCGGTTCCGTCGCCCGCGGCCGCGATCAGCCGCAGCGTCTCGTCCGCGATGGCTGCGGGCTCGGCGGCGGCCCGGCGCAGAGCCTCCGCCGGGAGATGGTCCGCGCCGGAGAGTTCGGCGATCAGGGCGCTGTCCGGCATATCTCCCCTCCCGATCTCAGGACCGGAGGCTCGCGCCGGTCTTGCGCGACACCTCCGCGACGATGCGGGCGCTCACGGCCTCGATCTCCGCATCCGTCAGGGTCTTCTCGACGGGCTGCAGCCGCACCGCGATGGCGACCGACTTCGAGCCCTCGGGGATCCCCGTGCCCTCGTAGATGTCGAACACGTCGATGCCGGCGATGAGCTTGCGCTCGGCCGCCTGCGCGGCCCTCACGACGTCACCGGCCGGAACGTCGCGGGCGACCACGAAGGCGAAGTCGCGCGAGATCGGCTGGAACTCGGACAGGGCGAGCGCCGGCTTGACCTTGGTCGGCCTGTACTTCGGCGGCGGCAGGGCATCGAGCACGATCTCGAAGCCCACCAGCGTCCCCTTGAGGTCCAGGGCCTTGGCCACGCGCGGGTGGATCTCGCCGAAATGGCCCACCGGGTTCTTCGGGCCGAACTGGAGCGTCGCCGAGCGGCCGGGATGCAGCCAGGCTGGGCCGCCCGGCACCACCTGCAGGCCGCCGGTCGGGATGCCGAGGGCGGCCACGAGCGCCAGCGCGTCGGCCTTGGCCTCGAACACGTCGACGGACTCGGACGCGCCGTCCCAGTGGCGCCCGCTTCCCGCATGGCCGGCGGTCGCCCGGCGCACGGCCGCCGCCCGGATGGTCTGGCCCTCCGGCTGGTCGTCGGCGAAGCACTGGCCGACCTCGAACAGGGCGACGTCGGGGTAGCCCCGGTCGGCGTTGCGCTGCGCGGCCCGCAGCAGCCCGGGCACGAGGCTCGGGCGCATGTCGGACAGGTCCGAGGCGATCGGGTTCGCCAGCGCGAGGCTCGGGCCGCCGCCGCCGAACAGCACCGCGTCGTCGTGCGGGATGAAGGACCAGGTCACGGCCTCCATCAGGCCGCGGCTCGCCAGGGCGCGCTTGGCCGCGCGGGTGCGCCGCTGGATCACGGTCAGGACGGGTTTGGCCACCGCCGCCGCGAGGCGCGGCAGCGGCTTCGGCTCGATCCGGTCGAGCCCGGCGATGCGGATGATCTCCTCGACGAGGTCGGCCTTGCCCTCGATGTCGGGCCGCCACGAGGGGGACAGCACCTTCACCCGGTCGCCGGTGCCGGCGACGTGGAAGCCGAGGGTCTCCAGCGTCACCTTCATCTCGGCGCGCGAGAGCTCGATCCCGGCCAAGCGCCGTACCTCGGTCCAGGGGAAATCGATGATGCGCTCGACCTCCGGCGGCTCCCCGGCGACCACCGGCTGGGTCGGGATGCCGCCGCAGAGATCGAGGACGAGGCGGGTCGCCATGTCGAGGCCCGGCAGGGTGAAGGCCGGATCGACGCCGCGCTCGAAGCGGTAGCGCGCATCCGTGATGACGCCGAGGCGCCGCCCGGTCTGGGCGATGTTGGTCGGGTCCCAGAGCGCCGATTCGATCAGGACGTCGACGGTGCTCTCGTCGCAGCCCGAGGCCTCGCCGCCGATGATGCCGGCGATCGACTCGACCCCCCGCCCGTCCGCGATCACCACCGCGTCGTCGGTGAGGGCGTAGGTGCGGCCGTCGAGGGCCTTGATCGCCTCGCCCGCCTGGGCGCGGCGCACCTGCAGGCCGCCCGAGACCTTCGCGGCATCGAAGACGTGGAGCGGGCGGCCCCGGTCGAAGGTCATGTAGTTGGTGATGTCGACGAGCGCGTTGATCGGGCGCAGGCCGATCGCCCGGAGCCGCGCCTGCATCCAGGCCGGGGACGGGCCGTTCCTCACGCCGCGCACGAGGCGCAGCGCGAAGAGCGGGCAGAGGTTGCGGTCGGCCGGGTCGAACACGAGGCGAACCGGGACCGGGCAGGGCCCCTCCCCGCGCACCGGCGGCAGCGGCCCGTGCTTGAGGGTGCCGATGCCGGTCGCCGCGAGATCGCGGGCGATGCCGTGGATCGAGGTGCAGTCGGGCCGGTTCGGCGTGAGGTTGATCTCGATCACCGGATCGTCGAGCCCCGCATAGGCGGCGTAGGGCTGGCCGACGGGGGCGTCCCCGGGCAGGTCGAGGATGCCGTCGTGGTCGTCGCCGAGACCGAGCTCCGCGCCCGAGCAGAGCATGCCGCGGCTCTCGACACCGCGGATATGGCCCACCGCCAGGGTGATGTTCTTGCCCGGCACGTAGGTCCCGGGCGGCGCGAACACGGACGTCATGCCCGCCCGCGCGTTCGGGGCACCGCAGACCACCTGCAGCGGCTGCCCGTCCCCGGCATCGACGGTGCAGACCCGCAGGCGGTCGGCATTCGGGTGCTGCTCGGCGGTGAGCACCTTGGCGACGACGTAGGGCTTCAGCTCGGCGGCCTTGTCGGCGATGCCCTCCACCTCGAGCCCGATGCGCGTCAGCGTCTCGGCGATGGTGTCGAGGGAGGCCTCGGTGTCGAGGTGATCCTTGAGCCAGGAGAGGGTGAATTTCATGGGTGCCGTCCCTCGGTGCCCACCCCGCCGATCGAGCGGGGGCGCCGGCCAGGAAGATGAAGGAGCGACACGGGCCGAGTCCGGGTCGCCGCGGAGATCAGGTCAGCCCGTCAGCCCGCCGACGAGGCTCGGCACGTCGAGGGGCCGGAAGCCGTAATGGTCGAGCCAGCGCACATCCGCCTCGAAGAAGGGGCGCAGGTCCGGCATGCCGTATTTCAGCATGGCGATGCGGTCGATGCCGACGCCGAAGGCGAAGCCCTGGATGCCGTCCGGGTCGAGGCCGCAATTGCGCAGCACGTTCGGGTGGACCATGCCGCAGCCGAGGATCTCGAGCCAGTCCTCGCCCTCGCCGAAGCGGATCTCGCCGCCCTTGCGCGAGCACTGGATGTCGACCTCGGCCGAGGGTTCGGTGAAGGGGAAGAACGAGGGCCGGAAGCGCATCTTCACGTTCTCCACCTCGAAGAACGCCTTGCAGAACTCCTCCAGCACCCATTTGAGGTTCGCGATGTTGGCCGAGCGGTCGATCACGAGACCCTCGACCTGGTGGAACATCGGCGTGTGGGTCTGGTCCGAATCGTGCCGGTAGGTCCGGCCCGGGATGATCACCCGGATCGGCGGCGCCTCGGCCCGCATGGTGCGGATCTGGACCGGCGAGGTGTGGGTGCGCAGGACCTTGCGCTGGCCGTTCCGGTCGGGGGCGAGGAAGAAAGTGTCGTGCATCTCGCGGGCCGGGTGGCCGGGCGGGAAGTTCAGCGCCGTGAAGTTCAGCTCGTCCGTCTCGATGTCCGGCCCCTCCGCCACCGAGAAGCCCATATCGGCGAAGATCGCCGTGATCTCGTCGATGACCTGGCTGATCGGGTGGATGCGCCCGCCGAGCTCCGGCGCCTCGCGCACGGGGAGCGTGACGTCGACCCGCTCGGCGGCGAGCCGCGCCTCGAGGCCCGCCTCGGCCAGGGCCTCGCGCCGGGCCCCGAGGGCGCCCTGGACGCGGTCGCGCAGGCCGTTGATGAGGGGGCCGCGCGCCTTGCGCTCCTCGGGCGTCATCGACCCGAGTGTCTTCAGCAGGTCCGAGACGCTGCCCTTCTTGCCGAGGGCTGCGACGCGCACGGCCTCGAGGGCCGGCTCGTCGGCCGCCGCCTCCACCTGGGCGATCAGGTCGCGTTCGAGAGTGTCGAGATCGGTCATCGCTATCCTCGGCGCCATCCTCGGCCGGATGCGGCGTCAGGTTGATCCGCGGGTGGTTCTTCCGGGTCGCGCCGCCGGTTGCAAGCGCGCCGCGGCCCGTGGACCGCGGAAATACCCCCGGAAATGACGAAGGCGCGGCGCTGTTCCGCGCCGCGCCTCTCGCCTGGACATCCGTGTGCTGCGGGCTGCGCGCAGGCAGTCTTCGTCAGGCGGCCTTGGCGGCCGGCAGGGCGGCCTTGGCCTGCTCCACGACGGCCGCGAAGCTCGCGGGGTGATGGATGGCGAGCTCGGACAGGGCCTTGCGGTCGACCTCGATACCGGCGATCGCCAGGCCGTTGATGAAGCGCGAATAGGTCAGGCCCTGCTCGCGGACCGCGGCGTTGAGGCGCTGGATCCAGAGGGAGCGGAACGTACGCTTCTTGTTCTTCCGGTCGCGATAGGCATACTGCATGCCCTTCTCGACCGCCTGCTTGGCGATGCGGATCGTATTCTTGCGCCGGCCATAATAGCCCTTGGCGGCCTTGAGGACTTTCTTGTGCTTCGCGTGACTGGTCACGCCGCGCTTGACGCGGGCCATGGGATCTCTCCTGGATTATCGAAAAAGCAGTGTCGGCGGGTGAAGATTTACCGGCTGTTGGGCAGGAAATACTTCTTCACGTTGGCAGCATCGCCCTCGAACAGGGTCGTCGTGCCGCGCAGGTTGCGGATCTGCTTCGTCGTCCGCTTGATCATCCCGTGGCGCTTGCCGGCCTGGGCGTACATGACCTTGCCGGTTCCGGTGATCTTGAAGCGCTTCTTCGCGCTCGACTTCGTCTTCAGCTTGGGCATTTCGCTCTCCTTCGCGCAAAACACGTCCGGCCGGTGAGGACCGGAGCTTTGCGCACATTGGATGCTTCTGATGGAGCAACACGAACCGCCACGGCAGCCCTATCCAGCCGGGCGGTTCGACGCGGGCGGGCTTATGACAGAAAAGAGACGCGGTTTCAATCGCCTTGGTGGCCGGCGCCCGTCCCTGCCCGCGGGGCGCGGGCGGCCGAAGGCTGCGCCGGGGTCCCGATCCTGGCCCTTTTCCTGCTTCGTGCTTCAGCACGATTGCGGCGGACAAGGAGGATACTGGGGACATCTCGGGTCAGGCCGGCCTCACTTGTATCGCGCGCGACCCGACCGGAACCATAACCTTGGCTGTCAGTTTCGTTCATGTCCCACTCAGGCCGGATCGGGTTAGCTCTCCGAAACGTTCGCCTTCACAGGAGACTTTTTCGTGCGCATTGCCCAGATCGCCCCGCTGTCGGAGGCCGTTCCTCCGAAGTTCTACGGCGGCACCGAGCGCGTCGTGTCCTGGATCACCGAGGAGCTCGTCCGTCAGGGACACGACGTCACCCTCTTCGCGAGCGGCGACTCGGAGACCTCGGCGAAGCTCGCGGCCTGCACGCCCGAGGGCCTGCGCCTGCTCGGCTACCGGGACCACACCGCGAGCCACCTCGCCATGCTGCATCAGATCCGCCGCCGGGCGCACGAGTTCGATATCCTCCACTTCCATATCGACCTGCTGCAGTACCCGCTGTTCGAGGACCTGAACCACAAGTGCCTCACGACGATGCACGGGCGCCTCGACGTGCCGGACTTCATGCCGGTCTACAAGACCTTCACGGGCATGCCGCTGGTCTCGATCTCCGACAACCAGCGCGAGCCGATGCCCCCGACCGTGAATTGGCTCTCGACGATCCATCACGGCCTCCCGGCCGAGAACTGCCCGTATTACCCCGAAGCCAAGGGCGGCTACCTCGCCTTCCTCGGCCGGATCTCGCCGGAGAAGCGCCCGGACCGCGCCATCGAGATGGCGATCCGCTCGGGCGTGCCGCTGAAGATCGCCGCCAAGGTCGACAAGGCGGACCAGGATTACTGGGATGAGGTCATCGAGCCGATGATCCATCACCCGCTCGTCGAGTTCATTGGCGAGATCAACGAGGAGCAGAAGAAGGACTTCCTTGGCAACGCCCTGGCGCTCGCCTTCCCGATCGACTGGCCGGAGCCCTTCGGCCTCGTCATGATCGAGGCGATGTCGGCGGGCACGCCCGTGATCGCCTTCCGCAACGGCTCCGTGCCCGAGGTGATCGCCGACGGCGTCAGCGGCGTCCTCTGCGAGAGCATGGACGACGCGGTCGCGGCGGTCGACAAGGTGAAGACCATGAGCCGTGCCGGCGTGCGCCGCCACTTCGAGGGGCAGTTCACCGCCGAGTGCATGGTCAAGAAGTACGTCGCCGCCTACCAGCAGCTCATCGCCGGCCAGCACGAGGTGATCAAGCTCCCGACCGCGGCGGCCTTCGCCCCGCATTACGGCGAGCTGAACGGCTCGGCCCGCCCCTCCCTCTCGGTCGCCGCCATGCCGGCCTGACGCGGGGACCGGTCCGGACCCCGGCAGGGCTCCGGACCGCACGGCACCGGGCTTGCAAGGGTTACCAAGTCCTGTCCGGCGTCGTAAGATCGCCTAACTGAGACGGTCCGAAGGGCCGCCGCTTCGCCCGTGAGCGATTCGGCGGCCCTTTCGATTCGCGTCCCTCGACATTCGGAGATGCCCAAGCATGGCGGCAGAAGACATGACGGCGAAGGCGCATCCCGCCGCGAGCCAGACGCCGCAGCGCGTCCACGGGTTTCAGGACGCCGACGAGGTTCTTCCGCAGTACCATATCGAGGCGCAGACCTCCCTGGTCGAGCGCCCGCTGCGCTCGCTCAAGTTCGGCGAGGCCTTCGCGGTGCTCGACAGCTACGGCGATGTCGGCGTCCTGCCGGGCCCCGAGGGCCTCTACTTCCAGGACACGCGCTATCTCTCGCGCCTGCACCTCACCGTCGAGGACCAGCGCCCGCTCCTGCTCTCCTCGGTGATGCAGGACGATAACGGGGCGCTCAGCGTCGACATGACGACCCCGGACATCCGCATCGACGCCCACGACGAATCGACGATCCCCCGCGAGGTGATCGCGATCGAGCGCACCAAGTTCCTGTTCCGCGGCGCCTGCTACGACCGCATCGGCCTGCGCTCCTTCGATACGCGCCACCGCAACTTCCGCATCGGCATCACCTTCGACGCCGATTTCCGCGACCTGTTCGAGGTGCGCGGCACCAACCGGACCCATCACGGCAAGCGCTCGGTGCTGGTGGCGAGCGACCACGAGGTCCAGTTCCGCTACGTCGGCCTCGACGACGTGGTGCGCACGACGAGCCTTCACTTCGGCCCGAAGCCCCGCCTCATCGAGCCCGGACGGGCCGAGTTCGAGGTCTCCCTCGCGCCGGGCGAGCGCGCCTCGATCTTCGTGCGGGTCGTCTGCGAATCGCACCGCGCCTTCACCAGCGCCCCCGCGGCCCAGAAGGTCGGCGAGGACGCGGCCGCGGGCCTCGCCTTCGCGGCGGGCAGCACGGCGGAACGTCCCCCGAAGGGCCTGTCGGAGGGCGTCATCTTCGCCCGCGCCTATCGCGACGCGCGCCGCGACCTGCGCCAGCTGACCGCGGGCATCACCACGATCATCTCCTCGAACGACCAGTTCAACGAGGCCGCCTGCCGGGCCACCGCCGACCTCTACATGCTGGCGAGCCGCACGCCGGAGGGGATCTACCCGTTCGCGGGCATCCCCTGGTACTCCACGGTGTTCGGGCGCGACGGCATCATTACGGCCATGATGGCGCTCTGGATCGACCCGAACTTCGCCAGGGGCGTGCTGCGCTACCTCGCCTCGACGCAGGCCAAGGCAGTCGATCCCGCCGCCGACGCGCAGCCCGGCAAGGTTCTGCACGAGACCCGGCGCGGCGAGATGGCGATGCTCGGCGAGGTGCCGTTCCGCCACTATTACGGGACGATCGACGGCACGCCGCTCTTCGTTATGCTGGCCTGGGAGTACTACGCCGTCACGGGCGACCGGGACACCATCGCCACGATCTGGCCGGCCCTCGAACTCGCCCTGACCTGGATGAACGAGTACGGCGACCGGGACGGCGACGGCTTCGTCGAGTACGCCCGCGACACCGACAAGGGCCTGGAGAACCAGGGCTGGAAGGACAGCCACGATTCGATCTTCCACGCCGACGGACAGCTCGCCAAGGGGCCGATCGCGCTCTGCGAGGTGCAGGGCTACGTCTACGCCGCCAAGAACGGCATGGCGAAGCTTTCCGCGATGCTCGGCCACGACGCCATGGCGGAGGCCCTGACGCACCAGGCCCGTGCCCTGCGGGAGGCCTTCGACAAGGCGTTCTGGAACGATGCGATCGGCACCTACGTGCTGGCGCTCGACGGCGAGAAGCGGCAATGCGCGGTGCGCTCCTCGAATGCGGGGCACGCCCTCTATACCGGGATCGCCCTGCCGGAACGCGCGGCGAGTGTCGCGACCCAGCTCTTGTCGAAGGACGGGTTCAACGGCTGGGGCGTGCGCACGATCGCCCGCGGCGAGGCGCGCTACAACCCGATGTCGTACCACAACGGCTCGATCTGGCCGCACGACAACGCCATCATCGCGCTGGGCCTCGCCCGCTACGACCTCAAGCCCGAGGCCAGCCGGATCTTCCAGGGCATGTTCGAGACGGCGCTGTATCAGGACCAGAAGCGCCTGCCGGAACTGTTCTGCGGCTTCATGCGCCGGCGCCAGCGCGGGCCGGTCTCCTACCCGGTCGCCTGCTCGCCGCAGGCCTGGGCGGCGGCGGCCCCCTTCGCCTTCCTGGCGGCGTGCCTCGGTCTCGAGATCGACCACAACCGCAACCGCGTCCGCTTCCGCAACCCGACGCTGCCGGCCTTCCTCGACGGGGTTTCGATCTTCAACCTGAAGCTCGGGAACTCGCGCATCGACATCCGCCTCGAGCGCCACCACGACGACGTCACCGTCAACGTGCTGCGCCGGACCGGCGATGCGCAGGTGGCGTTGCTGAAATAGTCTGACGGCGCGAGCGGGTGGGAGGCGCGACGCCGTCTACCCGCCGCGGGCGGCGCGGCTCAGAGACCGAGGCGCCGCCGAAGGCCCGCGAGGCCGCGCGCGGCTTGCATCGCCTTGAGACGGTCGAGACGCTCACCGGCGCGGCATCCGATCAGGTCGGTGTTGCAGTGGTGCTCGATCAGATGGGTGTGCAGGAACTGGTAGACGCCCATCCGGCGCACGTCGGTGAGGCGCCCGTATCGCCAGACATGCAATTCCGAAAAGGTGTCGAGCAGGCGCTCCAGGAAGCGGCGCGGGCTGCGGTCGTAGGACGCGATCTGGCACCACGAGTTGAACTCGAGCATCACGAGCGGGTCGAAGCGCGCGAGCGTCGCGGTGGCGCCGGCCAGTGCCTCCTCCTCGAACCCCTCGATGTCCATCTTGATGAAGTCGAGGCGCTCGAGGCCGCGCTCGGAGACGAGGTTGTCGAGGGTGCGCAGCGGGACCGGCGTGCCGCGGGAGGCCGCCATGTCGGCCTCGGCGACGACGTAGCCGAAGGTCGAGTTGTCGAAGAACGGGACGCTGCCCTCCTGAGCGCCGACGGCGCAGTGGATCGGGCGGATGATCGAGGCCCCGTGCTCGAAGACGTTCCGGGTCAGGGCCGCGAAGTTCCGCGGCGCGGCCTCGATGGCGTGGATGCGCCCGCGGGTGGTGATGTCGGCGGCGATGAGCGCGGTGAGGCCGATATTCGCCCCGACGTCGAAGGTCACGGAATCCGGCCGCAGAACGGCTTCGCAGAGGTGCCGGAAATGCCGGAAGCCGCGCCCGTTGGTGTAGCGGGAGAAGGCGTAATCGCCGGCCGGCGCGTGGATCCGCCGGATACGGCCGGCGAGCGGCACCCGCCGCGAGAGGAAAGCGTCGCTCAACAGGGGATCACGCGAAAACGAGGCGCCGCCCCGGGGAGAGGCGGCGCGAACAACGATCGGGATTCATCGATCCGGGCCGTGTCACGCCTCAGCGCGGCGCGAGGATCATGATCATCTGGCGGCCTTCGAGCATCGGCTCGCTCTCGACCTTGGCGATCTCGGCGGTCTCGGACTTCACGCGCTCGAGCAGGCGCAACCCGATATCCTGGTGCGCCATCTCGCGACCGCGGAACCGAAGCGTGACCTTGACCTTGTCGCCCTCCTCGAAGAAGCGATGCACGGCCTTCATCTTCACGTCGTAATCGTGCTTGTCGATGCCGGGTCGGAGCTTGATCTCCTTCACCTCGACCGTCTTCTGCCGCTTGCGGGCCTCATTCTGCTTCTTCTGTTCGTTGAAGCGGAAGCGCCCGTAATCGAGGAACTTGCAGACGGGTGGCGTGGAGTTCGGCGCGATCTCGACGAGATCGAGGCCCGCTTCTTCGGCCATCTGAAGGGCGTCAAAGAAGGGAACGACACCGCGATTCTGTCCGGTATCGTCGATGAGCTGGACTTCACGAACGCCGCGGATGTCCCGGTTGGCGCGCGGCCCGTCCTTCTGCGGGGCCGGCATGGCTCTCATAGGTCTACGAATGGCTGTAATCTCCTCAATCAACAACGAAACGGCCGCCTGCGGCATCACCCACCGGGCTGCCCTGACCGCCGATCGCTCCGGCCTTTCCCGGATGCGACACCTTGGCCGAACCGCGCGACAAGTCAACATCGGTCGATTGCTTTGGTTCATGTGTCGCGGCGCGATGTCACTCGCAAACCACGAAGTTTTACCAAAATGTCCGGGCCCGGACTGAGCCGCCGAACTCAGCCGTGCAGGAGCTTCGTGTAGACCGCGAGGGTGTCGCCGACCATGCGCTCCAGCGAGAAGTGGCTCTCCACATGCGCCCGGCCGCGGCGCACCAGGGCGTCGCGGGCGCTGGCGCCGAGGGACAGGGCCTCGGCCAATGCCCCCGCCAGCGCGTTCGGGTCGCCCGCCGGCACCCGCCATCCGGTCCGCTGCGCGGGCGGCACGTCGGGCGGGCTGAGCACGGTCTCCGGAACGGCCCCGAGATCCGAGACCACGACCGGGGTGCCGAGCGCCTGCGCCTCGACGGCCGAGCGGCCGAAGGCCTCCGGCTCGGTCGACGGCACCGCCACGACCGACGCGGCCCGGAAGGCCGCCGGCATGTCCGCGCAATGCCCGACGCGGCGCACGATGCCCTGCAGGCCTCGGGCGGCCACGAGGGCGTCGAGGTCGCGCTCGTAGGCGACCCGGCCCTGGGGATCGCCCGCGAGCACGATGGCGAGATCCCCGATGCCCCGGTCGCGCATCAGCGCCGCGGCCTCGATCAGGACGCGCTGGCCCTTCCAGGCGGTGAGTCGCGCCGCGAGGAGCACGACCCGCTCGTGCGGCGCCACACCCCAGGCCCGGCGCAGCGCCTCGACCCGGCCGGGCCCGATCGCCACGGGGTTGAAGGTCGCGAGGTCGGTGCCGCGATGGATCACCCGCACCCGGTCGCCCGCCTGATCGGCATGCAGGCTTCGGATCAGGTCCGCCGTGTAGTGGGAATTGGCGATGACGACGTCGCCGCGCGCCATCACGGAATTGTACAGCACCTTAACGCCGGTCCGGCCCGAATAGCTGCCGTGATAGGTCGTCACGAACGGGATCTTGAGACGCCGCGCCGCGCCGAGGGCGACCCAGGCCGGGGCGCGGGAGCGGGCGTGGATGATCTGCACGTTCTCGCGCCGGCACAGGCGCATCAGGCGGCCGACATTCAGCGCCATCGCGACCGGATTCTTCGCCGCTGCCGGAAACGGCAGCCAGACGCCGCCCTTGGCCTGGAGCTCGCCGACGAGCCGGCCGCCCTCTGTCGCCACGAGGGCCTTCGCGCCGGCCGCCGCGAGCGCGGCGGCGACATCGACGGTGGTGCGCTCGGCGCCCCCGGCATCGAGCTCGGGGATGATCTGGAGGATGCGGGCCCCGGCGAGGGGCGCGACCTCGGACGGGAAGCCGATCGTGGGACGGACGTGACCGTTCATAGCGGGAACGCTCCGCGCGGATCGCCTGCCGTCCGTGCCGTGACCCGGCCATCCGCTCTGGTTCCGCTCATGGTCGCAGGATCGTCGCGGCGCTTTACGGTTGGGTAAACGGAAGCCTTGCGCGGCGCGTTCAAGTTGAACGATTCGCAGGGTGCACCCTTCGAGCGGGATGAGGGATCGGTATGACGGATGACGGACACGAGAGTACGCAAGGGGACCTAACGTTCATCGAGGTCGGGACCGGCGGCGCGCGGCGGCGGATCGCCGTGAAGGTGCGGGAGGGCGCCGGCCCGCCCGTGGTCTGGCTCGGAGGATTCCGCTCCGACATGGGCGCCACCAAGGCGATGGCGGTGGATGGCTGGGCGGAGAGTGCCGGGCGCAGGTTCGTGCGCTTCGATTATTCCGGGCACGGTGCGTCCGGCGGCGACTTCGCGTCATGCACGATATCCACATGGCTCGCCGACGCGGAGGCCGTGCTCGCGGCCTTCGCGCCGGAGCGCCCGGTGCTGATCGGCTCGTCGATGGGGGGCTGGGTCGCCTGCCTGGCGGCCCGCGACCGCCTACGGCGGGGCGAGGCCGCGGCGGCGGGCCTGGTGCTGATCGCGCCGGCCCTCGACTTCACCGAGGACCTGATGTGGGCGCAGTTTCCGCCGGAGGTGCGCGCGACACTGGAGCGCGACGGGGTCTGGCTGCGGCAGAGCGCCTACGCGCCCGAGCCCGACCCGATCACCATGGCGCTGATCGAGGACGGCCGGGCGAACAGCCTCCTGGGCGGCCCGCTCGATCTCGGATGTCCGGTCCACATCCTCCAGGGAATGGAGGATCCGGACGTGCCGCACCCGCACGCCTTCAAGATCCTGGACAGATTGCCGAGGGCCGGAGCGGTCCTGACCCTGATCGCGGACGGCGACCACCGCCTGTCGCGGCCGCAGGACATCGCGCGGCTGATCGGGGCGGTGGCCGAGGTCCCCTGAGCGGAGATCGCCTGGGCGGAGGGCGCCCGCGCTCGCGCGGGCGCCGCGCCTGCCGCTAGTGCAGGCTCACGGTGTGGAGGTCGTGGGCCATGGCGTTCGCCACCACCACGTCGCGCGAATCGGCGACCAGGATCGGGGCACCGCTGGCGGAGAGGAGCGCGAACAGCTCGAGGCCGGGCGTCAGGTCCGGGGCCTGGGGAAAGAAGCGCTTCACCTCGTCCGAACGGATCGGGCGCACGTAGGCGATGTGCCCTTCGCCGAGCGCGGCGAGATCGGCGGGCTGGAAGTCGGCGGGATCGAGGTCCGCGGCCGTGATGGGATTCTGGCTCAGTTCGGTCATGTCATGCCCTCCTTTCGAGGCAGAGCGTTCGGCCGGTTGGCGTCCCGTAGCGACGACCCGGCCTGGCATGGAGATGGTGGCTCCCGGTCCCGGGTTCAATCGCGCGAGGCGATGGCGATCTTGCGCACGACCCGCTCGGGGTCGGGACGGACGAGGTCGATGGAGAGCAGACCGTTCGAGAGGTCGGCCCCCAACACCTTCATGCCGTCGGCGAGCAGGAAGGCCCGCTGGAACTGGCGCGCCGCGATGCCGCGATGGAGGAACTGGCGCTCGCGCTCCTCGATCTGACGGCCCCGGACGACGAGCTGGTTCTCCTCCAGCATCACGTCGAGCTGGTCGAGGGTGAACCCGGCCACCGCCAGGGTGATGCGGAGCCGCTCGGGCTCCTGCTCGGTGCGCGGCAGGCGCTCGATATTGTAGGGTGGATACCCGTCATTGGCGGCCTTCGACACGCGGTCGAGCGCTTGCTCGATCTCGTCGAAGCCGAGAAGGAACGGGTGTCCGAACGGAGAAACGCGCGTCATCGGCAGAAATCGGTCCCTTGCGAAGCCCTCAATGTCGGCAGACAGGCACTTCGTGGTTGGAGCCCGCGGCCGCAGCGCTCCGGCCGGCGCGCCGGCGCCGGTCCCGGAAAATATGGAGGGCCCGACCGAGGCCATCAAGGTTGCCATCCACAGGTTGAAGGCCGCCTCGAACGACCTTCGGGCGCTCCCGGTCGGACGCGACGCGCGCCGCGAGCCCCAAATCGGGAGCAAGTGGCAGGTTTGCACGGGATAATTCGGCAGCCTCCGGATGATACGTCTCAAAGGCCCAGAGTAACAGTTTGGAATTACTCTCAAATTCAGCGCAGACCTTGATCCCGGGGCCGCACCTCGGATACTTCCGGCCGCGAGCGTCATGCGGGTTCGGTGAGCGGGACCGTCCCGGCGGGTTCTGCCTGGCCGGTCTTGCGCTTGCTCGGAGGCCGAATGAGCGCGTCGTCGATCCCGTCCGTCCACGATCGGATGCTGAAGGTTGCCGAGGTGTGCGGCGACGACGCGGATGTCCTCGCCCTGTCGGTCGCCCGGTTCGTGGCCTCCGGCTACATGACGAGCGACGTGGCCTGCTGGGATGCGGCCTTCGACGGCGCCGAGCGGCTCCTCGGCCCCCGCGACGGCGGCCGCCTCGTCTCGGGGGTGGTCGGCATCATGCGGGCGCTGCGGGCCGAGCGGGAGGGAGACTGGCAGTTCATGCCGGCGACCTGCTGCCGGGTGACCGGCAACGAATGCGCCCTGGTCGCGCTGATCGGCCGCGGACGGCGGCGGCTCTGGGACGAGGTCGGTCGGGAGGCCGCCGCGATCACGGGCCGCCCCGAGGCGCCGAGGCTCGCCGCGGCGGTGCGCGACGCGGCCGAGGCGATCAACGCCGCGGCACGCCAGCTCGGCGGCGAGGCGCCTCCGAGCGGGGCGGTCCTGCACTGATGCGGGTGCCGTCCGGGCGGCGATCACGAATCGGGGGGCCGACGGAGCCGCCGAGACGAGGAACGGTTGGGAGTACGGGACTGGTGATGGAGAACGTGCAGGTGCTCATGCAGGCAACGCCCTGGAACCTCGGTCCGCTGGCCCGCGCGGCCGCGGCCTGCCTCGCGATGGCGCTGATCCCGTCCGCCGGGGCCCTGGCTCAGGAGACCGCACCGTCCGCTGCCCCGAAGGCCGCCCCGATCAAGCTGCAGCTCAACCGCCTGGAGCCGGCCGGCGAGTCCTGCCGCACCTATCTGCTCGTCGACAACAGCCAGGGCACCGCCCTGAAGTCCCTCAAGGTCGACCTCTTCGCGTTCGACCAGGAGGGTGTGGCGCAGAAGCGCATCGCCGTCGAGCTCGGCCCGCTGCCCGACAAGAAGACCAGCGTGAAGATCTTCGACTTCACCGGCATCTCCTGCCCCAAGATCGGCCGCGTCCTCCTCAACGACGTCCTCGCCTGCGAGGGCGGCGAGGCGAGCCGCGAGACATGCCTCGAGCGCACCGAGACCGAGACGAAGACCAGCGTTCCCCTCGATCGCTGAGGCCCGAGCATGCCCCGATCCGACCGGTGCCGCGAGGAGACTGGTCGGCCCGCGGTCTTCGGGCCGCACATGAGATTTGAGCCCGCGGCCGAGAGGCCGCTCCAGACTTGAGCATTGAGGAGTCCGTCATGGATCCGACAGCCGCGCCGGCAGACGTCGTTCACGATTTTTCGTTCCTCGGACTGTTCCTGCAGGCCGACCCGATCGTGAAGGGTGTGATGCTCCTGCTGGTCGTAGCCTCGGTCGCCTGCTGGACCGTCGTGTTCGAGAAGCTGGTGCGCCTCGCCGCCGCCAAGCGCCAGGCCAAGGCCTTCGAGGCGCTGGTGCGCTCCGGCGGTGCCCTCGAGACCGACCGCAAGGGCATTTCGGCCCACGTCGTCAACGCCGCCCTCGAGGCGTGGCGCGACCAGGATCCGACCGAGACCCGCGCCGAGCGCCGCGACCGGATCGAGCGCGCCATGCGGGCCGCCCTCGGCCTCGAGGTCAAGCGTCTCCAGGGCGGGCTGCCGCTCCTCGCGACGGCGGGCTCGACCGCCCCCTTCGTCGGCCTGTTCGGCACGGTCTGGGGCATCATGAACTCCTTCTCGTCCATCGCGAAGAGCCAGGACACCTCGCTCGCCGTGGTGGCGCCCGGCATCGCCGAGGCGCTGTTCGCCACGGCGATCGGCCTCGTCGTCGCGATCCCGGCCGTCATGGCCTACAACAAGCTGACGAACGACGTCGGGCGCATCCAGGGCGCCTTCGTCGCTTGCATCGGCGTGCTCGGCAACCGGCTGGCGCGGGACCGCACTGTCCACGGCCGCGCCGCGGCGGCGGAGTAGGCGCGCCGTCCGCGCGGGCGGCTCCGGGCGGGCCTCGCCGCGCGACCTGAACCTCGATGGACCAGTCCGCCGGCGGCCTCACCGAGGCCGCCCGGCGGCGTAGACAGCTTGCGGCGGACTGCTTGCCAGCGCCCGCCGCCCGGAGCCCCGGAGGGCGAACGATGGCTATGGGATCGATCCGCGCGAGCGGTGACGACGATGACGGCCTCGACACGACGCCGATGTCGGAGATCAACGTCACCCCGATGGTGGACGTGATGCTGGTGCTGCTGATCATCTTCATGGTGGCGGCGCCCCTGATGACGACCGGCGTGCCGGTGCAGCTGCCGAAGACCTCGGCCGCCAAGGTGGCGCAGGCCAAGAAGCCCCTGGAGGTCACGATCGACAAGGATGGGCATCCCTCGATCGCCAAGGAGATCTTCACCCTCGAGACCCTGATGCCGCGCCTGCGGGCGATGGCCGCCGAGGATCCGTCCCAGGTGATGCTGGTGCGCGGCGACCGGGATGTTCCCTACGGCAAGATCATGGAGGTGATGGGCCTCGTCGGTCAGGCGGGCTTCACCAAGGTCTCGCTGATCGCGCAGTCCCCGGGCGGCGCCCCCCCGAGCGCGCCCGCCGCAGCCCCCGGCAACGGAGCGGCGCAGTAATCCCATGAGTGCTCTCGTCTCGACCGGTGATTCCGGGCGCGGGCCGTCCGGCCTGTTCGCCGCTTTCCTGGTGGCCCTCGCACTGCACGTCGCGGCGCTGGTGGGCATCGCGTTCTACCGCCTGTCGCCGCCGAGCCCGCCCGGCGAGAACACGATCTCGATCGATCTCGCGCCGCAGATGACCGAGGCCGACACGCAGACGCCGAGCGAGCAGATGGAGAGCCAGGTCGCGCCGCCCGAGACCTCGACAGAGCCGCCGAACGAGGTGGCGGCGGTGAAGCCGCCCGAGGCGCCGCCGATCGTGCCCGAGGAGACGCTGACGGAGAAGCCGCCGGAGGCGACGCAGCCGCCGCCGGTGCAGGCCGTCACCGAGCCGCCGCCGGACGCGGTCCCGGTCGAGCCCGAGAGCCAGGTCATCACCTCGACGGCGCCCGAGGCCGAGCCCCTCGCGCCCCCGCCCCCCGTGGCGGCGCAGACGCCCGAGGCGAAGCCGATCGAGGACACCAAGCCCAAGCCGGATCTCGCCAAGATCGCGGCCGAGCGGGAGGCGCGCCTGAAGGCGATCCGCGAGGCCAAGCGCAAGGCCCAGGCCGAGGAGCGCCGCCAGGAACTTCTCGAGGAACGGCGCGAGGCCGCCCGCGAGGCGAAGGAGAAGGCGGCGCGCGAGGCGAAGGCCAAGGCCGCGGTCGCGAGCGCCGGCCGGGCCTCGCAGAACTCCGCCTCCGCCTCGCGCCAGAGCAGCGCGGGCGCGGCATCCGCCGGGAACGACCCGAACGCCCTGCGCCAATGGCAGGGGGCGCTCAGCTCCGCCATCCACGGGCGCATGAACCGCAACGCCGCGGCCGGAACCGCGGGCGGCGTCGCGACGGTGCGCTTCACCGTCTCGCGCTCGGGGCAGGTCCTCAGCGCCGGGCTCGCCGGCAGCAGCGGCGTCGGGCCGATCGACAGCGCGGCCCTGGCGGCCGTGCGCGGGACCCTGCCGGCGGCGCCGCCCGGCGTGACGGTCTCCAGCCTCTCGGTGACGGTGCCGATGCGGTTCAGCCCCGGGCGATAAGCTCCAATTGCAGCTTCTACTTGTACTCCCGCTTCGGGTTGCACTCTCGTCTTCACGCAACTGTCAATCCTCGGCAGGGAACCACGATCCGGCGCCGCAATTGCGCAAATGGGCAAAGGCTTGACCGTTCGGTCGAGCCCGATCCCGTATCGCCGGATTGGGAAAACGTCATGACCGGGGTGAATCTGACCGGGGCCACCGCGTCGTCGCGCGCGCCGTCCGACCGGACGCTGCGTGGCCTCGACGCCCTCAACTTCTTCCTGGCCGATGTCCGTGACGGGCTCGGCCCCTACCTGGCGATCTACCTGCTCGCGGTGCGCGGACCGGAGCAGGGCTGGAACGAGGCGACGATCGGCCTCGTGATCACGCTCTCGGGCATCGCCGGGCTAATCGCCCAGACCCCTGCGGGCGCCCTGATCGACCGGAGCAGCCACAAGCGCCTCGTCGTCATCGCGGCGGCGCTCGCCGTCACGGCGAGCTGCCTGATCCTGCCCTTCATCTCGAACTTCTACCTCGTGGCCGCGACCCAGTCGGTGGCCGGCATCGCGGGGGCGATCTTCCCGCCGGCGCTCGCCGCCATCACCCTCGGCGTCGTCGGGCCCAAGATGTTCTCGAAGCGGATCGGCCGGAACGAGGGCTTCAACCACGCCGGCAACGCGGTCTCGGCGGCGCTCGCCGGGTCCACTGCCTACTTCTTCGGGCCGATCGTGGTGTTCTGGCTGATGGCGATCCTGGCCGCCCTGTCGATCGGCGCCATGCTGATGATCCCCGCCGCGGCGATCGACGACGACCTCGCCCGCGGCCTCGATCACGGCGAGGCGGACGCGGGCGGCGAGCAGCCCTCCGGCTTCGCAGCGCTCCTGCAGAACCGCACCCTGATGGTCTTCGCGGTGCTCTGCGCCCTCTTCCACCTCGCCAACGCGGCGATGCTCCCCTCCGTCGGGCAGCTCCTGACGAAGCTCTCGGGCAAGGACCACGCGACCTCACTCATCGCAATCTGCATCGTGGCGGCGCAATGCGTGATGGTGCCGGTCGCGGTCTTCGTCGGCGCCAGGGCGGACGCCATCGGCCGCAAGCCGATCTTCCTCGTGGCCTTCGGCATCCTGGCCCTGCGCGGCGTGCTCTACACGTTCTCGGACAACTCGTTCTGGCTCGTGGGCGTGCAGCTCCTCGACGGCATCGGCGCGGGGGTCTACGGCGCGCTCTTCCCCGTGGTGGTCGCGGACCTGACCCGAGGCAGCGGCCGCTTCAACGTCGCGCAGGGGGCGGTCGCGACCGCGCAGGGGATCGGTGCCTCCTTCAGCGCCACCCTCGCGGGCGTCATCATCGTGGGGGCCGGCTTCACCGCGGCGTTCCTGGCCCTGGCGGCGATCGCGGCCGTCGGCTTCACCGGCTATCTGCTGCTGATGCCCGAGACCCGCGGCGGCGTCGCCCCCGACATGCAGGCCGGCGGACCCGGGCCGATGCCGCAGCCCGCAGCCGCCTGAGCCGAGCCCTTCGCCCCCACCCGTCCCGAGACGACGCCCGAGACCCCGTGCGATGTCCTACCTCGATCCGGAAACCCCGGCGGAAACGGCGCGGCCGTTCGCCTTCGTGCATGTCGGCGACCCGCATCTCGACGGATGCGGGGGCGCGAACCGGCGCGACCTGCGGGCGATCCTCGCGGATCTCGCGGGCCTGCGCCCCGCGCCCGCCGCCCTCCTGGACTTCATCTACCTGCCTGGCGATCTCGCGGAGGATGGGCGCGCGGCCCAGTACGATCTCCTGCGCGAGGTGCTGCCGGGGGCGCCGCTCCCCGTACGGATCATCGCGGGCGATCACGATCGGCAGCACGGCTGCATGGCGGATTTCGCGGACCTGTTCCGGGAGGTGATGGGCCCGGATCTGGTCGTCGGGCCGCGCACGGACCCGGCCCGGCGCCCGCTCCCCGAGCAGTACTACTACGCCGAGGACATCGCGGGGGTGCGCTGCCTCTTCCTCGACCTCTGCAGCGCCGGCTACGGCCAGAGGGGCCGGGGCCTCGATTTCCGCCTCGGCTGGGCGCAGGCGGAATGGCTGACGCGCGAAATCCTCGCCACCCTCGGCGCGGAGGGTGAGCCGAAGCGCCCCTGCGCGGTCTTCATGCACACCTATCCGGACGATCTCGCGCGCTTCGAGGAGCGCGCCGAGACGGCGGGCCTGTTCCGGGCCGCGCGGGTGCGCCTCGTCGAGATGGGCCACACCCATTACAACGAGCTCGCGCATGACGGGGTCACCCTCTACGCCGCGGCCCGCTCGGTCGGCCAGAACGAGGACGGCTCCGTCGGCTCCGCGATCGTGGCGATCGACGGGGACGTCACGAGCTGGCGCTTCAAGCCCCTCGACCAGCGCTGGCCCTTCGTCCTGATCACGAGCCCGGCCGACCGGCGCCTCGCCACCGCGGCCCGGACGTTGGACTCGCACCTGCCCGTGCGCGCCCTCGTCCTGTCCGACATGGACCCGGCGCGGGTGCGCTGCCGGGTCGATGACGGCCCCTGGACGGCCCTGGACCCGCCCGAAGGCGGCGACCGCTGCTGGACCGGAACGGTTCCCTGGCCCCCGGGCAGCCGGACCCTGAGCGTCCAGGCCGCCCTCTCGACCTGGGACGGCGAGCACCCGCCCGGCATGGATCTCGACGTGATCGAGCCCGTCGGCAGCGACTGGGTGCCGCCTCAACGGCTCGGCAGGCCCGGGAGCGACGCGTTCAGCCTGGGCTGCTGGCTCCAGAAGGGCCTGAGGGGCGATCAGCTCGGACCCAATCGCAACGGACGGCACTGGTAGGCGCCCTCAACACGGAAGACGGTCGCCCCATGGGCACATTCACCCTGACACCGAACCTCGCCACCTGGGGGATCGCCGGCCTCGCCACCCTCGGGGTGATCGTACGGCCCTTCTCATGGCCCGAGGCGATCTGGGCCGTGATCGGCGCCGCCTGCCTCGTCCTGTTCGGCCTGCTGCCGATGGGCGCCGCCCTCGACGGCGTGGCCAAGGGCACCGACGTCTACTTGTTCCTGATCGGCATGATGCTCCTCGCCGAGATCGCCCGGAAGGAGGGTCTGTTCGACTGGCTGGCGCAGGCCGCGGTGAGGCATGCCCAGGGATCGGCCACGCGGCTGTTCACCCTGATCTACCTCGTCGGCACCGTGGTGACGATCTTCCTCTCGAACGACGCCTGCGCGGTCGTGCTGACGCCCGCCGTCTACGCCGCCGCCAAGGCCGCGAAGGCCGAGCCCCTGCCCTACCTGTTCATCTGCGCCTTCATCGCGAACGCCGCGAGCTTCGTGCTGCCGATCTCGAACCCCGCGAACCTCGTGGTCTTCGCCGAGCACATGCCGCCGCTGTCGCGCTGGCTCGCCCATTTCGCCCTGCCCTCGCTCCTGGCGATCGTGGCGACCTACGCGGTCCTGCGCTGGACCCAGGCCGGGGCCCTGGCGGGCCAGGAGATCGCGACGGATGCAAAGGCCAGGGCGCTGTCCGGCACCGGCAGGATCGCCGGTCTCGGCATCGTGGCGACCGCCGGGGTGCTGATCGGCGCCTCGGCATTCGGGCTCGACCTCGGCCTGCCGACCTTCATCGCCGGCCTCGCCACGACCCTCGTGGTGCTGGCGATCAAGCGCGGCGGCCTCGTCGAGATCGTCCGCGACATCTCCTGGGGCGTCCTGCCCCTGGTGGCGGGCCTCTTCGTCCTCGTGGAATCCCTCGAGAAGACCGGCATCCTCACCATGCTGGCCGACGCCCTCAGGCGGGCGGCGCAGGGCGATCCCGGCACCACCGCCTGGGCCTCCGGCATCCTCGTCGCGGTGGCAACGAACCTCGTCAACAACCTGCCGGCCGGCCTCCTCGCGGGGGCGGCGGTGCAGGCGGCCGACGTCTCCGAGAAGGTCGCGGGGGCGATCCTGATCGGCGTCGACCTCGGCCCGAACCTGTCCGTGACGGGCTCGCTCGCCACCATCCTGTGGCTCACCGCCATCCGGCGGGAGGGCGAGGACGTGAGCGCCTGGCGCTTCCTGAAGCTCGGGCTCCTGGTGACGCCGCCGGCGCTGATCCTGGCGCTCGCCGGCCTTCTGCTTCTGCCCTGAGGGGCATTGCCCCTCGAACCCCGATCCACCTTGCACCCCTCCAGAGGCGCCCCGCCGTGAACCCGCTCCTGCTCTATCCCTTCATCCTCGTGGCCGGGGCGCTCCAGGCCGCCGGCAACTCGATGAACGCGCGCCTGCGCAACGCCCTGGTGAATCCCTGGCTCGCCGCGACCGTCTCGTTCTCCCTGATCGTCTTCGTCTTCACGACGCTGTTCCTCGTCATGCCGACCCCGCTGCCGAGCCTGGACAGCCTCGCCCGGATGCCCTGGTGGGCGCCCCTCGGCGGCCTCGCCGGAGCCGTCGCGGTGTTCGGCGGCCTCGCCCTCGTGGACAAGGTCGGAGCGGGCCCGTTCAACGGCCTTCTCATCACGGCCAACATCCTGACCTCGCTCGCCATCGACGCCTTCGGGCTGTTCGGCATGCAGTCCGGCGGCTTCAAGCCCCTGCCCTGGCTCGGGGGCGCCCTCATGGTCGGCGGCATCGTTCTGATCGCCCGTTCCAAGAACCCTGACGGCGACCGCTCGGCCGACGGCGCAGCGGAGACCGCGCGATGAACGGCCGCCTGCTCTATCCCTTCGTGCTCGGGGCCGGCGCGCTCCAGGCCATCGGCGTCGTCATGAACGCGCAGCTCCGCGGGGCGCTGGTCAATCCCTGGCTCGCCGCGACGGTCTCGTTCCTGCCGATCGTCTTCGTCTTCCTCACCATGCTGGCGATCCGCCCGACGCCGCTGCCGAGGACGGAGGATCTCGGCGGGATGCCCTGGTGGGCGCCCCTCGGCGGCCTCGCGGGCGCGGTCGCGGTGTTCGGCGGCCTCCTCTTCGTCGACAAGGTCGGGGCGGGCCCCTTCAACGGGCTCCTGATCACCGCCAACCTCCTGACCTCGCTGGCCCTCGATCATTTCGGCTGGCTCGGCATGCCGATGCACCGGGCGGGGCGGGAACGCCTCGCCGGAGCGGGGCTGATGGTGGCCGGAATCGTGCTGATCGCGGTGTTCTGACGCTGAGCCCGCACGTTCGGCTGAGGATGACGGGCGGGTCGCGTTGGCGTTGCGGTGCAGAGCCGTGCTACACCCGGAGCGATCCAGCCCGGAGCGATGCGCGTGACGGGTCATGGGACCCAAGCCGCCGGCCGCTCACCTTCCTCCCCCGAGCCGGCCGGGCCTGCCTCCGCCCCTCGCCTGGCCGCGACCGCCGCGTCGCGCCGTGCCGGCCGAGTTCGCCGCGGCGGGGCAGCGCGAGAAAGGACAGCGATGAGCCAGGACAGCGATACCCGGACCCGAGCCGAGGAACGCGCGGAGCGCGCCGAGCGGATGGCCAAGGAGGGCGCTGAGGCCATGGCCGAGCATCACGCGCAGGCCAAGGCGGTGGACGAGCGCACCGCGCGCCTGCGCGCCCTTCGCCTGGCAAAGGAGGCGGCCGAGGCCGAGGCGAAGGCTGCGGCCCCAGCGCCGGCACCGAAGAAGCGCAAGCGTTCCTGAGAGGGTCCGATGGCCTACGATCGAAGCCGCCGCACCAGCGATCCCCGCCAAGCCGCCGAGGCCGCCTTCAAGGCGGCGACCACGAAGTCGGCGGCGCCCGCGCCAGCCCCCCGCGAGCCCGCCCCGGCGGCGGTCCCGGGTTCCCGCGAATCCGTGACGCTGCGCCTCGACAGCGCCGTGCTGGAGCATTTCCAGAAGGACGGTCCGGGCTGGCAGGACCGCATCAACGCCGCGCTGAAGAAGCTCGCGGGCCTCTGAATCAGGCGCGACTCCGCCGGAGCCGGTTCACGGCCCGGTCGAGGGCGCCGAGGAAGGCGGAGCGGTCCCGGGCCGAGAACGGCTTCGGGCCGCCCGTGATCGTGCCCGCCTCGCGCAGGTCCTGCATCAGGTTCCGGGTCGCCAGCGCCATGCCGACCGAGGCGTCCGTGAAGGCTTTGCCGGTCGGCGCGAGGACGGCGGCGCCCGCCTTCACGCACCGGCTCGCCAGCGGCACGTCCGCGGTGATCACGATGGCATCCGCGCCGGCCCGCTCGGCGATCCAGTCGTCGGCCGCATCGAGGCCGTCCCCCACCACGACCCGCTCGATCCAGGATTCCCGCGGGACGTTGAGGAAGCTGTTGGCCACCACGTAGACATGCAGCCCGTAGCGGGCCGCGACCCGGTAGGTCTCGTCCTTCACCGGGCAGGCGTCGGCGTCGATGTAGATCGCGGGTCCCACTCAGCGCCCCGGCACGAGGCGCGAGGCGAAGCCGAGGACGATGAGGCCGAGCCCGAAGGCGAAGCGGGCACGGCTGATCTCGCCGCCGATCGAGGCCACGATGGCGCTCCCGATCACGACGATTCCGAGGATCGGCGGGCCGAAGCGCAGCACGAGGCGGAGCGGCGTGCGCCACGTGGTGGGCGCTGCGGGCGCCGCGCGGGCGGCGGCCGGGACCGGCTTGCCGGACCGCTCCGCCATCAGCGGACCCCGGCCGCGACGCGCGGGGCGCCGTCGGCGGCCGGAAGGTCCGGCTGCGCCCGCTCGGGGGCGGCCCGCTCAAGCGTCGCCACCGAGAGCGGCTGGCCGCGTCCCCGCACCGCATGGGCGCCGAGGGAGCGCGCCGCGATGCCGGGCGGCAGGGCGTCGAGCCGGGCCAGGAGATCCTCGGAGATCAGGATCTCGGTCTTGAGCGGGCGGCACAGGGCCTCGATCCGCGAGGTCACGTTCACGGCGTCGCCGAAATACGCGATCTTGTGGCGGTCGACGCCGACTTCCGCCGTCACCACCGAGCCGCCGTGGAGCGCCGCGCGCAGGCGCGGCACCGTGCCGAAGCGGGCGCGCCAGGCCTCGGCCTCGGCCTCGATCCGGTCGAGCACGTCGAACACGCAGGCGACGCAGCGCGCGTCCTTGAGACCGCGCGCCATCGGCCACGTGATCATCGCCATGTCGCCGATGTAGTCGTCCGTCGAGCCGGCGTTGCGGCGCACGGGCTCGGCGAGGGTGGCGAAGACGGCGCTGAGATAGGCCTGCGCGCGCAGGTCGCCGTGGGTCTCCGCGAACGCGGTCGAGCCGACCACGTCGAGGAACAGGAAGATGCGCTCCTCGCGCACGGGCTGATGGTAGCGCCCGACGAGGAAGTTCACGAAGACCTCCCCGCCGATGAGGTCGCGCATGCGCACCACGAAGACGAGGAGGGCCGAGACCGCCAGGGAATAGGCGAGCACCCGCGGGGTGATCTTCACCGCCGTCCGCAGGTCGTCGTTCGTGAGGCCGAGGGTCCAGACCACGAGCCCCCCGAAGGCGATGCCCAGCGCGATCATCAGCACGTAGGCGAGTTCGGCGGCCGGGACGTACAGCATGGCGGGCAGGCGCCGCATCCGCGTCTGCAGCCCGGCCAGGATCAGGCCGCGGTCGAAGGCGAGGCCCGCCGCGCCCACCGCGAGCCCGTAGACCAGCCCCGCGAGGGGCGTCGCGCCGCCGGCGAAGAGCACGTTGTAGAGGAGCCCCGCGCCGCCGCAGGCGACGATCATCAGGATCCAGAACCAGCGGTGCTGCGGCAGCATCAGCGCACCCCGCGGCGCGTGCGGCCGTCCGGCCGGTCCGCGCGTGGTAGGATCGGGGCGGCGGTGAACACGGCGCGTCCTTGGTCTCACGTTCGGGGGCGCCACGGGCGCCGCACCCATTGCTCATTCCCCCATGATGGCGCGAATAAGGCGTCGGGAGACACCGCGCCGTGATCGCGGGATCGACGCCGCCCATGCCGGGGCCGCATTCGGGCCGAGCCCCCGACGAACCCGGCCCAACCAGAAGCGGGAGAATGCCATGCGGGTGCGCAGCTTCGGTTCGATCGGCCATCGCGTGCCGGTGATCGGGCAGGGAACCTGGCGCATCGACGACGGCGCGCGCGCCGAGGCCATCGCCACCCTGCGCGCCGGGATCGATGCCGGCATGACCCATATCGACACCGCCGAGATGTACGGGGATGGCGAGGCCATCGTCGGCGAGGCCATGCAGGGCCTGCGCGAGGAGGTCTTCCTCGTCTCCAAGGTGGTGCCGAGCAACGCCAGCCGGCGGGGCGTCGCCCGGGCCTGCGAGGCCTCGCTGCGGCGACTGCGCACCGACCGGCTCGACTGCTACCTGCTGCACTGGCCGGGCCATCATCCCCTGGACGAGACCATCGCGGGGTTCGAGGACCTGCGGCGGGACGGCAAGATCCTGTCCTGGGGCCTGAGCAATTTCGACGTCGACGACCTTGATCAGGCCCTGCGGATCGCCGGCCCCTACCGGATCGCCTGCAACCAGGTCCTCTATCACCTCGGCGAGCGGGCGATCGAGCACGCGGTCATGCCCTGGTGCGCCCATCACGGGGTCGCCCTGGTCGGCTACTCGCCCTTCGGCAGCGGGGATTTCCCGCATCCGGCGAGCCCGGGCGGGGTGCTGCTGGCGCGCATCGCCGAGCGGCACGGCGTCACGCCCCACGCGGTCGCCCTCGCCTTCCTGACCCGGTTCCAGAACACCTTCACGGTCCCGAAGACGAGCCGGCCCGAGCGGGCGGCGCGGAATGCGCAGGCCGGCGACCTGGTGCTGGCCGAGGAGGAGGTCGCGGCGATCGAGGTCGAGTTCCCGCGCGGGCCGCGGCCCCGGACGCTGCCGATGCTGTAGCGGGATCGCTCAGGCGCGGCGTGCCGCCGGCTCGTCCGCGTTCGGCTGATCGAGCATGCGCACCCGGTTCCGTCCGCTGCGCTTGGCCTCGTAGAGGGCGGCGTCGGCCTCCGCGAACAGCGCCTCGGGGGTGTCCTGCGCGCCCGGGACCACGTGGGCGATCCCGATGCTGACGGTGACGACGCCCCCGACCTCCGGGGCGTGCGGGATCTGCAGCCCGACCACGGCGCGCCGGACCCGCTCGGCCACCGCGCGGGCCTCGGCGGCGGAGGCGCCGGGCAGGACGATGCCGAATTCCTCGCCGCCGATGCGGCACGCGATGGCGTCGAGGGGATTGAGGGTCTCGCCGAGGCAGCGCGCCACCGCCTTCAGCACCACGTCGCCGCTCTGATGGCCGAAGCGGTCGTTGTAGTGCTTGAAATGGTCCGTATCGAGCACGAGCAGGGAGAGCGGCGTCCAGGTCCGGCTGGCGCGTCGCCATTCGCGGGCGATCACCTCGTCGTAGCGCCGCCGGTTCGGCAGGCCGGTGAGGCTGTCGGTCAGCGCGAGCGCGGCGAGCTCGGCATTGGCCGCCCGCGAGTTGGCCTCGGCGGCTGCGCGCCGCACCACCTCGCGCTGCAGGAGCACCGTCAGCCCGAGGGTCGCGAGACAGAGCCCGAGGATCAGGGCGCCGACCGTCACGGCCTTGGGCAGCCACGCCGCCAGGATGCTCTCGGTGCCGAGGGCCACGTCGACGATGAGCGGAAGCCCCCCCACATGGGCGTAGGCGTAGAGGCGCTCGGCCCCGTCGATGGCGGAATTCTCCACGAAGGTGCCGCGCGGGCTCTCGTTGAAGCGCCGGAAGGTGGCGCCCCCCGCGATGCTGCGGCCGACATTGGCGGCCACGAAGGGCTGGCGCACCAGCAGGGTGCCGTCGGCCTGGAACAGGTTGACGGACCCGCCCTGGCCGATATGCAGCTTCGCGAACAGGTCCTGGAAGTAGGCGAGCTCGATCGTGCCCGTCACCATGCCGCCGAAGCCGCCGTCCGGCTTGGTGATCCGGTGGCTCAGCGTCATCACGGGCCGGCCCGTGACCCGGCACTGCACGGGACCCCCGATCACGAGGCCGGGCCCGGGATTGCTCCGCAGGATCGCGAGCGCGGGCAGGTCCTGCAGGGTGAGGTCGCGGGCGACCTCGGGCTCCGATGCGGTTAGCAGGCGCCCCCGCTCGTCGACCACCAGGATGGCGCCGAGGCCGGAGGCGTTCGCGGCGTTGTCGAACAGGGCGAGGTCGCGGATCTCGGGCAGGAGCGCCGCGATGTCGGGACGCGGCGCCCGCTCCGCGGTGGCCCGCAGCGAGAGATCGTACATCTCGACGTTGCGCGCGACGCTCTGCTCGATCAGGGTCAGCAGGTTCTGCGAGCTGCGCTCGGCCTGCCGCCAGGCGGCGTCGCGCATGTCGGTGACGAGGTAGACGCCGAGGGTGCAGAGCCCGACCGTGACGCCGAGCCCGAGGCAGGCGATCAGGCGCGAGGCGCGATCCTGCAAGTGCCTGGCGACAACACGCATCCACACCGAGCCCACGATCCCGCCCCCCGCCGAAGCCGACCGGGAACAGTTATTGCCCGACGGACTGTGCCGATACCTACCGGACAGGCCTAACGGGGGATTACCGCCCGTTATGCTCAACGGAAGGCAAAGAGGTCCGCGACATTCGCGCGGGAACCCGCGGACCCGACCGCGTCCCCTCGCTCACTCGCCGATGCCGAACAGCTTCTCGAGGAAGTTGCGGTCGTCCTGGCTCGGGCCGTTCCGGCGCTGGCCGACCTGCGGGCGCGGCTGCACCGGGACCTGCGCGGCGGGCTGCGGCGCCTCCCCGAGCAGCGTTCCGAGGATGCCGCCGGGGCTCGCGCTCGCCACCGAGGCCGTGGTCTCGGGGGCCTTGCGCCAGCGGTTCATCCCGGGCAGCGGCACCGGCGTCTGGCCCTTCAGGGCGACGCTCATGTAGGTCTTCCAGATCTCCACCGGCAGGTTGCCGCCCGAGGCCTTCTTGGTCGGCTCGCCGTCGTCGTTGCCGAGCCACACCCCGGTCACGAGGGTGCCCGAGTAGCCGATGAACCAGGCATCGCGGAAATCCTGGCTGGTGCCGGTCTTGCCGGCGAGGTCCCAGCCCGGGATGTCGCCCTTCTTGGCCGTGCCGATCACGAAGGTCTCGTGCATCATGGCGTTCATCATGCCGACCGCGTTGGCGTCGATGACGCGCCCGAGGCCGCCCTCGCCGCGCCTGTAGAGGAGCTTACCGTCCGCGGCCTTCACGGTGGTGACCACGTAGGGGATCACCCCGGTACCGCCGTTGGCGAAGGCCCCGTAGGCCCCGACCATCTCGAGGGGCGTCACCTCGGAGGTGCCGAGCGCGATCGAGCCGTTGGCCTGCAGCGGCGAGGTGATGCCGAGGCGCTGGGCCGTCTGCACCACGGCCTTGGGGCCGACCTCCTGCCCGAGGCGCACCGCCACGGTGTTGAGCGACAGGGCGAGTGCGGTGCGGAGCGTGACCGCCCCCTCGTACTGGTGCGAGTAGTTCTCGGGCTGCCAGTTGCCGATCCGGATCGGCGCGTCCTCCCGCACGGTGTCGGGGGTCGCGCCCTTCTCCACCGCCGCGAGGTAGACGAAGGGCTTGAACGAGGAGCCCGGCTGGCGCTTGGCGGTCGTCGCCCGGTTGAACTGGCTCTGCGCGTAATCGCGGCCGCCGATGAGGGCGCGGATCGCCCCGTCCGGCCGCATCGAGACGAGCGCCCCCTGGCCGACATTGTAGCGGCCGCCCTTGGCGTTCAGCTCGTCCACCAGGGCCTTCTCGGCACTGGCCTGGAGGGCGGTATCGACGGTGGTCTGCACCACGATGTCGCTGTCGAATTTCGGCACGAAGTCGTCGAGGACGTCCATGACGAGGTCGGCGACGTAATTCGCAGAGCCGCCGCCGCGGCTGCTCGCGGGCCGGGCCGGCTGGGCCAGCGCCACCTTGACGTCCTGCGGCTTGGCAAAGCCGAGCTCCTGCATGGCGGCGAGCACCTGGGCGGCGCGGGCCTGCGCGGCGGGCAGGTTGCGGTTCGGCGCGAGGCGCGAGGGCGCCTGGACGAGGCCGCCGAGCATCGCGGCCTCCGCGAGGCTGACGTTCTTGGCCGGCTTGCCGAAGTAGCGCTGGGCCGCCGCCTCGACGCCGTAGGCGCCAGCGCCGAAATAGACCCGGTTGAGGTAGAGTTCGAGAATCTCGTCCTTGGTGTACTTGTGCTCCAGCCAGAGCGCGAGGATCGCCTCCTGGATCTTGCGCGAGGCCGAGCGCTCGGGCGTCAGGAACAGGTTCTTGGCGAGCTGCTGCGTCAGGGTCGAGCCGCCCTGCGCCACCCCGCGCCGGGTCAGGTTCTGCCCGATGGCGCGGGCGATGCCGACCGGGTCGACGCCGAGATGGCCGTAGAAGCGCCGGTCCTCGATCGCCACGAAGGCGCGCGGCAGGTAGGGCGGCAGTTCCCTGATACTGACGACGCGCCCGCCCGTCTCGCCGCGGTTGGCGAGGAGCGAGCCGTCGCTCGCCAGGATCGCGATGTTCGGCGGCCGCTTCGGCACGCTCAGCTGGTCGATCGGCGGCAGTTGCGAGGCGTGGTAGGCGATCAGGCCCGCGAGGCCGATCACGCCCCAGAGGCCGAGCACCACGCATCCATACATCAGGCGCCCGAGGAACGAGCCCCGGCGCTTGCCCTTCCGGGGCGCCGGGGAATTCCGCCGCCCGTTGCCCCGGGGGGCCGGCGCGCTCGCGCGGCCGCGCTGGTCCTGTCCATTCGTCGCGCGCTTCGCCACACCGCCTCCCGGGCGATCGTCGCGCGACAGGCGCAGGTCGAGCGCGCCCGGAACCGCGGCGCGCCCTTCCGGCACGTCGAAGTTCGGCTCGCCTCGGCCGGCCCGTCCGCGTCCGTTCGCCATCAGCCCCGATCGTCCCCCTCGGCCCGCCGGGGCCTGCGCTGCCGCACCGCACCCGAGAGGGCCCGGTTCCGCACCGTAAATGCGGCGGGTTTAAGGGTTCTTAACCCGCACTTTTCAGGAAGCGTTAAGGCTCAGGCACTTAGCAGATGCGGCCCCAGGTCGTTCCCGGAGAGGGTCCCGAGGCGCTCAGGTGCCTGGAACGGAAACCCCGCGCCGGCTCGGCCGAGCGGTCGCGATCCGGCGATGGAAGCGGCCGGCATCCGCCGCGGCAACGCGTGCGAGCGCCACGAGCGTGTCCTCGATTGCCGAGAATTCGCACTCCAGCGCGTGAGACGGTGCTGACCTCTCGCAGATCGGACGGATTCCCGTGATGCCCTGGCCTGGAACCCGGCCGCCGAGGCACGCAGCCTTACGCGGTGACGACGCTCCGGTCACGGCCTCCGAGGGACGATCCGCATGCACTCAGCCCAGACCGGCCCGTCCGCCGCAGCGGATTTCTGAATGCCGGTCACGCCGACGTGACGCCTGACCACCGCGAATCTGTGTAAGTTGCAATGCGAGCGGACAGACAACCCCCCGTTCGCTCTTCGAGACAGCCCCACTCGCCCCGCAGCCTGCAGGCTCGCGGGGCTTTCTGTTGGCGCTAAGCCATTTGCTCCCTGGGACCACATCCTTTGGACCGGGAGGGCGGCTTGCGCAGGGACGCTGCCCCGGCGACGATGCGGCAACGGGGTCAATATTCTGGCTCCGGAGGCGGTGAGCAGCCTCGCGCCGGCTTCGTGCCCTGGCTTGCGGGGTCGCTCAGTCGCCAACCTTCGCCCCGCGGGCTCACGGCTCGCGGGGCGTTTCGTTTCAGCCCCCCGGCCCTTAGCGCGCGGGCTTCGTCACGTCTTGCGTTCACTCCGCGCTCCTGTCGCCTGAACCGTATCCTCCACTGAACCGTGTCCTCCGCTGAGCCAGCATCGCGCTCGCGCGAGACGACGGGGCTTGCGGACTTCATCACCACGCCGTCCAGGCCCGGGCTGACATCCCCGAAGGTCGGGGACAGGGATGCCCGCGTCGATATTGGCACGCCGATCGAGATCGCGATCTGGGGCCGGTCGGCGATCCGGTTTGACCGGACCGGCCGCTCGGTCCCGCAGGCACGGACGCCTGAAGGGCTCCTCGCCACCCGGGCCCGGCGGCCTGCGGCGTCCCGTCCGCGGGGAGCCTGGAACATCACCGGAACGGCGCCGTTGCGTCAGGCCTCCGGCCGCATCGAAACATCGCCTGCGGCGATCCCCCCACGGAACCCTCGCAATGCTGCAGATCCTCGTCGCGGACGGGAACGCCCGTGACGGACGCGCCCGGCATCTCGCCGCCACCGGCCGGACCTCGGCGGAGGCCTACGGCGACATCCTGCGGGCGCTGGCACCGGATGTCGGGGTGACGATCCTGAATCCCGCCGACGCCGATGCGGAACTGCCCCGGGGGACGGGGCTCGCCGGCTTCGACGGAATCATCGTGACGGGTTCGGTCCTGCACGTGACCGACGCGACGCCGGCGGTGCAGCGGCAGGTCGCGCTGATGCGCGACTGCCTCGCGGCGGCCCGGCCGGTCTTCGGCTCGTGCTGGGGCGTCCAGGTGGCCGCCGTGGTGGCGGGGGGCCGGGCCGGGAGGAACCCGCGCGGTCCCGAATACGGCTTCGCGCGCCGCATCGTGCCGACCCGGACCGGGCAGGCGCACCCGCTCCTCGCCGGGCGCCCCGCCGCCTTCGACGCGCCGGCGATGCATCTCGACGCGGTGATCGAGCCCCCGCCCGGGTGCCGGGTCCTCGCCGAGAACGGGCTGCTCGCCGTGCAGGCGATCGAGATCGTGCGGGGCGCGGGCGTGTTCTGGGGCACCCAGTACCATCCGGAGCTCGACCTCGACGCGCTCGCGGCGATGCTGCGCCTGAGCAGCGCCGCCGTGCTGGAGGCGGGCCTGTGCCGCACGCGCGAGGCGGTCGAGGCCTACGCGGCGGATCTCGACGCCCTGCACGCCGACCCGGATGGGCGCATCGACCTCGTCTGGCGCCACGGGCTCGGGCCCGCGGTGATCGAGCCGCGCCAGCGCCGGCGCGAGATCGCGAACTTCCTCGAATACCTCGTGCGGCCGCGCGCGCGGCGCTGACCTCAGGCCGGGCTGAGCGCGGAGCGGGCGGGCGGCGCGGCCGCGACGCCCGCGATGTGGAAGGCGCGTGGGCGCCGGAACAGGAAGGACAGGGCCGTGCCGCGGATCGCCCGCTCGACGGCGAGCGGCACCAGCACGGCGACCGCCATGACGATGAGGCTCGCCACGCCGATATCCGGGACCGCGCCGGTCTTGACGAGCAGGGTGCGGGTCGCGGCCATCGGCAGGAAGAAGGCGAGGTAGATCACGATCGAGCGAGTGCCGCAGAGCCGCAGGGCCGCGGTGACCGGGCCGCCGACCCGGGTCAGCAGGGCGGCCACCCCCACGATGGCGAGCGCCCCGGCGCCCCCGAGGACGAGGCTGATGCCGGGCAGGCTCGCGAGCGTCGGGAAGCCCGACAGACCGGAGGGCGTGAAGGCGAGCCAGCCCTCGACCAGTGCCCAGGCCGCGAGCCCCGCCAGCGCGGCCGCGGGCCGGCGCCGCACCACCCCGGCGAGGGCGAAGATCCGGGGGGCGAGCAGGTAGCCTCCCACGAAGTAGACGTAGCGCGCGCAGAATTCCTCGAGCAGGTAGGAGGAGGTCTCGACCGGCACGATCTGCAGCAGGGCCGCGCCAGCGAGCAGCACCGAGGCCGGCAGCCGCCGCAGCAGCTTCGTGACCACCGAGAACACGGCGAGCAGGTAGATGAACCACAGGGTCGAGTAGGGCTCGACCAGCGCGTGCGCGAGATGGGCGAGGAAGGCCGAGGGGCCGGCGCCGTCGACGATTTGCCCATACTTGGCAAGGGACTGGAGCACGACCCAGAGGCCGTAGAAATAGGCGAAGTGCACCACCCGCCGGTCGGCGAAGAGGCGCCAGTCCCGGTCGATCACCCGGCCGACGAAGAGGCCGGAGAGAAGGAAGAAGTCGGGGATGCGGAAGGGCTTGGCGAAGGCGACGACCCCGTGCAGGAACCCCTCCCCGCCCATCGCCTCGCCGGTGCCGAGGGTCGCGTGCATCATCACCACGAGGAGGATGCAGATGCCCTTGGCGACATCGACCCAGGCGAGGCGCATCGCCTCGTCCGGTCCGCGCACCGTGCTGCCCGCCCCTGCCGTCATGATGTCCGAGACCCGCGTGAGACCGGGCCGCAGGGTCGGCCGCACCCGTGAAGGCCCGGCTAACGCGCCCCCACGATCGCCCATCATGCCGAAGGACCGGTAAACGCGAGCCCAGCGATCGGCCGCTACTTCTGGCGCCGGTCGCGGGTCATGCGGGTCGCGGCGTGGAAGTCGTCCGGCTTCGTCCGCACCCAGGTGACGAAGCGACCGATCTCCGGGTCGGCCCGGAGGGCCTCGACATCGGCGAGGCGCCGGGCGATCTCGGCCTCGCTGTAGCGGGCGTGGATGGCCGAGTGGCAGATCTGGTGCAGGCGCACCGTACCCCGGTGCGTGCCGCCCTTCAGCTTCGGCGTGAGGTGGTGGAGGCTGGAGCGGGCCCGGGACGGGATCGTCCGCTCGCACAGGGGGCAGGTGACGGGCGCATCCGCCTCGGGGCCATGCGTCGTCGGATCATCGTCGCGCCAGCGGCGTGTGCGTCGTCCCAAGCTGCCGTCCTCTCCATCCGCGGCCGGTCGGATCCGGGATATGTGGCCGCGGCGGCCGCCCGGCGAGGCGGCGCGTCACCGTGCCAGGGCCGCGGCGCGGGCCTCGCAGCCCTCGCCGATCCGGGCGCGGAAGAACGGTTCGGCCGCGGCGTCGCGGGCGCCGAGGATCGAGACGTGGTCGCCCGCCAGCACCTCGAGCCGGGCGGACGGGCCCGCGGCGGCGGCAAGCCGGTGGGCGAGCTTGACCGGCACGATGGTGTCGGCGAGGCCGTGGACGATGAGGACGGGCTCGGCGGTCCGGGCGATGCGCAGGTCCGACCGGTAGGTGTCCCGCAAGAGGAGGCCGGGGGCCAGGGGGACGCGCAGGCGCACCAGCGCCGCCATCGAGTCGAAGGGCGCCTCGAGATAGAGCCCGAGATGGGGCGCCCGCTCCGCCACCGCGACCGCCACCGCCGCCCCGAGGGAGTGACCGTGCAGCAGGATCGGCGCGCCCGGCGCCCGGCGCCCCGCCTCGAGATAGGCCGCGATGCCGTCCGCGATCAGGCCCGCCTCGCTCGGGCTGCCGCTCGATCCGGCATAGCCCCGGTAGGCGATGGCGAGGACGCCCCAGCCGCCCGCCGCCCAGGCGCCGGACGCGAAGCGGGCCGCGTGCGGCTCCGGCCGCGAGCCGTTGCCGTGAAACGTCAGCACCACGCCGCAGCCCGGGCGGGGGGCACGCCAGAGGGCGAACAGGCTCTCGCCGTCGCGCGTCCGCACCGATGCGGCCGCGATCCCCGGCGACGCCGCCCGATCGGCGGGGCGCTGAGCCCGTGTCGCGTAGGCCCCCGGATAGATCAGGTGACGCTGGAACGCCGCGAGGGCGCCGAGGGCGAGGGCGTACAAGAGGGCGATGGCGAGGGCGCCGAGGGCCATGATGCGCATGGCGGCTTAACGCGACGGGCACCGGATTCGGCGGGGCGCTCACGCAGATATGCGCAACGCGGCCGTCGGCGTGGTCACCGGCGGCCTTCACTCCCCCGAGGAGGGGCCGACTGCGCCGGAACGCCGCGATGGTGTCTTCCAAGTCAAAGGTCGGGAACAGCTAGACTGATACTGCAAAAATGCAATTCATGAATTGCTTGTTTATTATAAATCTGGTGCGCAATTCCGTAATTGCGGACCTCAATTTCTGAAAATACAAATACAAAAAATATTTTTTGCCGCCGCTCCGGCCCCTAACTTTGGGAAGCACTCCGAAATCTTGGCGGAATGCCTGCCTTCGGGCGGGCCCCTGGCCAAGATCGAAACGACATCGACAGCGGCAAAATCCTCCTCGGCGGTTCAAACCTGAGGTTAATTTTTTCGCCATTGATTAACTTCGAGTTAACAAGATACTCCCGGGGCGGCCGAGGTACGGCGCATTCACCCCGGGAGGTCCACCATGCAGATCAAGGTCAACGCGAACGACTGGAACGGTATCTCCGACGAGGATCGCAAGGCGATCAAGGAGATCCTCTCGAAGACCTTCAAGAACGAAGCCGACATCGTCGCCGACCCGCAGACTCAGAGCGTGGCGCAATCCGGAGGCGCCGGCACCAACCTCGACGGCATCTGCACGTCGCTCTGCAACATGGCCCAGTCGGCGGCGGAATCCCTGTGCAACAAGATCGGCAATGCGACGGCCAAGCAGGTCTGCCTGATCGCCGCGGCGACCGCGGGCGACCTCTGCCGCAGCAAGTGCTGACGCGAGCCGTTCCCTGAACCCGTGCGCGGCCGCTGACATTCCGATGCGGATGCGCGCGGCCCGCACGCCCATTGGCCCCAGCCGATTGACAAAGCCGCCCGAGCCGTGAAGATTTGAACCGTTCCGAGGGGAGCCCCATGACAGGGGGCTGAGATTGGGCCTGAAGCCCTGACCCTTGAACCTGATCCGGCTCATACCGGCGGAGGGACGGGAACTTGCGGCTCGGGTCGTATCTGCCGCACCCATTCTGACCTGTGACGAGTTCGGATCGCTCCAACGCCAGGAGAGATCCCCCATGAACGCACCCGTCCTGCCCAAAGATCTTCCCAAGGGAAGCCCCCAGAGCGTCACGACCGGCCCGGTCACCGGCTCGCGCAAGGTCTATGCGAGCGTCGCCGACCGTCCCGACATCCGGGTTCCCTACCGCGAGATCGTGCTGACGGATGCGAACGAGGCGCCGGTGCGCGTCTACGACCCGTCCGGCCCCTACACCGAGACCGACGCCCGCATCGACCTGAACCAGGGCCTGTCCGGCGTGCGCGAGCCCTGGATCGCCACGCGCGGCTACGCGGTGGTCGAGCCCCGCGCGGTCAAGCCCGAGGACAACGGCTTCGTGGGCGCCGACAAGCTCGTGGCCCCCTGCCCGGCCGAGCGCCTGATCCGCAAGGCGGCGCCCGGCCAGATGGTGACGCAGTACGAGTTCGCCCGCGCCGGGATCATCACCGAGGAGATGATCTACGTCGCGCACCGGGAGAATCTCGGCCGCGAGCGGATGCTGGAGCAGGCCGAGGCGAAGCTCGCGGACGGCGAGAGCTTCGGCGCCGCGGTGCCGCCCTTCATCACGCCGGAATTCGTGCGCGACGAGGTGGCGCGCGGCCGGGCCATCATCCCGGCCAACATCAACCACACCGAGGTCGAGCCGATGGCGATCGGCCGGAACTTCCTCGTCAAGATCAACGCCAATATCGGCAATTCGGCGGTCACCTCCTCGGCGGCCGAGGAGGTCGAGAAGCTCGTCTGGTCGACGCGCTGGGGCGCCGACACCGTCATGGACCTGTCTACGGGCCGCAACATCCACAACATCCGCTCGTGGATCGTGCGCAATTCCCCCGTGCCGATCGGCACCGTGCCGATCTACCAGGCGCTCGAGAAGGTCGGCGGCGACCCGCTCAAGCTCGACTGGGAGGTCTTCAAGGACACCCTCATCGAGCAGGCCGAGCAGGGCATCGACTATTTCACGATCCACGCGGGCGTGCGCCTCGCGCACGTGCCGCTCACCGCGCGCCGCGTCACCGGCATCGTCTCGCGCGGCGGCTCGATCATGGCGCGCTGGTGCCTCGCCGGCCACCGCGAATCGTTCCTCTACGAGCGCTTCGACGAGATCTGCGACATCATGCGGGCCTACGACGTCTCGTTCTCCCTCGGCGACGGCCTGCGCCCCGGCTCGATCGCGGACGCGAACGACGCGGCGCAATTCGCGGAGCTCGAGACGCTCGGCGAATTGACCAAGATCGCCTGGGAGAAGGGCTGCCAGACCATGATCGAGGGCCCCGGCCACGTGCCGATGCACAAGATCAAGGTCAACATGGAGAAGCAGCTGCGCGAGTGCGGCGAGGCGCCGTTCTACACCCTCGGCCCGCTGACCACCGACATCGCCCCGGGCTACGACCACATCACCTCGGGCATCGGCGCCGCGATGATCGGCTGGTACGGCACCGCGATGCTCTGCTACGTCACCCCGAAGGAGCATCTCGGCCTGCCGAACCGCGACGACGTGAAGACCGGCGTGATCACCTACAAGATCGCCGCCCACGCCGCCGACCTCGCCAAGGGTCACCCGGCCGCGCAGGTGCGCGACGACGCCCTCTCGCGCGCGCGGTTCGATTTCCGCTGGGAGGACCAGTTCAACCTCAGCCTCGACCCGGACACGGCCCGCGCCTATCACGACGAGACCCTGCCCAAGGACGCCCACAAGGTCGCGCATTTCTGCTCGATGTGCGGGCCGAAATTCTGCTCGATGAAGATCACGCAGGACCTGCGGGCCGAGGTGCTGGCGATGGAGGAGGCCGGCGCGGTGATCCACACCGCCCCGATCCTCACGAGCGCCGAGCGCGAGGCCGGCATGAAGGCGAAGTCCGAGGAGTTCCTGGCCGAGGGCGGCAAGCTCTACGTCGACGCGGCGGAGTAGCGCCGGCCGGTTTCGCGGCGGCACGTCAAGCCGCCGCGAAACATCGGCAGGACCCGCGACATTAGCGGGCATGTGCGGGGTTTCCTTCACCCCATGTTTACACTCGGTCGATCTTTCCCACCCCTCTTAAGGCCCGCGTAAGCGTTTGGGCGTTGTGATCCCGTGCACGGACCTCATGCGCGGGAGTTGAGCGATGAGTGAGATTGCTGGAATGCGCCCGGTCGAGCGCCCTGTGGCGGCGCCCTCCCCGGTCGAGGCGGTGCCGACGACGCCGAACCCGCGCCGCGCGGCCGACGGAGCCCCCGACGGATCCAGGCTCGATCCGGCCGTCACGCTCGATATCGGCCGCGACGAGCGCGCGGGCGCGGTCGAGCGGGATACGCAGGGCGCGTATCGTGGCCGGTACGTGAAGGATGCCGAGTCGCGGCAGGTCGTGTTCCAGGTGATCGACCCCGGGACCGGCACCATCATGGTGCAGCTGCCGAGCCCTCAGGCGATCGAGGCGCGGACCTACGCGGAGGCTGCCGCGGCGGCCCGTTCGGCGGCCGCCGCCGAGCGCGACCGGGCGCTCGACCGGACCGCCTGAAGCTGGCCGGGCCGGATGCGGGCCGGGCCGGATGCGGGCCGGACTCGCTGCCGTCGGGGAACGCCGGCCGTTCGAGCGTACCTCGATCGTGGGACCCGCCCTGCCGGACGACATCGCCCGTGCGCGGCTCGCCCTGCGCTGGCCCGCGGCACCGTGCCTGTGGGGCTGCGCCGGGGCGTCGCGGCGACGGTTCGCGCCGCCTCCGATCCGTTCGTGCGCTCAGCGGAGCAACTGCAGGATTCCCTGCTGGGCCTGGTTGGCGAGCGACAGGGCCGAGATGCCGAGGGACTGCCGGGTGGTCAGCGCCTGGGAGTTCGCCGCCTCCTCGTTCAGGTCCGCATCGGTCAGGTTCGACGAACCGGTCTGCAGCACGTTGATGATGTTCTTGGTGAAGTCCTGGCGGTTCTGCACGACCGAGAGGTTCGAGCCGAAGGTCGAGGCGTTCGAACGCAGCGTCGAGGATGCGTTCGTAAGGCCCGTGAGCGTCGACTTGATGTTGGCGTCGAGCAGGAAGTTGCCCTTGCCATCCGGACTCGTTCCGCTGTCGGAGGTGATCGCGGCCAGGCTCAGCCCCGTCGAAGTCGCGTCGACGCCCTGGATGTCGAGGTTCGACGTGTCGCGCTCGTTGAAGGCGATGTGGAGCTTGTTGTTGACCGACGAGCTGTTGAGCAGATTGACACCGTTGAAGCTCGAGTCTTTGGCGAGCTGGTCGATCTGCGTGAGGAGGCTGTTGTACTGGGCCGCGAGCTTGGAGCGCTCGGCGACGCCCGACACCGTCAGATCACTGCTCTGACCTGCCGCGGAGGCGGTGCCGTACTTGGCGGCCACTGCCGTGCCGGTGGTGAAGCCGAGCGCGGTCTGGTCGGCGGTGGCGGCGAACTCGATATCGGCACTGGCGCTCACCGCGAGGTGGGTGCCGGCCGTGTCCTTGCTGAAGGCGTTGCCCGCCCCGAGGGCGCTCACGGCCGTGTTGAGGGACTTGATGACGGTGTCGATCGTGTCCGTGGTGGCGATGCTGGCCGTGGTCGAGGTGCCGTTGACGTAGAGCGTCACCGTGGTTGTGCCGGTGGTGGGAATGGCGACGCTGCCCTTGGCGGTGCCCGCGGTGGTGATCTGGGTCGAGAGGGCCTGGTTGGCGGTCGACTTGGCCGAGTCGACGAGCTTCTGGATCGAGGTGAGGCCCTGGTTGGCCGCCTGGATCGTCTGGACGCCGTTCGAGATGCTGTCGAGGAGCGTTCCGAGGTCGGAGGAGCGGTTCGACAGGGACTGGGCGGTGAAGAAGTTGACCGGGTTGTCGAGGGCCGAGGAGACCTTCTTGCCGGTCGAGAGCCGGTTCTGCGTGGTCGCCGTCAGCGCGGCCGTGTCCTGCAGCGAGAGCAGGTTCTGGCGCGTTGAAGCTGAAAGCGTGACCTGGGAGGACATGGCGGCAACTCACAATCCGGACTGAAGTTAACGTTAAGAAAGCATGGCCCTTCTTGCGATTTGGTTAATCACTCGTAGGAATTCGGCCGCGCGGATCGGTGTATCCGTTCGGCCGAAACGCAGAGCGGCCGGGCTGGTGAGCCCGGCCGCCGCGCCTTTGTCAATTTTGTCTTGATCAGCGGAGCAGCTGCAGGATGCTCTGCTGGGCCTGGTTGGCGAGCGACAGGGCCGAAACACCGAGCGACTGCCGGGTGGTCAGCGCCTGGGAGTTCGCCGCCTCCTCGTTCAGATCCGCATCCGTGAGCTTCGAGGCGCCCGTATCGAGGACGTTTTGCAGGTTCTTGGTGAAGTCCTGGCGGTTCTGCACGACCGAGAGGTTCGAGCCGAAGGTCGAAGCGTTCGTGCGCAGCGTCGAGGATGCGCCGGTCAGCTTCGTCAACGACTTGTTGACGTCGGCGTCGAGCAGGAAGTTGCCCTTGCCATCCGGACTCGTTCCGCTGTCGGAGGTGATCGCCGAGAGGTTGAGGCCGGAGGACGTCGCGTCGATGCCCTGGACGTCGAGGTTGGACGTGTCCTTCTCGTTGAAGGCGATGTGGAGCTTGCTCGACGACCCCGTCAGCAGGTTGGTGCCGTTGAAGCTCGAGTCCTTGGCGAGCTGGTCGATCTGCGTGAGGAGGCTGTTGTACTGGGCCGCGAGCTTGGAGCGCTCGGCGACGCCCGACACCGTCAGATCACTGCTCTGACCTGCCGCGGAGGCGGTGCCGTACTTGGCGGCCGCTGCCGTGCCGGTGGTGAAGCCGAGCGCGGTCTGGTCGGCGGTGGCGGCGAACTCGATATCGGCACTGGCGCTCACCGCGAGGTGGGTGCCGGCCGTATCCTTGCTGAAGGCGTTGCCCGCCCCGAGGGCGCTCACGGCCGTGTTGAGGGACTTGATGACGGTGTCGATCGTGTCCGTGGTGGCGATGCTGGCTGTGGTCGAGGTGCCGTTGACGTAGAGCGTCACCGTGGTCGTGCCGGTGGTGGGAATGGCGACGCTGCCCTTGGCGGTGCCCGCGGTGGTGATCTGGGTCGAGAGGGCCTGGTTGGCGGTCGACTTGGCCGAGTCGACGAGCTTCTGGATCGAGGTGAGGCCCTGGTTGGCCGCCTGGATCGCCTGGACGCCGTTCGAGATGCTGTCGAGGAGCGTTCCGAGGTCGGAGGAGCGGTTCGACAGGGACTGGGCGGTGAAGAAGTTGACCGGGTTGTCGAGGGCCGAGGAGACCTTCTTGCCGGTCGAGAGCCGGTTCTGCGTGGTCGCCGTCAGCGTGGCCGTGTCCTGCAGCGAGAGCAGGTTCTGGCGGACGGCGGAGGTCAGAGAGACAGAAGACATGGTGGATGATCCGTATTGATCAGAGAACCGTCGTTTTGACGGCCCGCAAGAGTGACCATGCCGGGATCTGCGGAGCGGTTAATCGAACCGGCGCAATGCGAGCTTTTCCCCAGTTCCGAGCCTCGAACGGGCGAAAGGCGGCGACTTCGTTCAATCGACGTTAACGGAATCTGACCATGCTCCAGCCGCGACCCGAGCCGGAGACTGCCATGCCTCTGAAGATCGAGCTGAAATCGTCCGAACGCCTGATCATCAACGGCGCCCTCATCCGGAACCTCGACCGCAAGGCGACGCTGCTCGTCGAGGGACGCTGCAAGTTCCTGCGCGAGAGCGAGATCATCCGGGAGAGCGAGGCGGACACGCCCTGCAAGAAGCTCTGCGTGACGCTGCAGGTGCTCTACCTCGCCGACGATCCGGCCGCGCCCGAGAACCTGTTCGTGCAGCAATCGACGGAGGTGCTCGCCCTGATGCCGAGCGCCGGCCCCTTCCTCCTGGCCATCCACGACGCGATCGCCGCGCAGGAGTACCACCGGGCGATCAAGCTCGCGAAGCAACTCGTGGCGCACGAAGCCGCGTTCGTTGCTGTGGCGCCCTGAACTCCCGTTCGCCCGAGGCGTGAAGCGGCCCGTCGAAGGCCTGACGCCCCTTGCCGCCGCAGGCGCGGCGCTGGCTCCCGGGGCGCCCCGTTTCAGCGGGCGCTCGGTGGACCACGCTGCTCGGGAGTTCGGGTGACCGTCCCGGCCCGGTCACCGGCTCGCAGACGACGGGCGGGCGGTCTCCAGGCACCGGCGCATCCGATCGTGCAGGCCGTCGATGCAGCTGCGGGCGGCCATCCGGCCTTCCTCCGCCGAGGCGGGGTCTGTCGGTTAACGTACCGTTAGGCATAATCCTCTCACTGTCCGGTTTATCCGGGAGGCGAGATGTGACCCAGCAGCGAAACCAGCGAGACATCGAGCGTTCGCGCACCGCACTCCCGGTTTCCCGTTCCCTCAAGAAGGCCGCCGGACAGAAGGCGGCGAACCGTCTCGAGAAGGCGCGCCGCCGTCTGCAGGCTCTCCTCGACCTGACCCCGGGCCATGTGAGCGCGCATTTCGAGCTCGCGACGCTCGCGCACAAGGCCGGTGACCTGGACGAGGCCGTGCCTCACTACGCTGCCGCCCTGCGCGGCGCGTCGGATCGGCCGGAATACTGGATCGCTTTGGCGACCGCACTCCTGCAGGCGAGACGGGTCGACGACGCACGTGCCATCATCGACCGGTTCATGAAGCGAGCCTTCGGCGGCGAGGCGCCGCAAGCGTTGCTCAAGAGTTTCGCCAATAGAGCCTTCGCGGAAGCGTGTCTGAGTTACGAAGAAAAGAACTACCCAGGCGCCGAATCCCTTCTCGACATGGTCATCGCGATCGACGAGACGCATGCCGACGCGACCTTTCTCGCAGGTGCCGTCGCGGCGCGCATGAACAAGCTCGATCTTGCCCAGAACCTGCTCAGCATCGCGATCTACCGCGAGCCGGAAAACGCTCAGTTCTTCAACGGTCTCGGCGCATTCCTGACCGACATCGGGGATTACGGCGCGGCTGTCTCGGCCCTCGAGAAGGCGATCGCACTCGATCCGGTCCAGGCGGTGGCCCATTCAAACCTCGCGGGCGCCCTGTGCAAGCGCGGCGATCACGACCTGGCCCTGCGCCATGCCAAACAAGCGATCGCCATCGATCCCGCCTCGCCCAGCGGCTACATCAACCTCGGCATCAACCTGAAAAGCCTGGGCCGTCTGGCCGAGGCGGTCGCTGCCTACGAACGCGCGATCGCGTGCGATCCCGACAACGTCATCGCCCAGTCGAACCGGCTCTTCGCCAAGCTCTATTCCGCGAGCGTCGCGCCCATCGAGTATTTCGAAGACGCCCGAGCGTTTGGGCGGCGGTTCGCCGATCCTCTCCTGAGGCGGCGTCCGTTCGCGAATGATCGCGATCCGGATCGCAGACTCCGGATCGGCTTCGTCTCGGCCGATCTGTGCGCGCACGCGGTCGCCCGCTTCCTCGAACCGGTCTTGAACCACCTGGACCGGACCGAGTTCGAGGTCACCGCGTACATGGCGCGCGGAGCCGAGGACGCGGTCTCCGGCCGCCTCCGCGGGGTCTTCGACGCCTGGCACAACATCGCAGGCCTCGCCGACGACGCGGCGGCCGACCTCGTCGAAGCCCACGCGATCGATGTCCTCGTCGATCTGTCGGGGCACAGCTCCGGACACAGATTGCTCCTCTTCGCCCGCAAGCCGGCACCGGTCCAGGCGACGTGGATCGGCCATCCCGCCACCACGGGCCTGACGGCGATCGATTACCGGATCACCGACGCCGTGCACGACGAGGTCGGCGTCTCCGACGCGTTCCACACGGAAACGGTCTGGCGTCTGCCCGGCGTCTCGGCCACCTACCAGGCACCGGACGACGTTCCGGAGGTTCGACACCGTCCGCCCTTCGAGGACAGAGGCTACGTCACCTTCGGTTTCCTCAACCGCTTCGAGAAGGCCGGCGATCGCTGTCTCGAGACCTTCGCGCAGATCTTGAGCCGGATACCCGACGCACGCTTGTTCATCGTCGTCGGCGGCGTCGACGCGCCGGAAGCCCGGGCCGATATCGAACGCCGCCTGTCGGCCGCGGGACTGCCTCTCGATCGCGTCATTCTCCGGCCGCGGGTGACGGCGGGCTATTTCGAGCTCTATCACGAGGTCGACATCGCGCTCGACTCGTTCCCCTACAACGGCGGCACGACGAGTTGCGAGACCCTCTGCATGGGCGTGCCCTTCATCGCCCTGAAGGGTGCTCATGCGGCGGCTCGAACGGGGATCGCGGTGCTGACGGCTGTCGGTCTGGCGGAACTCGCGGCAGAGACGCCTGACGATTACGCCGCGCGCGCGGTCGCCCTGGCCAGCGATCCGGATCGCCTCCGCGCCATCCGTTCGGGATTGCGGGAACGCCTCCTCGCGAGCGCCCTGATGGACCATTCACGGTTCGCGGCGGATGTCGGAGAAGCCTTCCGCGCCATGTGGAGGCGTTGGGTCGATGCAAGCTCGTCCTCTTGAGGCCTCGGCCGATCCCTTCGACGAGCCGTCGCGTTCTGCGGGCGACGCATCGAGCCTGCCCGTGCTCGCGACCCTGCGGAGGCTGGAGCAGGAATACGCCGAGGTCCTGGAAACGCGCGACCTCCCTGCCGGGCCGGCCGTCGCGGAGACGGACGAGCCGATCTTCGTCACGCGTCCGTTCCTGCCGCCGCTCGAGGAGTTCACGCCGCTCCTCGCGCGGATCTGGCAGACGCGGGTGCTGACGAACGGCGGTCCGTATCACCGCGAGCTGGAACGCCGGCTTCGGGACCACCTCGGCGTCCCGCAGATCGCTCTCTTCAACAACGCCACCACGGCGCTGATCGTGGCTCTCCGCGCGCTGCACCTATCGGGGGAAGTGATCACCACGCCCTACTCGTTCGTGGCAACCTCGCACGCGCTGCTGTGGAGCGGCCTCACGCCCGTCTTCGCGGATGTCGACCCGCACACGCTGAACCTCGATCCCGCGGCCATCGAGGCTGCGATCACGCCGCGGACCTCGGCGATCCTGCCGGTCCACTGCTACGGGCATCCCTGCGACGTCGAGGCGATCGAGGCGATCGCTCGGCGGCACGGCCTCAAGGTCATCTACGACGCGGCCCATGCCTTCGGCGTGCGGCATCATGGCCGCAGCCTGCTGACATACGGCGATCTGTCGGTGCTGAGCTTCCACGCGACCAAGGTGTTCAACACCTTCGAGGGCGGCGCCATCGTCTGTGCCGACGGTGCCCGCAAGGATCAGATCGACAAGCTCAAGAACTTCGGCCACGACGGCGAGACCTGTGTCGGAGACGTCGGGCTGAACGGCAAGATGAGCGAGCTCAATGCTGCGCTCGGCCTTGTCCAGCTCGACCACATCGATGCGGCGCTGGCTCGGCGGCGGGCGATCGATGCGGCCTACCGGGAGGGGTTGCGCGGCGTTCCCGGCCTACGCTGTCTCGACGATTGCAGCGAGGACGCCGCGAACTACGCCTATTTTCCGGTCCTGATCGAGGCCGATTATCCGCTCAGCCGCGATGCGCTCAACGAGGCGCTGAAGCGTGAGGGGATCCACCCGCGGCGCTACTTCTATCCGCTCATCTCCGAATTCCCGATGTATCGGTCGCTGCCGAGCGCTCGACGCGAATTGCTGCCGGTCGCCGCTGCGGCCGCCGACCGCGTGCTCTGCCTGCCGATCTATCCGGACCTCGACCACGCGGTCGTCTCCCGCATCATCCGCCGGATCGCCAACCCATGAGGGTCGCGATCATGCAGCCCTATCTGCTGCCCTATCTCGGCTATTTCCAGCTGATCGAGGCGGTCGATCAGTTCGTGATCTACGATACGGTCAAGTACACGAAAAAGGGCTGGATCAACCGCAACCGCTTCCTGCGCGACGGCGAGCCCGTCGTCTTCACCCTCCCGATCGAGCGGGGATCGGATCTCCTCGACATCTGCAATCGCCGCGTCGCGACGAGCTTCGCGGCGGATCAGCTCTGCCGTCAGGTCGCGCAAGCCTATCGGCGCGCGCCGCATTTCGACGAGACGATGCCCTTGGTCGAGGCCGTTCTGCGGTGCCGCGCGGACGACCTCTTCGGGCATCTGCACCACGCGCTCGTCCGGACCTGCGCGCATCTGGGGATCGGCACGCCGATCCGCGTCGCCTCGGAGATCGAGGACGAGACCGTCCTGCGCCGGCAAGATCGCGTCCTCGACATCTGCCTGCGTCTCGGTGCGACGCGCTACATCAATCCGATCGGGGGCATGGAACTCTATCACCCGGCCGCCTTCGCGCGGCACGGCATCGCCCTGCGCTTCCTCCGGCCGCGGCCCGTCGCCTACGCGCAGTTCGCACACCCCTTCGTCCCGTGGCTTTCCATCGTGGACGTGATGATGTTCAATTCCCGGCCGACCCTCTTGACGATGCTTCGCGAGGGCTACGATCTCATCGAGGGGGAGGATGCTGCGTGTCCCAGTGGCGCAAGCTCGGGCGGGTCTTCGATCCTGGAACGGTCGGCGACCGGCCCTGGCTGAAGGCCTTCGCGCAGGCGCCCGCCGCCCTGATCCGTGACGGCATCGTGCGGATGTATTTCTCCTGCAGGCCGGAACCGGACGCCGATGGCCAATACGTGAGCTACAGCGCCTTCGTCGACCTGGACCGGCGCGACCTGTTCAAGGTACGGGCACTCGCCGAGGAACCGATCCTGCCGCTCGGGCAACCCGGCACGTTCGACGAGTTCGGCGTCTATCCCGTCTCGGTGATCTCGACGGGCGCGGAGGTGCGCGCCTACTACGCGGGCTGGACGCGCTGCCGGTCGGTCCCCTTCAACACGGCGATCGGCTGCGCGGTGAGCCGGGACGGGGGCAGCCGCTTCGAGCGTTTGGGTCCTGGACCGATCATCGCCTACTCCCCGGATGAGCCCTTCGTGATGAGCGGCCCGAAGGTCCGGCGCTTCGGCGCAACCTGGTACCTGTTCTATATCGCCGGCCGGGTCTGGAAATCGGTCGAGGGCCGGCCCGAGCCGGTCTACCGGATCCGCATGGCGACCTCGGCCGACGGCCTGTCGTGGACGAAGGTCGGCCGCGACCTCATCCCGCCGCGCATCGAGGCGGACGAGGCTCAGGCCAGTCCGGACGTGTTCGAAGCGGACGGGCGCTTCCACATGCATTTCTGCTACCGCCACAGCGAGGGTTTCCGTGGCCGGGAGCGAGGCTACCGCATCGGCTACGCCTGGAGCACCGACCTCCTGCACTGGACACGCGACGACGAACGCTGCGGCATCGACGTGTCGGAAGAGGGCTGGGATTCCGAGATGATCAGCTACCCGCATGTCTTCGCGGTCGACGGTCAGGTCTATCTCGCCTATCTGGGCAATGGGGTCGGCCGAGCGGGGTTCGGCCTCGCCGCACGCGAAGGCGGCTTCGATTGAACACCATGCGCTGGGTCAAGCTCGGCCTCGTCTTCGACATCCGCGCACATCCGCTCCCCTTTGGCTGCGGCGCCTTCGCGCAATCCCCGCAGGCGCTCGTCTTCGACGACTTCATCCGGATCTATTTCTCCACGCGGAGCCAGGAGCCGGACGGGCAGTACCGGAGTCACGTCGCCTTCGTTGACATGCGCAAGGATCTCGGCGCTGTCCTGCGCGTGTCGGAACGACCGGTGATCGCGCAGGGCGCGCTCGGGACCTTCGACGAGCACGGCATCTTCCCGATGAATGTCCTGCGCTATGACGGGCTGATCTACGGCTACACGACGGGCTGGAGTCGCCGGGTCTCGGTTCCGGTCGAGACCGCGATCGGACTCGCGGTCAGTTCGGACGGCGGCTCGACCTTCGAGCGCCAGGGTCCCGGTCCCGTCCTCGCGGCCTCGCTGCGCGAGCCGTATCTCGTCGGCGACGGCTTCGTCCGCGTCGTCGATGGGCTGTTCCACATGTGGTACATCTTCGGCACCGCCTGGAGCCGGCCGAGCGCGGGCGCCGCGCCGGAGCGCGTCTACAAGATCGGCCACGCTTGGTCGCAGGACGGCATCGCTTGGACGAAGGAGGATGGCCGTCGGATCGTGCCCGACCGGCTCGGACCCGAGGAGTGCCAGGCGCTGCCGACCGTCTTCGATCTCGGTGGACGCCGGCACATGATATTCTGCTATCGCGAGCAGTTCGGCTTCCGCACCGATCGCGGCCGCGGCTACCGGCTCGGCCACGCTTGGTCGGACGATCTCGCGCACTGGAACCGCGACGACGACGCGTCGTCGTTGCCGATCACGTCGGGCGAATGGGATTCCGACATGCAATGCTATCCGCACGTCTTCACCTGCGACGGGGCGACCTACCTCCTCTACAACGGCAACGCATTCGGTCGTTGGGGCTTCGGGGCGGCCCGGCTCGAACCGTGATGGAGCCACGCTACGATCGGAACCGATCGCGTGTCGCGGACGTCCACGCTCACCTCCTCCTCTGCGAGGGCAGCTTCAGTCCGCCGCTTGGAGACCGCGTTTCGATCGACGACTACGCGGCGAAGCTCGTCGCTCGCGCCGGACGGTTCGAGGCTTGGGCAGGTTCAGACCTGATCGGGCTCGTGGCAATCTATTGCAACGCGCCCGACCGGCAGGACGCGTTCGTCACGAATGTCAGCGTCGTCCCGCATCGGGTCCGGGAGGGCATCGGCCTCCGGCTGCTCGGGGACGCCACCACCTATGTCCGGAGCCTCGCGTTCCGCCGGCTGGTGCTCTCGGTCGATCGCAGCGCCGGTGCGCTCGGCTTGTATCATCGCTCGGGATTCCAGGCCGAGGCGTCGGACGGCGAGACGATGCGAATGGTTCTCGGCCTTTCCAAGGATGCGGCTTCATGAGCGACGTGCGCGATTTCGACCAGGAAGCGAAGGACGTGCCCGGGCATCGCTATGCTTACGACTTCGACTTCGACGTCATGCACAAATACATGGTCCGCGCCTTCGAACCCTTCTTCCGACCGGGGCGGCTGCTCGAACTCGGCAGCTTCCGAGGCGATTTCACACGGCGCCTGACACCGTTCTTCCCCGACATCACCTGTGTGGAAGCCTCCGGCGAGGCGATCGCCGCAGCGCGGGAACAGGTCCACCCGGCCGTCACGTTCGTGCACGCGACCTTCGAGACCGCGGCGCTTCCGGGGCGCTACGACACGGTCGTGCTCACGCATGTGCTCGAACATCTCGACGACCCGGTCGGCCTGCTGTCACGGGTCAACGACACCTGGTTGGCGGATGGTGGCCGGCTGATGATCGCTTGCCCCAACGCCAACGCGCCGTCCCGGCAGATCGCAGTCAAGATGGGTCTGATCCCCCACAACGCGGCGGTCACCGACGCCGAGCGTCGCCATGGCCATCGGCGCACCTACAGCTTGGACACGCTGGAGCGGGACGCCTCCGCCGCCGGCCTGTCGGTGGTCCATCGCACGGGCGTGTTTTTCAAAGCGCTCGCGAACTTCCAGTGGGACGAACTGCTCAAGACCGACATCGTGTCGGCCGAGTATCTCGATGGCTGCTACGCACTCGGTCAGCACTACCCCGACTTGTGCGCAAGCATCGTGCTCATTTGCGAACGCGGGTGCGCGGCACGTCCGTGACCATCGGCGTTCCCCCGCGATGCGGCACCGGCGGACGTCGCTGAAGCCCGATCGTCCCCGAAGGTCCCGCGAGACCGAAGCGCTGTCTCCGTCAACGCGCGCTGAGACCGGCGGCGAGATGGTGGTTGACCGAGATCAGGGCCGAGAGCTTCTCCGCCTTCGGATCGGCCATCGTGTCGATGATGCGGTGGAACACGAAGGCCGAGAGGTTCGCCATGCCCTGCTTCACGTCGCTCGGCAGGGGGTTGTCGGTCTCGGTGGCGGCGGAGGCCAGGATCGTCCAGACCTTCTGGTTGAACACCAGGGCCTGATTCAAGGCGGAGGATTGATTCCCCCAATCGTCGCGCACGCTCTGCAATTGGCGCGCGGCCTTGATCAGCACCGCGGCCTCCGCCTCGCGCGGCGACATGGCCACCTGCGAGACTTTCGCGTAAGCGCCCGCTCCATACGACATCGACCTCTCCCCCCATCGGCGCGGCGCAATTCGAGACAAACCGCGGCCGCAGGCTAGGCGGGAGGGTCTTAAGACAAGGTAATGCGCAGCCTTGCCGCAATCGTGCCGAGAAGGGCGCTCAGGGACCGGACTGCGATCGTGCGGCCGTCGCGGTGGACGGCCCGAGCCGGGATTCCTTCGGGATGATGAATTTTCTGTTGGGGCTCGTCGCCGGTGGCCTGATCGCCTGCGTGGCGACGATCGCGGCCGCCCGGCATCCGGAGGTTCAGGCCCGCCTCGGCCTCAATCCGGCCCCCGTGCCGGCCGTCACGATGCCGGCGGCCCCGCCGCGCCCGGATGCCTGCCCGCCGCAGGCGGGGGAGCGGCCCGTGGTCGGCAACCCCGAGATGCTGTTCTCGAAGCGCCGGTTCTGGTCCGTGGCGCCGTGACGGGCATCCGCGTCCGTGCTCAGACGCTGCTGAGGAGGAACATCAGCATGGTCGTGGCGACCGTGGTGCTGAGGAAGCCGCAGAGCGCCGCGGCGAAGGACGGGCCGCTGACGGTCTCTGGGGCGATGGCGGTGTTCGGCGTGGTCATGACGTTCGGCCTTCATCGCGACTCGGGCGCCGCGGCTGGAGTGAAGATGTCGTGAAAGTGGACGGACGTGTGTGCGTGGCCGCACCCCCTCAGTCGCAGCGGTTGACCTTCTTGGCCATCCGGAGCGCGCGCAGCTCGCTGCGCAGGTCGATCGCGATGACGCCGGCGCCGCAATCGTCGAAGGCGTCGCGGGCGTCGTTGTAGCGGTCGCCGACCTCGTCGAGGGTGTCGCAGACCCGGTCGTGGTTGCCGATGCGGGCTTCCTGGCGGGCCTGGTAGCGCAGGGCGTTGGCCTCATCGACCTTCCGCTGCGCCTCGAGGCAGGACGGCAGGGCGTGTGCCGGCGCCGCGCAGGCGAACAGGCTCAACCCCGCGAGAGCTGAGAGCGTGGACTTCGACATGGGACACCGTGGACGCGGTCACTGTTCGTGAGCCAAGGGCACGACCGCAAGTATAGTTTGGCGCGGTCATCGCCCGTTCAGGTCCTTGAAACGGGACAGCGCCGGGGATGGTTCCGTCACCGCTCAAGCTTTATCCGGTGCCGCCGCGAGGCCAGGATCCCGGCGAGCGTCACGGGCACGAATCCCTGCGCGTCGACCCCGACATCGTACTGCTTGGGGATCGGCTTCAGCTGCCCGTGCGAGTGCCCGTGCAGGTTCAGGGCGCCGCGCCCGATGCCGTTCCAGGTCCGGAAGGCGTAGTGGCAGAGCACGAGCCGGCGCTCGTCGAGGCCGATCTCGGCGTAATGGCCGACGAAGGCCCAGTCCGGCGCCTGCCGGGTCGCCGGGCCGTCGTTGTTGCCGATGATCAGGCGCTTGACCCCGTTGAGGCCGGAGAGGATCGCCCGCACCCGTTCCTCCGGCGGCCCGAGGGCGAAGTCGCCGAGGTGCCAGACCTCGTCCTCGGGCGAGACGACGGCGTTCCAGTTGGCGATGAGGGCGGCATCGTGCGCGTCGAGGTCCGGGAAGGGCCGGCGGTCGAGGCGCAGGATGCGCGGATCGCCGAAATGCGTGTCGCTCGTGAAGTACACCGCCATCCGGGCCGCCTCGCTGCTCGCGCGGGGCAACGCCGCAGGCCCGGAAGGGATGCCTCAGGGCCGCCCCGCCGGGAGGTCGAGGGCGAAGCGGCGCTCGAGGGCCACGGCCCCGCCCCGGATCACCCGGAAGGTCGCCTTGTAGGTACCGGGCGGCCAGCCGCCGCCCGGCCGCTTGCGCCCGCCGAAGACGAGGGACTGCGCCCGCGGCCGGACGAGGGCCGGCTCGGCCGCCTCGGCGAGGACGCGCCCGTCCGGCCCCGTCAGGACGAGGCTCTGCGTGTCGCCGGCATCGAGGCCGATCGCCCGGGCCCAGGCCACGAGGGCGCCGGGATCGGCGCCGGGCGGCCGGGTCGCCTCGGCCTCGATCGCCGGGAGGGTGACGGCGCCGTCCGCGAAGCCGGCATCGAGGATCGTGCCGGCCCGGTAGCGCAGGCCCTCGTGCAGAGACGGGTCCCACAGGCTCGCGGCGAGGCCCGGGCCGCCGGGGGCGCAGGCCTCGGCCTCGGGGGCGAAGGGGTCGATCGTCCGGCCGTCCCGGCGGATCGTGAAGTGCAGGTGCGGGAACTCGGTGGCGCCGGAGAGGCCGGCCCGTCCGATCGGCTGGCCCGCCGCCACCGGCGTGCCGGGCCGCAGCGTGATGCTGCCCTTGGCGAGGTGGCAATACTGCGTCTCGTAGCCGCCCGGGTGGGCGATCACGAGGCCGTTGCCGCACTCGACGCCCGCGACCTGCGCGAGGCCGGTCTCGCGCACGGAGACGTCGGGCGCATCGTTGCGGGCGCGCAGGATCGTGCCCGCCGCCGCCGCCCGCACCACGCCGAGGGGGCCGGTCTCCGCGGCCCGCGACGGCAGCCGGATGTCGGTGCCGTCATGCCCCTCGTAGGCGCGGCTGCCGCAGGTGTAGTCGCGGATGCCGGCCCCCGGATCGCGGTCGACGTAGTACTGGATGAAGCAGGTGCGCCCGGGATCGCAGGCCAGGGGGAATTGCAGGCGCAACGGCTCGGCGAGGGCCGGGCTCGCGAGGCCGGCGGACCCGACGAGCAGGCGGGCGAGACGTCGAGACGGCTTCATGCGCGGATCTCCACCGGTCGGGATTCAGGTCGGGCGCTGGCCCGCATTCGGCGAGGCTCAGTTCAGGTAGGTCCGGATCCAGACCGGCGGGAGCAGGTCGCCCTCCTCGGTGGTGATCCAGGGTTGCAGGGCCGGATCGGCCAGGAACGCGCCCGCCGCCGCGATCGCCTCGCGCAGGCTGGGGAAGCGGGCCGGATGCTCCGGCGAGAAGCGGGCCGGCAGCGCGTGCCAGACCTTGAGGGCGGCCGGGCGTTCGAGGGCTTCGATGTCCATGGCGCGGATCCTTGCCGCCCGCTCTCAGCGGGTCTGCGGGAGGGTCTGGACGGGCACCCGGATCTCCACCAGGCGGCCCGTGATCGGATCGAGAATCGTGAGGGTCATGGCGACCTCCTGTTCGATGCTCCGATCCTCGCCGATCGCGCCGCCCAGGACTGTGACGCCCCTCACGCCGGGGCGCCGCCGGGGCCTCTGTGACGGGGATCACCGACCGGGGCCGCAGCCTCCCTACAACGGGCTCTTCCCCTTGGGACCGGCGTCCTCCGCCCCGACGCCCCGGTCCCGATCAGCCGCGAGGAACGCGTCCGATGCCCACCGCCCTTCCGCTCCGCGCCGACGCCCTCCCCCGCCATCGCAGCGCCGAGGCCGCCCGCAGCGCGATCCGGCGCCAGGTCCGCCTCGCCGTCCTGATGGTGCTGGCCCTCGTCGTCGGCGTCGGCGGCTGGGCGAGCCTCACGGTGATCGGCGGCGCCGTCATCACCTCGGGGCAGCTCGTGGTCGAGAGCGACGTCAAGAAGGTTCAGCACCCCGTCGGCGGCATCGTCGGCGAGTTGCGGGTCCGCGAGGGCGACCGGGTCAAGGCCGGCGACATCCTGGTGCGCCTCGACGAGACCCAGCCCCGCGCCAGCCTCGACATCGTGCTGCGGGCCCTCGACGCGCTGAGCGCGCGCCGCACCCGGGAAGAGGCCGAGCGCGACGGCGACATCGCCCTGAACTTCCCCTCCGACCTGCAGGCGCGGGCCGCCTCCGACACCGCGGTGGCGAGCCTCATCGACAGCGAGACGCGCCTGTTCCTCGCCCGCACCAAGACCCGCAACGGCCAGAAGGCGCAGCTGCGCGAGCGCGTCGCCCAGTTCGAGCAGGAGATCGCCGGGCTGAACGAGCAGATGGGCGCCAAGGCCAAGGAGGCCGCCGCCGTCAACCTCGAGTTGAAGGGCATCCGCGAGCTCTGGCAGAAGAACCTCGTCCAGCTGCCCCGCCTCACCGGCCTCGAGCGCGAGGCGGCGCGGCTCGAGGGCGACCGGGGCAAGATCCTGGCGGCGGTGGCGCAGGCGCGCGGCAAGATCAACGAGGTCTCGCTGCAGGTCCTGCAGGTCGACCAGGACATGCGGAACGAGGTCTCGAAGGACCTCACCGAGATCCGGGCGCGCTGGTCCGAGTTCGAGGAGAAGCAGACCGCGGCCCTCGACCAGCTCCGCCGCACCGACCTGCGGGCGCCGCAGGACGGGATCGTCCACCAGATGACGGTGCATACGGTGGGCGGCCTCGTCACCCCGAGCGAGCCCGCCATGCTGATCGTGCCGGAATCCGACGAGCTCGCGGTCGAGGTCCGGATCCAGCCGAAGGACATCGACCATGTCCGCATCGACCAGCAAGCGGCCCTGCGCTTCTCCGCCTTCAGCCAGCGCACCACGCCCCAGGTTCGCGGCACCGTCGAGCGGGTCGCGGCCGACGTCACCCAGGACCTGAAATCGGGCAGGAGCTACTACAAGGCCCGCATCCGGGTGTCGCAGGCCGAGCGTGCCCGCCTGGGCACCGTGCAGCTCGTGCCCGGCATGCCGGTCGACGCCTTCCTGGAGACCGGCGAGCACACGGTGATCGCCTACCTGACGAAGCCCCTGACCGACCAGATCGCCAAGGCGTGGCGCGAGCATTGAGGGGGCGGCCGGGGCCCCAGCCGCGGATTGCCGCTCCGGCCGACGCGACGCCGCGACGATGACCCGGAGCCGGCGTCACGCGACGCCGCCGGGGACGAGGCCGGTCGAGGTCCGATGCCCGGCCCCGCGATCGCGCAGACCCGCGATTCCGGTGCGTGACGGGGCCGTCGTTCGTCCGGGGACGCGGTGACGATCCCTCCCAATTGTGCCGAGGGCAGTTCTATCGGGGCTTGCAGAAATCCGAACGGCCCTTCGCGTCGAACGTCACGCAGACCGTCGTGCGATGGACGCTGCCGTCCGACGGATCGTAGCAGATGGCAGCCCAGGTGGTGTAGACGAGGCGCGCGTCCCGGTACTTCTTCAGGGTGCCCGCATCGAGGGACCACGGGGTCCGCGCGTAGAAGTTGCCCTGACCGAATGCGGAGATGCGATCGAAGCGGTAGACCGACGTGTCGCAATCCGGGAATTCGGGCAAGGGCGGATCGGTCTCCGAGAAGAACGAGTGGGATGCCATCCGGATCTGGTGCGGCTCTTCCTTGCCGGTGTTCTCGGCTTTGAAGTCCTGTCGGATGGCCTGTCCCACGATCATGTCGCCGAGACTGACGCTCCGGATCGAGATGCGAGGCCGCCAGGTTCGCGCCGATTCCTCCTTCAGAGCGCCGACCTGTGCTTCCGCCGCCCGGGACGCCCGCTCCAGCGCCGCTCGCTGCTGGTCGGCCGTCTCGATCAGCCGCCGCAGGTGGTCGGCCTGCTCCTGATAGGCGTTGGCGGAGGATCGCGCGCTCCCCGCGATATCCTCCGTCGCACGTCGCGCCAGTCGGGCCTCGCCGAGCTGGACCCTGACATCCTCGGCGTCCTGCGAAGCGCCATAAGCCTCGTAGAAGGCGATGGCGGCCGCCGCGCAGGCCGCGATGGCGCTGATGACCTCGGCCCGAGCCAGCCACCCCAGCCGGCTCAGGATCGCCCGATACCAACCGGCCGATGGCTTCGCCCCGGATTCGTGCAAGATCAAGATCGGGCTCCGGCGAATCGTCGACCGCAGCCGATCATAGGATCGATGACCGAGAATTGAAGTTTTTCCGATATCTCCGTCGACGAGATACGAAAAATTTCATGAAGACATCCGAAAACTGACTATTTGGACGGAATTGATCAAATATCCAGGCCGCGACCGTTTCGCCAATCGCCTCGGGGCTGATCCCGTCCGCGTGGAAAGCGCCGAGGCTTGAGCGACCTGCCGCGCCCCTCACTCTTTCCGGGGCGCCGCGCCGGCCCGGCGCGGCAGGAACGCGCCGACGAGGGCGGCGATCTCGCGGGCCTTCACGTCGAGGGCGAAGTGGCCGGCATCGAGGATGTGGACCTCCGCGTCGGGCACGTCGCGGCGGTAGGCCTCGGCCTCGGCGGCCTGGAACGAGGGATCGTAGCGTCCCCAGAGGACGAGGAGCGGCGGCTTGTGCCGGCGCAGCCAAGCCTGCCAGGCCGGATAGCTCGCCACGTTCGTCCGGTAATCGTAGAACAGCTCGGTCTGGATCCGGTCCTGGCCGGGCCGGCTCAGGAACGCGAACTCGTCGGTCCAGAGGTCGGGGTCGTAGGCGGTGGGGTCGGGATCGCTCCCGAGGTGGCGCTGCCGGGTCGCCGCGAGCGACAGGAAGTTCTCCCGCAGGGCGGCCTCGTGGGTCTTGCGGTCGGCCCAGAAGGCGCGCCGCTTGTCCCACAGCGGCCCGAGCCCGTCCTCGTGGGCGACGGCGTTCTGGATCACCAGGGCCTCGACCCGCTCGGGATGCGCCAGCGCCAGCCGGAACCCGAGCGGACCCCCGTAATCCTGCAGGAACAGGCTGTAGCGCCTCAATCCGAGCGTCGCGGTGAAGCCGTCGAGCACCTCGGCCAGATGATCGAAGGTGTAGGCGAAGGCCTCGGGGTCGGGGGCCGCGCTGTGGCCGAAGCCGATGAAATCCGGCGCGATCAGGCGGTAGGAGCCCGCCATCCGCCGCAGCAGGGGCTCGTACATGCGCGACGACGAGGGGAACCCGTGGAGGAGCAGCAGGACCGGGGCGTCGCGCGGGCCGGCCTCGCGATAGAAGACCGCGTGGCCGCCGACCTCGACCGTCCGATAGCTGACCTCGGGCATCGCAGCATCCCTCTCCTCCGGTGGGCTCGGCTCGGATCCGGGGGCGGCGCGCGCCCCGGCGAGGCCGGCCGGCGCCCCCGTGAGGCAGGCCGGCGCCCCCGCGAGGCAGGCCAGCGCCCCGGCGAGGTGGGCCAAGGCCAGGATCCGGCGGCGGGCCGGCCGCATCACGGCGCGGGCTCTCGCCAGCCGACGAGCTCGTAGGCCGTGACCGGCCGGTGGAAGCCCTTGAGCGTGAGCGGACCGAGGGCGCGGACCTCCGCCCACGGCTCGGTCAGATGCTGGGCGCGCTGGCTCACCACGATCTGGCCCGCCGCCGCCTCGTCGCAGAGGCGCGAGGCGAGGTTGGTGACGCTGCCCAGCGCCCCGTATTCGAGGCGGCCCTCGAAGCCGAACTGGCCGAGGGTGGCGTAGCCGACCGCCATGCCGATGCCGAAGCCGATGTGATGGCCGCGTCCCTCCCAGGCCCGCGAGAGCGCGCCGACCGCCTCCCGCATCTCCAGCGCCATGCGCAGGGCCCGCTGCGGGTGGTCCGGGCAGGGCAGCGGGTCGTTGAAATAGACCATGATGCCGTCGCCCGCGAAGTGCTCCAGGGTGCCCTCGAAGCGCGCGATCACGGCCCCCATCGCGGCGTGGTACTCGCGCAGCACCTGCAGGGCGTCCTCGGGGGCGGCGGTGTCGGTGAAGGCCGTGAAGCCGCGCAGGTCCGCGAACACCACGGAGATCTCGCGGCGGTGGCTCTCGAGGAGCGCGCTCTCCGCCCCCTCCGCCGCCACGAGGTCGGCGATCTGCGGCGACAGGAAGCGCCGGAGGCGGCCGATGCGCGCAATCTCGTCGACCTGCTCGGCGACCCGGGCGGCGAGCTCGGCATTGCCGCGGGCGAGTTCCGCGGCCTGCGCCTCGAGGCGCTCGGCCTGAGCCCGCACGGTGTCGGTGAGCGTCTTGATGCGCAGCATCGAGCGCACCCGCGCCATCAGGGCGGCGTGCTCGTAGGGCTTCGTCAGGTAATCGTCGCCGCCCGCGTCGAGCCCCGCGACGATGTCCCGGGTCTCCGCGCGCGCGGTGAGGAGGATCACGGGGACGAAGGGCCGCGTCTCGTCCTGCTTGAGGAGGCGCAGGACGTCGATCCCGCTGAGCTTCGGCATCATGATGTCGAGGAGGATGAGGTCGAAGCCGCCCTCGCGCGCCCGCGCCAGTCCCTCCTCGCCGTCGCTCGCCGTGACGACGCCGTAGCCGCTCGCCTCCAGGCGGATCCTCAGGATCTCCAGGTTCTCCGGGGCGTCGTCGACGGCCAGGATGCGGGGGGGCATGGTCGCGGGTCCCTGCGGCTCAGCCATCCTGCAGGATCTGGCGCACCAGCCCCAGGATCTTGCGCGGGCTGAAGGGCTTGGCGACGTAGCCGTCGCAGCCGGCCGCCAGCGCCTTGTCCTCGTCGCCGGAGAGCGCGTAGGAGGTCACGGCGACGACCGGGATGTGCCGGGTCGCCGGGTCGGCCTTGATGTGGCGCGTCGCCTCGTAGCCGTCCATCACCGGCAGCTGGATGTCCATCAGGACGAGATCGGGGATCTCCTGGCGCGCGAGCCGCACGCCGGCGCCCCCGTCCGTGGCCTCGATCAGGGCGTAGCCCGCGCAGGTCAGGAGATCGCGCAGGATGCGGCGATTGTCCTCGGTATCCTCCACCACCAGGATTCGCTTCGTCACGCGGCCTGCCTTTCCTCACTCGCCCGTATCGGCAGGATCACCCGGAAGGCGGCCCCCTGGCCGAGCTCGGATTCGACCTCGATGCGCCCGCCATGCAGCAGCACGAGCTTGCGGGCGATCGACAGGCCGAGCCCGGTGCCGCCCTGCTTGCGCGTGCTGGAACTGTCGATCTGCTGGAATTCCTCGAAGATCCGGGCCTGGTCCTCGAGCGCGATGCCGGGGCCGCTGTCCCGCACCGTGACGGTGTACCAGCCGCCCTCCGCCTCGGCCTCGACCCGGACCGTGCCCGCCTCGGTGAACTTGATGGCGTTGCCCACGAGGTTCATCAGCACCTGCGTCAGGCGCCGCTCGTCGCCCTGGCCGAGCGGCAGGTCGTCCGCGACCGCCACCGTGAGGGCGAGGTTCTTGTTCTGCGCGAGGGAGGCGGCCGCGGCGGCGACCGATTCGATCACCGCCCGCATCGAGTAGTCCTGGAAGCTCAGGCTCAGGGAGCCAGCCTCGATCTTGGTGAAGTCGAGGACGTCGTTGATCAGGCTGAGGAGGTGGCGGCCGTTGATCTGGACCCGCTCCAGGGCGTCGAGGGCCCGGTCGCTGAGGGGGCCGTAGAGGCCGTCCACCAGGAGCTCGGAATAGCCCAGCACCGCATTCAGGGGCGTGCGCAGTTCGTGGCTCATGTTGGCGAAGAACTGGGTCTTGTGCAGGTCGGCCACCGCGAGCGCCCGGCCCTTCTCGTCGACCTGATGGAACAGGCGCGCGTTGCGGATCGCTAGGACGGCCTGGTGCGCGAAGGTCTGGACCACCTTGGCGGAGGCCTCCGCGAAGGTGCCCTCGGCGGCGCGCAGCAGCAGGACGAGGCCCAGCGGGCCCTCCTTGTCGGCGAGGGGCACCACGAGGCCGGACCCGAAGCCCGCCGCCTTCAGATCCGGGCCCGGCAGCCACGCCGCCTCGGCGAGGTCCGGGATCCGCTGGGTGTTCTGGTCGGGTGCCGCGCCGAACAGTGCCAGCGCGCCCTGCGTCAGATTGGGGGGAAACGCGCCCGGGCCCGGCCGCGCCCCGGCGAGCGCGAGGGTTCCGACGAGGTCCGTCATCAGGTAGACGGCCCCGGCCTCCGCCCCCGTCAGCGCCACGGCCCGGTCCGCCACCGCCGCCGCCACCTCGTCGAGGTTGAGGGAGGACACGATGGCCCGGCCCGCCGCCTCGAGGCTCTTCAGCTCCTCGACCGAGCGGGCGAGCGCCCGCGTGCGCTTCTCGATCTCGTCCTCCAGCTTCGCGTAGGAGCCCGAGAGCTGGTCGGCCATGTGGTTGAAGCGGTCGGCGAGGTGCTCGAACTCGTCGCCGGTCTTCAGATCGATGCGGTGGTCGAACCGGTTCGCCGCGAGGTGCTCCGCGCCGGCATGAAGCGCGCGGATCGGCACGATCAGCCGGCGCGCCAGGACGAGGCTCGCGCAGATCGCCACCACGAGGCCGAAGGCCAGGAGCGAGGCGAGGCGGAACAGGAGGTCGCGGATCGGCGCCATCGCCTCGAGGAGCGGCTGCTCGACCACGACGCTCGCCGGCAGGGTCGGGATCGCGGCCGGCGAGGCGAGGACGAGGCCCCCCGCCGGATCGCGCCCGATCATGCCGGCCTCGCCGCCGCCCTCGACGACCGCCGCGACCTGCGGCAGCCGCGTCATCTCGGCGCCGATCTCCTCCGGCGCCTTCGGGGTGCGGGCGAGGATCCGCCCGCTGCCATCGACGACGTAGGCGGCCCCGCTCAGGCCCGGCGGCCCCGGCGGCAACGCCCCCGACAGGCCCTGCAGGCTGACCTGCGCCACCGTCATCCCGGCATTCGCCCCCGAATGCCGGATGGCGAGCGGCGCATAGGGCTCGGTCCCGACGAAGTAGGGCTTGCCGAAACCGGCCGGTCCGCCGGCCGCACCGGTCTCCGGCGCCGGATCCGGCGCCGCGGCATTGCTGCGCCGGGCGCGCACCTGCTCGCGCCCCGCCCCGTCCAGGAAGGCGACCGCCAGCACGCCCGGCACCTGCCGCAGCAGCAGGTCGTAATCGTCCCGGTGCTGCGCCAGCGTCACGGCGCTGGCGCGGGTGACCCAGCTCACCTCCCGCTCGATCTCTGCGAGGGCGTTCTGGACCGCCGTCACCGCGGCGGCGGCGTAGTCGGTCTGGGCATGCGTGACCTGCGCCCGCGTCTGGCGATACAGGATCCAGGTCTCGACGCCGGCATTGATCGACAGGACCAGCGCCACGAGGCTCACCAGGGTCAGGACGTATTTGCGAAAGAGGCTGCCGCGCCAGGAGGACCTGTACAGGACCTGCTTCGCGACGCGGGCGCGCAGGCTCACGGGGCCGTCCGGCGACGGGGCCGCGGCCGCTCCGATGCGCGGGACACCATGATCCCCTCCTCCGCGCGACGCCGGCCCGCTTCAGGCCGGCCTGAGCCGAACCACCAGTGTCGGCTTGGCTGAAGGTTCGCGATATAACATTCGTGAATGAGGGCCCCTGTCGTCCCCCCTACGAATGGAACAAATCCGCACGGTGGCGTTGGGCGGAAGTTGCGAGTCCGTTCATGAAAAGTTCCGACTTCAGCGTGCTGCTCCGCCTCAACCCGCTCTTCTCCGACCTCGGTCCGGAGGTGGTGGAGACGCTGTCCGCGATGAGCACCACCCGGTCCCTGCGCGCTGGCGAAGTTCTGTTTCGCGAGAACGACTTAGGCGACGCCCTCTACGGCATCCGCCGGGGCGAGATCCTGATCGAGACCGGTAGCGAGGCGGGCAAGCGCGTCGTTCTCAACACCCTCGGGGCGGGCGACATCTTCGGCGAGATCGCCCTTCTCGACGGCCAGCCGCGCACCGCCGACGCCCTCGCGATGGAGCCGACGGACCTATTCGTGCTGCGGCGCTCCGACCTTCTCAGCTATTTGTCGCGCGAACCCGCCATCGCCATCAAGTTGATCGAGCTTCTCTGCGCGCGTGTCCGCTACATTGCCGGCCAGATGAACGAGATGACCGTGCTGCCCCTCTCGACGCGTCTTGCGCGCCGCCTAACTGTGCTTGCTGAGGACTTCGGCAGCGAGATCCAGATCTCGCAGGAACAGCTCGGCGCCTATGTCGGCAGCACCCGCGAGAGCGTCAACCGCCAGCTCCAGGCCTGGCGCAAGGCCGGGCACCTCGACCTCAAGCGCGGCTGCATCATGCTGCGCAACAAGGAAGCCCTCTCCAAACACGCCGGCCGCCACGACGCCCGCGACAGCGACTGGTGAGCGGCCCGGCTCAGGGCATCGCCCGCACCACCCGGAACCCGTTGGCGTAGTAGCGGACGTCCGCATCGTAGCGGAAGCGTGCCGACGGTTTTATGTAAGCCGCTGAACTATCGAAGGAACCTCCGCGCAGGACGCGCTGGCCGCAGGACCCGCGGAGCGACGCCGAGCCGTCCTGCGGGGCATTGCGGTAATCGTCGGACCAGCAATCCTCGACCCATTCGGCGGCGTTGCCGGCGAGGTCGAACAGGCCGAACCCGTTCGGCGGGAAGTGCCCCGCCTCGACGATCTGCGGGCTCGTCCCCGAGCGGCAATCCCGGCAATTGGCCTTGCCGGCGCCGACCTGCTGCCCCCAGGCAAACGCAGAGGTCGCGCCGCCATGTGCCGCGTATTCCCACTCGGCCTCGGTCGGCAGTCGATAGGTCTGGTGCGTCTTGGCCGAGAGGAAGGCGACGTAATCCTTGGCGTCGTACCAACTCACATTCGTGATCGGCTGGTTGCCAACTGCTCCCGCAGGCGGTCGAAACTTGCAGGCACCGGCCTCGACACAGCGATTCCATTCGTCAACCGTGGTCTCGTAGCGGGCGATCGCGAAGGGTTTCGCGAAGGTGACGCGACGCACAGGCCGGTCGAACGGCGTGCTGGCCGAGCCCATCTCGAACGACCCGGCCGGCAGCACGACCATCTCGGGGCAGTCGTCGCAATCACGGATGGTCTCGGCGGACTTCTGCTTCGGCGGCGCCACAGGAACCGGCGGAATCGCCGCGACGACGGTCGGGGGCTGTGGCGGCGCCGCCGGTTGCACCTGCGGAGGAGCCGCTGCCGGCGTGGGCGGCCGCTGTCGGGGGGGCCGTGGAGGAGCCGGTTCGCTGTCGGGGAGCCGCACGCTCTGAGCGCTCGGCGCCTGGGCCATGCCGCTCCCGGGCTTCGCGAACTGGAAGTCCTCGATCAGCGACGAGGCTACCCAGGGAACCTGCTCGGCATTCGAGGCGCGCGACACGCCCATGCGGGTGTGGGCGAAGGCTTCCTCAGCGGTGAGGTTCGGGGTCCGCAACTCCTTCAGCAGTTCCCCCATGAACAGGCTGACATCGCTGGTGCCCTCGCGCAGAACCCTCCCGGGCGCCGCCGCGAAGAGGACGAGGGTGCCCTCGGGCGCGTCGACCGGTGCGAGACCGGCTGACGAGGCGCGGAAGCGCCGCTCGTAAGGATTCGCGCGCGCCGCATCGACGATTCCGATCTTCACCTTGGCGCCCCGGCGGTTCATCTCCGTGAGCACGGCATCCAGGTTGATACCGTCGCGGCGCGTCTCGGTCTCCGACCAGATCTGGGCATTGACTGGAAGAAGGTAGCTCTGACGGCCGACCTGTATGCCGAGACCGCCGAAGTAAAACAGGGCCGCGGAGCCGGCATTGATCTTGGAGTAGAACCCGTCGAGGACGATTTGCGTGTCCTCGCGGGTCAGATTCTCCCGGATTTCGACGTCGAAATCGTTTCGCCGAAGTTCATCCGCGAGAAGGCGCGCATCCTTTCCAATGCTCGGCAACGGCGCATTCGCGTCCGGATACCGGACATTCGCGATCAGGAGGGCAAATCGCCGGCCCGCACCTATGGTCCCCTCGGCGCGCACTCCATCGAGTATCGACAGGAGGATGAACGCGACCGTGAACACGGTCGCAAGCGCGCGCATCGCGGGGATTGTCATCCGCGGAGGCTGACGTCGCCTATTTGATCCATTCGCCGCCGAAACGCGTACCCGTGCGGCACCATCGATCAGACGAGTCGATTTTCCTAACATCGAGGGAGGCCCGGAAGTCGCAAAACTCAGCGCCGTGGTTCCGAATCGGGCACCAGCGATGATGCATTGTTTCATACGAAGCGTATTTAGATGCAAATCATACGCTTACCTTAGATCGATATCTCTTTCTGAGTACCGCTTTCGCCCGAAAGAGTACCGACGTAGCACCTTTTCGTTTGGCTACCGGCAGTGCGATCATGCGCCTATTGATCGGTATGGATGCTTTGCTTGGCACGGGAGGCGTGGGATGCTGGCAAGGACACAGTGGACCTCCCGGCTTCTCCTCGTCCCGCTGATGCTCACCGCCGGCACCAGTCTCGCGCAGGACAACAAGGTCAACCGGACTCCATCGGCTCCCGGGGCCGCCGTCTACTTCATCGACATCAAGGACGGCGCGACGCTGCCTCGCAAAGCGATGATCCGATTCGGTTTGCGCAACATGGGCGTTGCGCCTGCCGGCTCCGACCGGATCAATTCCGGCCACCATCACCTGCTGATCGACGTCGCCGCCCCCCCCGTCGACCGGCCGATCCCGAATGACTTCAATCATTTGCACTTCGGCGCCGGTCAAACCGAGGCGGAGGTGGATCTGCCTCCGGGCGAGCACACGCTGCAATTGCTCCTCGCCGACAAAGATCACGTACCGCACAATCCGCCCGTCGCATCCGAAATCGTCAAAATTCGCGTTGCTGATACCACGGCACCGAGTACCTCTCCGGCAGCCAGCGCTCCTCAGGCGCGCAAGTCGTCGCCCCCGGGCGCTCGGGTCTACTTCGTGCAACCTCGAAACGGCGCCGTCATTTCGCGCAAGACAACCATCCGGTTCGGACTGGTGGGGATGGGCGTTGCACCGGCGGGCTTCGACAAGGCGAATACCGGCCATCATCATCTCCTGATCGATACACCGTTGCGGTCGCCCGACGAGCGCATTCCGAATGACTTCAATCATCTCCATTTCGGTTTGGGGCAAACCGAAGCGCAAGTGACGCTACCACTCGGCACGCACACCCTTCAGCTTGTTCTCGCCGACGCCGATCACATCCCGCACTCACCGGTGGTCATGTCGGAGCCGATCAAAGTCCTGGTGACACGCTCCGGGCGTCGATCCCGCGCAAAACATGCGCGTTCCCGGTGACGATCGGTGCGCCCTGAGCAGGCCGCTCCTCTTCAGAACGCATCGTAGGCCTGACCCGGTTGAACGCGGATGCTCTTCATCATTTCGGCGATGTTGATGCCGGCCGACGCGTGAACCTGCATCCCCGGCTCTCGCGGTGAGACCGCAAACCACGCTGTTGCCATCGCGGCGATGAGAATCACGGTCATGGCGCTGATCCTTTGCATCGGAGACCTCGACAATCGGCATCGGCCTCGAAGGAACATCACTTCGCGGAAGAGCGACGGCTCTTCAGACCGCGATACGCCGGGTCGAGCATCCGGACTGTGATCCGCATCACACTGACCGGCGCCGCTTCGACGCAGGTCGGGCGCGAATGCCGTTGATCGACTGGCTGGGCAGCCTCATCTCGACCCGGTCGTCCCAAACTCGTTGTGTGATCTGAGCCGCCCCTCTGCCGGAGGGCGTGAATTCGGCTCAGGTGGTACGTTGCCGGGTGACGCGCCGCTTCGATGCGCGCCGGCCACCCTTGCAGAACACTTGCGGAACGTTTAACGTGTTCGTGGTTTGTTTCTTCGGCTGCCTGTCACGGGGCAGCATTGATAAATGAGTTTGCCGGATGCTGACGCGTAAACAGCTGGATCTGCTCCGCTTCATCCAGCAGAGGATGCGCGAGAGCGGTGTTCCTCCGTCCTTCGACGAGATGAAGGACGCCCTCGACTTAAAGTCAAAGTCCGGCATTCACCGGCTCATCACGGCCTTGGAGGAGCGCGGGTTCCTGCGGCGCCTGCCCAACCGGGCGAGAGCGATCGAGGTGATCCGGATGCCGGAGAGCCTTGCGGCGTCCGCAACGGGTCAGCAGGGCGAGGTCCGGCGCTTCACGCCAAGCGTCGTCGAGGGCGGTCGTGCCAAGACCGCGGGGCCGAAGGCGCCGGTCACGCAGGCTACCGACGAGAACGGGCGTGCGATGACGATCCCGGTGATGGGCCGTATCGCGGCGGGCACGCCGATCGCAGCGATCCAGAATCAGAGTCACTCCATCACGATGTCGCCGGACTTCCTGGCGGGCGGAGAACACTACGCTCTGGAAGTCCGCGGAGATTCGATGATCGAGGCCGGTATCCTCGACGGCGATCTGGTGGTGATCCGCAAGCAGGAGACGGCCAATACCGGGGACATCATCGTGGCATTGATCGACGACGAGGAGGCCACTCTGAAGCGGTTGCGCCGTCGCGGTTCGTCGATTGCCCTCGAGGCCGCCAACCCCGCTTATGAGACGCGTGTACTCGGGCCGGATCGGGTCAGGATCCAGGGACGCCTCGTGAGCTTGGTGCGTCGTTACTGAAGGTTCTGCGGGCGCGTCTCCCGCGCAGGATCCGTGTCTTCGGATACCTCCGCATCGGGTTGCGGAGCTTCCTGTATCAGGGGAACGGAACTACTTGGCACGTTGATGTCCGTATGGGCTTTGGCGCGCCACGGGGGAACCCGCTGTTCCGATCGTGCATGACTCAGGACAGCACCGTCTGCGGTCAGGCGTAACGCGGTTGCGCCGTGGCGGCCAAGATGGGCTCTGTCGATGACCAGAGCGGCGGGACATCCGGCTGGAGCAATCCGTGCGGTGATCAGCACGTCGGCACGAGCACAATCCTCGCTGAAAGCACGTTTGTCCCGGACCCAGGAGACCTTGCGCCCGTCGAACGCCTCGACGGTGCAGCCGAGCCGGTCACACGACGCACCATCCGCGAGGGCAGCAGGTTTTCGATTGTCGCCGTCTGCTTTGAGCCATTGCTCAAGCACGAAATCGGATGGTTTGCCGAGCGCCACGAGGCGGCCCGACCTGCTCCGGACGGCCGCCCCCTGTCCGTCGCGGTCAACGAAGATGTCGTGACGTTCGGGGATCGCGGCAAACCCAAGGCCGAGAAAGGTTGGAGGCACTGCGAGCCAGCGCAGTCGTGAGATCGGCAGCGTCGCAAGAAGCAGCCCGCAGGCCAGCAGCCCCATCGCGCCGGCGCCGAAGGCGGGCACCACGATGTTGGCCTGCCCGAACCCCGCGATCCAGCCCGAAATCGACAGCATGCCGCGCACGGCAAGGCCCATCATCCACCAGATCGGCAGATCCAGGGCGAAGGGATAGGCCAGTATGCCGATGACCGCCGCGGGCATCACCGCGAGAGAGACCAGCGGCAGCGTCAGGGCGTTCCCCACGAGGCCGAAGGGTTGGATCGTCTGGAAGTGATAGGTCGCGAACGGCGCCGTCGCGACCTGCGCGACGAGCGTCGTCAGGAGGGTTGCGATGACAGCCGAAGTGACGAAGGCGACGCCGCGCACCAGCCATCCGGATCCCTCGCGACGGAGAAGCCGTCCATCGAGCCAACGTGCGCAGGCGATGAGCCCGGCGACAGCCCCAAACGACATCTGGAAACTCGGTCCGAGCACGCCCTCCGGCTCTCGCGCGAGGGCCACGAGGGCAGCGAGCGCGAGGTTCCGCATGCTCAGGGCGGGCCGATCCACCAGGATCGCTCCGAGCATGATCAACGTCATGATGAGCGAACGTTCCGCCGCGATGTCCCAGCCCGAGAAGGCGCAATAGGCCGTCACCCCAATCATCGCGACGCCGGCCGCGAGTTTCTTGATCGGCAGGTGCAGCGCGAAGGATGGCAAGAGCGCCAGAAGCGCGCGCAGCAGCCAGAATACGACCCCGGCGGCCAGCACCATGTGAAGGCCCGAGATTGAGACCACGTGGTAGATGCCTGCGGCGCGAAGGATATCGTTGGTCTCCTGCGCGATGAGGCCGCGTTTGCCGGTGACGAGCGCGGCCGCGACCGCACCGGCTTGGCCGCCATTCGCATCCGTAATGCGACGCGTCAGGCCATTGCGCGCGTCGTCGATCGCGGCAGCGAGGCGGAGGCTCAAGGGGATTGGCCCGGGTGGGGGCCGGACCTCAATCTTGCCGGTCAATGATCCGACCGCGCCGATGCCACGGAAAAATGCGTCGCGGGCGAAATCATAACCGCCGGGTCGCGCCGCTTCCGGCGGCGGTAGAAGGCGCGCAGTCGCGGCGATGAAATCACCGGGTCTGAGCGTCTGGGGCTTGCGGTACGAGACCCTGACGCGGCTTGGCCGTTCTGACTCGCCGAGCGTACCGAAGCGGGTGACACGCACGATGAGGCGTGCCCCCTCGTCCCGTTCGTCGAGCGCTTCGATGAAACCCGTGAGCGGTGCGATGCTCGTGCGACTCAGGATCGGACCCGCCATCTGCGCGACCCGCCAGGTTCCAGCGGCGAAGCCGAGGCACGCGGCGGCAAGGACCAGAAGGACGGCACGATTGACCGGGTAGGCTCCGAGATAGGCCGCCAGTGTCAGGCCGATGCCGGCACCGGCGACCGGCGCCCAGAGGTTCGGCATACCGTCGGTCACGGTGAAGAACACGAGAATTCCGCCCCCGAACGCGACGGCGAGCCAGGGGAAGAGGCGTCGCTGCTCGGCCTCCAGCGCCAATTCCCGTTTGATGAACGCGCCAGTGGCCGGAATCCACGCGTGAAGCGCGGGCCCGCGAACGGGTGCGAAGACGGCGAGAGCCCGTTCTGTCAAACCTGTGCGCAGCTCGTTCATCGGCCGCCATGTCGAGGTCGGGTCGAGCCGCTGAACAAATCGGCTGCCGCGACGATTCCTTAACGCATCCGCTCGCGCATGCTACAGGCGCGCGGTTGGGCTGGTCGATCTCCCCCCGCCATCATTCGCACGCCCTTTCACTCGAACGTTCAACTGGATCGATGTCGTCAGCCGTCGTCACGCGCTTCGCGCCCTCCCCCACGGGTTACCTGCATATCGGCGGTGCCCGCACGGCCCTGTTCAATTGGCTCTATGCGCGCCACTTCGACGGCCGCATGCTGCTGCGTATCGAGGATACCGACCGGGAGCGTTCCACGCAGGGGGCGATCGACGCCATCCTGGATGGAATGCGCTGGCTCGGCCTCGATTGGGATGGCGACGTCGTCTACCAGTTCGCGCGAGCCGAGCGTCATCGCGAGGTCGCCGAGAACCTCCTCGTGGCCGGCCACGCTTATCATTGCTACGCAACGCCGGAGGAACTCGCCGCCATGCGCGAGACCGCCCGCGCCGAGGGGCGGCCGATCCGTTATGACGGGCGGTGGCGCGATCGTGATTCCTCCGACGCACCCGCGGGGGTGAAGCCGGTGATCCGCCTGCGCGCTCCGATCGACGGCGAGACCGTGGTCGAGGATGGGGTCCAGGGTCGGGTCACCTGGCAGAACCGGGACCTCGACGACCTGGTGCTGCTGCGCTCTGACGGCAATCCAACCTACATGCTCGCCGTCGTGGTGGACGATCACGACATGGGCGTCACCCAGGTCATCCGCGGTGACGATCATCTGACAAACGCCGCGCGGCAGGGGCAGATCTACCAGGCCCTCGGTTGGGACGTGCCGGCGATGGCGCATATCCCGCTGATCCACGGATCGGATGGGGCGAAGCTGTCGAAGCGGCATGGTGCCCTCGGCGTCGATGCCTACCGGGACCTCGGTTACCTTCCGGCCGCCCTGCGCAACTATCTGGTTCGCCTCGGGTGGAGCCACGGAGATCAGGAGGTCTTCTCGACGGCCGAGATGGTGGGAGCCTTCGACTTGAAATCCATCGGGCGGTCCCCTGCGCGCTTCGACTTCGCGAAGCTCGAGAACCTGAACGGGCTCTACATCAGGACTTCGGAGGATGCGGCGCTGGTCGATGCCATCGAGACGATCGTCCCGGCACTCGGGCCAGAGCATGCGCTCACCGCGCCGATCGGTCCGGACCTTCGCGCGAAACTGATTGCCGCGATGCCGGGACTGAAAGAGAGAGCGAAGACCCTCGTCGAACTGATCGACAGCGCGTACTACCTCTATGCGCCGCGTCCGCTTGCCCTCGACGAGAAGGCGAAGGGGCTGCTCGGCAACGACGCGCGCGCCCGCCTCGCTGCCGTGCTGCCCACCCTCGAAATCCTTTCGGATTGGTCCGCGACCACGACGGAGGCCGCGGTGCGGCATTTCGCGGAGGGGGCTGGGTTGAAGCTGGGACAGATTGCTCAACCACTGCGTGCCGCTCTGACCGGCCGTACCACCTCGCCGCCCCTCTTCGACGTGATGGCGGTGCTTGGCCGGGAGGAGAGCCTTGCGCGCCTGCGCGATCAGGCGCAGAGCGCGTAGACGTCATGGCGCAGCCCGGCCGGGTGGATCTCGGCCTGGATTTCGCTTGGTGTTCAGAAGCGGATGTCACCCGGCCCGTTGATGGCGGGGAGTTGATCCGCTAACCCGATGGTCCTGTGAGCAACTGCAGCAATGCTGCCGTTCCGCCCCGGACCCGGGCCAAGGCTCACGTCGCCGCCCGGGCCGGCGCCGTCCTGTTGCTAGGAAAGGGTCCACGTCTCCATGAGCGCATCCAGCACCATCACCGTGGACGACAAGCAGATCGACCTTCCGGTGAAGACCGGGACGATCGGCCCGCACGTCATCGACATCGGCAAGCTGCACGCGAAGACCGGCGTCTTCACTTTCGACCCCGGATTCACCTCGACGGCATCCTGCGAATCCAAGATCACCTATATCGACGGTGACGAGGGCGTCCTGCTCTACCGCGGCTACCCGATCGAGCAGCTCGCCGAGCAGGGCGACTTCCTCGAGACCTGCTACCTCATGCTCTTCGGCGAGTTGCCGACACCGGCCCAGAAGGCGGATTTCGACTACCGCGTCACGCGCCACACGATGGTGCATGATCAGATGAACCGCTTCTTCCAGGGCTTTCGGCGCGACGCGCACCCGATGGCCGTGATGGTTGCCTGCGTGGGCGCGCTCTCGGCCTTCTATCACGACTCGACGGACATCTCCGACGAGAAGCAGCGGATGATCGCCTCACTGCGGATGATCGCCAAGATGCCGACGCTGGCAGCGATGGCATACAAGTACTCGATCGGTCAGCCCTTCGTTTATCCCAAGAACGAGCTGGATTACACCTCAAATTTTCTGAGGATGTGCTTCGCCGTTCCCTGTGAAGAGTATCAGGTCAACCCTATCTTTGCTCGCGCGCTCGATCGGATTTTCATCCTTCACGCCGATCACGAGCAGAACGCGTCGACCTCGACAGTTCGGCTCGCCGGATCATCGGGCGCCAACCCCTTCGCCTGCATCGCAGCCGGCATCGCGTGCCTGTGGGGGCCCGCGCATGGCGGCGCGAACGAGGCCGCACTGAAGATGCTCATGGAGATCGGCACGCCCGATCGTGTGAAGCAGTATGTCGACAAGGCCAAGGACAAGAACGATCCCTTCCGCCTGATGGGCTTCGGCCATCGCGTTTACAAGAACTACGATCCCCGTGCGCGGATCATGCAGAAGACCACCCACGAGGTGCTCGGAGAACTCGGCATCAAGGATGATCCACTGCTCGAGGTTGCGATGCAACTTGAGCAGATTGCTTTGAAAGATGAGTACTTCATCGAGAAAAAGCTCTATCCGAACATCGATTTCTACTCGGGCATCACCCTGAAGGCGATGGGCTTCCCGACCGATATGTTCACGGTGCTCTTCGCCCTGGCACGCACCGTCGGCTGGATCGCCCAGTGGGCCGAGATGATCGAGGATCCGTCCCAGAAGATCGGCCGTCCGCGCCAACTCTACATCGGACCCGACAAGCGGGAATACGTGCCGATCAGCCAGCGCGGCTGAGGAACGATGCGAGAAGGGAGCGTTGCGCTCCCTTCTCGCATGACGAACCACCGATTGCTGATGGCCGGCTCAGGGCTCGATCGAAGCCAGGACGATCCGGGCGGCGCTCAAACTGGGCTGGTCGCCGTCCGACAAGCGCATGAGCCCATCGATTCGCTCAAGTGCCTGCACCTGAGCCGAGCGTGCCTCGCCACCCTCGACGAGGGGCACGAGGGCGTCTGCGAGCGCTTCGGCCGTACATTCGGCCTGGATGAACTCCGGCATGGCGTTCTCGCCGAGAATCAGGTTCGGCAGCACGATGGTCGGGACTTGGATCAGGCGCCGGGCGACGGCTTCCTCAATGCGCGAGACCTTGTAGGCAACGACCATCGGAACGCCCGACAGGGCGAGTTCCAGCGTGACGGTCCCGGACGCCGCGAGCGCGGCGCGCGCCCGCCGAAAGGCCTCGAGCTTGGCCTGCTCGCCGTGCACGACGTCCACCGGGCTGTCCCAAGCCGCTGAGAGCCGCTCGATCAATGAGCGATGCCGCGATACGGCCGGAAGCACAGCCTCAACGGGGCCGAGGTGGGCTCGCACGCGCTTGAGCGCCTCGCCGAAGACGGGCATCAGCCGCTCGATTTCAGAGCGGCGGGAGCCCGGAAGAATCACGAGCTGCCACGGCCGCCGTTCTCGGAGCGTGATCTCTCCGGGATCGGGCCTCAGCTCGCTGAGACGTTCGATCAGCGGGTGGCCGACATAGGTACAGGCTGGCCCGTTCAGGCGACGGTGCGCCTCCGGTTCGAAAGGCAGGAGTGCCATCACGTGGTCGATGAACGGCCGCATCCCGGCCGCCCGCCAGGGCCGCCATGCCCAGACGCTCGGCGAGACGTAATCGACGATGGGGATTCCGGGTGCCGCCTTCCGGACCCGTTTGGCGACCGCATGGGTGAAGCCCGGGCTGTCGATGATCACGAGAACGTCGGGCCGCGCCGCCACGATGTCGGCCACCGTCTGCCGGATGCGCCGCAGAAGTGTCCGCAGGCGTGCGAGCACGGGCAGGTAGCCCATCACCGCGACATCATCGAGCGGGAACAGCGAGTGGAACCCCTCCGCCGCCATGGCGTCGCCGCCCACCCCGCCGAACTCGATCGGCCTGGGCGCCAATTCCCGAAGGCTGCGGATCAGTTTGGCGCCGAGTTGATCACCGGAATCTTCGCCGGCCACGAGCCAGACTTTCACGTGTCAGCTCCCAATCCGAAGAGGAACAGACCGTGGCGGTCCGCGGCGGCGATGGTCGCCGCCCGGTCGATCACCAGCGTATGGTTCGCCTGGACGGCGATCCCGGCACAGCCGGCTGCGCCGGCCGCCCGGATCGTTTGGGGGCCGATCGTCGGAAGGTCGATCCGGAGATCCTGCCCGATCTTGGAGACCTTCACCAGGACAGCGCCCGGAAGCGGGCGTCCGAATCCGAAGGGCTTTCGGGTGATCGCACGCGCCCGCGCGAGCATCCGATCGGTGCCTTCCGGACCTTCGACCGCCACGATCCGGTCGGCCGCAATGATAGCGGCCTGACCGACATCGAAGGGGGAGAGTGCGGCGAGAACAGCGCGCCCGGTGGCAATCGAAGCCTGCGCGGCCTCGTCCGGATCGTGAAGGCCGAGGCGTCCCTCGGGGCTCAGGAGGTCGGGAGCGACCTCGTGGATGCCGAGCACACTGTGGCCGTTCGCCTCGAGGAGTGCGAGTACGGCGCGGAGCAGCCGGTCGTCTCCACCGCTGGTGATGGCCCGCAGCGCATCGCGGTTGCGCATCGCAGCCGCCGCGTTGAAGATCGCCGCTGGGCTCGGACGCGCCACACCGCCGGCCGCCACCACCGCGGCCGGTCCCCAGTCTCGCAGAACGCGCAAGGTGCCGGCGACGTCGAGAAGATCGACGACCGCGTCCGAGCGTCGGCGCATCGCGCGATCCGTGAAGCCGCGCACGCCGAGAACCTTGAATGGACGGCCCGCCCGTTCGAGGGATGCCGCGACGAGTTCCGGCAGCCGCCCTGCGCCCGCGACGAGGACGAGCGTCCGGTCTGCCGGTAAGTGCGCCTCCATTCGCGGGGTGAGCGGCATAGCTCCGTTCAGGCCGCGCTCGCGGGTGTCTCGCGCGGCGTGCAGATCGAGCGCTTGCCGCCCGCACGGATGAAGTCGAGGATTTCCGTCACGGCCGGATGCTTCTGGAATTCGGCCGCGACGTCCTCGACACGCTCCAGAAGCGTACCCTCAAGGGCAAACAACGCGCGGTAGGCGCGCCGGAGCGCGTGGATGTCCTCCCGCGCGAATCCCCGCCGCTGAAGGCCGATGATGTTCAGGCCCGAGAGGTAGGCCCGGTTGCCCAGGACCATGCCGTAGGGAATGCAGTCGTTCTCGAGCCCCGACAGACCACCGACGAATGCGTGCGCGCCGACGCGCGCGAACTGGATCACCGCGGCACCACCGCCGAGGATCGCGTAGTCACCGACGCTGCAATGCCCGGCGAGCATGACGTTGTTCGAGAAGATGACGCCGCTCCCGACGCGGCAATCATGGCCCACATGAGCGTTCGCCAGAAAGGTGCACTGATCGCCCACCACCGTCTCGAGGCCGCCACCGGCGGTACCCGGATTCATGGTGACGCCCTCGCGGATCACGCAGTCCGACCCGATGCTCAGCGTCGAAGCCTCGCCGCGGTATTTCAGGTCCTGCGGTGGATGACCGATCGACGCGAACGGATAGATGCGGGTGCGCGGCCCGATGCGGGTGTCTCCGGCGAGCACCACGTGGCTGACGAGTTCGCAGCCCTCCGCGAGATCGACGCCGCGACCGACATGGCAGAACGGCCCGATGCGAACGCCGTCGCCGATGGTTGCGCCGTCTTCGATCACGGCGCTCGGATGGATCATCCCGGCGCTCACTCGGTCACCAGCATGGCACCGATCTCGGCCTCGGCCACCAGGGCATCACCGACACGGGCCTCGCCGCGGAACCACCACATGGTCCGCCGCTGGTTGAGCTTCTTCATATGATAATGAACCGTGTCCCCCGGAACGACCGGCTTGCGGAACTTGCACTTGTCGATCGTCATGAAGAAGACCTGCTTCGTCCGCAGATCGTCCGACATGATGTGACGGCAGCAGATCGCGCCCGCGGTCTGCGCCATGCCCTCGATAAGCAGCACACCCGGAAACACCGGCAGATCCGGGAAATGCCCGGTGAATTGCGGTTCGTTGATGGTGACGTTCTTGATACCGATGCAGCTCTCGTCACGGTCGATGTCGATGATCCGGTCGATCATCAGGAAGGGATAGCGGTGGGGGAGGAGCTCGAGCACCTTCTGTATGTCGGCCGAGCCGAGCTCACGCGCCATCTCACTCATCGATTCTCGCACCTCTTCCGTCCGCCGCCCTGGCTCGCTCGCCAGACGCTGCTTGCTCGATCATCCGATTGATCTGTCCTCTTCGGCAGAAAAGTGGGCGGAAGCAAGCCCTGATGGATCGGTGACAGCGGCGGCCTATTTCAAAGGCCCGGCGAGACTTTCAGAGCATTCCGGCTGAGCTTCAGGACTCAGAACAGCGTTCGTCGAGTTTCGCGCCGCTGCCGACCTTCCGTCATCGATGGTCGCAGGGCGTTGAAAGTCCGACGATCACCGCCGGATCAATCCTTGCCGTCGCCCGGCTCATCCCGCCCGGCTCGCTCCGCCAATCGCGCGAGCGTAGTCAATTCGCGGAACCAAGCGCGAACAGGCTTCGCGGGCGTTCCACCCCAGCGGCTGCCCGGCGGCACATCGCGATTGACATTGGAGGATCCCGCGATCTGCGAGCCCTTGCCGATCCGCAGGTGGCCGACGACCCCGACCTGTCCGCCGAGGACGACATAATCCTCCAGAGTGGTGGAGCCCGAGATGCCCACCCCCGAGACGATGATGCAGTGGCGGCCGATCACGACGTTATGGGCGATCTGCACCAGGTTATCGATCTTGGTGCCCTCCCCGATCACCGTGTCGCGGCTCGCGCCCCGATCGATCGTCGTGTTGGCTCCGATCTCGACATCGTCCTGGATCACCACGCGGCCGATCTGAGGCACCTTCAGGTGGCTTATGCCCATCGCAAAGCCGAAGCCGTCCTGCCCGATCCGGGCCCCCGGATGGACGATGACACGATTGCCCACGAGCGCGTGGATCAGCGTCGTGTTAGATCCGATGGAGCAATCGCGCCCGATCCGTACATTCGGGCCGATCGCGGCGTTCGCGCCGATGACCGTGCCCGATCCGATCTCGGCACCCGACCCGATCACGGCGCCCGGATCGACCTGCACGCCGTCCTCAAGCCTCGCTTCCGGGTGGACATGGGCGCCCGGCGCGACACCGTCGGCGCCGAAGAGGGCCGCCGGGCGCACCGCGTCGGGGTGCATTCGGGCGAGAAGCGCCGCGTAGGCTCGGTAGGGATCGCGCGTGACCAAGGCGATCGTCGCCGCCGGTACGCGGCCGGCGAAACGCGGCGAGACGAGGCAGGCCCCTGCCCCGGTCGCCGCGAGCGCGTCGCCGTAGCGCGCATTGTCCATGTAGGCGAGTTCGCTCGGCCCGGCGCTCTCCAGGGGGGCTGCGCCGGAGAAGCGTGCTGCCGGGTCGGTGTCGATCGGCAATGAAACGCCGGCAGCCTCGGCGATCTCGCCGAGGCTGAGGCTGATGCGGCCAGTGAAGAAGACGGGATCGGACATGCCGGACAACGCGCCGGCCGGAATTCCGGCTCGGCGCGCGACCCTCTTTTCTTAGAAGCGCGAGCCGCCGGAGAACCGGAACGCCTGCGTCTGGTCCTTGCCGACCCGGAAGTTGGTACCGGGCACCCGAACACCCTCGTCCTTCGAGATGGCGTAGGCATAGTCGAAGCGGATCGGGCCGAGCGGCGAGTTCCACAGGATCGAGGCACCGATCGAGGAGCGGATCTTGGCCGAGTCGTGGACGTTCACGCACTCGGGTTCGACGCCGATGGTGAAGGCGTTGAAGCTGCAGGCTCCGCCCGGTGCCACGCCGTTGATGAACGAGTCGCCGTTGACGTTGAAGGTGCGCCGACCGTGATACCCGAACAGGGTACCGGCGTCGGCGAACACCGCGCCTTTCAGGCCGAGGTCGCGCGGAATGCCCCAGATCGGGAACTGCACTTCGACGGTACCACCGACGTAGGTCGAGCCACCGATCGCGTTCGAGCGGCTGTCGGCGATGCCGACGTCGCGCGGGCCGATGCCGTTCGGCGCGAAGCCGCGGACGAGCGACGGGCCGAGGAAGAACTGGTCGGTGATGCGGAGCGGGTTCCCATCGAGCGACTGGACGTTGCCGCCCTGAATGCGGACGAAGCCGACCACGTCCTCCCAGAGCTCCTTGTAGTAGCGGGCATCTCCCGTCACGCGGAAGAACTTGGAGTCGCCGCCGAGACCAGCCACGTCCGGCTTCAGCTCGGCGTAGAGGCCGTTGCGCGGGGAGCCGATGTTATCGAGCGTCGAGTAAGCGAGCGTGAGGCCGGCCAGCGAGGTCAGCGTGTTGCCCTGCGAGCCCTTGAGCGCGATCGAGGCCTCACCGTCATAGGCGCAGAGCGGGTAGGCCGCGAGCTCGCCCGGCGCACCGGTCGCGATCTGACCGTTGGTGAGGCGGGTGTAACCCGGGATCGGCACGGAGCAGTCGTTGTACGGCTTCTTGAGGGTGTTCGGGACCTTCAGCTCGGTGTTGTAGAGCGAGTAGCGCATCGTGATGCCGAACTCTTCCGTGATCGGAAGGCCGACGCGCAGCTGCCCGCCATAGACGGTCGTCTCGTAACGCGAGTAGCGGGTCAGATCGCTGTACTTGTAGAAGGCGTCGAAGCCCGCAGCCAGGCGATAGCCGAGGAAGTACGGCTCGGTGAACGAGAAATCGAACCCGCGCGAATACTGTCCGCCCGTGCCCGCCACGCGGACATACTGGCCACGGCCGAGGAAGTTCGACTCGGACACCGAGACTTCACCGATGATGCCGTCCTGGGTGGAGTAGCCGCCCGCCACCGAGAACGACCCCGTGGGCTGATCCTCGACATCGATGTTGATGACCACGCGGTCCGGCGACGAGCCCGGCTCGTTGGAGAACCGCACTTTCTTGAAGAACCCGAGGCCGTTCAGGCGTCGCTCAGCCCGGTCCGTCAGGACCCGATTGTAGGCGTCGCCTTCTGTGATATCGAGCTCACGCCGGATGACGTAGTCGCGCGTGCGGGTGTTGCCCCGGATGTTGATGCGCTCGACGTAAACGCGCGGGCCATCTTCCACCACGAAGCCGAGCGCCACCTGATGGGTCGCGCGGTCGCGCTGGCCCGTCGGCCGCACCTGCGCGAAGGGGTAGCCCTGGCGCGCGACCTGCGTGGTCACGCCGGTCAGCGTCTTCTCCACGTCCTCGGCGTTGTAGACGTCGCCCACAGCCGCGCGAACCTCGCCATCAAGGCTCTGGGTGTTGAGGCCCGGCAGGCGCGAGTCGATCGCCACTGCACCCACCCGGTACTGCTCACCCTCTTCCACCGTGACGGTGATGATCCAGCCGTTCTGCTCGCCTTCGACGTAGCGCGCATCGGCGTTGACCACCCGGAAATCGGCGTAGCCGTTCTTCAGGTAGAAGCGGCGCACGAGGTCAAGATCGTTGGTGATTCTGTCCGGATCGTAGACGTCCGAGGTCTTGACGAAGCTGAGGAAGTTCATCTCGGAGGAGCTCATCAGATCCTTGAGCTTCGACTCCGAGTAGGCTTGGTTGCCTACGAAGTTGATCGCGACGATACCGGTCTTGTCGCCCTCATCGATCGTGTAGATCACATCGACGCGGCCGTTGGGCAGATCGACGGTGCGGTAGCTCACCTTGGCGGTGCCACGGCCGGCGCGGCGGTAGATCTCGCGGATGCGCTGGAGATCGGCGTTGACGATCGCCGTGCTGAAGGAGCCGCGGGCCTTGGCTTCGACTTCAGCCTCGAGGGTGGCCTTTTCGACCTTCTTGTTGCCCTCGAAGACGACGCGGTTGATCAGGTTGTTCTCGCGCACGGTCACGAGGGTCCGGCCGCCGGACTGAGAGACCTTGACGTCCGAGAACATCCCGCTCGCCAGGAGGTTGCGCCGCGCCTCCTCACTCGAGCCCGACGCCGTGCCCGTCACGTAGGACCGGATCGTATCCGAATCCACGCGCTTGTTGCCCTGGACGACGATCTGCTGCGCCTGCGCGGCACCGCCCAGCACGACACCGGCGGCTGCGGCGGCGACTAGGACGATGGTCCGTTCCACCGACTTACGCCGGCGCTTCCCCGTCATCGACATCATGTAATCGCCCGTCTGTTTTATTGTCGGCACGGGTTCTCACCCGCAGGAAGGCGGCCGTTAACCGACCGTCCTACCCCTGGTCCCAGCCCAGCTTCTAGCGGGATTCCCCCTGGAAGCAAACGCTCCGAGGGGGCCGCGCCTGGGGATTTTGAGGGGACGTGGCCTTCGCGCCACTTAACGCTGTCGGCGATTTCAACAGGATCGCCCGACAGGGTGAATTTCCCGTAAATCCCCGCAAATGCGAGGATTTCCAGAGCTGATGACGACCCCGTTGAGGAACCGTCAACACTCCCTTGCGTCGCGGTGTGGCGCCGGAACCATCGGCCGGCCTGAGATCATGGTCACATTACGGCCGAGGTCAGGCGAACATGGAGCCGGGACTTGCAAGGAAACAATTCTGCGGGTCCGGCTCGATCATGGCCTCAGCTCAGCGGCCTCATGTCCCACGGCCCCAGGACGCGCCGAGGTTAAGGATGTCGTTCCAGGCGGCAAACAGCATCAGCATCAACACGAGGGCGAGGCCGATCCGGAATCCGATCTCCTGAGCACGCTCGCTCAGCGGCCGGCCGCGGATCACCTCGAAGGCGTAGAACAGGAGGTGGCCGCCATCCAGGAGGGGAACCGGGAACAGGTTCAGGAGGCCGATCGAGACCGACAGGAGCGCGACGAGGCCGACGAGGCCCCCGACACCGCCGACCTTGGCGACCTCGCCGGAGACGCGCGCGATCCCGATCGGACCGGAGAGCTGGTCGGCGGATTCGCGTCCCGTGATCAGCTTGCCGAGATACGAGAAGGTGCGATCGACCACGAAATAGGTCTCGTAGACGCCGAGCGAAAGCGACTGGACCGGCCCGTACTGGACGAGCTTCGCCTCCGTCCCCTTGGGACCCTGAATGCCGAGGCGGCCGAGACGGTGCCGGCCGAAGGGCGTGCGCTCCTCGTAGACTTCCGGCGTCGCCGTGAGCGTCTTCTCCTCGCCGGCGCGCTCGATCGTGAAGGCCAGCGTCGAGTCCGCGCTCGACGAGACCGTACGCTGCATCGCGATGAAATTGGTGATCGGGCTGCCGTCGATCGCCTTGATGATGTCGCCGGGCTCGAAACCGGCGCGCGCGGCCGCGCTGTTCGGCATGACGGCCTCGACGCGCGGCGGCAGCTCGTAGCGCCCCCCGAGCCAGATGGCGCCGCTGAAGAGGGCGATTGCCAGGATGAAGTTGGCGATCGGTCCGGCCGCAACGATGGCCGCGCGTTTACCCACGGGTTGCGTCGGGAAGCTGATCGCCCGTTCCTGCGGGGTCATGCGGGCCACGACCTCGGGGGCCGGCACGCTCGCCCCGTTCGCATCGCCGAAGAATTTGACATACCCGCCGAGGGGGATCGCGCAGAGCTTCCAGCGCGTGCCGTGGCGATCGTTGAAGCCGAAGATCTCCGGCCCGAAACCGATCGAGAAGGCGTTCACGCCGACGCCGCACCATCGGCCGACGAGAAAGTGTCCCATCTCGTGCACGAACACCACGATGGTGAGCACGATGAGGAACGGAATCACGGCGCCGAAGAAGCCGGCAGCGGTGCCGCCCATGGCGTTGAGAAAGTCCATGCGTCGATCCTTGGGGCCGCTCGAGCGACCATCGCAACCGTCCTAGCAGATCGGGAGGCTGCCAAGCCAACGCAAACCCGCGCGTGGGGCAGGATGGTCGCATGCCGGGGAGCCTGAACGCGACATGCCCGCCCCGCACGCACCCGCTATCCCCGCTTTCCAATCCCCGTCAGTGGCCACCGCCGGCTGGCGCGGCGGCACGAGGGCGCCGGATCAGAGGCGTCGCACAGGCCATCGCGAGAAACAGCACGGTCAGGATCAGGAACACATCCGAGAAGCTCATGAGCAAGGCCTGCACCCGGACGGTGTTCGCCATCGCCTTCAGGCTCATGCCGGAGGCATCGCCTCCCAACACCTCGAACTGACGACGCATCGCATCGAGACGCTCGAGGACGGCTGTGTTGGTCCAGGTGAAGCGCTCGTGCATGCGGGCGAGATGCAGATCCCAGCGGTCGTTCAACAGGGTGTTGATCAGCGCGAGCCCGACTGCCCCACCGAGATTGCGCGTGAGGTTGTAGAGGCCGGATGCATTCTTCATGCGGGACGGCGGCAGGGTGCCGAGCGCGATGTTGTTGATCGGGATCATGCACAGCATGAGTGAGCAGCCCCGCAGCACCTGCGGCAGCAGGAGTTCCCAGAAGTCCCAGTCCTTGGTCAGACCCGTCACGATCCAGGTCCCGGCGGCGAAGCCCGCGAAGCCGATGGCCATCAGGATGCGGGGGTCCACCTTGCCCGAGAAGCGCCCGGCGATCGGGGCGGTGGCGAACATGCAGAGGCCGGAGACGAACATCGTCTCGCCGATCTGCAGGGCGGAATAACCCCGCACGCGGCCGAGATAGACCGGGTAGAGGTAGGTCAGGCCGTAGAGCCCGATTCCCATCACGAAGCTGAAGACGCAGCCGCCCGCGAAGTTGCGATCGGAGAAGGCGCGCAGATCGACGATGGGCTCGCGCGCCGTGAACGCGCGCCAGAAGAAGGCGACGCCCGAGGCGGCGCAGACGATCGCGCAGGCGAAGACGGCCTCGTCGGAGAGCCAATCGTGGTTGGGCCCCTCCTCGAGCACGTATTCGAGGCAGCCCAGGAAGCCCGCCATGAAGGCGAGGCCGAACCAGTCGAAATGCTTGAACAGGTCGAGGTTCGGCTTGTCGAAATCGACGAGGAGATAGGTCGAGATCGTCACGAAGATGCCGGGCACGATATTGATGAGGAACAGCCAGTGCCAGCTGAACATGTCGGTCAGATATCCGCCGACCGTGGGTCCGATCGTCGGGGCGAGCGTCGCCACGAGCCCGATCATCGGGGACACGATCGAGCGCTTCGAGGGCGGGAAGATCGTGAAAGCCGATGCGAAGACGGTGGGGATCATGCCGCCGCCGATGAAGCCCTGAAGCGCCCGCCAGAGGATCATCTCGTTGATCGAGGTGGAGGTCGCGCACATCAGGCTCATCAGCGTGAAGCCGCCCGCCGCGATGCAGAACATCCACCGGGTCGAGATCACCCGCGACAGGAAGCCCGACAGGGGGATCATGATCACTTCGGCGATCAGATAGCTCGTCTGAACCCACGGGATCTCGTCGGCGGATGCCGAGAGACCGGCCTGAATCTCGGCGAGCGAGGCCGACACGATCTGGATGTCCAGGATCGCCATGAACATACCGAACACCATGCAGAGGAACGCCACCATGCGGCGGCGATCGAGCGGCGGCTCCGCCGGAACTGCGATGGCGGGACTGACGGCCGTCTGAGGCATAGCGACGGTCCTACGGGTGACCGGCCGTGCGCAGCCGCGCCTCCGCGCCGGATCCGGAAGCCCGGGTGTCGACGCGCACGGTCACGGACAAACCCGGACGCAGCAGGCCCTCCTGGGCGACCTCCTCGGGGACGCGGACGCGCACGGGCAGGCGCTGCACGATCTTGGTGAAGTTGCCGGTGGCGTTGTCGGGGGGCAGCAGGCTGAAGACCGAGCCCGAGGCGGGGGACAGGAACTCCACTTCGCCGACGATGTCGCGGTCGGGATAGGCGTCGACCGCGATGTGCACGGGCTGGCCCGGCCGCATGCGGGCGAGCTGCGTCTCCTTGAAATTCGCATCGATGCGCACGCTCTCGAGCGGCACGAGCGCGGCGACGCGCGAGCCCGGCGACACGTAAGCGCCTGCCTCCACAGCCTTATTCCCGACGACACCATCGAACGGAGCGCGGATCGTCGTGAAGGCCAGATCGCGGGCGGCGCGGTCCTCGGCGTTCTTCAGCTCGACGGCGAGGCCTTCCGCCTCGCGCTGCTGGGCGCGCAGGACATCGACATTGGCGCGGGTCGCGATGAGCGACGCTTCCGCGCCCTTGACGGCGGCATCCGAGCGGTCGCGATCAGCGCGCGCCTGCTCGATGCGGGATTTCGCAACGAAATCAGACTTTTCGAGCTGTTGCTGGCGCTGGTAATCCGCCGCGGCCCGAACCGCGTCGGCCTTGTTCGCCTCGATCTGCGCCGCACCCTGGGCGATCTGGGCCCGCGCCGCCTCGATCTGATGGCCGATCCGGGCGATCGTGGCCTGCTGGGTCTGGAACTTATCATGAGCGGCCTCCAACGCGAGGCGGTAATCGCCGTCGTCGAGGCGGGCGATCACGTCACCCTTCCGCACCGATTGCCCGTTCCGCACCGGCACCTCGGCGAGGTAGCCCGGGACCTTGGCGGCGAGGACCGAGATGTCGGCCTGCACGTAGGCGTCGTCCGTCGAGACGAAGAAGCGCCCGACCGTCCACCATTCCTGCGCCTTGTGGGCGCCGCCCGCGAGACCGGCCGCGAGGAGGCCGAGCAGGAGGAGCCTGCGCAGGGGCTTGCGCCGCTGTGCCGAGGCCGGACCGCCCGCCTCCGCCGGCGAGGCCGTGGCGGGTGCGCGCGCGGCGGGCGAAATGCGGGCGGCCGCCGGAATGTCGGCCGCGTCGGCAAGGCCTTCGGCGATCGCGCCGTCTTCACGAAGTGCCATCGCGAAAATCTCAACTACCGGTTGACTGAACGGTTCGGTCAATGAGCCGCGCCCGTTGACGGGCAGGGTGTTCGGCGAATATGTAAAATGACTGAACGGTTCGGTCAATCGGGAAGCGAGCGATGACAGACGAGGCGCAGACCCTCGAGCGCAACCCGGTGCGCGGCCCGGCGGAGACGGACAAGCGCCGCCAGATCCTCGACGGCGCGCGGGCGGTCTTCCTCGCCTCGGGCTTCGACGGGGCCAGCATGGGCGAGATCGCCAGGACGGCCGGGGTCTCGAAGGGAACGCTCTACGTCTATTTCGACAGCAAGGAGGCGCTGTTCGAAGCCCTCACCCTGGAGGAGAAGCGCGGCCTCGCCGAGTCCCTGTTCCGCCTCGACGTCGACGATCCAGACGTCCGAGCGGTGCTCACGCGTCTCGGCCAGACCTATCTGGCGGAGATGATGCGGCCCGAGCACGTGGCGGTGATCCGCATGGTGATCGGCGCGACCGAGAAGTTTCCGCGCTTCGGGCAAGCCTTCTACGAGGCCGGCCCGGCGCAGGGCGCCGCGCGGCTGACCCGGTATCTCACGGCGCAGATCGCGGCGGGGCGGTTGCGCGACTGCGATGCGCCCCTGGCCGCGAGGCACTTCCTGCACCTGTGCCAGGCGGGGCTCCTGACGCGCCTGCTCTTCGCCGCCGGCGAGGCCGGAACGGCGGCCGAGACCGGTCATCAGGTCCGGGAGGCCGTGCGGGTGTTCTTCGCCGCCTACGGCCCAGAGGCCTGACGGGCCGCCTCTACTCTGCGGCGCGGGCGAGGGGCAGCGCCTCGAGGCTCCAGGCCCGCACCTCGGCATCGATCGCCAGGGCCTCGTCGACGTCGGCGGGCGCGCCACGGTACCGGGGCGCGAAATGCGCGCAGGCCCGCTCCACCAGTTCGGCGATGGCGTAGAATCCGATCGCGCCGCGGATGAAGGCCGCGACCGCGATCTCGTTGGCGGCGTTCATCACGGTCGGCGCCGCGCCGCCAGCGGCCAAGGCCGCGCGGGCGATGGCGAGGCAGGGAAAGCGGGCCTCGTCGGCGGGTTCGAAGGTGAGGCTGCCGGCGGCGGCGAGGTCGAGATTGCGGCCCCGCTCGATGGTGAGGCGGTCGCCGAGGCCGAGGCAATGGGCGATCGGCACCCGCATGTCCGGCATGGCGAGGCCCGCGGTCACCGCCCCGTCGCGCCAGTAGACCAGCCCATGCACGATCGATTGCGGGTGCACGATGACGTCCAGGCGCTCGGGCTCGATCGCGAACAGGTGATGCGCCTCGATCAGCTCCAGCCCCTTGTTCATCAGGGAGGCGGAATCGATGTTGATCTTCATGCCCATCGACCAGGTCGGATGGGCCGCGGCCTCGGTCGGGCTCGCGGCCGCGATGCGTTCGCGGGTCCAGGTCCGGAACGGGCCGCCCGAGGCCGTGATCGTCATCTTGGCCACGTCCGAGACGCGTCCATCGCCGAGGGCCTGGGCCAGGGCGTTGTGCTCGGAATCGACGGGAAGCAGGCGCGCCTTGTAGCGGGCCGCGTCGCGCATGAAGGCGTCGCCGGCGCAGACGAGGCTCTCCTTGTTGGCGAGCGCCACCGTGCGGCCGAGGCGCAGGGCCGCGTGCGTCGGCTTGAGGCCCGCGGCCCCGCTGACCGCCGCGACCACGATGTCGGCGTCGCGCTCCACCGCCTCGAGCACGGCGGATTCGCCGGCCCCGTTCGGGATGCCGGATCCGGAGAGCGCCTCGCGCAGGGCCGGCCCCGCGCCCGCGTCGGCGAGGGCGGCGAAGCCGGCCTTCATCTCGCGGGCGAGCTTCGCCAGCGCCGCCACGTCCTTGCCCCCCACGAGGGACCCGGCGCGGAAGCGCCCGGCATGCTGGGCCAGGAGGTCGGTGGTCGAGCGGCCGATCGAGCCGGTGGCGCCGAGAACGGTGACGGTCAGGGTCACGGAATTCGCTCCGTCAGGCCGCGATCAGGCGGCGGAGAATCAGGTAGAGGCCGGCCAGGAGGGCGACGGCGAAGAAGCCGTCGAGCCGGTCCATGACGCCGCCATGGCCGGGGATCGAGCGGCCGGAATCCTTGACGCCGTGGATACGCTTCAGGGCGGATTCCACAAGGTCGCCGCCCTGGCTGAGGATCGACGCGGTGGCGCTCGCCAGGGCGACGAGGCCGAGATGGGTCGCCGCGAGGCTGCTCCAGCCGTATTGGCGCGCCAGCGCCACGGCGCCGACGCCCATCAGGGTGCCGGCGGCGAGCCCCCCGAGGGCGCCCGACCATGTCTTCTTGGGCGAGACCTTGGGCATCAGCTTCGGACCGCCGAAGGTCCGGCCGGTGAAGTAGGCGACGATGTCCGTCGACCAGACCACGGCGAACATCCAGGCGGGCCCGAGGATGCCGATCCCGGGATCGTCGCGCAGGGCGGTCGGCACGAGGGCGATCACCACGGCGCCGAGCAGCCCGCAGATGGCGCGCAGCCGCCCGCGCCAACCGCGCGCGACGAGCGCGAGCGCGAGGATCCCGAGCCCGAGGAGCCCGAGCGGCAAGGCGGGCGCGATATCGCCCTCCAGGCAGACGACGAGGCCGAGGAGGGTCGCGGCGATGATGCCGGCCGCGGGCTTTGCCGGCAGGACCCGGCTCATGCCGATCCACTCGGCCGACCCGACGATGCCGGCCGCGAGCCAGATCAGCGCGAAGGGCCAGCCGCCGAGGACGAGGGCCGAGACCACGATGACGGCGAGGACGAGGCCGGAGAAGACGCGCAGCCCGAACTCGCGACCGCCGAAGGGATTTCGACTCGGCATCGGCGAAGGCGCGGCCTCGCCGCGGACCAACATCAGCCGGCCTTCTCGCTGAGGCCGCCGAAGCGGCGGTCGCGCCGGTGATACTCATCGATCGCCGCCGCGAAGGCGCGGTGATCGAAATCGGGCCAGAAATCGGGCACGATCACGTATTCGGAATAGGCCGTCTGCCAGGTCAGGAAGTTCGACAGGCGCTGCTCGCCCGATGTCCGGATGACGAGGTCCGGGTCCGGGATGCCGCCGGTGTCGAGGGCGCGCGTCACGGCCTCCGCGTCGATCTGGTCCGGCCGCAGGCGCCCCTCGGCCACCGCCTCGGCGAGGTGGCGCACCGCCCGCAGGATCTCCTGCCGGCCGCCGTAATTGAAGGCGACCACGAGCGTCAGGCCGGTATTCGCGTCGGTCTTCTCCTCGGCCTCGCGAAGGACGCCCGCGATGTCCGGGCTCAGGCCCTCGCGCTCGCCGATGATGCGGATGCGCACGTTGTTGCCGTGGAGCTCCGCGAGGTCGCGGCGGACGAAGAGCTTGAGGAGCCCCATCAGGTCGGCCACCTCGGCCGGCGGGCGGCGCCAGTTCTCGGAGGAGAAGCTGTAGATCGTCAGGTAGCGGATCCCGAGATCGATCGCGGCGCGGACCGCCCGGCGCACCGCCTCGAGGCCGCGGCGATGGCCCTCGACCCGCGGCAGGCCGCGATGGGCGGCCCAGCGGCCGTTGCCGTCCATGATGATGGCGACGTGCTGAGGCGCGACCGGCTGCGGCGCAAGCCCGCGCGGCGCGGCTGGCGCCGCACCCGATCGGGCGGCCGTCTGGCTCTCGCTCGTCATGCCTGCCTCGTGACGCGGGCGCTCACGATGCCCCACGCGTCTCTCCCGAACTTCGTGCCGATATCGTAGCGGCGCGGACCCTCGTGCCAGATCGCGCCTTGCGCCGCCAGGAACCGGCGGGATCGCGGTGCGCCGGGCCCGGACAGGACCGGCGCCATGCAGGATGCTCACACCTGCATGATCTCCTTCTCCTTGGAAGCGAGCACCCCATCGATCTCGGCGATGTGCTGGTCGGTCACCTTCTGCACCTCGGTGGCCTGGCGCTTCTCGTCATCCTCCGAGATGGCGCTGTCCTTGAGGAGCTTCTTGAGGTGGTCGAGCCCGTCGCGGCGCACGTGGCGGACGGCGACGCGCGCCTCCTCCGTGTACTTGTGCGCGACCTTGACCATCTCCTTGCGGCGCTGCTCGTTCATCTCGGGGATGCGCAGGCGGATGGTCTGTCCCTCGGTCTGCGGGTTGAGGCCGAGGTCGGACTCGCGGATCGCCTTCTCGACGGCCGAGATCATGCCCCGGTCCCAGACGGAGATGCTGAGCAGGCGCGGCTCCGGCACGCTCACGGTCGCGACCTGCGCCATCGGCATCGAGGCCCCGTAGGCATCGACCTGGATCGGATCGAGGAGGCTCGGCGTGGCCCGGCCGGTGCGCAGCGAACCGAGGTCCTTGGAGAGCGAACTGACGGCGCCCTGCATGCGGCGCTTGATGTCGTTCAAGTCGAAGTCCGGTGTGGCCATTCTCTGCGCTTTCCGACACGTCCCGATTGATGCGTGCGCCGGGGCGAGGCGGCCCGGCGTGTTGCGGTTTCAATGAACGAAAAACCCCATCGCCGCAAATGCCGTTCCGGCCCGCCGGGACCGGTCCGCGCCGCGCTCCCGCGATTAGGGGACCACGTGCGTCGACGCCGCCGCGCCGGTGAGGATCGCGGTGATCGAGCTCGGGGCGTGGACGGACCCGACCACGATGGAGAGGCGGCTCTCGCGGGCGAGCGCGAAGGCGGCCGTGTCCATCACCTTGAGGTCGCGGGCGATGGCCTCGTCATGGGTGATGCGGTCGTAGCGGATCGCCGAGGGATCGTGCTTCGGATCCGCCGAGTAGACGCCGTCGACCTGCGTCGCCTTGAGAACGGCATCGCAGCGCAGCTCCGCCGCGCGCAGGACGGCCGCCGTATCGGTGGTGAAGTAGGGGTTGCCAGTGCCCCCCGCGAGCACGACGACCTGCCCCTTGTCGAGGTGATGCAGGGCGGGCTGGCGGGCGTAGGTCTCGCAGATCGTCGGCATCGAGACCGCCGACATGGTCCGGGCCGTGACGCCGGCGGCGTTGAGCGCGGTCTCAAGCGCCAGCGAATTCATCACCGTCGCCATCATGCCGAGGGAATCGCCGGTGGCGCGGTCGATGAAGCCGGCGGACGAGATGCGGGCGCCGCGGATCATGTTGCCGCCGCCGACCACGAGGGCGACCTCGATCCCGGCCTGCATGGTGCGGGCGATGTCCTCGGCGAGGCCCGCGAGGGTCGGGGGATGGAGCCAGTAGCCGTCCGGTGCGGCCAGCGCCTCCCCGGAGAGCTTCACGAGCACGCGGCGAAACGGCGTCGTTTCCGGCATCCGGCTATCCCCTCGTTGCCGGCCGCGACGAACCCGGCCTGCATTGCAACCGAGGCGCTTCTACTTAAGCGTTCGGGAGCCGTCGAGGGGCGATCGCCGCTCCCCGCGGGTCTGGCTTGGCCCCTGAGGCCCGATCCTTCGGACAAGCGGGCGCGGCACCACTCCGACCCGGCACGTTTCGTCGTTCCGGGCTCGCCGGCCGGCGGGTGCCGGAGCCCGGATCCGCCGGCACCGGCGAGGCCCCTCCCCGCGCGGGAGGGGCCCGAGCGGCCTCAGCTGCGGCCGGCCTGCTGGGCGACTTCCGTGGCGAAGTCCGGGCCCTCTTCCTTCTCGATGCCCTCGCCGAGGGCGTAGCGCACGAAGCCGGTGAGCGTCACCGGCGCGCCGACCTTCGACTCGGCCTCCTTGAGGACCTGCGTCACGGTCTTGGAGCCGTCATGCACGAAGGACTGCTCTAGGAGGGTGACCTCCTTGTAGTAGGTCTTCAGGCCGCTCTCGACGATCTTCTGCAGGACATGGTCCGGCTTGCCGGCGTTCTTCTCGCGCAGGATGTTGCTCTCGCGCTCGAGGGTCGCCTGATCGACGCCGGAGGCGTCGAGCGCCACCGGGTTCGTGGCGGCGACGTGCATGGCGATCTGGCGGCCGAGGGTCGAGAGGCCGGTGACATCGCCCTCGGACTCGAGCGCCACGAGCACGCCGATCTTGCCGAGGCCGTCGGCGATCTGGTTGTGCACGTAGGAGGCGATCACGCCCTTGCGCACGTCGAGCTTGGCGACCCGGCGCAGGTTCATGTTCTCGCCGATGGTGGCGATGAGCGTCTGCAGCTTCTCGGACACGGTGGTCGACTCGCCAGGAAATTTGGCGGCCTGCAGGCCCTCGACGGTGCCGTCCGTGTTGAGGGCGATCTTGGCGGCCTCGCGCACGAACGCCTGGAAGTTGTCGTTGCGGGCGACGAAGTCCGTCTCGGAATTCACCTCGAGGATGGCGGCGTGGTGGCCGGAGGACTCGACGGCGACGAGACCCTCGGCGGCGACGCGGCCGGCCTTCTTGGCGGCCTTGGCGAGACCCTTCTTGCGCAGCCAGTCGACGGCGGCCTCGATGTCGCCGCCCGTCTCGTTCAGGGCGCCCTTGCAATCCATCATGCCCGCGCCGGTCGTCTCGCGGAGCTCCTTCACCATCGCGGCGGTGATGTTGGCCATGGCCGGTCCTTCCTTCAGGTCGTTCAGAGAGGGGTCGTTCAGATGATAAGGAGCCCGGCGCTCAGGGTCAGAGCACCGGGCCCGAAGGGTCTTTCAGATCCGTCCGGGGCGGCCCGGTCTCAAGCCGCCGGACCGGGGGCTCACGCGGCGGCGGCGGCCTCGACGAAGCCGCGGGCCTGGTCGACCCAGCCGTCCCGGCCGAAGCGGCCGTTGAGCTTGAGGTCGGCGTCGACCCGGGTGACGTCCTCGGGGCTCATCGCGGCGATCTGCCAGTAATGGTAGATGCCGGCATCGTTGAGCTTCTGCACGATCTGGGGACCGGCGCCGTTGAGCTTGGTCAGATCGTCGGGCGCGCCGCGGGGGGCGGCGAGCAGCTCGAAATGCTCGGTCGACTCGGCGAGCGCCGCGACGTCGGCGGCGTTGAAGTCGCCCGACCCGACGGAGGCCGCGAGGTCGTCGTTCGCCGGCAGCTCCTCGGCGATCGGCTCCTCGGAGGCGCCGAGATCGACCCCGGACGAGCCCTGGCCGCGCGAGATGCCGTCGATGGCGGCCCGGGCGATCAGGTCGCAGTAGAGGGCGATGGCGCGGCCGGCATCGTCGTTGGCGGGCACCACGTAGGTGATGCCGTCCGGATCGCAGTTCGTGTCCACGATGGCGGCGACCGGGATGCCGAGGCGCCGGGCCTCCTTGATGGCGAGCTGCTCCTTGTTCGTGTCGATCACGAACAGGAGGTCGGGCACGCCGCCCATGTCCTTGATGCCGCCGAGCGCCTTCTCGAGCTTCTCCTTCTCGCGGGAGAGCATCAGGCGCTCCTTCTTGGTGAGGCCCTGGCCGCCGCCCTCGAGGGTCTCGTCGACCTTGCGCAGGCGCGAGATCGAGCCCGAGATGGTCTTCCAGTTGGTCAGCATGCCGCCGAGCCAGCGGGAGTTGACGTAGTACTGGGCCGAGCGCTTCGCCGCCTCCGCGATGGTGTCGGCCGCCTGGCGCTTGGTGCCCACGAACAGCACGCGGCCGCCCTTGGCGACGGTGTCGCTCACCGCCTGCAGCGCCTGGTGCAGCGCCGGAACGGTCTGGGCGAGGTCGATGATGTGGATGTTGTTGCGGGTGCCGAAGATGTAGGGCTGCATCTTCGGGTTCCAGCGGTGCGACTGGTGTCCGAAATGGGCGCCCGCCTCGAGGAGCTGACGCATAGAGAAATCGACGGCCATGATCTGGGTTCTCTCCGGTTGATACCGCCGCGGAGGAAGCGACCGGCTCGCGCGAGCCGGTCACCGGAAACGCCTCATTCAGGCATGAGGCCGGCTCCGCGTGTGGGATGGGCGGGGCCTTAGCAGAGCGGCCCCGGGAAGGCAAGGCGCCTGCCGCGCGCTCGCGTCAGGCGCCGGCGAAGACGCGGGCGATCTCGTCCTGCCTCATCACCCGGTAGCCGCCGGGCTCCAGATCCTGCGGCAGGTCGAGGCCGCCGACCCGGTCCCGGTGCAGCGCCGTCACGTGGTTGCCGACCGCGGCGAACATCCGGCGCACCTGATGGTAGCGCCCCTCCGTCAGCGTCACGGCGGCGCGGGTCGGCTCGTGGACCGTGAGCGCGACCGGCAGGAGCGGCCGCTCCTCGCCCTTGAGCATCAGGGTGCCGGAGGCGAAGATCGCGGCCTCGTCGCCCCGGAGCGGCCGGTCGAGATAGACCTGGTAGCGCTTCGAGACGCTGGCCTTCGGCGAGATGATCCGGTGCAGGAGCGCGCCGTCGTCGGTGAGGAGCAGGAGGCCGGAAGTCTCCTTGTCGAGGCGCCCCACGGTGGAGATCGCGGGGTCGCGCCGGCGCCAGCGCGCCGGGAACAGGCCGTAGACCAGCGGGCCCGCCTCCTTGTGCGAGCAGGTGACGCCGCGGGGCTTGTGCAGCATCAGGGCGAGGCCGGGCGGCGGGTCGAGGGGCTCGCCGTCGACGACCATCCGTCCGGCGAGATCCGGCGTGACCGGGATGCGCTGGTCGGCGTCCCGCAGGGGGTGCCCGTCGAGGACGACGCGCCCGGCCCTGGCGAGGGCGCCGATCTCGCGCCGGGAGCCGTACCCCAGATTCGCGAGCAGCCGATCGAGCCGGAGGTTCGCGACCCTGCTCGCCCCCTGGCTCATGCCCTGGCCTCGTAGACCTTGTAGCCGTTCGCCGAGGCCTTCAGGGTCACGGCCTTGAACGTCCCCTTGAGCACGGCCTCGTAGGGCAGATGGGCGTTGGCGGTGAGCCAGAGCAGGCCGCCCGGGCGCAGGCTCTCGGCGGCGCGCCGGATGAAGGTCTGCCCGAGCGCCTGGTCCTCGGCCCCCCCGTCGTGGAAGGGCGGGTTCATCACCACGAAGTCGAGGCGCGTCAGCACCGGGTCCGGATCGCGGATATCCGCCCAGCGGAAGGCCGCGCGGGGGTCGGCGACGTTGCGCTCGGCCATCTCGACGGCGCGCCGGTCGATGTCGATCAGCGTCAGGGCGGTCACCGTCGGGGAGGCCAGGAGGGCGCGGGCGAGGATGCCGAGGCCGCAGCCGAAATCGGCGCCCCGCCCGGCCTGCGGCGTGAGGTTCGCGAGCAGCAGCGCCGTGCCGGGGTCGAGCCTGTCCCAGGAGAAGATGCCGGGCTGGGTGCAGAGGGCGAGGTTCTCGATGTGGCGCGGCCCGCCGGCGGCGATCGATTCGGCGAGATCGAGGGCGCCCTCGGGTCGCGTCAGCGTGCAGATGCGGTGGTGCCGGCGCGGCTCCTCGGCGAAGCTGCAGCCGAATTCGCGCAGCTCGCGGCCGAGACGCGCGCCGCCGCGGTCCTTCGGGGCGAGCACCACCATGCGGCCCCCGGGCCGCACGGCGCGCAGGGCGTGCGCCAGGGCGAAGCGCCGCTCGACCGTCCCGGGCGGGGCCAGCATCACGAGGTCCGCGAGGCTGCGAACATTGGCATCCTCGAGGCGGCGCGATCCGGGGATCAGGGGCGAGACCTGGGCGGCGCCCTCGGTGATCTCGGCAAGCTCGGCCGGCGGCAGGCCGTAGACGGCGGCGGACATCATGGAATCCGACATGGGGGGATCGAGCGGGCGAGCCGCGTCCTGACAATCATCGAGGAAGGAAAAAGTGCGAGGGAGGTCCCGAGCCTCACGGCGGAGCAGGGGCGGGTCCCGTCCGCGCGGCTCAGCCCCGCGGGAATTCGAGCCCCATCTCGCGGTAGCGGGCCGGATCATCCGCCCAGTTCTCGCGCACCTTCACGTGCAGGAACAGGTGGACGCGGGTCTCGGCCACCTCGGCGATCTCGGTCCGGGCCGCCTGGCCGATCGCCTTGATGGTCTGGCCGCCCTTGCCGAGCACGATCGAGCGCTGGCTCTCGCGCTCGACGAAGATGGTCTGCTCGATGCGCACGGAGCCGTCGGCGCGGACCTGCCACTGGTCGGTCTCGACGGTCGAGCGGTAGGGCAGTTCCTCGTGGAGGCGATCGTAGATCTTCTCGCGGGTGATCTCGGCCGCGAGCATCCGGATCGGCGCATCGGAGACCTGATCCTCCGGGTAGAGCCAGGGCCCCTCCGGCATCATCTCGGCGAGGGTGCGCTTCAGGTCCTCGACGCCGTCGCCGTTGAGGGCCGAGATCATGAAGGTGTGGGCGAAGGGCATCCGGGCGTTCAGCCCGGAGGCAAGGTCGAGGAGCTTCTCGCGGGGGATGAGATCGATCTTGTTCAGGATCAGCACGCGCTTGCGCTTCACCTCCGGGAGCCTCTGCAGGATCGCCTCGACCTCCTCGTCGACGCCCTTGCGCGCATCGACGAGGAGGCAGATCGCGTCGGCGTCCGCCGCGCCGCTCCAGGCGGAATGCACCATGGCCCGGTCGAGCCGGCGCTTGGGCGCGAAGATGCCGGGGGTGTCGACGAGGATGATCTGCGCCTTGTCCTCCATGACGATGCCGCGCACGAGGGCGCGGGTCGTCTGGACCTTGCGCGAGACGATCGAGACCTTCGTGCCCACGAGGCTGTTGAGCAGGGTGGACTTGCCCGCGTTCGGCACGCCGATCAGCGCCACGAAGCCCGCCCTGGTGCCGGCCGGCATCGGCGCGAGCGGCGGGATCGCCGGAAGCCTGTCCTGCGCGGGCTCCGGCGTGTGATCGGTCTCGTCCTGAGGCTCTCGGGCCATCACGTCACTTTCCTCAGGCCGGTCGCCGGCCCCCAATTCTGACTGTCGTTCCGCCGGACGGATACGGGCGCCCTGCCCGGCCGGATCCGGATCCGGCGCCGCTGTGCGGCGGGCACCCGAATCAACCGGGATCGCCCGCGTTCGGTTCGACGCCGTTCTCCAGGATGCCCTCGCGCAGGAGCACGGCGCGGGCGGCCTCCTGCTCGGCGAGGCGCTTCGAGGCGCCCTCGCCGAGACCGGGCTCGACGCCCGCGACCCGGGCGGCGATGCGAAAGAGCGGCGCGTGGTCCGGCCCCGAGCGCTCCACCACCTCGTAGAGGGGGATCGGCAGCCCGCGGCCCATCGCCCATTCCTGCAGGGCGGATTTCGCGTCGCGCCCCCGCGGAGCGCCGGTGTTCTGCGCCGGCCGGAAGGCGGCCTCGACGAGATCCTTGGCCTTGGCGTAGCCGGCATCGAGGAAGACGGCGCCCAGGATCGCCTCGCAGACATCGGCGAGGATCGTCTGGTTGCGTCGTCCGCCCCCCATCACTTCGCCGGGACCGAGGACGAGGTGCGGGCCGACCTCCCAGGCCGTCGCCACCGCCGCGCAGGTCTCGCGCCGGACGAGCCCCGCGAGGCGCCGGGAGAGATCGCCCTCGTCCGCGTCCGGGAAGGACGCGTAGAGGAGATCCGCGATGGCGAGGCCGAGCACCCGGTCGCCGAGGAACTCGAGACGCTGGTAGCTGCCGACCCGTCCGGCCGCCTTGCTGACATGGGTCAGCGCACGCACGAGCAGGTCCGGATCGGCGAAGCTGTGGCCGATCCGCTCCTCGAGGATCCCGAGGGCGGGCTTGGGACGATGCGCGCGCCGCGCGCGGCTGGAAGGACGCGCGGCGTCGTTCAACGGACGGACCTCAGTGGATGGTGTTGAAGATCCGGTTCCACCGGACCTTGGCGGGCCAGTTCCAGATCTGCCAGGCCGGCGTCCCCTCGTCGATCGAGAAGAAGATCATCTCGGCGCGGCCGACGAAGTTCTCGAAAGGCACGTAGCCGACATTGGCGAGGTCGCGCGAATCCGTGGAATTGTCGCGGTTGTCGCCCATCATGAAGAAGTGGCCCGGCGGCACGGTGTAGAGTTCGGTCTTGTCCCAGAACCCGTTGTCGCCGTCGCGCTCGATCACCCGGTGCGCGACGCCGTTCGGCAGCGTCTCGAGGTACTGGGGCACCTTCGTGGCCTGACCGTAGGGATCGATCGTCTCGTAATCGGCGATGCGCTCGCGCTTGACCGCCTTGCCGTTGATGTTGAGCACGCCGTCGACCACCTGGATCTTGTCGCCGGGGAGGCCGATGACGCGCTTGATGTAGTCGGTGGCGTTGTCCTTCGGGAGCTTGAACACCGCGATGTCGCCGCGCTTCGGCTCGGCCGCCCAGACCCGCCCCTCGGACTTGATGGGAATGTATTCGCTCAGCGGGAGCGAGTACTTCGAATATCCGTAGGAGTATTTCGAGACGAAAAGGTAATCCCCGATCAGAAGCGTCGGCACCAGCGATCCCGAGGGAATGTTGAAGGGCTGGAACAAAAGCGTCCGCACCACGAGCGCGATGAGCAGCGCCTGGATGCCGACCTTCAGGGTCTCGCGGATGCTGGCCCAGGTGCCCGTGGCACCACCGTCGGCCGTCCGCATCTCGTGCTTGGTGTCGTGATCCACGCGTGCGCGTTCCATGGTTCGTGACGTCCTCGGCTCGGTGCCCCCCGGCCCCGGTCCATCGGCACCCACCTCCGGGAGCGTGCCGCAATCCTGTCCGCTGTGAGCGGCGGTCTAGACTAAGCCGGCACCGCCCGCAACGCGCGAGCGGTGCCGGCTAATCCGGGAATGTGCCGAGCGGCACCGCCTCGATGATCACAAAGGCCTGCGCCATGGGGGGATCGTCGGTGAGCGTGACATGGAGCCTCGGCCCGTGCCCGGCGGGCATCATGGCGTCGAGGCGTGCGCGAGCCCCCCCCGTCAGGTGCAGCGTCGGCTGGCCGCCCGGCAGGTTCACCACCTCCATGTCGCGCCAGAAGACGCCGTGGCTGAGCCCGGTTCCGAGCGCCTTGGCGCAGGCCTCCTTGGCGGCGAATCGCCGGGCGTAGGAGGGCGCGCGGGCGGCCCGCCGATCGCATGTCATCCGCTCGCCGTCCGTGAACACCCGATGGGTGAAGCGGTCCCCGAAGCGGGCGAGCGAGCGCTCGATCCGGCGGATGTCGCAGAGATCGGAGCCGATGCCGAGGATCATGCGTCGGCGGATCCCGCGCGGGCCGCATCCATGGCGGACCGCATGTCGCGCACCGCCTGCGGCAGGCCGACGAAGATCGCCTCGCCGATGAGGGCGTGGCCGATATTGAGCTCGACGATCTGCGGCAGGCGCGCCACCGGCCCGACCGACTCGAGGGTGAGTCCGTGGCCGGCATGGATCTCGAGGCCGATCTCCGCGCCGTAGGCGGCGGCCCGCCGGATGCGCGCGTATTCGTGATCGAGGCGCGCGCCGTCGCCCTGAACGGCGGCCTCGCAGTAGCTTCCGGTATGCAGCTCGACCACGGGGGCATTGAGCCTGCGGGCCATCTCCATCACGGCCTCGTCCGGCTCGACGAAGAGCGAGACCCGGATCCCGGCCGCCGAGAGGCGCGCGATGCGGGGGGCGAGGTGGTCGCGGGCGCCGACGATGTCGAGCCCGCCCTCGGTGGTGCGCTCCTCGCGCTTCTCGGGGACGAGACAGGCCGCGTGCGGGCGCAGGCGCTCGGCGAGCGCGACCATCGCGTCCGTCGCCGCCATCTCGAAATTCAGCGGAACCGTCAGGACCTCCCTCAGCGCCACCATGTCGGCATCACGGATGTGGCGCCGGTCCTCGCGCAGATGCGCGGTGATCCCGTCCGCCCCCGCCTCGGCGGCGAGCCGGGCGGCCCGGACCGGATCCGGATAGGCGCCGTCGCGGGCGTTCCGGACGGTCGCGACGTGATCGATGTTGACGCCCAGGCGCAGGCGGGAAGCGGACATGGAGCGGGTTTCCGGCGGCCGATGGGCGCGGGTCTAATCGAGCCGGGCACGGGTGGGAAGCGCGCCGGCGCGGGCGGGACCTGCCCCGGACGCGAGCATGACCGCTGGCACGGCGGGTTCGGGTCCCCACATCAGCGCGGAGGGCGGAGGAGCGCGACCATGGGAATTCTGGATGGCCTGTTCGGGCACGGCAGCGACCTGAGCCAGGCGGAGCTCGGCGACCAGCTCGCGGGCGTCCTCACCGAGGGCGAGCCGGTGCGCGTCGCCTTCAAGGTGATCCGCGACCTCTTCGTCTTCACCGACCGGCGCCTGATCCTGGTCGACCGCCAGGGCCTGACCGGGCGGAAGGTCGAGTACCTGACCGTGCCCTACCGGGCGATCACCTCCTTCTCGGTGGAGACGGCCGGAAGCTTCGACTTCGATTCGGAGCTCAAGATCTGGGTCTCGGGCCGGCCCGACCCGATCCAGCGGACCCTGAAGCGGGGCGCCGACATCCTCGGCATCCAGCAGGCGATCGCGGCCTCGCTGAAATGACGGGCGCGGGCTCGCGCCCCCCGCTCAATGCTCGATCGCGCTGCCCGGGTCCTCCGAGGCGGCCTCCGAGACGATGAGGAGCGTGGCGGTCAGGACGCGCTCCCCGTCCCCGTCCCGGACGTCGGCGCGGATCTGGACGGCACTGCGCTGCGGCGATTGGTGGCTGACGAGTTCGGCCAGGGCCCGATGGGCCTCCGCGCGAACCGCCGCCATGTCCGGCAGCTCGACCCCCTGATCATCGCGCACATCGATGCAGTCCTGGATGTCGAAGTAGTAACGCGGCATGAGACCCGTTCAGATGACCCGGCAACCCGACCGCGCGCGGGCCAAGCTTCGACCGTCAAGAAAGTCGCAGACCGGTAGACGCGACACGCGGGGATTTGATCCAAGCTAATTATCACGGCTTCGTGAACAGCGTCACCGGATAGAGAATTCATGATGGCGTCCGAGGATTTCGATCCGCCGGGACCGGAATCCGTTCCCCGGGACCGGTCTGGTCCGACGCCCGTTGTTCTTCGCGGCCCGCCCCGATCCGCTCTTGCGGTCGGCTCCGAAAACGGTTATGCGCCGCCCTCGCGTTCGCTCCGGCCGGGGGCTGAACGGACGGTGCCGCTCGCGGCACAGGATGGGTTCCGACCCGATATCCGTCGTCCGGTGTCTCCGCCTTCGATCAACCGCTCGGGCCTGAATACGGCTCGAAGGGCTTGGCGCCGGGTGACGCGGAACCGAACCGGCCCGACCCCTGCGCACCTCCGCGTGCCGTCGGGCCCCATTCAAGCTGAAGGGCCCGCAATGCCTTTATACGAGCACGTCTTCCTGGCGCGCCAGGACGTGACGTCCCAACAGGTCGAGACCATGGTCGAGGCCTACAAGGGCGTCATCGAGCAGAACGGCGGCAAGATCGAGAAGATCGAGATGTGGGGCGTGAAGTCCCTCGCCTACCGCATCAAGAAGAACCGCAAGGCGCATTTCACGCTCCTCAACATCGAGGCTCCTCCGGCGGCCCTCGCCGAGATGGAGCGCCAGATGCAGATCTCGGAAGACGTCCTGCGCTTCATGACGATCCGCGTCGAGGAGCTCGAGGCCGAGCCGTCCGCGATGATGCAGAAGCGCGACCGCGACGACCGCAAGGATCGCGACCGCGGCCGTCGCCGTGACGACGAGGGCTTCGGTGGCGGCTTCGGCGGCGACCGTGATCGTGGCGACCGCGGTGATCGCGGTGACCGCCCTGAGCGCAGCTTCGGCGGGGAGAACTAAGTCATGGCATTTGGTGCTGGTGGTGGCGGCGGTGGCCGTCGTCCGTTCTTCCGTCGTCGCAAGACCTGCCCCTTCTCGGGCGCGAACGCCCCGAAGATCGACTACAAGGACGTGAAGCTCCTGTCCCGCTACGTCTCGGAGCGCGGCAAGATCGTGCCGAGCCGCATCACGGCGGTCTCGGCCAAGAAGCAGCGCGAGCTCGCCCAGGCGATCAAGCGCTCGCGCTTCCTCGGCCTGCTTCCCTACGTCATCAAGTAGGACATCGGCGCCCCGGCCCTCGCGGACGGGGCGCCGCTCAGGACCGGGTGCCCGCTCAGGGTCCCCGGGATCGTTGGGGCATTCCTCGCCTCTAACCCTGCTCCCATCGCGGGACAGCGGGACAGCGGATTGTGATGGTTCAGTCTCTCGGCATCGGTATCGGCGCGGGCCTCGTCTCGGCACTCCTCTTCGGCGTGCTCCTGAAGGCGACGCCCCTCGCGATCGTTCTCTACCTGCTCGCCCCCCTGCCGATCCTGATCGTCGGGCTCGGCTGGAGCCACAAGGCGGCGCTGACGGCCGCCGCGACCGGAACGGCCGCGCTCGCGATCTTCGTCTCCCCCTTCCTCGGGCTCGGGTTCAGCGCCTACCTGGCGGTTCCCGCCTGGTGGCTCGCCTATCTGGCGCTGCTCGGACGCCCCGGCGCCGACGGCAGCCTCGAATGGTACCCGACCGGCCGCCTGCTCGGCTGGACCGCCGCCACCGCCGCCCTCGCCTTCGTGGCCATCGCGGTGATCGCCTCCCCGAACTACGACACCTTCCAGTCGCAGCTGCGCGAGATGAGCGGCTCCCTCGTCCAGCTCCAGACCCGCGGCGCGTCAGCTCCCGAGAATCCGGCGACGCCGGACCAGGCCCCCCCTTCCTCCCCGGGCGCCGGAGCGTCCGCGCCGCCGGCGGGCGACCAGAAGGCGGAGGTCGCCGACGCGCTCGCGCGCATCGCGCCCGCCCTCGCGACCCAGGGGCTCGCGCTCCTGCTGACCCTGTATCTCTGGGCGGCGGCGCGGATCGTGCAGATCTCCGGGCGCCTGCCGCGTCCCTGGCCGGACCTGCCCTCCACGATGATGCCCCGGACCGTGCTGGTCCTGCTGGCGGCCTCGGTGATCCTCGGCTTCCTGCCGGGCTACGCCGGCGTGCTCGGCATGGCGCTCGCGGGCTCCCTCAGCGCCGCCTTCGCCCTGCAGGGGCTCTGCGCCTTCCACGACCGCAGCCGCGGCCGGCCCGCGCGCGGGGCGCTGCTGTTCGGCCTCTACCTCATCCTGTTCGTGACGCAGGGCATCGCCCTGTTCGCGCTGACCCTGTTCGGCATCGCCGACACCGCCCTCAACCTGCGCCGTCCCAAAGAGGGCGCCGGCAGACCCTGAGAGACCCGCCGCCCCGGCGGCACCCCTAACGAAGGAAGACCACCATGGAAGTGATCCTGCTCGAACGCGTCGCCAAGCTCGGCCAGATGGGCGAGACCGTGAACGTGAAGCCGGGCTTTGCCCGCAACTTCCTCCTCGCCCGCGGCAAGGCCCTGCGCGCGACGGACGCCAACAAGAAGCGCTTCGAGGGCCAGCGCGCCCAGCTCGAGGCCCGCAACCTCGAGCGCCGCAACGAGGCCCAGGCCGTCGCCGACAAGCTCAACGGGCAGAGCTTCATCCTGATTCGCCAGTCCGGCGAGACGGGCGTGCTCTACGGCTCGGTCTCGACCCGTGATCTCGCCGAGGTCGTCACCCAGGAAGGCTTCAGCGTCGGCCGCGACCAGTTCGCCCTGAACCAGCCGATCAAGACCCTCGGCCTGCACACCGTCCCGGTGGTGCTGCACCCCGAGGTCGAGGTCACCGTCACGGTCAACGTGGCGCGCAGCCCCGAGGAGGCCGAGCGTCAGGCCCGCGGTGAGTCGGTCACCGAGCGCGAGGCGTTCAACCTCGACGACCTCGGCCTCGAGGTCGGTGCGGCGCTCGCCGAATCCGGCGAGGGCGACGAGGGCTGAGGATCCGAAATCCCCGTTCTCCACCGGTGGAGAACGGGGATCCCGGCCCGCAAGGGTTGACACGTTCCACATTTGTTCCAGCATGGACGCCCGCCGCTTCCGGAGCGGCGGGCGTCTTGCGTCTCGGGCGGCCGCCCCTCCGGCGCTCGAAGCCGGCCGCGGCTAAGCATCGGCTAACCATGCCGATGCCATGGTCGTCGGGTGTTTTTGGACAGCGGCCGCCGCGGCCGCGCGAGACTCGGAGCGATCCTGCCGATGGCCCTGCCCAATGCCCTGACGGCGAAGCTCGAAGCGGTTCAGGCCGAATACCGTGTCGCGCCCCACAACATCGACGCGGAGCAGGCGCTGCTCGGCGCCATCCTGGTCAACAACGATGCCTATTACAGGGTCTCGGACTTCCTCCTGCCCGAGCATTTCATGGAGGAGGCGCACCAGCAGATCTTCCAGGTGGCCACCAGCCTGATCAAGGCCGGCAAGCTCGCGACCCCCATCACCCTGAAGACCTACCTGGGCGACGCCGATTTCGGCGGCCAGACCGTGATGCAGTACCTCGCCCGGCTCGCCGCCGACGCGACGACCGTCATCAACGCGGGCGATTACGGCCGGGCGATCTACGACCTCGCGATCCGGCGCCGCCTCATCACCATCGGGGAGGATCTGGTCAACGGTGCCTACGAGGCCCCCGTCGAGGCGGCCCCCCGCGACCAGATCGAGGCCACCGAGCGGCGCCTCTACGAACTCGCCGAATCCGGCAAGTACGACGGCGGCTTCCAGAAATTCTCGGACGCGCTCACCGCCGCCGTCGACATGGCCGCCAAGGCCTACCAGCGCGACGGCAAGCTCTCGGGCATCGCCACGGGCCTGTCCGACCTCGATGCCAAGATGGGCGGCCTGCAGCCCTCCGACCTGATCATCCTCGCGGGGCGCCCGGCCATGGGCAAGACCTCGCTCGTCACCAACATCGCCTTCAACATCGCCAAGGCCTACCAGGGCGAGAGGAAGCCGGACGGCACCATCGAGACCAAGAACGGCGGCATCGTCGGGTTCTTCTCCCTCGAGATGTCGGCCGAGCAATTGGCGACCCGCATCATCGCCGAGCAATCCGGCGTCCCCTCCTACAAGATCCGTCGCGGCGACATCCGGCCCGAGGATTTCTACAAGATCACTGACGCCGCCCGGGACATGCAGACGATCCCGTTCTACATCGACCAGACCGGCGGCATCTCGATCGCGCAGCTCGCCGCCCGCGCCCGCCGGCTCAAGCGCCAGAAGGGGCTCGATCTCCTCATCGTCGATTACCTGCAGCTTCTCTCGGGCTCGTCCAAGAAGGGCGACAACCGCGTGCAGGAGATGACCGAGATCACCACCGGCATGAAGGCGCTCGCCAAGGAATTGAGCGTGCCGATCATCGCCCTGTCCCAGCTCTCGCGTCAGGTCGAGAACCGCGACGACAAGCGCCCGCAGCTCTCGGACCTGCGCGAATCGGGCTCGATCGAGCAGGACGCCGACGTGGTGATGTTCGTGTTCCGCGAGGAATACTACGTCAACAACAAGAAGCCCCGCGAGGGCACCGAGGAGTTCTTCGCCTGGGAGGCGGAGATGAACCGCGTCCACGGCAAGGCCGAGGTCATCCTCGGCAAGCAGCGCCACGGCCCCACCGGCACCGTCGAGCTTCAGTTCGACGCCAACATCACCCGGTTCTCGAATCTCGCGCAGTCGGATCGGATCCCGGATCAGATGTGAGCGGGGGCCGGCGCACGAGGCGCCGGCTCACCCGGTTGCTGGCCGCCGCTCCAGGCTCGCGATCGCGCGCGGCACTTCGGCCCACGATCCGGCCGCGTGGACGCCCGCCGCCGGGGATGAGCCGGATTCTTGCAGCGGCCCCATCCCCGGCTCGCCCCGCGAACGCGTCCGAAGCCTATCCGGGCCACCTCGGTTGCGGCTAGGAGGGGCGGACGACGCAGGACACCGAGCCATCTCGCGCGCGACACATCCGATGGAACAGCAACCCACGCCGGACGACGCCCTCGCCTTCCATGGCGGCCGCCTCACCGTCGATCTCGCGGGGATCGCGGAGAACTGGCGCCGGCTCGGGGCCGAGGCGCCCGGCATCCCCTGCGCCGCCGTGGTGAAGGCCGACGCCTACGGGTGCGGGCTCGCGGCTGTGGCGGCGGCACTCTGGGCGGCGGGGTGCCGAACCTTCTTCGTGGCGCATTTGAGCGAGGCGGTGGAGGCCCGGACGGCGATACCCGAGGCCACGGTCTACGTGCTGAACGGGCTGCTGCCCGGCAGCGGGACGGCCCTCGTCGCGCATGGCCTGCGTCCGGTGCTCGGCGCGCGCGAGGAACTCGTCGAGTGGGCCGCGCTCGCAGCCGAGGCCGGGCGGATCCTGCCCGCCGCACTCCACGTCGATACCGGCATGAACCGTCTCGGGCTCTCGGTGCCGGACGCGCTCTCCTGCGCGGGCGATCCGCTGCTGCCCCGGGCCGGCATCGTCCTCCTGATGAGCCATCTCGTCAGCGCGGAACTCCCCGACGATTCGGTCAATGCCCGTCAGATCGCCGATTTCGCCCGCGTCCGGGCGGCGCTGCCAGGCATCCCGGCCTCCCTGGCGAATTCCTCCGGCGTCTATCTCGGTTCGGGGGCGCATCACGACCTGCTGCGCCCGGGCTACGCCATGTTCGGCGGCAATCCGACGCCGGGCCGCCCGAATCCGATGCGCCCGGTCGTCCGCCTCGAGGCCCGGATCGCGCAGATCCGCCACGTCGAGGCCGGTGACCGTGTCGGCTACAATGGCCGCTGGACGGCCCCGGGGCCGCGGCGTCTGGCGACCCTGTCCCTCGGTTACGCGGACGGCTATCCCCGTGCCGCGAGCGGGCGCGGCCATGCGCTGGTCGGCGGCGCCGCCTGCCCGATCCTCGGCTTGATCTCCATGGACCTGATCATCCTCGACGTCACCGAGGCGCCCGGCGCCCGGCGCGGCGACACGGCGATCCTGATCGGCGACAGCCTCGATCTCGACCGGGTCGGCCGGGCGGCGGGCACCATCGGATACGAGATCCTGACGGGGCTGGGTTCCCGTTATGTTCGCCACTATGTAGGAGGGACGGCGACGCCTGCGGCGGCCGATCCCATCCGCGCCCGATGAGCGGGACGCCGGTGATTCGCGGATCGCGAGCGAGTCTCGAAGAGTGGCCTGGGCGAATCGTGTCTCGCGAGCCCTCCGGGCCTGCGATCCGCGATCACCGGCGCCGCGAAACGAGGCCCCGGGATGGACGGCCGATCGACGGATGACCTGAGGCCATGGCCAAGATCCACCAGACCTTCATCTGCCAGTCCTGCGGGGCGGTCTACAATCGCTGGCGCGGGCGCTGCGAGGCCTGCAACGGCTGGAACACGATCGTGGAGGAGACCCCGGGCGGCTCCGGTCCGCAGGCCGGGCCCGCGTCGACGCGGGCGTCCCGGGCACGCGGGCGGGTGTTCCCGCTGGAGGGCCTGACCGGCGAGGCCAAGCAGGCGCCGCGCATTCCGTCGGGGATCGCCGAGCTCGACCGCGTCACCGGCGGCGGCTTCGTCCGCGGGTCCGTCATCCTCCTCGGGGGCGATCCCGGAATCGGGAAATCCACCCTCCTGATGCAGGCCTCGGCCGCGATGGCGGGCACGGGCGAGCGCGTCGCCTACATCTCGGGCGAGGAGGCGGTGGGGCAGGTGCGCCTGCGGGCCGAGCGCCTCGGGCTCGCCGACAAGCCCGTGGAACTCGCCGCCGAGACCAATGTCGAGGACATCGTCGAGACCCTGTCGCAGGGGCGCCCGCCCGCCCTCGCGATCATCGATTCGATCCAGACCATGTGGACCGAGACGGTCGAATCGGCGCCCGGAACGGTCACGCAGGTGCGCTCCTCGGCCCAGAGCCTGATCCGGTTCGCCAAGACCACCGGCACCGCCGTGATCCTGGTCGGCCACGTCACCAAGGACGGGCAGATCGCGGGGCCCCGCGTCGTCGAGCACATGGTGGACGCGGTCGCGTCCTTCGAGGGCGACCAGGGCCACCATTTCCGCATCCTGCGCGCCGTGAAGAACCGCTTCGGGCCGACCGACGAGATCGGCGTCTTCGAGATGACGGATGGCGGCTTGGCCGAGGTGCCGAACCCGTCCGCCCTCTTCCTCGCCGGCCGTGACCACGCCGCCCCGGGAACCGCGGTCTTCGCCGGGATGGAGGGGACGCGCCCCCTCCTCGTCGAGATCCAGGCACTGGTCGCACCGTCCTCCCTCGGCATGCCGCGCCGCGCCGTCGTCGGCTGGGACCCCAACCGCCTCTCGATGGTGCTGGCGGTGCTGGAAGCCCATGGGGGGATCCGGCTCGGGACGCACGACGTCTACCTCAACGTCGCGGGCGGCCTGCGCATCGGCGAGCCCGCGGCCGACCTCGCCGTGGCAGCCGCCCTGGTCTCGTCCCTGTCGGGCGCCGTCCTGCCGAGCGAGAGCGTCTATTTCGGCGAGATCGGGCTCTCGGGCGCGATCCGGCCGGTTGCGCAGGCCAATGCCCGCCTGAAGGAGGCGCAGAAGCTCGGCTTCGCGCGGGCCCTGACGCCGCAGAGCCGCGGCGAGAGCGGCGCGACGCCGCTCCCCACGGAGGCGCTCCGCCACATCGCCGACCTCGTCTCGGGCATCGCCGCCAACGCGCCCCGGCGGGCGGGCTCGGGCCGCGGTTCGAGCCGCTACGACGAGGAGGAATGACGCGTTCCGGGCCTGCGCGACGCGGCGGGACCCCGTTCGGACGTTGTATTTTCGGGCACCCGCCCGGGTTTTCACCGGGTGGCGCCATCATCCGGTCGGCCCGAGGGTGACGGCCGAGGTTCGGCGGAGTATACAGGGGCCGCGGTCCGGGGGAGCCGCACGACACCCGTGATGCCATCGCATCTCCCCGTGTAGCTTACAGGACGCGATGCCGTTCTCCATTCTCGATCTCGTGGTGCTCGGTATCGTCGTGATCTCCGCGCTGCTCGCAGCCGTGCGCGGCGTCACCCGCGAAGTCCTCGCCATCATCGCCTGGGTCGCGGCCGCCGCCGTCGCCTGGTCGTTCCACCCGCTCCTCTTGCCGACCGTGAAGCAGCACGTCACCAGCGATACGGTGGCGCTCGTGGCGTCGATCGCGGCGATCTTCCTCGGCACGCTGATCGTCGTCTCGATCATCACGGTGAAGATCTCGGACGTGGTGCTCGATTCCCGCATCGGCGCCGTCGACCGCTCCCTCGGCTTCCTGTTCGGCGCCGGGCGCGGGTTCCTGATCTGCGTGATCGGCTGGGTGTTCCTCGCCTGGCTCGTGCAGGGCAAGATGCCCGAATGGGCCGCGCAGGCCCGCTCCCGTCCGATGCTCGAGAAGTCCGGCGACGCCCTGGTGGCGCAGCTGCCGGAGAATCCCGAAGGGTTCCTGAAGCAGTTCAAGAAGCCGAAGATCGAGACGCCCCCGAACGAGCCGGTCGACGCCCCCGCCGAGACCGATGCGCCGGCGCAGCGCCGGAGCGATGTCGGCGGACAACCGGCAGTCGTGCCCGCACCGCGACGCTGATCTGCTCGCGGCGCCGCTTGGTTGTCGCCTCGACACCACCTAGATACCGGTCACTCGACGATGCCGGGGAGAGCTTCCAGAGGCGTGTCGGGCGCAGGCGACTGCCCCGCCGCGCCGCGCGTGACGTTGAGCCGACGGCGACCAGGGATCACCATCAGCATGTCAGAGAGCTCCGCGCCCGTTCAGCCGCTGCCCGGCTTCGCCGATGGGCTCGACCGCGATGGGGATACGCTGCGCGAGGAGTGCGGCGTCTTCGGGATCTTCGGCCACCCGGACGCCTCGGCGGTCGTGGCACTCGGCCTCCACGCCCTGCAGCACCGCGGTCAGGAGGCGGCGGGCATCGTCTCCTTCGATGGCGAGATCTTCCATTCCGAGCGCCGACCGGGCCTCGTCGGCGATTCCTTCTCGGACCGCGCCACGATCGAGCGGCTTCGGGGCCGCTCCGCGATCGGGCACGTGCGCTACTCGACGACCGGCGGCACCATCCTGCGCAACGTGCAGCCGCTCTTCGCGGAACTCGCCGGCGGCGGCCTCGCGGTCGCCCATAACGGCAACCTGACGAATGCCCTCTCGATCCGCCGCGACCTCGTGCGGGACGGGGCCATCACCCAGTCCACGTCGGACACGGAGGTCATCCTCCACCTCGCCGCCCGCAGCCGGTCGCCGCGGATCATCGAGCGCTTCATCGACGCGCTGCGCCAGATCGAGGGGGCTTACGCCCTCGTCGCCCTGACGAACAAGAAGCTGATCGGCGCGCGCGACCCGATGGGCATCCGCCCCCTCGTGCTCGGCGAACTCGACGGCCGCTACATCCTGGCGTCGGAGACCTGCGCCCTCGACATCATCGGCGCGAAATTCGTGCGCGACGTCGAGAACGGGGAAATCGTGGTGATCTCGGACGAAGGCGTGCAATCGATCCGCTTCGCCGAGAAGCAGCCGATCCGCCCCTGCATCTTCGAGTATATCTACTTCGCCCGGCCCGATTCGATCGTGAACGGCAAGAGTGTCTACACGGTTCGCAAGAACATCGGCTCCGAGCTGGCGCGCGAGGCGCCCGCCCCGGCCGACATCGTGGTGCCGGTGCCGGATTCCGGCGTCCCCGCCGCCCTGGGCTTCTCGCAGCAGACCGGGATCCCCTTCGAGATGGGGATCATCCGCAACCACTACGTCGGTCGCACCTTCATCCAGCCGACGCAATCGGTGCGCGAGCTCGGCGTGCGCATGAAGCACTCGGCGAACCGCGCGGCGGTCGAGGGCAAGAGCATCGTCCTCGTGGACGACAGCCTGGTCCGGGGCACCACCTCCGTGAAGATCGTCCGGATGATGCGCGAGGCCGGCGCTAAGGCCGTGCATTTCCGCATCGCGTCGCCGCCGATCACCTATCCGGACTTCTACGGGATCGACACGCCGGAGCGCGAGAAGCTCCTCGCGGCCACGCACGATCTCGAGGGGATGCGCCAGTATATCGGCGCCGATTCCCTGGCCTTCCTGTCGATCGATGGCCTCTACCGGGCGATGGGCGAGGCGGGGCGCAACGAGGCCTGCCCGCAATACACCGACCATTGCTTCACGGGCGACTATCCGACCGGCCTGACGGATCTCGCCATCGCGGGCCCGCGCCGGCTCGCGATGCTGGCCGAGGCCGACTGAGCCCATGACGATCTCCCCCGACAAGCCCCTCGACGGCCGCGTGGCCGTCGTCACCGGTGCCTCGCGCGGCATCGGCCGCGCCGCCGCCCTCGCCCTGGCGCGCGCGGGCGCCCACGTCGTCGCGGTGGCGCGCACGCAGGGCGCCCTCGAGGAACTCGACGATGCGATCCGGCAGGCCGGCTCCGGTGCGACGCTGGTGCCCCTGAACCTGACCGATTACGACGCGATCGACCGCCTCGGGCAAGCGATCCACGACCGCTGGAAGAAGCTCGACATCGTGGTCGGCAATGCCGGCATCCTCGGCAACCTGATGCCGATCGGGCACGTGACCCCGAAGGTCTGGCAGCAGGTGATGGACATCAACGTCACGGCGAACTGGCGACTGATCCGCTCGTTCGACCCGCTGCTGCGGATGTCCGATGCCGGCCGGGCGATCTTCGTGACCTCCGGGGCCTCGACGAAGTGCCGGGCCTATTGGGGGCCGTACTCGGTCTCGAAGGCAGCCCTCGACGCGCTGGTGCGCACCTATGCGGCCGAGACGGAAACCACCGCGATCAAGGCCATGCTGCTGAACCCGGGGCCCCTGCGCACGGCCATGCGCCACGCCGCCATGCCGGGCGAGGATCCCGAGACCCTGAAGACGCCGGAGGATCTGGCACCGCATTTCGTGCGCCTGGCGAGCCCGGACTGGACGGAGACGGGCAAGATCTATGACTTCCCGCAGGACCGGGTGCTGGCGCCGCAGGCGCCGGCCTGAACGCCGCGCGGGAGCGGGATCCGCGCGCGCGCCGGCCGGTTTCCGCGAGCATCGCCCACGAGACAGCGCCCATCGGGAGGGACGGACCGGGATGATCGACGTTCGCTGCATCTGCGCCATCGGGCAGCGCGGGCAACTCGGCCTCAACGGGCACCTGCCCTGGGAGGGCAACACCGATCCGCTCTTCGTCGAGGACGTCACCCGCTTCTTCGCGCTGACGATGGGACACGTCCTGATTGCAGGTCCGAAGACCGTGGCCTCGGTGCCGGACTTCGCCTTCAAGGATCGGACGATCGACGTGATCCGCTCGCACGAGGCCCCCGAGGAAGTCCTGACGCGCTATCCGGGGCGGCGCATCTTCGTCGGCGGCGGCATCGCGGTGTGGAACGTCTACGCCCCCTACATCCAGAACTGGGACGTCACCCGCCTGCCCTATGACGGGGAGGCCGACCGCTGGTTCGATCCGGCTTGGCTGGTGGGGGGGGCCTTGCGGAGCTGAGGGCACAGAAACGGTGCCGGCGAGTTGACGCGGACGTGTCCTCGCGGGGTGATCATGAGCGGCCACAACTATCGGTTCGGGATCGAGGAGGAGTACTTTCTGGCCGATGCCGAGACCCGGGGGACGCCGCGGCGCTCGGTGAAGCCCTTCCACGCCGAGGTCGGCGAGCGCCTGCCCGAGGCGGGCCGCGAACTCCTGCAATGCCAGGTTGAGGTCTGCACCCCGCCCTCGACGGATTTCGCGCAGGCGCGCGGCGTGCTGGCGCGCCAGCGCGCCACCCTGGCGGAGATCGGCGCCCGGCACGAACTCCTTGTTTTCGCGGCAGGAACCCATCCGATCGCGGATTGGTCGCGGCAATTGCCGACGAAGGGCGACCGCTACCGCGGCATCCTGCGCGATGTCGGCCTCGCCGGGCGCCGCAGCCTGATCTGCGGCATGCACGTCCACGTTGAGGTCCCGGACCCGGCGGCGCGGGTCGACCTGATGCGGCGGCTGCTGCCGTTCCAGCCCGTGCTGTTCGCCCTCTCGGTGTCCTCGCCGTTCTGGCAGGGCAAGCCCACGGGCCTGACCGCCTACAGGTTGAGCGCCTTCGGGGAGCTGCCGCGCACCGGTCTACCGGAACTTTTCATGAACAATTCCGCGTATGAGCGCTACGTCCGCATCATGACGCGGGCCGGCTCGATCCAGGATGCGAGCTTCCTGTGGTGGTCGCTGCGGCCCTCGATCAAGTTCCCCACCCTGGAGTTGCGCATCGCCGATTCCTGCACCCGGCTGGCGGATGCGCTGACCATCGCGGCGGTGTTCCGCTGCCTCGTCCGGCTGGCGGTGCGGCGGCCGGAGCTGAATGCCGGCCTCGACGGGGTGTCGCGGGCGCTCGCCGCGGAGAACCTGTGGCGGGCCCAGCGCAGCGGCACCGGCGCCGAGATGATCGACGAGGCCCGGGAGGAGGCTCTGGCCTACGCGGAGGCGCTCGACGGGATGCTGGCGCTGATCGCGGAGGACGCGGAGGCGCTCGGCTGCGTCGCCGAGGTCGCGAATGCCCGCCGGATCGTCCGGGAGGGCACCAGCGCCGACCGGCAGATCGCGGCCTTCGAGGCCGCGCGGGATTCGGGGCTGACCAACCGGCAGGCCCTCGACGCGGTGGTGGACTGGCTCGCCGCGACCTCGCGCGGGGCGCAGGCCGGGCCGGGTTGAATCCGGCCGGCCGGGCTGCCGCTCAGCCCTTGTCGAAGGGGTTCTTCGAGGTCCGCAGCGACAGCCGGATCGGCGTGCCGGGCAGGTCGAAGGCCTCGCGCAGGGCGTTCACGAGGTAGCGGGTGTAGGATTTCGGCAGGGCGTCGAGCTGGTTGCCGAACAGCGCGAAATGCGGCGGGCGGCTCTTCACCTGCGTGGCGTAGCGGATCTTGATGCGGCGGCCCGAGACGGCGGGCGGCGGGTTGCGGCTGGTGGCCTCGCTCAGCCAGTCGTTGATGCGCGAGGTGGAGATGCGCCGGTCCCAGACGTCGGCCGCGTCGACCACCGCCTTCATGAGCTTGTCGACGCCCTCCCCGGCGAGCCCCGACAGGGGCACCACCGCGACGCCGCGGACCTGCGGCAGCAGGCGGGTGCAATCCTCCCGCAGTGTCTTCAGGAGCCCCGGCTGGTCCGCCACGAGGTCCCACTTGTTGAGGCCGATGACGACGGCGCGGCCCTCGCTCTCGACGAGGTCGACGATGGTCAGATCCTGCTTCTCGAACGGGATCGTGGCGTCGAGGAGCACCACCACGACCTCGGCGAAGCGCACCGCCCGCAGGCCGTCCGAGACCGCGAGCTTCTCGAGCTTGTCGTCGATGCGGGCGCGGCGGCGCATGCCCGCGGTGTCGTGCAGCTTGATCCGGCGCCCGCGCCACACCCAGTCGAGGGAGATCGAATCGCGGGTGATGCCGGCCTCGGGGCCGACGAGCAGGCGCTCCTCGCCGAGCATCCGGTTGATCAGGGTCGACTTGCCGGCGTTCGGGCGGCCCACGATGGCGACCTTGAGGGCGCGGCCCGCCGGGTTGTCGGCGTCCTCGTCCTCCTCGAACGCGGGCAGGGTGGCCTGGAGCGCGCTGTGCAGCTCGCCCACGCCCTCGCCGTGCTCGGCCGAGAACGGGATCGGGTCGCCGAGGCCGAGGGAGAAGGCCTCGTAGGCGCCGCTCATGCCGGCGCCGCCCTCGGCCTTGTTGGCGATCAGGATGACGGGGCAGCCGGCCCGGCGCACCAGCTCGGCGAAGGGCTTGTCGGCGGGCAGGACGCCTGCGCGGGCGTCGATGACGAAGAGCACGACGTCGGCCTCGAGGATCGCGGCCTCGGTCTGGGCGCGCATCCGGCCGAGGAGCGAATCGGAATCCGCCTCCTCGAGCCCCGCCGTGTCGATGACCCGGAAGGTCAGGCCGCCGAACTGGACGTCGCCCTCGCGCCGGTCGCGGGTGACGCCGGGGCGGTCGTCGACGAGGGCGAGCTTCTTGCCCACGAGGCGGTTGAACAGGGTCGACTTGCCGACATTCGGCCGTCCGACGATGGCGACGGTCGGCATATCCATGGGAGTCTCGTCCGGTCGGCCGGCGCAAGGCCGGCGAGTGCCGCTCCCGCCGCGCGGGAACGGTTCCAAGCTGTTGATCGATCGCGGTCCTTCAACCGGCCGCGGCGGCCGGTGCGGCTAGCGCGTGATCGGCGGGGGCGGCGCGGCGGGCTCGGGCTTCGCCTCGGTGACGGTGACCGGGCCGCCGGCCACGAGGGCGGCGTAGACCTCGATGCGCTGGCGCAGGTTCTGCGGCGTCTCGGGGTCGGTGGTGAGCTGGTCGAACCAGCGCCCCGCCTCCTCGTACTGGCCGCGCTTCAGGGCGGCGAGGCCGAGCATCTCGCGGGCGGTGTGGCGGAACGGGCTGCCGGCCGCGAGGCCCTGCAGGCTCGCCAGCGCCGGGGCCGGGTCGGCGGCGTCGACGCGCAGGAGCGCGGCGCGCAGGCGCGCGAGGTCGCGCAGGCCGCCCATCAGGCCGGTATCGGCCGCGATCGCGTCGTAGGCCTTGGCGCCCGCCGCGGGGTCGCGCTTGGCCGTCTCGGCAGCCGAGCGGAACTGCGCCAGCAGGCGGTAGCCGGCGGGGCCCTCGGCCTCCAGGGTCGTGAAGGCCTTCTCGGCCTCGTCGGTCTTGCCCTCGCGCACGAGGCGGTTGGCCGCGTCGAAGCGCTCGGAGGCCGTCTCGGCGGCGACGCGCTGCGCGTTCTGCCAGTAGCGCCAGCCGCCGACGCCCGCCACCATCAGGATCGCGAGCGCGATGATCACGCCGCTGTAGCGCCGCCAGATCTGCGCGACCTGATCCCGGCGATAATCCTCGTTGACCTCGCGGAAGAACTCGTTGTTTTCAGCCATCGTCTCTCTGGCCTGTCCCGACCGGGAGGGCCGCCTCGCGGTGTTGGAGCGCCCGCGCCTAGCACGAACCTCGCGGCTTGGCGACCACCGGCTTCCGGCGACCACCGGCTTCCGGCGACCGGCGGGTTCGGCTCGGGCCCGGGCAGGACCCGGCTCGTTCCCGCCCGATCAGGCCATGCCGGGCCAGGCATACACGCCGATCACCGGGTAATGCAGGTAGCGGCCGAACACGAACCACATCGCGACCCCGATCACCACGGCCAGGATGTCGTTGCGGTAGCCCGACGGGCGGGCCGCCTCGCCGCCGTGCTGCGACACCACCTCGCCGGCGGTCAGGGCCCGGCGCTTGGCGCTGATGCGGGCCGCGACCGCCCAGGCCAGGAAGCCGCCGAACAGCAGGATCGAGCCGAGGTCGCCGTTGGCGAGAAGGTGCGCGGTCGCCCAGATCTTCACGGCGAGGAGCATCGGGTGCTTGGCCCGGGCCCGGATGTGGCCCGGCAGGTAGGCGGAGGCCAGGGCGATGAAGGCGAACAGGTTGAGGAGGACGGCGAGGTGGCGCGTGAAGACCGGCGGGTCCCAGACCGCGATGTAGCCCGCGGCGCGATACTGGTGGAAGCCGTAGGCGATGAGGACGAGCCCCGCGATGGAGAGGAGGGTGTAGACGAGCTTGAAGCGCGTCTCGCCGAGTTGCCCGATCGCCTCCGCGCGCTTGGCCCGGGCCATCGAGAAGGCATGCGTGCCGAGGAACAGCACGAGCCCGAGGATCAGGATCAGCATGGAGGGCCCTTGGGGACGAGACGCGGTGGGGAATGGCGGGGAGCGACCGGGCCGAGGCCGGACCGGGCAAGCACTTTTGGCGGCACTCGTGGCAGTACGCTCGGCATGACGCTTGGCAAGCACTCTGTAACGGTTCTGAGGCGAATCTGACGGCCTTGTCCAGGCTCACCCGATGACGCGCCCGCTCCGGTTCACCGCTCTCGTGCTGCTCGGGCTGGCCGCGCCCGCCCGCGCCGCGCCCGAGCCGCCCCTCTCCAGCCTCACCCTGGTGGGCCCGCCGACGCCGATCTTCCGGGCGAGCCGCGACGCCTGCGACGGGGCCGACGTGCCCGACGCCTCGGCCCGCGCCTTCCGGGAGCCGGGCGGCGCCGTGGCGCTCTTCGGCATGCATTACCGCAACCGGGCCCTGCGCGGGCCCGACCTCGATCACCTGAGGCTCGATTGCGCAATCGTGCTCGAATCCGGCGAGAAGTCCGACCCGGCCCTCTACGACGACCGGTCCTGGATCACCGCGACCTGGACCGAGGACGGGCGGGCGGTGGCCGCCCTCCTGCACCACGAGTACCAGGCGAACGAGCACCCGGGCCGCTGCCGGGCCAAGACCTACATGGCGTGCTGGTACAACACGCTGACGGCCGCGGCCTCGGCGGATGGCGGCCGCAGCTTCACCCGGGCGAGCCCGCCCGCCGTGATGGCGGCCGCGCCGTTCCGGCAGGAGGTCGACCAGGGCCGGCACCGGGGCTTCTTCAACCCCTCGAACATCGTGGCGCAGGGGCGCTACCGCTACGTGCTCGCCTCGACCACGGGCTGGGAGCGGCCGGGCAGCGACCAGGCGGGCGGCGTCTGCCTGTTCCGCACCGAGACCCCGGCCGACCCGACGAGCTGGCGGGCCTGGACCGGCACCGGCTTCACCGCGGCCTTCCCCGACCCTTACCGGGCGGGCGCCCCGCGCCCCGCCACCTGCAAGCCGGTGGCCCCCTTCCCCACCCCGGTCGGGGCGGTGGTGCGCCACCGGGGCAGCGGCGCCTTCATCGCGGTGTTCATGGCCAAGGCCGCCGACGCCTTCCCGCAACCGGGCTTCTACTGGACGAGCTCGCGCGACCTCCTGACCTGGGACACGCCGCGGCTCCTGCTCGCGGGGCCGACGCTCTACGACGATCCCTGCGGCGCGGCCGGCGGCCTGATCGCCTACCCGTCCCTCCTCGACCCCGCCGCCGAGGGCCGGAACTTCGACGACGTGGGCGACCGTGCCCTCCTGACCTACGTCACCCTGCGCAACGAGGGCTGCGACATCACCTCCGATCGCGACCTCGTGCGCCGGCCCCTGGCGATCCGGGTCTGGCCCTAGATCGACGCCGGGCCGCCGCAACGGCCTCTGGAGCCGGGAGAATCTCAGCATGAACCCGCACTGCATCGCCTGGGACGACCTGCCGGAGACGAGGGCGCCGAGCGGCGTCGCCAAGCGCGCGCTCGCGGGCGCGGGCGCCGGCCTCGTGCGCGTCGTGGTCCCGGCCGGCACGTCCGCCCCCCGGCACAGCCACGCCCACGAGCAGTTCGTGCAGGTCCTGTCCGGCACCGGCACCCTGGAGACCGGAGCGGGCCGGACCGCCTTCGGCCCCGGCAGCCTGTTCCACTTCCCGCCGGAGACCTGGCACGCGGCCGAGTTCGAGACCGAGACCGTGCTGGTCGAGACGAATTGTCGGCCCTGAGGGATGCGCTTCGATGCGCCCGGCGCACCGCTCCCTGACCAGGCACGATCGCCGACGGGCCCCGAGCGTTGCGGCACGGAAGCGGGCGATCGGGACGTGCAGGTCGAACATAAAAAATGATGTCTCGTGACTGCCTTCGGTCTTGATGAAGGACGACGTCGGGAAGCAATGCTGGGATTCTCGAGCCGGGTGGACTATATGACCATCTATATGGTCAGGAGCGCGGCATGGATGTGATCAACCTAGCGGATGCCAAGGCTCATCTGAGCGAGTTGGTCGACCGGGTCGAAGCCGGCGATTCGATCGACATCAGCCGCCGCGGCAAGCCCGTCGCGCGGCTCACCGCGGTGGCCGGGCCGCGCAAGCCGATCGATGTCGCGCAACTCCGATCGCTCACGGCGGCGATGTCGCCCCAATCCCGGAGCGCCGCCGACCTCGTGCGGTCGATGCGCGATGCCGACCGCTACTGATGCTCTATCTCGACACGTCGCTGATCGTCGCGGCGCTCTCCAACGAAGCGATGACGCCGCGTGTTCAGGCCTGGCTGGCGGAGCAGGAACCGGCGCAGCTTCTGATCAGCGACTGGACCGTCACCGAGATGTCATCGGCCGCGGCGATCAAGCTGCGGACCGGCCAGATTACGCTCGAGCAGCGCGCGGCAGTCCTCGCCATGTTCAACAAGCTCATCGCCGAGACCTTCACCGTGCTGAGCGTCAGGGGCGGGCATTTCCGGGTGGCGGCGAGATTTGCCGATCAGCATGCCCTCGGGCTCCGTGCGGGAGACGCGCTGCATCTGGCCATCGCATCGGAGCAGGGCGCCACGTTGCACACGCTCGACCAGCGACTGGCGGAGGCCGGCCCAGCGCTCGGTGTTCCGGCACGGTTGCTGGCATGATCCGGGCCTTCTCACAGCCGCTCGGATGGCAATGGGTCTGCCGCGATCAGCGCTTCGGGAGGAAGCGATGCTGTGGATCGGCCCATCGCGAATGCACAGCAATGCGCCGCACGGGCATGGGCCAAACGGCGGCGTCGCCGATCCGGCGCGCCTTCGGTCTGCGCCCGCACACTGATCCGGCCTTCATCGAGAAGATGCGCGATGTCCCGCTCCTGGCGCGGCCCGACCTATGTGCACACACTTCAACGCTACAGCTCTCACATCCTCCGGGGTCGCTTTACCGAGCTTGGGAATCGGACCCAGATCGGATGAGCACGTTGCGAGAGGGAGACCAACGCCGCTCAACGGACGTCAGCGACAGACCGAGCGGTGACGGTCCGGAACCGAGAACCACCGCCGAAACGATGCTGTTGCCGCCGCTCGTATCCGTCACTCCCACTCGATCGTGCCCGGGGGCTTCGAGGTGATGTCGTAGGTGACCCGGTTGATGCCCTTGACCTCGTTGATGATGCGCGTCGCCACGCGGCCCAGGAAGGCCATGTCGAAGGGGTAGAAGTCCGCCGTCATGCCGTCGACCGAGGTGACGGCGCGCAGCGCGCAGACGTGGTCGTAGGTGCGCCCGTCGCCCATCACGCCGACCGTCTTCACCGGCAGGATCACCGCGAAGGCCTGCCAGATGGTGTCGTAGAGGCCGGCCTTGCGGATCTCCTCGAGGTAGATCGCGTCGGCCTTGCGCAGGGCGTCGAGCTTCTCGGCCGTGATCGTGCCGGGGCAGCGGATCGCGAGGCCGGGGCCCGGGAAGGGATGGCGGCCGACGAAGGCCTCGGGCAGGCCGAGCTCCTTGCCGAGGACCCGGACCTCGTCCTTGAACAACTCGCGCAGGGGCTCGACGAGCTGCATGTTCATGCGCTCGGGCAGCCCCCCGACATTGTGGTGGCTCTTGATCGTCACCGAGGGGCCGCCCGTGAAGGACACGCTCTCGATCACGTCCGGGTAGAGGGTGCCCTGCGCCAGGAAGGCGGCGCCGCCGATCGTCTTCGATTCGGCCTCGAACACGTCGATGAACAGGCGCCCGATGGTCTTGCGCTTCTGCTCGGGGTCGCTGACGCCCTCGAGCTCGCCGAGGAACAGGTCCTGCGCCTCCACGTGGACGAGGGGGATGTTGTAGTGGTCGCGGAACAGGCGCACGACCTCCTCGGCCTCGCCGGCGCGCAGCAGCCCGTGATCGACGAAGACGCAGGTGAGCTGCTCGCCGATCGCCTCGTGGATCAGCACCGCGGCCACCGCCGAATCGACGCCGCCGGACAGCCCGCAGATCACCCGCTCGCCGCCGACCTGGGCCCGGATCTTGGCGATCGCCTCCTCGCGGTAGGCCCCCATGGTCCAGTCGCCGGTGCAGCCCGCGATGTCGCGCACGAAGTTGCGGATCAGGAGGGCGCCGTGGGGCGTGTGCGCCACCTCCGGGTGGAACTGCACCGCGTAGTAGCTGCGCGACTCGTCGGCCACCGCCGCGAAGGGCGCGTTCCGCGAGATCGCCACGGTGGTGAAGCCGTCCGGCAGCTTAGTGACGCGGTCGCCGTGGCTCATCCAGACCGGGTAGTGCTCGCCCACGTGCCAGACGCCCTTGAACAGCGGGCAATCGGCCAGGATCTCGATCTCGGCGCGGCCGAACTCGGCGTGGTGGCCGCCCTCGACCTCGCCTCCGAGCTGGGCCGCCATGGTCTGCTGGCCGTAGCAGATGCCGAAGACCGGGACGCCCGAATCGAACACCACCTGGGGCGTGCGCGGGGAGGCCTCGGTCGTCACCGATTCCGGCCCGCCCGAGAGGATGACGCCCTTCGGCTTCGTCTCCGAGAAGGCCTCGGCGGCCTTGGTGAAGGGCACGATCTCGCAGTAGACGCCCTCCTCGCGCACGCGCCGCGCGATGAGCTGCGTCACCTGACTGCCGAAATCGACGATGAGGATCTTGTCGTGGTCGGTATTCATGGCGTGGAGTTAGACGAGCGCCCGCGCGCGTGCAACGCGCATGACCCGCAAGGCTGGCCCTCCGCACGGGGAGGAGCCGGGCGCCGCCGCGGGCCGATGGGCCGCCTCATCCCGGTGCGCGAGCGCCGCCGATTCTCAGGGCGGCCGCGTCAGCCGCGCCGTTCGAGGGTCGCGACGTAGAACCCGTCCGTGCCCGTCAGGCCCGGGCTCATCTGCAGGCCGGACCGGGTCAGGCGCACCAGAGGCGCGAGCGCCGGGCTGAACTCCGCCACGACGCGCTCCGCCGGGATGACCCTGAAAGCCGCGCCCACCCGCCCGAGCAGCCCCGCGACCGCCGCGTCGTTCTCCTCGGGCAGCAGCGAGCAGGTAATGTAGGTGATGCGCCCGCCCGGCCGCGCCAGCCGGGCCGCCCGGTCGAGGACGATCGCCTGCTCGGTGAGCCGCGTCGCCAGGCTCCCGGGCCGCAGGCGCCACTTGGCGTCGGGGTTGCGCCGCCACGTCCCCGTGCCGGTGCAGGGGGCGTCGACCACCACCCGGTCCACCGTCCCGTCGAGGTCGGTCAGGACGTCGACCCGGGCCCGGCCGGCGCGCGGGGTGCGCACCTCGGCCTCCGCCCCGGCGCGGCGCAGGCGCTCGTGGATCGGCGCGAGGCGGCGGGGATCGCCGTCCGTGGCGATCAGGCGCCCGGCATTGCCCATCAGGGCCGCGAGCGCCAGGGTCTTGCCGCCGCCGCCCGCGCAGAGGTCGACGATGGTCTCGCCGGGCCTCGCCCCGCTGAGGCGGCTCGCGAGCTGCGAGCCCTCGTCCTGGATCTCGTACCAGCCGTCCAGGAACTCGGGCTCGACATGGAGCGCCGGTCCGCGCCCGTCGGCGCCGATCGGGATGCGCAGGCCGTCGGGCGCGTGCGGCGTCGGCTCGGCGTTCAGGTGCCCGAGGGCCGCAAGCGCTTCGTCGCGGGTCCGCTTCAGCGTGTTGATGCGGATGTCGAGGGGGGCGCGGCGCGCCAGGACGCGCAGCTCCGGCAGGAGGTCGTCGCCGAGGATCGCCGCGAGGGAGGGCAGCACCCAGTCCGGTGCGTCGCCGGCGATCTCGGGGGGCGCGCCGGCGAGCGACCCCTCGGCGAGGCGGGCCTGCTCGCCCGGGCTCAGCGGGTCCGGGGCGAAGCGGTCGCCCGTGAACAGGGCCGCGATGGTCGGGGCGGCGAGCCCCTGCTGCAGGCGCAGCGACCCGATCAGGATCGCCCGCGGGCTGTCCTCGCCCATGATCCAGGCGGAGGAGGCGCGGCGGCGCAGGGCGTCGTAGACGAGGCTCGCGATGGCGGCGCGGTCGCCCGAGCCCGCGAAGCGGTGGCCGAGGCCCCAATCCTTGAGGGCGTCGGCCGCCGGACGGCGGCGCTCGGCGATGTCGGACAGCACCTCGATGGCGGCGGAACAGCGGGCGGCGGGGGTCAGATCACTCTCCTGGATTTCGAGAACGGTGCCGCGATGCGGCCACGCTTCCTGCGCATGCGGGCCACATTACGGCCGAGCTTCCGGCGGGATCGGGCGTCAGAACGGCCTGCGCCGAACCCCGTCAACGTCCTAGGCTTCGAGAGACCCCATGTCCCCCGTCATCCATCTCGCCCTCGCGGGTCTCCTGACGCTCTGCGTCGCCGCCTGCTCGACGGCGCCGGCCGCCCCCGACCTGACGCCCCCGCCGCGCCGGCCGGTCGACGCCAAGACGCAGCTCGAATACGGCAACCCGCCCCCGCCGCCGCCCGGCCAGCGCTACTGAGGCCGCGGGCCGCTCACGCCGCCTCGCGGGCACGCCGCCGCTCGTAGGCCTTGAGATGGGTGTAGGCCCGCTCGAGGCCGGGGCGCCGCGAACCGGGCGCCAGCGCGTCCCCCCGCGCGATCAGGTCGCCCACCACGTGGTCCGCCTCGATCCGGGCCCTGGCCTCGATGTCGCGCAGCATCGAGGCCGTGGTCGGAGCCCCCTCCTGGGTCAGCATGGCGCGCGCCTGGGCCGCCGCCTTCTCGCGCGGCGCGTAGCCCGCCGCGGCCGCCACCGCCACGCACTCGGCGTAGAGGTCCTCGACGGCCTCGCGCCCGCCCGGCGCTCCGACGATGTCGCCGACGCTGGCCCGCATCAGGCAGGTGATCCCCGCGAGCGTCGCCAGGAACACCCACTTCTCCCACATCTCCAGGACGATCGCGGGGCTGAGCTTCGGCTGGAAGCGGGCGTCGCGCATCAGCGCCTCGATCGCCTCGACGCGGGGCATGCGGCTGCCGTCGCGCTCGCCGTAGGTCAGGGTGGCGAACTCGCTCATGTGGCGGATCTCGCCGCCGGGCCCGACCGTCGCCATGATGCCGCAGGAGCCGCCGAGCACGCGCTCCGCCCCGAAGCGGGCGTCGAGGACGTCGAGGTGGCGCATGCCGTTGAGGATCGGCAGCACGATGGTGCCGGCCCGTACGGCCGGCGCGAGATCCGCCACGGCGGCGTCGAGATCGTAGGCCTTGCAGGACAGGAGCACGAGGTCGAAGGCGCCGCCCTGCCCGGCCGCGAGGGCGTCGGCCGTGATGGTCATGGGTGCCCGCAGGTGGAGGTCGCCGAGCGGGCTCTTCACCGAGAGGCCGTCCGCCGCGAGCTTTTCGGCCCGGGCCGGCCGGACCAGGAAGGTGACGTCACGGCCGGCCTCGGCGAGGCGCGCCCCGTAATAGCCGCCGGTCGCCCCCGCCCCCACCACGAGAACCCGCATCACGTCTCTCCCCTGCCCGAATCCGGACGGGCCCTCCATGCGCGCGATGGCGCCGCGATGCAACGCGGCCGTCCGGTCAGAGCGCGAGCGGCGTCAGCAGGATGCGCCAGGCGAAGATGAGCCACATCACCCCGAGGATGACGATGCCCGCCATGAACAGGCGGAAGCGCGTCGGCACGTGGTTCGAGGTGACGAAGATGTAGGCGTGGGCCGCCCGGGTCGCCACGAAGAGCCAGGCCAGCACCACGAACAGCAGGTCCGCCTTGCGCGTGTAGAGCGCGAGCGGCACCAGGGCGAAGAACAGCAGCGGGATCTCGAACTGGTTCGAGAACGCGTTGGCGGCGGCCTGGACCTTCGGCGGCCAGTTGCGCTCGCCCAGGGCGATCTCGCCGATGCGGACCCGCCCGGCCCCGATCTCGGCGAAGCGCCGGCGCCCGAGGAAGATCAGCAACCCGAAGGTGAGGAACACCTGCACGAAGACGGGGGCGAGGATGGCTTGGATGGTCATGGCGAGCTTTGCTTGTCCCAATCCGAGAGCGCGACGACATTGCGTGCCCAGGGACTCGCGGCACAGGACCGGATGAGACGCAGATCCGCCGTTACGAGCGTCGCATTCCACTGCCCGGCCGCCGCGACATAGAGCGCATCGTAGAACGAGGCACCCGTGTCCAGCGCGAACCGCGCCGCGTCCCTGTGCAGGTCGGCGAGCGGGATCATCACGACAGATCGTGCGAGCCCCGTCAGAGCGTCCTCCATCTCGGCGAGCGGCAGAAGGTTCTCGCGGACGCGACGCGCCAGAACCTGCCCCAGTTCGGCGGAAGCGTGGGCGGGGGCCGCCAGGAGTCGGTCCTGGCCGAGAAGCGTCCGGGCCTGCTCCGAGTACGCCTCGGGATAGAACCACTTCGCCATGACGCTCGCATCGACGATGAGCATCATTCTCCGTCGCGCAGACGGCGGATCAGGATCGTGCTGTCCTCGAAAGGCTGTCCGTCGGCTGGCGGACGGGCAGCCGCCCGGATCCTGTCCGCATGCGCGAGGCGCTCGGCGGGCGACCGCATCAGTCCCCGCAGCATGGCTTCCTTGGCCACGTCTTCCGGCGACCGGCCCGTTTCCGATGCCCGCTCCATCAACAGGGTCATCAGCAACCCGCCGGTGTCGTGCAGGGTCAGATCGCCCACGGCTCCCTCCAGATCGGCGCGCCCAGACGGCACGATGCTACGTGAAGCTCGCGCCGCGGCCAAGCAAGCGCCGCGACTGAGACGAGCCGCGGGATCCTGTCCGAACGGCCTCAAGTGCGCGAGGGGTAGTTCGGGCTCTCGCGCGTGATCGTCACGTCGTGGACGTGGCTCTCGCGCAGGCCCGCATTGGTGATGCGGATGAACTGCGCCCGCTCCTGGAACTCCGGCACGGTGGCGGCGCCGACATAGCCCATGGCGGCGCGAAGGCCCCCCGCGAGCTGGTGCAGCACCGCCGCGACCGGGCCCTTGTAGGGCACCTGCCCCTCGATGCCCTCGGGAACGAGCTTGTGGGTGTCGTTGACCTCGGCCTGGAAGTAGCGGTCGGCGGAGCCGCGGGCCATGGCGCCGACGGAGCCCATGCCGCGGTAGCTCTTGTAGGAGCGGCCCTGGTAGAGGAACACCTCGCCCGGAGCCTCGTCGGTGCCGGCCAGCAGCGAGCCGAGCATCGCCACCGAGGCGCCGGCCGCGATGGCCTTGGCGAGGTCGCCCGAATACTTGATGCCGCCGTCGGCGATCACCGGCACGCCGGCGTCGTAGGACGCCTCGACGGCCTCCATCAGGGCGGTGAGCTGGGGCACGCCGACGCCCGCGACGATGCGGGTGGTGCAGATCGAGCCCGGGCCGATGCCGACCTTGATGGCGTCCGCCCCCGCATCGATCAGCGCCTGCGCGCCCTCGCGGGTGGCGACGTTGCCGGCGATGACCTGCACGGCGTTCGAGAGCTGCTTCACGCGCTTGACGCTCTCGAGCACCTTGATCGAGTGCCCGTGCGCCGTGTCGACCACGATGACGTCGCAGCCCGCGTCGATCAGGCGCTCGGCCCGCTCGAAGCCGCTGTCGCCCGTGGTGGTGGCGGCCGCGACCCTGAGGCGCCCCTGCTCGTCCTTGACGGCGTGCGGGTAGGCGACGCGCTTCTCGATGTCCTTGACGGTGATCAGGCCGATGCAGCGGTAATGGTCGTCGACGACGAGCAGCTTCTCGATGCGGAACTGGTGCAGCAGGCGCTTGGCCTCGTCCTGCGTCACGCCCTCGCGGACCGTGATGAGGCGGTCGCGGGTCATCAGCTCGGCGACGGGCTGGCCCGGATTCGTGGCGAAGCGGACGTCGCGGTTCGTCAGGATGCCGACGAGCTTGCCGCGGGAGCCATTGGGCCCACGCTCCACAACCGGGATGCCGGAGATGCGGTTGGACTTCATCACCTCGAAGGCGTCGGCCAGGGTCTCGTCGGGGTGGATGGTGATGGGGTTGAGCACCATCCCGGACTCGTACTTCTTGACGAGGCGCACCTGCTCGGCCTGCTCCGGCGGCTCGAGGTTGCGGTGGATCACCCCCATGCCGCCGTTCTGCGCCATGGCGATGGCCATCGGCGCCTCCGTGACCGTGTCCATGGCGGAGGCGAGGATCGGCAGGTTGAGGGCGATGGAGCGGGTCAGCCGGGTCGCGACGTTGACCTGGGTCGGCATCACCGAGGAGGCCGCCGGCCGCAGGAGGACATCGTCGAAGGTCAGGCCCTCGATGATGGAATCGGACGTGATGCGGGCCATGTGCCAACTTTCTTGCTGGGCGGGTGCAGGCCCGAAAAGGGCTTGCCGCGAGAGCGGGTTGGCACGGGCCAGTAACACGCGGAGGAGGCCCGCGCAAAGCGGCTGCGGGGGCCTCGCCCCAGCTTTTCCCCGCAGGGCCGCCCTGCGCCGCGCGCCGGGGACGAGCCCCCGGGGCTCAGTTGACGCGGGGCGACGCGCCCTTGTCGCCGAACTCGGGCGGCAGGCCGATATAGTCGCCGAGGATGCCGTCGACGCCCGGGGCGCGGCCGAACGCCTCGCAATCCGGGTCGAGGGGCGCCTCGCCCAGTACCGTGATGCGCAGGCGATCGTAGGTCGGCAGGGTCAGGGGCGCCTTGAACGGGTCCTGCCCGGTAGCGAGGTAGAAGCCGAAATCCTGCCCGAACTCGCCCGCGAGGTCGTAGGCGTCGCTGATCGGCGAGAAGCGCGGCTGGCTGGTGAAGGAGTTCGCCGCCCCGCCCCAGATCATCGCGGCGCGCTGCTCGTGGCGGCGGTCGAGGGCCTCGGCCTCCACCGTCAGGCTGCCGAGGCCGATCGGCACCCGCGGCACCGGGATGCGCCCGACCGCGTCCGCGAAGCCGACGCCGAGCTGCGACGCGATGGTGATCGCGCCCGACGCCGCGATCGTGGCGCCGGCGCCGGGCAGGCCGGTCAGCTCGACGCGGGTCACCGCCGCCCGCACGGTCAGGTCGGCGTCGCGCCCCGAGACCACGTCGTAGCGCAGCGACAGCTCGTAGCAGAGGGCCCGGTCGGCGGCGTTCGCCACGAGCTTGCGCTGCTTGGCGGTGATGCCGGGCCCTGAGATCGATTCCGGGAAGGCGGTCGGGATGATGCGGACGGTGCGGCTGCGCGCGAGGGCGGAGGGGTCGGCGTAGAGGCGGGCCGTGGTGGTGGCCTCGTCGCTGGTCTTGAGGCGGTCGTAGCGGGTGAGGGAGCCGGTCTGGTTCAGCAGAACGGTGCCGCAGGCCGCCACGCTCAGGCAGAGCGCGAGCCCGGCGGAGAGCCGGGTCATCGAGCGGGTCTTGGTCAGCCGAAGGCGCATCCTGTCACTTTCACGCAGCGGACATCGGGCGCGGTCGGGCGGTGCGCCGGCCGCGCCGCGGCCGCAGGATGGCGGCCGTCCCGACGCATGCCGAGCGCGCGGCAGGCCGCGGCGGTGCGGAAAGCTTAAGGGTGAGGCCCCGGGCGGGGAAGGGATCGCCCCCCGCGGGCGGGCGATCGTTGCTGCGTGTGTCCGGGGGGACACGACGCCCGCCCGGGGCCGGGCGACGAGCCGATGCAACCGAGTGCGGCGTCGGGGTTTGTCAAACCCGATGCGCCCGTCCCGAATCGTCCCCCTCGTCGTCGCCACCGCCCTGTTCATGGAGAACACCGATTCCACGGTGATCGCCACGGCGCTGCCGACGATCGCCCACAGCCTCGGGGAGGATCCGATCGCCCTGAAGCTCGCGCTGACCGCCTACCTCGTCAGCCTCGCGATCTTCATCCCGATCAGCGGCTGGATGGCCGACCGATACGGGGCGCGCACGATCTTCCGGGCGGCGCTCGTGGTGTTCATGGCAGGCTCCCTCGCCTGCGCCTTCTCGACCGGCCTGACGAGCTTCGTCGCCGCCCGCTTCCTCCAGGGGATGGGGGGCGCCATGATGGTGCCGGTCGGCCGCCTCGTCATCCTGCGCAGCGTGCCGAAGGCCGAGCTCGTCTCGGCGCTGGCCTACCTGACGATCCCGGCCCTGATCGGACCGATCATGGGCCCGCCCCTCGGCGGCCTCATCACCACCTGGCTCGACTGGCGCTGGATCTTCTTCATCAACATCCCGATCGGGATCGTCGGCATCGTGCTGGCGAGCCTCTACATCGCCGATATCCGCGAGCCCGAGCGGCCGCCCCTCGACGTCGTCGGCTTCGGGCTCCTCGGCCTCGGCCTCGCCACGCTGATGCTCGGCCTCGCCTCGACCGGCCGCCACCTCCTGCCGGACTGGCTCTCCTGGGGCTGCCTCGGCGGCGGCGCGGCGCTGCTCGCGTTGTATCTCCGCCACTCGCGCGCGGTGCGATACCCGGTGCTACGCCTCGACCTCCTGCGTTATCCGACCTTCCGGGCCGCCGTGACCGGGGGCAGCCTGTTCCGCATCGGCACCGGCGCGATCCCGTTCCTGCTGCCGCTGATGCTGCAGATCGGGTTCGGGCTCGACCCGCTGCAATCGGGGCTGATCACCTTCGCGGCGGCGGCCGGCGCCATGTTGGTGAAGATCGTCGGCCCGCGCATCCTGCGCAGCTTCGGCTTCCGCCCCGTGATGGTGACGAACGCCGTGCTGGCGGCGGGCTTCCTGGCCGTGAACGGCCTGTTCACGGCGCAGACCCCGCACTGGCTCATCGTCGGGCTTCTCTTCGTCGGCGGCTGCCTGCGCTCGCTCCAGTTCACCTGCGTCAACGCGATCGCGTATGCGGAGCTCGAATCCCGCGACATGAGCGCGGGCACGAGCCTCGCGAGCGTGGCGCAGCAGATCTCGCTCAGCCTCGGGGTGAGCGTCGGGGCGCTGGCCCTCGAAGGGGCCGCGGGCTGGCACGGGCGCGACGCGATCCTGGCCGCGGATTTCGCGCCAGCCTTCATCGCCGTGGCGCTGATCTCGGGCCTGTCCGTCTTTGCCTTCCGGCGCCTCGCGCCCGATGCCGGCGCGGAGGTGTCCGGCCGGCGCCTCGCCCCGGCGCCGCCGGCCGGGGCGCCGGGGCGGACCTAGGAGGGTTCGTACCGCGGGCGGGGGCTCGGGACGTCGCCTCAGGCCGCCGCGCGGACGGGGGCGCGGCCGGCGGCGCGCTTTGCCGGCGCGCCCGGGCGCGGCGCGGCCTTGCCGGCGGGCTTCGCCGGCTGGCGGGACGGGGCGGCGCGCCAGCCCTGCCAGCTCCAGGCGCCGGGGCCGGTCAGGGCGTAGAGCAGGAAGCCCCCGGCGAGGCCGAGATCGGCGAGGAACAGCGTGCGCTCGGCGACCGCGGCCGGGCCGGCATAGTGCCAGAACGGGTGGAGCAGCACCGCCATCGCCGCCGCGAAGGCCGCGAGGGCGAGGCCGGTGAGGCGCGGCAGCACCCCGAGAAGGAGCGCCAGCGGCCCGAAGACCTGCACGATCACGGCCGCGGTCGCGACGGCGTTCGGGGCCGGCAGGCCGGTGCCCGCGAGGGTCAGGGCGAAGCCCGAGACGTTGAGCGCCCGGGCGATGCCGGTGGGCAGCAGCGCCGCGGCGAGGAGCAGGCGCGACGAGAGAAGCAATCCGTCCTGGGCGCGGGCGATCACGGTTCGGCTCCGGTTGAGACGCGGGGACAGCCCCCACCCTCGCGGGCCCGCCTGAAGACGGGGTTAAGCGCGCCGGGTTCTCAACCGGAGATGCCGCCCCGGAACAGGCGCCCGCGCTCGGTCCAGGCGACCACCAGCAGCGCGAGGCCGCCGAGGCCCGCGTAGCCGGCCCCGATCGGCAGCGTGGTCCCGTCGAAGGCGTGCCCGATCAGGAAGCCGCAGAAGGCCCCGAGGATCGTGGTGTAGAAGCCGAGGAAGGAGGAGGCGGTGCCGGCGATCTCGCCCAATGGCTGCAGCGCCAGGGCGTTGAAGTTCGGCATGGCGAAACTGATCAGGAACTGGTTGGCGGCGAGCACCGTCAGGAACAGCGCCAGGGGCGGGTGGCCCTGGTAGGCGAGCCCGACCCCGACCTGCACCAGCGCCACCGCCACGAAGGCGGCGAGCCCCGCATGCGAGAGCGTGCGCATGCCGAGGCGCCGGACCACGCGGGCGTTGACGAGGGTCGCGGCGCCCATCGCCCCCGCCACGAGCCCGAAGGCGAGCGGGAACAGGGCGCCGAGATGGTAGAGCCCCGTGTCGAAGACCTGCTGGGCCGAGCCGACATAGCCCATGATGCAGCCGGTGAGCAGACCGAGGGCGGTGGCGTAGCCGAGGGCGACGCGGGTGCGCAGCGTCAGGCGGAGCGCCTGCCCGATCGAGGGCAGCGACAGAGGCCGGCGGTAGGCGGGATGCAGGGTCTCGGGCATCCGGGCGCCGAACCAGACCACCAGGATGCCGGCAAGCACCAGCATCGAGACGAAGACGTAGTGCCAGGAGCCGAGCGCCAGCATCATCCCGCCGATGGCCGGCGCGATCATGGGCACGATCAGGAAGACCATCATGATCAGCGACATCACGCTCGCCATCTCGCGCCCGGCGAAGCGGTCGCGCACGATCGCGGTCGAGAGCACGCGCCCGCCCGCCGCCCCGAGCCCCTGGATCACCCGGGCCGCGAGCAGCCAGCCGAAGGACGGCGCCGCCATCGCCAGGAGGCAGCCCGCCCCGTAGACCGCGAGGCTGATCAGCAGCACCGGGCGGCGCCCGAACCGGTCCGAGACCGGCCCGTAGACGATCTGCGCGAGGCCGAAGCCGATCATGTAGACGTAGACGAGGAGCTGCAGGCTGTTCGGGTCGGCGATGCCGAAGCGGGCCTGGATCACCGGGAAGGCCGGGAGCAGGTTGTCGATCGAGATCGCCGTGACGCCCATCATCAGGGCGACGATCGCCACGAATTCGGCGAAGCCCGGTCCGGTCCAGGCCGGTGCCTCGCGGGTGGCCGCGCCCAGGGTCGAGCCCGGCCGGATCGGTGCTGTCACGGGGGATGCCTTCGGAGGAACGGGCGCGGTCCTCGGGGAAACGCGCCGGGGTCTCATCGGTACCCTTCAAGGCAGAGGTGTGACGGGGCGCATGACGGGAAGGCAGGGCCGCCGCGCGACGCGCTTCGGCCGCAAATCCGGTCTAGCTCGGCCGCGGCTCCCCGAGCGGAGGATCGCCATGCCTGCCCGTCCCGTCACCGTCCTCGCCCTCCTCGGCCTCGCGGCCCTCTGCGCGCCGGAGGCTCGGGCACAGGCTCAGGCCCAGCCGGCCCTGCAGCCTCCCGCCCAGACGCGGGCGGGCTTCGCCCAGCGCGCCGACGCGCTGGTCAAGCCCTATCTCGACGCCAAGCTGTTCTCCGGCGCGGTCCTCGTCGCGCATCGCGGCCGCCCCGTGTTCCGGCGCGCCTACGGCCTCGCCAACCGGGAATGGGGCGTGCCGAACACCCCCGAGACCCGCTTCCGCGTCGGCTCGATCACCAAGCAGTTCACCGCCGCCGCGATCCTCAAGCTCGCCGAAGCGGGCCGGCTCAACCTCGACGATCCGATCCGCCGCTTCTACCCCCAGGCCCCGGCGGCCTGGGAGCGCGTCACCCTCCGGACGCTCCTGACCCACAGCTCCGGCATCCCGAGCTACACCAACCTGCCGGACTACTACGCCCGCATCCAGCGCCTCGAGATGACACCGCGCGAGATCGTGGCGCTGACGGCGGACAAGCCGCTCCTGTTCGAGCCCGGCAAGGGCTTCGACTACGACAATACCGGCTACATCCTGCTCGGCCTCGTGGTCGAGGCCGCCTCGGGCCAGCCCTACGACCGCTACCTGCGCGAGGCGATCTTCGATCCCCTCGGCCTGAAGGACACGGGCTACGACGACGCGACCGCGATCCTGCCGCGCCGGGCCTCCGGCTACCGCCTCGGCAACGGCCAGCTGCGCAACGCCATGCCGATCGCCTCCAGCATCCCGTACGCGGCGGGCGCCCACTACTCCACCGTCGACGACCTGCTCGCCTGGGACCGGGCCCTGTTCTCGGGGCGCGTCCTGTCCGACCTGTCGCGGCGCGCGATGTTCGCGGATGCGGGCTACGGCTACGGCTTCGGCTGGTATATCGGACAGTCGCACGGGCACCGGCTCTGGTCGCATGGCGGGGGCATCAACGGCTTCCTGACCATCAAGGACACCTACCCGGACGACGAGCTCACCGTGCTGGTGCTCGCCAACACCGAGACCGCCCCGGTCCAGGCCATGGCGCGGGAGATCGCGGCCCTCTGGTTCCGCATCCCCGATCCCGGAACCGAGATCGTGCTCGAGCCCGAGATCATGGACCGCTACGCCGGGCGCTACCGCCTCGCCCCCGGCCGGCTCCTGACGCTCGCCCGCGAGGGCGACCACCTCGTGGCGCAGATCACCGGGGAAGCCGCCCTGCCCTTTCTCCCCGAGGGGGACCGGACCTTCGTGTCGAAGGCCCGCAACGCCCGCATCACCCTCGACACCGAGCCGGACGGGCGCCCGACCGGCCTGATGCTCTATCGCGACGGGACCGACCGGGCCGCGCCGCGCATCGAGGTCACGCAATAGCGTCCAGTCTCGAACAGTTCCGGATTGGCTCCGGGATGCCCTCGGAGGTCGCCACCTCCCGCGATTGCGGGTACTATGGGCCCGGCCACCAAGTTGCAGTGCCACAATGACCCGCCGCGACGCTCCGAAACATTGCGGATCAGCCCTGCGGGACGAGCAATTTCCTGCACTGCATCATCGCTTTGGCCAAAAGTCCAACTTGATTTGGCGGGCCATCTGCCATTGGCTGCGGCCGAGCGGACAAAGAGCCACCCTGAGGAGACGCCAATGAACAAGCCGGAATTTCTGGGCTCCAGCACGAAGTCGCCGTTCTCGGCGCGCTACGAGAATTTCATCGGCGGCAAGTGGGTTCCCCCGGTCGCCGGGCGCTACTTCGAGAACACCTCGCCGATCACCGGCAAGGTCGTCTGCGAGGTCGCCCGCTCCGACGCGCAGGACATCGACAAGGCCCTCGACGCCGCGCACGCCGCCAAGGACGCCTGGGGCCGCACCGCGCCGGCCGAGCGCGCCCGCATCCTCAACCAGATGGCCGACCGGATGGAGGAGAACCTCGATCTGATCGCCCTGGCCGAGACCTGGGACAACGGCAAGCCGATCCGCGAGACGACCCACGCGGACATCCCGCTGGCCATCGACCATTTCCGCTACTTCGCGGGCTGCGTCCGCGCGCAGGAAGGCTCGATCTCCGAGATCGACCACGACACGGTGGCCTACCATTTCCACGAGCCCCTCGGCGTCGTCGGCCAGATCATCCCGTGGAACTTCCCCATCCTGATGGCGGTGTGGAAGCTCGCCCCGGCGCTCGCGGCCGGCAACTGCGTCGTGCTCAAGCCCGCCGAGCAGACCCCGGCCTCGATCCTGGTGGTCCTCGAGATCATCGGCGACCTGCTGCCGCCGGGCGTGCTCAACGTCGTCAACGGCTTCGGCCTCGAGGCCGGCAAGCCGCTGGCCTCCTCGCCCCGCATCGCCAAGATCGCCTTCACGGGCGAGACGACGACGGGCCGGCTGATCATGCAGTACGCCTCGCAGAACCTGATCCCGGTGACGCTGGAGCTCGGCGGCAAGTCGCCGAACATCTTCTTCGCGGACGTGGCGAACGAGGACGACGACTTCTTCGACAAGGCGCTCGAGGGCTTCACGATGTTCGCCCTCAACCAGGGCGAGGTCTGCACCTGTCCGAGCCGCGCCCTCGTGCACGAATCGATCTACGACCGCTTCATGGAGCGGGCGATCAAGCGCGTCGAGGCGATCACCCAGGGCTCGCCCCTCGACCCGACCACGATGATCGGCGCGCAGGCCTCCTCCGAGCAGCTCGAGAAGATCCTGTCCTACGTCGATATCGGCCGCCAGGAGGGCGCCGAATGCCTCACAGGCGGTGAGCGCGGCACCCGCGAGGGCGACCTCGCCGAGGGCTTCTACATGAAGCCGACGGTGTTCAAGGGCCACAACAAGATGCGGATCTTCCAGGAGGAGATCTTCGGCCCCGTCCTCTCGGTCACGACCTTCAAGGACGACGCCGACGCGCTCGCGATCGCGAACGACACCCTCTACGGCCTCGGCGCCGGCGTCTGGACCCGCGACGGGACCCGCGCCTACCGCTTCGGCCGGGAGATCCAGGCGGGCCGCGTCTGGACGAACTGCTACCACGCCTACCCGGCCCACGCGGCCTTCGGCGGCTACAAGCAGTCCGGCATCGGGCGCGAGACCCACAAGATGATGCTCGACCACTACCAGCAGACCAAGAACATGCTCGTGAGCTACTCCTCGAAGAAGCTCGGCTTCTTCTAGGCGAGCCGCCCCGAGACCCGCGACGAGATCCGCGCCCCGGCCCCTCCGGCCGGGGCGTTCTCGTCTCGGCACCGCGCCCCGGCGGGCCCGGCATCCCGGCGGCGTCGGACGGGCGCGGAGCGGTCCCGGACCCCCGCCCGGCCGCCGCCCCCTGCTTTTCCGGCGCCGGCGCGCCAGATTCCCCCGAACGCCCCAGACCGAAGCACCCGGAGATTCCGCGCCATGTCCGAGACCGCGCTCCCCGAAGCCACCACCGCCGAGCAGGCGGGCGTCGACGGCACGCCCCTGCGCGTCACCGCGACCCCGGCCGCCCTCGCGCTCATCGAGGAATTGCGGGCCGAGCACGGCCCGGTCATGTTCCACCAGTCCGGCGGCTGCTGCGACGGCTCGTCCCCGATGTGCTACCCGGTCGGCGACTTCCTCACGAGCGACGGCGACGTGCATCTCGGCCAGGTCGGCGGCGCCGACTTCTTCATCAGCCGTTCGCAATTCTCGGTCTGGAAGCACACCCACATCATGCTCGACGTGGTGCCGGGCCGGGGCGGCATGTTCTCGCTGGAGAACGGCCGGGAGAAGCGCTTCCACATCCGCTCCCGCCTGTTCACGGAGGCGGAGAACCGGGCCCTCGAGGGGGCCTGCCGCCTGTAGGGCGCGGCGGCCGCCTCACGCCTCCCCGGGCTCGGCCGCCGGGGCGCCGCGATAGCCCGTGGCCAGCACGTAGAGCTCGCTCGAATCGGCGCGGCTCGCGGGCGGCTTCACGTGGCGGACGGTGGCGAAGTCGCGCTTCAGGTCGGCGAGCAGCGTGCCCTCGGTGCCGCCCTGGAACACCTTGGCGACGTAGGCACCCCCCGGCGCCAGGATCTCGCGGGCGAAGTGGGCGGCGGTCTCGGCGAGCCCGATGATGCGCAGGTGATCGGTCTTCTTGTGGCCCGTGGTGTTGGCCGCCATGTCGGACATCACGATGTCGGCCGGGCCGCCGAGCAGGTCGGTCAGGCGCTCGGGGGCGCTGGGATCGAGGAAGTCGAGGGCGATGAACGTCACCCCGGTCATCGGCTCGATCTCCAGGAGGTCGATGCCGACGACGCGGCCCTGCGGCCCCACCACCTTGGCGGCGACCTGCGACCAGCCGCCCGGCGCCGCGCCGAGGTCCACCACCCGCTGGCCGGGCTTCAGGATGTGGAAGCGCTCGTCGATCTCCAGGAGCTTGAAGGCGGCCCGCGAGCGGTAGCCCTCGCGCTTGGCGCGCGCCACGTAGGGGTCGTTCAGCTGCCGTTCCAGCCAGCGCTTCTGCGACAGGGTGCGCCCGCGCCCCGTCTTGACCCGCTGCTTGAGCTCACCCCGGATACTGCCGCCGCCCCCTGCCCCGCGCCTCTCGCTCACCGGTAGCCTCCACGACGCCAGACGCCGTCCTCACGCATCATGTTCATCAGGAGCCCCTCGCGCAGGCCGCGATCGGCGATGCGCAGGCGCTCGGACGGGAAGGCGCGCCGGATCGCCTCGAGGATCGCGCAGCCGGCGAGCACGAGGTCGGCGCGATCGCGGCCGATGCAGGGGTTGTCGGCCCGCTGGTCGAGGCGGGTGTCGAGGAGGTCGTCGATCGCGTCCGAGACCTCGTCGTCGCTCATCCAGAGGCCGTCGACCCGGCGGCGCTCGTAGCGCGGCAGGCGCAGGTGCATGGCCGCGAGGGTCGTCACCGTGCCGGAGGTGCCGAGCAGGTGGAAATGCGGCGCGGTGGCGGCCGCCGCCGCCCGGATGGCGAAGCGCGCCAGAAGGTCGGCGACCTCCTCCACCATGCCCTCGAACATCCGCTTCGTGACCTCGGCCCCGCCGTGGCGCTCGGCGAGGGTCACGACCCCGACGGGCAGCGAATCCCAGGCGCGGATGCGCAGGGTCGGGTCGGCGGAGGGGTTCGTCGCCGCCCCGTCGAGCCAGGCGATCTCCGTCGAGCCGCCGCCGATGTCGAAGATCACCACCGATTCGGCCCGGGGATCGGCGAGCGCGGCGCAGCCCGTCACCGCGAGATAGGCCTCGGTCTGCCGGTCCACGATCTCGAGATCGAGGCCGACGTCGCGGCGCACGCGCTCGACGAAATCCGCCCCGTTGACGGCGAGTCGGCAGGCCTCGGTGGCGATGATCTTGGCGCGCATCACCCCGCGCGCCTGCATCTTGCCCCGGCAGATCCGCAGCGCCTCGACGGTGCGCTCCACCGCGGCCTCGCTCAGCCGGTCGGACTTGCCGAGGCCCTCGCCGAGCCGCACGATCCGGGAGAACGCGTCGATCACCCGGAAGCCGTGGGAGGCCGGCTCGGCGATCAGCAGGCGGCAATTGTTGGTGCCGAGATCGAGGGCCGCGTAGGCGTTGCGGCGGCCGTAGCGGGCCGGTTGGGGGGCCGGTGCCGTCCCCTGCTGCGGCGCCTGCGGGGGGCGCGCCGACGACGCGCCGTCGCGATGGCCCGGTGGGCCGGCCGCAGGGCGGGCCGGCACGGCGGCGGCACTCTCGTCCCTCATCGGCGGTGCCGAATTCCTCAACGCGTGGCCCCGGCAGACTGCCCGGCCATCATTCACCCCGAAGCGTACAAGGTCGGGTGGGAACTGCAAAGCCTCGAATCGGCGGCGGGGCGGGAGGCGGGACCCGTCAGGCCACGGCCTTGGCGCCGCCCGCCATGCGCGCGGTCGGGCGCAGCAGGCTCTTGATCTGGGAATAGGGGCGCGGCCGGTTGATGACCTCGTCGAGGCGTGACCACAGGGTCTTGGGCGAGAACGGCTTGGCGATGATCTCGTTGACCCCGAGGGAGATCGCCCGGTCCACCACGTTGCGGCGGGGCTGGGCGAGCATCAGGATGATCGGCACCGTCGGGCAGGGCGAGGTCGTCGGGGTGCGGGCGAGGCGGATGAACTCCTCGCCGGAGAGGATCGCGAGGTCCCAGTCGATGATGGTGAGATCGGGCTTGCTCTCGGCCAGGACCCCGAGCGCCTCCGCCCCGTCCGGCGCCTCGAGCACGCGCTTGATGCCGACGCGCATCAGCATGTCCCGTACGATGCGGCGGATATACAGGCTCTCGTCCACCACCAGGGCGGAGAGATCCGGGAAGGTCGGGGTCGCGATCATCGCTGCGGGCTTGTGCCGGCCCGGAACGTCCGGCGACCGCTAGCCTACGGCGCCGATCTTTGCGGTTTCCTAACGCGGGCATCACCGCCGCCGCGCCGGATCGGGCCGGGGCGCCCGTCCCATTGCGTACGCCGAAGGTCGTACACCCTTCGGTTTAAGCTTGACCGCACGGGCGGGAGGCCGGATTCGGGCCCGAAAAGCGGCCCCTCCCCGCGCCCGAGCGTGAGAAGGTCCTTGCGGTGAGGCTTGGATTGCGTCAGGACTGAGGCGTTATTCTTGGTTACCGCGACCGGGAGTAATGATAGTGCGGAGCGTGGGCTGTCTGGGATGGCACGCACGCGGTATTCGAGACGATGGTCGGCGGACGGTTTTTGCGAGCTTTCTATGGGACGTGGTCGTGATTTCAGGGGGCCGCAGAAGCGCGGCTTCGATGACGGTGCCGAGCCGCGGTGGCCGGATCAGGCACCGCCGAGCGGTGGATTCGGTGGCGGCGGCTTCGGCGGCGGTGGTTATGGCGGTGGCGGCGGTGGTTTCGACCGCGGACCCTCGCGCGCAGCTGCGGCGCCCACCGGCCCGGAGCGTGACGCCACGGTGAAGTGGTTCAACAAGGAGAAAGGCTTCGGTTTCGTCGAGCTCGGTGACGGCTCGGGCGATGCCTTCCTCCACATCCGCGCGGTCGAAGCGGCAGGCCATGCCGACCTGATGCCGGGCACCCGCCTCACGGTCCAGACGGCCCAGGGGCAGAAGGGTCCGCAGGTGACCAACGTCACCAGCGTCGACACCTCCACGGCCGAGGCGGCTCCGCCCCGGCGCGATGCGCGGCCCCCGCGCACCGGCGGCTTCGGTGGCGGCGACCGCTTCGGTGGCGGCGACCGCTTCGGCGGCGGCGACCGTTTCGGCGGCGGCGGCGGCGGCGGTGGTCGTTTCGCGTCCGGTCCCTCCGTCGAGATGACGGGCACCGTGAAGTGGTACGATCCGGCCAAGGGCTTCGGCTTCGTCTCGGTCAACGACGGCGGCAAGGACGTCTTCGTGCACCGCTCGGCGCTGTCGCGGGCCGGCCTCGAATCCCTCGCCGAGGGACAGCAGGTCACGCTCGGCGTGATCGAGGGCCAGAAGGGCCGCGAGGCCCAGAGCATCAACGTCGAGGATTGATCCCCGGACGCGGCGCGGCGGCCATGCGGTTGCCGTGTTCCTGAAGAGAGTGAAGCGGCGGTCCCTCGGGGGCCGCCGTTTCGCGTTTCCGCCAGCCTCCGGAGCCCTCATGCGCGCCGTCCTTCTCGTCGTTGCCGGCCTCGCGCTCGCGGGCCCGGCGCAAGCCGAGGATTTCTCCGGCTTCTACGCCGGCATCAACGCCGGCTACGGCTTCCAGCGCGGCGACAAGGACCGCAACGCGCCGCCCGCGCCGGCGACGGGCCCCGCCGGGGCGCCGGCCGACGGACTGCCGCCGAGCGCGACCGGGGCCGTCCGGGCGATCGCGGTCGAGCGCCTGGGCTCGCGCCGGGCGACCGCGCTCCCGCGCTGAGGCCGGGCGCGGCACGCTCCACGGATCACCGCCGCGGGGGACGCCCGCTTGCCGTCGGAGGCCCGGATGCCGTCAGAGGGATGTCTCTTCGCGCGGCGGCAGGTTGATGATCACGGGCTTGCCGGACACCGGGTCGAGGATGATGATCGTCATCAGGAACTCCTACGCTCCCCCCGTCATCCCCAATCCGCACGCGTGATGTGGCGGTTTTGTGATCCGCCGGAAGCCGTTGCCCCGGCGCTGGGGATACGGGAGGCCTCAGCCGGGCCCGTACCCCGTCGACGGATCGGTTTCGGACGAAGCGGCCGTCCCTGCGACCCGGGCGGGTTTCAAGCCCCCTTCCCTGTGCCCCGAGGCCGGCGCCCAGCTCTGTCCTTTCCGGCGCGGAACGCTTAACGAGCCGCCTGATGCCGGGGCCCGGGGCCGCGGCGCGCCCGCCCCAGAGACGCCGCCGGCGCCGCGCCCGCAGATGGATTGCCATGAACGCCGTCACGATCATTGTCCCGATCTTCGGGATCATCCTGATCGGCTGGGCGGCGGCGGTGACGGGCCTGCTCTCCGACCGGGTGAGCGACGGCCTGTCCGAATACGTCTTCGCCATCGCGGTGCCGGCGCTGATCATCGGGACGCTGACGCGGCCGGGGCTGACCGGCGAGATCGCGTGGTCCTACTGGTTCGCCTATTTCGGCGGGGCGGGCTTCTCCTGGCTCTGCGGCTCCCTGGTGGCGTGGCGCCGCCACGGCATCGAGCGCCAGGGCGCGATCCTGCACGGCTTCGCGGCGAGCCAGTCGAACACGATCTTCGTCGGCGTGCCCACCATCCTGCAGGCCTACGGGGAGGCGGGGGCCTACCCGCTGTTTCTGCTCCTCGCGGTGCATCTGCCCGTCATGATGGGCTTTGCCACCTTCCTGATCGAGGCCGAGGGCGACCGGCCGCTCCTGCAGCGCCTGCGCGGGCTGTCGCTCGTGCTCCTCAAGAACCCGATCTTCGTCTCCCTGCTGATCGGGCTCGGCATGAAGACCCTCGGCATCGTGCCGGAGGGCCCCGTCAAGGCGCTGCTCGACGCCTTCTCGGTCACGGCCTCGACCTGCGCCCTCGTCGCCCTCGGGGCCGGCCTGAAGCGCTACCGCGTCCTGTTCGACCTGCCGGGCGCGCTGGTGGTCGCGGGGCTGAAGCTCGTCGTGCATCCCCTGGTGGTGTGGCTGCTCGCGTTCCACGTGTTCGCGATGCCGGCAGCCTATGCGGGGGTGGCGACGCTGTTCGCCGCGATGCCGGTCGGCATCAACGCCTACCTGCTGGCGATCCGCTACAAGACCGAGACCGGGCTGGTCGCGGCCTCGGTCCTCGCCTCGACCCTGCTCGCGCCGCTGACCACGATCGCCTGGCTGATGATCCTCGGGCGGGCCTGAGCGCCGGGATCCCCGGACACCGTCAGCCGATCGGCAGCATCGTCAGGACCGACCGGTGGGTGTCGCGCAGGACCATGCGCCAATCCCCGCTGCCGGTGAGTTCGCCGCTGCTGCGCAGTTCCGACACCGCCAGGATCGCCTGCGCGATCGCCTCGTCGAGGTTGCGCACCGCGATGCCGGTCTCGTCGCTGAGGGTCGTCAGGCCATCCGTCAGGTCGAAAAAGATGTGTTGGTTCAAAAGAGATCTCCTTGGGATCGGACCCGTTTTGCCCGGCATGTACTTACACGACTACTTATATTTACGACGATTGGAGGATTTGTACAAATTCGACGTTTCTTAGAAAGCGCGAAAACGCACCTTCGCATTAAGATGTTGCAACGGTAAGGACTTCGCGCTAGGAATTCTGGATAGAATTTTAACTATTCGTTGATAAATAAAAGTTAAGGCGAATCGAAGGTACTAATACTGGTCGAGGAAAGTAAAACGCCTCGCCAGAGTGCGATACCAACCAAAATCGGGTGTCTCGTCTCGAAACGTGCCGACCTGTCGGGGGCACGGACCCAAGCACACCGGAGAGCGATCGCCGCCAAGATCGCCGAGCCTGCAACGAAGCGACTGACTTCACGATCTTTCCGCTTCGTGATCCTCGTGTGTTCTGCCGCCGAAGCGGCACACCTTACCGTTAGTCTGTTGAAATCTGCAGCCATGCGCTGGCATCTGTGGGGAGCATCGACATGTCGATCGTCGGGGACGTTCCGACTGCCCTCGTGGCGTCGAGTTCGTTCGTGCGGGAGGGTCTCACCTCCTTCCTGAACGGGACCCGGTTCCGGGTCGTCGCGGTGGATGCCGGCGCGAGCGAGGCCGACGGCCTCGCCCCGACCCGATCCGCCCCGGCGCTGATCCTCGCGGCGCTCGACGACGCGCACAGCATCGAGGCGGCCCGCACCTTGCGCGAGCGCTACCCCGACGCGAAGCTCGTGGTGTTCGGCCGCGCCGAGGCGCCCGCCACCCTGCCGAAGGACCTCTGCTTCGGCGCGCAGGCCGTCCTCGACCGCGACATCGGCCGCGAGACCCTGATCAAGGCCCTCGATGTCGTGATGTCGGGCGTGACCGTGCAATCCTCCGGCCTGTTCTCCTGGCTCCTCGATCGGCCGAAGGCGCCGTTCGCGGGGACGGGCGAGCGCCAGCAGATCCTCGTCGGCAGCCCCGCGGACGCCGCGGAGGCGGACGGCGCGCCCTGCCATCCCCTCTCGAGCCGGGAGCTCAACGTCCTGCGCTGCCTCGCGGACGGCGCCTCGAACAAGGTCATCGCCCTCAAGTTCGACCTCGCCGAGGCGACCGTGAAGATCCACGTGAAGAACATCCTGCGCAAGCTCAAGACGCAGAACCGCACCCAGGCGGCGATCTGGGCCCGCGAGCACGGCATCTATCCGCGCTGAACCTCGGGCCCCCCAAGCGGCAGGCGCTCGTGGCGAGTCGATGGGCCGAGCCGGGACACCGGCCCGGCCCGACCTGTTTCTGCCCGGCCGGGACGCGGCCCGCGCCGTCCGGGGGCGGCGCGCCCGCCGATCAGCCGCACCGAGGGATCCCGCCAGAACGCCCGGTCCTTCGAAGGCATCGGCCGCCCGGCGCGCGAGCCCCGCACTGGGACTTCGCCGCGCCATCGGTCGCGCGGTCGGACGCGCGCTGAAGCCGCGCCTCGCTGTCCCGCGCGAACTCGCTGCTCGGCTGGATCTTGCCGAGGGTCGGAGCCGCGTCGACGACCTTCGCGCCGGCGACGGACGCTCGGCGCGGCCTCGAGCTCGGCGGCCTGACGACCGCTCCGCGGGGGTCGGCGCGGCGATGGACGTCGGATCACGGTGGCGGCTTTGCGTCTGCCCTTCCCCTACCTCCGGCGATGCATCCGCCTGTCGGCAAGACCTCCAAGATGAGGCTGGCGAAGGTCATCGCCATTTGATATCGTGCATTTGTGCCGATCAACGCCGTACGATGGCGCACGAATTTCAATAGCGTCACATATCTCGAAAATATTCCTCGACCAAAAACGTGCGAGGACTCGAGAAAATTCGGACATTCAATCTATGGTCTTGGGTCGATTACGCTGTACGCGATGAGACCGGAGGGGTTATTGCCGAGTTTTCCCGGAATATTCTGCTACCGGTCCCTCATGAAACGCGGCCGGGCTTCGGCCCCTGAAGTCCACCAGACAGCCTGCGGGAGATCGTGATGCCTGACAGCGATGCCCTGGCCACCCTGGCCTATGACGAGCTCACCGGCGACCTTCAGCACGCGCTTGCCGCCCTCGCCGACGTCGAGTTCGCGTTCCAGAGCGCCTGCGAGCGACTGAGCGAGCAGGCGGGACCGGCACTGGGCAAGGACCGGACGCTGGAGCAGCTCGATGCGGAGCGCCGCCGCCGCCGCGAGCCGCTGGTCCGGCGCCTCGACGCGCTCGACCGGCGCATGAAGGCGCTGGTGCAGGGCCTGCCGCCGGACTGGCAGACGGCGCGGCCGCGTCCACGGAACGACCGCGTGGCCGACCTTCCGCTGCACCTGCAGGAGCGGAGCCGGTCGCTCCGGGGCGGCTGCGCCCCCGCGGCGCTTCGCGCCACCCATCGTGCGTGAGGCTCCGGGCCGGCGGCCCGCTGCGCGGTCGCGGCGGTCCATCGACGGATGAGGTCGCGTCCCGTCAGGCCGCGCTCGCGGCCTGCAGCGTGAAGGCCTTCGCGGAGGCCGAGCGGGCCAGGGTCGCGAGCAGGTCCGTCTGGGTGATGACGCCGAGGACGCTGCGGTCCGGGGCCGTGACCACGATGGCGTGCGTGCGTCCGTCCGTCAGGTTGGGGACGAGGCCGACCGCCGGGTCATCGGGCGCCGCGGTGCTCGCCTCCGACATCGCCTCCGCGAGGCCGCCGGCCTGCCGGAGCGCCAGTTCCCGCAACCCCACGGTTCCGACCAGGCGGTTGCCGGAATCGACCACCGGCAGCGTCCGGACGTTGTGGGCGAGGAGCAGATCGCGCGCCCGCTCGACGCTCTCCCCGGACCGGATGGTGATGACATCGCGCGACATCACCTCGCGGCAGCTGAGATCGCCCTGCGTGCGCATCAGGGCCTGGAACTCGACCTGCCGCAGCAGCCGGTCGAGGTCATGGCGGTCGATGTCCAGCGTCTCGTCGAGGGCGACGAGCGCCGCGTCGACGTCCTCCGGCTTGAACCCGACGCGGATCGGCGGCGGCAGGTCGGCGGTGGCGTGCGTGTTCGCCGGCACCGCGACCGGCCCGTGCGGGTAGTTGCGCCGCGAAATCTTGTGGAACGCGATCCCGAGGGCGACCAGGATCACCGAGTTGATGCAGACCGGGAACAGGGGGAACAGGTAGCCCGCGGAGGTGACGGCCGGGCCGCCGATCAGCGCCGTCAGGGCCGCCGCGCCCCCGGGCGGGTGGAGCGAGCGCGTGAGCGACATCGCGGCGATCGCCAGCGAGACGCCGACGCCGATGGCCACGACCGGATCCGCGATGAGATGGGCGGCGAGCACGCCCATGAAGGCCGAGATCGTGTTGCCGCCGATCACCGGCCAGGGCTGGGCGAGAGGGCTCGCCGGCACGGCGAAGAGCAGCACCGCCGAGGCGCCCATCGGCGCCACGATGAGGGGGATGTGTGGGCCCTCCCCGAAGAACCAGCCGCAGATCAAGCCCGTGAGGGTGATGCCCGCCAGGGCGCCGAGGCACGCCACGAGGCGCTCCCGCAGGGTCGCGCCCGCCAGGATCGGCCGGAAGACCCGAAAGCCGCGAAGGCGCCCCAGAAGCCTTGGTGAGCCGATGGTTTCGGGCATGCGAGCGCTCGCCTCGGTCGGGAGAGGAACCGTATCGTTCAAGGGCCGGCCAGGTCCGGGGCACGGCTCGCGATCGTTACCCCATCGGCATCGGTGCGCCGGCGAGCCCGCCGTCTCGTGGACCGATGCCGGGAGCGCCCGAGATCCGCGTCCGAAGCCCTCAAAGGTAGATTGTCAATGAACCTTCTACCCGCAAAGACGCCGAAATGCAAATCTGGTATGCAGTATGCCTAGTCGCGCGTCGTTTCGCGAGCAGCCGCCGTCACAGCCTCGGCCGCAAGTCTCTCAGGACCCTCGGGGATGCGGTTTGCGGCGGGTGGCGCGGCGAGAATGCTCACGTTTCGGGCTGACGCGCGCGAACCGTAGGCATCCGGGCTCCGACGCACCCGGCCTCGTCACAGGCCGGATCTCAGCCTGTCCGGCCCTTCGCATCGGAGCGTCCTGGTCGACGACGTGCCCAGCACCCTGGCACAATCCTTGCTCAATCAGGCGAGGCGTTCGCGACCCATCCAGCCGCTTCGACCTGGATCGCGGGATGTCGTTCACGGAACGGAGGGCGGGTGATGAGATCGCAGCATCGTCGCACGGCAGAGATCATCGACCGGGCCGCCTCCACGACCGGCGCGATCCTGACGAACACGCTCTACCTGACGGCGTGCTACGTCGTGGCTCTCCTGGTGTCCCAAGTCATGCTCTTTGACCGGGATGGCATCTGGTTCGGCGCCGCCTGTCCGCTCCATGCCGCGATGACCGGCACCGGGGCCTGCGCGGCTTACGTCTCGAGCGTCCACACCCTCGGCGATGCCGTCCGCTACGTCGCCCTGGAGATGAATCTCCTGGCGGCCCTCTCCGGCCTGATCCTCGCGCTCTTCGCCCTGAAGGCCGTCTCCGAGGCAATTCGGACACGGCTGAACCCGTCCGAGGCCACGCTTCGCGGGACCGCGGCTCTGTCGGGCGTCTGATCGTCCGCGCGTCCGGGACGCCCCCGTCACCCGCCGCCACCTCGACCCGCGAGAGTGGACCACCGCGCCGGCATCACTGGCCGGCCTGTCCGCGCGTGCTTGAGCGAGGTCTCGACCAGTGGCGCGCCGCCTCCGCATCATGCCACGCGGCAGAGCCCGCGCTCCGCCCGGAGAGGGTTGTCAAGCGAGCGCGGCGCATGCGCAACGTCGTCTTCGCTACGCGCGTTCGGAGCATGGCAGGACCGGACCGGGGCATAAGCTCGGACCGGAGGGCGCCGCGTGGGGTCGACTTGGTCCGCGCCCGCCAGCGGGGGACGGTTCTGTGGCCGCGTGCAGCCTGCGCACGCGTCGTGCGACAGGCCCTCGGCAGCCAGAACATTCCGTCGAGGAAGGCCGATCAGGGACGTGGCGGAGAGGGAGGGATTCGAACCCCCGATGCCCTTGCAGGCATGCCGCATTTCGAGTGCGGTGCATTCAACCGCTCTGCCACCTCTCCGCGAGGTGTCCCGATGAGACGGGCGGTCCCTAGCACGAGTGGTCCGGCTTTCACAAGCGAGTTGCGGCGGCCATGTCGCGGGCGAGGTGGGCGATGTGGCCCCGAAGCTCCGCGGCGAAGCGGGCGGGGTCGTAGAGGCTGCGGATGCGGTCGGGCGGGTTCGGGTCGGCGGCCCGGGCGACGGCGCGCAGGAGGGCCTCGGCGAGGGCGCCGGGGTCCCGGGGCGCGAGGGCGGCGAGGTCCGCGCCGGCCTCGGCCAGCATGGCGCGGTGGGCCGGGATGTCGGTCAGCGCCACCGGGAGGCCCCGGGCCAGGGCCTCGGCGAGCGCCAGGGGCTGGGTCTCGGCCTGCGACGGGAACAGGGCGGCGCTCACGCCCGCGAAGGCGGTCTCGGGGGGGCGCTCGCCCGCGAAGGTGACGGCGGCCTCGAGGCCGAGCTCGGCGATGCGCGCGCGCAGCCGCGCCGCGAAGGCGGGATCGAGCTCGGGCCCGATCAGGGTCAGGTGCGCGCCCGCGCCGCCCGCGCGCCCGCGCAGGCAGGCCAGCGCCTCGACGGCGAGGTCCTGTCCCTTCCGGGGAACGACGGCGCCGACCACGGCGAGGCCCGCGAGGCCGGTCCGGGGGGGGGCCGCGGCCGGCGGCAGGGGCAGCGGATTGCGGATCAGCCGGGAGGGCAGGCCGGGGGGCGGGGCGACGTGGGGGCTGATGACGATGCAGCCATCCGCCAGCCGCGCGCGGAGCCGGGCCGTCAGCCCCGTGCCGGCGCCGGCGTGCAGGTGCCAGAGCAGGCGCGGGCGCGGGCGCAGGGCCGCGGCGGCCAGGCCGTAGACGTAGAGGGCAGGCTCGTCGTGGACGTAGACGAGGTCGGGGCGCAGGCGCCGGAGCGCCGCGGCCTCGGCCCGCACCAGGGCGGCGAGGCGCGGCAGCACCGCGAGCTTGCGGGCGAGGCCCACGAGGGGGCGGCTCGGAAAGAACGCCCGCACCCGCTCGTCCGCCTCGACGAGCGGCGCCCGCACGGTCACGGCGTGGTCGGCCCGGAGCGCCGCGGCGGCGGCGAGGAGCACGCGCGTCGAGCCGCCATGGGTGTCGTAGAGGGTGGGAAGCAGGATCTTCATGGGCGGCGCAACCCTCCACCGGCCGGGCGGAGGGTGCAAGCGCCGCTCCGCCCGCACGGGCGGCCCCCGCGCGCGGGGACGCCCGCGCCCGCGGGCCCGCGGGCGCGCGGCCTCAGCCCGGCATCCGGCCGGCGAGCGCCGCCGCGACGGTGCGGGCGAAGGCGACGGGGTCGCGGGGCGTGTCGCCGTCCTGGATGCGGGCAAGGTCGAGGAGCGTTCCGGCGGCGGCCGGCACCTCGCTCTCCGGCCCCTCGGCGAGGCCGCGGATCAGGGGATGGCGCGGGTTGATCTCAAGCACCGGCAGGCTGCCGCCGCCGCGTCCGGCCCGGCGCAGCAGGCGCTGCATCTGCAGATCGGGGCCGCTCCCGGAGGCCGAGAGCACGACCGCGCTGTCGACCAGGCGGTCGGTGGCGCGCACGTCCGAGACGTCGGCGGCGAGCGCCGCCTTCAGGGCCGCCACCAGGGCGTCGATCCCGGCGGGCGCCTCGCCGGCCTCTCCGTCGGGTGCGAACTTCGACAGGTCGAGGCCGCCCTGCGTCACCGAGCGCAGGGGCTTGTCCTCGAAGCGGCTCAGGGAATCCGGCCAGAAGGCGTCGACGTGGTCGGAGAGCAGCAGCACCTCGAGCCCCCGGGCCCGGAAACCCTCGAGCTGGGGCGAGCGCGCCAGCGCGTCGGCATCGTCCGCCACGAGGTAGTAGATCGCCTCCTGGCCGTCCTTCATGCGCGCGACGTAATCGGGCAGCGAGGTCCAGCCCTCGACCGCGGAGGAGCGGAAGCGCAGGAGCGGCGCGATCTCGCTCCGGCGCTCGTGGTCCTCGTAGATGCCCTCCTTGAGGACCGGGCCGAAATTCTCCCAGAATGCGGCGTAGTCGGCTCCGTCCTTGGCGCGGCTCGTCAATTCCGAGAGGACGCGGCCGGTGACGGCCCGGCGGATCCGGGCGAGGACCGGGGTCGCCTGCAGCATCTCGCGCGAGACGTTGAGGGGCAGGTCCTCGGTGTCGACGACGCCCTGGACGAAGCGCAGCCAGGACGGCAGCAGGTTCGCCTCGTCGGTGATGAACATCCGGCGCACGTGCAGCCGGACCTTGCTCTCGCGCTCGGCCTCGAAGGCCTGGAACGGCTTCGCGCCGGGCACGAACAGCAGGGCGGTGAATTCGAGCTGGCCCTCGGCCCGCCAGTGCAGGGTAGCCCAGGGCTTGTCGAAGTTCATGCCGACCTGGCGGTATAACCCCTCGTAGAGCTCGGGCGTGATCTCGGATTTGGGCTTGCGCCACAGGGCGGTGCCCTGGTTGGCCGCCTCCTCCTTGCCGTCCTGCACGAGGGCGATCGGCACCGTGATGAAGTCGGCCCATTTGCGCACGACGTGATCGAGCCGGTAGGGCTCGAGATACTCGTCCGCGTCCGCCTTGAGGTGGAGCACGATGTCGGTGCCGGGCTCGGCCCGCTCGGCGCGCTCCAGGGTGTAGCTGCCCTGGCCCTCCGAGGCCCAGGTCCAGGCCTCCTCGGCCCCGGCCCGGCGGGAGGTGACGCTGACCCGGTCGGCGACCATGAAGGCCGAGTAGAAGCCGACGCCGAACTGGCCGATCAGGCTCGGGCGCGGGTCCTGGCCGTCCTCTCCGGTCTTGGTCTCGGCAGGTCTGGTCTCGTTAAGGGACTGCGAGAAGGCGCGGGTGCCGGAGCGGGCGATGGTGCCGAGATTCTGCGCCAGATCCTGCTTCGACATGCCGAGGCCGGCATCCGTGATGGTGAGGGTGCGCGCCGCCTTGTCCGGCACGATCCGGACCTTGGCATCGGGCGGCAGGACGCTCGCCGCGTCGGTCAGCGCCTCGAAGCGCCGCCGGTCCATGGCGTCGGCGGCGTTCGCCACCAGTTCGCGCAGGAAGATCTCGCGGTCGGAATAGAGGGCGTGGACGACCAGATCCAACAGGCGCCCGACCTCGGCACCGAATTCGTGCCGCTCCACCGTCTCGCTCAAGGGAATGCCTCCGCGTCACCATCGCAATCGCCCGCGATATGCCCGTGTCCCTGCGCAAATTCAATGCAGCGGACCGGGCCGGCGGCGAAGCGGGGCCCGGATCGCGGCGGCGGACGAGGGGATTTCCGGGCGCGCCGGACCCGCTCGCGCAGGGGCGCTCCGCGCGAGGCGTCGAGACGGCTCCGGCTCCGCTGCGCCCGGGCTTTAGCGCCCGGGATCGGTCGGCGGCGCGAGCGCGCCGGATCTCACGCGAGGCCGGCGTGGAACAGGTGGAGGTCGGTCGGCAATCCGATCAGCTTGACGTCGCCGGCGAGGTCCGGATGGGCGGATGCGGGTCCGGCCTCGCCCGGTCCGGGGCCGCCGCCATCGGAGGCGAACACGAGGTTGCCGTCCGCCGCCACCGTGGCGACCGGGATGCCGGCGGCGGGCGGGGATCCGGCGGGAACCGGAGCCGCGCCCGGAGGCGGCGCGCCTTGCGGAGCCGGGGCCGCCGCGGCATCGGCCGCCGGGGACTGGTGGGGCGCCTCCGGCGGGGCCGGCGTCGCGGCGGGGGCCGGCGCACCCTGCGCGGGCGGGGCGTCGGGGGCCGCGTGCACCTCCGGGACGGGGGCGAGGGCATTCGCGAGGCCGAGGAGAGCCGGGGCGCTGGCGTTGCCGTGCGCATCCGGCGCCGCCACTTCGGCCGCGTGCGGGTCGGCGAGTGTCGGAGCGCTGGCGTTGCCCTGCGCATCCGGCGCCGCCGCGGCGCCGGCATGCGGATCGGCGGGTGTCGGAGCGCTGGCGTTGCCCTGCGCATCCGGCGCCGCCGCGGCGCCGGCATGCGGATCGGCGGGTGTCGGAGCGCTGGCTGCGGCCGGATCGGACGCGTGCGCCGGGCTTCCAGTGCCCTGGCAGCCCGTGGCCGTGCCGGAACTCGCGGGCGCTGCGGGCAGGAGCGCCGCCGTCACGGCGCTCAACCCGGTGTCGTGGGCCGCCGCGGTCGAGGTCGCGGCGGCGCCCGAGGGCTCGGCGGCGGCTTCCGGGTGAGACGCCTCGGTCCGGACGGCCGGGCTGTGGACGGCCACCGGCGGGGGATCGATCGGCGTCGGCGGGTCGAGGATCACGTGGAGGGCCGTCGCGCTTCCGGACTCGGCCGGGGCCGCGGTGACCGGGGGCGTCGCGGTGGCGGGCGGGGTCGTGACGGTCGCGACGACCTCGCTGACGAGGCCCGCATGCGTGTCGCCCGCGGAGGTGCTCGCGGCGACCGGCGTGGTCGCGATGGACAGGTCGGCGGCCGTGGGATCGGTCGTCTGCACCGCGGCGGGGGCGCTCACCGGAAGGGACACCGGCACGGGCACGGGCACGGGCAAGATCACGGGGAGGACGGCCGCCACGGCCGTGGCGGTCGGTGCCGCGGCGTCGAGGTTCGGCGCGGTCGCCGCCGTGGCCGCGGCCGTCGTGACCGCGTGCGCGGTCTCCGTCGCGGTGGCGACGACGGACGCATCGGTGGCGCCCGGCAGCACGACCTTGACGGGGGTGACGGCCTGGGCGGCGGCGTGGGTCGTGGTGGCGAGGGTGGTGGCGGCGTCGCCGACCGCCGAGACCACGACCTTCACGGGCGCCGCCACGCTCGTCGACGCCAGCGCGAGGCCCTTGGAGGCGGTGTCGGTCGCCGCATGCGCGACGGCGCCGTCCGTCGCGCTGGACAGACCGGTGCCGGCGCCGGTGGAAGCGCCCTCCCCCGGACCCGTTCCGGAGCCGGTCCCGGAGCCTGTGCCGGTGCCCGTCAGGGTCGAGAGCAGCACCTTGACGGCGGCGGTGTCGGTCGCCGCGGCGGCGGCCGTGGCCTGAGCCGCGAGGCTCACGGCCGCGACGCTCGACGTGGCGGGGGTGGAGGTCGTGGCCGACAGCGCCGAGGCCGAGGACGCGGAACTCCCCGAGGACGAGGACGCGGTGCCGTCGGAGGTGGCGGGCTTCTCGCCAGAGGCCTGCAGGGCGGCGTTGGCGGTGCCGGCCTCGGTGGTGACGGTCTGGAGGGCCGCCGCGCTGGTCTTGGCGCCGCTCGTCGCGCTCATCGGGTCCGAGGCGGAGGGATGGGCCGCCACGGGGGAGGCCGGGGCGACGGAGGCCGCGGCGGTCGGGGCGGCGGCGGTCGCGGCGCTGGCCCCGTCCCGGTGCTCGGGGACGCTCGCCTTCTTGGCCGAGGACGAGGCCGCGTTGGCCGCCGGATCCGGGCCGCTGCCCTGCGAGGCCGGGGCGCTCGGGGCGTCCGGGGTCGCGGGGGCCGGGCCCTTCTCGGCATGGGCCGCGCGGGTCACGAGAGCCACGCCCGAGCCCACCTCCGACGCCTGGATCGCCCCGAGATTGCCGGGGCTGAGCTGCAGGAACTGGAGCAGGCTCGTCGAGGTCAGGCTGCCGAAATCGTGGAAGCCCGCATTCATCTGGCCGGGCGGGAGGCAGGCGGCGCTGCCCGGCCCCGGCGCGCTGTCCGGCTGGCCGGCGCAATCCACCCCCGGCCGCAGGAGGGAGGCCGATTCGGCCTGGCGCGCGGCGGCGGCGGCGCGCTCGGTCCCGGAGGCCGCGGCGGAGGCGGAGGCGTCCGCGTGCGCGACGGTGGCCAGGGCCTCGCCGGAGGCGTCGGTGGCCAGGAGTTCGGGGCTGAGCGTGTGCGCGAGGTCCGTGAAGGCGAAGGCGCCCTCGGCGATGAGCATCGCCGACAGGATGATGGTGCTGAAGTGCTTGCGCTGGTCGTCCTCGCCGCCCTCCCGGGGGACCTCCGCCTTGGCGTGGGCGGGGGGCGGCGCGTCGAGGGAGGCGACCGGGGCCGCCCCGTCCGGCGAATCGGCCGCGTGCGCCGTCCCGACCCCCTTCGAGGTCAGCTCGTGCGCGACCGCGTCCTCCGAGAAAAGGCTGAAGGCCGCGCTCGCCACGATGGCGGCGAGGAGGGCCGCCGGGTGGATGACGAGCCGGGCACCGCTCTGGGCCGGGGGAATCGGCAGAAGGGTCGGGTGCCGGGCCGCGAGCTCGTTCAGCAGGGCTCGGAAGTTCGGGCCGCGCAGGGGTGTTTCGAGGGTCTCCGAGGCGATGACGTAGGCGCTGTCGATGCGCGCGAAATGCATGATCGTGTCGCCGTCCGGGCGGCAGAACACGAACCAGGGATCGTCCTCGTCGCTGAGGCCGCACTCGCTGGTGATGCGCATCCCGGCCTGCACCAGGGCCGCCTCGACGCGGTAGAACTCGGCGAGCTCCTGCTGCGACCAATGTCCGCGCGCCGTGGGGGCCGGCCGGAAGAACGAGATCACCGCATTCATGGGCCCATCCCAATCCCGTGGTCTGCGCCGCGGGGGACGCTGCACCGAGGATCTCGCCTGCCGGACCCCTCCCGCGGCGTCGCGGTGCTTCGCGGAGGATCCGTCCCGGCGCGATGCTGATCCGATCGGGCGCCGGAGGCAACCGCAGGTAGCGTACAAAACTCCAATTCCCGGCCTGCGCGCGGGCCCCCGGTCATGATTCAGCGTTCATGGAAGCCGCGCCCCATCGCCTCGAACAGGGGCGCCACCAGGTAGTCGAGGGCGGTGCGCTCGCCGGTCGTGACCACGATCTCGGCCGGCATGCCGGCCACGAGCCGGTGCCGGATCGCGTCCGGGACCTGAATCTCGCTGATCTCGATGATGCCGAGGAAGTAGGGCTGCTTCGTCGTCTCGTCGATCAGGCGGTCGCGCGAGACCGAGGCGAGGTGCCCGAGGATCGTGGGGATCCGGCGAGAATGGAAGGTCGGGAACCGGATCTCGGCCGGCATGCCCGCCTGCACGGTCTCGAGGTCGTTCGGGGCGAACTGGACGTGGACCACGAGCTTGTCGCTCGTCGGCACGATCTCCATCAGGGGCTCGCCGGAGCGGATCACCTGCCCGACCGTGTAGACCTTCAGCGCCTGGACCACGCCGCCCCGGGAGGCCGTCACGGCGAGGCGCTTGAAGATGTCCTGTGCAACCGAAAGTTTCTCCCGCAGCTCGGAAATCTTCTGCCGGGTCTCGAGGAGCTGGCCGGCGATCTCCTCCTGCAGCTTCTGCTTCAGCTGCGCGATCTGCAGGCCCGCCTCCCCGATGGCGTTCTGCGCCTTGGCGGTGTCGGCGATCGAGCGACCGACGATGCCCTCGAGGCGGGTGCGCTCGCGCTCCATCACGAGGAGGCGCGAGAGCGGCACCAGGTTCTTGTCGCGCAGCACCCGGAGGCCGGCGAGCTCCTGGTTGATGAAGCCGATCTGCTCCTCGACGGAGGTGCGCTCGACGGCCAGCCCGCTCATCTCGGTCCGGAGCTGCGTCATCCGGGCCGCCAGAAGGTCGATCTGCGCCCGCAGGGAGGTCTGCCGCTCCTGGAGCTGGTTGAGTTGGTCGTTGATCACCCGGGCGACGGGAGGCTCGCCGGCGCGGGCGGCGATCTCCTGCGGAAGGTCGAGGCCGCTCTTGCGGTCCCGCTCGGCGATCAGGCGCGCCTCGAGGATCAGGGCGGCGTCGAGCTGCCCCTGGAACAGGTCGACGGTCGCGCGCGATTGCAGGGATTCGAGGCGCAGGAGGATGTCGCCCTCGCGCACGGACTGCCCCTCCCGGACGAGCACCTCCCGGACCATGCCGCCCTCGAAATGCTGCACGACCTTGCGGCTCGATTCGACGTTGATGATCCCGGGGCTGACCACCGCCCGGTCGAGCCGCGCCACCATGCTCCAGCCGCCGATGACCCCGAAGGTGAGGAGGATCAGCGCGTAGCCGGCGATCGCGTGGAAGCGCCAGGTCGTCACCGGAAGCGGTGCGGGCGGAATCGCCGCCGGGCCCGGGGCGGCGCCCGAGCGCGCCGGCGCGGGGTGGAGCGAAAGGGCCGCCCCCCGCCAGGACCGGGGCGGGTGTTCAGGGGGCTGCGATCCGGCGAGGCTCGCGACCATGGCTCAGCCGACCGCGCGCTGCGCGGGGACGAAGGGGGCGTCCTGGGTGGCCGCCTCGCTCGCCGTGCCGCCCGCCACGCTGACGAGGCCCCGGACCGGGCCCGGGCGCGCCAGGCCGCGCAGGACTTCGTCCGGCGAGCCCGAGCTTCGGACCGCCCCCCCCTCCAGGGTCAGGACGAGGTCGGCCTCGGCCAGGAGGTTGACCTTGTGGGTGATGATCAGGACGGTCGCGCCGCGGCGCCTCAAGTCGGACAGCGCCCGCATCAGCGCCGCCTCCCCGGCCGCATCGAGGCTCGCATCCGGCTCGTCGAGGACGACGAAGCGCGGGTCTCCGTACATGGCCCGGGCGAGGGCGATGCGCTGCCGCTGCCCGCCCGACAGGACGTAGCCGCCCGCGCCGATCTGCGTGTTGTAACCGTCGGCGAGCTCCTGGATCATGGTGTGGCACCCCGCCGCCTCGGCCACCGCGATCACGGCTTCGGCATCGAGATCCTGGAAGCGGGCGATGTTCTGCGCGACCGTGCCGGCGAACAGCTCCACATCCTGCGGCAGGTAGCCGAGATGGCGCCCGAGGGCCTGCGGATCCCAGTGCGCGAGGTCCGCCCCGTCGATGCGCACGGTGCCCCGCTGCAGCGGCCAGACCCCGGTCATCGCCCGGGCGAGGCTCGACTTGCCGGCGGCGCTCGGCCCGACGACGCCCAGGACCGTGCCGGGCGCCAGGCGGAAGCTGATCCCGCGCAGGACCGGGCTGCGCTGGCCGGGCGCCGCCGCGAAGAGGTTCTCGGCCTCGATCTCGCCGCGGGGCCGCGGCAGCGCGATCCGCTCGACCGGGGGGGCGGCCACCGCATCGAGCTGCTTCAGCCGGGCGTAGCTGATCCGGGCCGCCGCGAAGCTGCGCCAGTTCGCCACCAGCACCTCGACCGGCGCCAGGGCACGGCCGCCGAGGATCGACGCGGCGATCATCGAGCCGGGGGTGATCTCCCGCTGGATCGCCAGGTAGGCGCCGAGGCAGAGGATCATCATCTGCAAGAACATGCGGATGAACTTCGACAGGGCGACGATGAGGCCGGAGCGGTCGCTGGCGCGGGCCTGGGAGACCAGGACGTCGCGGTGGCGCCCGTTCCAGAGGGCCCGGAAGGCGGCGAGCATCCCCATCGCCTGAATGACCTCGCCGTTGCGGAGGGCCGCCTGGGCGCAGGTTCCGGCCGCGTTCCCGGCCCGGGAGGCCCGCGCCAGGGCAGTGCGCGTCGCGCACTCGTTGAGGAGAGCGAGGCTCAGGATGGCGCCGCCGCCGGCCGCGATCATCCAGCCGAACCACGGGTGGAGCAGGAAGCAGATGCACAGGAAGATCGGGGCCCAGGGCGCGTCGCAGAAGGCGAGCAGCCCCGGCCCCGTCAGGAACTCCCGGACCGTATCGATGTCGCGCAGGGCGCTGCCGTGCCCGGCCTCGGGGCGCAGCAGGTGGCCGCGATGCACCGCGCCGAAGATCGGCTCCGCGATCCGGCGGTCGAAGGCGAGGCCGCCGCGCACGAGGATGCGCGAGCGCAGCATTTCCAGGACGGCGCAGACGAGGAGCGCGACGGCGACGATCACGGTCAGGCCGACCAGCGTCACCTCGTTGCGGCTCGCCAGGACCCGATCGTAGATCTGCAGCATGTAGAGCGGGCTGGCCAGCAGCAGGACGTTGATGAACAGCCCGAAGACCAGCGCCGTGACGAGCGCCGGCCTCATCGAACGAACGCCGTGACCCAGGATCGAGGAGGCCTTGCTCGAGATCATGATGCTCAGTCTTGGATCGGGACCGGTCCAGCGCCTCCGACAGGGCGCCCATGTCGGATTTCGGCCGAGGCGCCGGAACGACCGATGGCTTCAACCGGTCATTCGGGCGCGATCGATCCAGCCTGACGCGAGACCATCATCGAAGCTGCGAATCTCTTGGGCGGATCGCTTCGTGATAGAAGTCGCGCAGCATCGAACCCTTTCGGTCCCGACCTGAGCGCTGAAGACCACGAACGCTGATCCAACATTTTCAGGACTGCACGCGAAAGGGCGGAAGTTTTGTTGCTGAAGACACTACTCCGATATCGCGCTATTACACCCCCGGTTTCCCCGATTGTCTGAGATCGCACATTTCGCCCGAAGGCCGGGGGCGATCGATTGCAGTGGAGCAAGAACAGCGCCGCGCTTTGCGCGGCGCTGTTCTTCGTGGAAGCCGCCCGAACCGTCGCGGCGGCGCCGGCGAGGGTCCCCCCCGGGCGGCTCCGCTCAGTCCTTGGTGACCGACATCAGCAGGCGCTCGGTGCGGGCATCCTCGATCCGGTTGACCATGCGCTTGCCCTCGTGGACGTCGCGCACGGTCTTCGTCATCGTGACGCAGGACTGGACGAGCATCACCACGCCCATGGCGAGGTAGCCCTTGAGCCAGATATCGATCGGCATGAACAGGATGCCGAGGCCGACCATGGCGGCGGACCCGACGAAGGACGCGTAGGTGAAGCTGACCCAGGCGCCGGAATGCTGTGCGGTCTCGTTGGTCATGGCGTGTTCTCCGTGTCGAAGGGGAGGAGGTCCGATTCGGTCGCGGTGTCAGACGGCAGCGGCCCGATCGAGGCCGGCCTTGCGGCGCAGCCGCTCGAGGATCGCCGCCTGGCTCGGGCGGGTCGGCGCGCCGAAGCCCGCCCGCTCCAGGCGCTCGGCGATGTCGGCGCCGGGCTCGGCCTCGGCCAAAGCCGCCTCGGTGTCGGCCGCCTCGGCCTGGAGGTCGCGCAAGCGCGCCAGGGTCGCCTCCGCCTCGCGGAGGGTCGCGGCATCCTGCGGGCGGGTCCCGGCGCCGAGGCGGCGCACGGCCTCGCCGGCGGCGGCGACGCGGCGGCCGCGCTCCAGTTCCGCCTGCCGGCGGCTCGCATCGGCCACCACCGCGCGGATGCGGCCGATCTCGGCCTCGAACCGGGCGCGGGCGGCCCGGATCGCGTCGTGCTCGCCCTCGAGCTCGGCGATCGCGGCGGCGGCCTCGGCGGCGAGATCCTCGCGGCCGGCGCCGAGCGCCGCGACGGCCCGCGCCTCGAGGTCCTGCGCCCGGGCCTCGGCGGCATCGCCCCGGCGCGCCTCGGCCCGGTCCCCCGCGATCGCCACCGCCAGCGCCCGGCGGCTGCGCTCGAGGGCGGCGCGGGTCTCGCGGATCTGCTGGTCGAGGATCAGGAGGGCGTTCTGGTCGATGAGTTCTTCCGTAGCCCGCGCGGCGGCACCGCGGGCGAGGATCCGAAAAACCTTGAGCATGGTTGGGCTCCCGTTCTATGAACAACGTTCACCACCTTGGCATCGCAGATCCATGAACATCGTTCAAGTGTTTTTTTGCACGTCGTGCAAAGATCGGGGCGCCGCCCCGTGACGGCGACCGAGGCCCGCCGCGCCGAGGTGCGCGCGGCACTGATCGGGGCCGCGGAGGCGGCGATCGCCGCGCATGGGCTGCCGGGCCTGCGCGCCCGCGACCTCGCCAAAACGGTGGGCTGCGCCCTCGGCGCCATCTACACGGCCTTCCCGGACCTCGACGCGCTGATCCAGCGCGTGAACCTGCGCACCCTCGCGGCCTTCGAGGGTGCCCTCGGCCCGGAAGACCGGCTCGCCCCCCTGCCGGATGCCGGCGCGGCCACGGGCGAGCTCGTGCGGATCGGCCTCGCCTATCTCGATTTCGCCCGCGCCAACCCCTTGCGCTGGCGCGCCCTGTTCCAGCACCAGCCGCAGGACGGGGCACCGCCGCCGGACTGGTACCTCGTCGAGCAGGCGCGCCTGTTCCGCTTCATCGAGGCGCCGCTCCGGGTGCTGCGGCCGGACCTGTCGCCGGCCGCCTGCGCGCTGCTGTCCCGGACCCTGTTCTCGGCGACGCACGGGATCGTCATCCTGGGTCTCGACGCGCGGCTGATGCCGCTGTCGCACGACGTGGTCCGGCAGCAGCTCGAGACCCTGATCCGCGCGATGGCGGCGGGCCTGTCGGCCGCGGATCCGGGGGACGCGGCGTGAGTTCCGGAGCGACCGGACCGAACCATGCCCCCGGACCGGGACGCGACCGGGCGCGAAGTCTCCCGGGCGCGAGGGTTCGATGACGCGCCCGGACGCGCCCACGGCCGCGCGCGATCCCGACCGACGCCCGGATCCCCGGGCCGGCGCGGGCGCGCCGACCGTCATGCGCAGAGAGTTGCCCCGATGAGCCTGACCGACACGGAATTCTCCAACATCGCCCGTGCTTTGGCGGAGCCCCGGCGCTACGAGATCCTGAAGCAGATCGCCTCCGGCGGCGGCGACATGCCCTGCGGCGCCCTGCACGACACCCAGTGCGTCAGCGCCGCGACGATCTCCCACCACATCAAGGCCCTCGAGACCGCGGGACTGATCGAGATCCGGCGCGAGGGCCGCTCCGCCCGGCTGGTGCTCCGGCGCGCGATCCTCGACGCCTACCGGGCGCGGCTCGCCGAGATCTGAGCCGGACGTCGCGGTGCCGAAGCGCACAGGCGATACTTCGATGAGTGTCTAACTGTTTGGCCGGGGGGCAACCTCGGGAGACGTCGTATGAGCAAGCTGAACGGTAAGGTCGCGGTGGTCACGGGTGCCTCGAAGGGCATCGGCGCGGGCATCGCCAAGGCCTTCGCGGCCGAGGGCGCCGCGGTGGTCGTCAACTACGCCGCGAGCCGCGAGGGCGCCGACCGCGTCGTCCGCGCGATCACGGAGGCCGGCGGCCGGGCCGTCGCGGTCCAGGCCGACGTCGCCCGGCGGGCGGATGTCGAGCGCCTGTTCGCCGAGACCAAGGCGGCCTTCGGCGCCGTCGACATCCTGGTCAACAACGCGGGCGTCTACCGCTTCGCCCCGATCGAGGATTTCGCGGAGGACGAATTCGACCGGCAATTCGGCACGAACGTGAAGGGCCTGCTCCTCGCGACCCAGCAGGCCGTCGCGGCCTTCGGCCCCGAGGGCGGCAGCATCATCAATATCGGCTCGGCCGCGACCCAGGTCGCCCTGCCGGCCACCGCCGTCTACACGGCCACCAAGGCGGCGGTCGATTCGATCACCCGGGTGCTCTCGAAGGAGCTCGGGCCGCGCAGGATCCGGATCAACACCATCGCGCCGGGCGGCGTCGAGACCGAGGGCGTCCACGATCTCGGCCTGATCGGCTCGGAGATGGAGCGCGACATGGTGTCGAAGACGCCCCTCGGGCGCCTCGGCCAGCCGCAGGACATCGCCCCGATCGCGGTCTTCCTGGCCTCGGCCGATTCGGGCTGGCTCACCGGCGAGGTCATCGTCGCCTCCGGCGGCCTGCGCTGACCCGAGCCGCGCCGGGTCCGGCGGGTTGAACGAGGCGCCGCGCCCCGGAAGCGGGGTTCTGGCGGAATCGTTCATGATTTCTTCCATGGAATCCGGCGCTCCGGCGCCGGGTTTCCTACTCGCGCGAGGCCATCAGATCGTGGCTCAGCACGCTGAGCTTGCCGATGAGGCTGACGATGTCGCCATTCGTGCACGACCATTGCGTGCCGACCGACCCGCCATCCGCCGTCACCGACACGACCGCCACCGACCGCAGCTTGCCCTCGCGCGCGAGGTTCAGCTGCTCCTGCAGCACGGCGATGATCGAGGCGATGTTCTCATCGGGCTCGACATCGGCGGCGCGCGCCGGAAGCCGGACGATGTTGCTGTTATCCAAGGAGTAATGGGTTGCCGACATCAAGCAGCCTTTCGCCGGGGAGAACGCCGCGGGCGACTGAGGGGGCCGACCAGCAGGCGCTGGATCAGCGGATCGAATTCCTCGGGGAGCGCCTCGTTCGGAGAGAGGGAATAGGTCTCCCCGAGCGCGAAGGTGACGCCCCGGATCACGCGCGCGACGGCCTGCCGATCGAGATCCTGGGCCGCCGGCCCGTCGAGGGATCGCTCGTCTGCGCACGACGCGCTGGAAGCAGTGGGTGAAGCAGACATGACGCGCTCACTGGTTTGCCCCGGATCGAAGCCAGCCTGCGCAGCGTCGCGTGGACGGAATAAGGCCGGCGCCTGCCACAAACCCATTTCCGCGGCGCCTGTGATCGTTCGGCCACAGGATCGGCGCGCTGTTCCACGCGACGCCGAGGCGTCCCGGGGCAAATCGGCGGTGGCCGACAAGCTTCAGGATTGGTTTCGTCCTGAACGGTACAAACACTGGATCTTCACAATGTCGGCCGATCAGCCTTGAGACCAAGTCTTCGCCATGCGAGGATTTGCACCGACAATGTCGATCGTCCTCCGGTCGGCATGCAACTCACCGACGACGCTCGAACGTCGCCCGTGCCGGCGAGACCATGCACCTCCGACAGACAAGCGTGCGGGAGTACCGCGCGTCCGTGACCCGGCGCGCGTTCAGGCGGGCAGCCTATCGGGCGGTCGCGCACCGGGCGCTGTCCCTCTCGATCCTGGCCGCGGCCGCGCTCGTACTCGATCCCGTCACGACCGCGCACGAAGCGAGGGGCGAGCGCGGTCCGACCGCGCACCGGGATACGGACCTCTCGGCGGCGTCGACGCCCCGGATCGTCGCCGCCACGATGGTCGGCGGACCGGTCCACGCCTATGCGCGGCAGGTGGCGTCCGCGGACAGCCCGATGCGGCTCGAGCCCTCGGAATTCCGGACGATCGAGGAGGCCTGGTCGCGGGCCTTCTTCGGCGACCGGCAGCGCATGGCGGAGTTCATCGACCATTCCGCCGTGATCAACGGATTGCCGGTCGGCTTCCTGTCGAAGCTCCTGCACCAGGAGAGCGGCCTCAACCATCAGGCGGTGAGCCGGGCCGGAGCCCTGGGGGTCGCCCAGTTCATGCCCGCAACGGCGAGCGAGCGCGGTCTCGCCGACCCGTTCAACCCCTTCGAGGCAATCCCGAAATCGGCGGAGCTGCTCAAGGAATATCGCGCCCGCTTCGGCAATCTCGGATTCGCGGCCGCCGCCTACAATGCCGGCCCGCAGCGCGTGCGCGACTGGATCTCCGGGCGCGGATCACTGCCGAAGGAGACGCGGGACTACGTCGCGAAGATCACCGGCCGAAGCGTCGAGGATTGGCGCCAGAGCGGCGATCTGAACGATTCGATGGATCGTTGGGCGCCCCTGACGGCGCAGGCCATCTTTGCCGGACCGCTTCCGTCCCGCTGACCGGACAACCCCGACGGGGGCGGCGATCCGCAGCGTCGCTCAGGCCGCGCGCGGCATCACCTTGCCGCCTTGCGCGGCGAGGCGCGAATTCCGGTATGCTGGGTCGGCCGTCACCTCGCGCCCGGTCCAGAGTGGGAGCGTGATCGCTTGATCCTCGCGCGCGCTCGATCTCCGCGAGAATGAGCCCTGATAATTTCCCTCCGAACACGTCCACGTCCCAGACGGCGCCTGAATGCGTGACCCGATAGCGGATCTTCTGCAGGTGCCGGTCGGGCTGGACGAGGGTGAAGAGCACATCACCCAAAACCCGCGAGATGGCGCACTCGTATTCTGTGCGGCTCGGCCCGCGCCGCCGGCCCTTCCAGGTGAGCGGCGTCCGATCCCGAGCCCGGCGAACGCGGATCGTGTTCTCGACCTCCGTGTAGAGATAGGCCTGAACCATGCCGACGCCGAAGCGACAATGCTCCAGCACGGCCGGCGCTGGTACGCCGCCACGCGCGCGGCCGAGCTTGTCCACGAGGATCAGATTCAGCGCCTGCTGCGCGGGTTCGCGCCGAAGCTGGTGAGAGCCGAGTCCCGAAGGCGGTCGGCTGCAGGCGAGGCTCAGGCCTCGTCGAAGAAGTCCACGCTGCCATCGTCGAGGTCGTAGCGAGCGCCGACGATCTTCAGCCTGCGCGCCTTGATGGGATCGATCAGCAGAGCCTCGGCGGTGCGCAGACGATGGACCGTCCGGCGGACATTTTCCCGAACGGCGTTGTCGACGAGGTCTCCCTCCTGCCCCTGGGCCCGCAGGACCGCGGGAACGATCGGCTCGACCATACGGCCGATGCTGCCGGGAAAGACGGTGTTCTCCTTCACGACCTGGATGGCGGCCTGGACGGCACCGCATTTCTCATGGCCGAGAACGACGATGAGCGGCACGCCGAGTTCGGCGACACCGTACTCAATCGAGCCGAGCGCGGTGGTGTCGACGGTGTTCCCGGCATTGCGCACGATGAAGAGTTCGCCGAGACCGCGGCCGAACAGGAGTTCGGGCGGGACGCGGCTGTCGGAGCATCCGACCAGAACCACGAAGGGCGTCTGGCCGCGCGCGATCTCGATGCGGCGCTCGCGGTCAGTGGTCTGGCGCCGGAACGGTGCGTCGGTGATGAAGTTCCGGTTCCCCTCCTTCAGGAGCTCCAGGGCCTGATCCGGGGTCAGGTCCGTGCGCGTGCCGCCGGCGGCGCGCGCCGGCCCGGCGTGGAGCGCCGCGAGACCGCCGAGGGGCGCGCAGCAGGCGCAGGCGAAGAAGCTGCGGCGGGTCAGGGCCATAGGGCGGACGTTCCGGTGTGTTTCGGTGATCATAGGACGTCCGGCACGGCGGGATAGTCCGGGCCACCGCACGGAAAAAGCGCGGTCCGGATGGGCCGTCGACGCCTCGAAACGCTTGCGGCCACGCTTGCGCACGCTATTCTCTGAATGGAACAAATCTGGAACGATCCATGCCGCGCCGCCCCCGTCGCGACTTCGACGCACTCACCGAAGCGCAGCTTCTGGCCGGCCGCACCACGGCCCGCCGGATCGACCCGGACCGGATCGCCCGGGCCTCCGTCGCGGCGCCGCGCGCCCAGGGCGTCGCGGATCTTCTCGATGCGATCGCCCTCGTGGCCGAGGCGGCGACCGGCGACCGGAGCTTCCTGCACCTGAAGGCCCCGCCCCAGAAGGCGGCACCGGGCCCGAGCCCGGCCCCGCCCGACATGGCGGTCGGCGCGGAGGCGCACCCGTCGCCGCTCGAAGCGCCGCCGGGCGAGGACGCTCCGGTCTCAAGCCGCGCGGGCGGGGATCAGGACGGTCCAGGCGATTGAGACCGGGGCTGCACATCGTCGCGCCGGGGCGGATCGGCTGGCCCGCGCGACGGTCGAGGCCGGTCCCCTCGCCGACAGCCGTCGTCGCGGTTCCTCCGTTCCGGCGAAAACTCCTTTCCGGATGGCGCTCTGTCTGGCGCGCGCCCGGGGCGCTAGCTCCGATGCCGGGCCGAGTTCGGCCGGGCGATGCAGCGTTGAGGAGTGTGCCCTGTCCCCGGATGCTTTCGACAAGCCGCTGACCGCACCGGTCGATCCCCGCCGTCCCGATCTCGGGAACCGCAGGATCGCGAGCGTCGCGGAAGGCCTGGCGGCGATCTACGGCTACGGACTGATCGAGGTGCGCGACGGATCGCGCAGCGCATTGTGGGATCAGGCCGCCGACGCCCTGTGCCGGGCGTCCCTCGATCCCGCCCCGGAGCGGATCGAGGCGGCCCGAACCGCGTTGGACCGCCTCCTGAAAGCCGTGGCGCCGATGACGAAGCGGCGCCGCCACGCCCTCGCGCCCGACGACCTCGCGGTCTGGTACCTGATGGGCTCGACGGCCTGAGCACCCCTTGCGGGAACTGCCCTCGACGAACACAATCTGAACTCACTATACCCCCGGCGGACGGGGGGACGATCGAGGCATGGTCAGGCAGGCGATTGGGGCGCGCGCGCTTTCGTGGTGCGCGGCATCGGCGGCTCTGCTCCTGGTCCCGGCGGCGGAACCCGCGTCCGCACAGGGATCCTTCGATCCGGGTTTCCTGCCCGCGAGGGCGCATTATGCCCGGGACGCCGCCTGCCGCCCGCTGCGCATCCGGATGCCGCCAGGAACCCACGCGCTGCCCGGCAGCAACCGGATCTCGCCGAAGCCCTCCGAGATCCCGGCGGGCCAGGGTGAGAGCGCGATCTGCTTCGCCTACGCCACCGCCGACATGATCTCGCAGCGGGTCGGCCGCGTGGTCTCGCCCCTCGATGTCGCGACGAAATTCTACTTCGCCGATCCCGATCGCCTGCCGGAGATCCGGAACCCCGCGCTGCGGGCCCATCTCCGGGCGCATCCGCGCCATCGCGCGGACATCGCCTGGAGCCGCAACGCGACCGACATCGCCCGGGAAGGGAATGCGCACCTGCACCCCTTTTTCGACAAGCTGGAAGGCGGCGAGGAGGCCGCGGCGGCCCTCCTCTACAATCTCGGCGGCCTGTGCGAGGAGCGCGACCTGCCCTCGCACGAGGGCTATGCCCACTTCCTGCGCTACTTCGCGGCCCTGCGCTTCAGCAGCGCGGTCCGGGCACCGCGCATCAGCTACGCAAGTCTCCTGGGCACGGTCCACAAGCTGCGAAGCCGGCGCGCCGACGCGTTCAACGCAGCCTGGCTCCGGCACGTGGAAGCGCGCTGCCGCAGGCAATCCCTGCCCGTCCCGCTGCTCCCGGTCTCCTACCGGGTCGCGGCCAACCAGCACGAGTTCATGGAGATGCTGGAGGCGGGACGTCCTCCGGGGAGCCGGGATGTCACGCGCATGCTGGCAATCGTCGACTACGCCCTGGCGCACCGCCGGGCGCCGACCATCGGCTACAGCTGGTACATCCTGCAGGATCGCGACCCGTCCGATCCCGACCTCGCCGCCGATCATTCGAGCACGGTCATCGCCCGCCGGCGGAGCGGGGGAACCTGCCAGTATCTCGTCCAGGACAACACCGGCGAGTACTGCACCCGGATGCGGGCCGGGATCCGCGAGCGCTGCCACCACGGGCGCATCTGGCTCACGGAGGACGAGCTGAAGCGGACCCTCTACAGCGTGATCTACCTTCGCTGACGCCGAGGCCTTGGAAGAAACGCGGGGAGGAAACGCGGGGAGGAAACGCGAAGGAGCCGCGCCGGCCCTGCGGCACGCGCGGCTCCCAAGGCATCGCGGGACGCGGCCTACTCGGCGGGCTGGAGCGCCGGGACCGCGAGGGGCTCGGGCTTGCCGGCCAGGGCTGCGGCGAGCTTGGCCTCGTCGACCTCGCCCTCCCAGCGGGCGACCACGATGCAGGCCACCGCGTTGCCGATGAAGTTCGTCAGCGCGCGGCATTCCGACATGAAGCGGTCGATGCCGAGGATCAGTGCCATGCCGACGACCGGCACGGAGGGCACCACGGCGAGCGTCGCCGCCAGGGTGATGAAGCCGGAGCCCGTGACCCCGGCCGCGCCCTTCGACGAGAGCATCGCGACGAGGAGCAGGAGCGCCTGCTCGCCGAGCGAGAGCGGGGTGTCGGTGGCCTGGGCGATGAACAGCGCCGCCATCGTCATGTAGATGTTGGTGCCGTCGAGATTGAACGAGTAGCCGGTGGGCACGACGAGGCCGACGACGGGCCGCGAGCAGCCCGCCCGCTCCATCTTGTCGATGAGCGAGGGCAGCGCCGATTCCGAGGACGACGTGCCGAGGACGAGGAGCAGTTCCTCCTTGATGTAGCGGATCAGCCGCACGATCGAGAAGCCGTTGTAGCGGGCGACCGCGCCCAGCACGACGAAGACGAAGATCGCCGAGGTGAGGTAGAAGGCGCCGACCAGGTAGGCGAGGTTGGCGAGCGAGCTGATCCCGTACTTGCCGATGGTGAAGGCCATGGCGCCGAAGGCGCCGATCGGCGCGACCTTCATGATGATGTTCACGATGCCGAAGACGGCCTCGGACAGCACCTTGACGATGTCGAGCACCGGCTTGCCGCGCTCGCCCATGAAGGCGAGGCCGAAGCCGAACAGCACCGAGAAGAACAGCACCTGAAGGATCTCGCCGCCCGCGAAGGCGCCGACCGCCGTCGCCGGGATGATGTTCATCAGGAAGTCGACGATGCTCTGCTCCTTGGCCTTGCCCGCGTAGGTCGCGATGGCCTTCGGATCGAGGGACTTCGGATCGATGTGGAGGCCGTTGCCGGGCTGCAGCACGTTCGCGACGATGAGCCCAACGATGAGGGCGAGGGTCGAGAAGGTGAGGAAGTATAGCAGCGCCTTGCCGCCGACGCGGCCGACCTTCTCGAGGTTGGTCATGCCCGCGATTCCGGAGACCACCGTGAGGAAGATCACCGGCGCGATGATCATCTTGACGAGCTTGATGAAGGCGTCGCCGAGCGGCTTCATGTCCGCGCCGAGCTGCGGATAGAGATGTCCGAGGAGGATGCCGACCGCGACCGCCACCAGCACCTGGAAATACAGCGTTCGGTAGAGGGGCTTCGGCGGGCGCGGCGGGTGCGGCGCGGTGAGTGGGGATGGTACGGCGTTCATGGCGTTTCCCTGCGGTTCCGGGTGAGACGGGGTGGCTCGTGTCCCGGCGGCCGAACGGCTGCGCGCGACGTCCACACTTGCTGTTGACCCTCGGGGGCTGGCAGACCTGCGGCGGGTGCAGGGCTGCGTTACGGTGCGGGAATGGCAACCGGTGTGCCAAGTCCGGGACGTGGCGAGCAAATTTTTAAGTCATTGAAACTGCGAGATTTTCCGGAATGAGACGCTGGCGATCCCGAAGGTGCTTGGCGGCAGGCCGCACGGGACGGGCGGAACCTGTCCGGGAATCCGCACGGGATCACGGGCCATGAGGGAGCCGCCCGGAATGGATCCGGATTTCCCCGTTCGACGTGAGCCCGTGCCCGCGGGCCCGAGCGGCGGCCCCCGCCGCTGGCAAGGCGGCTTGGCTGCCCTGGTGTGCGGCCTCCTCGTCCTCGCGGTGATCTGGGGGGCGGGGCGCGTCGCGGAGCGCTGGGCGCTCGCGGACCTGCGCCGCTCGGCCGAGACGACCCTCGGCCTTCAGGTCGGGGCGCTGCGGGCCGAGATGCAGCGCCAGAGCGCCCTGCCCCTGGCGCTCGCGGCCGATCCGGAGATCGCCGCCCTCCTGGCCCCGGCCCCCTCCCCGGCCGCCGGACTGGCCGAGCGCGTCAACGGACGCCTGGCGCAGGTCGCGGCCGCGACCGGCGCGGCGGTGATCTACGTGGTGGCTGCGGACGGCGTCACGGTGGCGGCCAGCAATGCCGGCGAGGCCCGCAGCTTCATCGGCCAGAACTACGCGTTCCGGCCCTACTTCCGGAAGGCCCTCACCGAGGGCTCGGGCTCGCAATTCGCCCTCGGGACGATCAGCGGGCGGCCGGGGCTCTACCTGACCCGCCGGCTCCCGGACGCGCGCGGCGTGGTGGTGGTGAAGATCGAGTTCGATGCCGTCGAGGAGGCCTGGCGGACCGGGCGCGAGGTCGCCTTCGTCTCCGACCCGCGCGGCATCGTGCTCGTCGCGAGCAACCCGGACTGGCGTTTTCGCAGCCTGCGGCCGGTCGCGTCCGAGGAGCGCGCACGCATCCGCGAGAGCCTGGAATTCGGCGATGCGCCCCTCTCCGCCGTGCCGATCCACCCCGTCGAGGGCAGCCCGGATCTGGTGCGCGTCGGCAACGGCGCCCTGCCGGCCCGCCCCGCCCTCCTCCTCGGCGCGCCGATTCCGGGGACCGATTGGCAGCTTCAGACCCTAACCCCGGTCGGCGCGGCGGTGGACCGGGAGCGCCTCCAGGCCCAGATCATCGCCCTGCTCGGGGCGGGCCTCGCCGGCTTCGGCCTCGCCGCGCTGGCGAACCGCCGGGCCCGGGTGCGGGCGCGGCTGGCGCAGGCCGCGGCCCAGCGCGCCGAACTCGAAGCGCGCGTGCGCGAGCGGACCCGCGCGCTCAGCGATGCCAACCGGCAATTGCGGGACGAGGTCGAGGAGCGGCGGCGCTCCGAGGCGGAGCGCGAGCGCCTCGGGCGCGAGCTGGCGCAGGCGGAGCGCCTCGCGGCGCTCGGCCAGTTCGCCGCCAGCATGGCCCACGAGATCAACCAGCCCCTGGCGGCGATTCGCTCCTACGCCGACAACACCGCGATCCTGATGCGGCGTGGGCGGGTCGAGGATGCGGCCGAGAACGTCTCGGCGATCGGCCGCCTCACCGAGCGCATCGGCACCCTGACGCGCCAGCTGAAGGGCTTCGCCCGCCGCGCCTCCGGCCGCCGCGAGCCGGTGCGGATCGCCGAGATCCTGCGCAACAGCCTCGAACTCGTCGAGGCGCGGGCGCGGGAGAGCGGCATCGCGCTGGAGATGGACAGCCCTGCCCCGGACCTTGCCGTGCTCGGGGATGGGCCGCGGCTCGAGCAGGTGCTCGTGAACCTGCTTCAGAACGCCCTCGACGCGGTCGGCGGCCGGCCGGCTCCCCGCGTCGGCGTGACCGTCACGGACCTCGGCGCGAGCGTGGCGATCGCGGTCGGCGACAACGGCCCGGGCATCGCGGAGGCGAACCGGGCCCAGATCTTCGATGCCTTCTTCACCACGAAGCCCGACGGGCTCGGGCTCGGCCTCGCCATCGCCCGCGGGATCGTCGAGGATTGCGGAGGGCATCTGACGGTGTCGGAGGGCGAGGCCGGGGGCAGCGTCTTCCGCATGGAACTCGCCCGCGCGCCGGTGCAGGCGGCGGGCGCACGAACGGAGACGATGGCGTGAGCGGTTCCGGAGAGGCGGCGCAGGATCGATCCCAGCGGATCGTCTTCGTCGACGACGAGGAGGATGTCCGCCGCGCCAACCGGCAGAGCCTCGAACTCGACGGATTTTTCGTCGAGGTCTTCCCGGCCGCCGAGCCGGCCCTGGCGTCGATCCTCGCCGACCCGCCGGGGGTCGTCGTCAGCGACGTGCGCCTGCCCGATCTCGACGGCCTCGCCCTGTTCGAGCGCATCGCCCGGGCCGATCCCGACCTGCCCGTCATCCTGATCACCGGACACGGCGACATCCCGATGGCGGTCGGCGCCATCCGGGATGGCGCCTACGATTTCCTGGCCAAGCCCTACCCGGCCGACGCCCTCGTGGCCTCGGTCCGGCGCGCCCTCGACCGGCGCCAGCTCGCCACCGAGAACCGGCGGCTGCGCGCCCGCCTCGACGCCGCGGTCGAGGCCGACCCGGCCTTCCTCGGCGTCTCCCCGGAGATCGTGCGCCTGCGCCGGCTCGTGCGCGAGGTCGCGGGCGCGGATATCGATGTGCTCGTGCTCGGGGAAACCGGATCGGGCAAGGAGGTGGTGGCCAACGCGCTGCACCGCTGGAGCCGGCGCGCGGGCAAGAACTTCGTGGCGATGAATTGCGGCGCCCTCCCCGACAGCGTCGTCGAGAGCGAGCTGTTCGGGCACGAGGCCGGGGCCTTCACGGGCGCGCTCAAGCGCCGGATCGGCCGCATCGAGCACGCCCACGGCGGCACCTTGTTCCTCGACGAGATCGAGAGCATGCCGCTGGCGCTCCAGGTCAAGCTCCTGCGCGTCCTCCAAGAGCGATCGGTGGAACCGCTCGGCACCAACGAGGTCCGGGCCATCGACATGCGGGTCGTGGCCGCCACCAAGGTCGATCTCGGTCAGGCGGCGGCGCAGGGCACCTTCCGGGACGATCTCTTCCATCGCCTCAACGTAATCACGATCGCGATCCCGCCGCTCCGCGACCGGCGCGAGGACGTGATGCTGCTGTTCCAGCACTTCCTGACCCGCGCCGCCGCCCGCTTCAACCGCGAGCCCCCGCCGGTGACGCCGGCGATGCGCGACCATCTCCTGCGCCACGGCTGGCCGGGCAACGTGCGCGAACTCGACCATTACGCCGAGCGCTGCGCCCTCGGCTTCGCGCCGGAGGGCCGGCCCGCCGCCGAGCCTGCGCCGGGCCTCAGCCTCGCCGAACAGGTGGACCGCTTCGAGCGCGGCCTCATCCGCGACGAGCTCGTCATGGCGGGCGGGGATGTTCGCCTCGCCGCCGAAGCCCTCGGCACGCCGCGCAAGACCCTCTACGACAAGATCGCGCGCCACGGCCTCACTCCGACCGATTATCGCTAGGGCCCGTCCCGGGGCGCAGCCCCGCCCTCGTCCGCTCCTGCGGGCGCGGCGCCGTCCGGGACTGTCCGCGCCAGGGCACCCGGGACCGCGCCCGCGAGGCCGCATCGCCCCGAGCCTGCGCCGTGACCATCACGCGGGTCCGCCCGAGTGCCCCACTTTCGCCGCCATCGCGGTTGTGTCACGGAACAAACCCGATGCGCCAAGCCTGTCTGTACGATGAGCAGCGAACGAACGCCTGCAGATGAAGCCGCGCGGCTGAACGCGCTCGCACGATATCGGCTCCTCGATACGCCGCGCGAGCAAGATTTCGACGACATCGCTGAACTCGCGGCCGAGATCTGCGGCACCCCGATCGCGGTGGTGAACCTGATCGGCGACGGCCGTCAATTCTTCAAGGCCGAGGTCGGCCTCGGGGTGCGCGGAACGCCCCTCGAAACCTCGTTCTGCCGGCAGGCCATCCTGCAGAACGATTTCCTGTACGTTCCCGACGCGACCCTCGACCCGCGCTTCCAGGGAAACCCGCTGGTCACCGGCGAGCCGGGGCTGCGCTTCTACGCGGGGGCCGTGCTGAAGACACAGGACGGGCACAGGGTCGGGACCGTCTGCGTCCTCGATACCGCGCCGCGCGAGCTGACCGAGCGGCAACGCAACACCCTGACGCGGCTCGCGCGCCAGACCATGGCCCAGATGGAGCTGCGCCGGGCCCTGCGGACCCAGCGCGAGGAGCGCCGCGTCCACGGGCAGATCCTCGACAGCGCGACGGATTACGCGATCATCGCCACGGACCGGGCCGGCCTCGTCACGAGCTGGAACGAGGGTGCGCGCCGGATCCTGGGATGGCACGCCGACGACATCCTCGGCCGCAGCGCCGAGGCCCTCTCCGTCCCGGAGGATCGCGCCGACGCGCGTCTCGAGGCCGAGATGGCCCGCGCCCTGGAGACCGGCAGCGCGCCGAACGAGCGCTGGCTCCTGCGCCGGGACGGCACGCAATTCTGGTCGGCCGGGCAGATGACGCCGCTTCGCGACGAGGACGGGGCGATCACCGGCTTCGTGAAGATCCTGCGCGATCGGACCGAGGCGCGCGATGCCGAGGCCGTCCTCGAGGCGAGCGAGCAGCGGTTCCGCTCGCTGGTGGAGGTCAGCCCGCAGGTGGTCTGGATCGCGGACGCGCACGGGTCCGTCACCTACTACAACCAATACTGGTACGCCTATACGGGACTGCCCATCGGGGAAACGAGCGAGGCCAGCGCGACCGGCGTGGTCCATCCGGACCATCGCGCGCGCCTCCGCGAGGCCTGGACCCGTGCGCTGGCGACGGGCGCGTCCTACGATGTCGAGGCGCTGTTGCGGCGGGGTTGCGACGGTCAGCACCGCTGGTTCCTGTCCCGCGGCGAGCCCTTGCGCGACGCGTCGGGCGCGATCCAGAGCTGGATCGGCATTTCCCTCGACATCCACGAGCGCAAGGTTGCCGAAGAGCGCTACGCGACGCTGACGAAACTCGTGCCCTCGATCATCTGGTCGGCTCACCCGGACGGCAGCCTCACCTACCTCAACGACCGTTGGGCGGAGTTCACGGGGCAGCCCGTCGAGGCGGCGCTGCCGGACGGATGGACCGCGATGATCCATCCCGAGGACGTCGACGCGCTGCAGCGGACCTGGGCGGAGGTCCGGGCGAGCGGTGCCCACTACGAGGTCGAGGCCCGCCTGCGCCGGCTCGACGGCAGCTACCGCTGGTTCGTGTTCCGCGCCGAGCCGCTCCGCGGCGAGGACGGCACGGTGCTCGGCTGGCTCGGCAGCAACAGCGACATCCACGATCGGCGCGGCGTCGAGGAGCAACTGCTTCGGACCCAGGAGCAGCTGCAGCTCGCGATGCGGGCCACCGAGATCGGCATCTTCGATTACGACCTGACGACGGGCGATCTCGGCTGGGACGACCGGGTGCGCGAACTCTTCGGCCTGCCGCCGGGAGCCCCGGTGAGCTACGGAACCTTTCTGGCGGGCCTGCATCCCAACGATCGGGAGGAGGCCGACCGTGCGGTGCAGGCTGCCCTCGAACCCACCGGGAGCGGAACCTTCGACATCGCGTATCGCACGATCGGCCTGGTGGACGGGATCGAGCGCTGGATCGCGGCCCGCGGTCAGGCGATCGTCGCCAACGGCGAGACCCGGCGCTTCGTCGGCACGGTGCGCGACATCACGCAAGCCCGGCGCGCCGAGCAGGGTTTGCGCGAGACGGAGGAGCGCTACAGACTCGCCGCCCGCGCCACGAACGACGCCATCTGGGATTGGAACCTCGCGACCAATCACGTCCTCTGGAACGAGGCCTTGGAGGCCGCCTACGGGCACGCGCTCGGCACCGTGGAGCCGACCGGCGATTGGTGGATCGGCCACATCCATCCGGACGATCGGGCCCGCATCGATGCTTCGATCCATGCGGTGATCGACGGGCCCGGCACAGCCTGGACGGACGAGTATCGCTTCCTGCGGGCGGACGGCCAGTACGCCTCGGTGCTCGATCGCGGCTACGTCATCCGGAACGAAGCGGGCGCCGCGACGCGGATGATCGGCGCCATGCTCGACATCAGCGAGAGCAAGCGCGCCGAGGAGCGCCAGCGCCTGCTGACCGGCGAGCTGCAGCACCGGGTCAAGAACACCCTGGCTCTGGTCCAGGCGATCGCGAGCCAGACCTTCCGCGGAACCACCGACCCGGACGAGGCGCGCGAGGCCTTCGCGGCGCGCCTGATCTCGCTCGGCCGGGCGCACGACATCCTGACCCAGTCGAGCTGGACGGCCGCGCCGATCACGGACGTGATCGAGGGTGCCCTGAGCGTGCATCGCCAGGCGAGCCAGGCGCGCATCCGGACGAACGGACCGAACGTCCTGCTGGCGGCCCAGCCCGCCCTGTCGCTCGCCCTGGCCCTGCACGAGCTCGCCACCAACGCCGCCAAATACGGAAGCCTGTCCAACGAGACCGGCGGCGTCGAGCTGATCTGGCACGTGGTGCACGAGGCCGAGGATCCCCGCTTCCGTCTCACCTGGACCGAGCACGGCGGGCCGCCGGTGCTCTCGCCCCCGACGCGCAAGGGCTTCGGCTCGCGCCTGATCGAGCGCAGCTTCGCGGCCGAGATCGGCGGCGACGTTCGGCTGAATTACGCACCGTCCGGCCTCGTCTGCCGGCTCGAAGCCCCCCTCGCCTCGATGCAGGAGCAGCGCGGCGAGATCGCGGCTTGAGGCACCCCGAATGCCGCCGGCCAGCCCGACCGCAGCACGTCTCGGCCCCTGGGCGCGACTTTAATCCCTGAAAACTTGGAGACGGCCGAAAATATATCGGTTGCAAAGATGATTGGCGCTCCAAATGATGTGTTCGGACGCGCCCGGAATAAAGGCTTCAGCAAGAAGTGATCCGGACCGGCCGCAAGCATTGCGTCACCGGGCGGGCCCAGAACAACGGCGTGCCTCAGGTCCTCAATGCAGGAAAAGAGGAAACGCCCGATGCCATCGTCGTCTGCTGTTCATGCGGAGCAGCGGCCCGCTGCCGGCCGCTGGCTCCAGATCGTTCTGGGTGTTGTCTGCATGGTCGCGGCGGCGAACATCCAGTACGCCTGGA